>NZ_JAAEDL010000009.1 GCF_018129005.1 Neoroseomonas eburnea
CACCCGCCCGGCCGAGGCCGCCCGCGCCGCCGCCACCAGGGCTGCCGCCTGCGCGCGCGGCAGCTCGATGGTCGCGTCGGCCGCCAGCGCCAGCCGCACGCCGGCCGCCAGCGCGTCCGCGTGCTGCTCGATCGGCGGAGGGAAGACGTTCAGCCAGTGGGAACCCGCGAGATGCAGCCGCAGCGCGCCGCCCGGCTGGCAGTCCTCGATCCGCACCGGGACCAGCGCGAGGGACTGGGACACGGCGGTGACGACCTCGTTCCTGACATGGACGGAACCCGCCGTGTTGCGCGACAGGATCAGGACCATGGCGTGGGCGCGGCCGATCGCGGTCAGGATCGCCTCGCCCCAATCGGCGCCGGCGGGCACGTTGCGCGGCGCCATCCAGCAGCGGATGCCGCGCGCCTCCAGCGCCACGCACACGGCATCGGCCGCGGCGCGGTCGGCAGACGCGTAGCTCAGGAAGACATCGTGCGGCATCGGCGGCGTCCGGGGTGATCGTTTCTGGCACAGCGCGCGCCGCGACGCCATTGCATCACCGCCACGTTGCCCGCCCTTCGCCGGACACCTAGACTTGTATCTTTCCCGTGGCCGAGGGCCGATGTCCGAACCGCTCGCGGAGGTCCTGGCACTGGAGGCCGAGGGCCTTCTCTTTTCCGCCCATGACCGCGCCATGTCGGCGCTGGCCGAACGGCCCGACGACGTCGCGCTGCGCTACCGCGCCACGCTGACCATCGCGCGGGCCGGGGCCACGGGCATGGCGCTCGACCTCTTCCACCGCCTCCGCCTCGATGCCGAATCGGACCCGGAGGTCGCGGCCCTCGGCGCCCGCCTGATCAAGGACCGCGCCTTCGAGCAGCCGGCCGCCGTGCGCGGCCCCCTGCTGGCCGAAGCGGCGCGGCGTTACGACGTGCTCTGGCGCCGCGGCGGCGCCGGCTGGCACGGGGTGAACGCGGCCGCGCTCGGCCTGCTGGGCGGCGACCGCCAGACCGCCGCCGCGATCGCCGAGCAGGTGCTGCAAGGCCACCGCGACGCCGGCGACTACTGGTCCGCCGCCACCGAGGCCGAGGCCCTGCTGCTCGCCGGCCGCACCATGGAGGCCCGGCGCGCGCTCGAGGAGGCGGAGGCGCGCGCCGGCAACGACCTGTCCGCGCGCGCCACCACGAGGCGGCAGATGCGGCGGGAAGCGGCGGCGCTCGGCCTGGCGCCGGGCTTCGTCGACGCGCTGCGCGTCCCCGCCGTGCTGCACTACACCGGCCACATGCCGAAGCCAGGGCAGGACGACGCCGCGACCGAGGCCGGGCTCGCCGCCGCGCTCGATGCGGTCATCGCCGCGGAACATGTCGGCGCCGCCTTCGGTGGCCTTGCCGCCGGGCTCGACATCCTGGCCGTCGAGGCGCTGCTGCGCGCCGGCATCGTGCCGACCGCCGTGCTGCCCTGCGACCCCGTCACCTACGAGACCGATTCCGTCGCCCCCGCCGGCGAGCGCTGGGTGCCGCGCTTCCGCGCCCTGCTGCCGCGGGTGCGCATCATCCAGCTCGACGAACGGCCCTATGCCGGGGACGACCTGCATCTCGCCATGGCCGCGCGCCGGGCCATGGGCCTCGCACGGCTGCATGCCCGCCATCGCGACGGGCTCGCGGTGCAGGTCACCGCCTGGGACGGCCAGGCGTCGCGCGGCGCCGCCGGGACGGGGGCGGACGTGCAGTCCTGGACGGCCGCGGGCGGCCGGTCGATCCACCTCGGCTGGCCGTGGCCGCGCAACGGATCGGCCAACGGCAATGGCCCGCCGGAGGTGCAGCGCCGCCCCATGGCCGTGCTGTTCGGCGACCTGCCGCGCTTCAGCGCACTCGACGATGCCGGCCTCGCGCGCTTCTACGAAGGACCGCTGATCGCCATGGGCGCGGCCCTCGACCGCCACCCGTCGGTTTACCGCAATGCCTGGGGCGATGCGGTGCAGGTCGCCTTCGAGCAGGTCACCACCGCCGCCGCCTGCGCCTTCGACATGCGCGCCGCGCTGGAATCGCAGACCCCGCCGATCCACCCGCGCTTCGCGATCGATTTCGGTCCGCTGCTGCCGGTCTACGACGCCGTGCAGCGGGCGGGAAAATTCTCCGGCCGGGCCATGACGCGCGCCGCGCGCATCGAGCCGGTCACGCCGCCCGGCCGCATCTTCGCCACCGAGGCCTTCGCCTGCGAGGTGGCGCTGCTGCCGCGCGGCGCGGGCCTCGCCTGCGACTATGCCGGCCGCATTCCGACGGCGAAGGGCTTCGGGTCACTGCCGCTCTACGCGCTGCGGCGCGCGGGCGCCGAGGAGGAGATGGCATGAGCGACACGCGCCTCGCCGAGGATCTCGGGCGCATCGCCCTGTTTCGCGACCTGTCGCCGGCGGGCCTTGCCCGCCTAGCCGAGGGCGCACGCAGGGTCGCACCCGCGGACGGCGCGCCGCTCTTCACCCAGGGCGACCCGCCGGACGCCGTCTATGCGGTGATCGAAGGCCGTGGCCGCGTGCGCGTCGGCGCGCCCGATTCCGCCGCCAAGCGCCTGATGGTCGAGGTCTTCCGCACCGGCGACGTCTTCGGCGAGATCGGCGTGCTCGACGGCGCCGCCCGCAGCGCGGACGCGGTGGTGATCGGGGAAGTGAAGCTCGTGCGCATCCCCGCCGCCGCCTTCCTGGAGGCCGCGCAGACCGAGCCCAGCCTCGGCCTTGCGCTGGCGCGGCTGCTCTCCGGCCGGCTGCGCCGCACCTTCGGCCTGCTGCAGGATGCGACCTTCGCGCCGCTCGAAGTACGCTTGGCGCGCCAGGTGCTCTACCTGCTCAAGGCCGACAGCGTGAAGACCGAGAAGGGCGTGCGGCTCGCCGCCCGGTTCCGCCAGGGGGATCTCGCGGACCTGCTGGGCGCGACCACGCGCAGCATCATCTCGATCCTGAACGCCTGGCGCGCGGCCAACCTCGTCGCCTACGACACCGAGAAGGCGTACCTGTTCGTGCTCGACGAAGCGGGGCTCGGCGCCGTGGCCGCCGGCCCGCGGGACGGCGGGTGAAGCGATTCATGGCGCACCGGCCGGCGATCGGCTGCTCTGCGGAATGACGATGCGCCGCAAGCCCACCGCCCCGCCGACGCCGCGCTGGCCGATCACGGCCGCGCTGCTGCTGCTGCTCGCGGCCCCCGCCCTGGCCGACCTGCCCACCGACAAGCCGCCGCCGCTCGAACGCAACGAGCGCGTGCTGCAGGTGGAACTGCCCACCAGCAAGCCGCCCCCGCTCGAACGCGGCCCGGCCGATATTCCCGGCCCCCTCTGCACGGTCGAGCACCGGCCGGTGCTCGACGAGGCCCTCGCGGAAGCGCGCCTCCGCATCGCCGAGGCCGTCCGCCTGGTGCGCGAGGAGCCGGAGCACCCGCATATCCGCCGCTGGTTCGGCGACGCGCCGCGCAAGGGCATCCGCATCACGCTGGAACTGACGGCGCAGCGGCTGGCGAGCACCGAGGGGCTCGATATCCGCTGCAACGACCCTGCCTCCTGCCCGGGTGGACGCTTCGCCTATGCGCGCGAACGGGACCTGGTGCTGGGCGTCTGCCCGCCCTTCTTCCGGGCACGGATGGACGGCACCGATTCGCGCTGGGGAATCCTGATCCACGAGGCGACGCACATCGCGGCCAATACGCGCGACCACGTCTACCGGCCGAACGGGGCACTGGCGCTCGCGAAGGAGGACGGGATGCGGGCGGCGGAGAACGCGGACAATTTCGAGTACTTCGTGGAGACGCTGCCGCGGTGAAGGCCGGGGGAGGGTGAACCTCCCCCGAACCCCCTCCCTTCTTTGGGACCCGGGAACTGACTGCGGCGGTCAGTTCCCAAGGAATCAAGGAAGGAGGGGGGATCGGGGGGAGTTCACTCCCCCCGACCTTTCATCCGCAGCAGAAACAGCGCCGCCACCGCCATCATCCCCAGCCCCGCCGTCAGCCACAGCGCCTGCGCCCCATGGGCATCGACCAGCAGCCCGAAGCCGAAGGGCGCGAGTGCCTGCGCCGCCCGCGCCGGGGCGGTGATCAGGCCCTGCCGCCGCCCGTAGCCGACCGGCCCGAACAGCGCGAGCGGCAGCGTGCCGCGCGTGATGGTGAGCATCCCGTTGCCCGCCCCGTGGATCAGCACGAAGACCGCCGCCATGGGCGCACCGCCCGCAAGCAGCACGGCGACGGCGACAGGATGCGCCGCCGCCGCGATGCGGGCGGAGACCAGCGGGCTGATCCGGCGCAGGAAGCCGAATTCCAGAATGCGCGCGCCGACCTGGGCGGGACCGAGCAGCGCGCCGGCCGCCACCGCCGCCGCCGCCGTCGCCCCCGTCGCCTGGAGCACGCCCGGCAGATGCGCCCCGAGTGCCGAGGCGCTGAACCCCGCCGTGGCGAGCACGAAGGCCAGCAGCGCCATGTCGGCGAGGCGGGGCGCCGGCCCGTTTCCGTTCGCGGCCGACGCGGCGGCCTTCGCCGGCGGCGGCACGCGCGGGATCAGCAGCCGGTTGAGCGGCAGGCCGAGCAGGAGCTGCAGCGCCGCCCAGCCGAAGCAGGCGCCGCGCCAGCCCCATTCGGCCTCCATCAGCGCCGTCATCGGCCAGCCCACCGTGCTGGCGAAGCCGGCGATCAGGGTGATGCCGGTGATGCTGTTGCGCGCCTCCTTGCCGTAGAGCGCGGCGAGGGCCGCGAAGGCGGCGTCGTAGAGGCCCATCGCCATGGCCACGCCCATCACCGCCCAGGCCAGGCCGAAGACCAGCGGCCCGGGCGCCAGCCCCATCAGCGCCAGCCCGGCGGCGAAGACCAGGTTGGAGACGGCGAGCACGTCCCGCCCGCCGCGCGTGTCGATCGCCCGGCCCGCCGCCGGCCCGAGCACCGCCGTCAGCAGCAGCGCCGACGAGAAGATGCCGAAGACCATGGCGCGGGAGATGCCGAACTCCGCCGCGATCGGCGCGGCGAGGATGGCCGGCAGGTAGTAGGAGGATCCCCAGGAGAGGGTCTGCGTCGTGCCCAGCACGGCAACGGTCAGGGCGCGGCTCGGAGTGGCGGTCATCGCCGCCATCCTCCCGCCGTCGCGCCCGGCCGCCAAGCCGGATCAGCGCGAGGTTAGTCCGTGATGGGGCGCCCGAGCGCGGCCTGATACCGTTCCGCCACACGCGCCTTGACCGCCGGGTTGATGATGCGCGGCGGGAAGCGGCCGGCGGCGAAGGCGGAGAAGGCCTCGGCCGCAATGCGGGTGATCATCGCGCGGCTTTCATGCGTGACGCCGGCCGTGTGCTGCGTGCAGATCACCGCCGGGTGCGACAGCAGCGGGTGGTCGGCCGGCGGCGGCTCCTGCTCCCACACGTCGAGGCCGGCGCCGGCGATGTGCCCGGAGTTCAGCGCGGCGAGCAGCGCGCCCTCGTCGTGGATCGAGCCGCGCGCGGTGGTGACGAGCACCGAGCCGGGCTTCATCACCGCGAAGGCGTCGGCCGCCATCATGGCGCGGCTTTCCGGCGTCAGCGGGCAGTGCAGGGAGACGACGTCGCATTCGGCGAGCATCTTCCGCAAGTCGTCCACCTTCTCCGCGCCGCGGTCGGCGACCGTCGCGGCATCCACATAGGGATCGTAGGCCAGCACGCGGCAATGGAAGGCGGCGTTGAGGATGCCGGCCGTGCGGGTGCCGACATTGCCGATGCCGACGAGGCCGACCGTCTTGCCGTAGAGGTTGCGGCCCATGAACTCCTCGCGCCGCTGCGCCCGGCCCTCGCGCATGGCCGCGTGGCATTCCGGGAAGCGCTTGAGCAGCGCGAGCATCATGCCGACGGCGTGTTCCGCCACCGCTTCCGCATTGCCGCCGGCCTGGTTGACCAGCAGCACACCGGCGCGGGTGCAGGCGGCGGGATCGATGGTGTCGTACCCCGCGCCCTGGGAGGCCGCCATCAGCAGATTCGGCAGCCGCGCCAGCAACGTGTCGTTGACATGGAAGGGCTTCGGCAGCTCATCCCGCGACGCCTTCACGTAGTAGCCCTGGCAGGTGGAGAGCAGCTTCAGCGCCGCCTCCTCGCCCTCGTCGAGCGTCATGCGCACCACCTCGAGCCGCGGATCCTGCGCCGCGGTATCGAGGAAGGACTGGTGCGGCACCCGGATCAGGTAGGCGATGCGGAAGCGGTCAGCGGCAGCGGACACCTGGCGTTTTCCCCCAATGATCTGCGCTTTGCGTAGCGCGGACCGCGGGATCCCGCCAGACCGGGTGCTCAGAGCCCGTCCGGAAACGCACCTCGCGGCGCGTTTCCGGGTCCGGCAGCGGCCCGGGCCCCACCCATGTCAGTATGCTGGAATGGGTGGCCGGGTGGGGGTGCGGGCCGGTGCCGGACTTTCCAAACGGTCTCTCAGCGCTTCAGGGAGATCAGGTAGGCGACCACGTCGTCCAGTTCCTCCCGCGTCAGCCGGTAGTCCGGCATGCTCGGGTGGGGAGTCTGGAGAAAGGCGCGCAGCGACATGGAGGTGGTGGAGGTCATCCGCGCGATGGAGCGGAAGGTCGGCGCCGCATCCGTGGAGGGTCCCGGCCCGCCCGGCGCGACCTGGTGGCAGTTCGCGCACCAGGTGGCAGCAAGGCGCAGGCCGGCGCGCGCGTCGCCGGGCTCGGGCTGGGCGGCGGCCGGCATCGCCGCCACCGCGAGAAGCACGGCAAGCGTCAGGGCGCGCATGGGGATCTCCGTCGTGGGGCAATGAATCCTGCCGCGCGGCGGCGGCGCGGTCCAGCCCGCTCCTTCAGGCGAGGTAGACGCCGCCATTGATGTGGTAGACCTGCCCGGTGATCCACTCGGCGGCGTCCGAGGCGAGATAGGCCATCAACCCCGCGATCTCCTCCGGCCGCCCCATCCGCCCGAGCGGCATGGCCTTCGCCATCTCGGCCAGTTCCGCCTCCGTGTTGCCGTGGCGCGGCTGTGCCGTGTCGGTCAGGCCCGGGGCGATCGCGTTCACGCGGATGCCATGCGGCGCCAGCGCCAGCGCCATCGACCGGGTGATGCCGATGACGCCCGTCTTGGTGGCGGAATAGTGCACGCCGAGCACGGCGCCGCGCACCGAGGAGGAGGAGAGGTTCAGGATCACCCCCTTCGTGCCGGTCGCGACCATGTGGCGCGCCGCCGCCTGGGCGCAGAAGGCGCTGCCCTTCAGGTTCACGTCCAGCACGCGGTCCCATTCCGCTTCGGTCATGTCGAGGAAGGGCACGCGCGGAAAGATGCCGGCATTGTTGACCAGCACGTCGAGCCGGCCGAGCC
Organism: Neoroseomonas eburnea; assembly: GCF_018129005.1. GTDB lineage: Bacteria > Pseudomonadota > Alphaproteobacteria > Acetobacterales > Acetobacteraceae > Neoroseomonas > Neoroseomonas eburnea. The sequence goes on from NZ_JAAEDL010000009.1 coordinate 7,277, forward strand.
CTTCGATCGCAGCCTGCACCAGCGCGGCGCAGGACGCCGCGGTGCCGACATCGCCCTGGACCATCACGGCGCGGCGGCCGGCGGCGCGGATGTCGGCGGCGACCGCCTCGGCCGCGGCGAGGTCGTCCAGCCAGTTCACCGCCACGTCGTAGCCGGCGACGGCGAAGGCCCGCGCCGCGGCGGCGCCGATGCCCTGCTGCGCGCCCGTCACCAGCGCCGTCCTTGCCGTCATCGGGTGTCTCCTGCGGTGCCGGGCAGCATCGCGGGGCTTGCCGGCGGGCGCAACGGGTGGCACCCCTCGGGGCAAGCAAGGGAAGGAGACGGGCGTGGACATCGCCGGGCTGTTTTCGCTGCAAGGGCGGCGGGCCTTCGTGACCGGGGCCTCGGGCGTGCTCGGTTCGCATTTCGCCCGGGTGCTGCACGGGGCGGGGGCGCGGGTGGCGCTCGCGGCCCGGCGCATGGAGGCCGTCACGGCGCTGGCGGCGAAGCTCGGCGAAGGTGCGGCGGCGGTGCCGCTGGACGTGACCGACCCCGCCACCATCCCCGCCGCCTTCGACGCCGCCGAAGCCGCCCTCGGCGGGCCGTGCGACATCATCGTCAACAATGCCGGCATCGCGGTGACCAGGCCGCTGCTGCAGCAGGGCATCGAGGACTGGGACGGCGTCATGGCCGTGAACCTGCGCGGCTGCTTCCTGGTCGGCCAGGAAGCGGCGAAGCGCCTGGCCGCGGCGAAGCTGCCGGGGTCGATCATCAACATCGCCTCGGTGCTGGGGAAGCGCGTGATCCCGGGCGTCGCGGGCTATACGGCCGCCAAGGCCGGGCTGCTGCACCTGACGCGGCAGATGGCGGTTGAGCTCGCACGGCATTCGATCCGCGTGAACGCGCTGGCGCCGGGCTACCTCGCCACCGACCTCAATCGCGAGTTCTTCGCCTCCGAACCCGGCCAGGCGATGATCCGGCGCGTGCCGCAGCGCCGGCTGGGCAACCCGGACGACCTCACCGGTCCGCTTCTGCTGCTCGCCTCCGCCGCGGGTGCCCACATGACGGGGGCGACGCTGACGGTGGATGGCGGCCACTCGGTCAACCCGCTCTAGGATCCCGCCCCATGGATTTCGTGCTCCCCCCCGAGATCGAGGACGTCCGCGTCAGGGTGCGACGCTTCGTCGACGAGCGGCTGATCCCGCTGGAATCCGACCGCGCCAACTACGACGAGCACGACAACATCGCGCCGCACGTCCTGACGGACATGCGCCGGCAGGCGAAGGCCGAAGGTCTCTGGGCCTTGCAGATGCCGAAGCGCCTGGGCGGGATGGAACTGCCGCGCATCGGCATGGCCGCCTGCTACGAGGAGATGAACCGATCCATCTTCGGCCCCGTCGTGTTCAACAGCGCCGCACCCGACGACGGCAACATGATGATCCTCGACAAGGTGTTGCCGGAAGCGATGAAGGAACGCTGGCTGCGGCCCATCGTGGACGGCGCCGTGCAGTCGGCCTTCGCGATGACCGAGCCGGACGGCTGCGGCTCCGACCCCAACCTGACCTACACGAAGGCCGAGCGCGTCGGCAACGACCGCTGGCGCATCACCGGCCGCAAGCACTTCATCACCGGCGCGGGCAACGCCAAGGTCTTCATCATCATCGCGCGCACCTCCGACGATGACCGCAAGGGCCTGTCCGCCTTCCTGTTCGATGCCGACACGCCGGGCTGGAAGATCCTCCGCCGCATCCCGATCATGGGGCCTGAGGAGCATGGCGGGCATTGCGAGCTGGAGTTCGACGGGCTGGAAGTGCCGGATTCCCAGCGGCTGCTCGGCGTCGGCGACGGGCTGAAGCTGACGCAGATGCGCCTCGGCGTGGCGCGGCTGACGCATTGCATGCGCTGGCTCGGCCTGGCGCGGCGTTCGCTCGAGATCGCCATGGCGCGCATCAAGCAGCGCGAATCATTCGGGGCGAAGCTGATCGACCGCGAAAGCGTGCAGGGCCTGGTGGGCCAGGCGGCGATGGAGATCGAGATCGGCCGCCTGCTGACCATGAAGGCCGCCTGGGCGCTCGACCAGGGCTCCTTCGCGCGCAAGGAGGTGTCGATGGCCAAGATCGTCGTCGCCGACGCGCTGCAGAAATCCGTGGACACGGCGCTGCAGCTTCTCGGCGCACGCGGCTATTCGAAGGACACCGTGATCGAGTGGATCTACCGCTACGCCCGCCAGGCGCGGCTGGTCGACGGTGCCTCCGAAGTGCACCGCATGGTGCTGGCGAATGTGCTGCGCACCGAAGGCGACGGCTTCTTCGCCTGGGGCCAGCCAGATGTCGCGGGCAAGGCCCGGCATGGATGACGCCCGCCGCGCCCGGCTGACGGAATGGCTGCGCGCCGCCTCCGGCGATGCGGCGCTGGCGATCGGGGGGATGACGCTGCTTTCGGGCGGCGCCATCCAGCAGAACTGGGCGCTCGATGTCTCCGGCGAGCGGTCCTGGGTGCTGCGGACGGACAATGCGGCGACGCTCGCCGTCTCGCATGGCCGCGCGCAGGAATACGCGCTGCTGCGCGCCGCGCACGCGGCCGGCGTGACGGTGCCGGAGCCGCTGTTCCTGTGCGAGGATCCTTCGATCGTCGGCGCGCCCTTCTTCGTCATGCGGCGCGTGGCCGGCACCGCCGCGGCGCATCGCGTGGTGAAGGGCGAAACCTTCGGCGGCGGGCGGGAAGCCTGCGTGCGCGCCCTCGGGCGGGAACTCGCGCGCATCCACACCATCCGGCCGCCGCGCGAGGATCTGCGGTTCCTCGGCGAACCGCCCGCCGACCCCTGCCTCGCCTTCGTGGCCGACCAGCGTTCAGCGCTCGACCGCCAGCGCCATGCGCGGCCCGTGCTGGAATGGGGCCTGCGGCATCTCGAGCGCACCGCGCCCCCGCCGGTCCCCGCCGTGCTGGTCCACAACGACTTCCGCACCGGCAACATCATGCTGGACGAGCGCGGCGTGACCGCGGTGCTCGACTGGGAATTCGCCCTGTGGTCGGACCCGCATGCCGATCTCGGCTGGCTCTGCGCGAAGTGCTGGCGCTTCGGCAATGACGCGCAGGAGGCCGGCGGCATCGGCCCGCGCGCGGCGCTGTATGAAGGCCATGGCGGCGTCGACGATGCGCGCGTGCGCTGGTGGGAACTCGCCGCCCATATCCGCTGGGCCTCGATCGCGGTGGACCAGGCGGAACGGCACATCTCCGGCGTCGAGCGCAACCTGGAACTGGCGCTGACCGGCCACATCGTGCCCGGGCTGGAATGGGAGATCCTGCGCATGGTGGAAGCCCGCAATGCTGCGTGAACCGCCGGAAGGCCCCGACCTGCTCGCGACCGCGCGGGCGGTGCTGCTGGACGAGCTGCTGCCGGCGCTCCCCGCGGAGAAGGCCTTCGCGGCGCGCATGGTCGCGAACGCCATCGCGATCGCCTCGCGCGAGGCCGCGCAGGATTCCGCCTGGGAAGCCGAAGCGGTCGCGCGCATGGCCGCGCTCGCCGGCGACCCGCGCGCCTTCGCCGCCGCCATTCGCGCCGGCCGCTTCGACCCCGGCGCGGCCGGCCATGCCGAGGCCGCAGCGCTGCTGGACGACATCACGCGCGCGCGCTGCGCCGTCAGCGCGCCGCGCGCCCTCGGCAAGGGATGAACCGGATGGAAGACGACCTGCCGAAATCGGCGGCCAACCACGTCCCGCTCTCGCCGGTCTCCTTCCTCCCCCGGGCTGCGCGCATCTGGCCGGACCGCACCGCGATCATCCACGGCGCGCGGCGCCTGACCTATGCGCAGTATCTCGAGCGCTGCCGGCGGCTTGCCTCCGCGCTGCGCCGGGCGGGCGTCGCGCCGGGCGATGTCGTCGCCGCCCTGCTGCCGAACATCCCGGAGATGCTGGAAGCGCACATGGCGGTGCCGATGGCGCATGCCGTGCTGTGCCCGATCAACACGCGGCTGGATGCGCCGACGGTGCGCTTCATCCTCGGCCATTCCGGCGCGAAGGTGCTGCTGCTGGACCGGGAATTCGCCGCATTGGCCGCGGCGGCGCTGGACGGCGCCGAGAAACCGCCGCACGTCGTCATCGTGGACGATCCGGAAGGCCCCGGCGGCGCCGCGATCGACGCCACCCCCTACGAGGAGTTCATCGCCAGCGGCGACGCAGGCTTCCCGGTGGCGCCGCCGCCCGATGAATGGCAGGCGATCTCGCTCTCCTACACCTCCGGCACCACGGGCGATCCCAAGGGCGTGGTGGTGCATCACCGCGGCGCCTACCTGAATGCCTGCGGCAATGCGCTGGCCTTCGCGCTGACGCCACGCAGCGTCTATCTCTGGACGCTGCCGATGTTCCACTGCAATGGCTGGACCTACACTTGGGCGGTCACACTGCAGGGCGGCACGCATGTCTGCCTGCGCCGCGTCGAACCGGTGCGCATCTTCGCGCTGATCGCGGAACACGGTGTCACGCATCTCTGCGCCGCGCCCGTCGTGCTGACGATGCTGATCCACGCGCCGGCGGACCAGCGCCGAGCCTTTCCGCACCGGGTCGGCATCGCCACCGGCGGGGCCGCGCCGCCCTCCCCTGTCATCGCCGCGATGGAGGGACTCGGCTTCGACGTCACCCATCTCTATGGCCTGACGGAATGCTACGGCCCGTCGCTGCTGTGCGCCTGGCAGCCGGAACTGGCGAACCTCGCCTTGCCGGAGAAGGCCGCCTTCATGGCGCGCCAGGGCGTGCCGCTGCCCACGCTGGAAGACGCGACGGTGCTCGACCAGGCGACCGGCGCGCGCGTGCCGGCGGACGGCGCGACGCTCGGGGAAATCGCCCTGCGCGGCAACACGGTGATGAAGGGCTACCTGCGCAATCCGCGTGCGAATGCGGCCGCCTTCGTCGATGGCTGGTTCCGCACCGGGGACCTCGGTGTGCTGCACCCCGACGGCTACATCGAGGTGAAGGACCGCGCCAAGGACATCGTCATCTCCGGCGGCGAGAACATCAGCAGCCTGGAGGTGGAAGAAGCGCTCTACCGCCACCCGGATGTGATGGAAGCCGCCGTCGTCGCCCACCCCGACCCGACATGGGGCGAGGTGCCGCACGCCTTCGTCACGCTGAAGCCCGGCGCTCGCGTGACGGAAGCGGACATCATCGCGCATTGCCGCGCGAACCTCGCGCATTTCAAGGCGCCGCGGCACGTCACCTTCGGCGAGCTGCCCAAGACCGCCACCGGCAAGATCCAGAAGTTCGAGCTGCGCCGAGCCCTGCGGGAGGACTGACCGCTCAGCCTCCGCGCGTCGTCGCGGAGGCGACCGCGAGGCGGCGCCGCAGCGCCGTCCGCATGTCCTCCATCGTCTCCTGCAGGCAGTCCACCGGGATGCGGCCGAGGGCGCGCGCGCAGGCCTCGCGCTGCGTGACGTAGCGCGCGAGCGCTGCCTCGATCTCCGCCAGCACCGCCGGCTGCGCCGCGAAGCGCGCCCGCGCCGTCTGCGCTTCCTGCACCACCGCGGCGTCGAGTTCCCGCATCCCCTGCACGGTGCAGATGCGCTGCGCCGCCCATCCGGCGGGCGATGCGCAATCCGCCGCGCGCAGCACGGTCTGCGGCGGTGTCGGCGCCGCCGCCGGCTTGGCCGTCGGCACGGCGGAGGAACTCGCCGAGGACCCGCCCCCCGGCGCCGCCTGGGCCATCGCCTCCAGGTCCCGCGCCCGTGCCCGCATCGTCCGTCGCAGGCAGGACACGGCCTCGCGCTCCACCGGCCCCTGGCAGGCGCGCCGCTCGCCGAGCCAGGCGCGCTGTTCGGCCTGGAGCCGCGCGCGGTCCTGTTCCGGGGCGCGCTCGTTCACCGCGCGCCAGGCCGCGGCGATCTGGCGGTCCAGCGCGGCGAGATCGCCGAAGGCGCAGATGTTGCGTTCGTCCCAGGCGCGGGCGCGGGCGCAGTCGAAGGAAGGCCCGGTCTGCGCCAGGGCGGGCAGCGGCAGGGCGAGCAGGGCGGTCAGGAGCGCGCGGCGGATCATGGCGCGCACCGCAGCACGGCTTGGCCCGCCGCGTCCACCACGCAGGTCACTCGATCGAAACGCCCGCCGCCTGCACCACAGCGCGCCACTTCGTCACCTCCCCGGACAGGAAGCGCAGGGTCTGCTCCGGCCCGCTGTCGGCCACCGGCTCGATGCCGATCGACAGCAGCTCGGCCTGGAACTCGCCGTCCGCCATGACGCGCCGCGTGGCGTCCGAGAGCACCGCCAGCACCTCCCGCGGCGTTCCGGCCGGGGCGGCGAGGATGTTGAAGGTGCTGGCCTCCGCCCCGGCAATGCCCTGTTCGGCGAGCGTCGGGATGTCGCGGTCCACGGCGCTGCGCGCCGGATGCATCACGGCGGTGATGCGGATGCGCCCGTCCCTGTGCAGCCCGTGCAGCGTGCCGAAGGTATCCACCTGGAAGGCCGTGGTGCCGGCGACAAGGTCCTGGATCGCCGGCCCGCTGCCGCGATAGGGGATGTGCTCGGCCCGCAGGTCCCCCGCACGCGCCAGGAACAGCGCGCCCGCCAGGTGGTTCGACGTCCCGACGCCCGAGGAGCCGTAGGACAGCCGGCCGGGCTGCTCCCGCAGCTTCGCCACCAGCTCCGCGGTCGTGCGCGCCCCCGTCTGCGGTCCCACGCCGAGCACGAAGGGCACCACGCCCAGCAGCGCGATCTGCTCGAAGTCCTTCACCGGGTCGTAGAGCGGCCGCCGGTACACCAGCGGGCTGGTCACCGCCGAGGACGAGGCATGGAAGATCAGCGAATACCCGTCCGGCCGCGACCGCGCGACATCCTGCGCCCCGATCATCCCGCCGGCGCCGGCCTTGTTCTCGATCACCACCGTCTGGCCAAGCGCGCGCTGCAGCCGGTCCACGAAGCGCCGCGCGAAGACATCGGTCGGCCCGCCCGGCGCGAAGGGCACCACCACGCGCACGGCCCGTGCCGGGAACCGTTCCTGCCCCCACACGACCGGCGCTGCCAGCAGCATGCCGGCCCCGCCACCCAGGAAAACCCTGCGGTCCATGACGTTCCCTCCCTGTCGTTGCCGCCATCCTGCCGTGCGACCCCGCCTTGCGCCAGCCGGGCTTTTCGCGTCGCCCGTCCTGGGCCACCCTGCACGGCGAAATCCACAGGAGGAAACATGGCCGGGGCACTCGATGGCCTGCGCGTGGTGGACCTGACGCGGGTGGTGGCAGGCCCGCTCTGCGCGCAGATGCTCGGCGACCTCGGCGCCGACGTCGCCAAGGTGGAACGCCGCGGCGACGGCGACGACCTGCGCGCCCTCGGCCCGCCCTTCGTCAAGGACAGCGAGGACAGCACCTATTTCGTCTCGCTGAATCGCAACAAGCGCTCCGTCTCGGTGAATTTCGCCAAGCCCGAGGGCGCGGCGATCCTCAAGCGCATGGCTGCGAAGGCCGACGTGCTGATCGAGAATTTCCGCGCCGGCACGCTGGCCCGCTACGGCCTCGGCTACGAGGATCTGCGCGCCGTCAACCCGCGGCTGATCTACTGCTCGATCACCGGATTCGGCCAGTCCGGCCCCTATGCCGGCCGCTCCGGCTACGACTTCGTCGCCCAGGCGATGGCGGGGCTGATGGAAGTCACCGGCGAGGCCGACGACATCCCCGGCGGCGGCCCGCAGCGCGTCGGCGTGCCGGTCGCCGACATGTTCACCGGCTTCGCCGCGACCGTCGCCATCCTCGCCGCCCTTCGCCACCGCGACGCGACGGGCGAAGGCCAGTGCATCGACGTCAACCTGTTCGAGACCATGTCGTCGCTGATGCAGGCGCCGATGTCGTCCTGGCTGAACGCCGGAAGGCTGTTTCCGCGCAGCGGCAACGACAGCCCGGTCGCCGTGCCCTACGGGGTCTTCGAGGGCTCGGACGCGAAATTCGTCATCGGCGTGCTGAACGACCGCGAATTCGTCCGCCTGGCCGAAGCCCTCGGCCATCCCGAATGGTCGGACGACCCGCGCTTCAAGCGCGCGCGAGACCGCTCGGAACATCGCGCCGCGCTGCTCGACCGCATGCGCACGTTGCTGAAGACGCGGCCACGCGCCGAATGGCTCGCGAAGCTGGAGGTGGCGAAGATCACCTCCGGGCCGATCAACACCGCGGCGGATGTCGAAGCCGACCCGCATATCAGGGCACGCGGGTTGATCGTCGAGATCCCGCACCACAAGGGCGGCACCGTGCGCGTGCCGGGCTCCCCGCTGCATCTTTCAGCAACGCCGGTCGAGTACCGGCACGGCATCCCGGCACCGGGGGGCGATACCGACGACGTGCTTGCGGATTTCGCGGGGATGACAGCGGAGGAGATCGGCACCGCCAGGGCGAAGGGGATCGTCTGATGAACACGCGCGACAAGGTCGGGGGGAGGGAACTCCCCCCGAATCCCCCCTCCTTCTTCGGAGACCGGCCATGACAGGATTGCGCTTCGACCTTCGCGACCCGCCACCCGGGGCAACGGCACTGCGCGGGGAGGTGCGTGCCTTCATCGCGGAACATGGGCACCGCTGGACGCCGGAAGTGCGTGCCAGGTCCTGGATGGGCTTCGATCGCGACTTCACCCGCGCGGTCGGCGCCCGCGGCTGGATCGGGATGTGCTGGCCCAAGCGATACGGCGGCGGGGAACGCAGCTTCCTCGACCGCAACATCGTGCTGGAGGAAATGCTCGCCGCCGGCGCGCCGGTCGGCGCGCACTGGATCGGCGACCGGCAATCCGGGCCGCTGATCCTGCGTCTCGGCACGGAAGCGCAGCGGGCAAAGTTCCTGCCGAAGATCGTGACGGGCGAATACGCCTTCTGCATCGGGCTGTCCGAACCCGATTCCGGCTCCGACCTCGCCTCCCTGCGCACGCGCGCCGACAAGGTCGATGGCGGCTGGAAGCTCAGCGGCCGCAAGATCTGGACCACCTTCGGCCATCTCTGCGATTGGATGATCGCGCTGGTGCGGACCTCGCCCGCGCCTGAAGGGGGATCCAGGCACCAGGGCCTGTCGCAGGTGCTGGTCGATCTGCGCGCCCCGGGCGTGACCATCCGCCCGATCCGCGACCTGGTGGGCGAGCAGGGCTTCAACGAGATCACCTTCGACGACGTGATGCTGCCGGACGACGCGCTGGTCGGAAAGGAAGGTGCCGGCTGGGCGCAGTCGACCAGTGAGCTCGCCTTCGAGCGCAGCGGGCCGGATCGCTACCTGTCCTCGCATCCGCTGCTGGAGGCCTCGCTCGGCGCAATGAAGGACGACGCCACGGCGGCACCGGCGCTCGGCAGGCAGGTGGCGCGGCTCTGGACGCTGCGTGCCATGTCCACGGCCGTCGCCGGCATGCTGCAGGACGGCACCGACCCGGTGCGCCAGGCAGCATTGGTGAAGGACCTCGGCAATGATTTCGAACAGGCGCTGCCGCACCGGATGCGAGAGCTGATGGACGTCGAGGCCATGCCGCAGGAGATGCGACGCATGCACGACTACCTGACGCAGATCACGCCGACCTTCTCCCTGCGTGGCGGCACGCGGGAGATCATGCGCGGCATCATCGCCCGCGAACTGGGGCTCCGCTGATGGATACCGGGATCGCCGCGGAACTCGCGGAACAGGTTTCGCGCGCGCTGGCCGACGCAACCGGTGTGGAAACGCTGCGCGCGCTGGAATCCGGCGCCTTCCCGGAAGGCGCCTGGACGGCGCTGGACGGACTCGGCCTCGCCACCGCGCTGGTGCCGGAAGACCAGGGCGGCGCCGGCCTCGGCTTCCAGGACGCGATGCCGCTGCTGGAAGCCCTCGGCCGCGCAGGCGCACCCGTGCCGCTGGCCGAAGGCATCGCCGCCGCCGCGCTGCTCTCCGCCGCCGGCATCACGCCGCCGGACGGCACGCTGACCTTTGCCTCCGCCGGCGCGCCGGTCCCCTGGGGCCGCCACGCCGCACATATGGTTCTGGTCGATGGCGCCCGTGTGGCCCTCTACCCCGCCGCTTCGCTGCGCTGGGCGGAAGGCACCAACATCGGGCGCGAGCCTCGCGACACCGCGACCGTCACCGGCACACCGCTCGCCGAGGGCACGCTGCCGAACGGCTGGGGCGCAGAAGCGGCGCTGCTGCTGACGGCGCTGCTGCGCTCGGCGCAGATCGCAGGCGCCATGTCGGCGGCACTGGCGCTGGCCGTGGAGCACGCCAACACGCGCAAGCAGTTCGGCCGCCCGATCGGACGCTTCCAGGCCGTGCAGCAGCAGCTCGCGGTCTTCGCCGCGGAAACGTCGGCGGCCTCGGTCGCCGCCGCCGCCGCCGCGCGCGCCGCCGACCGCCGCGGCCTGGCCGGCGCCGCCTTCGAGATCGGCTGCGCCAAGGTCACGGCAGGGGAGGCCGCGGCCAAGGGCGCCGCCATCGCCCACCAGGTGCTCGCCGCCATGGGCATCACCGAGGAGCATGCGCTCCATCACCTCACGCGCCGCCTGTGGTCCTGGCGCGACGAGGGCGGTTCCGAACGCCTCTGGTCCGCGCGCATCGGCGCGACCGCCCAGGCCGGCGGCCACCTCTGGACCTTCCTGACATCCCGCGACGAGGACACCACCGCATGACCGGCTTCCTGAACATCTCGCGCGACGGCCATGTCGTCACCCTCACGCTGAACCGGCCGGACAAGCGCAATGCCATCTCCTCCGCCGAGGAATGCGCCGAGGTCGCCGACACCTGCCGCGCCCTGAACCGCGACGACGCCGTGCGCGTGGTGATCGTGACCGGCGCCGGCTCCGCCTTCTGCGCCGGCGGCGACCTCAAGGGCATGCGCGACAAGACCGGCATCACCGGCGGCAACAGCGGCGCCGAGATCCGCGAATCCTACCGGCGTGGCATCCAGATGATCCCGCTCGCCCTCTACGAGATGGACGTGCCGACCATCGCGGCGATCAACGGGCCGGCGATCGGCGCGGGGCTCGACCTCGCCTGCATGTGCGACATCCGCATCGCCTCCGAGAGCGCGCGCTTCGCCGAATCCTTCGTGAAGGTCGGCATCGTGCCGGGCGACGGCGGCGCCTACCTGCTGCCGAAGGTCGTCGGCATGTCGAAGGCGCTGGAGATGTCGCTCACCGGCGATGCCATCAACCCGGCCGAGGCGCTGGCCTGCGGCCTCGTCTCCAGGGTGGTGGCGCCGGACGACCTGCTGCCGGCGGCCCGCGACATGGCGGCACGCATCGCGGTCAATCCGCCCCAGGCGGTGCGCCTGACCAAGCGCCTGCTGCGCGAGAGCCAGCACATGCGGCTGTCCACGCTGCTCGAGATGTCGGCGGCCTACCAGGCGCTGGCGCACGGGACGCGCGATCATCGCGAAGCGGTGGACTCGATGCTGGAGAAGCGCGCGCCGCAGTTCGAGGGACGCTGACGCGGCTGGAGAGGCGCCGCGCCATGCGCGCGAGCATGGGGCGATGAGGGAAGCGGAGAGGGGCGTCGCCCCTCTCCGGACCTCTCCCCACCAAAGGCCGAAGGGCCTTTGGAAACCGTCACCTGGTGTCGGGCACAGCAGGAATTCCGCGGCGACGCAGGATGCGCCGCGCCCTTCTTGTTGCCGGCGGGGCAATCATGCCCGGTCCCCGGTATCGGCCGGTCCAGGGTGCACTGCACCCTGGCGGGGTGAGGTCTGGAGAGGGGCAGAGCCCCTCTCCAATCAACAGCGCAAATGTTCGCGCGTATGGGGCGCCGCCCCTCCGGTTCCCCTCTTCAGCCGAACGCCTTATCCAGCCGTTGGAAGCGCGGCAGTTCCACGAGTTCGCTGAATTCCGCATACCCCATCATGGCCCCTGCCGCCGCGGCGGGCGTGCCGTCCCGCTTGAGCACCGCGAGCGCATCGGCCATCGCCTTCGCCGCGGTGAACAGCGCGGTGACGGCGTAGAGCACGACCGAGAATCCCATCTGCTCCAGTGCCTGCGCCGTCAGTGCGGTGGTCTCGTTGCCGTCCACGATGCTGACCACCTTCGGGCCGGGCACGTGGCGCGCCACGTGCTCGACCTCGGCGATGCGCTTGATGCCGTCGACGAACACCAGGTCCACCCCGGCGTCGCGGTAGATCAGCGCGCGGCGCACCGCTTCCTCCGGGCCCATCGCCGGCATCGCATCGGTGCGGCCGATCACCAGCGGGCCGTCCGGCGCGCGTGACGCGTTCGCGCAGCGCAGCCGGCGCGCCGCCTCCTCCGCCGGGATCAGCCGGATGCCGGCGAGCTGCCCGCAGCGCTTCGGCGCCACCTGGTCCTCCAGATGCACGGCGGCGACGCCGGCCTGCGCGTATTCCTCCATCGTGCGGGCGATGTTCGCCGGCCCGCCATAGCCGGTGTCGGCATCGGCGATGATCGGGATGGAGACGGCGCGCGCCATGTCGCGCGCATGCGTCGTCATCTCGGTCTGGGTCAGCAGGCCGATGTCCGGCCGCCCGAGCCGCGAGGCCGTGGCGCCGAAACCCGTCATGTAGATCGCCTCGAAACCTGCCCGTTCGATCAGCCGCGCGGCCAGCGTGTCGGGCGCACCTGGCGCGGAGAGGATGCCGCCCGCGGCGAGGCGGGCGCGAAGGCGATCGGCGGCAGTCATGGCGGGCGTTTCCGTGATGTCCGGCGTTGCCGCCAGCATGGCGCGCCCCCGTCGCCGCGCCAATGCGCCCGCGGCTCAGAGACCGTTTGGAAAGTCCGGCACCGGCCCGCACCCCCACCCGGCCACCCATTCCAGGATACTGACGTGGGTGGCCGGGTGGGGGTGCGGGCCGGTGCCGGACATGGAAAAGCGCCGCACGGCGCTCTTCCAAACAGACTCTCACGCCGGGTCGAGCCGCAGGATCCGCCCTTCCTCCCCGAAGGTCAGCAGGTAGATCAGCCCGTCCGGCCCCACCACGACCTGGCGCAGGGCGACCCTGTCCCAGAGCAGCCGCTCCTCCCCCGTCACCCGGTCACCGTCGACGGTCAGCCGCACCAGCCCCGGCGTCGCCTGCGCCGCGACGAAAAGGCTGCCGCGCCAGCCCGGAAACGCCGCGCCGTCATAGAAGGCGATGCCGGAAGGGCTGACCGAGGGCACCCAGACATGGATCGGGTCCTCGATCCCGGGCGCCGATGTTTCACGGGAAATGCGCGGCCCCCAGTATTCCCGCCCGTGGCTGACCACCGGCCAGCCGTAGTTCGCGCCGCGGCGGACGACATTGATCTCGTCCCCGCCGCGCGGCCCGAACTCAGCTTCCCACAGGCTGCCGGTCCAGGGGTTCACGGCGAGGCCCTGCGGGTGGCGATGGCCATAGGACCAGATCTCGGGCCGCGCGCCGGCGCGGCCGACGAAGGGGTTGTCCGCCGGCACCTGGCCCTCGCGCGTCAGGCGGATCACCTTGCCGGCCAGGTCGTCGAGTCGCTGGGCGCGGGCGCGCTCGTTCCGCTCCCCGGTCGAGAGGTAGAGATGCCCGTCCCGCCCGAAGGCGATGCGGCAGCCGAAATGCAGCCGGCCGCTCGCCTGCGCCGGCGTCGCGTCGAGCAACCGGCGCAGGCCTGTGAGTCCGTCATTGGCCGGCGACAGCCGCGCGGCGACGAGCCGCGTCAGCGCGCCGCCCTGCACCGCCGCCGCCTGGCAGAGAAAGACCTCCCGCGTGCGGGAAAAATCCGGCGCCAGCGCGATGTCGAGCAGCCCGCCCTGGCCGCCCTGCTCCACCTGCGGCACGCCGCCGAGCGGCACGGAGAGTCGGCCATCCGGCGTCACCCGCCGCAGCCTTCCCGGCCGCTCCGTCACCAGCATCGACCCGTCGGGCAGGAAGACGGCGCCCCAGGGGTGCTCCAGCCCGGAGGCGAAGACCGAGACGCGGAAGGTCGCGCGTTCGGAGGCGATGGGGCCCTCCTGCGCCGCGGCCGGCGCGGCGAGGAGCATCAGGGCGAGAAGGGCGCGGCGCATCATGCGGCCGAGGTGGCCCCGCCCCGCGCGCCGCGCAAGCACCCTGCCCTTTGCGGCACCGCGCGGCGGGTGCAGGCTCGGCGTACAGGAGGAAGCCAACCATGCAGGACAACACCCGCTTCGACGGGCGCGTCGCCATCGTCACCGGCGCCGGATCGCGCGACCCGGGCACCGGCACCACCACCATCGGCAATGGAAGGGCGATCTCCGTGCTGCTCGCCCGCCGCGGCGCGCGCGTGCTGCTGCTCGATGTCGAGCGCGGCTGGCTGCACGGCACCGAGGAGATGATCCGCGCCGAGGGCGGCACCTGCGCCGGCGCCGTCTGCGACGTGTCGAAGCCGGCCGATTGCGCGCGCGCGGTGGCGGAGGCGGTGCGCCTCTGGGGCCGCGTCGATGTGCTGGTGAACAATGTCGGCATCAGTGGCCCGCCCGGCGACGCCACCGCAGTGGATGAGGTCGCCTGGGACCACGCCATGCAGGTCAACGTGAAGTCGGTGATGCTGATGGCGAAGTACGCGGTGCCGGAGATGCGGCGCCAGGGGGCCGGCGCGATCGTGAACCTCTCCTCCGTCGCCGGGTTGCAGGGCGGGCATCCGGGACTTGCCTACGCCACCACCAAGGGCGCCATCGTGCAGATGACGCGCGCCATGGCCGCGCATCACGGCGGCGACCTGATCCGCGTGAACGCGGTGGCGCCGGGCTACGTCTACACGCCGATGGTCGCCTCCCGCGGCATGCCGGAGGAGCTGCGCCAGCAGCGCGCGACGGCGGGCCTGCTGAAGGTCGAGGGCAGCGCCTGGGATGTGGCGGAGGCCGCCTGCTTCCTTGCTTCCCCCGCCGCGCGCTGGATCACCGGGGTGACGCTGCCGGTCGATGCCGGGCGGTCCGCCGGCAATGTCGGCGCCACCCCGAAGCCGAGCGGACTGGCGCGCTGAAGGGGGCTTGTCCCGCGCGCGGGCGGGCCGGATCGGCCGCGCCCGCAAGCGGGTGAACCGAATTTCAACAATTCATTAACACGCCTGTCACCGGCACATGCGAGCGGACCTTCGGATCTCCCTTCTATCGGGCTCGTGACGTTTCACAGCCGGAGCTCCCCATGTCAGGCACCCAACTCAGCGCCACCGCCACGTCCACCGTGGCCCATACGGGGGCGAACGGTTCCGCCGCGCTGAACGCGGAAGTCGCGGCCTTCGATGCGGCGACCGGCCTCCTCTTCGTGGTGGCGCCGGACGGCCTCGACGTGATCGATCCGGCAACCGGCGCCATCCTCACGAGCCTCGACACCGGGGCCTTCGGCAACATCAACAGCGTCGCCGCGCATGACGGCGTCATCGCCCTGGCCCTCGAAGCCGTGCCGAAGACCGAGCCGGGCACGGTGCTGGTCTTCGACGTGGCGCGCAGCGGCGACGAGGTGACGCTGACCGAGCGTGGCTATGGCGCGATCACGGTCGGCGCGCAGCCCGACCAGATCACCTTCTCCCCGGACGGCACGAAGCTGCTGACGGCCAACGAGGGCGAGCCGAATTCCTACGGCCAGGTTGACAGCGTCGATCCCGTGGGGTCGGTCAGCATCATCGACGTCGCCACCGGCAGCGTCGCCACGGCCGACTTCACGGCCTTCAACGCGGCCAGGGACGCACTCATCGCCGACGGCGTGCGCATTTTCGGACCCGATGCGACGGTCGCGCAGGACCTCGAGCCCGAATACATCACGATCGACCCGAACGATCCCGGCACGGCCTATGTGACGCTGCAGGAGGCCAACGCGATCGGCGTGCTCGACATCGAGACGGCGACCTTCACCGGCATCCTGCCGCTCGGCTTCAAGGACCATTCGCTGCCCGGCAACGAGATCTCGCTGAACGACCAGGACAATGTCTTCGCCCCGGTCAGCGCGCCGGTCTTCGGCATGTACCTGCCGGATGCGATCAAGGCGGTGGACATCGGCGGCACCACCTACCTGATCACCGCGAACGAGGGCGATGCCCGCGCCGACTGGCCCGGCTTCAACGAGGAGGCGCGCGTCTCCTCCCTGACGCTCGACCCGGTTGCCTTCCCCGATGCCGAGGTGAACGCCGCGCTCGGCCGGCTCACCGTCACCACCACCATGGGCGACACCGACAGCGACGGCGACTACGACCAGCTCTACGCCTTCGGCGGGCGTTCCTTCAGCGTCTGGACCACGGACGGCACGCTGGTCTTCGACAGCGGCAACATGCTGGACGAGATCATCGCCACGGAGTTCCCGGCCAACTACGACGAGAACCGCGACGACAACAAGGGCGTCGAGCCGGAAGGCCTGACCATCGGCCAGATCGACGGCGAAACCTACCTCTTCGTCGGGCTGGAGCGCGCCAACGGCGTCGCCTCCTTCCGCATCGACGGGGCGGACGAGTTCACCTTCACCGGCTTCATCACCACCCCGGACGACGAGGCGCCGGAGGTGATCACCTTCATCCCCGCCGAGGAGTCGCCGGACGGGACCCCGCTGCTGGTCGTGCCGAACGAGGGCAGCGCCACCACCTCCCTCTACGAGCTCTCCGGGACCTTCACCCTCCAGCTCCTGCACTTCTCCGACGGCGAGGCCGGGCTGCTCGCCTCCGACACGGCGCCGAACCTCGCCGCGCTGGTCGACGCCTTCGACGACGACTACGCCAATACGCTGATCCTCTCGGGCGGCGACAACTACATCCCGGGGCCCTTCCTGGCGGCGGGCACGGATGCCTCGGTCGCCGCGACGCACAGCCGCGGCAACAATCCCGGCGCGGCGGATATCGAGATCCACAACCGGATCGGCGTCGAGGCCTCCACCGTCGGCAACCATGAATTCGACCTCGGCACCAATGCCTTCGCCGATGCCGTGGCCGACGCGGCCTTCCCCTACCTGACCTCGAACCTGGACTTCTCCGGCGACGGTGCGCTGTCGGGCCGTTACACCGACACCACGGCGACGGCGGGCCTCGAGAACGCCGCCGGCCTCGCCGGCCGCATCGTGCCCTCCGCCGTGGTGGAAAAGGGCGATGAGCTGATCGGCCTGGTCGGCGTCACGACGCAGATCCTCGAGGCGATCTCCTCGACGGGCGGCGTCGAGGTCGAAGGCTTCGCCGGCGACGGCAGCGAGACCAACGACATGGCGCTGCTCGCGGCCCAGCTCCAGCCGGTCATCGACGACCTGATCGCGCAGGGCGTCAACAAGATTGTGCTGATGGCGCACCTGCAGCAGATCGACTTCGAGCAACAGCTCGCGCCGCTGCTGTCGGGCGTGGACATCATCCTCGCCGCCGGCTCCAACACCCGCCTCGGCGATGCCGACGACGAGGCGGTGGAGTTCCCCGGCCACGCGGCGGACTTCGCCGACACCTACCCGATCCTCACCAACGGCGCGGACGGCGGCACCACGCTGATCGTCAACACCGACAACGAGTACACCTATCTCGGCCGCCTGGTCGTCGAGTTCGACGCCGAAGGCCGCATCATCACCGACAGCCTCGACCCGGCGATCAACGGCGCCTACGCCGCGACGACGGAGAACGTGGCCGAAGCCTGGGGCGTGACCGAGGCGGAACTCGACACCACCGCCTTCGCCGAAGGCACCAAGGGCGACCAGGTCGCCGAGATCACCGAGGCCGTGCAGGCGGTGATCAGCGCAAAGGATGGCGAAATCTGGGGCTACACCGACGTCTATCTCGAAGGTGAGCGCAACCAGGTCCGCAACCAGGAGACCAACCTCGGCAACATCACCGCCGATGCCAACCTGCTGGCGGCGCAGGATGCCCTCGGCGGCGGGCTGCTGGTCGGCTCGCTGAAGAACGGCGGCGGCATCCGCAGCCAGATCGGCGCCATCGACGTGGTGACCGGGGACAAGGAGCCGCCGCTCGCCAACCCGGATGCCGGCAAGGCGGAAGGCGGCGTCTCGACCCTCGACATCGAGAACGCGCTGCGCTTCGACAACAAGCTGATGGTGTTCGACACCACGGCGGCCGGGCTCAAGGCCATCCTGGAGCACGGCGTCGCCTCGCTGGGCAACCAGGGGCGCTATCCGCAGATCGGCGGCCTCAGTGTCTCCTACGACCCGGATGCGCCGGCGGGCTCGCGCGTCGTCAACCTCGCGGTGATCGACGCGGACGGCAATGTCATCGCCCGCCTGATCGAGAATGGCGAGGTCAGCGCCGATGCGCCGGACAGCATCTCCGTCGTGACCCTGAACTTCATCGCCAATGGCGGCGACGGCTACCCGGTGAAGGCGAACGGCGAGAACTTCCGCTACCTGCTCGCCGACGGCACGCTCGGGCCGGCGCTCGACGAGAGCGTGGACTTCGTCTCCGTCACCCCGGCCGACGCGCTGGGCGAACAGCAGGCGATGAAGGAGTACATGGCGGCGAAGCATGCCACGCCGGAGACCGCCTACGACGAGGCGGACACCTCGGCGACGGGCGACGAGCGACTGCAGGACCTCAACGTCCGGGCCACGGACACGGTGTTCGAAGGCATCACCCTGGCCGGCACGGGTGTGCTCGACGGCACGGCGGGCGACGATGCGCTGACCGGCGGCCACGGTGCCGATACCCTGCTCGGCGGCCTCGGCGACGACAGCCTCACGGGTCGCACCGGTGCCGACAGCATCGATGCGGGCGGCGGCGCCGACAGCATCGACGCGGGGAGCAATCACGACGTGGTGCTGGCCGGCGGCGGCAACGACACGGTGGATGGCGGCTACCAGCACGATCTCCTGGACGGCGGCGACGGCGACGATGTCCTGCTCACGGGCCACGGCAACGACACCGCCCTCGGCGGCGCCGGCCACGACCTGCTGATCGGCGATGCCGGCGAGGACAGCCTGCTCGGCGGCGAGGGCAACGACACGCTCGACGGCGGCTTCTATCGCGACATCCTGGACGGCGGCGAGGGCGACGACATTCTCGACGGCGGCATCGGCGACGACACGCTGATCGGCGGGGAGGGCAACGACACGCTCGACGGCGGCGTATTCCACGATACGCTCGACGGCGGCAGCGGCGACGACCTGCTGATGGGCGGCCTCGGCAACGATATCCTGGACGGCGGCGCAGGCAACGACTCCATGCTCGGCGGAATCGGCCACGACATCCTGCTCGGGGGCGAGGGCAACGACACCATCCTCGGCGAGATGGGCGGCGACATCATCACGGGCGGTGCCGGCGACGACGTGCTGACCGGCGGCATGGGGTTCGACATCTTCGTCTTCGGATCCGGCACCGGCGACGACGTCATCACCGACTTCCATCCGGCGGACAGGATCGCGCTGGAAGACGGCGTCGGCGTGCTCGGCTACCGCACCGACCATGTCGGCGGGACGGCGAAGGTGGACTTCGTCATCGACCTCGACGATGGCGGGTCGATCACCCTGCTCGACTTCTGGACCAATCACCCGGAAGTCATGTTCGTGGTGTGACGCGAGCGGGGCGGGGGTGGGCCGCGTGCCCTCCCCCCGTTCCGCCTGCGGCGATCCGGGCAGGCCGCCGCCTCCGAGGTGGGGGCAAGCCGCGCCCCTTGCCTCATCTCGAACGAAGCGCGAACATCGCCGCATGGACGCGCCCGCCCGCACCCTCGCCGTCACCCGCGCCGCTGCCCGCTTCTGCGCGCTGCGCGGCTGGGCGCCGGTCGAGCAGGTGCCGCTGCCGGATGGCCGCCGCGCCGACATCCTCGCCCTGCAGCCGAGCGGCGACTTCGTCATCCTCGAAGTGAAGTCCTGCGCGCGGGATTTCCTCTCGGACGCCAAATGGCCCGACTACCGCGCCTGGTGCGACCGGCTCTATTTCGCCGTGGACCTCGACTTCCCCCAGGAACTGCTGCCGCAGGACACCGGCCTGGTGATCGCGGAGGACCGCGACGCCGCCCTGCTGCGGGACGCGCCGGACCATCGGCTCGCGCCGGCGCGCCGGCGGGCGCTGCTGCATCGCTATGCGATGCTCGCCGGCGGCCGCCTCGCCGCGCTGGCGGATCCGGCCGGTGCCGCCGAACTGCGTGCGGCGCTTCGGCTGGAATAGGGCAGGCGCCGATCGCGCGGAATCAGTCGACCGGGCGAGGCTGCACGCGAATCCGGACGGCAGCAGCCATGCCGTGAGCCGCTGCGAACGGAAGCGACTCCGACGGCGTCGCTTGACCTCTGCACGGCGCGCCACGAATCGTGCGACCGGCTCGATGGGCGAGCATCTCCACGCAGACGGTCGGTGCCGGGCGCCTGCGACATATTCCGGTCGGCGGGGCTGGGGGCATGGGACGTCTTCCTTGGTGGTTCTCGCCGGCAGGCCGGCGACAGCGGCGGGAGGCCGCCCGCCGCAGGGAGGCGCAGGACCTTCTCGACCTTCTCGCCGGCGATGCCGAATTCGCGCCGCGCCTCCACGCGCTGGTGGTCGAGGCGATCGGCCATCGCCTCGCCTCGCCCAACGACGCGGAGGGCCGGCCGCATCTCGACCCGCTCTCGCTCGCCCTGCGCGAGCTGCCGAACACCGTCCTGAACGTGAAGACGCTCGCCGCGGACCTGGCGCGCCGGCAGGCCGAGCGCCTGCCGGCCGTGCCGCCGCCTGCGGCGCCGCGCCGCATCCGCCTGACCAGCCGCGTCTGCCGCCAGGCGGACATGGAACAGCCCTGGATGGCGCATTGGCGGGAGGCGCTGGGCGCACGGCTCTCCTATCACCGCAAGGCCTGGGAATACGGCTTCATCCTGCAGGCGCTGTGGGAAGCCGGCATGCTGGCGCCCGGGAAACGCGGCGTCGGCTTCGCGGTCGGGCAGGAGCCCCTGCCCTCGTTCCTCGCCGCGCGCGGCGTGGAAGTGCTGGCGACCGACCTCGATTCCGCCGATGGCCGCGCCGCCGCCTGGGCCGCCACGCGGCAGAACGCCGCGCGGCTCGACGACCTGCACCACGCGCGCCTGGTCGACCGCGAGACCTTCCTCGCCCGCTGCAGCTTCCGCCCGGTGGACATGAACCACGTGCCGGCGGACCTTGCCGGCGGCTTCGACTTCGTCTGGTCCTCCTGCTCCTTCGAGCATCTCGGCTCGATCGAGCAGGGGCTCGCCTTCGTCGAGGCGACGATGGCGTGCCTGAAGCCCGGCGGCATCGCGGTGCACACGACCGAGTACCGCTTCTCGGAGGACGGGCCGAAGCTCGACAACTGGCCCTGCGTGGCCTTCTCCTGGCAGGACATGAAGATGCTCGCCGGGCGGCTCGCCGTGCGCGGCCACCGCATGCTGCCGATCGAGGAAGCCGCGGGGCGGCTGCCGCTCGACGGCTACATCGATACGCCGCCCTATGCGCCGATGTCGGGCAAGGGGCTGGCCCTGCCGGCGCCGCCGCATCTGCGTGTCAGCGTGGAAGGGATACCGGCGACCTCGCTCGGGATCATCGTGCAGGCTGGGCCGGCCGGGCCTTCGGTTGCCTCGCCATGAAGGCCGTTGCTGCGCGCGCGGCCGCCACGCCAATGCTGCGCATCAGCCCCTGATCCGCGCCACCGTCGCCGTGGTGGAATTGCCCGGCAGGAGTTCGGCCAGCTTCACCTGGCCGCCGTAGTCGAGCACGATGTTGCCGCCGACCACCTGCTCCACCGTGTAGTCCGCGCCCTTCACCAGCACCTCGGGGCGCAGCGCGCGGATCAGCTCGATCGGCGTGTCCTCGTCGAACAGCGTCACGCAATCGACCGTGGCGAGCGAGGCCAGCACCGCCGCGCGCGCGGCCTCCGACTGGATCGGCCGCGCGGCGCCCTTCAGGCGCTTCACGGAGGCATCCGTGTTCAGCCCCACCACCAGCCGGTCGCACCAGGATCGCGCCTGCTCCAGCAGATGGACATGGCCGGGATGCAGCAGGTCGAAGCAGCCATTGGTGAAGCCGATGCGCCAGCCACGGCGGCGCCAGCGTTCCACCTGCTCGATCGCGGCCGAACGCGACATCACCTTTCGCAGGGCGCCGCGCTCGGGCGTCAGCGCCTCGAGCAGTTCCTCCTCGCGCGCCACCGCGGTGCCGACCTTGCCGACCACGATGCCGGCGGCGATGTTCGCCAGGCGCGCCGCGACCGGCAGCCCCAGCCCGGCCGCCAGCCCCGCCGAGAGCGCCGCCACCACCGTATCCCCGGCGCCGGAGACGTCGTGGACCTCCTCGGCCTCGGCCGGGAAGTGATGGACGCGGTCGCCGTCGAGCAGCGTCATGCCGTCCTCGCTGCGCGTCACCAGCACGGCACCGAAGCCATGCGCCGCCTTGAGAGCGCGCATGGCAGCGAGGATCCCCTCCTCGCTGTCCACCTTCATGCCGGTGGCTTCGGCGAGCTCGGCCCGGTTGGGCGTGACGATGTCAGCGCCGGCGTAGCGGGCATAGTCCCGGCCCTTGGGGTCCACCACCACCGGGCGGCCGGCGGCATGCGCGGATTCGATCAGCCGCTTCGCCGTATCGCCGTCGAGCACGCCCTTGCCGTAGTCGGACAGCACCAGCACGGTCGTCGCGGCCACCGCATCGCCGGCGATCTTCACCATGCGGTCGGCAAGGCGCGGATGGATGCCCTGCACCACCTCCTGGTCCGCGCGCAGCATGTGCTGGCCGTTGGCGATGAAGCGGGTCTTGGTGGTTGTGTGCCGGCCGCCCTGCACCAGCAGCCAGGGTTCGACGCCAGGCTGGCCGCCGATCAGGCCGGTCAGGTCGCTGCCCGCCTGGTCGTCGCCGACCACGGAGACGAAGGCGACCGCAGCGCCGAGCGCCGTGAGGTTGCGTACCACGTTGCCGGCGCCGCCGGGCATGGCGACCTCGCGCTCCACCGCCAGCACGGGCACGGGGGCCTCCGGACTGATGCGGCGGACCACGCCATAGACGTAGCGGTCGAGCATGGCGTCGCCCACCACCAGTACCGAGGCGCGGCGCAAGGCACGCACGGCGGCGACGAGGTCGGCGACGGGGAGTTCCGGCATCGGCCGGTCTGCGTCGGAGGCGGGGCCTTCCATGGGCAAGCCCTAACCCAGGCCCGTGTTGCGACGCAAGGTAACGAAAGAGTCTTTGTGTGCCCTCAGACGCCGGGCGGCGGCCCTCCGGCCGCCTTGGCTTCGCGCGGGCATGGCGTACCGGCGGCGGCGATCGGTCGCGCGCGGTCGCGCATGCGCGCTCCCGGCCCGACGCCAAGGGCCTCGGGCCGCGGGGTCTGGCCGCAACTCGCCCGCCAGGCGGCGGCCCTCCGGCCGCCTTGGCTTCGCGCGGGCATGGCGTACCGGCGGCGGCCCGGCGACCGGAGCCTAAGCGCCGGCCAGGGTCAGCCCGTCCACCCGGACCGTCGGACTGTCCGTGCCCCGGCGGAAGACGAGGTCGTCAGCCGGCGCCATGTTCAGGAACATCTCCCTGAGGTTGCCGGCGATGGTCACCTCGCTGACCGGTTCGGCCAATTGGCCGTTGCGGATCATGAAGCCGGCGGCCCCGCGGCTGTAGTCGCCGGTCAGGCCGTTCACACCCATCCCGATCAGGTCCGTGACGTAGAGGCCTTCCGCGATGTCGGCCATCAGCGCCGCCGGGGTCAGCCCGCCAGGTTCCAGCCAGAGGTTGGTCGGCGCCGGCCCCGGCGGGCCGCCGGCCCCGCGGCTGGCATGGCCTGTGGACGCAAGGCCGAGCTGCCGTGCCGACCGCCAGTCGAGCAGCCAGGTGGTGAGCACCCCGTCGGCGACGATCGCACGCCCTTCCCCGGGCATGCCCTCCCCGTCGAACGGCCGCGACCGCAGGCCGCGCCGGCGCAGCGGGTCGTCGCGCACGGTCAGCCCGGCGGCCAGCACCTGCTGCCCCATCCGGTCCTTCAGGAACGACGTCCCGCGCGCCACCGCCGCGCCGTTGATCGCGCCCGCCAGATGGCCGAGCAGGCTGCCCGCCACGCGCGGATCGAACACCACCGGAAGGCGTGTGGTCTTCGGCCGCGTCGGGTTCAGCCGGCGCACCGCCTGCTCTCCCGCCCGCCGGCCGATCGCGACGGGGTCATCCAGATCCGCGAGATGGACGGTCGAGGACCAGTCGTAGTCCCGCTCCATCGCCGTGCCGCTGCCGGCGAGCGCGGTGGCGGAAATGGCATGCGAGGTCCGGGCGTAGCCCCCGGCAAAGCCGTTGGAGGCCGCGAGGGCGATATCGTAGCGCCCCCAGCTCGCATCCGCCCCGTCGCTGTTGGTCACGCCGGGGACAGCGAGTGCCGCCTCCTCCGCCGCCGCCGCGCGGGCGAGCAGGTCCTGCGCGGAGGGTTCGACGGCATCCGTCAGATCGAGGTCGCGCGGCGGGGTCGCCACGGCCGTCGGCAGGCCGCCAAAGGGATCCTCCGGCACCACGCGGGCCATCGCCACGGCGCGCTCCGCCAGCGCCGCGAAGCCCTTCGGATCAGGATCGGTGGAGGAGACGATCGCCTGGCGCTGGCCGAGGAAGACACGCAGACCGAGATCGCACCCCTCGGAGCGTTCCAGCTGCTCGATCTGACCGAGGCGGCGACGGACGGAGAGCGAGGCGGACGCCACCAGCAAGGCGTCGGCAGCATCGGCGCCGGCACGCTTCGCGGCGGCGATCAGGTCCTGAAGGGCGGCGAGACGGTCCATCTGAAAAATCCCCCGGGCGGGCAGAAGGCCGGGGGGAAGGGAACTTCCCCCCGGACCCCCCAACCTTCTTTGGCACCTGGAGACTGACCTCCGAGATCAGTTCCCAAAGGACAAAGAAGGGAGGGGGATCGGGGGAGGTTCTCCTCCCCCGACCTTACGCCGCCAGCTTCTCCATGATCGCATCCACCGACGGCACGTGTTCCGCCGGCCCCATCGCCGCCAGCGTCGGCCGTGCGCGAAAGGCCATCGCGGCCGCCTGCTGCACCTGTTCGACGGTGACGGCCGCGATCTTCGCCTTGGTCTCCTCGACCGGGATCACCCGGCCGAAGACCTGGAGCTGCCGCGCGAGCTGTTCGCAGCGGCTGCCGGTGGACTCCAGCGACATCAGCAGCGAGGCCCGAAGCTGCGCCTTGGCGCGCGCGAGTTCTTCTTCCGTCACGTCGCGCTGCACGGCGCGCAGCGCCTCGATCGTCACGGGCATCAGCTCGGCCGCTTCCTTCTCGCCGGTGCCGGCGTAGATCTGGAACAGCCCGCCGTCCCGGAAGGGCGAGGCGAAGGAGTAGATGGAATAGACCAGCCCGCGCTTCTCGCGGATCTCCTGGAACAGCCGCGACGACATGCCGCCGCCGAGCAGGGTGGACAGAAGCTGCGTCGGATAGTGCATCGGGTCGCCATGCTTCACCGAGGGGAAGCCGAGCACGATGTGCACCTGGTCGAGGTCGCGCGCCTCGCGGAACTCGCCGCCGGCATAGCGCGCGGCTTCCGCCGTCGCGGTGGAGGTCGCCGGCAGGTCGGCGAAATGGGTGCGCACCAGGTCGAGCAGCGCCTCGTGCTCCAGCGCGCCAGCGGCGGCGACGACCATCGCCTCCGGCCCGTAATGCGTGCGCATGTAGCCGATCAGCGCCTCGCGGCTCATCGCCTTGATGGTGTCCTCGGTGCCGAGCACCGGGCGGCCCATCGCCTGGGCGGGGAAGGCGGTCTCCTGGAAGTGGTCGAAGACGATGTCGTCCGGCGTGTCGTTGGCCTGGCCGATTTCCTGCAGGATCACGCCGCGCTCGCGCTCGATCTCGTCCGGCGCGAAGGTGGAGTGGGTCAGGATGTCGCCGATGATGTCGACGGCGAGGCCCGTGTCCTCCTTCAGCACCTTGGCGTAGAAGGCGGTCTGCTCGCGCGCTGTGTAGGCGTTGAGATGCCCGCCGACATTCTCGATCTCGCGGGAGATGGCGGCGGCATCGCGCCGCGCCGTGCCCTTGAAGGCCATGTGCTCGAGGAAGTGGGAGACGCCGTTGACCTCCGGCGCCTCATGCCGCGTGCCGACGCCGACATAGGCGCCGACCGAGACGGTCTCGACGCGCGGCATGGTCTCGGAGACGACGGTGAGCCCGTTCTGCAGGCGCGTGACGCGGACGGCATCGTTCATGGTGCGGGGGGTGTTTCCTTCAGGCGGCGTTGCGGAGGGCATGGGCGCGGACCGCCGCCTCGATGGCGGCGAGGTCGTTCGGCAGGACGCCGAAGCGCTCCTCCCGCTCATATAGGTCGGAAAGCCGCGCCGGCAGGGGGGGGCGGATGCCGGTCGCGCGTTCCACGGCATCGGGGAACTTCGCCGGATGCGCGGTGGCGGCGACGACGACCGGGACAGCCGGGTCGGCCGGCGCCAGGGCGCGTGCCGCGGCGGTGCCGACCGCGGTGTGCGGGTCCGCGAGGTAGCCCGCCGCCGACCATTGATGCCGGATCTCCGCCAGCGTGCCGGCATCGTCCAGGGTGAAGCCGCGAAAGATCTCGGTCGCGCGGCGCCAGGCGGCGTCGGGCACCGGCATGCGGCCCTCGGTGCGGAAGCGCGTCATGGTCTCGGCCGTCGCAGTGCCGTCGCGGCCGAGCAGCTCGAAGAGCAGCCGCTCGAAATTGGACGAGACCTGGATATCCATCGACGGCGAGAGCGAAGGTTCGACCGGCTTCGCGCTCATGTCGTTGCTGGCGAGGAAGCGCGCCAGGATGTCGTTGCGGTTGGACCCGATGATCAGGTTGCTGATGGGCAGCCCCATGCGCCGCGCCGCCCAGGCCGCCAGGACATTGCCGAAATTGCCCGTCGGCACGCTGAAGGCCACTTCGCGATCCGGCGCGCCGAGAGCCAGGGCGGCCGCGACGTAGTAGGGGATCTGCGCCGCGATGCGCGCCCAGTTGATGGAATTGACGGCGGACAGCCGCATCTCGGCGCGGAAGGGGGCGTCGTTGAACATCGCCTTCACCAGGTCCTGGCAGGCGTCGAAATCGCCCTGCACCGCGATGTTCTTCACGTTCGGCGCCAGCACCGTGGTCATCTGCCGGCGCTGCACCTCGGAGGTGCGATTCTCGGGGTGCAGGATGACGATGTCGACCGCGCGACGGTCGCGGCAGGCCTCGATGGCGGCGGAGCCGGTGTCTCCGGAGGTCGCGCCCACGATAGTCACCCGTTCGCCGCGCTTCTCCAGCACGTGGTCGAACATCCGCCCGAGCAGTTGCAGCGCCATGTCCTTGAAGGCGAGCGTCGGCCCGTGGAAGAGCTCGAGGGCGAAGGTCCGGTGGTCGAGCTGTACAAGCGGCACCACGGCCGGATGACCGAAGCCGGCATAGGCCTCGGCGCAGATCGTTTCCAAAGGCAGGCCGGTGGCGCCGAACAGGCCGATGATTCGTGCCGCCAGCGCCGGATAGGGCAGGCCCCGCAGCGCCCGCCATTGCGCGGCTGTGAGCACCGGCCATTCCTCCGGCACGAAGAGCCCGCCATCCTCGGCGAGCCCCGCCAGCAGGACGGCTTCGAAGTCGCGCGGGGCGGCCTGCCCGCGGGTGGAGACGTAGCGCATGGGGCGGAGTGATACAGACCCGGCCGGCACGGGGCGAGAGGGCATCCGCCGGATTGCGCCTCCGGGCCGTCTTTCCTAGGGTCCCTCGGCGTCCGGGCCCGAACAGGCAGGCCCCGCAGGAACCCGACCGATGCACGTCGCCCTGCTGGGCAATTGCCAGGTGCCGCTGCTCGCCGAGGCACTGCGGCGGGCCAGCCCACGGCTCAGGGTGGAAGCGATACGGGAGATCCACCTGCTCGGCCCGGCCGACGAAGCGGGGGCCCTGGCACGGCTCGCCGAGGCGGAAGTGATCCTGTGCCAGCGGGTCACCCACCAGTTCACCGATGCCCGCGGCATCCCCGGCCTCAGCACCACCGCCCTCGCGAGGCGCTTCCCAGGGCGGGTGATCACCTTCCCGAATGTCTATTTCGGCGGCTACACGCCGGATGTCCGCCACCTGCTGACAGACGGTCTCCAGCCGATCGGCGGGCCGCTCGGGGACTACCATGTCGGCCAGGTGCTGGAGGCGTACCGCCGCGGCGAGCCGGCCGCCGCCGCATCGGCACGGCTGGATGGCGAGGAACTCCTCGCCGCCGCCCCCGACCCCTTCGCCACGGCGCTCGACCAGATCCGCGCGAGGGAGAAGGACACCGACATCGTCATCAGCGACGTCATCGGGCGCGTCATGAGGAATGGCCGCCACTTCCACACGCCGAACCACCCGTCGAACCTGCTGCTGCTCTGGCTGGCGATGCGCCTCGCCCAGGCGGCCAGGCTCGAATTCGACCCGGCCGCGGCCGGGCCGCTGCCCATGGCGCTGGACCAGATCGACCTGCCGGCCTATCCGGCGATCCTCCGCCGCTATGGCATGGCGCCGGAAACGGAGCGCGCCTATCGCGGCGTCAGCGTCATCCAGGCGGCGGCGGGCAGGGTGCGCTACGGCGGCGCGCAGACCTACACCCCGGCCGGGCTCACCGAGGCGTTCTACCGCGTCTACGACGCGCTCGATGCTCTCCCGCCGGGCTGACGGGCGTCGGCACGCCCGTCAGGCGAGGTACCTCGCCCGCAGGTGATCGATGAAGTCCTGCGGGTCAAGCGGCTTGCCGGTCGCCGCGCGCAGCAGGTCCTGGAAGCCGAGCAGCGAGCCCTTGCCGTGGACATTCCTCCGCAGCCAGGCGAGCAGCGGCGCCATGTCCCCCTCCGCCAGCGCGGCATCGAGACCGGGCTCGGCAGCGCGCGCCGCCTTCATGAGCTGCGCCGCCGCCATGGCGCCGAGGGTATAGGAGGGGAAGTAGCCGAAGGCGCCGTCGTGCCAATGGATGTCCTGCAGGCAGCCCCTGGCGTCGTCCGGCGGGGTGATGCCGAGCATGCGGTGCAGCGCCTCGTTCCAGGCGCCGGGCAGGTCGGCGACCTCGAGGTCGCCGGCGATCATCGCGCGCTCCAGCCGGAAGCGCAGGATGACATGGGCGGGGTAGGTGATCTCGTCGGCGTCGACGCGGATGAAGCCGCGTTCGACGTGCCGCCACAGGCCGGCGAGGTTTTCCGCGGCATAGGGCGCCGCCGGCCCGCCGAAAACGCTGCGCAGCTCCCGCCCGAGGAAGCCGAGGAAGGCATCGGACCGGCAGGCCTGCATCTCGACGATCAGCGACTGCGATTCATGCACCGCCATGCCGGCGGCGTCGCCCACCGGCTGGCGCGCGAAGGCTTCCGGCAGGCCGCGCTCGTAGAGGGCGTGGCCGGTCTCGTGCAGCACGCCGAGCAGCGCCTTGGAGGCATCCTTCTCGTCGTAGAAGGTGGTCAGCCGCACGTCGGCCGGCGTGCCGCCGCAGAAGGGATGCAGCGATTCATCGAGGCGCGCATGCTCGTAGTCGAGGCCGACCCGCTCGGAGAGACGCCGGCAGAGCGCACGCTGCAGTTCGGTCGGGAAGGGCCCCGGCAGCGGCACCGGGGCGGGCTTCGCGGCCTGGATCGCTTCGGCACGCGGCAGGGCCTCGGCGAGAAAGGCTTCGTAGGCGGCGAAGACCGGCTCGACATCGGCGGCGGTGATGCCGCGCTGGTAGCCGTCCATCAGCGCGTCATAGGGGCCCATGGACAGCGCCGCGGCGAGCGCCTGCGCCGTCTCCCGCTGCAGGCGCACCACCTCGGTCAGGGCCGGGCGGACGAGCGCGAAATCGGCGCGCGCCTTCGCCTCCCGCCAGAGCTTCTCGCAGGCGGAATTGGCCCGCGCGGTCGCCTCGACGAGGTCCGTCGGCAGGGCGGTGCCGCGGGCATGGGCGTGCTCCATCAGCGCGAGGTTCGCCTCTTCCCACTCGCCTTCGGCGCGGGCGATCTCGAGATCCTCCTCGACCACCGGGGCGATCAGCAGCTCATGCGCCAGGCCGGCGAGGGCGGCGAGCTGCTCCCCGCGCGATTCGCCGCCGCCGGGCGGCATCATGGTCGAGGCGTCCCAGTGCAGCATGGCGGCCGCCTCCCCTAGCGCGGCGATGCGCGCGAAGCGGGCCTTCAGGCGGTCATAGGCGGCGTTGTGCATGTCGCTTTCAATCCTTCAGCCGCCGCCGCGCCCAGACGAGGAAGACCCCGACGAGGGCGGCCGCGAGGCCGTACCAGGTGATGGCATAGCCCAGGTGATTGTTCCTGGGACGGGGCAGGAGGCGGTCCGGCTCGGGCAGGCCCCGCGGCTCGCCGAGGGCCACCAGGCCGAAGGGCGCGACCTCCGGCAGGCCGAGCGCGGCGCCGATCGCGGCCGGGTCGAAGCTGTGGAAGTGCCGGCCCGGCACGTCGTCCCGCGCGGCGAACATGCCCGCGGTCTCGCCCGGCCTCACCCAGCCGGTGACGCGGAGCGGGCCCTCGGGCCGGTCGATCGGGGCGCTGCGCTGCAGGGGCACCCAGCCGCGATCGACCAGGACCGGCGGCGCGCCGTCCCGCAGCAGGGGGACGAGAAGCCGAGCGCCGAGGGTGGTGCCGCGCACCTCGAGGCCGAGCAGGGCTTCGCGGGTATGGTCGAAGCGGCCGGCGGCCTCGACCTTGGCGAAGGCGTCGGGGGCGGCGGGAAGCGGGGCGGCAGGGCCGGCCTCGGCCGCGGCGATGCGGTCGAGGATGCCGGTCTTCCAGGCGAGGCGTCCGACCTGCCAGGTGCCGAGGCCGAGCAGCACCGCCAGGACGGGCACTGCGACCAGGATCGGCAGGAGCAGCCGGCGCAGGCCGTGGGGGGACGCCATGGAGGGTGGCTATACGGGGTCGCGCAGGGGCCCGGAAGAGCCCGGGGCGGAAGGCGCGGCCGGGGTGGGGAACAGGTGCCGCACGGGACGCCCGGGGCCCCTCCGTCAGGCCGAGTCGCGCCGGTGGCGCCATTGCAGCGCGACCAGCGCCGCCTTCGCCACCCGCATGGTCAGGACCGAAAGGGGCAGGACCAGCGCCGGCCACAGTACCGCGTGGACCCAGAGCGGCGGCTCGAACCGGACATCGACCCAGAGGGCGAGGCCGACCGTGACGGCACCGATGAAAAAGATACCCGCGACCGCCGGCCCGTCCCCCGCATCATGCGCCCGCAGGTCGAGGCCGCAGGACTCGCAGCTTTCGCGAATGTCGAGCACGCCGCGGAACAGCTTGCCCTTGCCGCAGCGCGGACAACGGCCGAGCAGCGCCACGGTTGCGAAGGAAGCCCCTTCAGTCACCAGCACCCTCCACGGAAGCCCCGGAAAAAACACGCGGCCGGGCCCTAGAGCAGAGCCCGATCCGGTGGAATCACCCGATCGGACAAAGATGCTCGCGAAAACAAAAGGCTGGAGCGGTTGCCGTGAGCCAAGGCGAACGGAAACCGCTCTTAGGCCAGGCCGGGAGCGCGACTGCGCCACCTCGGCGGACTGTCCCCCACCCGCCAGGGCCAGACATGAAAAAGCGCCGCACGGCGCTTTTCCGAACGGGCTCCAAGGTCGGGGCGGCCGGATGGCCGCCGCCCGGCGCCCGCGGGGGCATCAGATCAGTGCTGCGCGATCTCGCCCGCGCCCCACCAGTAGATGCAGACGAAGAGGAACAGCCACACCACGTCCACGAAGTGCCAGTACCAGGCCGCGGCCTCGAAGCCGAAATGCTTCTCCGGCGTGAAGTGGCCCTTCATCGCGCGCAGCAGGCAGACCGCGAGGAAGGTGGTGCCGACGATCACGTGGAAACCGTGGAAGCCGGTGGCGAGGAAGAACACCGAGGGATAGACGCCGCCGTCCCGGAAGGGGAAGGGCGCCATCGAGTATTCCCAGGCCTGCAGCGAGGTGAAGAGGACGCCGAGCAGCACCGTCAGCGCCAGACCCTGGACCAGCGCCTTGCGGTCGTTGTTGATCAGCGCCGCATGCGCCCAGGTCACCGTGCAGCCCGAGAGCAGCAGGATCATGGTGTTGAGGAAAGGCAGGCCCCACGGGTCGAAGGTATGGATGCCGCGCGGCGGCCAGACCGCCGGCGCCGCCGCGCCGGAGACATGGTCCGGATACAGCGCGAAGTGGAAATAGGCCCAGAAGAAGGCGACGAAGAACATCACCTCGGAGGCGATGAACAGCGTCATGCCGTAACGCAGGCCGATGCGCACGATCGGCGAATGCAGGCCCGGCGTGCTGCTTTCCTTCACCACGTCCCGCCACCAGAAGAACATGGTGGAGAGCACGCCGAGCAGGCCGAGCCAGAACACCCACTGGCTGCCGTTGTGGGCCCAGAGAACGATGCCGAGCACCAGCGCGCCGCCGCTGAAGGAACCCATCAACGGCCAGGGCGAGGGATCCACCAGATGGTACGGGTGCTTGTAGGGCGATGCGCCGTTGCCGTGCGCTTCAGTGGTGGTGGCCATCGTAATTCCTGGACCTGAGGGCGCGCGCGGAAAGGCCGGCTGGGCCGCCCGCATCTCGGCGCATCAATCCCGAAATCGCCTGCCGGATCAAGTCCGGCGGGGCGAAGAATGCCGCTCGGACCGCGGCCGCAACCAGCTTCGCGGCGTCAGTTGGCCCGCGGTGCCGCGACACGCCCGACATGCGGCCCGGCGCTGGCCAGGGCGCCCGCGCGCTGCGCGTCCTCCAGCGTGCGATAGAAGGTGTAGGAGAGCGTGATGGTGGTGACCTCGCGCGTGTTCGGGTCCTCGGCGATGCGCGGGTCGACCCAGAAGGTGACCGGCATGTCCGCGCGCTGGCCCGGAGCGAGCGTCTGCTCGTCGAAGCAGAAGCAGGCCACCTTGTGGAAGTAGCGGCCCACCTTCTCCGGCGTGACGTTGTAGACCGAGATGCCGGTGACCGGCGTCTCCGCCCGGTTGTCCGCGCTGTAGAAGGCGAGACCTTCCTCGCCGAGCCGGATGGTCATGGCGGGCTGCTCGGCGCGGAAGTTCCAGGGCAGGCTGCGGTCGGTCTGGGCGGCGAAGCGGACGGTGATGGTGCGGTCCGTCGCGCCCGGCGCCAGCTCGCCGCGCTGCACCGTGCCGTTGTAGCCGGTGACGCGGCAGAAGAGGTCATAGAGCGGCACCGCGGCGAAGGAGACGCCGACCATGCCGGCGGCCACCGCGGCAATGCCATAGCCCATGCGCCTGTTGCGGCGGCGCATCGCCTCCGCGCGTGTCGTGTCCATGGGCGTCATCTGCCCCTGGTGGCGCGAGGGCGCAAGGGCATCCGCCGGCATAAGGGGTTGAGAGAGGCGCTGCCCCGCTCAAACTCCCCGCGCCAGAGGCTTAAGGCCTTCGGAAACCGGTACCTTGGGTCTCCGCGGGTCCAGGGGACCGCAGTCCCCTGGTGGGGGAGTTCGAGGGGGCAAAGCCCCCTCGATCCTAGCCTCGCAGCACCCGCGCCATGCCGATGAAATACACCAGCACGACCAGCGCGATCAGCGCCAGCAGCAGCGCGATGTTGCGCCCCCGCCGCCGCTTCTCGAAGACCGCGCGTTCTTCCGGCGTCATGGCGAGAAGACCAGGCGATCCACCGCGACCGCCGCGAAGATCGTGAACAGATAGGTCAGCGAGAAGCGGAAGCACGCCTTGGCCGGCGCATCCCCGGTCAGGCTGCGGCCGGCCTCGTCCTGCCGATCGCGCAGCACGGCGACCGCATGGCGCAGGAACAGTGCCCCCAGCAGCGCGGCGACCGCGGCGTAGGCGGGGCCGGAGAAGCCCGCCAGCCACGGCACGAGGCCGAGCGGCGCGAGCAGCACGGTGTAGATCACGATCTGCCGCCGCGTCTCCTTCGCCCCGGCCGAGACGGGCAGCATCGGCACGCCGGCGCGCGCGTAGTCGTCATGCGCCCAGAGCGCGAGCGCCCAGAAATGCGGCGGCGTCCAGAAGAAGATGATGGCGAACAGCAGGATCGGCACCAGCGTGACGTCGCCGGTGACGGCCGCCCAGCCGATCACCGGCGGGAAGGCGCCGGCCGCGCCGCCGATGACGATGTTCTGCGGCGTCCGCCGCTTCAGCCACATGGTGTAGACGAAGACGTAGAAGGCGATGGACAGGGCCAGGATCGTCGCCGCGGCGACATTCGTCGCCAGCCACATCACGGTGACGGAAGCGACCGAGAGCCACACACCGAAGGCGAGCGCCGCCCCCGGCGCGATGCGTCCGGCCGGGATCGGCCGCCTTGATGTCCGCCGCATCACCGCGTCGATGTCGCGGTCGTACCACATGTTGATGGCACCCGCGGCGCCGGAGGCGACCGCGATGCACAGGATGGCCGTCGCCGCCAGCACCGGGTGCATGGACAGCGCGCCGGGCGCCACCAGCATCCCGATCAGGCCGGTGAAGACCACGAGTGTCATCACCCGCGGCTTCAGCAGCGCGATCCAGTCCCGCACTTCCGACATGTCGTAGGAAGCAGGAAGGGGGGCAGCGCCCCCCTGTCCCCTTTCCATGGCGCTGTCGCTCATGGTCACTCCATCGGGCCACGCGCCTCAGCGCACGCGCGGCAGCTCATCGAAGGTGTGGAACGGCGGCGGGGAGGAGACCTGCCACTCGAGCGTCGTTGCGCCGGCACCCCAGGGGTTGTTCGCCACCTTCTCGGTCGAACGGAAGGTCAGCCACACCACGTAGAGGAACAGCAGCAGCGACGCGGCCGAGATGTAGGACCCCACCGAGGCGATGAAGTTCCACGCGGTCAGCGCCTCCGGATAATCCGGGTAACGGCGCGGCATGCCCTGGTTGCCCGAGAAGTGCATCGGGAAGAAGGTCAGGTTCACACCGATGAAGGTCATCCAGAAGTGCACCTTGCCCCAGAATTCGGGGTACTGCTTGCCGCTCATCTTGCCGATCCAGTAGTAGAAGCCGGCATAGATGGTGAACACCGCACCCAGGCTGAGCACGTAGTGGAAGTGCGCAACCACGTAGTAGGTGTTGTGCAGGATCTGCGTCAGCGGCGCATTGGCCAGCACCACGCCGGTCACGCCGCCCACGGTGAACAGGAAGATGAAGCCGATGGCGAAGAGCATCGGCGTCTTCAGCTCGATGGAGCCGCCCCACATGGTGGCAATCCAGGAGAAGATCTTGATGCCGGTCGGCACGGCGATGACCATCGTCGCGGCCATGAAGTAGGCGCGGGTGTCCACGTCGATGCCCGACTGGAACATGTGGTGCGCCCACACGATGAAGCCGACGAAGCCGATCGCGACCATGGCGTAGGCCATGCCGAGGTAGCCGAACACCGGCTTGCGGCTGAAGGTCGAGATCACGTGGCTGATGATGCCGAAGCCCGGCAGGATCATGATGTAGACTTCGGGGTGGCCGAAGAACCAGAACAGGTGCTGGAACAGCACCGGGTCGCCGCCGCCTTCCGGCTTGAAGAAGGCCGTGCCGAAGTTGCGGTCGGTGATCAGCATGGTGATCGCGCCCGCCAGCACCGGCACCGCGAGCAGCAGCAGGAAGGCGGTGACCAGCATCGACCACACGAACAGCGGCATCTTGTGCAGGGTCATGCCCGGCGCGCGCATGTTCAGGATGGTGGTGATGAAGTTCGCCGCACCCATGATGGAGGAGGCACCCGCCAGGTGCAGCGAGAACAGCGCGAGATCCATCGCCATGGACGGATGGAACTGGTTGCTCGACAGCGGCGGGTAGATCGTCCAGCCCGCGCCCGGCCCCTCACCGATGAAGGCGGAGGCGCCCAGCAGCAGGAAGGCCGGCACCAGAAGCCAGAAGCTGATGTTGTTCATGCGCGGGAAGGCCATGTCCGGCGCGCCGATCATCAGCGGCACGAACCAGTTGCCGAACCCGCCGATCAGCGCCGGCATGACCACGAAGAACACCATGATCAGGCCATGCGCCGACACCAGGGCGTTCCACACCTGCCCGTCGGCGAAGATCTGCATCCCCGGCTGCTGCAGCTCCATGCGCATCAGCACCGAGATGCCGACGCCGATCAGCGCCGCGAAGACGGAGAAGATGATGTAGAGCGTCCCGATGTCCTTGTGGTTCGTCGAGAACAGCCAGCGGGCGACGAAGCCCGGCTTGTGGTCGTGATGATCGTCGTGATGCGCGTCGGTTGCGGTCGCCATCGTCTGTCCCTTTCGGCCGCGTCTTACTGGCGCGCCTGAGCGATCTGAAGGGTGCCCTGGGCGGCGGCCACGATCGGCGCCGCCGGCTCCTCGGCCCGGGCGAAGCGCGTGCGCGCCTCGGCCACCCACTTGTCGAAGTCCTCGCGGCTCACCGCGCGCACCGCGATCGGCATGAACCAATGGTTGGTCCCGCAGATCTGGTTGCACTGGCCGTAGAACACGCCCTCGCGGTCGGCCCGCATCCAGGTCTCGAGCGTGCGACCCGGGATGCTGTAGCGCTGGATGCCGAGGGCGGGCACGAAGAAGGAATGGATCACGTCGTAGCCCGTGGTCAGCACGCGGACATTGGCGCCCACCGGGATCACCAGCTCATTGTCCACCGCGAGGCGGTACAGGTTGCGGCGTTCCGGCGGAAGCTGGTCCTCGGCGACCGGGTAGCTGTCGAAGCTGAAGTTGCCGTGGTCCGGATAGGTGTAGTTCCAGTACCACTGGCGGCCCTGCACGCTGATCGTGATGTCCGCGTTCGGCGTGCGGTCCTGGTAGTAGATCAGCCGGAAGGACGGGATCGCGATGACCACCAGGATCAGCACCGGCACCACCGTCCAGGCCACTTCCAGCAGCGTGTGGTGGCTGGTTGTGGACGGGTTCGGATTGGCCGAGGCGCGATAGCGCCACACGCACCAGGCCAGCAGCAGCATCACGAAGATCGTGATGCCGACGATGATGCTGAAGACCAGCGTGTTGAAGTGGTGGATGGCGTCCTTGATCGGACCGCCCGATTCCTGCAGCCCCATGCCCCAGGCATGCGGCGCGCCGACCGCGCCTTCCGCCAAGGCCGGAGCCGCCGCCATCATCGTGGCCATGCCGGCCAGACCGGCGATCGCCGCCAAGATGCGCTTCCCGTCGCTCACCCGCATCACCATTCCCCGTGCGCGTCGGCCGCGCAGCCCCTAGAAAACCGATTCATCGCAGCCTGCCGCCACGCCGGGCGCAGCGCACGCCGCACCCCTCCCGGATGATGCGCCGCGCGCGGACCATAATCGCGCCAGCCCGCACCGCACAAGTGAGCACTCTCTGATGAAAGGCATTCCCGTGCCCGCGCTGATCCGGCCAGGAAATGCCGGCGGGCCTTCGGGAATGCCGGCGCCGGGCCCGGCCCCGCGCCGATGGCGCCAGGATCCCCGGCCGCGCGGCGCCGCCCCGCCGAACGGGCGCGCCAGCACGCATCGCGGATCGGCCGCTCGGAGCCCGTTCGGAAACGCGCCTCATGGCGCGTTTGCGGGCCGGCGCCGGACTTTCCAGACGGTTTCTCAGGTCTCGGTCTCCGTCTGGTCCTCCTCGCTGACGTGGTCGACCATGTCCGTCAGCATCGACCGGATGTGCTCATCCCCCACCACGTAGAAGACCTGCCGCCCGCGCCGGTCCGCCTGCAGCAGCCGCGCCGCGCGCAACAGCCGCAGATGGTGCGACACGAGCGAGGCCGAGATGCCGAGCCGCTCGGCCATCTCCCCCACCGCCGCCGGCGCATCCAGGCAGGCCAGGATGATCTTCAGCCGCGTCGGATCGCTCATCAGGCGGAAGGTCTCCGCCAGTTCCACCACCAGGTCCTCGCCGATCCTCGTCCGCGCGCGCACCCGCCACTCCTTCACGATCCCGCAGCCTCGCCCGCGGCAGCCCACCACCGCAAGACCCGCCCTTGACATGCCGCGCCAACAGGGCAACTTCCGCCATACCGTCTAACTTATTGAAAAACAAAGGATAATTGAAGACATGAATACGTGTTCATCCGTTCGCCGCCGGACACTGCTCGGCGCCGCCGTCCTCGGCCTGCCCGCCCGGGCCCAGGCGCAGGCGCGGCGGCCGCCCCTGGCGCTCGCCACCGTCGGCATGGTCGGCGACATGGTGCGCAGCCTCGCCGGGCCCCATCTGCACACCGAGACGCTGATCGGCGAGGGCGTCGACCCGCACCTTTTCCGCCCGACGCGCAACGACATCTCCCGCCTGCTCGCCGCCGACCTGGTTTTCGGCAATGGCCACCGCCTGGAAGGGCGGATGGGCGACGTGCTGGAACGCGCCCGCGGCGCCGGCAAGCCGGTGGTGCTGGTGGCCGAGACGCTGCCCCGCGCCCGGCTGCGCGCGAGCCCCGACTACCCCGATGCCGCCGACCCACATGTCTGGATGGACCCGACCCTCTGGGCGGAGGCCGCCGGCGGCGCGGCGGAGGCACTCGCCCGCTACATGCCCGCCCAGCAGGCAACCTTCGCGGAAGGCTTGGCGGCATTCCGGACCCGCCTCGCCCGCCTCGACGCCTATGGGCGGGAGGCGCTGGGCTCCATCCCCGCCCCGCAACGCCTGCTGGTCACCGCCCATGATGCCTTCGCCTATTTCGGCGCCCGCTACGGCCTCGAGGTGGACAGCATCCAGGGTCTCTCGACCGAAGCCGAGGCGAACCTTGCCCGCATCGAGGCGCTGGTCCGCACCCTGGTCGATCGCCAGGTGCCCGCCGTCTTTGCCGAATCCTCTGTGCCCGACCGCGCGGTGCGGGCGCTGATCGAAGGGGCCGGCGCGCGCGGCCAGCGAGTCGCGCTCGGCGGCAACCTCTTCTCCGATTCGATGGGCCGGCCAGGGACCTACGAGGGCACCTATGAAGGGATGCTCGACCACAACATCACCACCATCGCCCGCGCCCTGGGCGGCCGCGTCCCCGCCCGTGGCCTGAACGGGAGGCTGGCGGCGTGACCACGGCCCCGCCGCTCGAGATCCGCAGCCTGACGGTCGCCTACGGGGACCATCCGGTGCTGTGGGACGTCACCTGGGTGGCGCCGGAGGGGCTGACCGCCATCGTCGGCCCGAATGGCGCCGGCAAGTCCACGCTGATCAAGGCGGCGCTCGGGCTCATCCCCGCGCTGTCCGGCAGCGCGGCCTTCTTCGGCCGGCCGCTGGACGAGGTGCGCAACCGGGTCGGCTACCTCCCGCAGCGCGCAAGCGTGGACTGGGACTTCCCGGCAACCGCGCTCGATGTCGTCTGCATGGCGCGCTATCCGCGCATGGCCTGGTGGGGCCGCGTGCCGCGCGCCGAGCGCGAGGCCGCCCGTGCCGCGCTCGCCGAGGTGGGTCTCGAGGAATTCGCCGAACGCCAGATCGGCCGCCTGTCCGGCGGCCAGCAGCAGCGCGTCTTCCTCGCCCGGGCGCTGGCGCAGGATTCCGACCTCTACCTGATGGACGAGCCCTTCGCCGCGGTGGACGCGGCGACGGAACAGGCGATCGTCGCCGTGCTGCGCCGCCTGACCGAGGCCGGGCGCAGCGTCGTCGCGGTGCATCACGACCTCTCGACCGTGCCGGACTACTTTTCCAACGTGTTGCTGCTGAACGGGCGGGCGGTTGCGGCCGGCACGGTCCAGCAGGCCTTCACGCCGGAGACGATCGCGGCGGCCTATGGCGGCAGGCTGAACCTGCTGGAAGGAGCTTCGGTGGCGGCGGGGGCGCGGGCATGAGGCGTTCGAACAGGGCGGAGGGAAGGGAACTTCCCCCCGCGCGCCCCGACCTTCCTTGGCAGCCGGGAACCGACTTCGGAGGGCAGTCTCCAGGTGACAAGGAAGGGCGGGGGTTCGGAGGAGCTTCCCCTCCCCCGACCTTTGGGTGGGCACGTCCGTGACGCTCGGCTACAACACCCTTGTCGTCCTTGCCGGCTGTGCCCTTCTCGGCCTCGCTGCCGGCACGGTCGGCGCCTTCGCCCTGCTGCGCGGCCGTGCGCTCGTTGCCGACGCGGTGGGCCATGCCGCCCTGCCCGGCGTGGTGCTGGCCGCGCTCATCGTCGCCACGCTCGGCCATGATCCGCGCGACCTGCCGCCGCTGCTCGCGGGCGCGGCGATCGCCGGCATCGCCGGCGTGCTCTCCGTGCAGGCGCTCGCACGCACGCGCCGCATCCGGGAGGACGCGGCCATCGCCATCGTGCTCTCCGCCTTCTACGCCGCCGGCGTCGCGCTGCTTTCCTATGTGCAGACGCTGCCTGACGCGGCACAGGCGGGGCTGACGAAGTTCATCCTCGGACAGGCGGCGGCGATGCGGGCGGAGGACGCCTTCTGGGCCGCTGCCGTCGCGATGCTGGCACTGCTGCTTTGCCTGCTGCTGTTCCAGCGCCTGCGCGCTGCCTGCTTCGACCCCGACTTCGCGCGGGTGTTGGGTCTTCGCACGGCGCGCACCGACCTGGCGCTGCTCGGGCTGATCGTGACGGTGACGGTGGCCGGCCTGCAGGCGGTGGGGCTGGTGCTGATCGTGGCGCTGCTGGTGCTGCCGGCGGCGACAGCGCGGCTGCTGACCTTCCGCCTGCCGCGCCTGCTGCTGCTCTCGGCGATGGTGGGTGCGGTGTGCGGTGCGGCAGGCGCCGCGGCCTCGGCGATCGATCCCGACCTGCCGACCGGTGCCGCGGTGGTGCTGGTCGGCGCGGCCTGCTTCACCCTGGCGCTGCTCTTCTCCCCCGACCGCGGGCTGGTGGCGGAGGCATTGCGCAGCGCGAACCGGCGCCTTGCCATGGCGCAGGACCATTTCCTGCGCGCCGCCTGGGAAGCGCAGGAGGCCGCCGGCGCCGGCCCGGGCACGGCGGGCGACCGCTGGACGCCGATCGCGGCAATCGCCGCCGCGCGCGGCTGGGGGGAAGGCCGCGCCTGGCGGCTGGCGCGCTGGCTTGCCTTGCGT
Source organism: Neoroseomonas eburnea (assembly GCF_018129005.1). Classification (GTDB taxonomy): domain Bacteria; phylum Pseudomonadota; class Alphaproteobacteria; order Acetobacterales; family Acetobacteraceae; genus Neoroseomonas; species Neoroseomonas eburnea. The sequence goes on from NZ_JAAEDL010000009.1 coordinate 47,755, forward strand.
GATCTGGTGGCACTGTCGGAACGCCAGGTCCATCTGACGCCGAGGGGTGCGGCCGCCGCGCGGCGGGCGGTGCGCGCGCATCGCGCGGTGGAACATCACCTGCTGGCCCTCGGCGCCGCCGATACCGCCGGAGCGGACCGGTTGGCGGACCTGGTGGAGCACGGGCTGACGCCCGAGGTCGCCACCCGGCTGCTGCCGGAACCTTCGGCGCTGCCCGCCTCACCCCATGCGCTCGGAGGCAGGCCATGAGCGCCCCCGACTTCCTCCGCCTCGACCTGCCGGCGCTGGTCGCGGCGATGCTCGCCTGCGGCACCTGCGGGCTGCTCGGCTCCTTCCTGCTCCTGCGGCGGGACAGCCTGCTCGGCGATGCGCTGTCGCATGCGGTCCTGCCGGGCATCATCGCCGGCTTCGCGCTGACCGGGGCGCGGAGCGGGCTGCCGATGCTGGCGGGTGCGCTCGCGGCCGCCCTGGCGGCGACCGTGCTGATCACGGTGGTCCGCCGCGCCGCGCGGATCGAATCCGGCGCGGCGACCGGCGCGGTCTTCACTACCTTCTTCGCCGGCGGGCTGGTGCTGATGGAGGTTTCCGGCGCGCGCAGCGTGGACCTCGACCTCGACTGCGTATTGTTCGGGCAGCTCGAGACGGTGGTGTGGCTCGAAGCCCAGGGCTGGTCATCGCTGCTCGACCCGGCGGCGCTGGCGCACCTGCCCCGGCAGCTGCACCTGCTGGCAGGCGTGGCGGCGGCGGTGGTGCTGATCGTCGCGTTGCTGTGGCGGCCGCTGCATCTGCTCTGCTTCGATCCGGACTATGCGGCGGCGCTCGGCCTGCCCGCGCGACGGCTCGAAATGGCGCTGAACCTGATGGTGGCCGCCGCAGCGGTCGCCGCCTTCGAGGCTGTGGGCAGCATCCTGGTCGTCGCCATGCTGGTCTGCCCGGCGGCAGCGCTGCGCCTGCTGACCGACGACTACCGCGTGCAGGTGCTGGGCGGAGCCGCGCTCGGGGCGGGCCTCGGCGTCGCCGGCTATGCGCTGGCGGGGCCGCTGCCGGCGGCGGCGGGGCTGACGCTCTCGCTCAACGCGGCGGGGGCGATCGGGACATTGGGCGGCATCGTGGTTGCGGCCGCCGCCCTGCTCCGCCCCCGCGCGGCGGCCGGACGGCGGGAAGAACCCGCCATCGCATGACCCGCGGCGGGCGGACCCGGCCTTCCGCCGGGGTCCAGGGCTTGCAGTACGGCAGGGTCCGGCCGGCGAAGACGACGAACCGCCGCGCTCCGGCCGGACGGCCGGCAGCGACCTCCGCGCCCGCCGCTTGCCTCGCCTAATCGACGCCGGGGCACCGTTCCGGGCGGCTCGCAGCAGGCGGGAGCAGGCACGGCGCCTGGTATCCCGCCCGCGAAGCGCGCTTGATCTCCAGAGTACGGAGCGGACGATCGGGCCAGCGGAGACACGGGCTGGTGGCCCAAGCACGAAGTCCGCAGGACTTCGGAACCAGGACGCTAGTTGGTCGACGTCACCGCCGGCGCCAGAGCTGCCAGCCGGCCCGCCGGATGCGAAGGGTTGCGGAAGCGCAGCTCGCCCTCCGGCGCGGCGTCCGGCGGCGCCATGCCGAACATCTCCATGCGCGAGGAACAGGCCGCGGCGACCACGCGCCGCGACCCCGGCTCTGTCAGGAAGCGCCGCGCGGCACCCTCCAGTTCCAGCGTCTCCCGCAGGGATCGCCATTCGGCGCGGTCGATGTCCTCGACGAACATGGCGAGGATGCCGGGCGCCGCGCCGGTCAGGCGCGATCCGGCCGCCTGCCGCATGCGCGAGACGACGGCGCCCGCCACCGCATTCTCGCGCCCCGCCCGCGCCGCCATGACGAAGACAGACCCGCCCGACGGGTCCGCGGTGACGGCGAGATGCGCCTCCGGCCCGAACTGCTCGCGCAGGCGCTTCGGCAGCGCCGATCCCGCCAGCGCGCCGGCCAGCACCAGCGGGTCGAGCTTCAGCACCGCGTCCGCGCTCGCATCCTGCCGCTTCTCGGCGGCGAGCAGGGCCATGATCCGCGCATGCAGCTCGGCCGTCTTGTCGGGGCCGGCGAAGCCCTCGGGCAGCGTCATCTTCAGCAGGTAGCGGCCCGGATGGGCGGCGAGCCAGGTCTGCAGCCCGGGATGCACGCGATCGACCAGCGCGCACCAGTCGCCGCGATGCACCGGGCGGCCCTCCTCGGCCGAGACCGTTTCACAGGCCACCTCGGCCGTCGCTCCGTCGCGCGTGACGCGCAGGTCGTAGGGCGTCTCCTCGGCCAGGCCGGCGAAGTCCACCGCGAAGCCGCGGTTGCGCAACAGCGCGGCGGTGCGCAACAGGTGGAACAGGGGGATCAGCGTCGCCTCCCCGGTCAGCCCTTCCTGGACCAGCGCCCGCAGGCGGTCGCGCGGCCCCTTGGGCAGGCTGCGCGCCAGGCGCACCGCCTCCTGCGCGAAGGCCAGCACGCGGCGTTCGGCGTGGCCGAGCTTGCCCGCCGCGCCCGGATCCGCGGCGCGGGCAAGCACGAATTCCAGCGCATGCCGCTGCTGCACCGCGCGGCCGGACAGCGGGCCGGCCTGCGCCCGCCGAGCGAGGTCGGCGAGGCGCGACGACCATGCCCGGCCGCCGCACAGCCGCGCAAAGGCGGCGGGGATGGAAGGATCGGGGCACGGATCGGCATATGGCATGGTGCGGCCTTCGTCTCGCGGCGGCTCCGGCGGGGGCCGCAGAAGCCCGGAAGCGCGAGCGCCGCCGGTCCACAGTGGAGGGTGCCTTGCCTTCCTCGCGCAGCGGGTCTGCCCGGTGCGGAGGCGCTTCCGGTCTTGATGCCGGTCAGCTTCCCTACCCCGATCGATGGGGGGTGCGTCAAGCCGGTGGCCATGACGCGCGGCAGCCACGCGGTCCCGCGTCCACGGAGCCGCAATCTTTGCCGTCCAGGATGGCGCCATGCACCGCCTGGCCGCGCTCCTGCTCCTGCTCGCCTTGCCCGCCGCCGCCCAGGCGCCGCCCGCCTGCACCCGCGCGCGGGAAGGGCAGGTCGCCTGCATGGCGGGGAAGCTCTGCGAATGCCGCTTCGAGCGCGGCGGGCAGTTGACCGGGCGGCCGGACCACTTCGCCTGGGATTGCGGCGCCCTGCGGCCGATGTGCCCGCCGGATCCGACCATCACGCAGCAGCAGCCCTGGGTGCCGCCGGTCGGGGTCGGGGTCTGGGTCGGGCCGGGACGCAGGGGGGCGCCGCCCCCCTGACCCCCCGCCAAAGGCCGAAAGGCCTTTGCAAACCAGTACTTCGAGTCACCGCGGGTCCAGGGGACCGTGTCCCCTGGTGGGGGAGCTCGAGGGGGTAAAGCCCCCTCGATCCGCCTCAGCTAGATGTCGTACCCGGTCCCCTTCAGGAACTGCTTCGCCTCCGACCCGGTGAAGGTCCGCCGCGGGCGCAAGCCCCATTCGTCGCGCAGGCCGTTCTCGGTGAGCGGCTCGCCCTCCCACGGCCCGAGGCCGATGGTCCGCGCTTCCTCCACGGCCTTGTCGTCCCAGCGGTTCCTGGTGCGCGTGACCATGCCGGTCAGGCTGTGCATGGCGTGGATCAGCTCATGGCCGAGGATGATGAAGGCCGGGATGCCGTCGAGCTGGTCGAAGTCATCGCCCGAGACCGGCATCGGCTCCGGGTTCCACCGCACCAGAAGAAGTTCATCCGACCAGCCGGAGCCGGCCTGCCCGTCGAAATCCGTGGCAGGCTCGATGGTGATGGCATGGCCCCGGCTGCCGAGCGCCGCGCTGACCCCGTCGATGATCATCCGCCCGCGCCCCATCGGCCCGGAGGCGAGTTCCAGCAGCGCCGCGCGCGCCTTTTCGACGAAGGTCCCACCCCAGTCGGTGATGTCGTCGAAGACCTCGCCCTCGATCACCGAGCTGCTGTTCCGGATCCGGATGCCCGGAATGGACATGTAGGCCAGCACCTCGCTCATGGAACGCCCTCCCGCCTGTCTGCGCGCCTCGGCGATGCGACGCTCGCCGGCAGGCGGGCGGGACATCGCCGGGTGTTCGTTTCGGCAACCGAGAGCTGAGGCCCCGCACTCCCTCGCTTCAAGTCACGCTTGCCGGAGCGGCGCCGCTTTCACTTCCGGTACCAGCCGGGCCATCCTGCGTCGTGCCCTACCTGCTCGAACTGCTGCTCTTCCTCGCGCCCTTCGCGGCCTACGGCCTGTGGCGGAAGCTCAACCCGAACACCGAACCGAGCACCGTCCTGCTGGTCCTCGCCGGGATCGGCGTGGCGCTGATGCTGGCCGGCGCGGTGTGGTTCGGCCTGTCGCGCAGCGGGCCGCCGGGCACCACCTACGTCCCCGCCCACCTGGAAGGCGACCGCGTCGAGCCGGGGCATGCGGAGCCGCGCAGATGAGCGACACACCGGCCGCGACCATCCAGCGGCCTGCCTTCCTCGACGCGCCGGCGGTCGCCGCCGTGCTCGCTTCCCTGCCAGGCGCGCGGGCGGTCGGCGGCTGCGTTCGGGATGCTCTGGCCGGGCGCGACTCGGCCGATGTCGACATCGCCGCCCCCTTCCCGCCGGGGGAGATTGCCGCCCGCCTGCTCGCGGCGGGGCTGAAGGTGTTCGAAACCGGCCTTGCCCACGGCACCGTCACGGCGGTGAAGGACCGGCAGCCGGTCGAGGTCACCTCCCTGCGGCGCGACGTGCTGACCGATGGCCGCCACGCGGTGGTCGAATGGACCACCGACTGGCGGGAGGACGCGGCCCGGCGGGACTTCACCATCAACGCCATGTCCCTCGCCCCGGATGGTGCGCTGTTCGACTATTTCTCGGGCCTTGCGGACCTCGCGGCGGGCAAGGTGCGCTTCGTCGGGAACCCCGACACGCGGCTCGCCGAGGACTACCTGCGGGCGTTGCGCTTCTTCCGCTTCCAGGCGCGCTACGGGACCGGCGAGCCCGATGCCGCGGCGGTCGCGGCGATCCGCCGCGCCGTGCCGGGGCTGGCGCGGCTTTCGGCCGAACGGGTGTGGATGGAGCTCAAGCGCATCCTCGCCGTGCCGGATCCGGTCGCGACGCTGGGGCTGATGGCGGAGACGGGGGTGCTCGGCGCGGTGCTGCCGGAAGCCGGCGCGCCGGATGTGCTGCTGAGGCTCGTCGCGGCCGGCGCGCCGGCGGAGCCGCTGCTGCGGCTCGCTGCCCTGCTGCCCGAAGGGGTCGCGACTGCCGCGGTGGCGCAGCGGCTGAAGGTTTCGGCGGAGGAGCGGAGCTGGCTGGAGGCCCTGCGCGACGTCAGCGCGGCGCTCATCCCGGGCGCCGACGATGCCGCGATTCGCCGCGCCCTCGCACGGGCCGATGCGACGCGGCTCGGCGCGCCGGCGCGGCTCGTCCTGCTGCGCACGTGGCTCGCCGAGGCGCGCGAGGTGGCGCCGGAGGCGGACTGGCCCGACCTGCGCAAGCGCATCGAAGCGATCGTCGCCGAAGAGGGCATTCCCGTCTTCCCGCTGCTCGGCCGCGACCTGATCGAGGAAGGCATCCCTCCAGGCCCCGAGATGGGCCGGATCCTGACGGAGCTGCGGGGCTGGTGGCTGTCCGACGGCTGCGCCGCGACCCGCGAAGACTGCCTCGCGGAACTGCGCCGGCGCCTCGCCCAGGGCGGCGGCGGGACCGCACTCGGGGGCTGAGTGGGGGATCCGGTCCCGCCGCCTTCACCGGAACGAAACAAGAACTAGCACAGGCCGCAGCAGCGCCGCAAGGGCATTCCCGTGACAAGCCCGCGGCGCCGGATACCGCCCGGCGCCGGTCCGGGCTATCCCGCCCGCATGGCCGCCTCCCTCGACACCACCACCCGCTCCCTGCTCGCCCGCCTCTGGCGCCTCTATGTCCGCGGGCACCGGCGCGGGATCGCCCTGGCCCTGGTCTGCACCCTGGGGGTGGCGGGGCTGACCGCGCTCTACCCGGTGGTGATCCAGCAATCCTTCGACCTCTTCACCGCAGGGCGGCAGGACCTGCTCTGGGCCATCCCCCTCGTCATCATCCTCGTCACCGCGTTCAAGGCGCTGGCGCAGTACGGCCAGGCGGTCGCCATCCAATCCGTCGTGCTGCGGGTGATCGAGGCGATCCAGAACGACCTGTTCCGCGCCCTGACGCGCGCCGACCTCGCCGTGGTGGCGCGCGAGGCGCCGGCCCGCCACGCCGCCCGCTTCACCACCGACGCCGCGCTGATCCGCGAGGCCCTGACCAAATCCATCAACGCCATCGCCGACGCGCTGACCGTGGTCGGCCTGGTCGCGTCCATGGTCTGGCTCGACTGGCAGATGTCGCTGGTCGCGGCGCTGCTCTACCCGATCGCCATCGTGCCGATCCTGAAACTCGGCAAGCGCATCCGCCGCGCCTCGGGCGGCATGCAGGAACGGGTCGGCGAGGCCGCGGCGACACTGACGGAATCCTTCGGCGCCGCCCGCGTGGTGCGCGCCTATCGCCTGGAAGCGGCCGAGGAAGCGCGCGCCGCCGGCCTCTTCGCCAGGCTGCGGGAAAGCCTCTACGGCATCGCCCGCACCCGCGCCTCGCTCGACCCGATGCTCGAGGCGCTCGGCGGGCTCGCCGTCGCCGCCGTGCTGGTCGTGGTCGGCTGGCGGGTCGCCTCCGGCGGCGGGACGATCGGCGAGTTCACCGGCTTCGTCGCCGCGCTGCTCATCGCCTCCCGCCCCGCGCGCGCGCTCGGTTCGCTGAACGCGGCACTGCAGGAAGGGCTGGCGGGGCTGTCGCGCGTCTTCGGCGTGATGGACGAGCGGCGGCGCATCCTCGATGCCCCCGACGCCGCGCCACTGCCCGCCGGCCGCGGGCGCATCGCCTTCGAGCATGTCGGCTTCACCTATGAGGGCGTGCCGGATGCCGCGCTCGCCGGGCTGAGCTTCACGGCGGAGCCGGGGCAGACCGTGGCGCTCGTCGGCCCGTCCGGCGCCGGCAAATCCACCGCCATCGCGCTGGTGCCGCGGCTCTACGACGTCACGGAAGGCCGCGTGGTGATCGATGGCGCCGACATCCGCGGCGTGACGCTCGCCTCGCTGCGCGACGCCATCGCCTATGTCGGGCAGGACGCGGTGATCTTCGACGACACGGCGCGGGCCAATATCGCCGCCGGGCACGAGGGCGCGACGCAGGCCGAGGTCGAGGCGGCTGCCCGCGCCGCCGCCGCGCACGACTTCATCGCCGCGCTGCCGCAGGGCTACGATACGCGACTCGGTTCCGGCGGGTCGCGGCTGTCGGGCGGGCAGCGGCAGCGCATCGCCCTCGCCCGCGCCCTGCTGCGCAACCCGCGCATCCTGCTGCTGGACGAGGCGACCTCCGCCCTCGACGCCGAGAACGAGGCGCTGGTGCAGCAGGCCCTGGCCCGGCTGCGCAGCGGGCGGACCACGCTGGTGATCGCCCACCGGCTCGCCACCGTGCGCGATGCCGACCGCATCGTGGTGATGGAAGGCGGGCGCGCGGTCGAGCAGGGGCGGCACGGCGAACTGATGGTGGCGGATGGGCTCTATGCGCGGCTGGTGAAGACCCAGGCCTTCGGGACGGAGGGCTGACGCTCGCAAGAGGGCGCCGGCCTGTCGGGGCGAGGGGCTGGAGGGGCGCTGCCCCCCCAAGCCGCCCGGCCGGCACGCGGACCTCGGCGAGTCGGTGCCCGGCACGGGCGGGTCGGCCACCATCGACTGCTGACCACGGGGACCCGGCGCCCGCATCGTTCGGGCCCAGCCCTATCGCCCTGCGCGAGGTGCCGCTGTCCAAAGGCCCTGCGGGCGTTGGCGGGGAGAGGTCCGGAGAGGGGCAAAGCCTCTCTCCGGCTCCCATCTTCCCCCTATCGGGCGGCGCCCCTTCCAGGCGCCTCGGCGCGATCTCGCCACGCCGCGTGCAGTGCAGCATAATGGGCGTGCACGGCTACGGAGAGCATGATGGCGGCGCGCAAACTCTGGTTCGTCTGGGGCGGGGTCTTCACGGATTCCGAATGGCAGGATCTCGAGCCCGGCACGGAGGAATGTTTCGGCCCCTACCATGACGCCACGACGGCCGAACGCGTCTGGCGCGACGAGATGCGCCGCCGCGTCGACACGGCGCAGCACCGGCTTTTCGTGATCGAAGTCCCCCGTCCCGGCGGCAAGGTCGCCGCCTGAACAGCAGAACGGCCGGCTTTCGCCGGCCGTCGCTTCTTCGGTCCGAAACCCGGCGTCGGCTCAGCGGCGCAGGTTGAGTCGCCCGATCAGCGTCTCGTAGCGCTTCTGGTCCTTGCGCTTCAGGTAGTCCAGCAGCCCCCGGCGCTGGCCGACCAGCACCAGCAGGCCACGGCGCGAATGGAAGTCCTTCGCGTGGGTCTTGAGGTGCTCGGTCAGGTTCGAGATGCGCTCCGACAGGATCGCGACCTGCACTTCCGGGCTGCCCGTGTCGTTCGGGCCGGTCGCATAGTCCTTGATCAGCGCCTGGCGGCGCTCCGCAGTGATCGACATCGGGTTATCCTTCATGTTGGCCGGGGGTCGTGCCCCTGCGGCATCGGTTTTGGCTGGCCGGAAGCCCTGGCGCCGCGCGGCGCCATGGTCATCGGGCAGCCTAGGAACCGCCCTGGCCCAGCCACCGCTCCGGCTTCAGCAAGCCGTCCTCGAAGCGGGCGAGGCCCATCAGGCGCCCCCCCGCCATCGCCCTGGCCAAGCCCCCATCGGGGTTGGCCTCGCGCGGAACCCGGCCCATCAGTTCGACCAGCGGAATCGGCTGGCCGAACGACATGCGGGCGGCCTCGGCCTCGGTGAGGGCCAGCGCCGGGATGTCGGCCAGCGCGGTCGTCACCGGAAGCAGCAGGTCCGGAGAAGGGGGCGGGGTATCGCCGGAAACCGCGATCCTGTCCAGCGGAACCGAGTCCTTTTCCAGGAACGGCCCCACCCGCAGCCGGCGCAGGGCAGCGATATGCCCCACCGTGCCGCAGGCGCGGGCGATGTCCCGCGCCAGGGAACGCATGTACACGCCCTTGCCGGATTCCACGAAGAACACCGCGGTATCGGCATCCGGCCGCTCGATCAGCTCGAAGCGGTCCACGCGCGCGGGGCGGGCGGCCAGTTCCACGGTTTCGCCGGCCCGCGCCAGGTCATAGGCGCGCTCCCCGGCCACCTTGATGGCGGAATAGATCGGCGGGACCTGCATGATGTCGCCGATGAAGGCCGGCAGGGCGGCGCGGATCTGGTCGTCGGTCGGGCGGGCATCGCTGGTGGCGGTGACGTTGCCGTCCGCGTCGTCGGAATCCCGCGCTTCGCCCAGGCGCAGCGTGAAGCGGTACTGCTTCGTGCCGTCCATCACATAGGGCACGGTCTTGGTCGCCGCGCCGAAGGCGATCGGCAGCACGCCGGTCGCCAGCGGATCGAGCGTCCCGCCATGCCCACATTTCTGCGCCTGGAAGGCGCGCTTGCAGATGGCGACGACGTCCGTGCTGCCGATCGCGGTCGGCTTGTCGATGATCAGCCAGCCGTCGATCGGCCGGCCTTTCGGCTTGCGGTGGCGGTGATGGGCCATGAGATGATCCGAAGAAGGTGTCAGGGGCGCCCGGCGGGCGCCGTTTCAGAGGGTCTGGCCGTCCATGCCGGAGGACGAGAAGGAAGGCACCGGCCGTGGCCACCCGCTGTGGGCCCGCATCCTGATCGCCGCGATGATGCTGGCGACCGGCGCGGGGATCGGCGGGATTGCCGGCGAAAGCTGGACCGCCGCATTCTTCGGGGCGCTGGTCGCGGCACCTTTCGCGGCGCTCGGCTTCATGGTGCCGGGCCTCGTCATCGGCGTCCTGTACGTGCTGCAGGTCTTCAGCTGCGCCTCCTGATCAGGCGCCGTCGGGCGGCACGGTCCGCGGCCGGCCGGTCGCGTCGAGCGCGACGAAGGTGAAGGTGGCCTCGGTGACGCGCGCCGCCTCCTCGCTGGTGCGGTCGCGGCGCCAGGCCTCGACATGCACACGGATGGAGCTTCGCCCAACACCGAGCAGCCTGCCGTAGAGGCTGACCTCATCGCCCACCGCGACGGGCAGGTGGAAGGACATCGCCTCCACCGCCACGGTGGCGACGCGCCCGCGCGCGCGGCGCAGCGCCACCGATGCGCCCGCCTGGTCCATATGCGCCATCAGCCAGCCGCCGAAGATGTCGCCGGCCGGGTTGGCATCCGCCGGCATGGCGATGACACGGATCTGCGGCGCCTCGTCGGGCGGGGTGGCGGTCATTCCTCGCCTTCCGCTTTCGGCGAGAGATCACGCTGCACTTCCGGCCGGTGCAGCACCTCGTTGATGTGCATGGCATAGTTCAGCGCGGTGTCGGGCTGGAAATGGAGGTCCGGCGCGAATTTCAGCCGCACGGCATGCGCCACCTCCCGCCGCAGGAAGGGGGAGACACGCTTCAGCGCGGCAAGCTGCGCATCGGTCAGGTCGCGGCCCAGGGCGGAGACGAAGGCCGTCATGTGCTTGAGATCGGGCGAGGCACGGACCTCGGTGACCGTGACATGCACGCCGTGCAGTTCGGGGTCACGGAACTCCTCGCGCGCGAAGACGGCGGAGAGGGCGTGACGGATCTCCTCGGCGACGCGGAGCATGCGCTGCGAGGGGGCGCCAGGGCGGGAATGCTTTGCTGTCATGGTCTTCATCCTCCGCGGATGGAACCGGAGGGGCGCCGCCCCTCCGGACCGCCCCGCCAAAGGCCGAAAGGCCTTTGGAAACCGGAAACTGGCACCGGGCAGGAAGGGCCGCCCTTGCTCTCCCCGCACCAAGGGACGGTCTCCAGAGGCCTTTCGGCCGATGGGAATCCGTGGCGGAGAGGCTTGGAGGGGCAGAGCCCCTCCGGTCAGGCCGCCGCGACGGTTTCCACCTCGTAACACTCGATCTGGTCGCCGACGCGGATGTCGTCGTAGTTGGCGAAGGACATGCCGCATTCGAGGCCGTTGCCGACCTCGCGCACATCGTCCTTGAAGCGCCGCAGGGTGGACAGCTCGCCCTGGTGGATCACCACGCCGTCGCGCAGCAGGCGCACGCCGGCGCCGCGCTTCACCACGCCTTCCGTCACGCGGCAGCCCGCGACCTTGCCGATCTTCTTGACCTCGAAGACCTGCAGGATCTGCGCGTAGCCGAGGAACTTCTCGCGCTGCACGGGGGCGAGCTTGCCCTTGTAGAGCTTCTCGATGTCGTCCGCGACTTCGTAGATGATCGAGTAGTAGCGGATATCGACGCCTTCCTTGGCCGCCAGGTCGCGCGCCTGCGACGTGGCGCGCACGTTGAAGGCGACGATCACGGCGTCGGACGCCTTGGCGAGCTGGATGTCGGATTCGGTGATCTGGCCCACCGCGCTGTGCAGCACGCGGACCTTCACCTCCTCGTTGCCGAGCTTGCCGAGCGTCACGCCAATCGCCTCGGCCGAGCCCTGCACGTCGGCCTTCACGACGACGGCCACTTCCTTCTGCTCGCCCGCCTGGATGCGCGCCAGCATGTCGGTCAGGTTGCCGCGCGCGCCGAGCGCCGCGGTCGCCTTGTCGCGCGCCTTGCGCTGGCGGAACTCGGAGACTTCGCGCGCCCGGGCCTCGTTCTCGACGGCGATGAAGTTGTCGCCGGCGGCCGGCACGCCCGACAGGCCGAGGATCTCGACCGGCAGCGACGGCGGCGCCTCCTTGAGCTGGCGCCCCTTGTCGTCGAGCATCGCGCGCACGCGGCCCCATTCGGCGCCCGCCACCACGATGTCGCCCTGCTTCAGCGTGCCCTTCTGCACCAGCACCGTCGCGACGGGGCCGCGACCGCGGTCGAGCTTGGACTCGATCACGGTGCCTTCCGCCGCGCGATTCGGGTTGGCCTTCAGGTCCAGCACCTCGGCCTGCAGCGAGATCGCCTCGAGCAGCTTGTCGAGGTTGATCTTCTGCGTCGCCGAGACCTCGATCTCCTGCGTGTCGCCGCCCAGGCTTTCCACCACGATCTCGTGCTGCAGCAGCTCCTGCTTCACGCGCTCGGGCTTCACGCCGGGCTTGTCGATCTTGTTCACCGCGACGATCAGCGGCACGGCCGCCGCCTTGGCGTGGCGGATGGCCTCGATCGTCTGCGGCATGACGCCGTCGTCGGCGGCCACCACCAGCACCACCATGTCGGTCACGGAGGCGCCGCGCGCACGCATGGCGGTGAAGGCCTCGTGGCCCGGCGTGTCGATGAAGGTGACCTTCGACCCGTCCGGCACGGTGATCTGGTAGGCGCCGATGTGCTGCGTGATGCCGCCGGCCTCGTGCGCCACCACGTCCGTCTTGCGCAGCGCGTCGAGCAGCGAGGTCTTGCCGTGGTCGACATGGCCCATGATGGTCACGACGGGCGGGCGCGGCGCCAGGTCGGTGTCGGTATCCTCCGCACCCTCCAGGCCGATCTCGACGTCGGATTCGCTCACGCGCTTCACGCGGTGGCCGAATTCCTGGACCACGAGTTCCGCGGTATCGGCATCGATCGACTGCGTCAGCGTCGCCATGACGCCCATGCGGAACAGCGCCTTCACCACCTCGCCGCCACGGGCGGCCATGCGGTTGGCGAGTTCCTGCACGGTGATGCTCTCCGGCACCACGACGTCGCGCACCACGCGCTCCGTGCCGGAGCGCAGGCGCTGGAGTTCCTGCTGCCGCCGCTCGCGGTCGCGGGCGCGGCGCAGCGAGGCGATGGAGCGCGTGCGCTCGTCCTCGCCCTCGATCGCGGCCTGCACGTCGATGCGGCCTTCGCGGCGGCGGTCGGTGGTCGGCGCGGCCTTCTTGACCGGCACCGGCATGGGCCGGCGGCCGGGGGCGCCCGGCGGGCCGCCCGCACGGCGCACGGCCGGACGGCGGCCGCCATCCTCCTCCTCCTCGGCGGGGGAGCGGGCCTTGAGCGTCAGCCGCGCAGCCGGGCCTTCGCCTTCCGGCTTGCGGGCGGCGGGCGCGGCGGGCCGCGCGACAGGGGCTCCGGCCGGCCTGGCAGCAGCGGCGACCGCGGGGGCCGGAGCGGTCGCGGCGACCTTACGCGCTTCCTCCTCGGCCTTGGCGCGGCTCGCGGCCTCGGCGGCGGCGCGGGCTTCCTCCTCGGCGCGGCGGGCGGCCTCCTCGGCGGCGCGGCGCTCCTCTTCCGCCTTGCGGGCGGCTTCCTCGGCGGCGGAGCGCACCATCAGCGCCTGGCGCTCGCGCTCCTCGCGCTGGCGCTGCGCCTCGAGGCGGCGGTTTTCTTCCAGCACGCGCTGCCGGACGGCGATCTCGGCCTGGGTCAGCGGCCGGCCGGCGGCTGGCGCGCGCACGCCTGCGGGCTGCGTCTGTCCCGGCTGGCGGGACTGGCCGCCGGCGGGCGCCGCCCCGCCGGCAGGGGCCGGGCGGGCAGCGGCGGGGGCACTCACCCCAGGCTTTGCGGGCGGCGTCACCACGCGCTTCTTCACCACCTCGACCTGCACGGTCTTGGTGCGCCCATGGCTGAAGGACTGCCGCACGCTGCCGGCATCCACCGTCTTGCCGAGTTCGAGGCGTCCGCCGGGCCGAAGGCTCAGCCTGCTCTTGCCCGCGTCCTGCTCGTTCTGGTCGCTCATCCGCCGATCCGAACCCGATCCCAAAAAACAACGTCCGAGAGGCGCGCCGACGACGTGCCCCTCACGAATTCACCTCCGGCTCGGCACGGGCGAACCCCGCCAGCCGCTCCGCCTCCAACCGGATGGCATCCGCCAACCGGCCGGGCGCCACCACCACGTGCACGGCGTGGTCGCGCCCGAACACCACGCCAAGTTCCGCCGCGGTCAACGGCGTCACCACCGGCAGGCCGCGCCCGCCGAACCGCGCACGTTCCGCCGGGCTGCCGTCGGAGGCCTGAACCAGCAGCCCCGCGCGCCCGGCCTGAAGCCATTCCCGCCCGGCCTGCCAGCCCGAAACCGCCTGGCCCGCCCGCCGGGCAAAGCCCAGAAGGTCGCGGACACGGGCGCGAAGACCGTCCTCGATCCGCGCGCGAAGGTCGGAGGGAAGCGTCACGGGCCCGCGCGCGGCTCTCGTGAAGGCCCCGCGGTTCAGCGCGCGTTCTAGCACATCGCCCCGCGCGCTCAACCACATTCCCCGGCCGGGCAGCTTCCCGGCGAGATCCGGCACCACTTCCCGCCCGGGGCCCAGCACGAAGCGGATCATCCGCTCCTTCGGCAGGCTCTCGCGCTCGACAATGCAGCGTCGCAGGGGGCCGGTTTCGTCCGGCTCCTCCTCCGGCGCCCCGGGGTCAGTCGTTCCCGTCACCCGGTTCCGCGCCCTCTTCTTCCGCGCCGAGCCAGCCGGCGCGGCGGCGCGCCTCCATGACGATGGCGTTGGCCGCCTCCTCGTCCACCACCTCGGCGCCGAGGATCTCGATCAGCTCGTCGCCGGCCAGGTCTGCCAGGTCCTCGAGGGTCTTCACCCCCTTCTCGCCCAGCGTCACCATCATGGCCGGAGAGAAGCCGCCGATCTCGGCCAGCACGTCGTCCACGCCCAGGCCACGGCGCTTCTCGTCGAGCTCGACGTCGCGCTTCTCGAGGAACGTCGCGGCGCGGCGCTTCAGCTCCGCGGCCACGCTCTCGTCGAAGCCCTCGATGCCGGCGAGCTCCTCGTCCTCGACCGTCACGATGTCCTCGATGGTGCCGAAGCCCTCCTGCACGAGCAGGCCGGCGATGACGTCATCGACGTCCAGCGCCTCGACGAACAGGCCGGTGCGCTTGCGGAATTCCTCCTGCCGACGCTCGGATTCCTCGGCCTCGGTCAGAATGTCGATATCGTAGCGTGTGAGCTGCGATGCAAGGCGCACATTCTGGCCGCGGCGGCCGATCGCCAGCGAGAGCTGGTCGTCGGGCACCACCACCTCGCAGCGCTTGCCGTCCTCGTCGAGCACGACCTTGCTGACTTCCGCCGGCGCCAGGGCATTCACGATGAAGGTCGCGAAATCCGGCGACCAGGGGATGATGTCGATCTTCTCGCCCTGGAGTTCGGCGACCACGGCCTGCACGCGCGACCCGCGCATGCCGACGCAGGCGCCGACCGGATCGATGCTGGAGTCTCGCGAGATCACCGCCATCTTGGCGCGGCTGCCGGGGTCGCGGGCGACCGCCTTGATCTCGATGATGCCGTCGTAGATCTCCGGCACTTCCTGGGCGAAGAGCTTCGCGAGGAAGCCGGGATGGGTGCGGGAGAGGAAGATCTGCGGCCCGCGCGGTTCCTCGCGCACGTCATAGATGTAGGCGCGCACGCGGTCACCGTTGCGGAAGGCCTCGCGCGGGATGCACTCGTCGCGGCGCAGCAGGGCCTCGGCGCGGCCGAGGTCCACCATAAGGTTGCCGTACTCGGTCCGCTTGACGATGCCGTTGATGATCTCGCCGACGCGGTCCTTGTACTCGTGGTACTGCTTGCCGCGCTCGACCTCTCGCACGCGCTGCACGATCACCTGCTTGGCGGTCTGCGCGGCGATGCGGCCGAAATCGATCGGCGGCAGCGGGTCGATGATGAATTCCCCGAGCTGGATGCCCGGCTTGATCTTCTGGGCGATGCGCAGCGGGATCTGCGTCGCCTCGTTCTCCACCGGCTCCTGCTCGACCACCTCGGTCCAGCGCTCAAGCTTCACGCGGCCGTCCTTGCGGTCGATGAAGGCGCGGATGTCCTTCTCGTGGCCGTACTTGGCGCGGCCGGCCTTCTGGATGGCCTGCTCCATCGCCTCCAGCACCTCGTCGCGCTCGATCATCTTCTCGCGGGCGACGGCGTCGGCGACCTGCAGCAGTTCCGGGCGGGCGATGGCGATATCGACGGCCATGGACCTCTCTCCTAGTTCTTCGTCTGGGGCGCCGCGGTGGCGGCGATGAGTTCGTCGGTCAGCACCAGCTTGGCCTTGCGGATGTTGCTCCGCGGGAAGGCGATCTCGGTCCCGTCATCGAGGCGCAGCCGGGCCGTCTCGGCATCCGCGCCGAGGGCGATGCCGCGGTAGCGCTTGCGCCCGTCCTGCGGGATGCCGAGCTCGACCGTCGCGACATGGCCGGCGAAGCGGTTCCAATCCTTGGCACGGGTCAGCGGCCGGTCGATCCCGGCCGAGGAGACCTCCAGCATCCACTCGCCCTTGATCGGGTCCGCCACGTCCAGCACGGCGCCGACGGCGTGGCTGATCGCCTCGCAGTCATCGACCGTGAAGACGGCGCCATCTGCGCGGTCGGCCATGATCTGCACCGTCGGCCGTTCCTTGCCCGAAACCTGGACGCGCACGAGCTCATAGCCCAGATGGCCGAGCGTCGGCAGGATGGCGTCGGCGATGCGGGCTTCGAGCCCTTCATGCTTCGGCAGATCGTCGTTCTCGTTCAAGCAACAAAAAAGGCGGCCTCTTGCAAGGCCACCCCCCGTCGGTCCGGATGGTGTTGTTGGAACGGCTTATGACGCTTCGGCGTACGGGATGCAAGCGGACTTGCGCCCGGCCGCCCGGAAGACGAAATGTTCCGGCGGGCGGGAGGCGGCGCCATGACGCGCATGACAGGCGGGCGGATCGGACGACGGGCGCTGGCGGGCGGGCTCGGCGGGCTTGTGCTCGCCCGGCGGGCGGCGGCGCGCACCCGCTACGTCTTCGACCAGGATCTCGGCCGGCTGGAATTCGTCGCGCGGCACCTGGGCGTGCTGTCCTCCACCGGCCGGTTCGAGGATTTTTCCGCCGAGCTGCTGATCGACCCCGAACGCCCCCTGACCACCTCGGTGGAGGTCACGGTCCGCACCGCCGCCGTGGCGCTGGCCTATCCCGGTGCGGTGGAACTGCTGCGCTCCCCAGCCTTCTTCGACGTCGAGCGCTTCCCCGAAGCCACCTTCCGCGGCGCCGCGACGGGCGAGGGCAGCCTTTCCCGCTTCGCCGTCGCCGGCGAACTGACGATCCGCGGCATCACCCGGCCGCACCGGATGGAGGCGCGGCTGGTCGACCGCCGCCGCGACCCGGCGCTCGGCCGGGACGTGGCCGAGTTCAGCGCCGGCGGGGAGATGAAGCGTTCCGAATTCGGCATGACGGCGGACCAGGCGGCCATTTCCGACACCATCCGGCTCGTCGTGCGTGTCCGCCTCATCGTCTGACGGCTGGAGCGCGACGCAGCGTCGGCTGCACTGGGCCGTGGCCGCCCTGGTGCTGGCGGGCTTCGCGATCGGCCTGGTGATGGTCGCGCTGCCGCTGACGCTGCTGCTGGAAAAGATCCTCGCCTACCAGGCGCACAAGACCATCGGGCTGCTGGTGCCGCCGCTGGTGACTTGGCGGCTGTGGCTGCGGGCACGGCGCGGGCGGCCGGCGGAGGAGGAGGGCATTCCCCTGTGGCAGCGGCGCGCCGCGGCGCTTGGGCATGTGGCGCTCTATGCGCTGCTGCTGGTGGTGCCGGCGCTCGGCTACCTGAGTGCCAGCACGGCACCGGGGCAGATCGAGACAGTGATCTTCCTGCTCATCCCCGTGCCGCACCTGCTGGAGCCGGATGAGGCGCTGTATGAGCGTCTGCGGGGGCTGCATCAGGCGCTGGCCTGGGCGCTGGTGCTGCTCGCGGCCGGGCATGGCGCCATGGCGCTGCATCATCACAGGCGGGGGCGCAGGGTCCTGGCTCGGATGCTCGGACGGTGAAGAGGCACCGGGAGGGCTCTGCCCTCCCGGACCCACCCGCCAGAGGCCGAAAGGCCTCTGGACACTGGGACTCGATCGGGGAATCCAGGGCGGGGCATGGCACGTCCGTTGCGCCCGGTGCATCGGCGATGCCTCTCCCCGACGTCCCCGGTGAATCTCACGGTTTCCAGAGGCCTTGCGGCCTTTGGCGGGCTTGGCGGCACTGCAGCCACGGTTCAGAGAGGGGCGGCGCCCCTCTCCGGCGCGCCGTCACGGCGGCAGTCGCAGCGCGGAATCGAGCCGCAGCGTCGTCCCGTTCAGCAGCGGGTTGGCACAGATCGCCAGCACCATCCGCGCGAATTCCTCCGGCTTGCCGAGCCGCGCCGGGAAGGGCGGCAGGGCGCGGATCGCCGCCTGCGCGGCCTCCGGCAGGCCGGCCAGCATCGGCGTCTCGAACAGGCCAGGCGCGATGGTGACAACGCGGATGCCACTCTTCGCCAGTTCGCGTGCCGCCGGCAGCGTCAGGCCCATCACCCCGGCCTTGGAAGCCGCATAGGCGCATTGCCCGACCTGCCCATCCTCGGCGGCGATGGAGGCGGTGTTGACGATCACGCCGCGTTCCCCGTCCGGCGCGGTGACGGGCAGCGCCAGCATGCGCTGCGCCGCCAGCCGCAGCACGTTGAAGGTGCCGAGCAGGTTCACGCGCAGCGTCTTCTCGAACAGCGCGAGGTCATGGGCGCCGCCGCGGCCGACCACGCGCGCGGCCGGGGCGATGCCGGCGCAGTTCACCGCAAGGCGCAGCGGCCCGAGCCCTGCAGCCGCTTCGAGGGCGGTCGCGACATCGGCCTCGCTGGCGACATCGCCGGCGACCGGCGTCGCGCCGCAGCGGGCGGACAGCGCGGCGAGGCCCTCCGCATTCACGTCCATCGCCACCACGCGCACGCCCGCCGCCGCCAGCAACTCCGCCGTCGCGGCACCGAGGCCCGAGCCCGCGCCGGTGACCAGCGCCGAGGTTCCGCTCAGCTCCATGGCGCGTCGCTCCTGACGAAGGTCCAGTAGCGCGGCGTGCGGCCCTCGCGGATCGCCTTCGCCTCGTAACGGGTCGGGTGCCAGTCGGCGGGGCGATCCCCCACCGCGAGGTCGCGCAGCGCGAAGAAGGGCTGGTCGGCGAACACCTCCTCCACCCAGGCCTGGTAGGTTGGATCGTCGCTCGCGATGCGCCATTCCGCGCCTTCGCGCAGGACGCGCGCGACCAGCGGCAGCATCGCCGCGTGGACGAAGCGCCGCTTGGCGTGCCGCGCCTTCGGCCAGGGGTCGGGGAACATCAGATACAGGCGCCCCAGCGCGCCATCGGGCAGCAGCGCGACCAGGTGGCGCGCATCCTCGGGCCAAAGGCGCAGGCGGGCGGGGACGGCGGCGGTGCCCTCCTCGCCCTCCGGCACCAGGCGCGTGAGCAGGGAGCAGAGCCCGTTCTCGAACACCTCGGAGGCGATCAGCGCCACCTGCGGGTTCGCGCCGAGCAGCGCGAGGGTGTGTTCGCCGCCGCCGAAGCCGATCTCGAGCCAGAGATCGGCAGTGCCGGGAAACACCGCCTTCGCATGGGCGGCCTCGGCCGCGGTCAGGCGGAAGCGCGGCAGGGCAAGGTCGAGCAGCCTCTCCTGCCGCGACCGCAGGGGATGGCCGCGGCGACGGCCGTAGAGCCGATCGGGGATGCCCTCCGGGGTCAGCGACGGCGCACGGTGGGGGGAATTCACCGCGCCCTCGGGTGCCGGAGGCCCGGCATCCGCGGCGCCGGGCACCGCCGAACCCCCGGACGGGTCCGTCCGGGGTTGCGGCGCACCGGATGGCGCGCCGCCCGCCTGTCCGGCGCCGCCGTCCATCACCTGCCGAAGGCCCGCTTCAGCTCGGGGACCAGGTCGGTCTTCTCCCAGGTGAAGGTGCCCTTCTCCTCCTCCGGCGTGCGGCCGAAATGGCCGTAGGCGGAGGTCGGCACGTAGATCGGGCGGTTCAGGTGCAGATGCTCCCGGATGCCGCGCGGGGAGAGGTTCACGAGGCCATCCACGACCTTCGCGAGCTTCACCTCATCCACGTCGCGCCCGGTGCCGTGCAGGTCGAAATAGACCGACAGCGGCTTGGACACGCCGATCGCGTAGGACACCTGGATGGTGCACTTGTCGGCGAGGCCCGCGGCGACGACGTTCTTCGCGACGTAGCGCGCCGCATAGGCGGCCGAACGGTCGACCTTCGTCGGATCCTTGCCGCTGAACGCGCCGCCGCCATGCGGGGCCGCGCCGCCGTAGGTGTCGACGATGATCTTGCGCCCCGTCAGGCCGCAATCGCCGTCCGGACCGCCGATGACGAACTGGCCCGTCGGGTTCACGTAGAGCTCGTTGTCCGGGCACATCCAGCCCTGCGGCAGCGTGGACTCGATGATCGGGCGCAGCAGGCGCTTGATCTCGGCCTGCTCCATCCCGTCCTCGTGCTGCGTCGAGACGACGACCGAGGTGGCACCCACCGGCTTGCCGTCCACGTAGCGCAGCGTGACCTGGGACTTCGCGTCCGGCAGCAGGCCCCTCACCGCGACGTCGCCGTTGCGGCGCATCTCGCTGATGCGGCGCAGGATCAGGTGCGCGTAGTACAGCGGCGCGGGCATCAGCTCCGGCGTTTCCGTGCAGGCATAGCCGAACATGATGCCCTGGTCGCCGGCGCCCTCATCCTTGTTGCCGGCGGCATCGACGCCCTGCGCGATATGCGCGGACTGCGCATGCAGGTGGCAGGCGATGTCGGCGGTCTGCCAGTGGAAGCCGTCCTGCTCGTAGCCGATGTCGTGGATCGCCATGCGGGCGAGATGCATCAGGTACTCGGGCGTCACCGTGCCGGGGCCACGCACCTCGCCGGCCAGCACGACGCGGTTGGTCGTCACCAGCGTCTCGCAGGCCACGCGCGAATAGGGGTCAGCGGTCAGGAAGGCGTCGAGCACGGTGTCCGAGATCCGGTCGGCCACCTTGTCCGGATGGCCCTCGGAAACCGATTCGGACGTGAAGAGATACTCGCCGGTATCGCGCATGGCTTGGTTCGGCCTCTTGTCGCGGAGAATGCCGGCGGGAAGCCCCGGCAGGCTGGGCCCGGAGAATCCGGGATGGGGGCGTATCGCAAGGGGGTGTGGCGGGGTCAAGGCAGGGGAAGGCACCAGGGGGCGCCGCCCCCTGGACCCCCGCCAAAGGCCGACAGGCCTTTGGAAACCGCCATTTTCCGCAGCGCCGTGGGAGCTGGGCATCGATCGCTCCGGACGAGCACCGCGGACATGATTCGTCCCGGCATGGAAAGTTTTCCGGGAATATGTCCGCAGCCTCGGCGGCGCTGGCGGCTCACGGTTTCCAAAGGCCTTTCGGCCTTTGGCGGGTGGGTCCGGGAGGGCGGCGCCCTCCCGGGGGCGCGCTCACCACCCTTGCCGCATCGGATACCACTGCCCGTCCCGCCCCAGCGCGTACTGCCTCCCTGCGGCGTCGCGCCCGAAGAGCTGCCCGGTCGTCGGATCCTGGCTGATAGGCCCGCCGAGATAGGGCAGCGCGTAGGTCTGTCCGGTGCGCGGATCGGTCCAGCTCTGCTGGCCCTGCATCAGGCGGCCGGCTTCGGCCTGGCCGCGGCCGTAGCTGTCGGCGTGCTGTCCCTGGGCCAGGCCGCGGGCGCGTTCGGCCTCCCGCAGGGCAGCGAGGCGCTCGGCCTCGGCGCGCTGGTTCTGCAGTTCGTTCTGGCGGAAGGCGCGGACGCTCTCCGGGTCGAAGCGGTTGGTGGCCACGCATTGGAAGGCGAAGCTGGGCCACGGAACCTGCCCGCCCTGGGCAAGGTGCTGGCGGTAATGCGCCTGGCAGACCGGGTCCTGCATGCCCTGCGCCGTGAACTGCGCCTCGGCCTGCTGCATCTGCATGATCTGCTGGCGGCGCTGGGCTTCGACGGCGTCTGCCATGCGCCCGTAGTCCGGGCCGAGGTTCCAGCCGTTGTACATCACCTGCGCGCCGGCCGGCGCCGCGGCAAGGCCCATGAGACACGCGACGAGAACGGAATACCCGCGCATCGGTCCGGCTCCACTGTCCGACGCCCGCAGGATGCCACCGGCGCCTGGCTGCGTCACCGAACCAATTCACGGGTTCCGAGGGCCTTTCGGCCCTCGGCGGGGTGGCCCTGAGGAGCGGTGCCCCTCCGGCGCCCTACATCCCCAGCACGTCCTTCATCGAATACAGCCCCGGCGCCTTCCCCACGGCCCAGAGCGCCGCCCGCACCGCCCCGGTCGCATAGACCCGCCGGTCGAAGGACCGGTGCGTGAGGCTGATATGTTCCGACGCCGCCGCGAAGATCAGCGTGTGTTCGCCCACCACCTGGCCGCCTCGCAGCGCCGCGAAGCCGATGGTCCCTGTCCCCCGCGCGCCGGTATGGCCATCCCGCCCGCTTTCCCGCCCCGCGGCTTCCAGCGTGGTGCCGCGGCCGGCGGCGACCGCGCGGCCGAGGGCGACGGCGGTGCCGGAGGGCGCATCGACCTTCTGGCGGTGGTGCATCTCGACGATCTCGGCGTCGTACTGCGCGGGCGGCAGGGCGGCCGCCATGCGCTCGGCGATGGCGAGGAAGAGGTTCACGCCCGGCGCGAAATTGGCGGCGTAGACGATCGGCGTCTTCGCCGCCGCCTCCGCGACCGCCGCCTCATCCGCCGCGGACAGGCCGGAGGTGCCGAGGACCAGCGGCGTGCCGGTCACGGCCGCGGCATGGGCATGGGCGCGCGCGGCATGGGCGTGGGTGAAGTCGATGACGACGTCGCTCGCCTCGCAGAGCGCGACGATGTCCGGCAGCACCGGCAGGCCGGGCGGCAGTGTTGCGAGTTTCGCACCGGGCCTGAGCGTGCCGCCGGCCAGGGTGGCACCGGCGGCCGGGGTCTCCTCGGCCAACAGCCGGCCCATGCGGCCGGCGATGCCAAGGATGCCGATCCGGGGTGGGGTGCCGCTCATGGCGTGTCCTGTCCTGTAGCTAAGGGGCGGCAGGCTCCTTGGCGCACGGGACGCGGTCAAGGGGGCTGCGGCGGGGGCGCATCCTCCAGGGTGATACCGGGCATGGCGACATTCGATGGCCGCCTGGCGCTGCAGCACGGATGGTGGAGCGCGACGACAGAGGGCACAGGACGGTCAGCTCGCGGGAGAGGCGGCGGTTGCCGACATGCCAGGAGGTGACCGGGGCGAGCTCCGCTCTCCCCAAGCCCCTCCGGCCAGGGCTCCGCCCTGGACCCGCCAAAGGCCGAAAGGCCTTTGGAAACCATCACCTGGCACCGGGCGGGGAGGTCAGGCCGACATCAATGCCGACGCTCTTGCGCGCGACAGGACGGGGATGCGCGGGGCGAAACCTTCGCTGTCACGATGGCAGGAAGGGGAAGCTCCGCACCTCTGCCGACCAGCCGCAGGGCGCGATGCGATCGGCAGGGGACGGTGCCGCTAGAGCAGATCCCGATCAGGTGGAATCACCTGATCGGCTAAAGATGCTCGCGAAAACAAGAGGCCGGAGCGGTTGCCGTGAGCGAAGGCGAACGGAAACCGCTCTACCGCCCCAGCCCGTCCCAGAACTCCTTCACCTTGGCGAAGAAGCCCTCGCTCTCCGGGCTGGTCTTTCCGCCCTTCGACCCTTCGGCCTCGAACTGCTCAAGCAGGTCGCGCTGCTTCGGCGAGAGGTTCTGCGGCGTCTCGACACTGACCTGGACATACATGTCCCCGCGCGCGGCGGAGCGCAGCACCGAGAAGCCCTTGCCCCGCAGGCGGAACTGGTCACCGGTCTGGGTGCCCGCCGGGATGGTCACGCGGGCACGGCCGCCGTCGATGCTCGGCACCTCCACATGGCCGCCGAGCGCCGCCTGGGTCATGCGCAGCGGCACGCGGATGAAGATGTTCGACCCTTCCCGCTGGAAGATCGGATGCGGCCGGACGGCGATGTCGACATAGAGGTCGCCCGAGGGCGCGCCGCGCAGCCCGGCCTCCCCTTCCCCGGCGAGGCGGATGCGCGTGCCATCCTCCACCCCCGGCGGGATGGTGACGTTGAGGTTGCGTTCCCGCTGCACCCGGCCGGCGCCCTGGCAGATCTTGCAGGGGTTCTTGATGATGCGCCCGGCGCCGCCGCAGGTCGGGCAGGTGCGCTCGATCAGGAAGAAGCCCTGCTGCGCCCGGATCTTGCCCGCGCCGTTGCAGCCCGGGCAGGTCTGCGCGCCGGAGGCGGAGCCGCCCTCCGCCCCCGTGCCCTTGCACGCCTCGCAGGAGACGGAAGTGGGGATGCGGATGCTGGTCTTGGTGCCGGCGAAGGCTTCCTCGAGGCTGATCTCGACCTGGGTGCGCAGGTCCGCGCCACGGCCGGTGGCAGCGCCGCGCCCGCCGCGCCCGCCGCCGAAGCGGCCGAACATCTCCTCGAAGATGTCCTCGAAGGCGCCGCCGAAGGGGCTGCCGCCGCCGCCGAACCCGCCGCCGCCGGGCCCGCCCTGCTCGAAGGCGGCATGGCCGTAGCGGTCGTAGGCGGCGCGCTTCTCGGCGTCCTTGAGGACGTCGTAGGCCTCGTTCAGCTCCTTGAACTTCGCCTCGGCATCCGCGTTCCCCTGGTTGCGGTCGGGGTGCCACTTCATGGCGAGCTTGCGGTAGGCCTTCTTCAGGGCCTCATCATCGGCTTCGCGGGCGACGCCGAGGACTTCGTAGTAGTCACGCTTTGACATTGTGTCCCTCAGACGCCGGGCGGCCGGCATTCGCCGGCCTTGGCTTCGCGCAACGCACTGACGCGCCGGCGGCAATGGCTGGCCCGGGCGCGGTCGCGCTTAGCGCTCCCGGATCGCGGCATGCCCGGTTTCCTGCGCAGGCTTGCCTCTGGCCGCTGGCGGAGGCGCGTCACGACGACAGTCCCGACAGATGCGCCGCCCGGTCCTGGGGGGAACCGGGCGGCGCGGCTCATGATCGGCGCGATCCGCCCGCTCAGGACGGCTTGCGCTTGTTCGGGTCCACTTCCTCGAACTCGGCGTCCACGACCTTGTCGTTGCCGCCTGCGCCCGAGGCGCCGCCGCCCTGCTGGCCTTCCGCCGGCTTCTCGGCCTGGGCCTTGTAGAGCGACTCGCCCATCTTCATCGCCGCCTGGCCGAGCCGCTCACTCGCGCGCGTCACGGCCTCCGCGTCCTGCTTCTCGATCGCGGCACGCGCATCGGCGATGGCGGACTCGACCTCCGACTTCTCGGCCGGGGAGAGCTTGTCGCCGTTCTCCTTCAGCGTGCGCTCGGTCGAGTGCACCAGAGCATCGAGCTGGTTGCGCGCCTCGACGTTCTCGCGGCGCTTCTTGTCCGCCTCGGCATTCGCCTCGGCGTCCTTGACCATCCGCTCGATGTCGGCGTCCGACAGGCCCGACTTGGCCTGGATGCGGATCTGCTGCTCCTTGCCCGTCGCCTTGTCCTTCGCGCTGACGGAGACGATGCCGTTCGCGTCGATGTCGAAGGTGACCTCCACCTGCGGCACGCCGCGCGGCGCCGGCGGGATGCCCGTCAGGTCGAAGGTGCCGAGCATCTTGTTGTCGGCCGCCATCTCCCGCTCGCCCTGGTAGACCTTGATGGTCACCGCGGTCTGGTTGTCATCCGCCGTGCTGAACACCTGCGACTTCTTGGTCGGGATGGTGGTGTTGCGGTCGATCAGGCGCGTGAACACGCCGCCCAGGGTCTCGATGCCGAGGCTCAGAGGCGTCACGTCCAGCAGCAGCACGTCCTTGACGTCGCCCTTGAGCACGCCGCCCTGGATCGCCGCGCCGATGGCCACGACCTCGTCCGGGTTGACGTTGCGCGCGGGCTCCTTGCCGAAGAAGGACTTCACCACCTCGATGACCTTGGGCATGCGGGTCATGCCGCCGACCAGGATCACCTCGTCGATCTCGCCCGCCGAGAGGCCGGCATCCTTGAGCGCCTGCTTGCAGGGCTCGAGCGTGCGCTGGATCAGGTCGTCCACCAGGGCTTCGAGCTTCGCCCGCGTCAGCTTCATCACCAGGTGCTTCGGCCCGGAGGCGTCGGCGGTGATGAAGGGCAGGTTGAGCTCGGTCTCCTTGGCGGACGACAGTTCGATCTTCGCCTTCTCGGCCGCTTCCTTCAGGCGCTGCAGCGCGAGCTTGTCACCGCGCAGGTCGATGCCCTGCTCCTTGCGGAACTCGTCGGCCAGGTAGTCGATGATGCGCTGGTCGAAGTCCTCGCCGCCGAGGAAGGTGTCGCCGTTGGTGGACTTCACCTCGAAGACGCCGTCGCCGATTTCCAGGATGGACACGTCGAAGGTGCCGCCGCCGAGGTCATAGACCGCGATGGTGCCGCCCTTCTTCTGATCCATGCCGTAGGCGAGCGCGGCCGCGGTCGGCTCGTTGATGATGCGCAGCACCTCGAGGCCGGCGATCGCGCCGGCTTCCTTCGTCGCCTGGCGCTGGGCGTCGTTGAAGTAGGCGGGGACGGTGATGACGGCCTGGGAGACGGTCTCGCCGAGATAGGCCTCGGCCGTCTCCTTCATCTTCGTCAGAACCATGGCGCTGATCTGCTGCGGCGCGTACTGCTTGCCGTCCACCTCGACCCAGGCGTCGCCATTGGCGGCCTTGACGATCTTGAAGGGCGCGAGGCCGATGTCCTTCTGCACCATCGGGTCGTCGAAGCGGCGGCCGATCAGGCGCTTCACCGCAAACAGCGTGCCGGTCGGGTTGGTGACCGCCTGGCGCTTCGCGGACTGGCCGACGAGCCGTTCGCCGTTCTTGGCGAAGGCGACCATGGAGGGGGTGGTGCGGGCACCCTCGGCGTTCTCGATGACCCGGACGTCCTTGCCTTCCATGATGGCGACGCACGAGTTGGTGGTGCCGAGGTCGATGCCGATGACCTTGCTCATCCGAAACTCTCCTCTGCGGCAGGCGGGGACGGCCCGAGTGAGGCGCCGTGCCCGCCCCCTGTGCTGAACCGGCGGCGAGGGCCGCCGCGGATGGGTGGCTGGGGATCCCCCGCACGGGGCGGGGGTTTCGTGACGGACCGGATGTATTGATCCGCGAGGCGGCGGACAAGTCCCGGCGCACCGGGGGAATCGCGGGAGGCGCCCCGCACCCGGCGCATGGGCGGTTTGCGCCGGCGCAAGGACAGCATGGATCCGTTGCGGGCCAGGGCCGATCCTCCCTACCCTCACGCCCACCACCTGCCGGAGGAACGCACGGAATGGCCGAGATTCCTGGCCTTGGCCGCCGGGCCCTGCTGCGCCTGCTCGCCGCCGCCGCGACGGCGCCCCTACTGCCCGGTGCGGCCCGCGGCCAGGGACCGGCCCGCGCGCTCAGTGTCCTCGTCATCGGCGCCGGCCTCTCCGGCCTCGGCGCCGCCCGGGCGCTGGCCGATGCCGGGCATCGCGTGACGGTGCTGGAAGCCCGGCCGCGCACCGGCGGCCGGCTGCACACCATCGCCTTCCGCGGCCACCGGCTCGACATGGGCGGGGCCTGGATCCACGGGCCGGAGGGCAATCCCCTCAGCCCCCTCGCCGACCAGGCGGGCATCCGTCGCATGCCGACCTATGATGCGCGCTCGGTCATGTTCGACGCCGACGGGCGCCGGCTGACCGAGGCCGAGACCGCCGCCATCTTCGATACGGTCGGGCAGTTGATCGCCCATGACAGCCCCTTCGCCTGGCGCGGCGCGCGGGACGTGTCGCTGGCCGAGGCCGTGCCGGTCCTCGACCCCACCACCCGCGCGACGCCCTATGACAAGCGCGTCGCCGCCTGGCTGTCCGCCTATGTCGCGGGCTATGCCGGGGGCGATGCGGCCGAGGTCTCGGCCCAGGGCTGGTTCGGCGGGGAGGGCGAGATCCCGGAGGAGAACCACCTCCTCGCCCAGGGCTACAACGCCGTCACCGACCTGCTGGCGCGCGGGCTCGACATCCGGCTGCGCCAGGTGGTGCGGTCGGTGCGCCTCGCCGGGGACGGGGTCGTGGTGGCGACCGCCGACCAGGCCTGGTTCGCCGACCGGGTGGTGGTGACGCTGCCGCTCGGCGTGCTCAAGCGCGGCGATGTCGCCTTCGACCCGCCCTTGCCGGCGGCCCACCAGGGCGCCATCGCGCGCATCGGCAACGGGCTGCTCAACAAGATCGTGCTCGCCTTCCCGCGCGGCTTCTGGCCGGCGGAGGCGCACTACCTCCGCAGCCTGTCGGACACGCGCGACAACGTGGCGCCGGAGATCGTCAGCCTGCAGCCGCATCTCGGCGCGCCGGTGCTGGTCGCGCTGGTCGGCGGGTCCGCCGCGCAACGGATCGAGATGCTGCCCGACGCCGCCCAGGCCGACCTGCTGATGGAGGCGCTGCGGCGGATGTTCGGCAACGCCATCCCCCGCCCGGTGGAAACCCGCGTCACCCGCTGGTCGCGCGATGTCTTCGCGCGCGGCGCCTATTCCTTCCTGCCGGTGGGGGCCTCGATCGACGACCACGCGGCACTGTCGCGGCCGGTGGCGGGGCGGATCTTCTTCGCCGGCGAGGCCGCGACGACCGAGGCGCCGTCCTACGCGCACGGGGCGCTGCTCGGCGGGCGGCGGGCGGCGGCGGAGGTGGCGGCAAGCGCCTGAGAGTCTTGTTTGGAAAAGCGCCGTGCGGCGCTTTTCCATGTCCGGCACCGGCCCGCGCCCCCACCCGGCCGCCCATTCCAGCATACTGACGTGGGTGGCCGGGTGGGGGCGGGCCGGCGCCGGACTCTTCAAACGGTCTCTGAAACCAAACGGCCCTTCGGAATGACCGGTGAGGGCGGAATTGGAGGGGCTCCGCCCCTCCAAGCCACCCCGCCAAAGGCCCGAGGCCTTTGGAAACCATCATGTGGTGCCGCGCGGTCCAGACAGCCCAATCGCTTCGGGCGGGATTCGGCACTGATCCTGACAATGGCGCACGGCGCCAGGTATCGGTTTCCAAAGGCCCTGGGCCTTTGGTGGGGAGAGCCCGAGAGGGGCAAAGCCCCTCTCGGTTCCACAGGTCAGGCAAACGGGCCATTGGTATGAGAAGTCCGCGGGGGGAAGGGAGCTTCCCCGCGCACCCCCCAACCTTCCTTGGCACCTGGGGATGGGCTCCTGGAGCGGTTCCTACAGCAGGGCGTCGACCATCGACCGCGTCGGAGTCGCGCCGTCGCGCGCCCGCAGCGCGCCGGCGGCCGAGGCGAACCGCATCGCCCTCGGGACGTCCATCCCCTCCGCCATCGCCAGCGCATAGGCGCCGTGGAAGACGTCGCCGGCCCCGGTGGTGTTGGTGGCCTCCACCGGAAAGGCCGGGGTGCGCGTCGGCTTCTCGTCGCCGGCCGCCATCCACAGCGTGCCCTTCTCCCCCTGCGTGACCGCGGCGACGCGCAGCGGGCCGGAGGCGAGCGCGCGGCGCAGCCCTTCCTCCGGCATGCAACCCGGCGCGTAATTGGCCAGTCCGGGGACGGAAAAGACCGCGTGATCCACGCGCGGCACCAGATCCACCAGGATGCGTGTCTCGCTGCGCTCGCCGTCCAGCACCACCGGCACGCCCGCCGCCCGCGCGACGGCGGCCGCGGCGGCCACACCCTCCGGCCAGCGCGGGTCGCAACACAGTGCCCCGGCCCGGCGCAGCACATCGAGCGGCAGCCAGGCCGCATCGGTGCCGAGGCCCGAGCCACGGAACGAGATGATGGTGCGCTCCCCATGCGGATCGACCAGCACGGCGCCGACCGGGGTCCGCCCGCCGGGCACCCGGCGCAGGCCCGAGACGTCCACGCCCTCGGCCGCCAGCGCCTCTGCGAGCGGGTCGCCGTTCAGATCCTCGCCCACGCGCCCCCAGAAGGCGGCGCGGCCGCCGAGGCGGACCACCGCGATCGCCGCATTGGCCGCCATCCCGCCCGGCCCGATGCTGTAGGACCGTGCCGTGATCTTGGCGGGCGGCTGGGGGATGTCCTCGACGCGGAAGGTGTGGTCCGCGACGACATTGCCGAGGCAGACGACGAGAGGTGAGTCCGGCATCCGGGCAGACTCCCACGTCCCGCACCCCGTCGCCAAGCTCACCGCCCTGGCGGGGGCCTTCCGGCGGCCCTATCGTCCGCCGCCCCGCCCGGCGAGCCATGCAGCACAAGCGAACCCTCGAACGACGCACCCGACCATCGCCGCAGGCAGCCCGCGGCGCCGGCGGTGGCTCCGCCGCGCCGCGCGCGGCACCGCCGCCGGAGATCGCCGGGCGCATCCTGCTGTTGCGCGACGACCTGCTGGTGCTGGACAAGCCCGCCGGCCTGCCGGTGCACCGCGGCCCGCGCGGCGGCGTCTCGCTGGAGGAATGGCTGGAACCGCTGCGCATGGGCAAGCGGCACCTGCCGCAGCCGGCCCATCGGCTCGACACCGACACGGCGGGCTGCCTGGTGCTGGGGCGGACCAAGCCGGCCTTGGCGGCACTTGGCGCGATCTTTGCGGGCGGCCGGGCGGCAAAGACCTACTGGGCGGTCGTGCGCGGCGGTCCGCTGGAGCAGGCCGGCACGATCGACGCGCCGCTGCGCAAGGTCAGCAGCGCAGCGCGCGGCTGGCGGATGGAGGTGCACACCGAGGGCCAGCGCGCCGTCACCCACTGGCGCGTGCTCGGGCGGGGCGAAGGGCTGGCCTGGCTGGAACTGCGCCCGGACACCGGCCGCACGCACCAGCTCCGCGTCCATTGCGCGGCCTCCGGCTGGCCGATCCTGGGGGATCCGCTCTATGGCGGCGGGGCGGGGGACGGGCTGCACCTGCTCGCCCGCGCCATCATGTTGCCGACGGAGCCGCCGGTCGCCGCCGAGGCACCGCCGCCGCCGCATATGCGCGCGGCGCTGGCGGCGTGCGGCTGGCGGGGCTGAAAGGTGGACCGAGGGGGCTTTGCCCCCTCGTGCTCCCCCAGCAGGGGACACGGTCCCCTGCACCCGCGATGCCTTGTACGGGCCAGTCTTTCGGCTGACTCGGTATCAGCGTCCTGGTTTCGCGCACGGCCGCCCCGCCAGCCCCACGCGCCATACCGCTGGACCTCGCCAATGAGGTCTTCGGCAAGGCTCGGCGGCAATAAGTGTTGGTTTCCAAAGGCCCTCGGCCTTTGGCGGGGTGAGCCCGAGAGGGGCAGCGCCCCTCTCGGAAGCGCCAGGCGAAACCTTATGCCAACGGCCGCTATTCGCGACCGCTGGTATCGGGCTTTTCCTGCCCTCAGGCGCCCGGCGCAAACCTCCGGTTTGCTTGGCTTCGCCGGACCACCGGCGGGCCGCCTTCGCGGCCTCGGCACGAGGCAAGAACTCGTGCCGCTGGTATCAGCCCGCCGCCCTGGCCGCGACCACCACCATGGCCGGCTTCAGCAGCCGGCCGTTCAGCGTCCAGGCCGGAGTCCAGCAGGCGGTGACTGTGCCGGGGGCGACGCCCGCCGGCGCCGGCTGCTCGGCCATCGCCTGGTGCAGCTCGGGGTCGAAGGGCTTGCCGGTCGGGTCCTCCCTGCGCACGCCGTTGCGCTCCAGGATGCCGAGGAAGGAGCGCTCCACCCCCTCGAACCCGTCGCGGATCTTGGCGATGGCCTCGGCCTCGCCCTCTGCCTTCGGGGGCAGGGCGTCGAGGCCACGGCGGAGGTTCTCCGCCGCCTCGACCGCGTCGCGGGCGAATTTCTGGGTGGCGTAGGCGCGCGCCTCCTGCACTTCCCGCTGGGTCCGGGTGCGGAGGTTCTGCATCTCCGCCTCGGCGCGCAGCCACTTGTCCTTGAGCGCCGCCGCCTCGGCCTCGAGGGCGGCGATGCGCTCCTCCGGCGTGGGCTCGGCCGGCGGAGCCTCGGCACCGGGGGTCGTCGCCTCCTGGGCGCGCATGTCGGTCGGGATGTCCTGCTTCTCGCTCATCTCGGGATCGCGTCTCATATCGCGGGGGGCGGCCGGGAGGCCGCCTGGGTTGGGCATCACCTAGGCGCCTCGCGCGGCCCGGACAAGTCGTTGCTCATGCATGGGCGCCCGCCAGCAGCCTGGCGAGGTCCCCGGAAAGCCCGATCTGCGGCGCCTGGACGACGCGCGGCGGGACGCCGGGCGCGGAGCCGAGCGCGGCCGCCAGCGCGCAATCCAGGCTGTCCAGCACGGGCACGGGCACGCTCGGCGCGACCTTGCCGGCAAGCCCCGCCAGGCCCGCGCCGCCCAGCACCACCGCGCCGGCGCCGTCCCGCGCGGCCTCGGCGGCGGCATCGGCCAGCAGCGCCACGGCGCCGTCCGGGTCGCGCGCGATCATGTCGCCGGTCGGCGCCACGCCGCGCACCAGCACGCGGTCGCGGCCATGGCCGCGGAGCAGGGCGAATTCCTCCAGCATCGGCACCCACAACGCCCCGCCGGTCAGCAGCGCGATCCGCGGAGCGATCGCCAGCGCGGCGGCAAGCGACGCCTCCGCCATGCCGAAGACCGGGATCGGCAGGACCTCCCGCGCCGCCTCGATGCCCGGTTCGCCGAAGCAGGCGATGAGCGCGGCATCGAAGCGCCTTGGGTTGTCGCGGCCGACATGCTCGGCGAGCGCGGCGAGCACAGCGTGGCCGGCGACGGCAACGGCGGCGCGCGTCGAGATGTAGTGCGCGCCGAAGGGCGCGGTGACGGGCACGATCTCGGCCGGCGCCAGGCCGAGGCGCGGGATCGCCTCCGCCGCGCGCGTCGCGAGCAGTCCGGTGATGGCGGGGTCGGTATTGCCGTTCAGCAGCAGCAGGCGCATGCGCCAGGATCGGCACGCCCGGCGGGCGGGCGCAAGGGTCGCCCGAGGTGCGGGCAGGTTGCCGTTCTTCTGGGCACGCCAGGCGGGCCGAGGGCCGGATCGGGGCGCGCCGGCCATGGCATGAGCCTTGCTGCGCCAAGCTTCGGGGCTTCGCTGCGCGGCGCCTGAGGAGATTGCATGTTCTTCTACCTGATCCGCCGCATCCTCTATGCCGTGCCGATCGCCCTCGCGGTCGGCTTCGTCTGCTTCATGCTGGTGCAGATCGCTCCGGGCGATCCCATCAACGCCATCGTCCCGCCGGACGCGCCCGGCGACGTGGTGGAACAGGTCCGGCGCGAATACGGCCTCGACAAGCCGCTGCCGGTGCAGTTCGGCCTCTGGCTGATGAAGGTGGTGCAGGGGGATCTCGGGCGGTCGCTGGCGACGGGGCGCAGCGTCTGGTCCGATCTTTCGGGCGCGATCGTCAACACGCTGCGGCTCGCCATCATCGCCTCCCTGATCGGCTTCACGCTGGGCTGCGTGCTCGGCGGCCTGGCGGGGACCTTCCGCGGGTCCTTCATCGACCGCGCGGCGGTGGGCATCGCGGTCGCCGGCGTGTCGGTGCCGCATTACTGGCTCGGCATGGTGCTGGTGGTGCTGTTCTCGGTGCAGCTCAACTGGCTGCCGGCCATGGGGGCGGGGCCGGGCGGGTCCTCCGAATGGGACTGGAACTGGGAGCATGTGCAGCACCTGGTCCTGCCCGCCGTGACGCTGGCGGTGATCCCGATGGGCATCGTCACGCGCACGGTGCGCGGCATCATCGCCGAGATCATGAGCCAGGAGTTCGTCACCGCGCTGCGCGGCAAGGGGCTCACGCGCGGCGGTATATTCCTGCATGTGGTGAAGAACGCGGCGCCGAATGCGCTGGCCGTAATGGGGCTGCAGCTCGGCTACCTCATGGGCGGTTCGATCCTGGTCGAGACCGTGTTCTCCTGGCCCGGCACCGGCCTGCTGCTGAACAACGCGATCTTCCAGCGCGACCTGCCGGTGCTGCAGGGCACGATCCTTGTGCTGGCGATGTTCTTCGTGGCGCTGAACCTGGCCGTGGACCTGGTGCAGACGGCGCTGGACCCCCGGATCAAGCGGGCGTGAGAGGAGAAGGCCGATGAGCAGCGCCACCACGCCGACCGCCGCCGAGGCCGAGCTTGCCGTCCAGGCGAAGCAGGCGGCCGCAAGGAGTCACGGCTACTGGGCCGGCGTCTGGAAGCGGCTGCGCCGCGATCCGG
Source organism: Neoroseomonas eburnea (assembly GCF_018129005.1). Lineage (GTDB taxonomy): Bacteria > Pseudomonadota > Alphaproteobacteria > Acetobacterales > Acetobacteraceae > Neoroseomonas > Neoroseomonas eburnea. Next base: position 81,305 of record NZ_JAAEDL010000009.1, read on the forward strand.
TGACCATCGCCTGCGCCTGCGTCCTGCTGCTGATGTTCCTGACGATCGTCTTCGCGCCGATGCTGGCGCCGCACGACCCGTACCAGGGCTCGATGATCCGCCGCCTGCGCGCGATCGGCACGCCGAACTACCTGCTCGGCACCGACGAGCTCGGGCGGGACATGCTGACGCGGCTGCTGTTCGGCGGCCGGCTCTCCTGGTTCATGGGCATCACGCCCGTGGCGCTGGCCTTCGTCGTCGGCACCACGCTCGGCGTGCTGGCGGGCTTCGCCGGCGGGCGGATCAACATGGCCATCATGCGCACGACGGACATCTTCTACGCCTTCCCGTCGGTACTGCTGGCGGTCGCCATCTCCGGCGCGCTGGGCGCGGGCATCGTCAACGCCATCCTGGCGCTGACGCTGGTCTTCATCCCGCCGATCATCCGGGTGGCTGAGAGCGTCACGACGGGCGTGCGCAACCTCGACTTCGTCGATGCCGCGCGTGCTTCGGGCGCTTCGGCCTTCACCATCGTGCGGGTGCATGTGCTGGGCAATGTGCTCGGCCCGATCTTCGTCTATGCGACGTCGCTGATCAGCGTCTGCATGATCCTGGCGTCGGGCCTGTCCTTCCTTGGCCTCGGCACCAAGCCGCCGGAGCCGGAATGGGGCCTGATGCTGAACACGCTGCGCACGGCGATCTACGTCCAGCCCTGGGTCGCGGTGCTCCCCGGCGCCTGCATCTTCGTCACCTCGATCTGCTTCAACCTGCTGTCGGACGGCCTGCGCCAGGCGATGGACGTCAAGGGCTGACGTCTTTTCCCGAAGGCCCAGGAAACTGAGTTTACTGGCGGGGGAGGGCGCAGGGGGCGCCGCCCCCTGCCCGATCCACTACGGCACGACGATCCGCATCGGCTTCGGCGCCGGCCCGATGGCGACCGGCAGGACACCCGCCGCATCGCCGTCTGCCTGGGCGGGAACCTCCTCCCCTTCCAGCCGCAACTCCGCCGCGCGCCGGATCTCGACCCCCCGCATCCGCGGCAGCAGGCCGAGCGGCAGCGCCGCGCCGTAGCGCATCGCCGCCAGGGTGCCGGCCTCGCGGAACAGCACGACATGGAAGCCTTGCTCGTGCGGGTCGGCGCCCGGAGCGAGCAGGAAGCGCCCGGCATAGAGCCGCCCCTTGGTGACGATCACGCTTGCGGCTTCCTCCACGCCCCCGTCGAGCACCGCGCGGATCGGTGCGAAAGGGTAGCGCGGCAGTTCCCTGAGCGTCTGCCAGACATAGGCGCCCTTGCCGATGCCGCGCTTCAGCGGTGCGGAAAGGTTGTGCACCACCGCCGCGTCGAAGCCGGCACCGAGCATCTGCACGAAGAGCAGCTCCCGCCCGTCGGCGTAGCGCGCCAGGCCCGGGTGCAGCAGCGCGGTGCGGCCCATGGCCAGCACCTCCGCCGCGCGGACGGGGGAGCGCGGCAGACCGAGTTCGAGCGCCAGCACGTTCGCCGTGCCGAGCGGCAGCACGCCGAGCGCGCTGTCGGAGCCCGCGAGTCCCGCCGCGACCTCGGCGATCGTGCCGTCCCCGCCGGCGGCGACGACCACGCGCACGCCGGCCGCCGCGGCCTCGTGCGCAAGATCCGTCGCATGGCCCCGCCGTGCCGTATCCGCGACCTCCGGCCGCATGCCGAGGCCCCGCAACAGGTCGAGCGCCGCCAGCAGACGGCGGCGCCGGCGCGCCCCGGCGGCGGGGTTGAAGACGATCAGCATCCGCGTCGGCATCGGACAGGGCTTCTGGCAGCGGGATCGTTACATTTCCGCGTCGCATCGGCGGCATTGGCATGACATGGCGATGCAGAAAGCACTTGCAGGGCATGCTTCATCCAAGATTCACGCGCGGCCGGCCATGCGCAGGCTATCCGCCGCCACACCTGCAGCATGGCGCTGGCCCAACGCAGAGGCGGCGCCGCTCCGGAGAGTGACGGATGCACGAGTCCCCGCCGCGTCGCCGTTATCGCAGCATCTTCATCTCGGATGTCCACCTCGGCACGCGTGGCTGCCGCAGCGACTTCCTGGTGGACTTCCTGAAGCGCGTCGAATGCGAACGGCTCTACCTGGTAGGTGACATCGTGGACGGGTGGCGATTGCGCAAGTCCTGGTACTGGGATTCCGACCATGACGAGGTCATCCGCCTGGTGCTGCGCATGGCGCGCCACGACACGGAGGTGGTCTACATCCCCGGCAACCACGACGAGCTGTTCCGCGACTGGCTGGGCCTCGAGGTCGCCGGCGTGCGCCTGGTGCGCGAAGCGGTGCACGAAGCCGCCGACGGCCGCCGCTTCCTGGTGATCCACGGCGACGAGTTCGACGGGGTGATCCGCTACGCCAAGGTGCTCGCCCATCTGGGCGACTGGGCCTACGACTGGGCGCTGGTGCTGAACCGCTGGTTCAATGCGGCGCGGCGGCGCTTCGGCTATCCCTACTGGTCGCTCTCCCAATGGCTGAAGCGCCAGGTGAAGGAAGCGGTGAAGGCGATCGACCGCTTCGAGACGGCGCTGGCGACCGAAGCGAAGCGCCGCGGCATGGACGGCGTGATCTGCGGCCACATCCATCACGCGGAAATGCGCGACGTCCATGGCGTGCGTTACATGAACGACGGCGACTGGGTGGAATCCTGCACCGCGCTGGTCGAGCACGCCGACGGGCGATTCGAACTGGTGGACTGGGTGCAGGAGAACCGGCTCTCCTTCGCGCGCACGCCGCGCCGCGCACCGGCCCCGGCGACGGCTGCCTGAGCCCGATGGACGATGCCGACGTGGCGCTCGCCGCCGACTGCATCGGCGCGCGCCCCGCGCCGCTGCGCATCCTGATCGTCTCCGACGCCTGGTTCCCACAGGTGAACGGTGTGGTGCGGACGTTGTCCATCGTGGTGGACCACCTGCGTGCCGCCGGCGACACGGTGGAGGTGATCGGGCCGGACCGTTTCGTGAACCTGCCCATGCCGGGCTATGCGGAGATCCGTCTCGCCATGGCGCCCGGGCGGAAGCTGCGCCGGCTGGTGGAAGCCTTCGCGCCGGACGTGGTGCACATCGCGACCGAAGGCCCGCTCGGCTGGGCGATGCGCGCGCTCTGCCGGCGGCGCGGCTGGCCCTTCACCACCGCCTTCCACACCCGCTTCCCCGAATACCTGCACGCGCGCACGCGCATCCCGGTCGCCTGGTCCTGGGCGGTGATGCGCCGCTTCCACGAGGCCGGGGCGGGCACCTTCGCCGCCACGCGATCGCTGCGGGAGGAACTGACGGCCCGCGGCTTCACGAAGGTACGCGCCTGGACGCGCGGGGTCGATCTCGCACGGTTCCGCCCGGAGCCGCGCGACCCCTGGGAAGGGCTCGAGAGGCCGGTCTTCCTCTACGCCGGACGCGTCGCGGTGGAGAAGAACATCGAAGCCTTCCTCGCCCTCGATCTGCCGGGGTCCAAGGTGGTGGTGGGGGACGGGCCGGCACGCGAAGGGCTGCAGAAGCGCTTCCCGGGGGCGCATTTCACCGGCTACCGCGACAACGGGGCGCTGGCGCGGTCCTATGCGGGGGCGGACGTCTTCGTCTTTCCGTCCCGCACCGACACCTTCGGGCTGGTGCTGCTGGAAGCACTCGCCTCCGGTACGCCGGTGGCGGCCTTCCCGGTCACGGGGCCGCGCGACGTCATCACCGATCCGCGCGTAGGTGCACTTGACGAGGATCTGCGCGCCGCCTGCCTGCGCGCGCTGGATTGTGATCGAGACGCCTGCCGGACGCATGCGGAGGCATGGTCATGGGAGGCCTGCGCGGCGCAATTCAGGGCGACGCTGGTGCCGATCACGTGAAGGCCGGGGGAGGGGAACCTCCCCCGAACCCCCTCCCTTCCTTGTCTTTTGGGAACTGACAGCGAAAGTCAGTTCCCAGGTGCCAAGGAAGGTTGAGGGGGGTTCGGGGGGGGAGAAGGTCCCTTCTCCCCCCGCCTCATCAGTTCACTCGCCGATCGCCCCTGAGATCCACGCCTTCAGCGCGCCCTTCGGCATGGCGCCGACCTTGGTGTCGAGCGGCTTGCCGTCCTTGAACAGGATCATCGTCGGGATGCCGCGCACCGCGTATTCGTTCGGCGTCATCGGGTTGTCGTCGATGTTCACCTTCGCGACGGTCAGCTTGCCGGCGTATTCGGTCGCGATCTCGTCCAGGATCGGCCCGACCATGCGGCAGGGCCCGCACCATTCGGCCCAGAAGTCCACGAGCACCGGCCCCGGCGCTTCCAGCACGTCCTGCTTGAACGTGTCGTCGGAGACCGGCTTGGTCATGTCACCCATCGGGGGGATCTCCATAGGGGATCGGGGGGCGGAAGGCCCCCTCGCTTGGCACAGAGATCGGATGCCGGGCCCCTCCGGTCAAGCATGAGGGGCCTCGGCAGGCGCGGAACGCCGGCCGAACAGCACGGCCTTGATCCGCTCACGCACTGACTGGAAGACGACGTAGAGCATCGGGATCATGAAGATGCCGATCGTCGACGCAGCCAGCATGCCCCAGAAGACCGGCGTGCCGACGGCGCGGCGGCTGATCTCGGAAGCGCCCTCGGCCACCACCAGCGGGTAAAGGCCGAGGATGAAGGCGAAGGAGGTCATCATCACCGCGCGGAAGCGCAGCTTGGCGCCGAGGGTTGCCGCCTCGGCGATCGACTTGCCCTGGTTCTCCCGCTGGTCCTTGGCGAATTCGATGATCAGGATGCCGTTCTTCGCCGCCAGCGCGATCAGCACCACGATGCCCACCTGGGCATAGAGGTCGAGCGCCAGTCCCGACGGTCCGATCGCCGTCATGGCGCCGAGCACGCCGACCGAGACCGAGAGCAGCACCGGCACCGGGATGGTCCAGGACTCGTAGAGGCCCACCAGGAACAGGAAGGCGAACAGCACCGCCAGCGCAAGGATGGTGCCGGTCTGGCCCGCCGCCGCCTTCTCCTGGAAGGCGGTGCCCGTCCACTCGAAGGAATAGCCGCGCGGCAGGGTCGCATTCGCCACCCGCTCCATCGCCGCGAGGGCATCGCCGGTGCTGCGCCCGGCGGCGGGCTCGCCGTTGATGGTCAGGCTGCGGACGTTGTTGTAGCGGATGATGCTTTCCGGCCCGAATTCGATCCGCGCCTCGGCGAGCGCGCGCAGCGGGATCATCTCGCCGTCCCGGTTGCGGACATGGACGCGGTAGATGTCCGGGATGCCGGCGCGGTCCGCCTGCTCCGCCTGCAGGCTCACCTTCCAGGTGCGGCCGAAGAGGTTGAAGTCGTTGACATAGGCGCCGCCCATCGCCGAGGACAGCGCCTGGAAGATGTCGTTGAGCGAGACGCCGAGCACCTGGGCCCGGTCGCGGTCGATCTCGAGGAAGACCGAAGGCGTGTTCGCCGCGAAGGTCGAGAAGACGCGCTGCAGCATCGGCTCCTGGTTGGCGGCGAGCACCAGCGCCCGCATCGCCGCGGCCATCTCCTCGACCGGCCGCCCTTCGAGGTTCTGCAGCTGGAACTCGAAGCCGCCCGAGGTGCCGAGGCCGATGATCGGCGGCAGGTTGAACGGAATGACCTGCGCCGGGATGCCCGAGGTCAGCCGCACCAACTGCGCGATCAGGCCGTTGACGCCGGTCTCGGGCGTGGTGCGTTCGGCGAAATCCTTCAGCGTGAGGATGAAGAAGGCGGTATTGGACTGCGCGAGGCCGTTCAGCATCGAATAGCCGCTGATGGTCTGCACGTCCCGCACGCCGTGCAGGTCGCGCAGGATGGCTTCGACCTGCAGCGCCACGCTGGTGGTGCGGTTGAGCGAGGCGCCCTCCGGCAGGCGCACCTCGACGAAGAAGGCGCCCTGGTCCTCCTGCGGCAGGAAGCCCGTGGGCGTGCGGCTGCCGACGCCGATGACGCCGGCCATGATGCCGCCGAGCAGCACGATCGAGATCGCGGCCATGCGCACCAGCCGCGCGACGATCCCCGCATAGCCGTCCCGCACCCAGTCGATGCCGCGCGAGATGCGGCCCATGATGCCCTTCTTCGGGCCGTGGTGCGCCGAGAGCAGCACGCCGCAAAGCGCCGGCGAGAGCGTCAGCGCGTTGATCGCCGAGAAGAACATGCCGACCGAGACGGTGACCGCGAACTGGCGGAACAGCTCGCCCGAGATGCCCGGGATGAAGGCCAGCGGCACGAAGACCGACAGCAGCACCAGGGTGATGGCGATGATGGGCGCGGTGATCGTCTCCATCGCCTTCTTGGTGGCGTCGGCGACGGAGAGCGAATGGTCCTCCTCCATCGTCGCCTCCACCGCCTCGACCACCACGATGGCGTCGTCCACCACGATGCCGATGGCGAGCACCATGGCCAGCAGCGAGACGGTGTTGGCGGAATACCCCATCGCGTTCAGCACCGCGAAGGTCGCGATCAGGCTGACCGGCACGGCCACCAGCGGGATCAGGGTGGCGCGCACCGAGCCGAGGAAGAGGAAGACCACCAGCACGACGAGGATGAAGGCCTCCTCGAGCGTCTTGATCACCTCGTGGATGGTCAGCTTCACGAAGGTCGTGGTGTCGTAGGTGACGGCGTAGCCGAGCCCCTCGGGGAAGCGGGACGCCAGGCCGCGCATGGTCTGCGCCACCGAATCGGCGACCCCCACCGCATTGGCGCCGGGGGCGAGGTAGATCTGGATCAGGATCGCGTCCTGCCCGTTCAGCCGCGTGCCGACATCCTGGTTCCAGGCGCCGAGCTCGATGCGCGCCACGTCGCGCACCCGCAGCACGGATCCGTCGGGGTTGGCGCGCACCACGATGTTGCCGAACTCCTCCGCCTCCACCAGCCGGCCGGTGGTGCGGATGTTGAGCTGGTAGGAGGTGTCGTCGCTCGCCGGCTGGGCGCCGACGCGCCCGAGCGGCGCGACCTGGTTCTGCGCCTGGATGGCACCGACGATGTCGGTCGGCGTGAGGTTCAGCGCCGTCAGCCGGTCGGTCTCGAACCAGATGCGCATGGCGTAGTCGCGGGCGCCGAACATGATGGCGTCGCCCACGCCGGGCACGCGCTTCAGCGCATCCATGATGTTGATGGTCGCGTAGTTCGAGATGAACAGCGGGTCCTGCTGCCCGCCTTCCGAGCGCAGCGTGATCACCTGCAGCAGGGCCGAGGACTTCTTGCGCACCGTCAGGCCCTGGCGCTGCACTTCCTCGGGCAGCTGTGCCGCGGCGAGCTGCACGCGGTTGTTCACGTTGGTGGTGTTCTGGTCGGGGTCCGTGCCGACCGCGAAGGAGACGGTGAGCGTGTAGGACCCGTCATTGCCGCTGGTGGACCGCATGTAGATCATGTTGTCCACGCCGTTGACCTGGCTTTCGATCGGCTGGGCGACGGTCGCCTCCACCACCTCGGCCGAGGCGCCGGGGAAGTTCGCCGTCACCGTCACCTGCGGCGGCACGATGTCGGGGAACTGCGCCACCGGGATCTGCAGCAGCGAGACGAGGCCCGCGATGGTCATGACGATGGCGATGACGATCGCGAGCCGCGGCCGGTCGACGAATACCTTGGAGATCATGGCGCGTCAGCCGGCGCGCGCTGCGTTGGCGGGCACCGCGCCTTCGGGTGGCGCCTGCAGCGGCCGCGGCGTCACCGGCTGGCCCGGGCGGGCGCGCTGGGATCCTTCGACGATGATGAGCTGCCCGACCTCGAGGCCTTCCGTCACCACCACCTGGCCGGCGGGGCCGCGCGAGGTGCGGATGCGCTTCACCTCGACCTTGTTGTCGGCGCCGACCACGAGCACGAAGACGCCCTGCTGGTCGATCTGGATGGCCGATTGGGGGATGACGATGGCCTGCTGCGGCTGCGCCTCGCGCAGCACCACCGTCACGGACTGGCCATCGGTCAGCAGGTGCTGGCCGTTCGGCACCGTCGCCGTCACCATCACCGAGTCGGTGCTGCGATTGGCGGTGACGTCGACGAAGTCGAGCCGCCCGATGGTGTCGAGCAGCGTGCCGTCCGGCAGGCGCACCAGCACCTGGATGCGGTTCGCCGCATCGGCCTCCCCGCCGGCGCTGGCGCGACGGACGCGCAGCAACTCGCGCTGCGTCACCGGGAAGACGACGCGGATCGGGTCATCGCGCACCACTGTCACCAGCACGCCGGAATCCGGCCCCACCACGTTGCCGGGGCTGAGCGGGGAGCGCCCCGCCCGCCCGTCGAACACGGTGCGGATGGAGGTGTAGCCATACTGGATGCGGGCCTGGTCGAGCTCGGCCCGCGCTGCGGCCAGGTTGGCCTGGTTGCGGCTCTGCTCCGTCACGCGGTCATCGAAGCGCGCCTGGGAAAGGTCGTTGGTGCGCAGCAGCTCCCGCCCGCGCTCGACCTGGGTGGTGGCGTTCTGCAGTTCGGCCTCGGCGCGTTCCACCTGCGCCTGGCGCAGCGCCACCTCGGCGGCGAAGGGCGCCTGCTCGATGGTGAAGAGCGGGTCTCCCGCCTTGACCATGTCGCCCTCGTTGAAGTGGCGGGCGGTGAGGTAGCCGGTGACGCGGGCGCGCACCTCCACCTTGTCGATCGCCTCGACGCGGCCGATGAACTCGGCACTGGACGCGATGGGCTGGCGTTCCACCGTGATCACGGCGACGGCGGGCGGCGCGGCGGATTGCTGCTGCGGCGGCGCAGCTTCATCGCAGGCCGCGATGGCGGCGAGCGGAACCAAAGCCATCACCATGCGCCTCGCGCCGCGCAGACCGGCCTTCGACACCCAACGCATCACGTACCACCTTCGCATCGTCTCGCCGACGATCCTGCCACGCCGACAGGCCAGTGCGAAACCATCCTGCGCGGCGTGCGGGCTGCCGGGAGGCTGCGCGGCTTCGCCGCCGCCGCCGACCGTGCTAGGGCCGCGGCGTGACCCTACGCTGCTGCGAATGCCCATGGCGAAGCGCCTGATCCGCCACCCTGTCGTGCAGGGGCTGCTGGCGCGGCTGGTCGCGCTCTACCTCCGCCTCGTCTGGGCCACGACGCGCTGGACGCTGGTGGGGCAGGAACATGCGATTCCCTTCGCCGGCCGCCCGATGATCCTCGCCTTCTGGCATGAGCGGCTGCCCTTGGCGGCGCTCGGCTGGCGCCTGCTGGCCAAGCGCGTGCCGCAGGCCGATGGGCGACGGGCGCAGGTGCTGATCTCCCGCCATCGCGACGGGCGGCTGATCGCCACGGCGGTGCGGCCCTTCGGCATCGACGTGGTGCATGCCTCCTCGTCCAAAGGCGCGGTCGCGGGGCTGCGCGGGCTGGCGCGCATCCTTTCGCGGGGCGGCGTCGCGGTGATCACGCCGGACGGGCCGCGCGGGCCGGCGCGCGTGGCGGCGCCGGGCGTCGCGCAGCTCGCGGCGCTGACCGGCGTGCCGGTGCTGCCCTGCGGCGTATCCTCCTCCCGGATGCGGCTCGCGGGGTCCTGGGACCGGATGCGTTTCCCGCTGCCCTTTGCGCGCGGCGTGGCGGTGATGGGGGCGCCCATCGTCGTGGCCCGCGACGGCGCGGAATCCGCGCTGCCGGCGATCGCGGCGGCGCTGACCGAGGCATGCGAGCGCGCCGATGCGATGGTGGCGGCATGAGCGCGCGGCGCATGAAGGCCGGGGGAGGAGAACCTCCCCCGAACCCCATCCCTTCCTCGTTTTCCTGGCGCTGTCGCCGGCTGCCGGCCCCCAAGGGCGAAAGAAGGAGGGGGGATCGGGGGGAGTTCACCTCCCCCCGACCTTCCTGCCGCAGATGACGCTCGCGGCCACCCTCTGGCGCTGGGCCACCACCGCCTTCGCCCCGGTGCTGAAAGCCCATCTCCGCCGCCGCGCCGCCCGCGGCAAGGAGGCTCCGGACCGCATCCCGGAGCGCTTCGGCGAGGCCGCGGCCCGCCCGCCCGGCCGGCTGCTCTGGCTGCATGCCGCGAGCGTGGGGGAATCCCTCTCCGTGCTGCCGCTGATCGAGGCGCTGGCCGCGCGGGACGCCGCGCTGTCCATCCTGGTCACCACCGGCACCGTGACCTCGGCGACGCTGCTGGCCCGACGCCTGCCGCCCGGCCTGACGGGGCGGGTGGTGCACCGCTTCGTGCCGCTCGACGTACCGCGCTGGGCGGCGCGGTTCCTCGACGGCTGGCGGCCGGATGCCGTGGTTTTCGTCGAGTCGGAGCTCTGGCCGAACCTGATCGCGGCCACGGCTGCACGCGGCATTCCGCTCGCGCTGGTGAACGGCCGCATGTCGGACCGCTCGGCGCGCTGGTGGGGCCGCGCGCCGGGCCTGGCGCGGGAGGTGCTCGCCCCCTTCAGCCTGGTGCTGGCGCAGACCGGGGAGGACGCGGCGCGCTTCCGTGCCATGGGCGCCCCGGCGCAATGCTGGGGCAATCTGAAGCTCGCCGCCCCGCCGCTGCCGGTGGACAGCGCGGAGCTGGCGCGGCTCGCCGCGCTGCTCGCCGGCCGCCCCGTCTGGCTGGCCGCCAGCACGCATCCGGGGGAGGAAGCGATCGCGATCGCCGCGCACCGGCGCGTCGCCGCGGCGCATCCGGGGCTGCTGACCATCATCGTGCCGCGCCATCCGGAACGCGGGGCGGAGGTCGCGGCCCTGGCCGGGGACCTGCCCGTCGCCCGCCGGTCGACGGGCGAGGACCCGGGCGCGGGAACCGCCATCCTGGTGGCCGACACGCTGGGCGAGCTCGGACTCTTCTACCGGCTGGCGCGGGTTGCCTTCGTCGGCGGCTCGCTGGTGCCTCATGGCGGGCAGAACCCGCTGGAGCCGGCGCGGCTCGGCTGCCCCGTGCTGACCGGCCCGCACACCTGGAACTTCGCAGAGATCCTGGCGCGGATGGAAGCCGTCCAGGGGCTTTGCCGGATCGACCCCGGAACGGAACCGGCTGCGGCGCTGGCGCAGCGGCTGGGCGACATGCTAACGAACCCTGACCGGGCGCGGGCTCAAGCCGAGGCTGCCGCCCTGGTAGCGGCCGATCAGGCCGGACTGCCGGAGCGGATCGCCGCGGCGCTGCTGCCGCTGCTGGCCGCGCCGAGGGGTGCGCCGGGCGCGTCGGGCGGCCGGGGGGCGGCGGAACCGGAGGACTCCGGACCGCCGGCAACAAGGATTGTAGGCGAAAGGATCTGATGCGGGCTCCCGAGTTCTGGAGCGGCGGCGGGGGGCTCGTGCCCATCCTGCTCTCGCCCGTCTCCGCCATCTATGCGGCCGCCACGGCGCGGCGCATGGCGCGGCCAGGCTGGCAGGCGTCGGTGCCGGTCATCTGCTGCGGCAATGCCACCGCCGGAGGTGCGGGCAAGACCACGGCGGCGCTCGATATCGCCCGGCGCCTCGGCAACCGCGGCATCGCGGCGCATTTCCTGCTGCGCGGCTATGGCGGGCGGCTCAAGGGGCCGATCCGCGTGGACCCCGCCCAGCATGACAGCACCGCCGTCGGGGACGAGGCGCTGCTGCTCGCCGCCGAGCGCCCGACCTGGGTGGCAGCCGACCGCGCCGCCGGCGCCCAGGCGGCGATCGCCGCCGGCGCCCAGGCAATCGTGATGGATGACGGGCTGCAGAACCCGACGCTGGAGAAGGACCTGTCGCTGCTGGTGATCGACGGCACCTACGGCTTCGGCAATGGCCGGGTCATCCCTGCCGGGCCGCTGCGGGAGCCGGTGGCCGCCGCCGCCGCGCGCTGCCGCGCCGCTGTGCTGGTGGGCGAGGACGAGGCCGGCGCGCTCGCCGCCCTGCCGCCCGGCATGCCCGTGCTGCGGGCACGCCTGGTGCCGGGGCCGGAGGCGGAGCTGCTCGCCGGCCAGCCGGTCTTCGCCTTCTGCGGCATCGCCAATCCGCGCAAGTTCTTCACCACTCTGCAGGAAGCCGGCGCCTTCCTGGCGGGGCGCCAAGCCTATGCCGACCACTACCCCTTCGACGAAGGGGATCTGCGCGACCTGCTGGCCGAGGCGGAAAGCCTGCGCGCCACGCCGGTCACCACGCGCAAGGACTTCGTGCGCATCCCGCCGGCCTTCCGCAACCGCGTGACGGTGGTGACGGTGCGGCTGGAATGGGAGGAGCCGGTGGCGATCGAGACGCTGCTCGAACCACTGGCAGCCAGGGTGCCGATGCCGGCGTAACGAGGGGCCTTGCCCCATGCGCGCGAACATGGGGCGATGAGGGAAGCGGAGAGGGGCGTCGCCCCTCTCCAATCAACAGCGCAAATGTTCGCGCGTATGGGGCGCCGCCCCCCTCGTCACCCCGCCCCGCAGACGATATCCACGCGCGCCATCCAACCGTAGGGCTCCTCGCTCGTGATCACCGCCCTGATGCTTGCCCTCGGCCAGATGGGAGATCCTGCCTTCCGCCGCCCGCTGCTGTTCGGCGTGCTCGGCGCGGCCGTCGCGCTGGGCCTGCTGACCTGGGGCGCGATCGAGGCCGCGGCCTGGGCGGCCGGCGGGACGGGCTGGCTGTCCTGGCTTGCCCAGCTTGGCGGTGGCGCGGCGGCGCTGGTGATGGCCTGGTGGCTGTTCCTGCCGGTGGCCGCGGCCATCGCATCGCAACTTGTGGAACCCGTCGCCGCGGCGGTGGAACGGCGCCACTACCCGGGACTGCCGCCGCCGCAGGGCGCCTCGATCGTCGCGCAGGTCGCCTTCGGCCTCCGCTTCGGACTGAAGCTCCTCGCCCTGCAGCTGGTGATGCTGCCGTTGCTCTTCGTGCCGGTTCTGGGGTTCGTGCTGGCCCTGACCGTCTCGGCCTATGCGCTGGGAGCGGGGATGGTGCAGCAGACGGCGCTTTTGCGCATGGACGGCGCCGGGGCGCGCGCCGCCTGGCGGCGGCTGCGGGTTGCGGGATGGCTGCTTGGCATGGCCCTGGCCGCGATGGCTCTGGTGCCTTTGCTCAACCTGCTGGTGCCGATCCTCGGCACGGCGGCGGCGGTGCACCTGCTGCAACGCTCCACACGGAGCTGAAAGCGCGAATCCTGGGGATAAGCCGGGCAGTGGCGTTGTGGCGGCCTCCGGACGCGTGCTAGCCCCGAGCCTTCACGTCAACACCGGGACTCGAAGGGGCACCAGGATGTCGATCTTTCGTCGCAAGGATGAACCGGGGGTTGCCGCCACGGGTGCCGAGGCTGCGCCGACGACCGTGCCTGCAGCGCGCGACCCCGATCTCGCCGTGCCGCCGTTCCGCCCTTCGGGCGTGACGCTGCCGGCCGCTTCGACCGGCCCGACTGCGCCGAAGCCCTCCGCGCCGCCGGCGGGCGCCACGATGGCCCGCGTCGCCCCGCCGCCGGCCGCCGGCGCGGCACCGGCCCGTGGTCCCGCCCGCACCGAGGCCGTCGAGCGCCGCACCCTGGTGGTCGGCAAGGGCATCAGCCTGCAGGGCACGGTGACCGAGGCCGAGCGCCTGGTGATCGAAGGCACAATGGAAAGCCAGCTGCTGCAGGCGCAGGAGCTGATCATCAGCCATTCCGGCGTCTTCAAGGGCGAGGTCGAGGTCGAGGATGCCGAGATCGCCGGCACCTTCGACGGCACCCTCACCGCCAAGGGCAGCCTGACCATCCGCGCCACCGGCCGGGTGCTCGGCACGGCGCGGTCCCGCCGGCTCTCGGTGGAGGATGGCGGCCAGCTCTCCGGCAAGATGGAGATGATCACCGACGCGCCGGCCGCGGGCACGTCGCCGCGCCTCGCGCCGGTGCCCACGCCGCGCAGCGCCGAGCCCGCTGACGCCTGAGAGGGCGGCCCCGACCCAGCGGCGGGCCCGGGCATGGGGCCGCCGCCGAGGATCGCCCGATGGCCCTGCGTCCCGCCGCCATCCTGCTGCCCCTGCTGGTCCTCGGCTGCGCCGCGGACCGAGGGGAGGAAGCCGCTGCGTTGATGCAGGACGCGCTGCGCTCGGCGCAGGCGAGCCTTGCGGTGGCGGGCGGCGGGGTACCGCGGGCGGTGGCGGAAGCGCCCGCCGCGCCCGCCCCTGCCGTGGTGTCCGTGGCGGCCGCGACGCCGCGCGCGCGCGGCACCGAACCGCCGGCCGCCGCGGCCTTGCTGCTGGGCGCGCGGGCGGAGCAGATGCGACGCATGCTCGGCGACCCGACCCTGCGCCGGCCCGAAGGCGAGGCGGAGATCTGGTTGTATGAGGCCCCGAATTGCCGGCTCGACGTGATCCTGTACCCGGAGGGCGGCGCGCTGGTCGTCGGCCATGCCTCTGCCCGTGCCCATGGCGCCGCCGAGGGAGTGACCGAGGCCGCCTGCCTCTCCGCGATCGCGACCACCCCGGGCACGACGCGCCGCGCATGATCGTCGCCGTCGCGCCGGCGCAGACGGCGCGACCCTTCCAGAGAAGGAGGGGGGCGCCGGGGGGAGTTCCCTCCCCCCGGCCTGTCGCATGACCGCCTGGTTCGACGCCTTCGTCCCCGCCTTCGCCCTGCTGGCCCTCGGCGCCCTGCTGAAGCGCCGCCTGCTGAAGGACGACGCCGTCTGGGCCGGCATGGAGCGCCTGATCTACTGGGTGCTGCTGCCCTCCCTGATCGTCGCGGCCCTCGCGCCGCTCGACCTGTCACAGATCCCGCTCGGCCGGATCGCGGGCGCGATCTGGGCCTCGCTGGCCTTCGGCACGCTGGTTTCCGTGGCGCTGGCACGCGTGCTCGGCCACGGGCATGCGGCGATGACCTCGGTGCTGCAGGGCGGCATCCGCTTCAACAACCTGATGGGCTTCGCCATCGTCGGCGCGCTGTTCGGCGCGCCCGGTACCGGCTTCGGCGCGGTGGCGACCGGCATGATCGTCCCTTTCGTGCAGGTGGTGACGACGCTCGCCTTCGCCTTCGACGGCAAGCGCGGTCCGCCGCGCCCGTCGGCGGTGGTCCGGCAATTGGCGCTCAACCCGTTGCTGCTGGCGGTGGTGATCGGCTTCGCCATCGCGGCGCTGGGCGGCCTGCCGGCGGGCGTCGCGCCGACGGTGCGGGCACTCGGGCAGGCTTCCGTGGCGCTCGGTCTGCTCTGCGTCGGCGCGGCGCTGTCGCTGCAATCCTTCTCCGACCGGGTGGGAACGCAGGCGCTGACCGGCGTGGTCAAGCTGATCGGCATGCCGGCGGCGACCTGGGCCTTGTGCACGCTGTTCGGCGTGCCGCCGATGGCGACCGCCGTCGCGGTGGTGTTCATGGCGCTGCCGACGGCGGCGACGTCCTACGTCATGGCCCGTGCGATGGGGGGCGACGCGCCGCTGATGGCGGCGATCACGACGACGGAGCACATCGCCTCGGTCGTCACGCTGCCGGTGTGGGTGATGCTGGTGGCGCCGTGACGGGAAAGGTCGGGGGGAAGGGAACTTCCCCCCGAACCCCCCAACCTTCCCTGGCACCTGGAGACTGACTTCCAACGTCAGTTCCCAAGAGACAAAGAAGGGAGGGGGGATCGGGGGAGGTTCCCCTCCCCCGACCTCCACGCTATGGGCGGCGATCCCTCAGGAAGGCCCGCCTCCATGACCACCCTCGACATCCTCGGCATCGGCAACGCCATCGTGGACGTGCTGGCACGGTCCGAGGACGCCTTCCTCGCCCGTCACGGCATGGCCAAGGGCGGCATGGCGCTGATCGGGCCCGAGGACGCCGAGCGCATCTACGCCGACATGGGCCCGGGGGTGGAAAGCAGCGGCGGCTCGGCGGCCAATACCTGCGCGGCGGCGGCCGCACTCGGCGCCAGGGTCGGCTATCTCGGCAAGGTGGCGGACGACGCGCTGGGCCAGGTCTTCCGCCATGACATCACCGCCGCCGGCGTGCGGTTCCCGACCGCGCCGCTGAAGGGCGGCGCCCCGACCGCGCGCTGCCTGATCCTGGTGACGCCGGACGGGCAGCGGACGATGAACACCTTCCTCGGCGCCTGCGTCACCTTCGGGGAACACGACGTCGATCCGGTGGCGGTGGCCGGCGCGCAGGTCACCTATCTCGAAGGCTACCTGTTCGACCCGCCGGCGGCGCAGGCCGCCTTCCGCGCCGCGGCGCGCATCGCGCACGCCGCCGGGCGCAAGGTGGCGATCACCCTGTCCGACCCCTTCTGCGTCGAGCGCCATCGCGACGCCTTCCGCGCCTTCGTCCGCGACGAGGCCGACATTCTCTTCGCCAACGAGGCGGAGATCCGCGCCCTCTACCACGCCTCCTCGTTCGAGGAAGCCGCGGCTGCGGCGCGCCAGGACGTCGCGCTCGCCGCGCTGACGCGCAGCGAGCAGGGCAGTCTCATCATCGCTGGCGAGACGACCCACGCCATCGCCGCCGCACCGACCACGGTGGTCGACACCACCGGCGCGGGCGATGCCTACGCCGCCGGCTTCCTGGCGGCGCTGACGGCCGGCCAGGCATTGCCGGAATGCGGCCGCTGGGCCTCCGTCGCGGCGGCCGAGGCGATCTCCCATTTCGGTGCGCGGCCGCAGGCGGACCTCAAGGCGTTGGTCGCCGGCGGGCCGAAGGGCGTGGCCTCCGCGCTCGGCTGATTTCGGCCAGCCGTTCGGCTGGCGCTGTATCACGGTCCGGGTTCCGTGCGCGGCCGCCTCATCTGCCCCGCGCACCATGTCGTCGAGCCTGGCGGGCGACCTCTTTGCCATGGCTCTGCGGCAGGTGAGCGCGGCCGGGATGGCGCCGAAAGGGGGATTCCCTTCGGCCGCACCGGTTCGCGTCCCGACATGGCCACCCAGGGGGCGCCGCCGCGCGCGGAGCGGCGCGCGGGCGCGTGGGCGCGTGCACGGGTGTTCGAGCCGTCCCGGACGCCGCCATACCATCCGACATCCGTCAAGAAATTCATTTTGAACACATCGATTCTTTGTAGTCACCGCACAGCAAGATGGCATTGCGAGATGCATATCCCGTGAATTCGAGATGCCAGGGAGTCCATCATCAGGAATATTCTTCGATCACGAAAATGTAATAACTGTGATGGATGCCGGGCATGAAACCGCCACACTTCTCCTGCTGTTTGGGACATCCAAAAGAGAGAGAGGAGAACATCATGCGCAAACATGCAATTCGCCTCGCCATACTTGGTGTGGGACTGGCGGCGATGCCGGCGCTGGCGCAAGGCGTCCCCGGAAATTCGCCGCTGAACGGCGGTGATCGCGTCGCGGCGCAGGCCGACCGCGTCGGGGCTCAGCAGGTCGATGCCCTGCTGGTCCAGGCCGAACAGGCTGCGCGGCAGGGTCGCCTGCCGCTGGCGAACGAACTGCTGGAACGGGCTGAGACACTCGCCCTGACCCGCTCCACCATCGCGGGCACCGAAACGACGCCGATGCGCGACGGGCCGGTCGCCCGCATGGCTGAGGCGCGCGCCGCGATCGCGCGTCGCGACAGGGCAGCCGCCGCGACGCTGATCGCCGAGGCGGCGAGCCTGTCCCGCGCCCAGGGCCTGTGACGGCGGCCGCGCGGGGCGCCTGGCCTCCCCCCCCCCCCCCTGCCCCGCGCGGCGCCGTCATGGGGCGGCCCGCGGCGACATTCCCCCCGTTCCTCGCCGCGGGCCGCCATGCGCGAAGGGCAAGGCTTTTTTCCTAGCCTTCCCAGCCCTGACGCTTTAAGTGTGCGCCGCAACAATCCGCCCGACCAAAAGGCCGCGCCGCCCGCCCACGACCGGGGCAGGGGTGCGGCTTGCCGCGTACCCGATGCGCGGCGCACAGACCGAGGAGAGCGCGATGAGCGCCGCAGACATCCGCAACGTCGCGATCATCGCGCACGTTGACCACGGCAAGACCACGCTGGTGGACCAGCTTCTCAAGCAGGCCGGCGCCTTCCGCGCCAACCAGCAGGTCGCCGAGCGCGCGCTCGACCGCAACGACCTGGAGCGCGAGCGCGGCATCACCATCCTCGCCAAGTCCACCGCGGTGGAATGGAAGGGCGTGAAGATCAACATCGTGGACACCCCCGGCCACGCCGATTTCGGCGGCGAGGTCGAGCGCATCCTGTCCATGGTGGACGGCGCCATCGTGCTGTGCGACGCCGCCGAGGGCCCGCTGCCGCAGACCAAGTTCGTGCTGACCAAGGCGCTGGCGCGCGGACTCAAGCCGATCGTCGTCATCAACAAGGTGGACCGCCAGGACGCCCGCGCGCACGAGGTGCATGACGAGGTTTTCGACCTCTTCGCCGCGCTCGGCGCGACGGACGAGCAGCTCGACTTCCACACCCTGTTCGCCTCGGGCCGCCAGGGTTGGGCCGATACCTCGATGGAGGGGCCGCGCAAGGACCTCTCGGCGATGTTCGACCTGATCCTGAGCCACGTGCCGGCACCGCAGGTCGATTTCGACGCCCCCTTCGCGATGAATGCGTCGATCCTCGAATCCGACAACTTCCTCGGCCGCATCCTGACCGGGCGCGTCGCGCAGGGCGTCGCCAGGCTGAACATGCCGGTCCGCGTGCTGCGCCAGGACGGCTCGGTGGTCGAGACGGGCCGCCTGACCAAGCTGATGACCTTCTCCGGCCTTGAGCGCGTGCCGGTGGACGAGGTCCGGGCGGGCGACATCATCGCCATCGCCGGCCTGTCCGACGCGACCATCCCGGACACCATCGCCTCCCCCGAAGTGACGGCGCCGCTGCCCGCCATCCCGGTCGACCCGCCGACGCTGGCGATGACCTTCCGCATCAACGACGGCCCGCTCGGCGGCCGCGAGGGCAAGAAGGTCACGTCGCGCCAGATCCGCGACCGCCTGTTCAAGGAAACCGAAGGCAACGTCGCCATCCGCGTGAAGATCAGCGAGGAAGTGGACGCCTTCGAAGTCGCCGGCCGCGGCGAACTCCAGCTCGGCGTGCTCATCGAGCAGATGCGCCGCGAGGGCTTCGAGCTGACCATCGGCCGCCCCCGCGTGCTGACGCGCGACAACCCCGAGACGGGCGAGAAGGAAGAACCCTTCGAGGAATGCCTGATCGACGTCGATGAGACCTACTCGGGCGTCGTCGTCGAGAAGATGTCCCTCCGCAAGGGCCAGATGCAGGACATGCGGCCCTCCGGCGGCGGCAAGGTGCGCCTGACCTTCCACATCCCCTCGCGCGGGCTGATCGGCTACCATGGCGAATTCCTGACCGACACGCGCGGCACCGGGATGATGAACCGGCTGTTCCTCGGCTATCAGCCCTGGGCGGGCGCGATCGAGGGGCGGCGCAACGGCTCGCTGATTTCCAACGCCGATGGCGAAGCGGTGCAGTACGCGCTGTTCTACCTGCAGGAGCGCGGCACGCTCTTCGTGAACCCGGGCGACAAGGTCTATGTCGGGCTGATCCTCGGCGAGAACTCGCGCGACAACGACCTCGACGTGAATCCGATCAAGGAAAAGAAGCTCACCAACATCCGCGCCGCCGGCAAGGACGAGGCGCTGCTGCTCATTCCGCCCCGGCGCATGTCGCTCGAACAGGCGATCGCCTACATCGAGGACGACGAGCTGGTGGAGGTGACGCCCTCGGCCGTGCGGCTGCGCAAGCGCTACCTCGATCCGCACGAGCGGAAGAAGCACGCGCGGCGGGCGGAATCCGAAGCGGCGTGATCCATCCGATCGCCGAAGGGCGCAGGCCGCGCAACGGCCGAGCACCGGAGGCGGGACGAACGTGATGCGAGGGAGGCGCCGCCTCCCACGCGCTCCCACCGCCAGGAAACTCAGTTTCCTGGACCTTCGGGATTGAAGGGCCTCCCGACCATGTCGGCGGGGCGGAACCGGTCCTCGGATCAGCTTCGGGACGCCGTTCGGTATCGCCGGCATCACCACGGATCGTTCGGCGTCTCGCCTTGGCGATCGACCGAGGCTTCCTCTTCCTCCTGACCGATGCGGACGCCGGCCTCGCAGCCATCCGGCCCTGACGTACAGGGTTCCGAGGGCCTTTCGGCCCTCGGCGGGAGGGGTACGGGGAGGGCGGCGGCCTCCCCGCTTGTCCTTGCCCGGCGATATCCCCACATGCTACGGGCATATCGCCATGTCCGCCTTCGCCCTCGACGCCCCCACCCCCGACCTGATCGCCGCCGTCCGTGCCGGCCTGCCGGTCTCCGCGGTGGATGACGCGCTGGCCTCCGGCCGCGTCACGGCGGCTGAGCTCGACCGCCTCGCCATTCCGCGCAAGACGCTGGCGCATCGCCGCGCCAAGGGGCGGCTGACGCCGGACCAATCCGACCGTCTGCTGCGCGTGCTGCGTGTCGTCGAGGAAGCCGAGGCGACCTTCGCCGACCGCGCCAAGGCCGGCATCTGGCTGCGGCGCCCGACCACGGCCCTGGGCGGGGAGGCGCCGCTCGACCGGCTCGACACCGAGATCGGCGCCCGGCAGGTGGAGACCCTTCTGGGCCGCATCGCGCACGGGATCGCTGCCTGACCGGCTGGCGCCTGGTTCGCCGCCCCTTCGCGGACCTGTCCGGGGAGGGCGCGCGCCGCTTCGGCGGCCGCTGGAACAGTCCTGGCCGGCGTGTCGTGTATTTCGCCGATCATCCCGCGTTGGCGGTGCTGGAGGTCCGCGTCCACCTCGACCTGCCGCCGGACCTGCTGCCCGCGGACTATGTGCTGCTGCGCGTCGCGCTGCCCGGCCCGGTGGAGGTGCTGGAAACGCTGCCGGAAGATCCGCGCACCGTGGGCGATGCCTGGCTGGCCGAGGCTCGCAGCCCGGTCCTGAGCGTGCCCTCGGTGATCGTCCCCGCCGCGCGAAACCTGCTGCTGAACCCGACCCATCCGGCGGCGGATCGGGCTCGTATCGAGAGCATCGACCCTTTCGCCTTCGATCCTCGCCTCTGGCTGGGAATCTCATGAGACCTGTGCGCGGATGTGCTTGCTGCGACGCGGCGCGCTCCGATGCCCTGCTGTCCTTGGGGGGATGCGGCGATGGCACGGCGGCGGATTGGGCAGGAGGAGCTCGTCGCGCGGCCGGAGGCGCGCTCGGCATCGTCGCTGTCCGAACTCGCGGCCATGCTCGGCTGGAGGGAGATCGACCGCCACCTGGCCGGCATCTCGGCCGCCGCGAAGGGCGAGGCCGGCTGGCCGCCGCTGGCGCTGTTCCGGGGCTTGCTGCTGGCCACGTGGCACGACCTCTCCGACGTGCGGCTGGCCGAGGCGCTGGACGACCGCGCCAGCTTCCGCCGGTTCTGCGGCTTCGCGGCCCGCGAGCCGACGCCGGAGCGCACCGCCTTCGTCCGCTTCCGGCGCGAACCGGTCCGGCACGGCCTGGACCGCGCGCCGTTCGAGGCGGTGAGGCGCCAATTCGAAGCCAAGGGCGTCGCGGTGCGCAGCGGCACGCTGGTGGACGCGACATTGATCCCGTCCGCCGGCAGCCGCCGCGACCACCAGGCGCGATGGGCCGGGCACCGCCGCCGCAAGCACACCCACGGCTACAAGGCGCACCTCGCCGCCGACGAGGGCGCCGGGCTGGTCCGCGGCGTCGAGGTCACGACGGCGAACGTCCATGACGCAGCCGAACTCGCGGCGGTGCTGCCCGACGATCCGGGCGAGGTGTACGGCGACACTGCCTTCGGCGGCACGCGCTCTGCCAATGCGATCATGCGCGACGCGACGACATGCGACGGGACGCGTCTGCCCGCGCGCGATCGACAGGCCATCCTCGGGAGGGGACGCCCGACCGCATTCTCGCCTGCGCGCCCCCGGAGCCTCAGATCGCCTTCAGCCGCACATCCGCGCACAGGTCTCGTCATGCCGCCAGCCTTTCGGCTGACACCGTAGCAATGCCCTGGTTTCGCGCGCGGCCGCCGAGCCAGCCCCGGCTCAGCGGTAGACGAAAGCCGGATCCGCCAGGTCGATCGCCGGGATCGCGTCCTTCTCCGCCCAGTAGTCGTGGGCGTGCTGCCACTCGGGCTTGTCGCCGCGCTTCGGCAGCAGGTGGTTGCCGCGCGCCACGTAGCCCGAACTGAACTCCTCCGGGTCGATCCAGGGGCCGAGCGGCATGTTGTGGTCCTCCGGCCGCAGCGCGACCTCGACGCGTTTCGCGCCGGTCGCTTCCATGCGGTCCAGCAGCCGGCAGACGAAATCCGCCACCATGTCGGCGCGCAATGTCCAGGCGGCGCGGATGTAGCCGAACACCCAGGCCATGTTCGGCACGCCGGTGAACATCATGCCTCGGTAGGTCACGGTGTCGCCGAACACCAGCGGCCTGCCGTCGATGGCGACGTCGATGTCGCCGAGCACGTTCAGATGGAAGCCAGTGGCGGTGACGATGATGTCCGCCTCCAGCGTCTTGCCCGACTTCAGCAGCAGGCCGGTCTCGGTGAAGGTCTCGATCTCGTCGGTGACGACGGAGGCGCGGCCGGCGGCAATGCCGCGGAACAGGTCGGCATCCGGGATGAAGGCGAGCCGCTGCTGCCAGGGCCGGTAGCGCGGGGTGAAATGCGTCGCGACGTCGTAATCCTGCCCGAGATGTGCGCGGACCTGGTCGAGCAGTTCCTGCTTCACCTTCTCCGGCTCGCTGTGGGTGCGGTCGATGAAGCGCGCCTGCTCGAACAGGATCTTCCGCCGCACGATTTCGTGAATCCATTCCTCGTTGATGCCGAGCATCCGCAATTCGTCGGCGATCTCGATGGCGTTGCGCCCGGTGCGGAAGAAGGTGGGCGAGCGCTGCAGCATCGTCACATGCGCGGCATCATTCGCCATGGCGGGCACGATCGTCGCCGCCGTGGCGCCGGAGCCGATCACCACCACGCGCCTGCCGCGGTAGTCCAGCTCCTCCGGCCAGGTCTGCGGATGCGCGATGCGCCCGCGGAAGCGGTCCATCCCCGGCCATTCGGGCGTGTAGCCCTCCTCATGGCGATAGTAGCCCTGGCACATCCAGAGGAAGTTCGCGGTGAAGCGTGCCGTGGTGCCATCCTTCCGCACGGCCTCGATGGTCCAGAGATTCGTCGCCGAATCCCAGCGCGCGGACCGGATGCGGTGGCCGTAGCGGATGAAGCGGCCGAGGCCGTTCTCGTCGATCACCTCGCCCATGTACTTCAGGATTTCCTCGGCCGTCGCGATGGGCGGGCCGACCCAGGGCTTGAAGCGATAGCCGAAGGTGTAGAGGTCGCTGTCGGACCGGATGCCCGGGTAGCGGTGCGTGCGCCAGGTGCCGCCGAAGCCGTCCTGCGCCTCGAGCACCACGAAGCTGCGCCCGGGGCACTGGTCCTGGAGGTGATAGGCGCCGCCGATGCCGGAAATGCCGGCGCCGACGATCAGCACGTCCACATGCTCGGCGGGCGGCGCCGCGCCCTCCGCGAGGGTCATCGTCTCGGCCATACTTCCGTCCCCTGCTTTGGGCGGCAGCGTATCGGGCTGCGCGCGGCGCGGCAAAGCATTGCGGGCGGCGCGGCTTGTGGCCGGTTTCGCTGCGGCGCAGCATGTCCGCATGACACCTACCACCCCGGACGAGGATGCCGCTTCGAGCCGCGCGCGCATGCGCCGCGTCCTTGCCATGTACGGGCCGGCGGTCTTTGCCGGCGCACTGGCCACCCGCGCCACCGACCCGGTCGTCGCCGAGATCGCCGTGGATTTCGGCACCACCGCGGCCCATGCGGCGCTGCTCGGCACCGCCTACACGCTGCCCTTCGCCTTCGTGCAGCCCGTCCTCGGTCCGGTCGCCGACGCCGTCGGCAAGCGCCGGGTGGTGACGGTCTGCGTCTGCCTGCTCGCGCTGATGCTGGCGGCGTCCGCCGTCGCCGCCTCGCTCGGCTGGCTGATGGCCTTCCGCGCGCTGTCGGGTGCCGCGGCCGGCGGCATGATGCCGCTGACGCTCGCCATCATGGCCGATGCGGTGCCGCTGAGGGACCGCCAGGTGGCGTTGTCCCGCATGCTGGTCTTCGGCATCAGCGGGCAGATCGCCGGCGGGGCGATCGCCGGGCCGGTCGCCGCAGTCGCCGGCTGGCGGGGGATGCTGGTGCTCTGCGCCATCGCCGCCGTGGTTGGCGCGGCGGCGCTGATTTCCGCCAGCCGCGGCGCGACGCCCGAACCGCGCACGCGCTACGACCCGGTGGTGGCCGCCAAGCGCTACCGCGCCATCCTGGCGAATCCCTCGGCCATCCCTCTCTACGCCACGGTCGCGATGGAAGGGGGCCTGGTCTTTGGGTCCTTCCCCTTCCTCGCGCCGCTGATGATCGGACGCGGCATCGGCGGCACGACGGAGGCCGGCCTCGCGATCGGCGCCTTCGGCGCAGGGGGCCTGGCCTATGCCGCCATGGCGCGGCCGCTGCTGACGCGTTTCGGGCCGGCCAACGTGGTGCGGCTCGGTGGGCTGCTCGGCTTCGCGGCGCTCATGGGCTTCGCGGTGGCGCCGGCCTTGTGGGTCGCGGTCGCGGCCGGGTTCCTGCTCGGCACCGCCTTCTACATGATCCACAACGCCATCCAGACTCGCGCGACCGAGCTCTCGCCGCAGTTCCGCGGCAGCGCCGTCTCGCTGCACGCCTTCTCCTTCTTCACCGGGCAGTCGCTCGGGCCGGTGGCCTTCGGGCTCGGGGAGGCGACGGTCGGGCTCGGCGTGGCGCTCGCAATGGGCGCGGTGCTGCTGCTGGCGCTCGCCTGGTTGCTGGCGCGACGGCCAGCGTAACGAGATCGGGACCTTTCGGAACAGAAGGTGATTCAATGGCAGGATTCGGGGAGTTCGCCCCACGGTGAATCAGACACTTGGTCCGAGTCGCGCGAACGAATCGCTGACTCCGTGGAGCCGAGTCGCGTGATCGGCGGATATCAAGGGTTTGTGGCGGCTCAGGGCTGATGGGCACCAGCACGTTCGCGGTCTGTGCGCGGGAGCCGCCCGAGTCGCGAAGGCGGGGGGAAGGGAACTTCCCCCCGCACCCCCCAACCTTCTCTGTCATTTGGGAAGTGACTTCGGGAGTCAGTTCCCAAATGACAGAAAAGGGAGGGGGTTCGGGGGAGGTTCACCCTCCCCCGACCTTCAGAAATCGCTCACCCGCCCCTTGCGTTCCCAATCCCCGAACCTGGTCGGCTCGGGCCCGCTCGGCCCGCCGATCTCCTTCGGTTTCAGCGGTGCCTCGGGCTTCGTGTCCGGCTTCGGAGCGGGCGGGGGGTCGTTGTTTGTCGTCTCGGTCATGGCCATGGTGATGTAGGTGTTCTGCGGAGGCTTGGACATGGGCGGCTACCTGCGGACAGTTGTTCTGCTGGCGGCGCTGACGGCGCTGTTCGGCGCGCTCGGCTTCGCCATCGCCGGGCAGCAGGGGATGGTGCTGGCGCTGCTCTTCGCCGGCGGCATGAACCTGTTCGCCTGGTGGAACAGCGACCGGATGGTCCTGCGCATGCACAATGCGCAGCCGATCGGCCCGCAGGATGCGCCGAGGCTCTACGAGATGACGGCGCAGCTCGCGCACCACGCCGGACTGCCCATGCCGGCGCTCTACGTCATCCACGAGGACCAGCCCAACGCCTTCGCCACCGGCCGCAGCCCTTCCAATGCCGCCGTCGCCGTGAACACCGGCCTGCTCGACCTGATGCCGGAAGAGGAGGTGGCGGGCGTCATCGCTCATGAGCTCGCGCACATCCGCAACCGCGATACGCTGATCATGACGGTCACGGCGACAGTCGCCGGCGCGATCTCGATGCTGGCGAATTTCGGCATGATCTTCGGCGGCAACCGCGACCGGAACCAGAGCCCCTTCGGCCCGATCGCGATGATCCTGATGCTGATCCTCGCACCGCTCGCCGCCGCGGTGGTGCAGATGGCCATCAGCCGGTCCCGCGAATACGAGGCCGACCGCCTGGGCGCGGAGATCTGCGGCAATCCGCTCGCCCTCGCATCGGCTCTGCAGCGCCTCGAGAACTACGCCCACCAGATCCAGAACTACGGCGCCGAGGCGAACCCGGCCTCGGCACACATGTTCATCATCAACCCGCTGAGCGGAGCACGGATGGACAACCTGTTCTCGACGCATCCGCGCACCGAGAACCGGGTGGCGGCATTGCAGCAGATCGCGGCGCGGATGGGACAGGGCGGCGGATGGTCGGCGCCGGCGCCGCAGTCGGCGGGGCCCTGGGGGGCGCGCAGGCGCAATCCCTGGGGGTGATGCGGTTGAAGGGGCGCGGCCCCCTCAAGCTCCTCCGCCAAGGGCCGAAGGGCCCTTGGAACCCGTGACATCGGAAGCCTGGATGGCGCGAGGGAGCGGTTCCGTGTCTGCCCGGGAGGTGCCGCCGGCACGCAAGCGGGCCTGGTGCCGATTCCGTCCGGGTGGAATCGCCTGCGCGGGCTGAGATGTGCGCAAGGACGCCGATCCAGGGTGGTTGCGGCGAGCCGAGGCAGGCGGAAGCCGCATGATCAGGCCCGTGCGCGGATGTGCTTGCTGCGACGCGGCGCGCTCCGATGCCCTGCTGTCCTTGGGGGGATGCGGCGATGGCACGGCGGCGGATTGGGCAGGAGGAGCTCGTCGCGCGGCCGGAGGCGCGCTCGGCATCGTCGCTGTCCGAACTCGCGGCCATGCTCGGCTGGAGGGAGATCGACCGCCACCTGGCCGGCATCTCGGCCGCCGCGAAGGGCGAGGCCGGCTGGCCGCCGCTGGCGCTGTTCCGGGGCTTGCTGCTGGCCACGTGGCACGACCTCTCCGACGTGCGGCTGGCCGAGGCGCTGGACGACCGCGCCAGCTTCCGCCGGTTCTGCGGCTTCGCGGCCCGCGAGCCGACGCCGGAGCGCACCGCCTTCGTCCGCTTCCGGCGCGAACCGGTCCGGCACGGCCTGGACCGCGCGCCGTTCGAGGCGGTGAGGCGCCAATTCGAGGCCAAGGGCGTCGCGGTGCGCAGCGGCACGCTGGTGGACGCGACATTGATCCCGTCCGCCGGCAGCCGCCGCGACCACCAGGCGCGATGGGCCGGGCACCGCCGCCGCAAGCACACCCACGGCCAAAGGGCGCGGGTTTCTACCAACGGCCCTTTGGAATGACCGGTGAGGGCGGAATTGGAGGGGCCCTGCCCCTCCAAGCCACCCCGCCAAAGGCCGAAAGGCCTTTGGAAACCGATACCTGGCGCCGTGCGCCACTGTCAGGATCAGTGCCGAAACCCGCCCTTGCGCACGAAGCCCGCTCCGAAGCGATTGGACTGCCTGAACCGCGCGGCACCAGATGATGGTTTCCAAAGGCCCGAGGCCTTTGGCGGGGAGAGCCCGAGAGGGGCAAAGCTGCTCTCGGTTCCACAGGTCAGGCAACCGGGCCAAAGGTGTCAGAAGGCCAGCGCCACCAGCGAGAACTGGCAATCCCCCGGCAGCGCCGCGACGAAGCGGCGAAGCGCCGACAGGCGCGGCGAATCATCGGCCGCCGAGCCGTAGACCTCGTCGATCAGGCAGGCGATCTCGGGCGGCGAGACCAGCGCGCACCAGCAGGCGTTCGCGGTCTGCCGCCCGGTCAGGGCGCCGGCGCGGATGCGTTCCACCACCTCGGCGAAGACATCCCGCGCCGAGGGCGGGAAGAAGGGGCTGATGCGATAGGGAGCGCCGTCCACCGGAGGGACGACGCCACGCAGCACCGGGGCCACCAGGTCCGGCCCCGCGATATAGACATCCCGGTACCGCGCAGCCTCCATCCCGCCGCCGTCACCCCACCTTGTTGTCGATCAGCTCCTGCACCACGCCGGGATCGGCGAGGGTGGAGGTGTCGCCCAGCCCTTCGGTCTCGTTCGCGGCGATCTTGCGCAGGATGCGGCGCATGATCTTGCCGGAGCGCGTCTTGGGCAGGCCCGGCGCCCACTGGATGGCGTCCGGCGTGGCGATCGGGCCGATCTCCTTGCGCACCCAGGCCACCAGCTCCTTGCGCAGCACCTCGGTCGGCTCCACGCCGGTCTTCAGCGTGACGTAGCAGTAGATGCCCTGGCCCTTGAGCTCATGCGGCATGCCGACGACGGCGGCTTCCGCCACCGCCGGATGCGCGACGAGGGCGCTTTCCACCTCCGCCGTGCCCATGCGGTGGCCGGCGACGTTGATCACGTCGTCGACGCGGCCGGTGATCCAGTAGTAGCCGTCCTCATCGCGGCGGGCGCCGTCGCCGGTGAAGTACATGCCCTTGAAGGTCGAGAAATAGGTCTGACCGAAGCGCGCATGGTCGCCGTAGATGGTCCGCATCATGCCGGGCCAGGCGTCCAGCATGACCAGGTTGCCCTCGGTCGCGCCCTCGAGGATGTTGCCCTCGTTGTCCACCAGCGCGGGCTTCACGCCGGGCAGCGGCAGGGTGGCGGAGCCGGGCTTGAGCGCGACCGCGCCCGGCAGCGGGGAGATCAGGATGCCGCCGGTCTCGGTCTGCCACCAGGTGTCCACGATCGGGCAGCGTTCCTCGCCCACCACGCGGTAGTACCACAGCCAGGCTTCCGGATTGATCGGCTCGCCCACCGAACCGAGGATGCGCAGTGAGGAGCGATCGTGCTTCTTCACCGGCCCCTCGCCGTCGCGCATCAGGGCGCGGATGGCGGTCGGCGCGGTGTAGAAGATGTTGACCTTGTGCTTGGCGCAGACCTGCCAGAAGCGGCCATTGTCGGGCCAGCTCGGCACGCCCTCGAACATCAGCGTGGTCGCGCCGTTCGCGAGCGGGCCGTAGACGATGTAGGTGTGGCCGGTCACCCAGCCGACATCGGCGGTGCACCAGTAGACCTCGCCGTCGCGGTAGTCGAAGACGTTCTCGTGCGTGAAGGACGCCCAGACCAGGTAGCCGCCGGTGGTGTGCAGCACGCCCTTCGGCTTGCCGGTGGAGCCGCTGGTGTAGAGGATGAAGAGCGGATCCTCCGCGTTCATCTTCTCGGGCTCGCAGGTCTCGCCTTCGCCAGCGGTGATCGTGTCCCACCAGTGGTCGCGGCCCTTCATCATCTCGACCGCGCCGCCGGTGTTCTTGGCGACGATGACGTGGCGCACGGAGGGGCAAGTCAGCAGCGCCTCGTCGGCATTGGCCTTGAGCGGCACCTTGCGCCCGCCACGGCGGCCTTCATCGGCGGTGATCAGCAGTGTGCATTCGGAATCCTGGATACGGGACGCGAGGCTGTCGGGTGAGAAGCCGCCGAAGACGATCGAATGGATCGCGCCCACCCGCGCGCAGGCGAGCATGGCGACCGCCGCCTCGACGATCATCGGCAGGTAGATGCAGACGCGATCGCCCTTCTTCACGCCGAGCCGCCGCATGGCGTTGGCCAGCTTGCAGACGCGCGCATGCAGCTCGCGATAGGTCACCTTCGCGTCGCTGTTGGGGTCATCGCCTTCCCAGATGATCGCCACCTGGTCGCCGCGCGTGGCGAGGTGCCGGTCGAGGCAGGAGACGGAGGCGTTCAGAATGCCATCCTCGAACCACCTGATCGAGATGTCGCCATGGAAGTCGACCGACTTGATCTTCGTCGGCTCCTTCATCCAGGCGATGCGGGTCATCTCGCCGCGCCAGAACGCCTCGGCGTCCTTCGCTTCGGCTGCGACCATCGCCTCGCGCCTGGCGGCGTCGATGCGTGCCTTGGCGGCGATCGCGGGCTTCACGGCGATGATGTCGTCTGCCATGGGCTGGCCTCCCTGACCTTGCGTTTCTCTGGCCTGGGATTTGCCGCCTTGCGTTGATTCAGGTCAATCGCCGCATCGGCATGGCGGGCAGGTGCCCGCCCGGTCGGGGGAACCGGGCGGGCGGGAAGGGATGGCGCGTCAGTTGGTCCGGGTCGCGGGGGTCGCGGGCGTCGCGGCCTGGGTGCGCGGCTCCGCCGGGCTCGTGGCCGGCTTGCCGGCCTGCGGCACGGCGGGCGTCGCCCGGTGCTGCGCAGCCCCGGTGGCCGTGCCGGCCGGATTGGCGGGAGTTGCCGGGCGGTTGGCCTGCGCGGTCGGCGCGGCAGGCGTCGCGGGGGTCGCCGGGCGTGTCGCCTGCGCGGCGGGGGCAGCCGGGGTGGCCGGGCGGGCGGGCTGGGCCTGGCCCTGTGTCGCGGGGGCCGCGGGGGTGGTGGCACCGCCGCCGATCACGGTCTGCGGAGCACCGCCCTGGGCGAAGCCGGCTCCGGCAACGAGCATGAGGCCGGTGGCGAGAAGGGCGGTCCGGGAGATCTGGCGCATCTGGTCCTCCTTGTTGGTCCAAGCGCAGGGAGGATGAGACCGGCCGGCACAGGCGCCCGCGAGGCGGCGGCAAGGTGCTTTCGGGGCGATCGCGGCGGATCGGTGGCGGGCGTGGCGGATCGGTGGCGAGGCGATGATGCGGCCTCCCTGGACACGGGAGCGCGTCGGGGCTGCGGGGAGGGGCCGCGCGCCGAAGGGCGGAAAGTTGAAGGGGCGCTGCCCCTCCAAGCCAGCCCGCCAGGGGCCCACGGGCCCCTGGACCGCGGCGAATTGGCACCGGGCATCGCGGTTCGGCGATTGTCACAGATTGCCGACGCGAGGCCGAGGGCCGGAAGTCCTGCGCCTACGATGCAGGATGCGCCTGAATCGTCCTGTCCCAACCTTGTGGCCCGGCGCCGGGTCCCGGTTTCCAGAGGCCCTGCGGCCTTTGGTGGGGAGAGGTCCGGAGCGGGGCAAAGCCCCTCTCCGCCTGCGATCTCCGCGCCTGCGGGCCGCCGCCCCTTCGCCCGTCCTCATGCTCATGCCCATCGGGCCTGACCGGGTTTCCCCGCAGGTCCGCTCGGAGCCCGTTTGGAAACGCGCCTCGCGGCGAGCTTCCGGGGCCGGTGCCGGACTTTCCGAACCGTCTCTAAAGCCCCGCATCCTCCGGCACCAGCACGCGGCCGTCCTCGTCGATACGCGCGTGCACACGCTCCAGCGCCTCACCGTAGCAGGGGCCGGAGGTGCAAATGCCGTCCTCGATGCGGAAGCGCGCGCCGTGGGTCGAGCAGACGATGTTCTGCTTCCTGGTGTCCAGGAAGCGGTCGGGCACAGGGTCCAGCGGCACGCCGATATGCGGGCAGGAATTCACGTAGACCCAGACCTGGTGGCCGCGGCGCACGGCGAACAGGCCGGTGAAGGCCCCGGGCGCCGCCGGGAAGCCCCTGGAATTGCCGTCCGGGATATCCTCCAGCGTGCAGAGCACGCGCTCGGCAATCGTCTTCACCGGCCGGTCCACCCGCCCATCTTCGCCAGGATCTGCCAGTGCGCCGGCGAGATCGGCATGACCGAAAGCCGCGACATCCGCACCAGCGCGATCCCTTCGAGCTTCGGTTCCGCCTTGATGGCGGCGAGCGTCACCGGCTGCGGCATCGCCGCCACCGCCTTCATGTCGACGCAGACCCAGGGGCTGCCGGCCTCGGCGCTGGGGTCGGGGTAGGCTTCCCGCACCACCTCCACCACGCCGACGATCTCCTTGCCGACATTCGAATGGTAGAAATAGGCGAGATCGCCAAGCTTCATCGCCGCCAGGTTGGCCTTGGCCATGTGGTTGCGCACGCCGGTCCAGGGTTCCACCCCGTTCCCGACCTGCTGATCCCAGGAGAAGGCGTCGGGCTCGGACTTCACCAGCCAGTAGTTGCGACCCCTGGTCATTCGGCCTTCATCCCGTCCTTGAAGACGATGCGGTACGGGTTGATCGACACCCGCGCGAAGCAGCCCGCCTTGGCGAAGGGGTCGCCAGCCGTCAACGCCTCCACCGCGGCGCGGTCCGGCGCCTCGATCACGCGGACGGAGCCGATCGAGTTGCCCTCGGCGTCCATCACCGGGCCGGCGATGACCAGCATCTCCCGGTGCTGCTCCAGCCAGTCGAGATGCGCCGCCCGCACGGCGCGGCGCGTCGCGGCCATGCCGGTCCTGTCCTCGATGGTCACGGCGAAGAGCATCCCACCCCCTGTCGCCCCGGCAGGGGGCGTCGCGATCGCCATCGGACGTAACGCCGCCAGGGCGCGGCTTCAATAACCCGCGCCTTTCGCCTAGTTAGGGGATGTGGATGGACGCCTGACCGCCGGCACCGGAGCCACCGCCGCCCGGCCGAACCCCGGGGGGCGGAGCCTCCACCGTTTCGCCAATCCCGGCCGCTTCCTGCGGGCGACCGGGCGGCTGATGCCGTTCCTCTGGGCGGCCGCGCTGCTGGTGCTTGGCGCCGGTCTGGTCTGGGGTCTGGTGCTTTCGCCGGCCGATTGGCAGCAGGGCGAGACCGTCCGGATCATGTACGTCCATGTCCCGATGGCCTGGCTCGCCATGGGCGGCTACACGGGGCTCGCCGCCCTGTCTGTCATGTCGCTGGTCTGGCGGCATCCGCTGGCGGACCTGACGGCGCGGGAGCTCTCCCCCGTCGGCGCCGCGGCCACCGCGCTGTGCCTCGCCACCGGCAGCCTCTGGGGCAAGCCGATGTGGGGCACCTGGTGGGTGTGGGATGCGCGCCTGACCTCGGTGCTGGTGCTGTTCTTCCTCTGGCTCGGCCATGCCGCGCTGGTCCGCGCCTTCGACGACCCGGAGCGCGGCGCCAGGGCCGGCGCCATCCTCGCCCTGGTCGGCATCGTCAACGTGCCGATCGTGAAGTTCTCGGTGGATTGGTGGAACACGCTGCACCAGCCGGCCTCCGTGGCACGGCTGGATGCGCCGGGGATGCATGTGGACATCCTCTATCCGCTCCTGGTCTGCGCGATCGGCTTTTCGCTGCTCTTCGCCGCCGTGGTGCTGGCGCGCACCCGCGCGGCGGTGATGGAGCGGCGCGTCCGTGCCCTGCAGCTCGCCCGCGCGCGGCGTGAGGAAGGGGCACCGGCATGACCCTGCACTGGTGGCACATCGCCGTCTCCTACCTGCTGACGCTGGTGGTCTTCGGTTCGCTCGCGATCGGCGCCGCCGCGCGGCACCGCGCGGCGAAGCGGCTGCTGGCGCAGCTCGACCCGCGGGGCGAACGGCCGTGACTTGCGCTGCGTCAACGCCGGGGGCACCCGGCCTTCATATCTGCAGGGCGCCGGATACCGCACCGGCCTCCGAGGCATAGACCCATGACCCGCAAGAAGCGCCGGCTGATGGTCCTGCTCCTGGCAGGGCTCGGGCTCGGCACCGCCACCGCGCTGACGCTGACGGCCTTCCAGGACAACCTGGTCTTCTTCCTCTCGCCCTCCGACGTGATCGCCCAGCGCCCGCCGGCCGAGCGCGCCTTCCGCCTCGGGGGCCTGGTCGAGGCCGGCAGCGTCGAACGCGTCACCGCCAGCGACGGCCGGCCCAGCGCGACCTTCCGGGTGACCGACGGGCCGAACACCATCACCGTGACCTATACCGGCGTGCTGCCGGACCTGTTCCGGGAAGGCCAGGGGGTCGTCACCCTCGGCAGGCTGCAGCCGGATGGCAGCTTCCGCGCGAGCGAAGTGCTCGCCCGCCACGACGAGACCTACATGCCGCCCGAAGTCGCCGACGCGTTGCGCCGCGCGGGGCATTGGAACCCGGCCCAGGGGGCAGCACCGCCGGCGGCGAGCTGGAACACGGCGCCACGCCAGCCGGATGGACGGAGCGGGGGATGATGCGGGCCGCTCGTTCGGCGGCGGGCGAACGGGGGGCCAGCCCCCCGCCCCCCCCGCCGGGAGGCAGAAGCCTCCCGGACCCTCGATTCCGATGGGGCGGGGCGCCGGTGGCGTATGCTGCGCCCCTCGATGTGGTCGTGCACGCGTGCCACTCGCCCCATTCATGGAGGGGCCCGGGGAGCCTGTCGGGTCCCCGGCGGGGGTCCAGGGGGCAGAGCCCCCGGTCACCCCACCCCGACCGGAACCACCCCGCATGATCCCGGAACTCGGCCATTTCGCGCTGGCCCTCGCCTGTGTCATCGCTGTCGCGCAATCCGTGCTGCCGGTGGTCGGTGCCGCGCGGCGCGATGCGCGCTGGATGGCGACGGCGGTGCCGCTGGCCCTGGGTCTGCTGCTGTCGGTCGGCACTGCCTTCGGCAGCCTGCTCTGGGCCTTTGCGGTCAACGACACGACGGTCGCCAACGTCGTCGCCAACAGCCATTCGGCGAAGCCGCTGATCTACAAGCTCTCCGGGAGCTGGGGGAACCACGAGGGGTCCATGGTCCTCTGGGTGCTCATCCTCGCGCTGTGCGGGGCGGCGGTGGCGGGTTTCGGGCGCAACCTGCCGACAGCGCTCAAGGCGCGGGTGATCGGCGTGCTCGGCTGGATCGCGACGGGCTTCCTGCTGTTCATCGTCTTCACCTCCAACCCCTTCGAGCGGGTCTGGCCGCCGCCGATGGACGGGCGCGGGCTCAATCCGGTGCTGCAGGACCCGGGCCTCGCGATGCATCCGCCGACGCTCTACTTCGGCTATGTCGGCTATGCGGTGACCTTCGCGTTTGCCGTGGCGGCACTGCTCGAAGGCCGCGTCGATGCCGCCTGGGGGCGCTGGGTGCGCCCCTGGGCGCTCGGCGCCTGGTGCTTCCTGACCGTCGGCATCACCATGGGGTCCTGGTGGGCCTACTACGAGCTCGGCTGGGGCGGCTACTGGTTCTGGGACCCGGTGGAGAACGCCTCGCTGCTGCCCTGGCTCGCCGGCACGGCCCTGCTGCATTCGGCGATCGTGGTCGAGAAGCGGGACACGCTGAAGATCTGGTCCGTGCTGCTCGCGATCCTCGCCTTCGCGATGAGCCTGCTCGGGACGTTCCTGGTGCGCTCGGGCGTGCTGAACAGCGTGCACGCCTTTGCCAACGATCCGGCGCGCGGCGTGTTCATCCTGGCACTGCTCATGGTCTATGTCGCCGGCGCCTTCGCGATCTTCGCCTGGCGCGCGCCGCGGCTCGCGCCGACCGGCATCTTCGCGCCGATCTCGCGGGAGGGCGCGCTGGTGGTGAACAACCTGCTGATCTGCTCGATCGCGGCGGTGGTGCTGGCCGGCACGCTGTGGCCGCTCTTCGCGGATATCCTGACGGGCGCGAAGATCTCGGTCGGGCCGCCCTTCTTCAACACGGCGACGGCGCCGCTCGCCATCCCGCTCGTCGTCGCCATGCCGGTCGGCGCGATGCTGCCGTGGAAGCGCGCGGATCTGTGGGCGGCGCTGCAAAGGCTGTGGTGGGCGGCGGCGGCGGCGCTGCTCATCGGCTTCCTTTCCCTGGCGGCGGCCGGGTATCCGGTCTGGCCGGCGCTCGGCATGGCGCTGGCGGCCTGGCTCGTGGCCGGCGCGGCGGCGGACATCGCCGACCGCATCGGCCTGCTCCGCCGCCCCTCCCAGGCCTGGCGCCGCGCGCTGAGCCTGCCGCGCGCGGCCTGGGGCGCGGCCATCGCGCATGGCGCGCTCGGCGTCAGTCTCGCCGGCATCGCGGGGATGGGGGTCGCGACCGACACGCTCGTCCAGCTCAACCCCGGCCAGAGCACGCGGCTCGCCGGCTACGAATGGCGCATGGACGGCCTGTCCGACGTGACCGGCCCGAACTACCGCGCGCGCCGCGCGACGGTGACGGTGCTGCGCGACGGCGCGGTGGTCACGGTGCTGCGGCCCGAACGCCGCAGCTTCGTCGTCGACAATCAGACCACCGCCGAGGCCGCGATCCACACCAACGCGATGCGCGATCTCTATGCCGTGCTCGGCGAGGAACGGGACGGCGCCGCGGTGCTGCGCCTGCATCACAACCCCTTCGCGCCCTGGATCTGGTTCGGCGGGCTCATCATGGCATTTGGCGGCATGCTCTCCCTGTCCGATCGGCGCATGCGCGTGGCCGCGCCGGCGCCGAAGGGCGCCACGGTGCCGGCATGAGCGAAACCCCCGCCGCCGCCCCGCGCAGCCGGCGCTGGATGCTCTACGCGCCGCTCGGGCTCGCCGCCGCCGGTGGCGCGGGCTTCTGGGCGATGCTGCGCGGCCTGCAGACCGGCGAGTACGACCCGCGGGGGGTGCCCTCCGCGCTGCTCGGCAGGGCAGCGCCGGATTTCGACCTGCCGGAGCTCGAAGGCGCCGGCCTGCCCGCGCTGTCCGCCGCCGACCTGCGCGGCCCGCTGCCGGCGCCGGTGCTGGTGAACTTCTGGGCGTCCTGGTGCGTGCCCTGCATCGTCGAGCACCCGCAGCTCATGCGTCTCGCCCGCGAAGGCGTGCGCATCCTCGGCATCAACTACAAGGACCGCGCGGCCGACGGCGCCGCCTTCCTGCAACGCCACGGCAATCCCTTCGCCAAGCTTGGCCGCGACGAACCGGGCCGCGTCGCGATCGACTGGGGACTCTACGGCGTGCCCGAAACCTACCTGATCGACCGGCAGGGGCTGATCCGCTGGCGCTACGCCGGGCCGATCACGCCGGACACGCTGGACCGGGACCTGCGGCCGCTGCTGCGGAGGTACGCGTGACGAATGTGGCGCGCGGGACCGGAGAGGGGCTTTGCTCCCCTCCGGACCTCCCCCCACCAGAGGCCACAGGGCCTCTGGACACCATGAATTGGGCAGTGGGAGGCAGGGGCGCCGAGCGACCGCACGCAGGGATGGGCATGCCGTCCCTCTCCCTCCAGCCACCCAGGTGTCGGTTTCCAAAGGCCCTGCGGCCTTTGGCGGGTGGGGTTCCGGGGAGGGCAGGGCCCTCCCCGCTTCACCGCGCCGCGATCATCCTCGCGTTCCTGCTGGTCGCCGCCCCGGCCCTGGCCGCCGTCGGCCGCCCCGAGGACCGTCTGCGCGACCCGGCGCTCGAATCGCGTGCGCAGGAGATCGGCCGCGAGCTGCGCTGCATGGTCTGTCAGAACCAGTCCATCGAGGACAGCGACGCGGACCTGGCGCGCGACCTGCGGCGCATCGTGCGGGAGCGCGTCGCGGCGGGGGACGACAATGCGGCGGTGATGCGCTTCATCCACGACCGCTACGGCGACTTCGTCCTGCTGCGTCCGCCCTTCACGCCGGTGACGGCGCTGCTCTGGGCCATGCCGCTGATCGCCCTGGGCGGCGGGCTGGCGGCGATCCTGCTGCGCCGGCGGCGCCCTGGCGCGTCGGGGATCGAGCCCGCGCCGCTGACCGAGGCGGAACGGCGCCGCCTCGCGGAACTGGAGCGCGGCAACGGCGCATGACCACCTGGATCCCGCTGGCCGCGCTGGCCGTGGCGGCGCTGCTGCCGCTTGCCTTCGCCCTGTTCCGTCCCCGCGCCGCGCGCGGGCGGCGGGAGGCCGACATGGCGCTCTACCGCGCCCAGCTCGACGAGCTCGACCGCGAGAAGGAAGCCGGACGCCTGGATGAGGCCGGCCACCGCGCGGCGCGCATCGAGGTCCAGCGCCGGCTGATCGCCGCCGCCGACCTGGCGGAGACCGGGACCACCTCGGGCCCCGCCAGCGCGCTGCTGGTCGCGCTGTTGCCGCTGATCGCCGCCGCCGGGCTGGGGCTCTATCTGTTGCGCGGCTCCCCCGGCATGCCCTCCGCGACCTTCGAGGAGCGCGCGGCGGCGGCGGCACGGGAGGACGGGCTGCTGGCGACGGTGCGCCAGCGGCTGGCGGCCCTGGACCCGCGCAGCGAACAGGCGCGGCAGGGCTATCTGCTGCTCGGCAATGCGGAACGCGGGCGCGGCAATGCGGAGGCGGCGATCGCCGCCTGGCGGATCGCGATCGAGGCACGCTTCGACGCCGGGCTCGCCGGCGACATCGCGGAGCTCGAGATCGCCCGCGGCGCCCCGGCCGAGGCGACGCCGTGGATCAGCCGCGCCCTTCAGGCAGCGCCGAACGATCCTCGGCTGCGCTTCCTTGCCGGGCTGGTGGAGGCGGAAAGCGGCCGGCCGGCCAATGCGCGGGCGCTGTGGCAGGCGCTGCTGGCGGAATCGCCGCCGGATGCGCCATGGCGCGGGCTGGTGGAGCGGCGGCTCGGCGCCCTGCCCTGACCGGCGGCGCCGGTGCCAGGACGTCCCGAAGGCCGGCCGGTGCCGGACTTTCCAAGCGGACTCCTATACCAATGGCCCGTTTGCCTGACCTGTGAAACCGAGAGGGGCCTTGCCCCTCTCGGGCTCTCCCCACCAAAGGCCCGAGGCCTTTGGAAACCGATACTTGGCGCCGTGCGCCACTGTCAGGATCAATGCCGAAACCTGCCCGAAGCGATTGGACTGCCTGAACCGCGCGACACCAAATGATGGTTTCCAAAGGCCTCGGGCCTTTGGCGGGGTGGCTTGGAGGGGCAGAGCCCCTCCAATTCCGCCCTCCCCGGTCATTCCAAAGGGCCGTTGGTGTTAGAGCAGGAATGGGACCACCCTGGCGGTGCGCGCCGCGTAGGCGTCCCAGGCGGCGCCGAAGGTTTCGCGCATCAGCGCTTCCTCCCGCCCGACGCGGAACAGGTAGAGCGTGCCGAAGCCGATCAGGCCCGCCGGGCCGACCAGCCAGTTCTGCAGCGTCAGGGCCTGGGCGATCGCCCACATCCAGAAGGCCGAGTACATCGGGTGGCGGACGAAGCGGTAGACGCCCTCGGTCACCAGCGAGTGTTCCTGCCGCACCGCCAGGGTGACCGACCAGTTGCGCCCGAGCGCCTTGTGCGTGGCGTAGAACAGCGCGAGCGCGGCGACGAAGACCAGAAGCCCCGCGATGGCGCGCGCCGGCGAGAAGGGCTGGTCCAGCGCCGCCGGGAAGCCGCTCGCGATGTAGATGGCGGGAATCACGCCCAGGCCGGTGAGGGAGATGCCCAGCAACAGCTTCTCCCGCACGTCCATGGCATCGCGCAGCAGCACGTTGCGCTTGGACTTGCGCTCGAATGGCCGGCGGATGACCCACCAGGCGACCATGCAGAGCCCGTGCAGCAGCTTGGCGATCAGGGGTGTCACGCGGCGTGCTCCAGCGGGGCGGTGGCGAGCCCGCCATCGGGGCCGATCAGGCGGTCGGGGAAGGGGTCGTGCCCCGCCGCGCCCGGCCCGCAGGCGAGCAGCCCCCAGTCGTAGAAATAGCGCCGGCCATTGCCGGTCACGTAGATGCGGTGGGCGCGCAGCACGGATCGCCGCACGCGGCGCCAGGCTGCGGTTCCCAGCATGGCGCGGGGGTGGATGCGCTCCAGCCGCGGCCCGCGGCCCGACAGGCCCAGCACCGCCACCGGATCGGCCCGGTGGAAGGAGACGAGATCGCGGCGGGAGGTGAATTCCAGCCAGGCAAGGTCCGGCGCAGCGGCGATGCGCGCCACCGCCGCCCGCAGCCGCCCCGCCTCCGGCATCAGCGCGATCTTGAGCAGGGAGGATCCGAGCCCGACCAGAGCCAGGCGCGGTGCCGGCCGCGGCGGCTCGGGTTCCTGCGCCAGGGCGGCGGCGAGCGCCTCGGTCAGCAATGCCATGCCAAGGCTGTGGCCGATCAGCACGACCTCATCCACGTCGGGCCGGCGGCGGGCAGCGACGATCTCGGCCGCGAAGCGCGCGACGCGGGCGGCGTGTTCCGGCCGCGTGCCGCGTGCCAGGTCGCGGGCGAAGACCCAGTCGGCGAAGAGGTGGCCAAGATGCAGCCGCCGGTCCGCGGCGAACACCAGCGCCATGCCGAGCGCGAGCCCAAGGCCGACCCCTGCCCAGCCGCCGAGCAGCAACGCCGCGGCAAGCCCGGCGAACAGCGCCCCCGCCAGCATGGCCACCGGCAGCGCGACGAAAAGCAGGTAGCGCCAATGTGCCGCGCGGTAGCGCGCGAGCGTGCCGTCCACCAGCAGGCGCATGAGTGCGACGCCGCCCCGCAGGATCCGTGCCGGCAGCGGCACGGCAAGGTCCCGGGCAATCAGGTCGTCCCAGGATAGGATGCGGATCTCGGCCTCGGTCGCCCAGTCGGGGCCGGTGAGCCGGGTGGGGAAGGTGAGCACCACGCCGTCGGCCGAGGCCTCTCCGGTGCCGGCCATGGCGGTCAGCCCCCAGCTTGCGGCGGTGCGGTGCAGCGTGCGGGCCAGCCGCCGGCGCTGAGTCTCGGCCGACAGCGGCTCGTAGCCCGGCACGTGCAGCACGAGGCGCCTCCGGACGGGCAGGAAGGTTCGTACTGGCGGGATCGTCATGGCGCCGCCTCCCCCTCGGGCCTTCCGGGGCGAGGTGTCAACCGGATTTCCGGCCCGATCGAAGCAATACCCTCAAGGCGGCATCGCCCGAACGGAATTCATGCGCCCGAGCTTCGTCGGCCGGGAAGCGCGGATCGAGGGGGCACCGCCCCATGCGCGCGAAGGCAAGGCAATGAGCGGACCGGAGAGGGGCTTTGCCCCTCTCCCGGCCTCACCCCACCAAAGGCCGAAAGGCCTTTGGAAGCCATGACTTGGTGTTGGGCAGGGCGGGAGTTTCGCGGTGGCGAAGGAGGTGCCGTGCACGGCGCCCGGCATTCCTTCCGGGCGTCCTGCCCGCAGCACACATTTTCATCTCGGCATGGCAGTCGTGCCCGGCACCAGGCGCCGGCGGTCCAGGGTGCACTGCACCCTGGCGGGGTGAGGTTTGGAGAGGGGCAGAGCCCCTCTCCGATCACCGGCGCCAGAACGTCCTGCCTATGGGGCCACGCCCGATCCGGAACTGCCGACCGGCGCCCATGCGGCAGGCTGCTAGGCGCCGCGCGTCGCCTCCGCCGGCCGCTGGCCGGCCAGGCGACGAATGAGGGCGACGAATTCCGGCGTGTCCCAGGCGGCATCGCCTTCGAGCCGCGCCCTTTCCCGCCCGCGCCGATCCACGATGACGGTGGTCGGCAGGCCCCGCGCCCCGAGTGCCCGCGCCGCGGCACCCCGCGGGTCGAGCCAGATGCCGAGCGACTGCAGCCGCGCCCGCTCATAGAAGGCCTGCACCACCGGCGCGCCGCCGCGGTCGGAGGAGAGCGGCAGCACCAGGATCGCCTCCCGCGCCAGGGCGGCCGCCAGGCGGTCGAGCGCCGGCATCTCGGCCACGCAGGGCGGGCACCAGGTCGCCCACAGGTTGATCACCAGCCCGCGACCGGCGAAATCCGCGATGCCATGGGCCTTGCCTTGGGCATCCGTGAAGGTCAGATCCGGCAGGTCGGCCTCGCCTTCCCGCAGGCGGTTCATGCCGTGGGGGGCGGCGATGGCTTGCCGCGCCGGAAGCGCGGCGGGTAGGGTCCCGCCCGCCGCCAGCGCCGGGGCGGCCTTGAGGACGGAACGGCGCGTCGGAACCAGCACGAAAGATATTCCCCCAGTGAGCAGCAACGCCAATCGGCAGTGGGGCGGGCGCTTCGCGGAAGGCCCCTCCGCCATCATGGAAGCGATCAATGCCTCGATCGGCTTCGACCGCAAGATGTGGCGTCAGGACATCCGCGGCTCCCTCGCCCATGCCGCGATGCTGAAGCATGTGGGGATCATCTCGGCGGATGACGAGGCGGCGATCCGCGACGGCCTCGGCAGGATCGGCGACCGCATCGAGAAGGGGGACTTCCCCTTCGACGAGGCCCTGGAAGACATCCACATGAACGTGGAGGCGCGGCTGTCCGCCATGATCGGCGACGCCGGCAAGCGCCTGCACACCGCGCGGTCGCGCAACGACCAGGTGGCGCTGGATGTCCGCCTCTGGGTGCGGGACGCGATCGACGGGCTCTCGGGCCAGGTGCAGGACGTGATGCGCGCCTTGGTCGCCCGCGCCGAGGAGCATGCCGGCACGGTGATGCCGGGCTTCACGCATCTGCAGCCGGCGCAGCCGGTGACGCTGGGGCACCATTTCCTCGCCTATGTCGAGATGCTCTCGCGCGACCTGTCGCGGCTGCGGGATTGCCGGGCGCGGATGAACGAATGCCCGCTCGGCGCCGCGGCGCTTGCCGGCACGGGCTTTCCGATCGACCGGCACATGACGGCGAAGGCGCTCGGCTTCGATGGGCCGACGCGCAACAGCCTCGATTCCGTCGCCTCGCGCGATTTCGCCGCCGAGTTCCTCTTCTGCTGCGCGATGTGCGCGACGCATCTGTCGCGCCTGGCCGAGGAGATCGTGATCTGGACGAACCCCTATTTCGGGTTCGTGAAGCTGTCGGATTCCTTCACCACCGGCTCGTCCATCATGCCGCAGAAGCGCAACCCGGACGCGGCCGAGCTGGTGCGCGGCAAGACCGGGCGCGTGGTCGGCGCGCTGGTGGGCTTGCTCACGGTGATGAAGGGCCTCGCCATGACCTATTTCAAGGACATGCAGGAGGACAAGGAAGGCGTCTTCGACGCCGCCGAGACGCTGACGCTCAGCCTCGCCGCCATGGCCGGCATGATCCGCGACCTGAAGCCGGATGTCGGGCGCCTCGCGGCGGCGGCCGGCGCAGGCTTCTCCACCGCGACCGACCTCGCGGACTGGCTGGTGCGGGAACTGAAGATGCCCTTCCGCGACGCGCACCACGTCACCGGCGCGCTGGTGGCGAAGGCGGAGGGGCTCGGCGTGGACCTCTCGGGCCTGACCATCGAGGAGATGCGCGAAGCGGAACCCCGCATCCACGAAGGCGTGTACGACGTGCTGTCGGTCGCCGCCTCGGTGCGGTCGCGCACCTCCTACGGCGGCACGGCGCCGGCCAATGTCGCGGCCATGGCCGCGGAGTGGAAGGCGAAGCTGGCATGACACGCGGGGTGCTGGCCGTGCTGGCGCTGGCGCTGCTGGTCGGCGCCTGCGGCAAGGTCGGGCCGGTGCGGCCGCCCGGGCCGCCGGAGCAGGTCACCTATCCGAGGCCGTATCCGAACCGCTGAACGCGACAAGGTCGGGGGGAGGGAACTCCCCCCGGTCCCCCCCTCCTTCCCTGGTCACCTGGATGGAGGTGCCGGCGTTGGCGGGCCGGCACTCATACCCGCGGCACGAGACATTGCCTCATGCCGAGGCCGTGACTGGGAACCCGGAATGCGGCCCGCCGGTGGTCCGGCGAAGCCAAGCAAACCGGAGGTTTGCGCCCGGCGTCTGAGGGCACGAAACGGCTGATACCGGCGGTCGCGAACAGCGGCCGATGCTACCAGACAACTGCGCGGGGATCCGGCTGCGGCACCACTTGGTGCCCGGCCTGTCCGCTCTGTCACCCCAGGGTGCCGGCATCGGCGGGCGGCCCGCTGCGGTTCGCCTTGAGCAGTTCGGCAAGCAGCGCGCCATGCTCCCGCAGATCGCGCACGATGGCGGCGCGCGCCCCCTCGGCGTCGTGCGCCTCCAGGGCATCGAGCAGGGCGGCGTGCGGATGGCCCTGGAGCGAGGTCGGCTGCGGCGGGTCGAACAGCAGGTTGATGGTCGGGCCCGCCTGCACCCACAGGCTCTCGACCACGCGCTGCAGCACAGGCATGCGCGCGATGGCGATGATCCTGAAGTGGAACCGCTCATTCTCCGTGAGCACGGTCTGCGCGTCGCCGATGCGCCGGCCCTCGATCAGCCGCGCATGGATGGCGCGCAGCTCGGCGACCTCCTCCGCCGTCACCAACCCCGCAGCACGGGCCGCGGCGCGGCCCTCGAGCTCGGTGCGCAGGTCCATGATCTCCGCGTAGCGGTCCGGCGCGAGGCGAGGGACCCAGGCGATGCCGCGCGCATCCAGGTCGAGCGCGCCCTCGGACACCAGGCGGAGCAGCGCCTCGCGCACCGGGGTCGGGCTCACGCCCAGCTCCTGCGCCAGCATGCGATGGACGAGCCTCTGCCCCGGGGCGAGCCGGCCGGACATGAGCGCGGCACGCAGGCGGCGATAGACCTTGCCCGCAAGGCTTTCCTCGCGATCGACCGGGGCCAGGGCGGTGTCCATGTCCATGAGGCGTGGATTGTTCGCGCGCCCCATTGACGCGTCAAGATGTTTGCCGTTTGCTATTGCAAACAACAAACGCAAATACCCCTCGCGATCAGGAAATGTCCCGATGCCCGACACCGGTGCCCCCGCCAACGCGACCGTCGCCCTGCGCCTGGCCGAAGCCTTCGCCCGCCATGGCGTGACCGTGACCTTCGGGCAGAGCCTGCCCTCGGCCTTCCACCTCGCCTCCCCCCATGCCGGCATCCGGCAGACCGTCTATCGGCAGGAGAACATGGGCGGGACCATGGCCGACGGCTACGCCCGCATCTCGCGCAAGGTCGGCGTCGTCACGGCGCAGAACGGCCCGGCCGCGACCCTTCTCGTGCCGCCGCTGGCGGAGGCGATGAAGGCGAGCGTCCCGGTCATCGCCCTGGTGCAGGAGGTGAACCGCGACACCGCCGACAGGAACGCCTTCCAGGAACTCGACCACATCCGCATGTTCGACGCGGTGGCGAAATTCGTCCGTCGCATCGACCGCGCCGACCGCCTCGACGACTACGTGGACATGGCCTTCACGGCGGCGACCTCCGGCCGGCCCGGCCCGGCCGTGCTGCTGGTGCCCGCTGACCTGCTGCTCGAACAGGCGGCGGCCTCGTCGCGACGGCGGGCCAGCCTCGGCGCCTTCCCGCTCGACCGGACGCTCGCGGATCCGGCGCGTATTGCGGAGGCGGCGGCGCTGCTCGCCAAGGCCGCGCGTCCGCTCGTCATCGCCGGCGGCGGCGTGCACCTCTCCGGTGCCGCGGAGGAGCTCGCCGCGCTGCAGCAGGATGCGCACCTGCCCGTCGCCACCACCTTCATGGGCAAGGGCA
Source organism: Neoroseomonas eburnea (assembly GCF_018129005.1). GTDB lineage: Bacteria > Pseudomonadota > Alphaproteobacteria > Acetobacterales > Acetobacteraceae > Neoroseomonas > Neoroseomonas eburnea. Next base: position 125,492 of record NZ_JAAEDL010000009.1, read on the forward strand.
GCGTGGACGAGACGCATCCGCTCTCGCTCGGCGTGGTCGGCAACACGATGGGCCTCGGCGCCCGCACGCGCGACCTGCGGCCGATGGTCGAAGGGGCCGACGTCGTGCTGCTGGTCGGCAACCGCACCAACCAGAACGGCACCGATTCCTGGACGCTCTACCCGCGCGGCGCGCGCTACATCCACATCGATCCCGACCCGATCGAGATCGGCCGCAACTACGAGGCGCTGCGCCTGGCAGGCGACGCGAAGCTGACGCTCGCCGCGCTGCGCGAGGCGATGCTGGCGCAGGATCTCTCCGCGCGCGCCGCCGCGCGTCCGAAGGTGGAAGTGGAGATCGGCAAGGCCATCGATGGCTGGCGCAATCTCGTCGCCGGCGTCACCACGCGCGATGGCGGCCCGGTGCGCCCCGAACGCATCGCCGCCGAGATCGACAGGCGCCTGCCCGCCGATGGCATCATGGTGGCGGACGCCTCCTACTCGTCCAACTGGATCAACATCTACATGACGGCGCGCCGCGCCGGGCAGCGCTTCCTCACCCCGCGCGGCCTCGCCGGCCTCGGCTGGGGCGTGCCGCTGGCGATCGGGGCGCAGGTCGCGGCGCCGGACAGCCGCGTGGTCTGCCTCTGCGGCGATGGCGGCTTCGGCCATTCCTGGGCGGAGCTCGAGACGCTGCGCCGCCTGAAGCTGCCGGTCACCGTGGTGGTGCTGAACAACGGCATCCTCGGCTTCCAGAAGCACGCCGAGGACACGAAGTACGGCGACCACACCATCGCCTGCGACTTCGCCGAGGTGGACCACGCCGCCATCGCCCGCGCCTGCGGCGTCGCAGGCCTTCGCGTCGAACGCGGCGAGGATGTCGGCCCGGCGCTCGATGCCGCCTTCGCCTCGGGCAAGCCGGCGCTCATCGAGGTCATGACCGACCCGGACGCCAAGCCTCCGCTGACCATGTACCATGGCCACTACCCGGAGCCCTTCTGACCATGCTCGCGCTCTGCAAGACGCGCGCGGGCTTCGGGCTGGAGGCGCTGGACCTGCCGGCGCCCGCCTCGCCCGGTCCGGGCGAGGCGCTGATCGAGGTCGAGGCCGTCGGCATCTGCGGCAGCGACGTCCATGCCTATGAGTGGACCGACGGGTATGGCCACATGGTGCCGTACCTGCCGGTGATCATGGGCCATGAATTCGCCGGCCGTGTCGCCGCGGTCGGCGACGGCGCGCGCATCGCCGAAGGCACGCGCGTCGCCGTGCATCCGGCGGTGTTCCTCGGTGACGGCAAGGCGGCCTGGCCCGGCGATCCGCGCATCGGCGCCGAGCGGCGCGTGCTGGGGCTGACCGCGCAGGGTGGCTTCGCCCGCTTCGTGAAGGTGCCGGCGAGCAACCTGCTGCCGCTGCCGGCGGCGGTCGACGCCGAGCTCGGCGCGCTGGTGGAACCCCTCTCCGTCGCCGCGGAGGCCGTGCTGGTCGGCGATGTCGGGCTCGGCGACACCGTGCTGGTGCTCGGCCCGGGCACGATCGGACAGGGCCTTGCGCTGATGGCGCGCGCCGCCGGCGCCGGCCGCGTCATCGTCGCCGGCCGCGCCGATGCGCCGCGCTTCGAGGTGCTGCGCAGCCTCGGCGTCACCGACACGATCGACGTGGCGGAGGGCCCGCTCGCCGACCAGGTCCTGGCGCTGACCGGCGGCCGGCCGGTGGATGTCGTGCTGGAAGCGACGGGCCACCCGCCCTCCATCACGGATGCGCTGCCGGTGCTGAAGCGCGGCGGTGTGCTGGTGGTGGCCGGCATCCACGCGGCGCCGCTCTCCCTCCCGCTCACCACCTTCGTGCGCAACCGGCACCAGCTTCGCGCCTCGCACGGTTCGGAGCACGCCACCTGGGAACGGGTGATCGCGCTGCTCGCCCGCGACCCGGAGGCCTTCCGGCCGATGATCACGCACCGCCTGCCCCTCGAACGCGGGCTCGAAGGCTTCGAGCTCGCCCGTCAGCGGGCCGCCAGCAAGGTGATCCTGACCCCATGAGCAACGCCGATCGCGTCGCCCTCGTCACCGGCGCCGCCCGCGGCCTCGGCGCGGCCGTCGCCAGGCGGCTCGCCGCCGCGGGGCATCCCGTCGTCCTCGCCGACATCCTCGACCGCGTCGAGGAGACCGCCGCCGCGATCGTGGCGGAGGGCCACCAGGCCCGCGCCATCCGCCTCGACGTGGCCGACGAGGCCGCCATCGAGGCCCTGCCGGAGGTGCTGGGCGAGTGGTGGTCCCGGCTCGGCGTGGTGGTGAACAACGCCGGCATCTCGCCCAAGGTCGATGGCCGCAAGCGCCTGGTCGAGGAGATCCCGACCGAGGAATGGCGCCGGGTGATGGATGTGAACCTCACCGGCCCCTTCATGCTGTCGCGTGCGGCGATCCCCGTGCTCAAGCAGCGCCGCTGGGGCCGCATCGTGATGATGACCAGCCAGGCCGCCCGCGTGCCGAGCACCATCACCGGCGCCTACTACGGCGCCTCCAAGACCGGCCTGATGGGCTTCGCGCGCAACCTGGCGGCGGAGCTCGGCCCCTTCGGGATCACGGTGAACAGCGTCGCGCCGGGCCGCATCAACAGCGACATGGTCGCCGGCGCGGCCCCCGGCATGAACGAGGCCTTCCTCGCGCGCATCCCGCTCGGCCGCCTGGGCGAACCGGAGGAGGTCGCCGAGGTGGTGAACTTCCTCGTCTCCGATGCCGCCGGCTACCTGACCGGCACCACCATCGACGTGGGCGGCGGCAGCTTCATGCCCTGAACGGCCGCTCGGGAAGGCCGACCCGGCCACCCGGCCGGGATGCCGTCCTCGGGAGGCCGGACGGCAGCGTGCGCCGATGCAGGCATCGGGAATGCGCCGTTCGGCGCATTCCCGGACAGGGTTCCGGACTGCACGCCGGGCGCTGCTACTCCGCCCGGATCCCCGCCGCCCGGATGGTCTCGCCCCAGGCCTGGCGGTCGCGGGCGATGGTGCGGGCGAAGGTGGCCGGGTCCTCGAAGTTCGGCGCCAGGCCACTGTCGATCAGGCGGCGGCTGAGCGCGGGATCGGCCACCGTCGCGCGGATGGCGGCTGCCCAGCGCGCGATCGCCTCCTCCGGCATGCCGCGCGGACCGCAGACGCCGAACCAGCCGATCACCTCGAGCCCCGGCACGATGTCCGGCAGGCGCGGGGCGTCGGGGAATTCCGGCCAGCCCGCCCGGTCGCCCATCGCCAGCAGGCGGAGCTGCCCACCCTGGATCTGCCGGATGACGTCGCCGAGATTGGTGATGAGGATGTCGGCGCGGCCGGCGATGACGTCCACAGCGGCCGGCGCCGCACCGCGGTAGGGCACGTGCACCATGTCGATGCCCGCCATGCGCTTCAGCCGTTCGGTGGACAGGTGTTGCGCCTGGCCGTAGCCGGCGCTGGCATAGGTCAGCGCGCCGGGCCGCGCGCGCGCCGCGGCGATCAGTTCGCCCAGCGTCCGATAGGAACTGCCGGCGCCCGTCACGACGACGTAGGAGGAACGCGCGACATTGGCGACCGGCACCAGGTCCTGCCCGACATCGATCGGCAGGTGCATGCCCGGCATCTCGGGGCTGATCGTCATCGGGCCCATGGGGCACAGCAGAACCTGGGACCCGTCGGCCGGGCCGCGCACCACGAACTCCGCGGCGATGAAGCCGTTGGCGCCGGTGCGCGTATCCACCACCGCGCGGTGGCCGAAGGCGGCCGCGACACCCTCCGCGACGACGCGCGCGGTGATGTCCGTGGTGCCGCCGGGGGCGTAGCCCACGACGATGCGTGCCGGCCGGTCCGTCGGCTGCGCCATCGCCGCGCCCGCGGCGAAAAGGGCGGCGCCCAGGCACGCCGCGATCCATCGTCTGTTCATGTCCGTCCTCTCCCCTTGTCGGTGTTCACTCGACGCGGATGCGCGCGGCGCGGATGGTCTCGCCCCACATCGCGCGGTCGTCGGCAATGGTGCGGGCGAAACGCGCAGGATCCTCGAAGCGCGGCGTCAGGCCGTTCTCCAGCAGCCGCCGCTGCAGCGCCTCGTCGGCGAAGCCCGTGCGCAGGGCTTCCACCCAGCGCGCCACCGCGGCCTCCGGCATGCCGCGCGGACCGCAAAGGCCGAACCATCCGCTGATGGCGTAGCCGGGCAGCGCCTCCGAAACCTGGCCGGCATCCGGGAAGCGCGGGGAACCGATGCCGTCCGCGAAGGCCAGCAGCCGCAGCCCCTCGCCCACCTGCCCGGCCACGTCGCCGAGATTGGTGATGATGAGGTCGGCCCGCCCGGCCGCGACGTCCAGCACTCCCGGCGCCGCGCCGCGATAGGGCACGTGCACGAGCTCGAGTCCGCCCATCTGCGCGAAGCGCGCGCCGGAAAGGTGCGAGACCGCGCCGATGCCCGCGCTCGCATAGGTCAGCGTGCCGGGCCGCGCGCGCGCCGCCGCGACCACCTCCGCCACGCTGCGATAGGGCGAGCGGGCGGACACGACGATCACCTGGGTGGAATGCACGAGGTTGGCGATGGGCACGAGGTCGCGCGCCGGATCGATCGGCATCTGCGCACCGGGCAGCTCCGGCGTGATGGTGAGCAGCCCGGTCGAGCACTGCACCACCGTGTGCCCGTCCGCCGGGCTGCGCGCGGCCTCGGCGGCGGCGATGAAGCCGTTGGCGCCGGTGCGGATCTCGACCACCGGGCGCTGGCCGAAGCTGGCGGCGACCGCCTCGGCGGTCAGCCGGTTGACGATGTCGCTGGTGCCGCCGGCGGCGAAGCCGCCGAGGATGCGCACCGGGCGGTCGGGGAAGGCCGCGGCAGGCGCGGCGGCGAGGATGGCCGCGGCGAAGACGGCCATGCGGGTGGCGCGGGAGGGGCGTCGCCCCTCCCGGGCCCACCCCACCAAAGGCCCGGGGCCTTTGGAAACCATCACCTGGCGCCCGGCGCCATTGGCGGAACCGGCATCTGCGCGCAGAGGGCGTCGAGACGGGACGGAATGCCCGCCGCGCCCGGCACCAGGAGACGGCTTTCCAAATGACACGGTCATTTGGTGGGGAGGGTTCGGGAGGGGCGAAGCCCCTCCCGCCCAAGGGTTGCTCATGTGCATCATTGTCGTTTCCCCCCGGAGTCGCGGCCCGTCAGGGCCGCATCTGCAATCGCGACGGTACCGGCTGGCGCAACGGATCGGCCATGCGCGCGAAGTCGCAGAGCAGCGGGCGCGTCGCCCGCGGGTCGATGATCTCCTCGACCCAGAAGGTCTCCGCCGTGCGGAAGGGGGAACGGAGCTGGTTCAGCCGCTCCTCGATCTCCGCGAGTTTCGCGGCCTTGTCCTCCGCCGCGTCGATCTCGGCGCGGTAGGCCGCCTCGATGCCGCCTTCCAGCGGCAGCGAGCCCCAGCGCGCCGACAGCCAGGCATAGCGCAGCGAGAGCCGGCCCGCCGGTTGATGCGCCGCGCCCGCCACGCCGAAGGCGTTGCGCACGATGATGGTGCACCAGGGCACGGTGGCCTGGTTCATCGCCGCCATGGCGCGCACGCCGTGGCGGATGGTGGCGCTGCGCTCGGCCTCGAGCCCCACCATGAAGCCCGGGCAGTCCATCAGGTAGACCACCGGCAGGTGGAAGGTCTCGGCGAGGTCGATGAAGCGCACCGCCTTCTGGCAGGTGTCAGAGGTCCAGGAGCCGCCGTAGAAGAACGGATCGCTCGCCATCAGCGCGACCGCCCGGCCGTCGAGCCGCGCAAGGCCGGTGATCAGCGACCGCCCGAACAGCTTGCCCATCTCGAAGAAGGAGCCGCGATCGACCACGCTCTCGATGATCGGCCGCATCTGGTAGACGCGGCGCCGGTCGCGCGGCACCGCGTTCATCAGCTTCTCGTCGCGGCGCTCCGGATCGTCCTCGCAGGGGATGACGGGCGAGACATCGTGCACCGAGGACGGCATGTAGGAGAGGAAGCGGCGGGCGCAGTCGAAGGCCTCCTCCTCCGTCTCCACGGCGTGGTCCACGCCGCCGGCCTTGCACTGGGTCTCCCAGCCGCCGAGTTCCTCCTTGGTGACCGGCGCGCCAAGGCGCGAGACGACCGGCGGTCCGGCGACGAACATCGCGGACTTCTTGGTCATCACGGAATAGTGGCTGGCGGCGAGACGCGCCGCGCCAAGCCCCGCGACGGAGCCAAGCCCGAGCCCCACCACCGGCACGGCCGAGAGGTTGAGCGTGGTGTAGTTGAACAGCCCGGTGCCGCCGACGCCGCCGGGCAGGTTGGCGCGGCCCGTCGTCTCGATGGTCTTCACCGAGCCGCCGCCGCCCGAACCCTCGATGATGCGGATGATGGGCATACGGAATTCATTGGCCATCCGCTCCGCCATCAGCGGCTTCTCGCGGATGGTGGCATCGGCGGAGCCGCCGCGCACGGTGAAGTCGTCGCCGACCAGCACGACGCGGCGGCCGTCCACCGTCGCGCGACCCCAGACGCAGTTGGACGGGGTCAGCTCGACCAGCCGGCCCTGCGCATCGTAGCTCGCCTTGCCGGCGATCGCGCCGACCTCGTGGAAGGAGCCGGGATCGGCGAGCTTCTCGACGCGCTCGCGCACGGTCAGGCGGCCGGCATCGTGCTGGCGCTTGACCTTGTCCTCGCCGCCCATGCGGCGGGCGAATTCCTCGCGGATCCGCAGTTCCTCGAGTTCGGGCTGCCAGGTCATCGGCCTGGCCTCGCTGGTGGTCTTTTCCGGACGATCAAGCACGACGCATACCTCGCAGAGCCGACAGCAGCGCGACGCCCAGCGCGGTCTTCACCGCGGTGCCGGGCAGGAAGGGGAGCAGCCCGACCGCGATCGCGCGATCGAAGCCGATCATCAGGCCGAGCCAGGCAAGGCCGCAGGCGAACAGCACCGCGTGCCCGGCCAGGAAGGTCGCGGCGCTGCGCGCCACCCCGCGCGTCCAGCCCTGTGCTGCGAGCCAGCCCGCCAGGGCTGCCGCCGGCACGAAGCCGACCAGGAAGCCGCCGGTCGGCCCGGCCAGCGCGGCGGGCCCCGCGCGGAAGCCCGCGAAGACCGGCAGGCCCATCAGCCCCTCGGCGAGGTAGAGCAGCACCGTCGCGGCGCCGAGGCGCCAGCCGTAGGCCGCGCCGACCAGCAGCACGACCAGGCTCTGCATCGTCATCGGCACCGGCTGCATCGGCACCTGGATCTGCGCCGAGGCGGCGATGGCAAGGCTGCCGCCCAGCGCCAGCAAGGCAGGGCGGACGAGATCGAGGGCACGGCTGGCGATCATGTCGGGTCTCCGTGGATCAGGCGGCGCTGCGCGCGGCGGCGTCGCGCGCGCGGAAGTCTTCGAGGAAACGGGTGTCGACGCCGCCGGCCTGCATGTCCGCGCTGCGCAGCACCCGCGCGAGGAAGGCCGCGTTGAGGCGGACGCCTTCCGCCGCGCAGCTCTCCAGCGCCGTGGCGAGGCGCTCCAGCGCCTCCGCCCGCGTCGGCGCGTGGGCGATCACCTTGGCGATCATCGGGTCGTAGAAGGGCGTCAGCGTGTCGCCCGCTCGCACCCCGGCATCCACGCGCAGGCCGGGACCGGGCTCCGCCAGCCGCAGCGCGGCGATGCGGCCGGGCGAGGGCAGGAAGTTGCGCGCCGGGTCCTCGGCGCAGAGCCGCGCTTCCACGGCATGGCCCGCCAGGGCGACCTGGTCCTGCGCCAGCGGCAGCGCCTCGCCGGCGGCGATCCGCAGCTGCCATTCCACGAGGTCGAGGCCGGTCACCATCTCGGTCACCGGATGCTCGACCTGCAGGCGCGTGTTCATCTCGATGAACCAGATGCGCTCGGCCGCCAGCGGCTGGGAGGCATCGGCGACGAATTCCACCGTGCCGGCGCCGACATAGCCGACCTGCCGCGCCAGCGCGGTCGCGCGGCGGCCGAGCTCGGCGCGCAGCGCGCCGTCCATGCCGGGCGCGGGGGATTCCTCGACGAGCTTCTGGTTGCGCCGCTGCGGCGAGCAGTCGCGCTCGCCGAGATGGACGACGCCGCCGGCGGCGTCGGCGAAGACCTGCACCTCGATGTGGCGGGCGCTGGCGACGAGCTTCTCCAGCAGCACCGCGGTATTGCCGAAGGCCGCGGCTTCGCGCTGCGCGGCCGCGAGCGCGGCGGGGAATTCCTCGGCCGAAGCGGCGCGCCGCATGCCGCGCCCGCCGCCGCCGGCCACCGCCTTGATCATCACCGGGAAGCCGATGCGCGCGGCTTCCGCGGCCAGGCGCTCCGGCGACTGGTCCGCGCCGTCATAGCCCGGCAGGGCGGGTACGCCGGCGCGGCGCGCCACCTCCTTCGCCGCGGCCTTGCCGCCCATGGCGCGGATCGCCGCCGCCGGCGGGCCGATGAAGACCAGGCCGGCGGCCGCGCAGGCCTCGGCGAAGTCGGCATTCTCGCTCAGGAAGCCGTAGCCCGGATGCACCGCCCGCGCGCCGCTGCGCCGCGCCGCGTCGAGGATCGCGGGGATGGAGAGGTAGCTGTCGAGCGGACGCGGCGGGCCGATGCGCTCCGCCGCGTCGGCGGCGGCGACGTGCAGCGCCGTCGCGTCCGCGTCCGAATGGACCGCCACCGTCGGGATGCCGAGCCGCCGGCAGGTGGCGGCGATGCGGCAGGCGATCTCGCCGCGGTTGGCGATCAGGACGGGGCCGATCACGTCACGCCACCAGCGTCGCGACGGCCTGGCCTTCCTCGATCTGATCGCCCTCGGCGACCAGCACGGCGAGCACCATGCCGTCGGCCGGCGCCATCACCGGGATCTCCATCTTCATGGATTCCAGGATCACCAGGGTGTCACCCTCGGCCACGCGGGTGCCGGGGGCGGCCTCGATCTTCCAGACGGCGGCCGTGAGTTCGGCGACGACGGTGATCTCGGCCATGATGGTTCCTCCTGGGACGAAAATTTGTTATCACAAATGTCCGTCCTTTGGCGGCGCTGTCAAGCGGGTGTGATGAGGGGGAGGAAGCTCGTGGACGTCGAGGTGCAGCCAGCCAGCCCGGAGCGCGTGGCGGTCCGCGTGCACCAATGGCTGCGGCAGGAACTGATGCGCAGCCGCTTCCGCCCGGGCGAGAAGCTGAAGCTGCGCAGCCTGGCGGCGGAGCTCGGCGTCAGCCTGACGCCGGTGCGCGAGGCGCTGGCGCGGCTGGTCAGCGAGAACGCGCTCGAACAGGTGGACCACCGCTCCGCCCGCGTCCCGATCCTGTCGGACGAACGGCTGCGGGAGGTCTGCGAGCTGCGCATGGAGCTGGAAGGCAAGGCCGCTGAACGGGCGGCGGAACGGGCCACCCCGGCCGATGCCGACCGCCTGGCCGCCATCCACGCCCGCATGACCGAGGCGCGCATCGCCGGCCGCGCGCCGGAGATGCTGGTCGAGAACGAGCGGTTCCACATGGAGCTGTGCGCGCTGTCCGGGATGCCCGTGCTGCTCCACATCATCGAGGGGTTGTGGCTGCGCTGCGGCCCCCTGAACTTCTCGCTGCTCAGCATGCGCTTCCTCCATCGGCCGGAGGAGCACCCGCACCACGAGATCATCCGCGGCCTGCGCGCCGGCGACGGGGCGCTGGCGCGGCTCGCGGTGCAGCGGGACATCGCGGTCTACTCGGATGCGATCCTGCGGCGCCTGCCGGCCATCAACGCGGCGGCGAAGGGTTGACTCGGGAGAATTTCTGAAATTTAGTGATCACAAATTCGGCTGCTGCCCGAACGGGTGTGGCCAGGAGGAAATCGTCCCGATGCCGCGTGACAGCGACGCCCCCCTGCCGCTCGCCCATCTGCGCGTGATGGAGGCAGGCGAGGGCGTCGCCCTCGCCTATGCCGGCAAGCTCTTCGCCGATTTCGGCGCGACCGTCGTGAAGCTGGAACCGCCGGGCGGCGACCCGCTCCGCCGGGCGCCGCCGCTGGTCGAGAGCGGCGCCGGTCCCCAATCGGCACTCTTCGCCTGGCTCAACACCAACAAGCGCAGCGTGACGCGCGCGCCCGACGCCGGCGCGTTCGACGTGCTGCTCGACGCCCGCCCACCCGGGGCGCGCGGCGGGGAGGCACCGATCACGGCCCTGATCTCCTGGTTCGGCGAGAGCGGCCCCTATGCCGGCTTCGCGGCGACGGACGTCACCTGCCGCGCACTGGCCGGCGTCCTTGCCGGCACCGGGCCGGCGGAAGGTCCGCCTGCCATGCTCGGCGGCATCGCCGGCGCGGTGGTGGGCGGCATCGCCGCCTTCAATGCGGTGGCGGCCGCGCTGTTCTCCGGAGCGCCGCGGCGGCTCGAGGTCAGCATCCACGAAGCCAATGTGGCCATCGCGGAATACCAGGCGACGCAGGGGCTGACGCATCCCGAGGTGGACCGCCGCCATGGCGTGAACCGCTTCGCGCCGACCAGCCCGCTCGGCGTCTATCGCTGCAGGGAAGGCTGGCTCGGCGTCACCATCGTCACGCCGGCGCAGTTCCGCGCCTTCTGCGACATGATCGGCGCGCCGGAGCTCGGTCGCGACCCGCGCTTCGTCATGGGCATCGACCGGCTGCGCCATGCCGACGAGCTGGAGGCGCTGTTCGTGCCGCGCCTCGCGGAACGGACCGCCGATGAATGGTTCGCCGAGGCGCTTGAACGCCGCCTGCCTTTCGCCGTGGTGCCGGACATCGCACGGCTGCTGGCGACGCCCACCCATCGCGCCCGCGATGCCTTCGGCACCGTGCGCATCGGCGAGGCCGCCTTCGAGGGCCCGACCGTGCCGCAGCGCCTGACCCGCACACCGCCGCTCGCCGGCGGCCGCGCGCCGCTGCCCGGCGAGCATGACGCCGCGACCTTCCCGGCCCGGCCGGCCGCCGCGCCCCGCCGCGCCGGCGGCCTGCCGCTCGCCGGGCTGCGCGTGGTGGACCTGTCGATGGGCTGGGCCGGGCCGCTCTGCACGCGCCAGCTCGCCGATCTCGGCGCCGAGGTGCTGAAGGTCGAGGCGTTGCAGTACCCGGACTGGTGGCGCGGCGTCGATCCGCGCGACGCCTTCTTCGCCGAGCGGCAATACGAGAAGGACATCCGCTTCTGCGTGCTGAACCGCAACAAGGCGGGGATCACGCTCGACCTCTCCTCGGCCGAGGGCGCGGCGCTGCTGCGGCGCCTGGTGCGCGATGCCGATGCGGTGGTGGAGAACTACGCGCGCGAGGTGCTGCCGAAGCTCGGCCTCGACTACGCCGCGCTGTCGCGGGAACGGCCGGACCTGGTGATGGTCTCGATGCCGGCCTTCGGCGGCACGGGGCCCTGGCGGGACGCCCGCGCCTACGGCTCGACGCTGGAGCACGCCTCCGGCCTGCCGAGCGTCTCCGGCGAGGCGCATTGGCCTCCCACCACCAACCAGCTCGCCTACGGCGACCCGATCGGCGGGCTGAACGCCGCCGCTTCGCTGCTGGCCGCCCTTCTGCACCGTGCGCGGACGGGCGAGGGCCAGCATGTCGACCTCGCCCAGGTCGAATGCATGTTCCCGCTGGTCGCGCCCTGGATCGTGGCGCAGTCGGCGACGGGCTCGCCCGGCCCGCGCCTCGGCAACCGGCACCCGGAGCATGTGCCGCATGGCTGCTTCCCCTGCGCCGGGGAGGGATGGCTCGCGGTGGCGGTGACGGACGAGGCCGCCTGGCATGGGCTGTGCCGCGCCATGGGCCGCGCCGATCTCGCCGCCGACCCGGCGCTGACGGCCGCCGCCGGCCGGCGCGCACGGGAAGTGGCGCTGGAGGCGGCGATCGCCGACTGGACGCGCGGGCGGGATGCCGAGCTCGCGATGGCGGCGCTGCAGGCCGAAGGCGTCGCGGCCGGCGTGGTGCGCTGGCCGACCCGCCTCTACGAGGATGCGCATCTGCGCGCGCGCGGCTTCTGGCAGGAGACGGACCGCGCCTGGCTCGGCCCGCACCGCCAGCCCTCCGCCCCGTTCCGCGACGCCGGCGGCGCACCCTTCGCGGTGCGCCGCCCGGCGCCGACGCTCGGCGAGGACAATGCCGCGGTGCTCGGCGGGCTGCTCGGTCTGGCCCCGGCGGAGCTCGCGCGCCTCGAGGCCGCGCGGGTGATCGGCACCGAGGCGATCCCCGTCTCCCAGCGCAAGGCCCGTGCCGCCGTGGGCTGATGTCACGCAGAACGGCCGCGGAAAGCGGCCGGCCAGGAAGGAGGAAACCAAAGGATGACCATCCGCATCGGCCGCCGCGCGCTCGTCGCCGGCCTCGCAGCCCTGCCCGCGGCGGCGATCGCGCAGGACATCGGCTGGCCTTCGCGGCCGCTGCGCATCGTCTATCCCTTCGCGCCGGGCGGCGGCGACTTCCTCGCCCGCGCCATCGCCGAGAAGCTGCGCGAGACGATCGGCCAGAGCGTGGTGGTGGAGAACCGCCCCGGCGCCAATACGATGATCGCCGCCGAGCACGTCGCTCGGTCGGACAAGGATGGGTACACGATCGGCTGGGTCGCGACCTCGACCCTGGTGATGAACCCGAACCTCTATCCGAACATCCCCTACCGGCTGGAGGATTTCGCGACGCTGCGCATGGCCTATCGCGCGCCCGTCGCCTTCGCCGTCAGCGCGGCGTTGCCGATCCGCACGGTGCAGGAGGCGATCGCCCACATGCGCGCCAAGCCCGGGGAAGGCGTGGGCAGCGTCGGGAACGGCAGTTCGCCCCACGTCTTCATCGAGATGATGGCGGGCCTCACCGGCGTCAGCATCGAGAGCGTCGCCTATCGCGGGGAAGCGGCGATCGTCTCCGACCTGATGGCGGGCCGCGTGCCCTTCTATGCGGGGTCCACCAATTCGCTGCTGCCGCATCGCGAGGGCGGGCGGTTCCGCATCCTCGCCGTCTCCGCGCCGGAGCGCCTCGCCGTGCTGCCCGAGGTGCCGACCTTCCGGGAGGCGGTGCATCCCGACCTCGTCATGCGCTACTGGCACGGCCTGGTGCTGCCCGCCGGCGTGCCGCAGCCGGTGCGGGTGCGGCTCGCCGATGCGATCGGCGCCATCTTGCGCACCGACTTCCTGCGCCAGCGCGCGACGCCGGACATGGAACTGGCCGATGTCGCGCTCGATGACTTCGCCGCGCTGATCCGCGACGAGCAGGCGCGCTACGGGCGTGTCATCCGCGAGCGCAACATCACCGTGCAAAGCTGACCGCGCGATGAGGATCACCGACGTTACCCTGGCGCTCTTCGCCTGGAAGGGGCTGCCGAGCATCTCCTACGGCGCCCATGCGGCCGGCGGCGGCGAATCGACGCTCGGCCTGCTCGCTGTCGAGACCGACGAGGGCGTGACCGGCCACGCCTTCCTCGGCAGCGCGACCAACGGCGCGGACACCGAAGCGGCGGCGCTGATCCGCACGCTGAAGCCGATGATCCTGGGCGAGGACCCCTTCGCGCGGGAGCGGCTGAACACGAAGCTCTGGAGCCGCCTGCGCCAGACCACGACGCGCGCCATCGGAGCGATCGACATCGCGCTGTGGGACATCGCCGGCAAGGCGCTCGGCGTGCCGGTATGGAAGCTGATCGGCCGGACGCGCGACGCCATCCCGGCCTATGCGAGCTCCGCCGTGCTGCCTTCCGCCGCCGCCTATGCCGAGGAAGCGCTGCGCATCAAGGAGGCCGGCTGGGCCGCCTACAAGATCCACCCGCCGCAGCGGCTGCGCGACGACATCGCCGCCTGCGAGGCGGTGCGCCGCGCCGTCGGCGACGACTACCGCGTGATGCTCGACTCCACCTGGGGCTACGACTTCCCGACCGCGCTGCGCGTCGGCCGCGCCATCGAGGAGATGGGCTTCTACTGGTACGAGGACCCGCTGCACGACCAGGATGTCTACAACTACGTCAAGCTGCGCCAGACGCTGCGCATCCCGATCATGGCGACCGAATATCCGATGACGGGGCTCGAGAGCTATCCGGTCTGGCTGATGAACCACGCGACCGACTACCTGCGCGGCGATGTCACGGTGAAGGGCGGGATCACCACCTGCCTGAAGACCGCGCACCTCGCCCAGGCCTTCCGCATGAACTACGAGATCCACCATGGCGGCAACTCGCTGAACAACCTGGCGAACCTGCACATCGCCATGTGCATCCCGAACACCGAGTTCTTCGAGGTGCTGCTGCCCGAGGAAGCGCAGAAATACGGCCTGCTGGAGGAGATCGAGATCGGCGCGGACGGCATGGTGCGCGCGCCGGACAAGCCGGGCCTCGGCGCCGAGATCGACTTCGACCTCATCCGGCGGAACGGGATCGCCGTGCTGCGATGAGCGGCCCGGGGTGGCGGCGGATGCGGTGAAGGCGTGTGCGCGGCCGCATCCGGGCTCACGGCTCGGCCGGGAGGGGCGTTGCCCCTCCCGGACCCTCCCCACCAAAGGCCGAAAGGCCTTTGGGAACCGGAACCAAGGGTGCCGCAGGTCCGGGGGATCGTGTCTCCTGGAGGGGGAGTTCCTTCCCCCCGGGCGATCACCCTGCCGGCTGCACCGGCGCCGGTTCCTGACTCGGCGCGCCCTGCGGCCGCGGGCGGCTCATCATCGTTCCTGTCATGGGAATGAAATAGACGCCGACATCCTTGCGGCTGCGCACACGCCCGTCCTCGTCCTTCGTGTAGATGTAGAGGAACTGCCCGCGCCGGAACGGCTGGCCGATCGGGATCACCAGCCGCCCGCCCGGCTTGAGCTGCTGGATCAGCGCCGGCGGCACGTATTGCGCCGCGCAGGTGACGATGATGGTGTCGAAGCCGCCCTGCACTTCCGGCCAACCGAAGAAGCCGTCGCCGACGCGGGTTTCCACGTTGGCGTAGCCGAGCGGCGCGAAGATGCGCTGCACGGCGGTGCCGAGCGGGTTGATGATCTCGATCGAATACTGCTTCGCGACGATGCGCGACAGCAGCGCGGACTGGAAGCCGGAGCCGGTGCCGATCTCGAGCACCACATGCTCGGGCTTCGGGGCGCAGGCCTGGGTCATGTAGGCCTGGCCGAGGTAATCCGACAGCGCCGAGCCGTAGCCGATGCCCCAGGGCTTGGGGTCGCCCTCATAGGCATTGCCGGCCTGGTTGGCGCGGCTTTCGTAGTAGTAGTGGAAGTATTCGCGCGGCACCTGCTCGAAGGCGCGCATCACGGCGGGGTCGGCTTCCCCGTTGAAGCGGGCCTTGAGGTAGGATTCGATCCGCCGCAGCGCCGCCGGCTTGCGGGCCTGGATGGCGGCGAAGGCCTGCTCGGTCATCTGCGTCTCGCGGCCGGATGCGCGCATGGCGGCGAGGTAGGCGTCCCGCGTCCAGGCCGTGCCGCCTTGCGCACGAACCTGCGGCGGCGCGGCCAGGACGCCGAGCGCGCCGAGCAGCAGGGGACGGCGGGGCAGTGTCATGAAGGGCTCCTTGGCCAGGACAGCACTGCGCCTGTGTAACAAATCATTCCGGCCGCCAGAAGCCAGGACAGGCCCGCCCCGTGGCCGAGCAGGTTGGCGAGCGGCGTCGCCACCACGGAGAAGGCCCCGTTCAGCGCCCAGGCCCAGGGCAGCAGCGCCGGCCCTTCCCGCTGGAAGCGGTCGAGGCCGAGCGGGAAGGGAAAGCCCAGCGCCAGCGAGATCGGCGCGAGCGAGACCACCAGCAGCCCGGCGCGCAGGATCCAGGGCAGGTCGAGCGCCGCCAGCACCGCCGGCCGCACGGCGAGCAGCGCCAGCCCCGCGCAGCCGACCGCCACCAGCACCGCGACCCGCAGCGCGCGCGCCGGGGCCGTGACCCGCCCCGCCCACATCGCGCCGAGGCCGGAGAAGACCAGCATCGTCGTCAGCACCAGCGCGAAGCCGGAGGTGCGGTCGCCGAGCAGCAGCGCGGCATGCTCGATGAAGGCGATCTCGATCAGCAGGAAGCCGAGGCCGAGCGCCGGGAAGTACACCAGCGCGCGGCCGAGCACCGGCAAGGGCACCCGCAGCGTCCCGCGCGCAAGCAGCGGCAGCAGCGACACCAGCAGGGCTAGAACGATCGCCTGCGCCAGCACGGCGACATTCACCAGCAGGCCGATCTCCTGCTGCGGCAGGATCTCGATGCGATCCAGCGCGGCACCAAGCGAGGGCAGCCGCACCAGCGGCGACAGCCAGGGACGGTCGGCGGTGACCGGGGTGCGGTCGAAAGCATCCTGCGGCGGCGTGCCGGCGAGCACCTGCTCGGCTTCCCGCGCCACCGCGTCCTGCGCCTCCCCGCCCTGCTCCACCGTGCTGCTTTCCAGCGAGACGGGCGGCAGGTCGTTCCAGATCTCCCGCCCCTCGGCAGGCAGGCCGGGGGCGTAGGAAAGGTCGAAGGAGCGTTCGTCGGCGAAGGCGACCAGGCGCTGCACGCGCGCCTCGTCGAAGGGCTCGCGCGCGATCAGCACGCGCAGGTTCCAGGCGGAGCGGATCACCACGACATGCCGCACCGGTTCGGCGACGCCGGCGAGGCGCAGTGCCTCCCGCGCCGTCGCCAGCACGCGCACGGCGTAGACGGGCAGTTCGCGGATGCCGATCGGCACCGAGATCATGCCGCCCGCGTCCAGCCGCGTGAGCCAGGCGGCCAGCGCCTCCGCCGTGTAGAGGTTGCGGTTCTGCTCGTCGGCGCCGAGGAAATCCCCGGCTATATCCACCAGGTCGAAGCGCCCGGCGCCGGTCAGCGGGTGCGCGGCGGAAATCGTCACGCGCGGATCGGTCGCCGGCGCAGGTGACGGCCCGAGCCCGTGCAGCAGCGCATTGCGCAGCACCGGTTCGGGTTCGATGACGGTCACATGCGATGCGCCGAGCGCCAGCGCCTCCGCCGCACGGAAGCCACCCGCGCCGCCCAGCGCCAGCACACGCGGTGCCTCCAGCAGCGCATAGGGCGCGCCGTCCAGCGACGCCGCCGCATGCGCCGAAGCGGGCTGCTCCATCGGCAGCGCGGCGATGCGCGCCCCGTCGCGATAGAGGCCGAAGCTGCGCGGCGGCGCCGGCACGCCGAGCGCGCCGGCATTGTTCGACACGTCGGTGTCGAGCCGCTCGGTGAAGTTGTCGAGCAACTGGTAGACGCCGCGCGGAGACAGCACTTCCGCCACCACCCGGCTCTCGGGCACGTTCATCGGCGCGTAGATCGCCTTGAACTCGTTCACCCGCGGCGCGGCCAGGCCGAGCACCGCCGCCTCGGTCGCCGCCAGCACCGCCAGCGCGCCGACGCGCCACCGCGTGCCGCCCGAGATCATCGCCGCCACCGCCAGCAGCGGCAGCAGGGCGGGCACCAGCGCGAAGGGATGCAGCACGAACATCAGCAGCAGCGCCAGCACCGCACCCGTGCCCGCACCGAGCAGGTCATAGCCGTAGACCCGCCCGACCTCCCCCGCATGCACGACGAAGTTCAGCGACACCGCGAGGCCGGCGAGGAAGAAGAAGGGGAACAGCGCCGCGTAGTACAGCGCGATGTTGACGAGCTGCGCCTCGGCGGTGGCGGGGTTCTGCAGTTCGAGCGGATTGAACCCGTTCAGCGTCGCGCCGATCCATCCCGCGCCGCCCACCGCCAGCATCGCGACCGGCAGTGCCGGCAGCAGCCAGCGCGCCTGGCGCAGGAAGACCTCCCGCCCCAGCACCATCACCACGCCGGAGACGGCGAACCCCGTCATGGCGATGGAGATCACCCAGTAGCCGTACTCCGACCAGCTCGCGAC
This sequence comes from Neoroseomonas eburnea, assembly GCF_018129005.1. Classification (GTDB taxonomy): domain Bacteria; phylum Pseudomonadota; class Alphaproteobacteria; order Acetobacterales; family Acetobacteraceae; genus Neoroseomonas; species Neoroseomonas eburnea. Next base: position 143,119 of record NZ_JAAEDL010000009.1, read on the forward strand.
GGCGAAGAAGCGGGTGAGCGCGATCTCCACGCCGACGGCCGCGCCGGCGATGAGAAACAGCGGTATCAGGGATGGCATCAGGCCCAGGCCGCCCTGCGCGCGAGAAATTCTTCCATGGACGCATTGAAGCGCGCCGGCTCGTCTACGAACAGGGCATGGCCGGCGCCGTCGAAGACCTCGACCATCGGCTGGGGGTGGCGCTGCGCCACCGCCTCCGCCTGGCCGCGCAGCCGCGGCGTCACCGCGTAGTAGACCGGCCGCCGCACGGCATAGAGGCTGTCCCGCCAGAACTCCCGCGGCCGCGGATAGGACAGCAGCCGGATCGAGGCCTCCACCGGCATGCGCTGCGCCTCCCGCGCGATGCCGTCGAGATACGCCTCATCCTGCGGCGTGCAGTACATGGAACGCACGAAGCCGCGCACCGTCGCATCCCGCCGGCGCCGCAGATTGGTGAAGAAGCTGGACGCCCGCGGCGGCGGCGGCCTGCCCTCGCCTACCGAATTGTCGATCAGCACCAGCCCCGCCAGCCGCCCATCGCCGGCCATGTCGGCATAGGACAGGGCATCCAGCACGCCGAGCGACCACCCCGCCAGCACCACCCGCCCGCCGCCGAGATGCGCCAGCAGGTCGCGAATGTCCTGGCCGCGCCTGGTCGGATCATAGCCGCCGGCCGGCACCTCGCTCTGCCCCTGCCCGCGCGGGTCGAGCGACACCACGCGCCAGCGCCGCGACAAGGCCTCGATCTGCGGCTCGAAGATCCGCGCGGGCATGCACCAGCCCGGCACGAACACCACCGTCCGACCCGACCCGGCCTCCAGATACCGCAACCGCACGCCGTCACTCGTCCGGAACCAGCGCGCCTCCGTCGCGGCGTGCACGGCGGGCGCGGCGACGGCACAGGCCGCGAGGGCCACCAGGGCGCGGCGGGTGGCTTTGACCGGGGCGGGCGTGCCGCAGGGGGGCGCCGCCCCCCTGCACCCCCCGCCAGAGGCCGAAAGGCCTCTGGACACCAATACATGGCCGGGTCGGGGGAGGGGCACGGAGCAGGCCCTGACGTCGGCGATCGCGTGGAGCCCCTCCCCCGACCCGGCCATCTGGAGGGTTCCAAGGGCCCTTTGGCCTTTGGCGGGTGGGTGCGGGAGGGCAGAGCCCTCCCGCGGCGCAACCTTCCCCGTCACAGCGGCCGCCGCGCCTTGAACGCCGCCGCCAGCGTGCCGTCGTCGAGCACGTCGAGTGCCCCGCCGATGGGCACGCCCTGGGCCAGGCGGGTGACGACGCAGCCGGTCGGTTTCAGGCGGTCGGTCAGGTAGTGGGCGGTGGTGGCGCCGTCGACGGTGGCGGGCAGGGCGAGGATCACTTCCTCGATGCCGTCACCTTCGATGCGACGGAGCAGCGGGGAGATGGAGAGGTCATCCGGGCCGGTGCCGCCGAGGGCCGAGAGCAACCCACCGAGTACGTGGTAGGTGCCCCGGTGCGCATGGGCGCGTTCCAGCGCCCAGAGGTCGGCCACGCCTTCGACGACACAGACGAGCTTCCGGTCGCGATGGCGGTCGCTGCAGATATGGCAGGGGGATTCCGCGTCGAGATTGCCGCAGACCTCGCAGGGTCGGACGCTATCCGCGGCGGCGCGCAGCGCGTCGGCGAGGGGCAGCATCTTCCCCGCCGGGTCCATCAGCATCTTCAGCACGGCGCGCCGCGCGCTGCGCCGGCCAAGGCCAGGCAGGCGGGAGAGCAGGGAGATCAGGTGCTCGATGGGGTCGTTATGCATGGTGGCTGACCAGTGGGGCGCTACCGCCGCGGACCTCCTCCCGTCCCATGTCGCTCACTGACGATCGAGGCCGGCGAGCGGAACGCTCCTTGAAAGTCTCGGCCAGGACCATGCTGCCACCACCGCCCCTCCCGCCACCGCGAGCGGCCCGCCGCGCCCGGCGCCAGGTCCCGGTTCCCGAAGGCCTTTCGGCCTTTGGCGGGGGGTGAAGGGGGGCGGCGCCCCCCTTCCGCGTGCCTGTCACGCTCAGAACGGCAGCTTCATCCCCGGCGGCAGGGAAATGCCGGCGGTCGCCTTCTGCATCTCCTCGGCCATCGTCGCTTCCACCTTCTGCTTGGCGTCGGCGTGGGCGGCGACGAGCAGGTCCTCCAGCACCTCGCGCTCGTCCGCGTTCATCAGCGACGGGTCGATGGTCACGCGGCGCAGGTCGCCCTTGCCGGTCAGCCGCACCTTCACCATGCCGCCGCCGGAGGAGCCCTCGACCTCGGTCGCTTCGAGCTTCGCCTGCATCTCCTGCATGCGCGCCTGCATCTGCTGCGCCTGCTTCAGCATGTTGCCGAGGTTCTTCATCGTTCCGTGCACCTATGCGTCGTCGTTGATGTCGTCGTCGTCGGACCAGGCCGTCTCGGCCTCGGGGGGCGCGAAGTCGCGGCCGCCCAGCTCGTCGTCGTCGGGTTCCGCGGTGGCGGCGGCCGGCGTCATCGGCAGGCCGTAATCGTCGGCGGTGGCGTCGCGCACGGCTTCGATGGTCGCGCCGGGGAAGGCGGCAAGGATGGCCTGCACCAGCGGGTGGTTCTGCGCGGCTTCGCGGCGGCCGGATTCGGCGCTGCGTCCCTGTTCGGCGAGGGTGGGCTCGCCCTCCTCGTTGCTGATGGTGACGGTCCAGCGGGCGCCGGTGCGCTCGGCGAGCAGCGCGGTGAGCTGCGCGGCGAGGTCGCGCGGCGCGCTCGGGCGCGGGCGGATCTCGACGCGGCCGGGCGCGATGCGCACGGGGTGCACGTCGTGCAGCAGATGGGCGTGCAGCAGCGGCTTCACGCCGGAGGCGAGCGCCACCACCTCGCGCCATTCGCGCAAGGGGGGCGCGGCGACGGCCGGTGTGGGCGATGCGGCCATGACGGCCCCGCCCCCCGCGACCGCGCGCAGCCCGCCCGATCCACCGCCAGGCGCGGGGCGCGGGGCGGCATCGCCGCCGCCGGATTCGGTCAGCCGCTTCACGAGCTCGCCCGGCGTCGGCAGGTCGGCGACGTGCGCGAGGCGGATCAGCACCATCTCCGCCGCCGCGCGGCGATCGACGCCTTCCTGCTGCACCTCGGCGATGCCCTTGAGCAGCATCTGCCAGGCGCGGGCGAGCGTCGGCACGGACAGGCGCAGGGCCAGCGCGGCGCCGCGGGTGCGCTCGGCCTCGGGCAGCGTCGCGTCGTCCTTCAGCGCGGGGGCGGCGCGGAAGCGCGTCAGCAGATGCGTCAGTTCCGCGAGGTCCTGCAGCACCGCGAGCGGATCGGCGCCGACCTCATGCGTGCGGTCCAGGATGGCGAGCGCGGCCGCGACATCGCCGCCCATCACCGCTTCCATCAGGTCGAAGACCATGAAGCGGTCGGCGAGGCCGAGCATGTCGCGCACGCCCTCGGCCGTCACCGCGCCGCCGCCGGAAAGGCCGATCGCCTGGTCCAGCAGCGACAACCCGTCGCGCACGGAGCCATCGGCCGCGCGCGCGACCATGCCGAGCGCCTCGCCTTCGACCTCGACGGCTTCCTGTTCCGCGATGCGGCCGAAATGCGCGCGCAGCACATCCACCGGCACGCGGCGCAGGGAGAAGGTCTGGCAGCGGCTGCGGATGGTGACCGGCACCTTGCGCAGCTCGGTCGTCGCCAGGACGAAGGTGACCGAGGGTGGCGGTTCCTCCAGCGACTTCAGCAGCGCGTTGAAGGCCTGGTCGGTCAGCATGTGGACCTCGTCCAGGATGAACACCTTCTGGCGTCCCTGGGCGGGGCGGAAGCGCAGGGCTTCGCGCAGTTCGCGCACGTCGTCGATGCCGCGGTTGGAGGCGGCATCCATCTCCACCACGTCCGGGTGGCGGTCGGCGAGGATCGCCTTGCATTCGGCGCAGACGCCGCAGGGGTCGGCGGTGGGGCCACCCTTGCCGTCGGGGCCGATGCAGTTCAGCGCGCGGGCGATGATGCGCGCGGTGGTGGTCTTGCCGACGCCGCGCACGCCGGTCAGCAGGAAGGCGTGGTGCACGCGGCCCTGCGCGAAGGCGTTGCGCAGGGTGCGGACCAGGGCTTCCTGGCCGATCAGGTCGTCGAAGGTGGTCGGGCGGTATTTCCGCGCCAGCACGCGATAGGGGCCGGTCGCGGCGGCCGCGGGCTTCGGCACCGGCGGCGGGGGTGCGGCGGCGGGGGCCGGGGCGGGGTCCCCGAACAGGCCGGGGCCCTCCGGGGGCGGCGGCTCGGGAAGGCCTTCCTCGGCCAGCGCGTCCGCGTCCTGCGCGGCGGGGGAGCCAAGGAGGTCGGAGGCCATGCGTTCCCTGGGGCGGCGCGGCCGCTCGGGCCGGTGTGGCTTGAAGGGTGGAAGGCCGACGAACGACCCGGGCGAGAACCCGTTACGGCTGCTTCCTTCCGGACCTGACCGGGTTGGCGGGGAGCCCGTCCGCCGCCGACCTTCCGAGGGCACCATATCATGCCGGTGGCCCCGGACGCCAATGGGGGTGCGTAACTCCTGCGCCTCCGGCGGCGAAGCGGTGGGCGAAGGAGACACGGACATGGCCCTTTCCCGCCGCTCGATGCTCTGGATGGTCCCCGGCGCCACGGTCGCGGTGCCGTTGGGCACGTTGCTGTTTCCCGGGCCGGCCCGGGCCGCGCAGGTGAATGCCGAGGACGGGGTCGCTGTCCGCGGCACCGACGTCGTGGCCTATTTCACCGAGGGCCGCCCTACGCAGGGCCGGGCCGAGTTCACGCGGATGTGGCGTGGCGCGGCCTGGCGCTTCGCCTCCGCCGCCAACCGCGACCGCTTCGCCGCGGAGCCGGAGCGGTACGCGCCTGCCTATGGGGGCTTCTGCGCCTATGCGGTCAGCGAGGGCTACACCGCGCCGATCGATCCGGCCGCCTGGCGGATCGTCGATGGGCGGCTGTTCCTGAACTACGACCGATCCGTGCAGCGGCGGTGGGAACGGGACATTCCGGGGCGGATCGCGCGGGCGGATGCGAACTGGCCTGGGCTGTCGACGCGGTAGGGCCTCTTTCGCCGGCCCGCACCCGCAGGCCCGGCTTCGGGCGCGACCTTGCCCATTCTCGGGCGGCAGGCCGCCGGGCCCTTTTCGGCCATGGGGCGCCGGCGGCGTGTCCTCGCTGCGTTGCGAACATCTTCCCGGGAGGCGGAGAGGGGCGCCGCCCCTCTCCGGACCTCACCCCGCCAAAGGGCCTTGCCCTTTGGAATCCCGGTACCCGGCACCGTGCGCCCCGACACCCGCGCCGGCGCGGCGCAACCGACATGCCAGGCGCCAAGTGATGGTTTCCAAAGGCCTCTCGGCCTTTGGTGGGGTGGTCTGGAGGGGCGACGCCCCTCCAACCCTCCCGCGAAGGCCCCGGCGCCCCCTCATGCCAGCGGCCGCTATTCGCGACCGCAGGTATCCGCCCTTTCATGCCCTCAGACGCCGGGCGCAAACCTCCGGTTTGCTTGGCTTCGCCGGACCACATTCGCGGCCGCGGCACGAGTCAAGAACTCGTGCCGCTCGTATCATCTACCTGGCGAGGGTTTCCGTCGCTTCCGCCAACCGCCGCGCCAGCCCGCCCGAGAGATGCGCCTCCAGCGCCGCCTGTGCCTGGCGCCAGAGCGGCAGGGCTGCCTCCAGCCGGCGCAGCCCGGCCTCGGTAAGCCACACGGCCCGCCGCCGCTGGTCCGTCTCGGCGGTCACGATCTCCACCAGCCCTTCGCGTTCCAGCGTGCGCAGGTTGCGCGACAGGGTGGACTGATCGAGTCCGCTGCGCCGTGCCAGGGCGCCGAGCGTGTCGTCCGGGGCGGTCGCGATCTGCGCCATCAGCCCGACCTGCGCGACCGGCATGCCGCAGCCGGCCATTGCCCGGTCGAGGAACTGGGTGATGCGTCGTGCGGCGAGGCGGCTGTTCCAGCCGGCGCAGTCGGCGAGCAGCGCCCGCGCGGCGGGCCGGAGGGTGGATTTCGGTTGCATCGTGGCGCTCCTGAACATATGTAGCCACAAATTTTGTAGATACAAATAAATTCCCGCCGCCCGGCCAAGGCAAGGAGAGCGCCGCCATGCCGCATCCCCCGCGGACCATCCTCGACACCATCGGCAATACGCCCCTGCTCGCCCTTCGGCACATCGCGCCGGCAAGCGGTGCGCGCGTCCTGCTCAAGATCGAAAGCGCCAATCCCACGGGCAGCATGAAGGACCGCATGGCCCTGGCGATGATCGAGGCCGCCGAAGCCGATGGCCGCCTGCGCCGGGGCGGGCCGGTCGTCGAATACACCGGCGGCAGCACCGGCGTGTCGCTCGCCCTGGTCTGCGCGGTGAAGGGACATCCGCTGCACATCGTGACCTCGGATGCCTTCGCGCGCGAGAAGCTCGACCACATGCGCATCCTCGGCGCGCGGCTCGAGGTGATCGCCAGCGAGGCCGGCCGCATGACCGAGAAGCTGACGCGCGACATGATCGCCGCGGCGGGCGTCATCGCCGGGCGGACCGGCGCCTTCTGGACCGACCAGATGAGGAACACCGACCAGCTCGCCGCCTATCGCGGCATGGCGGCGGAGATCGATGCGCAAGCCGAAGGTCCGGTCGCTGCCTTCGTGCAGGCGGTCGGCACCGCGGCCAGCCTGCGCGGCGTGGGCGAGGCGCTGCGCGCCAGCCAGCCCGGGATGCGCATCGTCGCGGTGGAACCCGCCGAATCCGCGGTTCTGTCCGGCGGCCCGACGGGGGCGCACAGGATCGACGGCATCGGCGCAGGCTATGTCGTGCCGCTGTGGCAGCCGGAGATCGCCGATGCGATCGAGACTGTCCCGACCGCCGAGGCCGTCGCCATGGCGCTGCGGCTCGCTCGCGAGGAGGGGCTGTTCGCCGGCACCTCCACCGGCGCCAATGTCGTGGCCGCGCTGCGTGTCGCGGCGCGGCTGGGGCCGGATGCCCGTGTCGTGACCGTGATGTGCGACACCGGCATGAAGTACCTCGGTACGCTGGGCCCGGCAGCCGCCGCCCAGGCATGATGTCCTGACCACGGCGTTCCCGGCATCGCCGGGGCAGGCGATGGATCAGCGGGCCGCCGAATGCAGGGGCCTGTGGCCCCGGAACTGGGGGCGGCGGGAGTCCGGGACGGGAGGGCTCGGCATGTCCTGCCGGCTTCGGCCCGCGGCGAAGCCTGCGGATTCGCGGTTTGTTGATTCTTCTCACCGCATTGGGATCTGCGCCGGCGGCCCGGGCCGGATATGCACCGCGCCGCAGAGGAACATGCAGGAACAGCCGTTACGCCCGGCAAGGCTTTCGCGCTTTCTAGCGCCAGCGGATCGGCATGCGGCCGAACCCGTACGGAACAACACCTCATGCAGGATGTGCTCGCCCTGGCTCCGAAGGCCCCGCGCGACTCCGCCCCGGCGGAGGACGAAGACTGGTTGACCATGGCCCAGGCCGACCTCGAGGCAATGCACGAGGAGGCACTGTCGCTGCTGCGCGCCCCGGGCGCGCATGCGCCCTGCGCCCCACGCCATGCGGTGAGCGTGGTGCTTCTCCAGCAGCTCATGGTCGCGCGCAAGGTGGTGGACGCCCTGCGGGTCGCGCCGGCGGAAGCGCAGGCGGCGATGCGGTCCGACCATGCGCTCGGCTACTTCTTCGGCCTCGCCTCCGGCGGCAACGATCTGGCCGCCGCGTCGCCCGCGGAACGGCGCGTGGGCAGTGCCCTGCTGATGGTGCACAGCCTCGTCTTCGGGCGGCAGGCCGCCGAACGCCTGACTGCGGATCTCGACTCCGGAGCCGTCACGGTGGTCGGCGAGGCCTTCGGCGAAGGGCTGCTGGCCGCGGCGACGGACCTCGCGGAGTTCCGCCGCTGGCTGCGCGGGGATGGCGGCGCCCTGCCGGGCGGGCTGCTGGACGGCCTGCCCTGGCCGGGCCTGGCGCGGGAAAACCCCGGCGGGAGCCGGCACTGACGGAGCGGCGGCGCAGCCTCTCGGATGGACGATCGCGGGACCCCGTGGCAGGTTCCGGCCCGCATGCTCTCCATCCCCGCCAGCCGCCCCAACGCCTATACCGGCAGCCCGCTCGACCGCGCGGGTGAGAAGCGCGACGATGCCGAGTTCATCGGCGCGGCGCTGACCCATCCCGACACGCTCTTCGCCCCGGTCTGGCGCGCCCGCAGCCTGATGAAGGGCGTGGCGGAAGGTGCGCCGGAGGCCGTGCTGCTGACCGGCGGCGCCGCCGACGCCGTGCGCATGGCCGACGGCCCCTGGGCCTTCCTCGGCCTGTGGGAAGGCCGGCCGGTCTTCGCCGTCGATTGTTCCCACGCCGACGACCCGTTGCCGCTGCTGCCGGAAGGCATGGGCGCCTTCACCGACCTGCGGCAGGTGGCCGGGCTGCTGCCGCCGGGGGAGGCGAGCGTGCTCGCCCATGCCCGCGGGCTGATGCATTGGCGCACCAAGCATCGCTACTGCGGCATCTGCGGCAGCCGCTGCGAGCCGCGCTCGGCCGGCCATGTCATGGTCTGCCAGGGTTGCGGCGCGCAGCATTTCCCGCGCACCGACCCCGCCGTGATCATGCTGGTGGTGCGTGGCGATTCCTGCCTGCTCGGCCATTCGCACCGCTTCCCCAACGTAACCATGTATTCGACGCTCGCCGGCTTCGTCGAACCGGGCGAGAGCCTTGAGGAAGCGGTGCGGCGGGAAGTGAAGGAGGAAGCCGGCGTCGATGTCGGCCGCGTGCTCTACCATTCCTCCCAGCCCTGGCCCTTTCCCTCCTCCATCATGCTCGGCTTCCACGCCGAAGGCCTGTCGGACGAGATTCGCATCGACCCGGAGGAACTCAAGGACGCGCGGTGGTTCTCGCGGGATCAGCTCCGCGACCACCAGGCGCTCGGCTTCTCCCTGCCGCGGGCGGACTCGATCGCCCGCCGGCTGATCGAGGACTGGCTTGCATCATGACGCGTGTCCTTGCCGCCTGCGCCCTGCTGGCCTTGGCTGCCTGCCAGAATCCCCTGCTGGAATTGCTGCCGAACGACCCCAGCCCGGACGCCGAGATCTGCCGCCGGGAGGCGCTGAACGATCCCAACGTGCGCCGCATCCGGGAGTCGAATGTCTACGACAACACTTCCCAGCAGTTCATCGTTCGCCGTGAGCTGAGGGAGGCGCTGCCGCGCGCCTACGACAATTGCATGCTGCGGCGGGGCGCGGTGCCGGCCGGCGGGGTGGAACGGGTGCGCCGCACGGATTGGTGAAGGCTGGGGGGTTCCACCTGGCAGGTTGCCGGGGAAGGCGGACGGAGGGGCGCCGCTGCGGTGGCGCGAGGGGCAAGCCGGAGGGGCTTCGCCCTTCCAGACCACCCCGCCAAAGGCCGAAGGACCCCTGGAATCCATCACCTGGCGTTGGGCAGGGCTGGAACTCCGCGGCGACGAAGGATGCGCCGCGTCCGGAGCCCGGGACACTTTCCGCGCATCGTGCCCATGGCACCCTTTGTCGCATCGGCGCGGCAATCTTGCCCGGCATCAAGGATCGGCCGGTCCAGGGTGCCCTGCACCCTGGCGGGGTGAGGCTCGGAGAGGGGCAGAGCCCCTCTCCGACCAAAAGCGCCAAGAATTCGCGCCCGCGGGCCGGCGTCGGACATGGAAAAGCGCCGCACGGCGCTTTTCGAAACCTACTCTGATACCAACAGCCACTATTCGCGACCGCTGGCATCCGCCCTTTCATGCCCTCAGGCGCCGGGCGCAAACTCCGGTTTGCTTGGCTTCGCCGGACCACCGGCGGGCCGCATTCGCGGCCTTGGCACGAGTCAGGAACTCGTGCCGCTGGTATGAGCCAATGCGAACAGGATCCGCCCTAAAGCGGTTTCCGTTCGCCTTGGCTCACGGCAACCGCTCCAGCCTTCTGTTTTCGCAAGCATCTTTGCCCGATCAGGTGATTCCACCTGATCGGGATCTGCTCTAGCCATCCCGCAACTGCGGATTGTCGAAATCCGGCCGCCGGGCGCGCGCCAGAGCCTCGGCCAGCGCATCGCGCAGGCTCATCTTCTCCTCGGCAGACAGGTCGCGGCCGATCTCGACCGCGCGCCCGCGGCTTTCGAGCCGCAGCACCCCCGCATGGGCCGGGTTCTCCCGGTAGGTCAGGCGCGCCCAGTAGGCATCCAGCACCGTCTCCTCCCGCCGCCCGCGCGCATCGGTGCGGCAGACGCGGAACTCCCCCCGGGTGAGCAGCAGCACCTCGGTCGCGCGCGCCGCGCCGCGCGCATGCAGCGCCACCAGCACCAGGGCGAAGCCCACCTCCAGGCCTAGGAAGGGCAGGATCGGCCAGGCACCGAGGGCGAGGAACATGGCCGCCGCCAGCCCGGCGAAGCCGCCGAGCAGCCCCGCGAGCACGCCGAAGCCCGCACGCGTGAAGGATCGCGGCGGGGTGCAGACGGCCTGGAACAGGACCGGCTCGGCGGGGGCTGCCATCGCAACGCAACATAGGCGAGGATCGCGCCGACGCCATCCATGACCACCAAGCCCAGACGCCCCGACCATGGCAGCGCCCGCGAACCGCGCCGCGCCCGCCTGATGCCCGCCGCCCAGGCGGAGTCCTTCATCCGCGCCCTCGCCACCGCCAACCCGGCGCCGGAGACGGAGCTGATCTACCACGACCCCTTCACCCTGCTGGTGGCGGTGGTGCTCTCCGCCCAGGCCACCGACGCGGCGGTGAACCGCTGCACGCCGGCGCTGTTCGCCGCCGCGCCGACGCCCGAGAGGATGGCCGCCCTGGGGGCCGAAGGTATCGGGCCGTACATCCGCTCGATCGGCCTGTGGCAGGCCAAGGCGAAGAACGTCGGCGCCCTCGCGCGGGACCTTGTGGACAAGCATGGCGGTCGGGTGCCCGGGGATCGCGAGGCGCTGGAAGCGCTGCCCGGCGTCGGCCGCAAGACGGCGAATGTCGTGCTCAACATCGCCTTCGGGCAGAACACCATGGCGGTGGACACGCACATCTTCCGCCTCGGCAACCGTTGCGGCCTCGCGCCGGGCAAGACGCCGCGGGACGTCGAGGACATGCTGGTCAGGCGCTGCCCGCCCGACCTGCTGCGGGACGCCCATCACTGGCTGATCCTGCACGGGCGCTACGTCTGCAAGGCGCGAGCGCCGGAATGCTGGCGCTGCGTCGCCCGCGCCTTCTGCAACTACCGCGACAAGGTGCTGGCGCCGCCGGCCTGAACCGCCGCATGGCGCGCGTCACGCGCCGCGCGACGGCGCCCGGCGCCTGCTTGCGCGATCCGCCTCGCCCTGCTGGAACCGGACCGCGGCGTCACCCCCGTCACGGTGCGCACTCGGAGGCCTCCCCCATGACCGACGCGCTATGGCGCCTGCCCGCGACCGACCTTGCCGCGCGCTTCCGCCGAAGGGACGCGACGCCGGGCGCGGCGCTGGAGGCCATCCTCGCGCGCATCGCCGAGGCCAACCCCGCGATCAACGCCTTCGCCACGCTGGACGAAGCCGGCGCCCGCGCCGCCGCGCGCGCGGCCGATGCGCGCTTCGCCGCCGGCGCGCCGCTCGGGCCGATGGATGGCATCCCGGTCTCGATCAAGGACAACATCACCGTCGCCGGGCTGCGCTGCGCCTGGGGGAGCGAATTGTTCCTCGACCACGTCCCGGAGGCGGACGAGACCCCGGTGGCGCGGCTGCGCGCGCAGGGCGCGGTCATCCTCGGCAAGACCAACGTCTCCGAATTCACCATGGGGCCGGGCCAATGCGCGACCCGCGCCTTCGGCGTCACCCGCAACCCCTGGAACGCGGCGCTGACGCCCGGCGCCTCGACCGGTGGAGGCGCGGCGGCGGTCGCCTCCGGCATGGGGCCGATCGCCCTCGGCACCGATGGCGGGGGTTCGATCCGCCGGCCGGCGAGCCATTGCGGCCTGCTCGGCCTGAAGCCGAGCACCGGCCGCGTCGCGCGGCGCAACGGGCTGCCGGTGATCCTCGACGATTGCGAGGTGATCGGGCCGGTGGCGCGCACCGTGGACGATCTGGCGCTGGCGCTCGCCGCCATCCAGGGACCGCTGGAGGAGGACCGCCTCTCGATCGGCGTGCCGGGCCCGATGCGGGAACCGGCACCGCCCAAGGGTCTGCGCATCCTCTACGTGCCGCGGGTCGGCACCTGGGCGGTGGATGCGCCGATCGCGGAATCCTGCGCCGCCGCGGCGCGCGCCTGGGAAGCGCTCGGCCACCGGGTCGAGGAGGGCACGCTGCCGGTCGAGCTCGACCTGTTCGACCGCCACTGGCCGGACATCGGCGCCGCCGGCCTCGCCTGGCTGCTGCGCGGGCGCGACTGGCGCGGCCGCATCGGCGCCTACTACGAGGAGATGATGGAACGCGGCCAGCGCCTGACCGCGGCCGACTACATCGATGCGCTCGCCGCCTTTCGCGAGGTCCAGGCGCGATTTGCCGGCGCCTTCCGGCAATGGGACCTGATCATGACGCCGTCCGCCGGCGCGCTGCCGTGGAGCGCGGAGGATCCGGGGCCGCCGCACCACCGCGCCTTCACCGGCATCGTCAACGCCGGCGGACTGCCGGGGGTGAGCATTCCCTGCGCGCCGTCGGGCGATGGCCTGCCGATCGGCTTCCAGCTCATCGCGCCCTTCGGTGGGGATTGGACCCTGGTGGCCATGGCTCGGCAATTCGAGTCGGCGCGCCCATGGGCGGAACGCTGGCCGGGGGGCTGACGCGCAAGGGGAGGGCGCCGCCCTCCCCGGAACCCCTCCCGCCAAGGGCCGAAAGGCCTTTGGGAGCCGTCACCTGGAGCATGCCCCAAGGAGGGCGGCCGCGAGCATCCGCCGCCGGCGCGCGCACGCGCGTGCCTGGCTTGCGCGCCGGGCGTTGGTGCGCTGGGCGCAATGGCGCCTTCCGCGCGCGTCACGGCGGGGTCGCGGGTCGTCTCATCGGGCCTCCGGCCGGGCGCAGGCGCGGCGACCTTCAGCCCCGCACGTCCTCGGCGATCAGGTCGGCCGCCTTCTCGGCGACGCTCAGCACCGTCGCGTTGATGTTGCAGACCGGGATGTCCGGGAAGACCGAGGCATCCGCCACGCGCAGTCCCTCGATGCCGCGCAGCCGCAGCCGGGCATCGAGGGGGGCCGCCGCATCGCCACCCATCCGCACGGTGCAGCAGGGGTGGTAGACCGTCCCGCCCGTCGCCTTGGCGAAGGCGAGCAGCGCCTCATCGGTCCCGGCCTGCGGCCCCGGGCGGAGTTCGTGCGCGACGATGCCGCGCAGGGGCTCCGCGCCCATCCAGCGGCGCGCGAGGCGGATGCCACGCACCACGCAGTCCTCGTCCGCGCGCTCGGTCAGGAAGCGCGGGGCGATGGCGGGCGCGTCCTCGGGGCGGGGCGATTTCAGCGTCACGCTGCCGCGGCTGTGCGGCCGGCACTGCCAGACGCCGAGGGTGAAGCCAGGCTCCGCCTCCGGCACGCCGATGCGGCCATCCTGCCAGGAGATCGGGCCGCCGTTGATCTGGATGTCCGGCGCTTCCAGCCCATCCTGCGTGCGGGCGAACAGCGACATCATCCCCGGCGACCAGGTCAGCACGCCCTTGCCCCGCGTGATCCAGCGCAGCACTTCGAGGCCGAGCCGCGGCCAGACGATGCGGCGATTGGCGCTCCAGCGATGGTCGGTGAGCCGGTAGTTCAGCCGGACGATGTAGTGGTCCTGCAGGTTGCCTCCGATCCCCGGAGCATCGAGCACCGGCGCGATGCCGTGCTGCGCGACGTGCCGCGCCGGCCCGATGCCCGAGAGCATCAGCAGGTGCGGCGAGCCGATCGCGCCGGCCGACAGCACCACGCCGAAGCGCGCGCGGATGACCTGTTCCTGCCCTCCGCGGCGGATGGCGACGCCCGTCGCGCGCCCGCCTTCCACGACGATGCGCAGCGCCAGCGCATTGTCGATCACCGCAAGGTTCGGCCGCGACAGCGCCGGCACGAGATAGGCGCGCGCCGCCGAGATCCGCCGCTGCCCCCGCCGCGTCTGCTGGAAGGTGGCGAAGCCCTCGCGCCGCGGCCCGTTCATGTCCTCGTTGACCGGCAGGCCGATCGCTTCCGTCGCGCGGGCGAAGTGGTCGAGCAGCTCGGGGCGTTCCGCCAGGTGCTCGATCGGCTGTGGTCCCGTCGTGCCGCGCCCCTCGCCGCCGCCGGCAAAGGATTCATGACGCATGAAATAGGGCAGCAGGTCGTCCCACCCCCAGCCGGTGCAGCCTTTCTGCGCCCAGAGGTCGTAGTCCGACGGATGCCCGCGCACATGCCCGAGCCCGTTGATGGAGGAGGAGCCGCCCCAGACCCGCCCGCGCGGATAGTCGAGCGCCCGGTTGCCGGTGGCCGCATCGGGTTCGGTGCGGAACCCCCAGGTCAGCCGCGCGTGGTTCAGGATGCGCGCATAGCCGGCGGGGATGTGGATGTAGGGGTGGCGGTCGCGGCCCCCGGCCTCGATGACCGCGACGGTCGCGCCGTTCGCGGACAGCCGGTTCGCCAGCACGCAGCCGGCGCTGCCCGCGCCGACGATCACATGGTCGAATGTCGTGTCCATCCGCGCATCGGAGCGTGCGCGGGTCCGGCGGTCCAGGGGCCTTTCGGCCCCCCCGCCCGGAATCCGCCGCTGATGCGGGCGCCCGCGATGGCGACCCGGAGGGGGCGAGGGAGGCGTCGCCTCCCGGTTCCTTCAGTCGTCGACCCCGCGCGGAGCGTCCCCGGCCTCCACCGCCGGCACTTCGCGCGCCACCGCCAGCATCAGCCGCCGCAGCCAGGCATGCCCGGAATCGCTCTCGAAGCGACGATGGAAGATCATCGACAGCCGCGTATGGCGGATCAGCACCGGCGATTCGCGCACCGCCAGCCCATGCGCTTCCGCCAGCCGCAGCGCGAGCCGCCCCGACAGCGTCATCACCATGTCCGTCCGCGCCAGGATGTCCGGCACCGCCGAGAGATGCGCCACCACCGCGCCGAGCCGTCGCCGCTTGCCGCGCGTCGCCAGCGCGACGTCGAGCGCCCCATCGCGCGATCCGTTGGGGGAATGGAGCAGGTGCGGGAAGGTGATCAGCCGGTCTTCGTCGAGCACGCCGCTCGCTAGCGGATGGCCCCGGCGCATCAGGGTCATGAAGCCTTCCGGCAGCAGGCGGACGCGGGTGTAGATCGCCGGCGGCTCGGGCAGCACGCCGATGGCGAGCTCGGCTTCCCCGCGTTCCAGCAGCGACTGCCAGTTGGTGCGGTCGGCATGGCGGATGGCGAGCAGGCAGCCCGGCGCTTCCCGCACCATCCGTTCGAGCAGCATCGGCGCCAGCACCGCTTCGGCGTATTCGCTGAGCGCGATCGGGAAGACGCGGTCGGAGGTGGCGGGGTCGAAGGGCGCGTGGACGGCGAGGGTATCGCGCAGCCGGTCGAGCACCTCGGCTACAGGAGCGGCGAGGGCGAGGGCGAGTTCCGTCGGCTCCACCCCGCCGGGCCGGCGGAGGAAGAGCTCGTCGTTCAGTGCCGCGCGCAGCCTGGCGAGCGCGTTGGACACCGCGGGCTGGGACAGGTTCAGCCGCTGCGCCGCGCGGGTGACGTGGCGTTCCCGTGCCACCGCGTCGAAGACGCGGAGCAGGTTGAGGTCGAGGGTCGCGACGTCCGCCATTCGTGGCGGTGATGATGGACGTTCCGAAGGCCCGTTGGAAGGTGCCGACCCTCCGGAGGCATGGTCCCTGCCAGAGAAGGCCAGCCGGCCTCGCATCCAAGGACACCGACCATGATCGATGTGAAGACCACCACCCCCTACTCCGCCTTCCTCCTCCGCGTCAGCCTGGGCCTGCTGTTCCTGGCCCATGGCGGTCTGCTGAAGCTCGCGACCTTCGGCCTGTCGGGCACGATGGGCTTCTTCGGTTCGCTCGGCTATCCACCGGTCTTCGGCGCCATCGTCGCCTTCGCCGAGGTCGGCGCCGGCATTGCGCTGATCGCCGGCGTCGGCGTGCGCATCGTCAGCCTGCTGGCGCAGCCGATCCTGATCGGCGCGACCCTGCAGCACCTGCCGGCCGGCTGGGTGTTCAGCCGCCAGGGCGGCGGCTGGGAATTCCCCGCCTTCTGGACGGTGGCGCTGCTGGTGCAGGCCGGTCTCGGTGCCGGCGCCTGGGCGCTGGACGTGAACCGCCTGCTCGGACGCCAGCCGGCCGCGGCGAACGCCTGACGCATCCCGGAATGTGATCGGGCGGGGGGGGCGATCCGCCCCCTGCCTGCAGGTGACGGCCCCCGCCGCAGGCGGGGGCTTGTCGTTTCAATGCTGCCGGCCCGCGGAACCCTGCCGTGTGCCGCTCAGCGCAACACTACCGTGTGCCGCTCCGCGCAACACTACCGTGTGCCGCTCCGCGGCGGGGCCGGCAGGCTCTCGGACTGCACCCTCCCGGTGGTCGGGCCGGGGGCCGGCGTGATCACCGCCTGCGGCGGCGCGGAGCCCTGCGGCGGGGCCGAACCCTGCGGCGCCGACGCCGGCGTTGCGGCCGGCGCCTGGGAGAAGCGCATCAGCGCCGCCCGCAGCGGATCGGAGGCCGGGTTGTGCGCTTCCATCCCCACCACGACCTGGCGTGCCGAGACGTCGCGGCCGAAGTAGTTGCGCATCCACTCGCTGCGCGACGAGATCAGGTTGCCGTCGAGCGAGATGCCCGCGAACAGCCCGCGGGCGCGGGCGATGGTCACGATGTCGGCGCCGATCGCCGCCGTTGTCGCGCCGGAGATGCCGCGCCCCAGCGTGCCGAGCGCCACGCCGGCATCCGCGCCGAACCTGAACTGGCTGTCCAGCATCGCGTCCAGCGCCTTGTCGTTCATGATCAGCATCAGCACCTGCGCGTCCTGCACGCCGATCTGAAAGCCGATCGACCCGCCGCCCATGGTGAAGAAGGCCGGCGAGGACCAGGATCCGCTGCCGTCGCGCGCCACCATCACGCAGTCGCCGCCCGCGCCGCCGAAGATGAAGCCGGCGCGGAAGACCCGCGGGCAGATCATCGCGGCCCGCGAGCGGCCGAGCAGCGAGCGCGCATCCGCGCTCATGTCGCCGAGATCGAGGATCTCCTGCAGGGCGAGGGTGGAGCGGTCGACCAGCGACTGCTCCTCCGACTGGGCGCGGGCCTCCTGCGGCCCGAACGCAAGGACCAGGCCGGCGAGGACGAAAAGGGCGAGACGGCGCATGAAGCGAACCTCCCAAGCCTTTGAATGCTCGCCCTTCTAGCCCGATCGCCGGTGCAAGACAAAGGTTTCCCGATGGCGAAATCGTGAACGGGTCTGGGGGCCAGGAGCCGTTCGGCCCTGGGCGGGAGCCGATGCGAATGGCCGGTCGGGTAGACGGGGGGCTTTGCCGCTCCGGCCCCCCCCTGCCCCACGGGACCCCTTTCACCTTCCGTCACGACGCGAATCGGAGCCCCTCGGCCGAAAGACCCCTGGAAACCCCGACCTGGTGCCCGGTACCGCAGGCATGTTGGACCACTGCGGCGCGCTGTGCGCAGGCGCGGGCTTCGGCACTGTTCCCGACAGCGGTGCCCCGTTCCAGGTGGCGGTTTGCAAAGGCCTTTCGGCCTTTGCCGGGGAGGTCCGGAGGGGCGGCACCCCTCCGGCTTCCTCGCCCGATCCTCGCGCGGAAGAAGCGCCGCGCTACGCCGCCGCCGGCGGCGTCCAGGGCTCCTCGTTGACCGCGGCCACCCGCCAGTCGAGCCCGTGCTTCTCGATTCGCGTCAGGGACAGGTTCTTGATCGAGAACACCAGCGCCTGGTCCGGCGAAAGCCCCATCGCATGCGCCAGCATGGCCCGGATCGACCCGCCATGCGCGACGACGACGACGTCCTGCCCTTCCAGCAGCGTCGCCATGCGTTCGAGCGCGCCGGAAACCCGCGCCTGCATCTCGCGGAAGGATTCGCCCCCCGGCGGATGTTCCTCCCCCGCATGCGGCCAGAACGGGTGTGCCGGGCGGGTCAGCAGGGCGGGCAGCGCCTCATGCGGAATGCCCTGCCAATCGCCGAGGTGCTGCTCGGCGAACTCCGGCTCGATGTCGAGCCCGGTTTCGGGATAGCCGGCGGCGAAGACCGCGGCCGCAGTGGCGCGCGTGCGCGAAAGGTTCGTCACGAACCACCGCGCCGGCTGCGGCAGGCGGTGCGCCAGCCAGCGATACGACGCGGCCTCCTGCCGCAGCGCCAGGTCGCAGAGCGCGACGTCCATCGAACCGTAGAGCACGGCCCTGGCGGAAGGTTCGACCAGCGCGTGGCGGACGAGGAAGAAGCGAGTCGGTGTCACGGGCATCCTCTCATCCTCTACCGCAGCCGACCGGGGCTGGGGAGGGGCGCGCGCGCCGCGCTATGCTGGGCGCATGGACATCACAATCCACCAGGGCTGGGTGCCCGGCGCGATCGGCGACATTGCCGCCCTGCACGCCCGCCACTACGCCGAAAGCCACGGCTTCGACGCCTTCTTCGAGGCGAAGGTCGCGCGGGAACTCGGCGAATTCCTGCTGCGCCTCGACCCGGCGCGCGACCTGTTCCGCTGCGCGGTGGCCGGTGGGCGCGTCCTCGGCTCCATTGCGCTCGACTGCGGGGAGGATCCGGCCTCGGCGCATCTGCGCTGGTTCGTGCTGGACGCGTCGCTGCGCGGCAGGGGGCTGGGGCGGCGCTGGCTGGAGGAAGCCATCGCACAGGCACGACGCGCCGGCGCGCCGCAGGTTCACCTCTGGACGCTCGCCGGGCTGGATGCGGCAGGGCACCTCTACGAGCAGGCGGGGTTCAGCCTGGTGGAGGAGATCAAGGCGGAGCAGTGGGGGCGGCGCGTGACCGAGCGGAGGCTGGTGATGCCCCTCGGGCGTGCAGGAAGGTGAAGCGCGGCGCGAACGGCGCGCCGGCTTCGACCGGGGTCAGGCTGAACCGATGCGCCGCAGCAAGGCGCGCCGCCAGCGATTCAGGGGGCGCCTGACGACGGCGGGAACGGCGCGGCGCCAGATGCCTCGCAGCATCCGTTCCGCCCGCATGCCCGGCAGGCTCTGCAAGGCCTGCGCCGTCGACTGGTCGATCGCTGCGCGCAGCGCCGCGGGCAGTCCTGACGACAGCGATTCCTCGACGCTCGCGCGCAGCATCGGCGGCAGTCTCGCCGCCAGCGCTCCGTCCACCGTGGCGGCGAGGCTGCCCTGCAACGGGCCTGCGAGAAGATGGCTCGATGCCTCGGCGACGGCCGCGCTCGCCATTGCGGGCAATCGCGCCGACAGCGTCGCCTCCAGGGTCGCCGAAAAGCCGCCCTGCAGCGCATCGAGCGCCTGCCGCACGGGGTCGGGCCGGAACCCGACGACCTCCTGTGCCACGGCGCGCCAGGGGCGCTCGGCCGCTGTCGGAAGCAGGTTCTCGAGCCAGGCCGCCGTAGCCGCGGCCACTTCGGCCGCGGGGCATGGCGGTTCGGTCATCGCGGCGCGGTAGAGCTCCACATGCATGGCCGCGTAGGCCTCGGCCGTCGCTGCCTCGCGCAGCCGCGCCGCGATCCGGGCGGCATCCGCAGGGTCGTAGGCGGCGATCGCGGCGCGCAGCCCCTCCGCCGTCAGCGGCCGGGACAGCAGGCCAGCGCCGAAGTTGAGCCGGCGCCACTCCTCGAGCCGTGCGCCGGTCAGCAAACCGGCGAAGCCCCTGCCGTCCCCCACGACGACCGCACAGCCGACGGTGGCGGCTTCGAGCGCCATGCGCGCCGTCGCGAAGACGAGGTCGTACTTCGGCAGCTCGTCTTCCAGGCGATCTGTCACCCGGCCGGTCGCCGGGCCGAGCTCATCGAGGTCGATCGCAAGCTCCCCGCAGACGCCACGCACCAGTTCGAGATGCTCGGCGGTCTTCGTCAGCAGCAGGGCGCGCGCCGGCCGTGCCGGCAGGGGCAGGCGCGGGCGGAAGCGCTCCATGTCCACGGCGTTCAGGATGACGCTCAGCCGGTCCGCCGGCACGCCGCGGGACAGGCAGCGGTCCCGGCAGAGATCGTCGACGGCGATCCACCGGCGGATCTGCGGGTGCGGCCGCGGGGCCTCCACTTCGAAAAGCGCGCTGTGGCAGGCGAAGACCGCGGGCACGCCGGGGAAGGCGGCAAGTGCCATCGCGGCCGGGGGCGTGTGCTGCAGATGGAGCACGTCCGGCCGAAAGGGCAGTTCGGCAATCCGGTCCACCACGACATGGCCGCGGCGCCGCATGCGCACCGCCTGATCGCCCAGGGTCGGCGCGTACAGCATCGGCTGGTGCCCGGCGCGCCGCAGCCCGTCCGCCAGGAGCTCGACCACGGCCTCGGACCCGCTTCCATGCGCCACGAACAGGTTGGTGATCAGTACTCGCAGGCTCATCGGCCGTTTCCCTTGGTGGCGCCGCGGCCCGCAGATATGATCACGCCCGTATGATGACAGTTGAGGATTCGGCAGGACCACCCTTCCTCCTGCTCGCCCATCCGGGTCACGAACTCCGCCTGTTCCATTGGATGGAGCGACATCGGCCCTGCGTGTTCATCCTCAGCGACGGCTCGGGAGGCGCCGGCACGTCGCGGCTGTCCCATTCCCTGGCGACGCTCGACGCCGCGGGCGCGAGCGCGGGGGAGGTATTCGGGCAGATGCCCGATGTCGACTGGTACTCGGCGATGCTGGCGCGCGATGCGCGGCCATTGCGCCGGGTGGCCGACATGATCCTGGCGGCGGCCCTGCAGCGCCGGCCCGCGACGCTGGTTTCCGATTCGGTCGATGGCCACAATCCGCTGCACGACCTCTGCGAGGCACTCGCCATTGCGGTGACGAAGCGGCTGGCGGCGGAAGGGCTGGCGATCCGGCACCTGACATCGCCGGCGACCGCCGGAGCCATCGGACGTCACGCCGAGAGCTGGACCCTCGACGATGCGGCCGCGGGCCGGAAGCGCGCGGCGGCCGGGGCCTATGGCCCGCTCGCCGAGGAAATCCGGCGCGTCCTGTCGGCCGAGCCGGGGGCCTTGCGCAGCGAGCGCCTCCTGACCCCGACATTCGAATGGCCCGAGCATTGGCAGCCCGGGTGGGAAGCCTTCGGCAGGAAGCGCATTGCGGAAGGCCGGTTCCGACAGGCGATCACCTGGTCCGGGCATGTGCGGCCGCTCGCGCGGGCGATACTCGGTCCCGACGCGGCGGTCGGAAGGGAGCCCGAGCCCTTTCTCGCCCCGGCCGGGACCGCCTGATGCCAGCCGGCCGTTCGGCTGACCCGGTATCCGAGTCCTGGTTTTGCGCGCGGGCACCCCGCCGGCCCCCCGCGCCATGCCGCCGAACCTGGCCGATGAGCTCATCGGCCGGGCCCGGCGGCACGGCATCCCCGGAACTTCCTGGCCGCAGCATTCACTCCCCGATGTTCAGCAGGGCGCCGCGCACGCGCGCGGAATGGAACTGCGCCAGGAAGATCCAGGCGGCGACCGCCAGCCAGATGCCGTCGAGCACCACCGCCCAGGCCAGGTGGTCCCAGGCAATGCGGCCTTCGATCAGCGCGGCGCGCATGCCCTCGAAGACATGCGCGGCCGGGATCGACAGTGCGACCGGCTGCAGCCAGGCCGGCAGGACCGCCACCGGGTAGAACACGGCGGCGAACGGCGCGAGCCCGAAGGTCACGCCCCAGGCCAGCGCCTCCGCCCCCGCGCCATGACGCAGGATCAGCGCGGTGACGGCCAGGGCCACCGCCCAGCCCATCGCCATCAGCGCGGCGAGGAACACCAGCAGGACCGGGCCGAGGGTCCACACCCCGAAGCCATAGAGCAGGAAGGCCAGCACCATCGCCGGCCCCACGCCGGCCAGGGTGCGCAGCACGCTCATCACCGCGAGCCCCGCGACCAGTTCCCAGGGGCGCAGCGGCGAGACGAAGAGATGCCCGAGATTGCGCGACCACACTTCCTCGAGGAAGGAGATCGCGAAACCCATCTGGCTGCGCAGCGTCACTTCCCACAGCAGCACGCCGCCCAGCAGCACGCCCGCCGCGATGGTCGCGGCGTTGCCCGGCAGCTCCCGCGCCGTGCCGCCAGGCGCGCCAAAGGCCAAGTAGGCGGTGACGAAGCCCCACACCACCATCTGCAGCACCGGCCAGTACATCAGCTCCAGCACGCGCGGCCAGGACCGGCGATAGAGCGCCAGGTGCCGGTACATCAGCCCCCAGATGCGACGCGCCGAGGACCCGGCCATCACGCCACCGCCGCCTGCGCGCGCCCGCGCGCGATGTCGAGGAACACCTCCTCCAGGTCGTCGCGCCCGTATTTCTCCAGCAACGCCGACGGGCTGCCCGCATCCACCACGCGCCCGCCCTTCAGCATCAGCACATTGGCGCAGAGCCGCTCGACCTCGCCCATGTTGTGGCTGGCGAGCAGCATCGCCGCACCCTCCGCCGCGCGGTAGCGCTCCAGCGTGCTGCGCACCCAGTCGCCGGTGTCGGGATCGAGGCTTGCCGTCGGCTCGTCCAGAAGCAGCAGCGCCGGCTTGTTGATCAGCGCCTTGGCCAGCGCCACACGCGTCTTCTGCCCGGCCGAAAGCTGCCCCGCCGGCCGCTTGGCGAATTCGCCGAGGGCGAATTCCTCGACCAGCTCCGCGATCCGCCGCTCCGCTTCCGGCACGCCGTAGAGATGCGCATAGACGCGCAGGTTCTCCTCCACCGTCAACCGGTGCGGCAGCGCGATGTAGGGCGACGAGAAATTCATCCGCGCCAGGGCGGCGAAGCGGTCGGTCGCCATGTCGTGGCCGAGCGCCAGCACGCGCCCCGCGCTCGGCACCAGCAGCCCGAGCAGCATCGCGATGGTGGTGGACTTGCCGGCGCCGTTGCCGCCGAGCAGCCCCCAGGTTTCACCCATGGGCAGGGTGAAGGTCAGGCTCTCGACCGCCGGCTTCGCGCCCGGCGTATAGGTCTTGGTGAGGCCCTCGACGAGCAGCGCCGGCGTTTCCATGCGCGCCCATATCGGCGCACTTCGTCCGCGCGCCAAGCGCCCCGCGTCACGGCACCGGACGGCGGTTCTCGATCAGGCGGCCCTGGAACAGGGTGATGCCCATCTCCCAGCCCCAGGCGATGGCCGCCGGCCGGTCGACGCCGGCCAGCACGACCGAGTCGGGCTTCGCGGGCAGGCCGCCGCGCAGCTCCTCCGCCGCCGGACTGCCGAGCGGGGGCAGCGCCTCCGACCAGCGCAGCCGCGACAGGTCCACCCCGGCGCGGGCCGGCGGCAGGACGGCAATTGCCTCCGGGCCCGCCGCATCCAGCAGCAGGCGATGGCCGCGCGCAGCGAGCAGGTCGCGCGCGAAGGCGAAGGCGGCCGGGTCGGCGGCGGCCTCCTCCGCCGCAATGGCGACGGTCAGCGCACCACGCAGCGCGGTGGGCCAGAGCGCGTCGAGCCGCAGGAACTCCGCCGAGGTCACCGCCTCCAGCCCGAGGCAGAGGCTGAGCGGCCCGATGTCGCGCAGTTCCTCCGCCCGCGCCAGGCCGGCCAGCAGCCGGCGGTCCAGGGCGCGGCGGAAACGGCGCGCCAGGGCCGGCGCGGCGGTCAGGTCGCAGCCCGGCAGCAGCGCGTCCCGCACGTCATCCGGGACGATTCTCCGGTCCTCCCATTGCGGCTCCGGCGCGCCGCCGCCAGGGGTCAGGCGGCAGACCCGCCGCCGCCGCAGGAAAGCGGTGAGGTCGGCCGAGAGAAGGGCGCGCTCGGCCTGGGCGATCCCTGCCCCGTCCGGCGCCCGGCCAGCCGGGGACGGCCCGACGGCGCGCACCGCGGCGGCCAGGCCGAGGGATTCCTCCACCGCCGCGAGCACCGCCGCCGCCTGGTCCGGCAGGCGCAGCAGCGACACGGCCTGTGCGGCCTCCCGCACGTCCAGCATGGCGGCGATGGCATCATGCGCCTCCGACAGGTGGTGGCCGGGGGGCGGTTCCAGGGCGGCGAAGCCGCCGCGCGGCAGGTCGAAGACCCGCGCGCGGGAAGTGCGCCGCAGCCCCTCCAGCCCTTCGCGCAGCATGGCGAGCGCCGGCGGCCGTCGCCGCGCGGGCGCGAGGTGGGAGGGCAGGAACAGCAGCACGCGCCGCTCCACCCCCGCCGCGACCGCCTCGCGGACCGTCGCCGCCAGCGCGACCGCGCCCGCGGCGCCCGGTGGCGCGCCGAGGGCACCGAGTACCGGCACTTCGTCGAGGATCATGCCCCAGGCTCCGCCGGCATCAGCGCGCCTAGCAGGGCAGGCGCGCCGCAGCCCGCGCGCCTGTCCCGCGTTGCCGCCGCGCCGCGCGCCACGCATTCCGCCCGCGTGCAGCCGGCCGCCCGCGGGCAGACGGCCATCCGCGTCGCCGCCATCAGCGCCGCGATCCACCGCCCGGCATAGCGCGCAACACCGATGGAGAGGCCCCATTCCAACGCCTCCGGCCCGTCACAGCCGGTCAGCACCAGGCGGGCAGGGTCGGTACGGCGAAGCGCGGCGTTGGCGGCGCGGCCGGCCAGCGCGGGAGACCAGCGCAGCAGCAGCAGGTCCGCGGGCAGCTCCTCCGGCGCCAGCAGGGCGAGCGCCGCGGCGTCGAGCCCACGCACCGCAAGCCCCCAGCCGGCATGGCGCAACGCCGCCCGCCGCGCCGCCAGGCCCTCGGCGAGCGCCTCGGCCGGCGAGAGGGCGGCGATCAGCGCCGGCGGGGCAGGCGGTTCCTCGGTGGTGGGGGCAGGCGGGTCTGGCAGCAGCGCGGCCGGCAGGTCGACCAGCAGCGGCACCGGCGGTGCGGCGCCGAGCAGCTCGGCCCGCCGGGCGGGCTCAGCGAGCCAGGCGAGCAGCCGGGCGCGCAGCCGGTCCCGCGCATGGCGGGCGAGGTCGGCATCCGCCGCCGCCGGTCCGAGATGCGGCGCCAGCGCGGCGGACGGCAGGCGCAGCCGCATCAGGGCAAGACGCCGCGGCGCCTGGGGCGCGATGTGCAGCACACCGTCCCGCCGCAGCAGCGCGGCGAGGGGGGCGGCGTCGGCGAGGGCCTCGATTCCGCCGGCGGGGACAGGGGGCGGGTCGGACGGCACCGGCACAGAGGCGGGCAGGGCGAGCAGGGTGGCTACGGCGCCGGGCAGGTCGAGCCGCTCCGGCGCGGTGCCGAGCAGCCGTTCGAGCAGGGCTTCCGCCCGCGCCGCCGCGTCGGGCGCGGCCTCGGTCAAAAGCAGTTCGCCCGTGGCGGTGGTGAGGACCACGCCGCCATGGCTGCGGCCGGCTTCCTCGAGCAGCGTGATGGCGACGCGCCGGCGGGCGGTGCCTGCGGGCGCGGCGAGACGCAACGCCACGCGGCCCGGAGGCCCGCGCAGGGCGCGGCGGATCGCCTCCGGCCCCGGACCCGAGGGCGCGGCCGCGATGTCGGCGGCGGCATGCTCCTGCGACAGCATCTCCAGCATCCTGCGGAGGGGGCCGCGGTGTGACCCGCGGCACGGTCGTGCAGCTTGCCCGGCGGGGGTGAAGGAAGGGTGAGCGATCACGGCATCGAAATCGTGCCGCGGCTGGCCTATATTGCGGCCAACGATCAGCCGGAGACGCCCCGCATCATGCGCCGACCTGCCAAGTTCCTTGCGGCCCTGGCCGCCTTCGCCATCGTGGCCGGGCCCATGCTCGCCGAGGCGCGCCCCGGTGGCGGCGGGTCGTCGGGCAGCCGCGGCAGCCGCACCTATTCCGCGCCTGCGCCGACGCAGACCGCGCCCGGCGGCGCGCAGCGCTTCGACCGCACGGCGACGCAGCCGGGCAGCCCGGCCACCGCCGCGCCGCGCCCGGGCGCGCTGCCGGGGGCGGCGCCGCAGCGCGGCTTCTTCGGATCCTTCGGCGGCGCGCTGCTGGCCGGCGGGCTGATCGGCGGGCTGCTCGGCTATGGCTTGTTCGGGGGTGGCGCGGGCTTCGGCGCCTTCCTTGGCATGCTGCTGCAGATCGCGCTGATCGGCGTGGTGGTGATGCTGGTGATGCGCTTCTTCCGCCGGCGCCAGCAGCCGGCGGTGGCCGGCGGCCCGCAGCCCCATGCCTTCCAGGGCCAGCCGGGTGCGAAGCAGTTCGGCGCCGCGGGCGGGCTGAAAGGCGCCGCGCCGGCCGCTCCGCCGGTGACCCTGACGCCCGCCGACTACCAGGCCTTCGAGCGGACGCTGGTGGAGATGAACGCCGCCTGGTCGAAGCGTGACCTCGCTGCGCTGCGCGCCGTGGCGACGCCGGAGATGGTGTCCTATTTCGCGCAGGATCTGCAGGACCTGGATGCGCGCGGCTGGCGCAACGAGACGCGCGACGTCCGCCTGGAACAGGGCGACCTGTCGGAGGCCTGGCACGAGGATGGCGAGGACTACGCCACAGTCGCGATGCGCTTCTCGCTGCTCGATGCCACTTTCGACACCGCGACGAACAAGGTGGTCGAGGGCAGCACCACCGAGCGCCAGACCGCGACCGAGCTCTGGACCTTCGTCCGCAAGGCCCCTGGCGGCCGCTGGATGCTCTCCGCCATCCAGCAGACCCAGATGGCCTGACTTTCGCCGGGGGTGCGGCCCCTTCGGGCCTGGACCGCCCTGCTGACGGCGAAAAGAAGGAGGGGGTGCCGGGGGAGTTCCCTCCCCCGGCGCTTTCTTCTTTCAGGCCCCTTCGCACCCCTTGGCGCGCAGCGCCTCCAGCACCCAGGCGCGGTCGTAGTTCCCTGCGTCGATCGCCGCCTGCGCCTTCTGTTCCTTGACGTTGTGCGCTTCCGCCGCGGCGATGACGAAAGCGGCCTCGGCGCGCGGCACGACGACCACGCCGTCCGCATCCGCCACGATCAGGTCCCCCGGCATCACCACCTGCCCGCCGCAGGAGATCGGGTGGCCGATCTCGCCCGGCCCGTCCTTGTAGGGCCCCGAGGGCGTGGCGCCACAGGCCCAGACGCCGATGTCGAGCGTGGCGAGCGCCTCCACGTCGCGCACCGCGCCGTCGAGCACGATGCCCTGCACGCCGCGCTTCTGCGCGTGGCCGATCATCAGCTCGCCCATCAGCGCGATGGAAAGATCGCCGCCGCCGTCGCCCACGATGATGTCGCCGGGCGCCGCCATGTCCACGGCGCGATGGAGCAGGAGGTTGTCGCCCGAGCGGGCGCGCACGGTGAAGGCCGGCCCGGCGATGACCTTGCGGCCGCCGAAGGGGCGGAAGCCGCCGCGCATGGTCTGGATGCGGTTCATCACGTCGCCGATGTTGGCGGCGGGCAGGGTCATCGCGCGGGCGCAGAGCGCGGGGTCGACGCGCTGGGTGACGGGGGCGATGCGAAAGCCGATGGTCATGGACGAATCCTGTCTTGAAGGCGACGCATGCCAGCACGGGCGCGAGGCATGGGCCAGGGGGCCGCGACACGGCGCCCGGCGCCGCATCCGGCCTTCACCAGAACGGCACGAAGCGGTTCAGGATGGCCCGGGTCAGCCGCTGGTTCGACCGGTGCCAGGGATCGTCGGTGTAGAAGACCGGCTCCGCCGGCTCCCACCCCGAGCAGGTCCAGTCCGACTGGCGGGCGAAGAAGGCGACGAAGTCCTCGCCGTTGGTCCAGGTCGCAATGGGCGGCCCGGGGATGTGGCCGTCCTGGATTTCGCACAGCATGACGCCGCCGGCAGAGCGGATCAGGCCGTGGCCGCAGTAGTCGCGGTGCTGCTGATGGATCAGCCCTTCGCCTTCCTTGCACCAGGTGAGTTCCCGCCAGACCTTGTAGGCGAGCCTTTCGCCGAAGGGTTTGCGGTCGAGCCGGGCGGCGGAGCGTTCGCGCTCCGCGCGGTTGGATTCGTAGTAGGCGCGCAGATAGGGGTCGTCGTCGGGCGGCTCGGTCATGTCAGCGGCGCCGCGACCCAGCGCGCGAAGCCCGGGCGCTCGCCGATCTTCGCGTACCACGCGGCCAGCATGGGGAAGTGCGGCATGCCCTCGACGCGCACTTCCTCGCCGAACCAGCGCCGTGCGTAGCAGCCGAGCACGATGTCCGCGATCGTCATCGCCGCGCCATCGATATGCGGCCCGCCGGTTCGCGCGATGTGCGCTTCGAGCATCGCCCAGCATTCGCCCGCGGCCTTCGCGGCGGCCATGACGCTCGCCATGTCGCGCTTCTCCGGCGGCGTCCGAACCAGGCCCCAGAAGAGGTTCCGCTCCGCCGGCCCGAGAGTGGAAAGCTGCCAGTCCATCCAGCGGTCGGCGCTCGCGCGCGCTGCCGGATCGACAGGATAGAGCACGCTGCCGTGCTTCATCGCGAGGTAGCGCAGGATGGAGTTCGATTCCCACAGGACGAAGCCGGCATCCTCGATCGTGGGTATGCGGCCATTGGGATTCATGGCGCGGTAGCGTGGCTCATTCACCACGCCGTGCTCCATGCCGGCATCCACCCGCTCATAGGGCAGCGCGAGCTCGTCGAGGAGCCACAACACCTTCTTGACGTTGACCGAGTTCAGCCGGCCCCAGAGCTTCAGCATCCGTTCCCCCTTCGATGCCGGGCGGGGGGAGAAGGGAACTTCTCCCCCCGCACCCCCCTCAACCTTCTTCGGCATTTGGGGACTGACCGCCGAAGTCAGTTCCCAGGTGCCAAAGAAAAGAAGGGAGGGGGTTCGGGGGAGGTTCACCCTCCCCCGACCTTCCCCTCGATCGCATCCCAGATCGCCTTCTCGAGATGCACCCCGTCGAAGCGCGCGATCTCCTGCAGGCCGGTCGGCGAGGTCACGTTGATCTCCGTCAGGTAGCCGCCGATCACGTCGATGCCGACGAAGATCATGCCGCGCTTCCTCAGCTCCGGCCCGATGGCGGCGCAGATCTCGCGCTCACGTTCGGTCAGCTTCGTCGGCTCGGGGCGCCCGCCGACATGCATGTTGGACCGTGCCTCGCCGGCCGCGGGCACGCGGTTGATCGCGCCCATCGCCTCGCCATCCACCAGGATGATGCGCTTGTCGCCTTCCCGCACCGCGGGGACGTATTTCTGGATCACCAGCGGCTCGCGGGAGCGCTCGGTGAACATCTCGACCAGCGCGTTCATGTTCGGGTCGTCGGGGCGCAGGTGGAACACGCCCGCGCCGCCATTGCCGAACAGCGGCTTCACGATGATGTCGCCGTGCTCCTCGCGGAAGGCGGCGATGCGCCGGCGGTCGGCCGTCACCATCGTCACCGGCATGAGCGCGGGGAAATGCGTGACGAACAGCTTCTCCGGCGCGTTGCGCACCTCGGCCGGGTCGTTCACCACCAGGGTCCTCGGGTGGATGTGCTCGAGGATATGGGTGGCCGTGATGTAGGCCATGTCGAAGGGCGGGTCCTGGCGCATCAGCACCACGTCCGCGCCCGATCCGAGGTCGAGCTCCTCCTCCGGCCCGAAGGTAAAGTGGTTGCCCTTCTCCCGCCGCACCGTCACGGGCTTCGCCCAGGCTGTCACGCGGCCGCCGCGCAGCGCCAGGTCGCGCACGTGGTAGTGCCAGAGGGCATGGCCGCGGGCCTGCGCCTCGAGCATCAGGACAAAGGTGGAATCGGCGTCGATGTTGATGGATTCGATCGGGTCCATCTGGACCGCGACGCGAAGGCTGCGTGTCATGAGCGCGCTTCCTGAACCTGGTCCGGGACGGACCGCTTGAAGACGTCGTGCCATCGCGCGACGGAATGCGCCAGGGGAGAGGCGACGCCGCGGCGGCCCAACTCATGGTTGTTTTAAGTTAAGATTGCACGATTTTGGGTTAAGTCCTGACGTAGAAATGGCATAGGTTGCTGCATCGTTAAGGTCCGCCCCGGGCCTGAGATGCGGCAGGACGCCGCGCCCTCCCGATCTGCCGAGACGCGCCATGTCCTTGCGCTTGCCGCACTCCTTCAGTCCCGAGCTCCTTCCGTTGCCCGAAATCCCGCCGCCGGCCTACGGCCCCGAGGAGGAAGTGGTGTTCCTGACCGGGGCCACCGTGCCGGAGCCGGTCGTGGAGGCGGATGCCGGTGCCTCCGGGCAGACCACCGCCGCGGTCGAGGCTGCGGGAGGCGAAACGCCGCCGGCCGCGATGCCGCAGACGCCGCCTGCCTCCGTGCCGGAGCCGGTCATGGAGACGGCCGCCTCCGAGCCAACCGCCGCAGAGGCGGAGGCACCGCCGGGTGAGCCATCGCCTGCCGCGGTGCCGCAGATGCCGCCTCCCTCCGCGCCCGAGCCGGTCGCCGAAGCCGCTGCACCTTCCTCCGAACCGGCCGTCGCCGCCGCGGACCCGCCGCCGGCGACACCGGAGGATCACCCTCTCCTCGTGCCAGAGGACGCCTTCCCGACGCTCGAGGAACTCGACGCCATGCTCGCCGCCTATTCCGGCCCTCCGCCGGCCGCCGACGCGGCGACGCGCGCGGAGGTCGTCGCCATGCTCGGCCTCGATCCCGCCATCGCCGCGGATCCCGATCTCTACCTCGCCGCCATCGAGGCGCTCGCGCCGCCGGAGCCGGACCCGGTGCCGGGGCACGACCTCAGCGGGACGGCGACGTTCGCCTGGCCGTCGTACGAGCCGCAGGGGGGCTGGCTGCTGGGCTGACCGGCGCCGGCCGCGCCGCGGCCTCGAAGCGGTAGGGCGCGGCGTCCTCCACCGCCGGGTCGAGCACCAGCCGGTGTTCGAGCGGCGGGAAGGCGCGGCTGCGGCACTCGGCGCGGTCGCAGAGCCGGCAGGACAGCCCGATGCCGACCGCCGCGGTGTCGAGGTCGAGCCCTTCCGCATAGACCAGCTCCGGCGCGCGGGAGATGTCGCAGCCCATCGCGACGACATGCACCGGCGGCGGCTCGCCCCAATGCGCCGCCGGCCCCTGCACGCTGCGCGCGACGGTCAGGAAGGTCGCGCCGTCGGGCAGGCGGGCCACCTGCACGCGGATGCGGCCGGGCGTCGCGAAGGCCTCGTGCACCACCCAGCGCGGGCAGGAACCGCCGAAGCGCGCGAAGGGAAAGCCGGCGGCGGAGAAGCGCTTGCCGACATTGCCCGCCGGGTCGACGCGCAGGAAGAAGAACGGCACGCCGCGCGCGCCTTCCCGCTGCATGGTCGAAAGCCGCTGGGCCGCTTGCTCGAAGCTGACGCCGAAGCGCGACGCCAGTGCCTCGATGTCGTGGCGCAGCTCGCGTGCGGTGGCGAGATAGGACGCATAGGGCATCAGCAGCGCGGCGGCGGCGTAGTTCAGCAGGCCGATGCGGATCATCGCCGCGGCTTCGGGCGTCGAGGGCTCGGCCCCTGCGGTCGCGGCCTCCACCGCCTCCCGCGCTTCCAGCAGCATCAGGGTGAAGGCCATCTGGAAGCCACGGCTTTCGCGCGGCAGGGATTCCGAAAGGTAGAGCACGCGCGCCGCCGCATCGTGCCGGCGCATCGCGCCATCCAGCGGCCCGACATGCACCGACAACCCGTGCGCGCGGCGCAGGCGTTCGGCGATGGCGTGGTTCATCTCCGCGGGTTGCGCGCCGAGCTCGCGGCCGATGGCTTCCGCCGCCGCCTCCAGCGCGGGGAAGTGGTTGGCGCGGTCGTGGAAGAAGTCGCGCGTCTCCTCGTTGGGCAGCAGGATGCGCCGGCCCGTGGGCAGGGCGAGGCCGGAGGAATCCTCCCGCGCGACGCGCCAGGCGCGGTACAGCGCCAGCACCGCACGCGCCGCATTGGGTGCGGAGGCGGCCAGCGTCGTGACCTCCTGTTCCGGCACCGCCTCGAGGCCGAGCATCGGGTCCGACAGCACTTCCCGCAGGCCGGATTCGAGCTGCCGTTCCGCGCTGCCGGACAGCGCGGCGATCTCGACGCCGAGCGTTTCCGTCAGCTTGATCAGCAGGGACGCGGTGACGGCGCGCTGATCGTGCTCGATGAGGTTCAGGTAACTGCCGGAAATGCCGAGCCGGGTGGCGAGTGCCTGCTGCGTCAGCCCGCGCTCCGACCGCAGGCGGCGGATGGTACGGCCGATCAGGGGGCGGGCCATGAATTTACACCCTTCACAAATTCAGCGCCGAACCGGTGAAGAACTCCACGTTCTTGCCGCGCCGCACCCAAGATCGCTGGTGAACTTCGGCGATGCAATGTGAATTATTCACGGGCGCCGGATGCCCCGGCCCAATGCAGTTCCGAGGACCACCATGCGCCCGACCACCACTGCCTGCTTCGCTCCCGACGGTACCGGCGGCGCCCTGCCGCCGCAGGACCCGCATCGCTTCGCCGGCATCCGCCGCGACTACACGGACGCCGACGTCGCCCGCATCGCCGGGTCCTTCCGGGTGAAGCACACCCTTGCCGAGAACGGCGCCCGCCGGCTGTGGGAGCTGCTGAAGAACGAGCCCTTCGTGAACACGCTCGGCGCGCTGACCGGCATGCAGGCGCTGCAGCAGGTCAAGGCGGGGCTGAAGGCGATCTACCTGTCCGGCTGGCAGGTGGCGGCGGATGCGAACAGCGCCGGGCAGATGTACCCCGACCAGTCGCTGTATCCGGTCGATTCCGTGCCGAAGGTGATCAGCCGTATCAACGCTTCCCTGCGGCGCGCCGACCAGATCGCGACCATGGAGCGGATCGACGGCAAGGCCGATGACCGCACGCACTACATGGCGCCGATCGTGGCCGACGCCGAGGCCGGCTTCGGCGGTGCGCTCAACGCCTACGAGCTGATGCGCGCGATGATCGAGGCCGGCGCCGCCGGCGTGCATTTCGAGGACCAGCTCGCTTCGGAGAAGAAGTGCGGCCATCTCGGCGGCAAGGTGCTGGTGCCGATCAGCCAGCACATCCGCACGCTGAACGCCGCGCGCCTCGCCGCCGATGTCGAGGGCGTGCCGACCGTGCTGCTCTGCCGCACCGATGCGGAATCCGCGCAGCTCCTGACCGCCGACGTGGACGAGCGCGACCGCCCCTTCATTTCCGGCGACCGCACGCCCGAGGGCTTCTTCCGCATCAAGCCGGGCGTCGGCAAGCAGTACGCCATCGCCCGCAGCCTGGCCTACGCGCCCTACGCCGACCTGCTGTGGTGGGAGACGTCGGACCCCGACCTGCAGGATGCGCGCGACTTCGCCGAGGCGATCCACAAGCAGTTCCCCGGCAAGATGCTCGCCTACAACTGCTCGCCGTCCTTCAACTGGCAGCGGAAGATGGGCGTCGAGGCCGCGGCGAAGTTCCAGCGCGAGATCGGCGCCATGGGCTACAAGTTCCAGTTCGTCACCCTCGCCGGCTTCCACAGCCTGAACCTGTCGATGTTCAAGCTGGCCCGCGGCTACGCCGAGCGCGGCATGGGCGCCTACAGCGAGCTCCAGCAGGCCGAGTTCGCCGCGGAGAGCGAAGGCTTCACCGCTGTCCGCCACCAGCGCGAGGTCGGCGTGTCCTACTTCGACGCGGTTGCGATGGCGGCCTCGGGCGGCCAGGCGAGCACCACGGCGATGGCGCACTCCACCGAGGCTGCGCAGTTCCACGATGCCAAGACGCCCGAAGCGGCGCACTGAAACCGAGGAGACGATCCATGGACAACGACCGCCACGACGACGGCTTGGTGCATTCCCACGCCTGGGCTACCGAGCCGCCCCGCCCCGCCCAGCCGCCGCCCCGCGTGGTCCCGGCGCCGACCGAGGACCATGACGATGGCCTGGTCCACGCCCATGGATGGGCCAGCGGGGACCGCGGACGGCCTTCGCACTGAATAGGCCGACGGACGGGGAGGGCAGTTCCTCCCCGCCCGCATCACGTCCGCCTCCCTCCCCCCCGGCGGCGGGCGTGGTGGAAAAGCCCGGCCGGCGGAGGACGCCGGCCGGGCAATCGTGGCTGATGGACCGTGCTTGTCCTGGCTGCAGGCCGGCCCCGGCCGTACAAGAGCGCCTGTTCGCGACGCCGTGCGCCACGGGGAGGTCCGTTGTGGCCGACGATCCCGGAGATCCGGGCGACGCAGGAAGCCTCGGGGAGACCGATCGCTTCCGTGACCTGGTCGAGCGCACCAGGGCGGGCAATCCGGAAAGCACGCATGCGCCGCGCTGGGCCCGGACCGGCAACTGGCGCCCGGATCGCGGCGAGATCGTCGTCTACGCCGTCGGCTACGGGATCATTGTCATGGTCCTGGTCATGCGCCTGCTCGGCTGCATCGACGACCGGTGAGCGATCAGGCGAGCGCGTCCGCCTTGCGCGGCGTGACCGGCACCAGCAGGTAGCGCACCCCGTTGCTCTCGGCTGGCGGGAATCGCCCGGCGCGGATGTTGACCTGGATGGAGGGGAGCAGCAGGAGCGGCGCGGCGA
>NZ_JAAEDL010000010.1 GCF_018129005.1 Neoroseomonas eburnea
CGCGCGGGGCCTGGTCGGCCCCGCCTTGGAAGACGACCGCGAAGCTGGGCGGCGGCAGGTCCTGCGGCGGCCGCGCGCGCGGGTCGATCTCGAGCAGGACGGCGAGGACGAAGAGCGCGTGCAGGATCGCCGAGACCAGCCCCGCCGCACCGATGCCCGGCCGCACGCGACGCCGGACCGCCAGCGGACCCCGCGGTGCGGGTACGGTGGCGGCAACCGGCGCGGTCGGCGGCTGGCGGTCTCGGGGCGAAAGGCGCATCAGCGCGTGCGGGACCTTCGGCGGGGTGGGGCGGCGACACCGAATCGACTCAGTGATCGGGTTGCCGCGTTGGGGCGCTCTGCTACACCAAGGCGGCACGCCGGGTTAGCACAGTGGTAGTGCAGCTGATTTGTAATCAGAAGGTCGGGGGTTCAAATCCCTCACCCGGCATGGGTGCCCCGGAAAAGCGAGGTAGCGCCTCAAGTCCAGAGAAAACCTAGACTTCCAGCCGTCCCATGGGCACACAGCATGGGGACACAACGGCTTGGCGACCCTGCGAATGGCATCCCCTTGGCGCGACCCCCGAACCAGCATCTACTACCTCCGGAGGCGCGTCCCGGCCCGCTTCCTCGCGGTGGCCGATCAACGCAGCGGCATAGTGAAGATCAGCTTGGAGACCGCCGAACGGGCCGAGGCAATGCGCCGCTGGCCCGATGCGCTTCGGAAGTGGGCGGCCCTGGAGGCCGAGTGGCAGCGGCGGCTAGCTGCCGAGGGCCTGACGCCTGAGAGGGCCAAGGAGGTTCCCGCCGGCTGGGCCGCATGGCTCGCGGCGGGCGGCGCCCTGGACATGGGCGGCGAGGATGAGGATGCCCTTATGCCCCATGTCGTGGCAGCGGAGCGGACGCCGGAACGCCTCGCCCGCATGGACGCCCGGACTGACGCTCACACGGAAGAAGCCCTTACGCTGGCGGGCATCGCGGTCACCCCGGAGACGTTGCCCTTGCTGCGGCAGGAGGTCGCCCTCGCGGCCCTCCATGCCTACGTGCAGGGCCCCGTCAGCGGGCTCCGGGTGGTGAACCCGAGGCGCCACCGGGGGGCGACAGCCCCAGCGGCGGTCTAGAAGCGGTTGGCGCCATTTGGCTACCCTCCTGACGCGGGGGTGCCCGCCGTGTTCTTTGGAGGGTCGCCCGTTGGCCGCACCGACCGCCGGGACAATTGAGCGCGAGATCGAGGGCGTCTGGTATGCCGCGTCGTGGCGATTGACTGCGGGTGGCGAGGTGATCGTGTCTGCGCCCTTCATGCAGGACCGGCGTATGCGGCTGGGCACCGGCGAGGCCCCGGCCGACTTGGCGAAAGAGATGCTCGCGGCGTTTGTCGCGGAGCGGCGAGCCTCCCGCCGCATGAGGGTAGCTGCTGGCGAGGGTAGCGATTGGGTGGGGGCGGTTTATGCGGGAGGTGCCGGGCTTACCGGGTTCGTGGTGTTCTTCGGGTCCTGGGTCTACTGCATCGCCCACTATGGCTTCTTGCTAGGCGTCGGCCTTGGTTGGCTGCCTTCCCTAATCGTCGCGGTAGTCGCTGCGGCTTTGTGGCCTATAGCCGCCCTGTTGCTCCTCTTGCTCCTCGGGGTGGTTGCAGCCCTTATTCTCCGCACAGGCTCCTAGAGCAGATCCCGATCAGTGGAATCACCTGATCGGGTAAAGATGCTCGCGAAAACAAGAGGCCGGAGCGGTTGGCGTGAGCCAAGGCGAACGGAAACCGCTCTAGCACTCCCGCATCACCGCGGCGCCGGCAGCGCACGATCCGCGCGGCACCGCTGAAGCGGCAGCGGCTCGGCGGCGATCACGCGCAGGACGCGCCGGCTCGCCGCCTCCGTCTCCAGCGTGAAGCAGGCGCAGCCGTAGCCGTAGGACCCGTTGGTCGCGACCCACCCGCGCGTCGTCATGTCCGGGACGCCGTCCATCCCGCGCACCGGCGGCCCGCCCTGCACCGACAGCACCCAGCGCCCGTCCCGGTCCTCCAGCCACCAATTGGCAGGGGTGGGGTTCTGCAGCCAGCCGCAGCGGCGTTCCGGCGCCGCGGCCGCCAGGGCCGGCATCATCGAAACGAGCACCGCGGCCAGGGCCGGCATCCGCATCATCTTGTCCTCCTCAGCGTCCCGCGCGGCACGATGCTGCCATGCCCGGGCGGGCGGGACGACAAGGACGCAGCAAGAAGGCTAGGTTGCGCGCCCTCCGCCACCCTGCCGGGACGATTCGCCATGCGCCGCCTTGCCCTTGCGCTCGCCTTCACCACCGCGCTCGCCGCGCCGCTCGCCGCGCAGACCCTGCGCATCGGCATGGCCGCCGAAACCAGCGCGGCCGACCCGCACAACTACGCCTCCGCGCCGAATTCCACCTACCGCACCCACATCTTCGACGGCCTGACCGCGCTCGACGCCCGCCAGACGCCGAAGCCGGCGCTCGCCACCGCCTGGTCCCGGCGGGACGACCTGACCTGGGTCTTCGATCTGCGCCAGGGCGTCACCTTCCACAACGGCCAGCCCTTCACGGCGGAGGACGTCGTCTTCTCCTACTGCCGCGTGCTCAACAACGAGAGCGAGGTGGTCGGCTCCTTCTCCCGCGAGATCCGCCGCATCGCGGCGATGGCGGCCGAGGGTCCGCACCGCCTGGTCATCCGCACCGCCACGCCGGAGCCGCTGCTGGTCTCCGACCTCGCCTCCATCGCCATCATCCCGCGTGGCGAGCGCAGCGGCCTGACCTTCACGCCCGACGGCTGCGGCAAGGAAGGCCCCTGGCCCGGCGTCGCCGACTTCAACGAAGGGCGCGCCGCCATCGGCACCGGCCCCTACCGCCTGCGCTCCTACGATCGCAGCGGCGGCATCGAACTCGCCCGGTACGACGGCTACTGGGGCGAGAAGCCGCATTGGGCCGAGGTGCGGCTGCGCCCCGTGACCAATGCCGGCCCGCGCCTCGCGGGGCTGCTGGCGGGCGATCTCGACATCGTCGAGGCGCCGGCCACCGCCGATGTGCCTCGCATCCGGCAGAACCAGAATTTCGCGCTGGCCGTCTCGCCCACCACCCGCCTGATCTTCCTGCAGTTGGACCAGCGGCAGAATGCGCCCTTCGTGCAGGGGCCGAACGGGTCCAACCCGCTGCGCGACGTGCGCGTGCGCCAGGCGCTGTCGCTCGCCATCGACCGCCGCGCCATCGCCGAGCGCATCATGGACGGGCTCGCGACGCCCGCCGGGCAGCTCCTGCCCGAGGGCATGAGCGGCACGGTGCGCGGCGCCGGCATGCTGCCCTATGACCCCGCCCGCGCCCGCGCGCTGCTGGCGGAGGCCGGCGTCAGCGGCGGCTTCTCCTTCACGCTGCATGCCACCAACAACCGCTACGTGAACGATTCCCGCGTGGCCCAGGCGTTGGCGCAGTATTTCCAGCGCGTCGGCGTGACCGTCGCGGTGGATGCGATGCCGTCCAACGTCTTCTTCCCCCGCCGCGGGCGGAAGGAATTCTCCGTGCCGATGGGCGGCTGGGGGCCTTCGGCCGGCGAGACGCAGCTTTTCATGCGCGCCTGGATCACCACCACCGACCGTGAGCGCGGCTACGGCATGAGCAACTATGCCGAGTTCTCCGATCCCGAGATCGACCGCCTGGCCCGCGCCGCTTTCGTCGCCATGGACGAAGCCGAGCGCGAACGTCTGATGGAGGCGGCGAGCCGCCTGGTGATCGAGCGCATGCCGGTGATCCCGATCCAGTTCGAGAATGCCGCCTGGGCCTTCCGCCGCGGCCTCGCCTTCGAGGGACGCATGGACCAGACCACCCCGGCCTTCGAAGTGAAGCCCGCCCGATGATCGACCCGCAGGAACTCGCCCGTGCCCTTTCGGCGACCGGGCGCACCGCCTTCCCCTTCACCGATGCGCTGCACGACGCGGGCAAGGAACTGGTGCTGCACGCCTACCGCGCGCCGGGCGTGACTCCCGACAGCCCGGTGGTCTTCGTGCAGCACGGCATGGGCCGCAACGGTGACGAATACCGCGACTTCTGGATCGAGGCGGCGGACCGCCACGGGCTGCTGATCCTGGCGCCGACCTTCTCGGCGGAGACGCATCAGGGCGCCGAGCCCTACAACAATGGCGGCGTGCGGGATGCCGCCGGCGCCGTCACGCCGGCTGGGTCCTGGGCGTACCATGTGCCGGCGCGGGTCTTCGCCGCGCTGCGTGCGGGCGGCGTCACGCGACGCCGGCAGGCCTTCCTGTTCGGCCATTCGGCGGGGTCCCAGTTCGCCCACCGCATGGCCGCGCTGACCGAGCGCGCGCCCTTCTGCGCCATCGGCTGCGGCAATGCCGGCTGGTACTCGCTGCCGACGCTCGACCGGCCCTTCCCGGAGGGGCTGGGCGGCCTGGGCCTGACCGATGCGGATCTGGAAGCCTGGCTCGCCTACCCGCTGCTGATCCTGGCCGGGGACGCGGATATCGAGACCTCCGGGCCGTCGCTGCCGTCGAACCCCGAGGCCGTTGCCCAGGGCCCGCACCGCTTCGCCCGCGCCCACAACTTCCTCCGCTTCGCGCGGGAGGAAGCGGCCCGCCGCGGCGTGCCCTGCCACTGGCGGATCGAGGTCGTGCCCGGCATCGGCCATGACGGCAACGCCATGTCCAAGGTCTGCGCCGCCATCTGGTTCGAGGGGCAGCAGCCCGACGCCGCGCGCATGGCGGCGCTGGCCGGCAGGACATCGCTCTGAGCGAAGGGCGGGGGCCGGCCTCACCCTTTGAGTTCGTTTCGATAGCCAGATGAGTCTATACTGCCGCGGCCCATGGCGGAGCCGCGGTGGCGATGATCCGGGATCTCCTGGCGCAGAGCGGGGTGGCGATCGACAGCGAGGACCCCGCGGTCCTCGCACAGGCCCTTGTCGCCCTGGGCGTGGCGTCGGCCATGGGCGAGCCGCCCACCGAGGCCGGCCTCGAACGCATGCTGGGCGGGCCGGCGCTGGAGGCGTGGCCGGGTCCGGGACCGATCTGGGACAGGCTGTGGCGCGTCATTCCGACGGGGGCGGCCGGCACCGGCCAGGCGGTGTCCGCGACGATGCTCGCGCGGGCCTGGACGCAGCACCGCTGGGTCCTGAACCGCCTGGCCATCGACCTGTCGCTGCTGGCCGAGGCGCCCGATGCGCTGGAGAAGATCTGCCAGCATGCGGCGCCGGGAGGCGCCGTTTCGGTTCTCGACCCCGAGCCGGCGCGGGGCGAGCGCTGGAACTGGCCGCTGCGCTTCGGCGTCCTGCCCGATCCGGCGGGGCTCGCGCTCGCCGATGCGTTGCGCGGGCAGGACCTCGTTCTGCGCGGGCTGGGCCGGGTGGTGACGCTCGGCCTGGACGGCGCGGATTGCGACCTCCTTCTCCTGCCGGAGAGCCTGGAGGCGACCTTCGGGCGCTCCGGCCTGCCCGCCGTGCCGCCGGATGGGGGGATCGGCGCCGCGCTGGTCCTCGGCGGCGCGGCGGAGCCCCCCCGCCTTCCCGACCTGGCGGCGCTCCGCCGTCGCTTCCGTGCCGAGGCGCTGGGAGTCGTCCCGATCGCCCCCGAGCGGCGGGCGGCATGGGCCGATGCCGTGCTGCGGGAGTTGTCGCACGACGCCACTCTCGACCGCGCGCTCGTCGCCGCGGGGCGGCAGGAGGCCCCCGGCGTGAACGAGCTGCCCAGCCCGGGCCGGCACCCGCACGCTCCCCTGCTGCTGGCCGCCGATGGCTTCCTCGACCGCTCGCGCCTCTCGGTGCAGATCGGGCGGCTGGCGCAGCGGCTCCGCAGCCTGCCGGCAACGATGCGGCTGCACCTCACCGGCCTGATGTCGCAGCGGCTCGACCTGCCGGAGGCATGGGCGCGGCCGGACGAACTGGCCGAGCGGATCGAAACCCGGCAGGAGCAGTTCCACCGCGAGGACGACGACGGCACCCTCGCCGCCCAGACGGCCGAAAGCGTGCAGCGCGCCGTGGCGCCCCCCGAGGCACGCTTCCCCGACGTGCTGCTGCATGCGGATGACGATGGGAAAGGGACCAGGCACGGCCGGCCGCTCGATGCCGACGAGGCGCTCGAGCCGGCGACGTACTACTGGCTCGGCTTCACCTACGCCCCGGGGAGCGAGCGCGAGGGCCTGCCGGCCGAGGGCGAGGAGGCGCCGCTCGGCCCGCTCGCCGAGGACGCGCCCAGCCTGCTCGTCACCCTCGCCCCCCGGCGCGCGGGGGAGGTCGAAGTGGCCGAGCCCACCCGCTACCTGAGGCTGCCGAAGGAAGGCCGCGCGGAGCCCGTCTGGTTCCGCATCGTCGTCAGCCTCGCGGCGCGCGGGCCGGTCGAGCTGGAACTGCGCGTGCACTACCGGCTCAACCTGGTGGACTTCGTGCTGGTCAGGCTGAAGCTCGGCGACGGCGACGGCCGTTCCCGCATCACGCAACAGGTCCGCCACCGCGAACCGGCCGCCAGCCTGGCGGAGCTGCACCAGGCGCGGGCCATGCACATCCACGTCGTCGGCGGAGCAGGCCGATACGGGATCACCGTGACCGTGGAGCGCAGCGACGGGGAAGAGGTCTCCGCCTTCGCGGACACCGAGATCATCGGCACGCAGGAGCTTGAGCAGGCGCTGCAGAGGGTGCGCGACTTCTGGCTGAGCTGCGGCATCGACAGCTTCGGCGCGACGCTGACCGCGACCGATGCGCTGCGCGGCAGGCTGGCGGAGGAACTGGTGGCTCTCGGAAAGCGCCTCTGGGCGCTGCTGCTGCGCAGGGGTCACCCGGATGGCGCGCTCACCGCTCTGGAAGCCTTCATCCGTGACGCGGCTCCGCCGGAAGGGGCGCTGGTCCAGGTGACGCTGGACCACAGCGCACGCAACTTCGTCTTTCCCTGGTCGCTGCTGTGTGACAGGAGGGCGGCCGACGGCGATATCCGGGCGCTGTGGGGGCTGCGCTACGTCATCGAGCAGCAGGTCCAGCGCCCGCACGAGACGGATTCGGAGGCGGTGTCGCGCCCGCCGGTCTCACTGGGCTTCGCGCTCTATGACCGCTTCCGGCCGCAATCCGCGGCGCAGCGGAGGTTCCTCGGCGATCTCGCGGCGCGGGGCGCGGGCCATCTGGCGCTGACCGGACCGGTGGAGAGCCACGAGGAACTCGCCCGCCTCATCCGCCGCAGCGGCACGGGCCTCCTCTACGTCTTCAGCCACGGCTACACGCCCTTCACCTTCCCCGCCTGGCTGGATGCGCTGAAGCGCAACCTCGACGCCGCGAAGCGAAAAGGGGACGAGGCGGCCGAGAGCATGCTGGAAGTGCTCAGCCGCGGCGACTTCCGCGAGGACGAGGCCTGGATCGAGCTGACCACCGGCAAGCTGATGCTGCAGCGCCTCTACAACGAGGACATCGAGAGGGGCGAGCGCCCGATCGTCATCCTGAACATGTGCCGCTCCGCCCAGGTGATGCCGGGGCTGGGCGAGAGCTTCGTGCAGTTCTTCCTCAACCTGGCGAGGGCGCGCGGCGTGCTCGGCACCGAATGCCCGATCCCGCCGACCTTCGCGGACGCCTTCGCGCGGGAGCTCCTGCCTCGGCTGCTCGCCGGCGAACCGCTCGGCGAGGCGCTGCGGGCCAGCCGGCTGGCGCTTGTGGCGGCGCACGGCAATCCGCTCGGCCTCGCCTACACGCTCTGGGGGGCGGCGCTGTCGCGCTTCGACCCGCCGCCCCTGCCGAAACCGCTGCCCGCCATCCCCGCCACAGGAGACGTCCATGGCTGACCCCGCCCTCGGGAAATCCGTCGAAGCGCTGCTCGGCTACGATGACGAGGCGCTGCTCAAGGAACTCGCCATGCGCGCGAGGGGGGCGCAGTTCGATCCGGCGATCGCCGGCGCCTACCAGCCCGACGTGGCGCATGAATTCCCGGACATGGGCCTGGCGGACGACCTGCTCGACCTCGGTGGCCGCATCCTGCGGCGCTGGGAACGGGAGCTGCACGCCGTGGTCTGCGGCACGGCGAAGGAGGACGCGGAAGACCGCAAGACGATCCTCGCGCAGATCGGCGCCGACGATGCCGCGCTCGGCGCGGCATTGGGCGCCGTCCTGGTCGGCATGGGGGCGAGCGCGGCCGTGGCCGTGGTGCTCGCCGCCTTCATCCTCAAGCGGATCCTCAAGCCGGCGGGGCAGGAGGCGTGCAAGAAATGGTCGGAGCGGCTCGGCACCGGCTGAACCGGCGGATTGCGCGGCCCGCCTCGACGCGGCGGGCCGCCGCGCCCATCTTCCCCGCATGAACCTGATCGCCCCCGGCCCCGTCCTGTTCATGCCCCAGAAGCGCCCGGCCCCGCCGGCCGAGCGCCCGCTCAGGGTCGTGTCGCCCTATGAGCCGAACGGCGACCAGCCGCAGGCCATCAAGGAGCTGGTCGGCGGCGTCGAGCAGGGCGAGCGCGACCAGGTGCTGCTCGGCGTCACCGGCTCGGGCAAGACCTTCACCATGGCCAAGGTCATCGAGGCGGTGCAGCGCCCGGCACTGGTGCTCGCCCCCAACAAGACGCTGGCGGCGCAGCTCTACGGGGAGATGAAGTCCTTCTTTCCCGACAACGCGGTGGAATATTTCGTTTCCTACTACGACTACTTCCAGCCGGAAGCCTATGTGCCGCGCACGGACACCTACATCGAGAAGGATTCCCAGATCAATGAGCAGATCGACCGCATGCGGCATTCCGCGACGCAGGCGCTGCTCGAACGCAACGACGTGGTGATCGTGGCGTCGGTCTCCTGCATCTACGGCATCGGGTCGGTCGAGACCTATTCGCGCATGGTGGTGAAGCTGGAACGCGGCGGGCGGATCGACCGCGACGCGCTGGTGAAGGGGCTGGTCGAGCAGCAATACCGCCGCAACGACGCCTTCTTCGCCCGCGGCACCTTCCGCGTGCGGGGCGAGAGCGTGGACATCTGGCCCTCGCATCTCGATGACCGCGCCTGGCGCGTGAGCCTCTTCGGCGACGAGATCGACGGCATCCGCGAATTCGACCCGCTGACCGGGGAGATCACCGGCGAGATGGAGCGCATCGCCATCTACGCCAACAGCCACTACGTCACGCCGCGCCCGACGCTGACCCAGGCGATCGCGCAGATCAAGGTGGAGCTCAAGGAACGCCTCGCGGAGCTGGAGGCCGAAGGCAAGCTGCTGGAACGCCAGCGCCTGGAGCAGCGCACCATCTTCGACATCGAGATGATGGAGACGACCGGGTCCTGCAAAGGCATCGAGAACTATTCCCGCTACCTCACCGGCCGCCGCCCCGGCGACCCGCCGCCGACGCTGTTCGAGTACCTGCCGGAGAATGCGCTGCTGATCGTCGACGAGAGCCACGTCACCGTGCCGCAGATCGGCGGCATGTTCCGCGGCGACTATGCGCGCAAGTCGATCCTGTCGGAATTCGGCTTCCGCCTGCCCTCCTGCACCGACAACCGCCCGCTGAAGTTCGAGGAGTGGGACGCCTACCGCCCGCAGACCGTCTTCGTCTCCGCG
Organism: Neoroseomonas eburnea; assembly: GCF_018129005.1. Taxonomy (GTDB): domain Bacteria; phylum Pseudomonadota; class Alphaproteobacteria; order Acetobacterales; family Acetobacteraceae; genus Neoroseomonas; species Neoroseomonas eburnea. The sequence goes on from NZ_JAAEDL010000010.1 coordinate 9,486, forward strand.
ACGCCCGGCCCGTGGGAGATGGAGCGCACCGGCGGTGCCTTCGCCGAGCAGGTCATCCGCCCGACCGGCCTGGTGGACCCGGTCTGCGAGATCCGTCCGGTCGAGGGCCAGGTGGACGACCTGCTCGCCGAATGCCGCGCGGTCGCGCAGAAGGGCGGCCGCGTGCTGGTCACCACGCTGACCAAGCGCATGGCCGAGGACCTGACGGAATACATGACCGAGGCCGGCATCCGCGTCCGCTACCTGCACAGCGACGTGGACACGCTGGAGCGCATCGAGATCATCCGCGACCTGCGCAAGGGCGTGTTCGACGTGCTGGTGGGCATCAACCTGCTGCGCGAGGGGTTGGATATCCCCGAATGCGCGCTGGTGGCGATCCTCGACGCCGACAAGGAAGGGTTCCTCCGGTCCACCACCTCGCTGATCCAGACCATCGGCCGCGCCGCGCGCAACGCGGAAGGCCGGGTGGTGCTCTACGCCGACACCATGACGCGCAGCCTGCGCAGCGCGCTCGAGGAAACCGAGCGCCGCCGCGCCAAGCAGCAGGCGTGGAATGCCGAGCACGGCATCACGCCCACCACCATCCGCCGCGAGATCGCCGATGTGCTGAAGGACGTCAGCCAGGGCGACTACGTGACCGTGGATGCACTGGAAGGCGAGGAGGAACAGCACTTCGTCGGCAAGGACCTCCAGGCCACCATCGCCGAACTCGAGCGCAAGATGCGTGCCGCCGCGGCGGAACTGGAGTTCGAGACCGCCGCGCGGCTGCGCGACGAGATCAAGCGGCTGGAGGCGCTCGACCTGGGGCTGGAGCCCAACCTGGCAGGCCGCTCATTGCGGGAGGCGACGCCGAAGGCCGACTGGAAGCCGAAGCCGATGGGGCCGGGTGGCGGCGGCTACGAGCCCAAGGGCGGCAAGGCCGGGCGGCGGCGGCGCGGTCCCTGACATTCTTGTGATGGCGGTGACGGATGTCGCCGCGGTTCCGCCCGAGGATCGCCACACGTTGCGATTGTGGTGGTGGCCATGGAACACCACCACAAGAGGCAAGGCATGGTTCTCTCGCGCATTCGGATTCTCGCCGCGTCGCTGCTCGCGCTCGGTGCGGCGGCCTGTTCGGATCCGGTTGGGCAGCGTGCGCTGATCGGCGGCGGCATCGGCGCCGGTGCCGGTGCGGGCGTCGCTGCGCTGACCGGCGGATCGCCCCTGGCCGGTGCGGCGATCGGCGGTGCCGGCGGTGCTGCCATCGGCGCTCTGACGGCCCCCCGCCAACGGCGCGGCTACTATTGAACTGCCCGCCTGCGAGGGCGGAGTCGCAAAGAAGGGAGGGGGACGCGGGGGAGGTTCTCCTCCCCCGCGAATCGTCACGTCAGGGCGAGCTCAACCTTCCCCAAGGTGTCGAACTCCACGACCGCCGTGCACGGCCCATCCAGCCAGATCGGCGGCGTCACCGACCCCAGGAAGACCACCTGCCCGGCCCTGAGCCCGCCGAATTCCGCCGCGCAGGCGGAGGAGGCCAGCCAGGCGAGGGCTTCCATCGGGTGCCCGAGCAGGTCGGCGCCGACCCCTTCGCCGCGCATTTCTCCGTTCACGCTCAACCGACCGCGCGTCGCGCCGAGGTCGAGACCCCGCCAATCGGCCACCGGCGTGCCGAGCACCCCGCCCGCGTGGAACACCTGGTCGGCGATCAGCGTCGGCGTGCCGAGCTTCGCCAGGTCGTCGTAGCGCTTCTCGACGATCTCCATCGCGGCGAAGACCTCGCCCACGGCGGCGGCGGCCTGGTCGCGGGTGCAGGGGCCGGGTGCGATGTCGCGGGCGAGCCGCAGCCCGACCTCGCATTCCACGCCCGGGTTCACGAAATCGGCGTGACGCGCCGTCGCCGGCGTGGTGCGCAGGCCGGCTTTCGGCACGAAGCCCGCGGCGGGACCGGAGAGGCCGAGCAGGATCTGCATCTGCCTCGTCGTGGCGCCGATCTTGAAGCCCGCCGGCGGCACGCCGCCGAGGCGCAGCGCGACCTCCTTCTGCAGGGCGTAGCCGGCCTCGGGCGTCTTCGGCGCGAGGGCGCCGAGCGGGGCGAGGATGCGCTTCGCGCGGCGGGCGTCGAGGATCGCCTCGGCGGCGTCGGAGGCCATGGTGGTTTCCTTCCCTGGTTCGTTCAGCGCCGGACGATCTCGTAGAGCGCCACAGCGGCCGCGGCGGAGACGTTGAGGCTCTCGACGCCCTCCGCCATCGGCAGTCGGACGAGCTCGTCGCAGGTTTCGCGCTGCAGGCGGCGCAGGCCGCTGTCCTCGGCGCCGAGCACGAGGGCCACGCGGCGGTCGCGCGGCGCGGCCTCGGCGAGGGTACGCTTGCCTTCGCCGGCGAGGCCCATCACCCAGAAGCCGGCCTTCTGCAGCGCGGCGATGGCGCGGGAGAGGTTCACCTCCCGCACCACCGGCACGAGGTCGAGCGCGCCGGAGGCGGCGCGGGCGAGCGCGCCGGTCTCGGGCGGGGCGTGGCGGTCCTGCAGCACGACGCAGGCGGCGCCGAAGGCCGCGGCGCCGCGCAGCACGGCGCCGACGTTGCGCGGGTCCGTCACCTGGTCGAGCAGCAGCACCGGGCCGTCGGAGATGGCGATGGCGTCCTCGAGCGCCACGGGCTCCAGCGGCTCGGCGAGCAGGGCGATGCCCTGGTGGATGGAATCCTCGGGCAGGAAGGTGGCGAAGCGCGCGCGGTCGGCGCGTTCGGGCGTGACGCGCCAGGGGCCGGAGAAGCGTTCGCGCAGCGCCAGTTCCGCGTCGGTCGTCACCAGCAGGCGGCGCGGCTTGCGGCGCGGGTTCGACAGGGCGGCGAGGACGGCGTGCTGGCCGTAGATCCAGAAGGCGCCTGAACCGGCGCCGGCGCCGGGGCGCGGGGGTTCCGGCACGGCTTCGGCGGGGGCGCCGCGGCCCGGACGTTCGGCTTCCGGGCGGCCACGGCGGGGCGGGGCGCGTTCCGGGCGGCCGGGCTTGCCGGCGAGTTCGGCGCGCGGCTTGCCTCTGGCCTCCGCGCGGGAGGTCTTCGCGTGGCCGGCCTCCGCGTGGCTGGCCTCGGCGCGGAGCTTGTCCGCGCGCGGCGTGCGGCCCCTGGAGGGCGGGCCGCCCGAGGGGCGGGCAGGGGGACGGCCTTCGGGCCGCTTGGGGGGGCGTCGCATGGCGCGCATCCTGCCTGCGGGCCGCCGCGAAGGAAACCGGCGGGTGGGGTGCGACGCTCCGTTGACAGGGCGCGCGCCATGGGGTTAACCCCCCGCGCTCCCGCCAGCCCGGTAGGGTCCGGCGGCTGCGGAGGGGTGCCCGAGTGGCTAAAGGGGACGGACTGTAAATCCGTTGGCTTGCGCCTACGTTGGTTCGAATCCAACCCCCTCCATATCGCCCGCCCGTGGACGACGGGACGACTCTCCCGGACCGGGCGGCGGGAACTTGGTGGGTTCGCGGCGCTTCGCGGCGCGGGTGTAGCTCAATGGTAGAGCCCCAGCCTTCCAAGCTGGTTGTGCGGGTTCGATTCCCGTCACCCGCTCCAGCGAAGCGCGGGTGGTCGCTCCGCGAGGAGCGCTGGTCGTATGTGCTCCGCGAGGAGCGCTGGTCGTATGTGCTCCACGAGGGGCGCGGGACTGTGTTGGCGGTAACGGATCGGAACGAGGACGCGGGACAGGGCCATGGCGAAGGCAAAATTCGAGCGGACGAAGCCGCACTGCAACATTGGCACGATCGGGCACGTGGACCATGGCAAGACGTCGCTGACGGCGGCGATCACGAAGGTCCTTGCGAAGGCGGGTGGTGCGACGTTCACGGCGTACGACCAGATCGACAAGGCGCCTGAGGAGCGTGCGCGCGGCATCACGATCTCGACGGCGCATGTCGAGTACGAGACGGCGAACCGGCACTACGCGCATGTGGACTGCCCGGGCCACGCGGACTACGTGAAGAACATGATCACCGGCGCGGCGCAGATGGACGGCGCGATCCTGGTGGTGTCGGCGGCGGACGGTCCGATGCCGCAGACGCGCGAGCACATCCTGCTGGCGCGGCAGGTGGGCGTTCCGGCGCTGGTGGTGTTCCTGAACAAGTGCGACATGGCGGATCCCGACCTGCTGGAGCTGGTCGAGATGGAGGTGCGCGAGCTGCTGTCGTCGTACCAGTTCCCGGGCGACGACATTCCGATCATCAAGGGCTCGGCGCTGTGCGCGCTGGAGGATCGTGAGCCGGAGCTGGGCGAGCAGGCGGTGCTGAAGCTGATGGAGGCGGTGGACGCCTACATCCCGCAGCCGGAGCGCCCGGTGGACCGTCCGTTCCTGATGCCGATCGAGGACGTGTTCTCGATCTCGGGGCGCGGCACGGTGGTGACGGGTCGCGTGGAGCGCGGCATCGTGAAGGTGGGCGAGGAAGTCGAGATCGTCGGGCTGAAGCCGACGGTGAAGACGACGGTCACCGGCGTGGAGATGTTCCGCAAGCTGCTGGACCAGGGGCAGGCGGGCGACAACATCGGGGCGCTGCTGCGCGGCACGAAGCGTGAGGACGTGGAGCGCGGCCAGGTGCTGGCGGCGCCGGGTTCGATCACGCCGCACACGAAGTTCAAGGCGGAGGCGTATGTGCTGACGAAGGAGGAGGGTGGCCGTCACACGCCGTTCTTCACCAACTATCGTCCGCAGTTCTACTTCCGCACGACGGACGTGACGGGCGTCGTCTCGCTGCCGGAAGGGGTGGAGATGGTGATGCCGGGCGACAACGTGTCGATGGATGTCGAGCTGATCGCGCCGATCGCCATGGACGAGGGCCTGCGCTTCGCCATCCGCGAAGGCGGCCGCACCGTCGGCGCCGGCGTCGTCGCCAAGATCACGCAGTAACGTCTGGCGGGTTTGCGCTTTCGTCGCCGTCGCGTAGTTTATGCGCGACTGCGACGCGGGCCTTTAGGGGCGTAGCTCAATTGGCTAGAGCGCCGGTCTCCAAAACCGGAGGTTGGGGGTTCGAGACCCTCCGCCCCTGCCACCGCCGCATCGTCTAGGCTAGAATTTCCGGGTGGTGGCCCGTTCCCGGGCCGCCGCCTTCCGTCGTTTCAGAGGACACCGACTTGGCCAAGCTCGATCCGGCGCAGTTCGTCCGGGAAGTCCGCCAGGAAGTGGGCCGCGTCACTTGGCCCTCACGCAAGGAGACGCTGGTCACCACCGGGCTGGTGCTGGCGATGTCCGCCCTGGCGGCGGTTTTCTTCCTGGTGGTGGACCAGCTGATCCAGCTGGCCATGCGCCTGGTGTTCGGCATCGGCTGAAGGGGGACGGCACCGTGGCCGAGAAGAAGTGGTACGTCGTGCATGTCTACTCGGGCTTCGAGAAGAAGATCGCCGAGCAGATCAAGCAGCAGGCGGCGCAGAAGGGTCTCGCCGACAAGTTCGACGAGGTGCTGGTCCCGACCGAGCAGATCACCGAGGTCCGCCGCGGTCAGAAGGTGGACACGGACCGCAAGTTCTTCCCCGGCTACGTGCTGGTGAAGATGGAGATGACCGACGAGGCGTGGCACCTGGTGAAGGACACGCCCAAGGTCACCGGCTTCCTCGGTGCGCGCAACAAGCCCCAGCCGGTGCCGGCCAGCGAGGCCGAGCGCCTGCTGCAGCAGGTCCAGGAAGGCGTCGAGAAGCCGCGCAAGCCCGCCATCCTGTTCGAGGTGGGCGAGCAGGTGCGCGTCGCGGACGGGCCGTTCACGTCCTTCAACGGCGTGGTCGAGGAAGTCGACGAGGAGAAGGGGCGCGTGAAGGTGTCCGTCTCCATCTTCGGGCGCTCCACGCCGGTCGATCTCGAATACGGTCAGGTCGAGAAGCTCTGAGAGCCCGGTTGGAAACGCGCCTCTCGGCGCGTTTCCGGCTCCGGCACCGGCCCGCACCCCCGCCCGGCCATCCATTCCAGCATCCTGACGTGGGTGGCCGGGCGGGGGTGCGGGCCGGTGCCGGACTTTCCGAACGGTCTCTGAGCCGAGGGGGCGCCGCCCCCTCGACCCCGGCCGGGGTGGCCGGGCCACCCCGGACCCCGCCGAGCACGATTCACACGCGCTGCCAGTAGGCGATGGTGCAACGGATCGGCCGCGGCAGCGGGCCATCGGGCTCGATCCGCAGCATCACCCCAGGCAGGATCGCCGGGCGCACGGCATCCGGCACCTGGACCGCACCGACGGTGCGCCGCCAGACCAGGACCTCCAGCGCCGCGCAGGGGTCGGGCCGGCCTTCCCACGCCAGCGGAAGCACGGCAAGGCCGCCGATCGCCAGCGCCGCCACGGCGAGGACGACCTGCAGCGCCAGGCGGAACGGTCGGCCCGTCGTGCGCGCCGCACCGGGATCGGTGCGAAACCAGGCCAGTTGGAACCGCCCCCGGCGCCCTCTGTTCACGCCTTCCAGGCGCCGTCGCCGCGTATCGTCGCCGCTGCCCAAGCATGCATTCCCGACATCCTTGCGGATCGCAGCCTAGCGCGGCTTTCGTTCGCCTTGGCTCACGGAAGCCACTCTCGCGTCACTGTCGCGAGCACCTTCACCCGGTCGGACGATTCCACCGATCGGGATCCGTTCCAAGCGGCCCGCTGCCGGTTGATCGAGGCGCCAGTGCAGCCGGCAAGCAGCCGGGCAGGCGCTCCCGGATCAGCGCTTGGGGAGCAGGCCGCGGCCCTTAGCCGTCGCCTCCACCATCCCGTCCCGGCAGGCCACCAGCCCGGCCTCCACGGCATCCTCCCACACGGTCAGCCGCGGGCAGGACGTCCGCCACGCGTCCAGCACCTCGGCATAGGGTCGCGGCTGCTCCGCGACGAAGGCGACGAGGTCCAGGATCAGGGGCTTCAGGGTCTCGGACATCAGTGCCTCACTCCGCTCCGCCCAGAGCCGGAACTGGGCATCGCTCATCGCCTCTAGCACCCGCTTCGCCAGCATCGTCCCGGCCATGGAGGCGAGGATCGCGAGCGCGGCCACCACCGGCTCCACGCTGCCCGTCTGCGCCACCAGCGCGCCGAAATACACCAGCTTCAGCGTGTGGCCGAGCGTCTGGCACGCCGCCTTGGTGGCCACGATCTCCCGCCGGTCCAGCGCGCCGCCGAGGAAAAAACGATCGAGCAACGGCCCGGAAACCCCCGTCATCACCATCAACGACATGCAGGCGGCCCCCACCGCGACGCCGTGCACTGCCCGCAGCGGGTCAGGCCGGAAGCGCTCCGGCAAGGCGCGCACGAGGAAGGGGCTGGCGCCGAGCATCAGCAGCGCCACCGCCCGGTCCGGCACCAGCAGCACCAGCGACCAGCCGCCGAGCGCGAGCAGGTTCCCCAGCGCCAGCGCCAGCACGGGCCGCGGTCGGATGTGCCGCCACCACAGCGCCGCCCGCCACCCGTTGGAGGAGATCTGCGTCACCGCATGCAGTGCCATCGCGTCCTGTACCGGCAGCAGCACCAGCAGCACCCCCACCAGCACCAGCCCGCCCGCCATCCCGAAGACACCGGAGAGCAGCGAGGTGCCGACCATGGTCAGGATCACGGCAAGGACGACGAGGGGTGACATTGGCTAGGCCTCCACTCCCTGCTTGCGCCCGTTGCACTGCGGAGACAAACGGCGTTACCTGAGGCTGAGAGATAGTTTTCCTGATGGTCGAACATCGCCGCCTGCCATCCCTGAACGGCGTGCGGGCCTTCGAGGCGGCCGCGCGCACCGGCTCCTTCGTCGCCGCGGCGGCGGAGCTGAACGTCACGCCCGCGGCGGTCAGCCGGCTGGTGCGGCTGCTCGAGGAACGCCTCGGCCTGCCGCTGTTCGAACGCCACGCCAACCGCCTGACGCCGACCGCGGCGGGCGAGACCTATCGGGCCGGCCTGACGCCGGCGCTCGACACACTGGCGCGGCTGACGGCGGAGGTGGTCGCGCGCCGTGGCGCGCCGGTGCTGACCGTCGGCGTCGGCCCCACCTTCGCGATCCGCTGGCTGATCCCGCGGCTCGCCGCCTTCACCCGGCAGCATCCGGGCATCGAGGTTCGTATTGCGACGGGCGGCGCGACGGTGCCCTTCTCGGAAGGCTGGAACTGCGGCATCCGTCTCGGCGCGGGCGACTGGCCGGGCCTCGCCGCGGACCGGTTGGTGGCGGCGGACCTGCTGCCGGTCTGCTCCCCTGCCATCGCGGCACGGCTGGACGCGCCGGCGGACCTCGCGAACGAAACCCTGCTCCGCGTGACCCACGCGCCGGAGGACTGGCCGAGCTGGGCCGCTGCGGCAGGCGCCCCCGCGCTGCACGCGGCGGGGCCGGTGTTCGAATTCTACGGCCAGGCGCTGCAGGCCGCGGCGGACGGGGTCGGCGTGGCAATGGGCATCCGGCTCTACATCGACGACGACCTCGCGGCCGGACGGCTGGTCGCGCCCTTCGCCGTGTCGGTGCCGAAGCGGATGGGGTGGTACCTGGTCTACCGGCCGGAACGGGCCACCGAACCGGCCTTCGCCGCCTTCCGGCGGTGGATCCTGGCGGCTGCCGGGGCGTAGAAGGTCGGGGAGAAGGAATTCTCCCCGAACCCCACTTCTTCTTTTTGGCGACCTGGACGGGAGGCTCAGGCGGCCGCGGCACGGCGGCGGGCGCGGGGCATCGCCCGCAGCCCGGCGACCATGAGGCCTGCAAGCCCCACCCAGACCGCCGGCCGGGGGCCGAAGGCGACATCCAGATTGGCGGCTAGCACGCGCCAGGGGTCGATGCCGGTCGCGAGGCCGTACCAGGCGAATTCGACGGCGGCCGTCGCGACACCCGCGGCCACGGCCAGGACGAGCATCGCCGGCACCGACGGCGCGCTCCCCTCCGGCGCGAGCGCGCGGTAGCCCATCAGCCAGGCGAAAAGACCCGCCATCAGCATCGGCTCGGTCACGTCGGCCTTGGACTGCAGGGTGAAATGCACCAGTGCCAGGGCGGCGATCGGATAGGCCAGCCGATGCAGCCGCCGCCACGCCGCCCCGCCCATCCGCTTCAGCGCGCCGTCGGTGGAGGTCGCCGCCAGCGCCAGAAGCCCGAGCAGCGCCACGAAGCCGATCGTCAGGTAGATCCGGCGCAGGATCTCGCCCGCCACCTTCGCCCAGTCGAAGGCGAGGTCGCCGGCGTAGAGCACCAGATGGAGCGCCGCAAAGGCGAAGCAGGCGACGCCGACCATCCGCCGCAACTCCGCGAGCCGCGCCTGGCGCAGCACTTGCCGCGCCGGCGTGACGGCCAGCGACAGCAGCAGGAAGCGGATCGCCCAGGTGCCGCTGTCGAGCGTCGCGGCCTGCCAGGGCTTGGGGCCGAGCCCCGCCTGCCAGGCCTCGGCCGCCAGCCACAGGGCGGGAAGGAACAGCCCGGCGAAGACCAGGGCCTTGAACGGCGAGAAGGCGCCGCTGCGGTCGCGCCAGGGCATGCGTGTGAATTCTCCTGTCTCGCCCCTATACGTTGGGGCGACCGCGCCGGTTAGCATCCGCAAAAGGCACTGGACTCATTCGCCGTGCCGGGCTAGATGCGCGCCCTCGCCGACCGGCCGGGGGCCTTTCCCCGGCCTTCGGCGTTTTCCGGGAACGCGGGAGATCCTTCGGGGTCGCACGGACCGCGGGCCTCTGGATCAACCACAGAGGACTGCCACAGTGGCGAAGAAGATCGCAGGCTACATCAAGCTGCAGATCCCGGCCGGCAAGGCGAATCCGTCGCCGCCCGTCGGTCCCGCGCTCGGTCAGCGCGGCCTGAACATCATGCAGTTCGTGAAGGAATTCAACGCGGCGACGCAGCAGATGGAGCCGGGCACGCCGACGCCCGTCGTCATCACCGCGTATTCCGACCGCACCTTTTCCTTCATCACCAAGACCCCGCCGAACACGTACTTCCTGCTCAAGGCCGCGAAGCTCGAAAAGGGCAGCACCGCGCCGGGCAAGGGCGCGCCGGTCGGTCGCGTGACCAAGTCCCAGCTGGTCGAGATCGCCAAGACCAAGATGCAGCACATGAACGCGAACGACGTGGACGCGGCCGTGCGGATGCTCGCGGGCTCCGCGCGCTCCATGGGCCTCACCGTGGTGGAGGGCTGATCCCATGGCCAAGCAGGGCAAGCGTCTGAAGGCCGTCTACGCCGGCTTCGACCGCGAGAAGATCTACGGCCTGGAGGAGGCGGTGAAGATCGCCAAGACCAATGCCAAGGCGAAGTTCGACGAGACGATCGAGATCTCGATGAACCTCGGCATCGACCCGCGCCACGCCGACCAGATGGTCCGCGGCGTGGTCGGCCTGCCGCACGGCACCGGCAAGACGGTCCGCGTCGGCGTCTTCGCCCGCGGCCCGAAGGCCGAGGAAGCGAAGGCCGCCGGCGCCGACGTGGTGGGCGCGGACGACCTCGCCGCGCTGGTGCAGGAAGGCAAGATCGAGTTCGACCGCTGCATCGCGACCCCGGACATGATGGCGCTGGTGGGTCGCCTCGGTAAGGTGCTCGGCCCGCGCGGCCTGATGCCGAACCCGAAGCTCGGCACCGTGACCATGGACGTGAAGGGCGCCGTGACGGCCGCCAAGGCCGGCCAGGTCGAGTTCCGTGCCGAGAAGGCGGGCATCATCCATGCCGGCATCGGCAAGGCGTCGTTCGGCGAGGACCAGCTCCTCGCCAATGCGCGCGCTTTCGTGGAGGCGATCCAGCGCGCCAAGCCGACCGGGGCCAAGGGGACCTACGTGAAGAAGGTCGCCGTGTCCTCGACGATGGGCCCGGGCGTGAAGGTCGACGTCGCCAGCCTCGCGGCGACGGCCTGACGAGATACGCCCGCCCTTCGGGGCGGGCGGGCAGGGTGGGGTTCGCCCCATCCGAACCTGTCGGAGACCTCCTGCGGCCCTTCGGGGCCTTGATTCGGCTTCGGCCGTGCAGGGGAGAGACGGGGTGCCGAACCTTTGACGACCCCGGGATCCGTCCCGGGGCGGCTTGGCTTGGTGTTCCGGCCTGACAGGCGAACCGGGGTGTGCGGCGTTCGCGCCGTCCGCCCCCGTGTGAACCGGCCGGTGCCCTTCCACAAGGCCCCGGCCACCGACGGAGACGTAGAGTGGACCGTACGGAGAAGCGTGAGTTCGTCGCTTCGCTCGCGGCCGTCTTCGCGGAGACCTCCTTCGTGCTCGTCGCCCAGAACAAGGGGCTGACGGTCGCGGATGTGAGCGATCTGCGGCGGCGGATGCGCGCGGCTGGCGCGACGTACAAGGTCGCGAAGAACCGCCTGGCCACCCTCGCCCTCGAAGGCACCCGTTTCGACGGCGTCAAGCCGCTGCTGAAGGGTCCGACGGCCATTGCATGGTCGAAGGATCCGGTTGCGGTGGCGAAGACCGCGGTCGAGTTCGCCAAGACGAACGACAAGTTCGTTGTCCTGGGCGGCGCGCTCGGAACCCAGACCCTCGACGCCTCCGGCGTCAAGGCTCTGGCCGAGCTGCCGTCCCTGGAGACGCTGCGGGCGCAGCTGCTGGGTCTCATCCAGACCCCGGCGACGCGCATCGCGGGCATCCTCCAGGCCCCCGGCGGGCAGGTGGCGCGGGTCCTGGCGGCATACGCCAAGAAGGACGAGGCCCAGGCGGCCTGAGGGCCGCAGGAACCCTCCCCCGCAGCCGTTTCGCCTCAGGGTTGAGGTGCAAATCGGTCACGGGGGAGTTGCACAACCGAAGTCAAGCCATTAGATCGAGGAGCATTCAGACATGGCCGATCTCGCGAAGCTGGTGGACGAGCTGTCGTCCCTGACCGTCCTGGAGGCCGCCGAGCTCTCCAAGATGCTCGAGGAGAAGTGGGGCGTTTCCGCCGCGGCGCCGGTCGCCGTGGCCGCGGCGCCGGCTGCCGGCGCGGCTGCCGCCCCGGCGGCGGAAGCCCAGACCGAGTTCACCGTCATCCTTGCCGCCGCCGGCGACAAGAAGATCAACGTGATCAAGGAAATCCGCACCATCACCGGCCTTGGCCTCAAGGAAGCCAAGGACCTGGTCGAGGGCGCCCCGAAGACCGTCAAGGAAGGCGTGTCCAAGGAAGAGGCGGACAAGATCAAGAAGGTGCTGGAAGAGAACGGCGCCAAGGTCGAGGTCAAGTGATCTCGCCCTCCGTCCCCGTCCGGCGACGGGCGGGGATGGGGGAGTAGTTCGATCGGGTGCGGGTGGAGTTGCCGGATGGGTCCGGTAACGCCGCCCGTTCCTGCGTTCCTCCGGTCCGGGGATCGGGGAGACGATGAGTTCCCTGCCGGCCGGGGTGTTCAGGGCCGGGGCAGATAGGGAAGCAGGACAGGCATGAACGCTATCACGAAGTCGTTCACGGGGCGCAAGCGGATCCGCAAGAGCTTCGGGCGTCTCCCCGAAGTCGCGCCGATGCCGAACCTCATCGACGTGCAGCGAGCCTCCTACGAGGCCTTCCTGCAGATGGAGGTGAGCCCGGACAGCCGGACGCATACCGGCCTTCAGGAGGTGTTCAAGTCCGTCTTCCCGATCGACGATTTCGCCGGGCGCGGTCGCCTGGAATTCGTGCAGTACGAGCTCGAGGAGCCGAAGTACGACGTCGAGGAATGCATCCAGCGCGGGCTGACCTTCGCCGCCCCGCTGAAGGTGCGCCTGCGCCTGATCGTGTGGGACGTGGATGAGGACACCGGCTCCCGCTCCGTCCGCGATATCAAGGAGCAGGACGTCTACATGGGCGACATGCCGCTCATGACGGACAACGGCACCTTCATCATCAACGGCACCGAGCGCGTCATCGTCTCCCAGATGCACCGCTCCCCGGGCGTGTTCTTCGACCACGACAAGGGCAAGACGCACTCCTCGGGCAAGTACCTGTTCGCCGCGCGCGTCATCCCCTATCGCGGCTCCTGGCTGGACTTCGAGTTCGACGCCAAGGACATCTGCTACGTCCGCATCGACCGGAAGCGGAAGCTGCCGGCGACGACGCTGCTGCTCGCCCTCGATTCCGAGCGGACCGAGGGGCTGCGCGCCCAGGCCGCCGCCGAGGGCCGCGAGCTGGAGCCGAACGAGATCCGCGGCATGGACGCCGAGGAGATCCTCAACGCCTTCTACGGCCAGGTCGTGTTCAGCCGCAGCCCCAAGGGCTGGAGCCGCCCCTTCGACCCGGAGGCCTTCCGCGGCGTGAAGCTGGCGGAGCCGCTCGTCGATGCGAAGACCGGGCTGGTGGTGGCCGAGAAGGACGCCAAGCTGACCCCGCGCTCCGCGCGCAAGATCGCCGAGGCCGGCACGACCGAGGTGCTGGTCGGCCGCGCCGACCTGCTCGGCCGCTTCGTGGCCGAGGACCTGGTGGACATGGCCACCGGCGAGATCTGGGCCGAGGCCGGCGACGAGCTGACCGAGCCGCGCCTCGCCGCCATCGAGACGGCGGGTCTCGATCGCCTGCCGACGCTGGCGGTGGACCAGTCGGTCGGCCCCTGGATGCGCAACACGCTCGCGGTGGACAAGAACACCAACCGCGACGAGGCGCTGATGGACATCTACCGGGTCATGCGCCCGGGCGAGCCGCCGACGCCGGAGACCGCGGAAGCCCTGTTCAAGGGCCTGTTCTTCGATGCGGAGCGCTATGACCTCTCCGCCGTCGGGCGCGTGAAGATGAACATGCGCCTCGGCTTCTCCATCGAGGAAGTGCCGGACCATATCCGCACGCTGCGCAAGCGCGACATCGTCTCCACGCTGCGCGTGCTGCTCGACCTGAAGGACGGGCGCGGCCAGATCGACGACATCGACAACCTCGGCAACCGCCGCGTGCGCTCGGTCGGCGAGCTGATGGAGAACCAGTACCGCGTCGGCCTGCTGCGCATGGAGCGCGCGATCAAGGAGCGCATGGGGTCGGTCGACATCGACACCGTCATGCCGCACGACCTGATCAACGCGAAGCCGGCGGCGGCCGCGGTGCGCGAGTTCTTCGGCTCGTCCCAGCTCAGCCAGTTCATGGACCAGACCAACCCGCTGTCCGAGGTGACGCACAAGCGTCGCCTCTCGGCGCTTGGCCCGGGTGGCCTCACGCGCGAGCGCGCCGGCTTCGAGGTGCGCGACGTGCACCCGACGCATTACGGCCGCATCTGCCCGATCGAGACGCCGGAAGGGCCGAACATCGGCCTGATCAATTCGCTCGCGACCTTCGCCAAGGTGAACAAGTACGGCTTCATCGAGACGCCGTACCGCCTGGTGAAGGACGGCAGGATCGTGGGCGACCCGCGCTATCTCTCCGCCATGGAGGAGGAGCGTCTCGTCGTCGCCCAGGCCGATGCGAATGTCGATACCGACGGGTCGTTCAAGGACGAGCTGGTGTCGGTCCGCCAGGGCGGCGACTTCCGCCTGGTGAAGCCGGAGGAAGTGACGGCGATCGACGTCTCTCCGAAGCAGCTCGTCTCCGTCGCCGCGGCGCTGATCCCGTTCCTCGAGAACGACGACGCCAACCGCGCGCTGATGGGCTCGAACATGATGCGCCAGGCGGTGCCGCTTGTCCGCGCCGATGCCCCGCTGGTGGGCACGGGCATGGAATCCGCGGTGGCGCGCGACTCCGGCGCGACCATCGTCGCCAAGCGCGACGGCGTGATCGACAGCATCGACGGCGCGCGCATCGTGGTGCGCGCGACGGGCGATGACGGCACGACGCGCGGCGTCGACATCTACCGGCTGCGCAAGTTCATGCGTTCCAACCAGTCGACCTGCATCAACCAGCGCCCGCTGGTGAAGGTGGGGGACAAGGTGATGGCCGGCGACATCATCGCCGACGGTCCCTCGACGGAGCTGGGCGAGCTGGCGCTCGGGCGGAACGTGCTCGTCGCCTTCATGCCGTGGAACGGCTACAACTTCGAAGACTCGATCCTGATCAGCGAGCGCATCGCGAAGGACGACGTCTTCACCTCGATCCACATCGAGGAATTCGAGGTGATGGCCCGCGACACCAAGCTCGGCCAGGAGGAGATCACCCGCGACATCCCGAATGTCGGCGAGGAGGCGCTGCGCAACCTCGACGAGGCCGGCATCGTCTACATCGGCGCCGAGGTGAACCCGGGCGACATCCTGGTGGGCAAGGTGACGCCGAAGGGCGAAAGCCCGATGACGCCCGAGGAGAAGCTGCTGCGCGCGATCTTCGGCGAGAAGGCGTCGGATGTGCGCGACACTTCGCTGAAGCTGCCGCCCGGCGTGTCGGGCACGATCGTCGATGTCCGCGTCTTCTCGCGGCGCGGCGTCGACAAGGACGAGCGCGCCATGGCGATCGAGCGCGCCGAGATCGAGCGGCTCGCCAAGGACCGCGACGACGAGAAGGCGATCCAGGAGCGTTCCTTCTATTCCCGTCTGCGCGAGCGGATGCTGAACAAGAAGGCCTCGGGCGGCTTCAAGGGTGTGAAGGCCGGCACGGTCATCACCGACGAGGTGCTGGAGCAGTTCGCCCGCGCGACCTGGCGCCAGATCGGTGTCGCCGACGACGCCGCGATGGCCGAGATCGAGGCGCTGAAGCGCGAATTCGACGCCGCGGTGGAGAAGCTGCAGAAGCGCTTCGAATCCAAGGTCGAGAAGCTGCAGCGCGGCGACGAGCTGCCGCCCGGCGTGATGAAGATGGTCAAGGTCTTCGTCGCGGTGAAGCGCAAGCTGCAGCCGGGCGACAAGATGGCCGGCCGTCACGGCAACAAGGGCGTCGTGTCCCGCGTCGTGCCGATCGAGGACATGCCGTTCCTCGAGGATGGCAGCCATGTCGACCTGGTGCTGAACCCGCTCGGCGTGCCGTCGCGCATGAATGTCGGGCAGATCCTGGAGACGCATCTGGGCTGGGCCTGCGCCTCGCTCGGCAAGCAGGTCGGCGAGATGGTGGAGGAGTACCGTCATCGCGGTGCCCGCCGGTCTGAGCTCGAAGGCAAGCTGAAGGATGTCTACGGCGAGGAGATCTTCGCCCGCGACATCGCGCCGATGAGCGACGAGCAGCTGGTCGAGCTCGGCGAGAACCTGCGCAAGGGCATCCCCATCGCGACGCCGGTCTTCGACGGTGCGCGCATGGCGGATATCGAGGGCATGCTGACCAAGGCGGGCCTCGATACCTCGGGCCAGGTCTGGCTGCATGACGGGCGCACCGGCGAGAAGTTCGAGCGCAAGGTGACGGTCGGCTACATCTACATGCTGAAGCTGCACCACCTCGTGGACGACAAGATCCACGCGCGCTCGATCGGGCCGTACTCGTTGGTGACCCAGCAGCCGCTGGGCGGCAAGGCGCAGTTCGGCGGTCAGCGCTTCGGCGAGATGGAGGTCTGGGCGCTGGAAGCCTATGGCGCCGCCTACACGCTGCAGGAGATGCTGACGGTGAAGTCGGACGACGTGTCGGGCCGCACCAAGGTCTACGAGGCGATCGTCCGCGATCAGGACAACTTCGAGGCGGGCATTCCGGAATCCTTCAACGTGCTGGTGAAGGAGCTGAAGTCGCTCGGCCTCAACGTCGATCTGGAGAACCGCCCGGCGTGATCCGCCGGCGCTCCACCCTTTTCGAAACGCTCAGCCGCCGCGGGAATTCCGCGGCGGCGGCCTCATCCACGAGGACCGCATGAACGAGCTGATGAAGATCCTGGGCCAGACCGGCCAGGCGATGACCTTCGACCAGATCAAGATCACGATCGCTTCCCCCGAGCAGATCCGGTCCTGGTCGTACGGCGAGATCAAGAAGCCCGAGACCATCAACTACCGGACCTTCAAGCCGGAGCGGGACGGGCTGTTCTGCGCGCGCATCTTCGGTCCGATCAAGGACTACGAGTGCCTGTGCGGCAAGTACAAGCGGATGAAGTTCCGCGGCATCATCTGCGAGAAGTGCGGCGTCGAGGTGACGCTGGCCAAGGTGCGCCGTGAGCGCATGGGCCATATCGAGCTCGCCTCCCCCGTCGCGCATATCTGGTTCCTGAAGTCGCTGCCGAGCCGTGTGGGCCTGATGGTCGACATGAGCCTGAAGGAGCTGGAGAAGGTCCTGTACTTCGAGAGCTACGTGGTGCTCGAGCCGGGCCTGACCGACCTCAAGCTCCATCAGTTGCTGAACGAGGACCAGTACCAGCAGAAGATGGACGAGTTCGGGGAGGACGCCTTCTCGGTCGGCATCGGCGCCGAGGCCGTGAAGCAGATGCTTGGCGGCATCGACCTCGCGGCCGAGGGCGTGAAGCTGCGCGGCGAGCTGAAGGAGACGACCTCCGAGGCGAAGCGCAAGAAGCTCGTGAAGCGGCTGAAGCTGATCGAGTCCTTCGCGGAATCCGGCGCGCATCCGCAGTGGATGATCCTCGACGTCGTGCCGGTGATCCCGCCCGAGCTGCGCCCGCTGGTGCCGCTGGATGGCGGCCGCTTCGCGACCTCCGACCTGAACGACCTCTATCGGCGCGTCATCAACCGCAACAACCGCCTGAAGCGGCTGATCGAGCTGCGCGCGCCGGACATCATCGTGCGCAACGAGAAGCGCATGCTGCAGGAGGCCGTCGACGCGCTGTTCGACAACGGCCGGCGCGGACGCGCCATCACGGGCGCCAACAAGCGCCCCCTGAAGTCGCTGTCCGACATGCTGAAGGGCAAGCAGGGCCGTTTCCGCCAGAACCTGCTCGGCAAGCGCGTGGACTATTCCGGCCGTTCGGTCATCGTCGTCGGTCCGGAGCTGAAGCTGCACCAGTGCGGCCTGCCGAAGAAGATGGCGCTCGAGCTGTTCAAGCCCTTCATCTACAGCAAGCTCGAGAAGTACGGCCACGCCACCACCATCAAGGCCGCGAAGCGGATGGTGGAGAAGGAGCGTCCCGAGGTGTGGGACATCCTTGAGGAGGTGATCCGCGAGCACCCGGTCATGCTGAACCGGGCGCCGACGCTGCACCGCCTCGGCATCCAGGCCTTCGAGCCGGTGCTGATCGAGGGCAAGGCGATCCAGCTCCACCCGCTGGTCTGCACCGCCTTCAACGCCGACTTCGACGGCGACCAGATGGCCGTGCACGTCCCGCTGTCGCTCGAGGCGCAGCTGGAAGCGCGCGTGCTGATGATGTCCACCAACAACATCCTCAGCCCGGCGAACGGCAAGCCGATCATCGTGCCGTCGCAGGACATCGTCCTCGGTCTCTACTACCTTTCGCTCGAGACGCCGGAGTTCCTGGCCACCGAGGAGAAGGACGCGCCTGCTTTCGCCACCATGGGCGAGATCGAGCAGGCGCTGGAAGCCGGCGCGATCACGCTGCACAGCAAGATTCGCGCGCGCCGCCGGACCATGAACGCGGAAGGGCAGGTGATCACCGAACGTCCGGTGACGACGGCCGGCCGCATGATGATCGGCGCCTTGCTGCCGCTGCATCCGCAGCTGCCGTTCAGCCTGGTCAACCGGATGCTGACGAAGAAGAACGTCTCCGACGTGATCGACGCGGTGTATCGCCACTGCGGCCAGAAGGAGAGCGTGATCTTCGCCGACCGGCTGATGGGCCTCGGCTTCCGCCAGGCGGCCAAGGCCGGCATCTCCTTCGGCAAGAACGACATGGTCGTGCCCGACACCAAGGTCGCGCTGATCGCGAAGACCAAGGAGGAGGTGAAGGAGTTCGAGCAGCAGTATCTCGACGGCCTCATCACCGCCGGCGAGCGCTACAACAAGGTGGTCGACGCCTGGTCGCGCTGCACGGACGAAGTGGCCGGCGCGATGATGAAGGAGATCCAGAAGCAGGAGATCGGTCGTCCGACCAACTCCGTCTGGATGATGTCGCATTCCGGTGCGCGTGGTTCGCCCGCGCAGATGCGTCAGCTCGCCGGCATGCGCGGCCTGATGGCCAAGCCTTCCGGCGAGATCATCGAGCAGCCGATCATCGCGAACTTCAAGGAGGGCCTGTCCGTCCTTGAATACTTCAACTCCACCCACGGCGCCCGCAAGGGCCTCGCGGATACGGCGCTGAAGACCGCGAACTCGGGCTACCTCACGCGTCGTCTGGTCGACGTGGCGCAGGACTGCATCATCGTCGAGCAGGATTGCGGCACCGAGCGCGGCCTGACCGTGGGGGCGGCGATGGACGGGGCGGAGGTCGTCTCCTCGCTGTCCGAGCGCATCCTGGGCCGCACCGCGCAGGAGGATGTCGCGGATCCGGCGACGGGCACGCTCATCGTCGCGCGCAACGACCTGATCGACGAGGTCGCGGCGGAACGCATCGAGAAGTCGGGCGTGGAGCAGGTGAAGATCCGCTCCGTGCTGACCTGCGACGCCCGCCAGGGCGTCTGCGGCCGCTGCTACGGTCGTGACCTTGCGCGCGGCACGCCGGTCAACATCGGCGAGGCGGTGGGCGTCATCGCCGCGCAGTCGATCGGCGAGCCGGGCACGCAGCTCACGATGCGTACCTTCCACATCGGCGGTGCGGCGCAGCGCGGTGCCGAGCAGTCGGCAGTGGAGGCTTCGGGCGACGGCCATATCAAGGTGATGAACCGGGTGGTGGTGGCGAACAGCCAGAACCAGCCGATCGTCATGAGCCGCAACTGCGAGATCATCCTGATCGACGCGCAGGGCCGGGAACGTGCGCGCCAGCGTGTGCCCTACGGCGCCCGCCTGCTGACCGAGGACGGCGCCCAGGTCACCCGCGGCCAGAAGCTGGCCGAATGGGACCCGTTCACCCTGCCGATCATCACCGAGAAGCCGGGTCGGGTTGAGTTCGCGGACCTGATCGAGAACGTCACCCTGGTCGATCGCCAGGACGACGTGACCGGTCTCTCCTTCAAGGAGGTTGTCGAGTACAAGGCCCCGGGCAAGGCCGCCGACCTGCGACCGCGCCTGATCCTGCGCGACGAGAAGAACAATGTCGTCAAGCGCGACAACGGGACGGAGGCGATCTACTTCCTCACTCCGGGCACCATTCTTTCGATCGACAACGGAGCGGCGGTGGCCGCCGGCGACGTGCTCGCCCGCCTGCCGCGCGAATCCTCCAAGACCCGCGACATCACCGGCGGTCTGCCGCGTGTGGCAGAGCTTTTCGAGGCGCGGCGCCCGAAGGACCACGCGATCATCAGCGAGATCGACGGCCGCGTGGAGTTCGGCAAGGACTACAAGGCGAAGCGCCGCATCCTGGTGGTGCCGGAGCAGGTGGGCGACGAGACGCCCGTCGCGCGCGAGTACCTCGTGCCCAAGGGCAAGCACGTCTCGGTGCAGGAAGGCGACTACGTGAAGCGCGGCGACCCACTGGTCGACGGGCCGCGCGTGCCGCACGACATCCTGCGGGTGCTGGGCGTCGAGAAGCTGGCCGACTACCTCGTCGAGCAGATCCAGGAGGTCTATCGACTGCAGGGCGTGAAGATCAACGACAAGCACATCGAGGTCATCGTCCGGCAGATGCTGCAGAAGGTGGAGGTCACCGACCCCGGCGACACCACCTACCTGATCGGCGAGCAGGTCGACCGCATCGAGTTCGAGATCGAGAACGAGAAGCGGGTCGAGGCCAAGGAGCGTCCGGCAGTCGCCGAGCCGGTGCTGCAGGGCATCACCAAGGCCTCGCTGCAGACGACCTCCTTCATCTCCGCCGCCTCCTTCCAGGAGACGACGCGGGTGCTGACCGAGGCCGCCACGGCGGGCAAGGTGGACTACCTGGCGGGCCTCAAGGAGAACGTGATCGTCGGGCGGCTGATCCCGGCGGGTACGGGCTCGGTGATGAACCGCCTGCGGGCCCTGGCCGCCCAGCGCGACCGCGGCCGCCTGCAGACCTCGGCGCCCGCCCTGCCGGAGCCTCACGCGGCCGAGTGAGGGCGCCCGCGCGCAAGTCATCGGGGGCCGGCCTTCGCAAGGGGCCGGCCCCTTTTCTGTTCCGTCGGGACTTCGTGTGAATCGGGTCCTGATGTGCTTGACTCACCCGGGGGGCACGCGTAGATAGCGCCCCCTCGGCAGGGCTCCGGAGACGGCGCCCTGTCAGGTTTTGGTCCACAACGCTGCGCCGCCGGCGCCGCCCCACGATACCGGGGCTGAGGCCGGCAGCACGACGGACGCCCGGAAGGCGCGCATAGGCGCGCCGTGCCGGGCCGTCTCGTTTGGCAGGGCAGCGACGCGGACGGGATGGTTACGAAGGGGCGTCATGCCGACGATCAACCAGCTCATCGCCAAGGGGCGTGAGACCAAGCCGGCCCGGAACAAGGTTCCGGCGCTCAAGGGCAGCCCGCAGAAGCGCGGCGTGTGCACGCGCGTCTATACGACGACGCCGAAGAAGCCGAACTCGGCTCTTCGCAAGGTCGCGAAGGTGCGCCTGACGAACGGCTTCGAAGTGGTGAGCTACATCCCGGGCGAAGGCCACAACCTGCAGGAGCACTCGGTCGTCCTGATCCGCGGTGGTCGCGTGAAGGATCTTCCGGGCGTTCGCTACCACATCCTGCGCGGCGTGCTCGACACCCAGGGCATCGCCAAGCGCCGCCAGCGCCGTTCGCTCTACGGCGCGAAGCGTCCGAAGTGAGGGTCTGAGAGATGTCCCGTCGTCACCGCGCAGAGAAGCGCGAAGTCCTGCCCGATCCGAAGTTCGGCGACGTCGTGCTGAGCCGTTTCATGAACGTGCTCATGTATGACGGCAAGAAGAGCACGGCCGAGCACATCGTCTATGCCGCCATGGACACGCTGAAGAAGCGCGGCGGGCCGAACAGCGATCCGCTGCGGCTGTTCCATGAGGCGATGGACAACGTGAAGCCGGCCGTCGAGGTTCGCAGCCGCCGCGTCGGTGGCGCGACCTACCAGGTGCCGGTGGAAGTCCGCCCGGAACGCCGCCAGGCGCTGGCGATCCGCTGGCTGATCGAGTCCGCCCGCAAGCGCGGCGAGCACACGATGGAAGAGCGCCTTTCCGGCGAGTTGATGGACGCGGCGAACAACCGCGGTTCGGCCGTGAAGAAGCGCGAAGACACGCACCGGATGGCAGAGGCCAACAAGGCCTTCAGCCATTACCGCTGGTAAGAACCCCGATCGGGAAGCACGGACATGGCGAAGGCAAAATTCGAGCGGACGAAGCCGCACTGCAACATTGGCACGATCGGGCACGTGGACCATGGCAAGACGTCGCTGACGGCGGCGATCACGAAGGTCCTTGCGAAGGCGGGTGGTGCGACGTTCACGGCGTACGACCAGATCGACAAGGCGCCTGAGGAGCGTGCGCGCGGCATCACGATCTCGACGGCGCATGTCGAGTACGAGACGGCGAACCGGCACTACGCGCATGTGGACTGCCCGGGCCACGCGGACTACGTGAAGAACATGATCACCGGCGCGGCGCAGATGGACGGCGCGATCCTGGTGGTGTCGGCGGCGGACGGTCCGATGCCGCAGACGCGCGAGCACATCCTGCTGGCGCGGCAGGTGGGCGTTCCGGCGCTGGTGGTGTTCCTGAACAAGTGCGACATGGCGGATCCCGACCTGCTGGAGCTGGTCGAGATGGAGGTGCGCGAGCTGCTGTCGTCGTACCAGTTCCCGGGCGACGACATTCCGATCATCAAGGGCTCGGCGCTGTGCGCGCTGGAGGATCGTGAGCCGGAGCTGGGCGAGCAGGCGGTGCTGAAGCTGATGGAGGCGGTGGACGCCTACATCCCGCAGCCGGAGCGCCCGGTGGACCGTCCGTTCCTGATGCCGATCGAGGACGTGTTCTCGATCTCGGGGCGCGGCACGGTGGTGACGGGTCGCGTGGAGCGCGGCATCGTGAAGGTGGGCGAGGAAGTCGAGATCGTCGGGCTGAAGCCGACGGTGAAGACGACGGTCACCGGCGTGGAGATGTTCCGCAAGCTGCTGGACCAGGGGCAGGCGGGCGACAACATCGGGGCGCTGCTGCGCGGCACGAAGCGTGAGGACGTGGAGCGCGGCCAGGTGCTGGCGGCGCCGGGTTCGATCACGCCGCACACGAAGTTCAAGGCGGAGGCGTATGTGCTGACGAAGGAGGAGGGTGGCCGTCACACGCCGTTCTTCACCAACTATCGTCCGCAGTTCTACTTCCGCACGACGGACGTGACGGGCGTCGTCTCGCTGCCGGAAGGGGTGGAGATGGTGATGCCGGGCGACAACGTGTCGATGGATGTCGAGCTGATCGCGCCGATCGCCATGGACGAGGGCCTGCGCTTCGCCATCCGCGAAGGCGGCCGCACCGTCGGCGCCGGCGTCGTCGCCAAGATCACGCAGTAATCGGCAGGAACGCGGGTCCCAGACCATGGACAACCAGAACATCCGCATCCGCCTCAAGGCGTTCGATCACCGCGTGCTGGATGGCAGCACGCGGGAGATCGTCAACACCGCGAAGCGGACCGGCGCGCGCGTGCGGGGCCCGATCCCTCTGCCGACGCATATCGAGCGGTTCACGGTGAACCGTTCTCCGCATGTGGACAAGAAGTCGCGCGAGCAGTTCGAGATCCGGACTCATCGCCGCCTTCTCGACATCGTCGACCCCACCCCGCAGACCGTGGACGCGCTGATGAAGCTCGACCTCGCCGCGGGCGTGGATGTCGAGATCAAGATCTAAGATCTCAAGGCCAGAGGGAAATAGAGCCATGGCCGCGAAGACGGGCCGCACCGGCCTGATCGCGAAAAAGCTGGGAATGTCCCGGCTGTTCAACGAGGACGGTTCGACCGTTCCCGTGACGCTGCTCCATGTGGACAATGTCCGCGTGGTCGCGAAGCGCACCGCCGACAAGGATGGCTACGAGGCCGTCCAACTCGGGATCGGTGCGGCGAAGCCCAAGAACGTCTCCAAGGCGAACAAGGGCCATTTCGCGAAGTCCGGTGTGGAAGCGCCGAAGAAGGTGGTCGAGTTCCGTGTCGGAGCCGATGCGTCGATCGAGCCCGGCGCCGTCCTCTCGCCCGCGCATTTCGTGAAGGGCCAGAAGGTCGACGTCACCGGCGTGACGGTCGGCAAGGGCTTCGCGGGTGCGATGAAGCGCTGGAACTTCTCGGGCCTCGAGGCGACGCACGGCGTGTCGGTGAGTCACCGCTCGCACGGTTCGACCGGCAACCGCCAGGATCCGGGCAAGACCTTCAAGAACAAGAAGATGGCCGGGCATCTCGGCGTCGAGCGCGTGACCACCCAGAACCTGGAAGTGGCCGGCGTCGATGCGGAGAAGGGCCTGCTGCTGATCAAGGGTGCCGTTCCCGGTTCGAAGGGCGGCTACGTGCTGATCCGCGACGCTGTGAAGCGCGCGCGTCACGCCGATGCGCCCTTCCCGGCGGCCGTGGCCTGAGCGAGGCGAAGATGCAGATTTCCGTCATCACCCTCGACAACGCCCCGGCCGGCGAGATCGACCTGCCGGAAGAGGTGTTCGGCGCCGCGCCGCGGGCCGACATCATGGCGCGCGTCGTGCACTGGCAGCTCGCGAAGCGCCGCGCCGGCACGCACAAGGCGAAGGGCATGGGCGAGGTCTCCGGGACCACGAAGAAGCCCTATCGCCAGAAGGGCACCGGCAATGCGCGCCAGGGCTCGCTGCGCTCCCCGCAGTTCCGCAAGGGCGGCGTGGTGCATGGCCCGGTCGTGCGCGACCATGGCTACAGCCTGAACAAGAAGGTGCGCCGTCTCGGCCTCATCTCCGCGCTCAGCCAGAAGGCGGCCGAGGGCAAGCTCGTGGTGCTCGACACCGCGACGCTCGGAGCCGATGCCAAGACCGGCCAGGTCGCGGCGAAGCTGAAGGCGCTCGGCTGGAACAGCGCGCTGGTGGTGGACGCCGCGGCGGACGAGAACTTCGCCCGCGTGGTGCGCAACCTGCCGAAGGTGCAGGTGCTGCCGACCGTCGGCGCCAATGTGTACGACATCCTCAACCACGACGTGCTCGCGGTGACGCGCGCCGGCGTGGAGGCGCTGAAGGAGAGGCTGGCATGAGCGAGACGCCGGCGAAGCCGAAGCGCCCGGTGATCGGGCGCGAGCGGATGTACCAGACCATCCTCTCGCCCCTGGTGACCGAGAAGGCGACGTTGAACAGCGAACGCGGCCAGGTGACCTTCAAGGTCGCCCCGGACGCGACCAAGCCGCAGATCAAGGCGGCTGTCGAAGGGCTGTTCGGGGTGAAGGTCCTCGCGGTCAACACGATCGTGGTGAAGGGCAAGACCAAGCGGTTCCGCAACCGCCCGGGTCAGCGTTCGGATTGGAAGAAGGCGATGGTGCGCCTGGCCGAGGGCCAGAGCATCGACCTCACGACGGGGCTCGCGTAAGCCATGGCTCTGAAGAATTTCAACCCGGTCACGCCCTCGCTGCGCGGCACGATCCTCATCGATCGTTCCGAGCTGTGGAAGGGCGCGCCGGTGAAGGGCCTGACCGAGGGCAAGCATTCCTCGGGCGGGCGCAACAATCACGGCCGCATCACCGTCCGCTTCCGTGGCGGCGGACACAAGCGCGCCTACCGCCTGGTCGACTTCAAGCGTCGTGCGAAGTTCGGCGTGCCGGGCATCGTCGAGCGGCTGGAGTACGACCCCAACCGCACGGCCTTCATCGCGCTGGTGAAGTACCAGGATGGGGAGCTTTCCTACATCCTGGCGCCGCAGCGCCTGAAGGCGGGCGACACGGTGGTCGCGGGTGAGAAGGCCGATATCAAGCCGGGCAACGCCATGCCGATGGCGGCGATCCCGGTCGGCACGATCATCCACAACATCGAGCTCAAGGCCGGTGCGGGCGGCAAGCTCGCGCGCTCGGCCGGCACCTTCGCGCAGCTCGTCGGCAAGGACCAGGGCTACGCTCAGGTGAAGCTGATGTCGGGCGAGCTGCGGCTGATCCGGTCGGAGTGCATGGCCTCGATCGGCGCCGTGTCCAACCCGGACAACAGCAACCAGCAGCTTGGCAAGGCCGGCCGCAGCCGTTGGCTCGGCAGGAAGCCGCACAACCGCGGTGTGGTGATGAACCCGGTCGACCACCCGCATGGCGGTGGTGAAGGCCGTACCTCCGGTGGCCGTCATCCGGTGACGCCGTGGGGCAAGCCGACCAAGGGTGCGAAGACCCGCAACAACAAGCGGACCGACGGGCTCATTGTCCGGCGCCGCAACGCGACGAAGGGCTGACGACGATGTCGCGCAGCGTCTGGAAGGGGCCGTTCGTCGACGGCTACCTGCTCAACAAGGCGGAGGCCGCCCGGGCTTCGACGCGCAATGAGATCATCAAGATCTGGTCGCGCCGCAGCACGATCCTGCCGCAGTTCGTCGGCCTGACCTTCGGCGTCTACAACGGCAAGAAGTTCCTGCCGGTGCAGGTGACCGAGAACATGGTGGGCCACAAGTTCGGCGAGTTCTCGCCGACGCGGACCTTCACCGGCCACGCGGCCGACAAGAAGGCGAAGCGGGGCTGATCCGATGAGCAAGCCGAAGCATCCCCGGGGTCTCGAGGACCACGAGGCGCAGGCGGTGACGTGGAACATCCGCGTCTCCCCGCGCAAGCTGAACCTGGTTGCCGGGATGATCCGCGGCAAGCGGGCGCAGGACGCGGTCGCGCAGCTGACCTTCAGCAAGCGCCGCATCGCTGTGACGGTGAAGAAGACGCTCGAGAGCGCGATCGCCAACGCCGAGAACAATCACAGCCTCGACGTCGACCGCCTGGTCGTCTCGAAGGCCGAGGTCGGCCGCGCGATGGTGATGAAGCGCTTCCACGCCCGTGGCCGCGGTCGCGCGTCCACCGTCGAGAAGTGGTTCAGCCACCTCAAGATCGTGGTGGCGGAGCAGCAGCTGGCCGCCCCGGCCGAGCAGGAGGCCGCGTAACATGGGCCAGAAGGTCAATCCGATCGGGCTGCGGCTCGGCATCAACCGGACGTGGGACAGCCGCTGGTTCGCCGGGGCGGACTACGCGAAGCTGCTGCATGAGGACTTCAAGCTGCGCGAGACGCTGCTGAAGCGCCTGAAGGGCGCTGGCGTGTCCCGCGTAGTGATCGAGCGCCCGGCGAAGAAGCCCCGCGTGACGATCCATGCCGCCCGCCCGGGCGTCGTGATCGGCAAGAAGGGCGCGGACATCGAGGTGCTGCGCAAGGATCTGATGAAGATGGCCGGCGCGGAAGTCGCGCTGAACATCGTCGAGATCCGCAAGCCCGAGATCGACGCGACGCTGGTGGCCGAGAACATCGCCCAGCAGCTCGAGCGCCGCGTGGCCTTCCGCCGTGCGATGAAGCGCGCGGTGCAGTCCGCCATGCGTCTCGGCGCCGGCGGTATCCGCATCAACTGCTCGGGTCGTCTGGGCGGGGCCGAGATTGCGCGCATGGAGTGGTATCGCGAGGGCCGCGTGCCCTTGCACACGCTCCGCGCCGATATCGACTTCGGCACGGCGACCGCGAAGACCACCTACGGCACCTGCGGTGTGAAGGTGTGGATCTTCAAGGGCGAGATCATGGCCCATGATCCGATGGCGCAGGACAAGCGCGCCGCGGAACAGGCGCCGCAGCGCTGAAGGTGAAGGACAATGCTGCAGCCTAAGCGCACCAAGTTCCGCAAGGCCCACAAGGGCCGCATCCATGGCCTGGCCAAGGGCGGCTTCTCGCTGTCCTTCGGCGGGTTCGGCCTCAAGGCCCTCGAGCCGGAGCGCGTGACCGCGCGCCAGATCGAGGCCGCGCGTCGTGCGATCACCCGTGCGATGAAGCGTCAGGGCCGCGTGTGGATCCGCATTTTCCCGGACGTGCCGGTTTCCACCAAGCCGGCCGAAGTCCGCATGGGTTCCGGCAAGGGCGCGCCCGAATACTGGGTGTGCCGCGTGAAGCCGGGCCGCGTCATGTTCGAGATCGACGGCGTGCCCGCCGAGACGGCGCGCGAAGCGCTGAGCCTCGGTGCGGCGAAGCTGCCGATCAAGACCAAGTTCGTCACCCGTCTGGGTGCGGAGGCCTGATATGGCTGCGACCAAGATCGGCGATGTCCGCGCCAAGTCGGCGGACGAGCTGAACACCATGCTGCTCGACCTGCGCAAGGAGCAGTTCAACCTGCGCTTCCAGCGCGCGACCGGCCAGCTTGAGGCGCTTTCGCGCATCAGGCAGGTCCGCCGCGACATCGCGCGGGTGAAGACCATCATCGGCGAGCGCACGCGCAGCGCCGCCAACCAGGCCTGAGAGGAGACCGACGGCGATGCCGAAGCGCGTCCTCACCGGGCGGGTCGTCAGCGACAAGACGGACAAGACCATCACGGTCTTGGTCGAGCGTCGCGTGATGCATCCGCTCTACAAGAAGTTCATCCGGCGCTCGAAGAAGTATGCCGCGCATGACGATGCCAACCTGTGCAAGGAAGGCGACGTGGTGCAGATCGAGGAGTGCCGTCCGATCTCGAAGTCGAAGTCCTGGGTGGTGATCGAGCGCAATGGCGCGGCGGTCGAGCGGCCGGGCTTCCTCGGCGCGGCGGAGGCCTGATCCATGATCCAGGTCGAATCCAACCTCGAGGTCGCGGACAATTCCGGCGCGCGGCGTGTCCAGTGCATCAAGGTTCTGGGCGGCTCCAAGCGGAAGACCGCGGGCGTGGGCGACGTGATCGTCGTCTCCGTGAAGGAAGCGATTCCCCGCGGCAAGGTGAAGAAGGGGACGGTGGAGCGCGCGGTGATCGTGCGCACCGCCTACCCGGTGCGTCGGCAGGACGGCACGGTGATCCGCTTCGACCGCAACGCGGCCGTGCTGATCAACAAGCAGAACGAGCCGATCGGCACCCGCATCTTCGGACCGGTGGTGCGTGAACTTCGCGCGAAGAAGTTCATGAAGATCATCTCGCTCGCGCCGGAGGTGCTGTAACCATGGCCGCGAAGATCCGTAAGGGCGACCGCGTCCAGGTCCTCACGGGCAAGGACAAGGGCCGCCAGGGCGAAGTGATCCGGGTGGTTCCCGCCGAAGGCCGCGCCTTCGTGCAGGGTGTCAACCTGGCGAAGCGGCACCAGAAGCCGCAGGGCATGGGCCGCCCCGGCGGCATCATCGAGAAGGAGGCGTCGATCGACCTCTCCAACCTCGCCCTGCTGGATCCGAAGTCGGGCAAGCCGACCCGGGTCGGCTTCAAGGTGCTCGAGGACGGCAAGAAGGTCCGGGTGGCGAAGGCCTCCGGCGAGGTGCTCGACGCATGAGCGACGTGAAGGAACAGCCTCGGCTGCGCCGCTTCTACGACGATGTGGTGCGCAAGCGCCTCGTCGAGGAGTTCGGGTACAAGAACCCGATGGAAGTGCCGAAGCTCGAGAAGATCGTGATCAACATGGGCGTCGGCGAAGCCGCCGGCGACCAGAAGAAGCTCGACGCGGCCGTGGCCGAGCTGACGGCGATCGCTGGTCAGAAGCCGGTGAAGACCAAGGCGAAGAAGGCCATCGCGGGCTTCAAGATCCGCGAGGGCATGGCGATCGGCACCAAGGTGACGCTCCGCCAGCAGCGGATGTACGAGTTCCTCGACCGGCTCGTGACCATCGCGCTGCCTCGCCTTCGCGACTTCCGTGGGCTGCCGGGGAGCAAGGGCTTCGACGGGCGGGGGAACTTCTCCCTCGGCCTCAAGGAGCAGATCGTGTTCCCCGAGATCAGCTACGACAAGGTGGACGCGATCCGCGGCATGGACATCGTCTTCGTCACCACGGCGAAGACCGACAAGGAAGCGAAGGCGCTGCTGAAGGCGTTCGAGCTTCCCTTCCAGAACTGATTTTGGAAAACCGCCGGGGGTGACCCCCCGGCAGGTTCCGGAGGACCGAGACGGTATGGCCAAGACCTCGTCTGTCGAGAAGAACAAGCGGCGTGAGCGGCTTTCCAAGCTGCATGCGTCGAAGCGCGCCGCCCTGAAGGCCGTGGTCATGGACCGCGAGCTGCCGGTGGAGGACCGCTTCGAGGCGTCGCTGAAGCTCGCCCAGCTTCCGCGCAACGGCGCCGCGAATCGCGTGCGCCTGCGTTGCGAAGTGACCGG
The DNA here is from genome assembly GCF_018129005.1 of Neoroseomonas eburnea. GTDB lineage: Bacteria > Pseudomonadota > Alphaproteobacteria > Acetobacterales > Acetobacteraceae > Neoroseomonas > Neoroseomonas eburnea. The sequence goes on from NZ_JAAEDL010000010.1 coordinate 39,236, forward strand.
CCGCCCCCGCGGCAACTACCGCAAGTTCAAGCTGTGCCGTAACCAGCTGCGGGAACTGGCCTCGAAGGGCCAGATCCCCGGTGTGGTCAAGGCAAGCTGGTAAGGAAGGACCGGCCATGTCCATGTCCGATCCGCTGGGCGATATGCTCACCCGCATCCGCAACGCACAGGCTGCCCGGCAGTCGCGTTGCAAGGCACCGGCGTCGAAGCTGCGTGAGAACGTGCTCGAGGTGCTGAAGCGCGAGGGGTATATCCGCGCCTGGCGTACCGAGGAGCTGCGCCCCGGCGTGCGCTTCATCGATATCGAGCTGAAGTATTCGGAAGGCGAGCCCGCCATCAAGGAGATCACCCGCATCTCCAAGCCCGGCCGGCGCGTCTATTCGAAGATCGCGGAGCTGCCCAGGGTCTACAACGGCCTCGGCACTTCCATCCTCTCCACGCCGCGCGGCGTGATGAGCGAGAACGAGGCCCGCGCCGCCAATGTCGGCGGCGAGGTCCTCTGCCGCGTGTTCTGACGGGGGGCTGAAGCACATGTCTCGCGTTGGGAAATATCCCGTGCCGGTGCCGGCGGGCGTCACGCTCGCGCTGGCCGGCCGCACGCTGACTGCCAAGGGCAAGCTCGGCGAGCTCAAGCTCGACCTCACGGATGACGTGGACGTCGAGATCAAGGCGAACGAGGTCGCGGTTTCCCCGCGGCGCACGGATCGTCGCGCTCGCACCATGTGGGGCACGACGCGCAGCCTGATCAACTCGATGGTCACCGGCGTCTCCACCGGCTTCACCAAGTCCATGGAGATCAACGGCACGGGTTACCGCGCCGCGGTGCAGGGCTCGGAGCTGGTGTTGAACCTCGGCTACAGCCACGAGATCCGCTACGCGATCCCGAAGGGGATCAAGATCACCTGCGAGAAGCCGACCGCCGTGAAGGTGGAAGGCTCCGACAAGCGCCAGGTGGGCCAGGTGGCGGCCGAGATCCGCGCGTACCGCGGCCCCGAGCCCTACAAGGGCAAGGGCGTCAAGTACGACAACGAGACCATCCTCCGGAAGGAGGGTAAGAAGAAGTAATGGCCAGCAAGCTCGACCTCGAGGCGCGCCGCCGGCGCCGCCTCCGCTTCCAGCTCCGGCAGAAGTCCGGCGGGCGCGTGCGCCTGTCGGTGTTCCGCTCGGGCCGCCATATCTACGCGCAGATCATCGACGACAAGGCGGGGCGCACGCTCGCGGCCGCCTCCTCGCTCGAGAAGACGATGCGCGACGGGCTCAAGACCGGCGCCGACAAGGATGCGGCGGCGGCGGTCGGCAAGCTGGTGGCCGAACGCGCGATCGCGGCGGGAGTGACGGAAGTCGTCTTCGACCGTGGTCCCTATCTCTACCATGGGCGCGTCAAGGCGCTCGCGGACGGCGCCCGCGAGGGCGGGCTGTCGTTCTGAGGATGATGCAGCATGGCACGTGAACCGAGGACCGGCGGCGAGGGCGGCGGCGAGGGCGGTGACCGCCGTCGCCGTGGAGGCCGTGATCGCGGCGAGCAGCGCGTCGAGCGCCAGGAAGGCGACGAGCTGAAGGACAAGCTCGTCACCATCAACCGCGTCGCCAAGGTGGTGAAGGGTGGCCGTCGCTTCTCCTTCGCGGCCCTGGTCGTGGTCGGCGACGAGAAGGGCCGTGTGGGCTGGGGCGCGGGTAAGGCCCGCGAGGTGCCGGAGGCGATCCGCAAGGCGACGGAGCGTGCGAAGCGCACGATGATCCGCGTGCCGATGCGCGAGGGCCGCACCCTGCACCATGACGTGATCGGCGAGTTCGGCGCCGGCCGCGTCATCCTGCGCGCCGCGCCCGCGGGCACCGGCATCATCGCCGGCGGCCCGATGCGCGCGGTGTTCGAGACGCTCGGCATGGGCGACGTCGTCGCCAAGTGCACGGGGTCGGCGAACCCGCACAACATGGTGAAGGCCACCTTCGCGGCGCTGCAGCGCTGCACCTCCCCGCGCGCGGTCGCAGCACGCCGCGGCAAGAAGGTCGCCGACATCCTCGGCCAGAAGAAGGACGCCCCCGAGGCGACGGAGGCCGCGAATGGCTGACCAGAAGAAGACCGTGAAGGTGACCCAGCACGGGTCCCCGATCGGCCGCAAGCCGGGCCAGAAGGAGACCCTGATCGGTCTCGGCCTGAACAAGCGTCACCGCACGCGGGAACTGGAGGACACTCCGGCCGTGCGCGGCATGATCCGCAAGGTCGCGCACTTGGTGCGCGTCGAGGACTGAGCCATGAAGCTCAATGACATCCGCGACAACGAGGGCGCCCGCCCGAAGTTCAAGCGCATCGGCCGGGGCATTGGCTCCGGCAAGGGCAAGACCGGCGGCCGCGGCGTGAAGGGCCAGAAGGCGCGCACCGGCGTGTCGATCAACGGGTTCGAGGGCGGTCAGCTCCCGATCTACCGGCGCATGCCGAAGCGCGGCTTCGTGAACGTGTTCCGCAAGGACTATGCGGTGCTGAACCTCGGCGCGCTTGATGCGGCGATCGAAGCGGGCCGTCTCCCGGCCGGCGAGGCGATCGACGAGGCGGCGCTGAAGGCGGCCGGCCTGGTGCGCACCTCGGCCAAGCTCGCGGGCGTGCGCCTGCTGGCGAAGGGCGAGATCAAGCGCGCGGTCACCATCACCGTCTCCGGTGCCTCGGCGGCCGCGATCGCGGCGGTGCAGGCCGCCGGCGGCAGCGTGACCGTCACCGCGGCGCCGGCGGAAGCCGCGTCGGAGTGACCCTTGCCCCCGGCCGGCCGCGTGGCTAGGTCAGGGTCCCGGTCTTCGCTGCGGCGCGCGGGGCAACCCGGGCGCCGCAGCGTTTAGGAGGATATGCATGGCGTCGGCGGCCGAGCAGGCGATGTCCAGCCTCAACTTCGGGGTGCTGGCGAAGGCGACCGAGCTCAAGAAGCGCATCTGGTTCACCCTGGGGGCGCTGATCGTCTACCGACTCGGCACCTATATCCCGGTGCCGGGCGTCGATGCGGCGGTGATGGGCGAGATCCTCGCCCAGCACGGCGGCGGCATCCTCGGGATGTTCGACATGTTCACGGGCGGTGCGCTTGGGCGCATGACCGTCTTTGCCCTGAACATCATGCCCTACATCAGCGCGAGCATCATCGTGCAACTGATGACCGCGGCGATTCCCGCCTGGGAGGCGCTCAAGAAGGAAGGCGAGGCGGGGCGCAAGAAGCTCAACCAGTACACCCGCTACCTGACGGTGCTGATCGCCATCTTCCAGGCCTGGGGCATCGCGGTCGGGCTCGAATCGATGCGCGGGCAGTTCGGCGCGGCGGTCTACGACCCCGGCTGGTTCTTCCGCATGTCCTGCGTGATCACGCTGGTCGGCGGGACGATGTTCCTGATGTGGCTGGGCGAACAGATCACCGCGCGCGGGGTCGGCAACGGCATCAGCCTGATCATCTTCGCGGGCATCGTCGCCAATCTGCCCTCGGCGCTGGTCAGCACCCTCGAACTCGGCCGCACCGGCGCGCTCTCGACCATTTTCATCATTTTCTTCCTGCTGGTGGCGCTGGCTGTCATCGCCTTTGTGGTGTTCATCGAACGCGCCCAGCGGCGGATTCCGGTGCAGTACCCGAAGCGCCAGGTCGGCAACCGCATGTTCAGCGGGGAAGCGACGCACCTGCCGCTCAAGCTGAACACCTCGGGCGTCATCCCGCCGATATTCGCCTCTTCCCTGCTGCTGCTGCCGGCAACGGTGGCGGGCTTCTCGACCGACCCGACGCAGGAAGGCTGGCTGCAGTCCATCACGGCGCTGCTGGCGCATGGGCGGCCGCTCTACATGGCCCTCTACATGGCCCTGATCATCTTCTTCGCCTTCTTCTACACGGCCGTGGTGTTCAACCCGACCGAGACGGCGGACAACCTGAAGAAGTACGGCGGCTTCGTACCCGGCATCCGACCCGGGCAGAACACCGCGGACTACCTCGACCGGGTGCTGACCCGGCTGACGGTGATCGGCGCGCTCTACCTCTGCATCGTCTGCATCATCCCCGAGATCCTGATCAGCAACTACGGCGTGCCCTTCTATTTCGGCGGCACTTCCCTCCTGATCATCGTTTCGGTCACCATGGACACGGTGGCGCAGGTGCAGTCGCATCTCTTCGCCCACCAGTATGAGGGCCTGATCAAGAAGGCCAGGCTGGGCGGGCGCGGCATGCCGCGGCCTCGTTGACGAAGGGGGAAGTACGCGGATGAACCTGATCCTGCTGGGCCCTCCGGGGGCCGGGAAGGGCACGCAGGCCAAGCGGCTTGAAGACCAGTACGGGATCGCCCAGATCTCGACCGGCGACATGCTGCGCGCCGAGGTGAAGTCCGGCAGTGAGATCGGCCTCAAGGCCAAGGCCATCATGGAGCGCGGCGAGCTCGTCCCGGACGAGGTCATCACCGCCATGCTGGCCGAGCGGGTGTCCCGCCCGGACTGCGCCAAGGGCTTCATCCTGGACGGCTTCCCGCGCACCGAGCCGCAGGCTGCGGCGCTGGACCGGATGCTCGCCGACAAGGGGCTGAAGCTCGACCACGTGATCGAGCTCAAGGTGGACGACGCCGCGCTGGTCGAGCGCATCGCTGGGCGCTTCACCTGCGCGAGCTGCGGCGCGGGCTACCACGATACCTTCAAGCCGACCGCGAAGGCGGGGGTATGCGACGTCTGCGGCGGGACGGAATTTACCCGCCGCGCCGACGATAAGGCGGAGACGGTGGCGGCCAGGCTCGATGCCTATCACCGCCAGACGGCGCCGCTGCTGCCCTACTACGCCGCCCAGGGGAAGCTGCGCGGCGTGGACGGGATGGCATCCATGGATGAGGTGGCGCGCCAGATCGGCGTGATCCTGTCCGGGAAGGCTTGACTCAGTGGGGGGCGGGGGCTAGATCGCCCGCTCCCGCGGCGGGGGGAGACCCCGGCCGCCGATTACCGTTGCATGACTGGTTCACTGCGCCGGAGGGGCTACCGCCCCGCATGGCGGTTTTTCGGGGCCTGGGCCCCAGGAGAGGCACTGTGGCGCGCATCGCCGGCGTGAACATCCCGACCAACAAGCGGGTGCTCATCTCGCTTCGCTACATCTTCGGCATCGGGCCGCAGAACGCGAAGGATATCTGCGGCAAGCTCGGCATCCCCGACGACCGCCGCGTGAACCAGCTGACCGACGATGAGGTCCTGCGCATCCGCGAGCTGATCGACCGGGAATACCGCGTCGAAGGCGACCTGCGTCGTGAACAGGCGATGAATATCAAGCGGCTGATGGATCTCGGCTGCTATCGTGGCCTGCGCCACCGCAAGGGCCTGCCGGTCCGCGGCCAGCGCACGCACACCAATGCCCGCACCCGCAAGGGCAAGGCCGTGCCGATCGCCGGCAAGAAGAAGGTGACGAAGTAAGATGGCCCGCGAACCCCGCGGCGGTGCCCGTGGCCCCGTCAAGCGCAAGGAACGGAAGAACATCACGTCGGGCGTCGCCCACGTGCTGGCGTCGTTCAACAACACGATCGTGACCATCACGGACGCGCAGGGCAACGCCATCGCGTGGTCCTCCTCCGGTTCCCAGGGTTTCAAGGGCAGCCGGAAGTCCACCCCGTATGCTGCCCAGGTCGCCGCGGAAGACGCCGGCCGCAAGGCGCGCGAGCACGGGATGGAAACGCTCGAAATCATGGTGTCCGGCCCCGGCTCGGGCCGCGAATCGGCGCTGCGCGCCCTGCAGGCGGTGGGCTTCTACGTCACCGCCATCAAGGACGTGACGCCCATCCCGCACAACGGCTGCCGCCCGCGGAAGCGTCGTCGCGTCTGAACAGGACGCGCCACGACATGCGCGTCTGATCCGACGCGCCGCTTCGTATCCGGGGCAGCCGAAAGGAGAGTGTGATCGTGCTCGAGAGGAATTGGCGTTCGCTGATCGAGACGCAGAAGTCCGTCGAGATGGGGGCGGACCCGCTGCGCACGGCGACGGTCGTGCTGGAGCCGCTGGAGCGCGGCTTCGGCATGACGCTGGGCAATGCGCTGCGTCGCGTGCTGCTCTCGTCGCTGCAGGGCGCCGCCGTGACGGCGATCCGCATCGACGGCGTGCTGCATGAATTCAGCAGCATCCAGGGCGTGCGCGAGGACGTGACGGACATCGTCCTCAACGTGAAGCAGCTCGCCATCCGGATGCAGGGCGAGGGGCCGAAGCGCCTCCAGCTCACCGCGACCGGCCCGGGCGAGGTGACGGCGGGGCAGATCCAGACCTCCGGCGACATCGAGGTGGCGAACCCCGATCTCGTGCTCTGCACGCTGGACGACGGTGCGAAGCTGGCGATGGAGCTCACGGTGGACATCGGCAAGGGCTACGTCCCCGCCGCCGAGAACCGCCCCGAGGACGCGCCGATCGGCCTGATCCCGGTGGATGCGATCTACTCCCCGGTGCGCCGCGTGGCGTATCGCGTGGAGCCGACCCGCGTCGGCCAGCGCACCGACTTCGACAAGCTGATCCTGACGGTCGAGACGGACGGCACGCTGGCCCCCGAGGATGCGGTGGGCGTCGCCGCCCGCATCCTGCAGGAGCAGCTCCAGATCCTGATCAACTTCGACGAGCCGCGCGCGCGCGTCGAGGAGGAGATCCGCGACGACCTGCCGTTCAACCGCAACCTCCTCCGCAAGGTGGACGAGCTGGAACTGTCGGTCCGCAGCGCGAACTGCCTGAAGAACGACAACATCGTCTACATCGGCGACCTGGTTCAGAAGACCGAGCAGGAGATGCTCCGCACCCCGAATTTCGGGCGCAAGTCGCTGAACGAGATCAAGGAAGTCCTCGCCTCGATGGGCCTCGGCCTCGGCATGACCGTCACCGGCTGGCCGCCCGAGAACATCGAGGAACTCGCGAAGAAGGTGGAGGAGCCCTTCTGAGGGCTGCCCGGGTAAGGAAATACAACCATGCGTCACGGAATTGCCGGGCGTAAGCTCAGCGTCACCTCCGCCCATCGCGTCGCCATGTTCCGCAACATGGCGACCTCGCTGCTGAAGCACGAGCAGATCACCACCACCCTGCCGAAGGCCAAGGAGCTGCGCCCGTATGTCGAGCGCATCATCACCCTCGGCAAGCGTGGCGGCCTGCATGCCCGCCGCCAGGCGCTGGCGCAGATCCGCGACGAGAAGGTGGTGGCGAAGCTCTTCACCGAGATTGCCGACCGCTACAAGACCCGCCAGGGCGGCTATTGCCGCGTCCTCAAGGCCGGTATCCGCTACGGCGACGCCGCCACCATGGCGGTGATCGAGCTGGTGGACCGCAACGTCGCGGCCAAGGGCCAGGACAGCGGCCCGAAGCCGGAAGCGGCGGCGGAAGAGACTGCCGAATCCTGATCGCGCAATCGCCGCGACTAGCTGTGGAAGGGGCGGATGGGCAACCATCCGCCCCTTCGCGGTTTCAGCGTGGCCCCATGGCCTCGGCCAGCGCCGGGATGAATTCGTGCAGGCCCGGGCGCAGCGCCTCCGGCCAGGCGCGCGGATCGGGCGGGACCGAAAGCCGCACGCCGCCGTTCTCGGTCAGCAGCAGGAAGATCCGCTCGTCGTGCACGTCGTAGGCGAGGAAGGCCCCGCCCATGCGGCAGCCTTCCAGCCGGCAGCCGAAGCCGTAGAGATAACGATCGTCGGCCAGCGCCACGGGTGGGCCGGGGTCGCGCAGCCGCGCCGCCAGCACGCTGCGATGCCCGCCGCTGTTGAAGCGGAGCGCCGTGGTCAATTCGTGTCGCTGCGCGAGGGCCAGGACGGGCTGACCGAGGACACTGGTGATCGACTCCTGGGTCGGTGCCGGCAAGGCGATGACCAGGCCCAGCAGGAACGGGGGGAGGGAACTCCTCCCCCGCATCCAATGCCGCATGCGCTTCACAACAGCGGCAGCCGCGCCATCGCGGCCAGCACGGCCATGGCAGCCAGCACGCGGCCGGGCGCAACGCGGTGCGCCGGCATGCGCGCCACCACCGAAACAGCCCAGCCTGCCAACACCACCGCCAACACTCCCGCCACGAAGCCCGCGCAGATCGAGATGCTGACCAGCACCGCCTCGCGCAATGTATCCTCCCACAGCACCGGGATCAGCGCCTCGCCATAGCTGCCGATGCGCGTTGTCGCCACGACCAGCGCCACCAGCGGCCCGGCCAAGCGTGGCGGCACCCCGCGCCAGGCCAGCACGGCAAGGACCAGCAGCCATGCCAGTTCGGCCATGATCTGCCAGCGGGGCATCACCTCCCCCGGGAGCCACCCGCTCTCGCCGCTGATGCCGGCCGCGGCGCGCCAGGCGACGGCACCGGCAGCGCCGAGCACCGCCCAGCCGCAGGCCGCGGGCAGCCCGGACGGTCCGCGCCGAAGCAGCAGCAGCGCGATCGCGGCCAGCACCGGCGGCGCCTTCCGCACCTCCGCTGCGGCGAGGATGGCGCCGAACATCGTTCCCCAGACGCCAAGCATCAACAGCGTCGCGGCCGCGATGATGGCGGCCGCGGTCAGGCCCGGCCGCATCTGCCGCTACTCGATGCGGATATTCGCCTCGCGCACCAGGGTCGCCATCGAGGCGCGCCCTTCGGTGACGAAGCGCGCGAAGGCGGCGGGCGCATTGCCGACCGGCACCGCGCCGAGCCGGTCGAGCCGCGCCCGCACCTCGGCCTCCGCGAGGGTCGCGGCCAGTGCCTCCTGCAGCCGCACCGCGATCTCGGCCGGCGTGCCGGCGGGGGCGAAAAGGCCGACCCATTCGCTGACGTCGAAGCCAGGCATGCCGCTCTCGGCCAAGGTCGGAACCTCCGGCAGGTTCGCCTGGCGTTGCAGCGTCGCCACCGCGAGGAAGCGGGCGCGGCCCGACTCGACCACCGGCCGCGCCGAGAGCGCGGTGATGAACACCCCGTCGAGATTCCCCGCCGCGAGGTCGCGTGCCGCATCGGCACCGCCGCGATAGGGCACGTGCTGCACCTCTATTCCGGCTTCCCGCGCGAAGCGCGCCAGGCCGAGATGCCCCGCGGTGGCATTGCCCTGGGTGCCCATGTTGATGGTGTTGGGCCGTGCCTTGGCGGCCGCGATGAAGGCCGCGAGGTCGCGCGCCGGGAAATCCTGCTTCACCGCGACCACCTGCGGGAAGGTGCAGACCTGGCTGATGGGCAGGAAGGCGGTGGTGTAGTCGAAGGTCAGCCCGCGCAGCAGGGCATGGTTCACGATGTGGGAGGACGCATCCCACAGCAGCGTGTAACCGTCCGGCGCGCTGCGGGCGACCTCGCCTCCGCCGATCGAGCCGCCGGCGCCGGTGCGGTTCTCGACGACGAAGGTGGCGGACAGGCGCTCGGCCATGCGTGGCAGGATGGTGCGGGCGGCGGAATCGGCGGCGCCGCCGGCGGCGAAGGGAACGACGACTCGCACCGGCCGCGCCGGCCAGGCCTGTGCGCGGGCGGCGCCGGCGATGGGCAGCGCGGCGGCGGCGGCGATCAGGCTGCGGCGATGGAGCGGCATGGCGTTGTCTCCCGGCGGAACGCGCTTCCTGTGGTCGCATGGGCCGGGGCCGTCAAGGCACGTGGCGCGATGCCCGGCGCCGACGCAGGATGCGCGGCATGACGCCCGCCCCCGTCGTCGCGCGGGGGCTTCGGCCAGGCAAGAGGAACGCCCGGTGACGCCAGCACCCCGATACGACGACCTTCCCCGCCCGCCGGACGACCCCACGGGCCTGCCGCTTTCCTGGGGTGTCTGGGGGGCCGGGGACCAGGTCGGCACGCTGAACCGCATCACCGACGCGACCGTCGTGGCGGCGCGCGAGGAGATCCGGGACGGCCGGCGCTTCAACCTGAACCTGCCGCTCGACGAACCCTTCGGTGCTGCGCTGCCCGGCGCGCATCGCCGCCGCCAGGCGCCCCATCCGGTGATGGTGAAGGAGGAGCACCCCGGCCGCGTCACCCGCGACGACCGGCTCGACGGCTTCTGGCTGCAGGCGAGCACGCAATGGGACGGGCTCAGCCACTTCGCCGACCCGACGCACGGCTTCTACAACCACGCGCCGCTGTCTTCGATCGTCCATGGCGCGGAAAGCCGCAACGGCATCGACAAGGCGCTCGCGCACGGCATCGCGGGGCGCTGCGTGCTGGCGGATCTCAAGCGGCACTTTGCCCGCACCGGGCGCGCCTGGACCGCGATGGGCGGGCAGCGCGCGACCGCCGAGGACCTCGCGGCCTGCCTTGCCGCGCAGGGTGTGGCGCTGCGGCCGGGCGACATCCTGCTGGTGCGCACCGGGTGGCTCGAAGCCTTCCGCGCCGCGCCGGACGCCGCCGCGCGCCATCTGCTGCTGCAGGGCGAGGGCGGGGCGCGCGACTATTCGGGCCTCGACGGCAAGGAGCCCATGTGGCGCTTCCTATGGGATGCCGGTATCGCCGCCGTCGCCGCAGACAACCCGACGGTGGAGGCGTGGCCGATCTTTCCCTGGAAGCCGGCGCTCCACCTGGCGATCGCGCGGCTCGGCCTGTGCCTCGGTGAATTCTTCGACCTCGAGGCACTTGCCGCCGACAGCGCGGTGACGGAGCGGTTCACGGCGTTCTTCACGGCGGCGCCGCTGAACCTCAGGGGCGGGATCGGCAGCCCGGGGAATGCGATGGCGATACGGTAGAAGCCGGGGGGGAAGGGAACTTCCCCCCGCGCCCCCCAACCTTCTTTGGCACTTGGGAACTGATGCCAGCGGCCGCCATTCGCGACCGTTGGCATGAGGCTTCTCGAGCCCTCAGACGCCGGGCGCAAACCTCCGGTTTTCCCGGTTTCGCCGGACCACCGGCGAGCCACATCCCGGATCCCCGGCACCTTGCAAGGCAAGGTGACCGGGTGCCCGTCGCGGCCTCGGCACGAGGCAAGAACTCGTGCCGCTGGTATGACCTCCGAAGTCAGTTCCCAAAAGACAAGAAAGGGAGGGGGCTTGGGGGAGGTTCCCCTCCCCCGACCTTCTCACCTCCGCCGAAACCCCGGCTCCGCCGGCGGGGGGCCGAATTCCTCGGTGATCTCATCCACCCGTGCCAGCATCGGTCCGCGCCGGCAGGCGGACAGCAGCGCCTGCACCGCGGCCTCGTCCCCTGCCACCAGCGCCTCGACCACGCCGTCCGGCCGGTTGCGCACCCAGCCCTGGACGCCGAGCCGCTCCGCCTCCCGCACCATCCAGTCGCGGTAGCCGACGCCCTGCACCCGCCCGCGGATGAGGACGCGGCGCGCGTTCATGCCCGCACCAGCGACAGGAAGCGTTCCGCGAGCGCAAGATCGGCCGCGACGCGCGCGCGGCGCGCCAGCGCCTCGGCGTCCTCGCCCCAGCGCATCTCCTGGAAGGTTTCGTCGAGCACGGCGAGGCGATGCGCCTCCGCCGCGTCCAACCGCCCGGCGGAGAGCGCGAGGCCCAGCACCAGGCTGCCCAGCCCTGGCACCGCCAGGCCGAGCGCGGCCAACTCCTCCGCCCGGTGCGCCTCGACCGCCGCGCGCAGCGCCGCGAGGCTCGCCGCCGGCTGCGCCACGGGCATCAGTCCCGCGGTCACTGTGAGCCGCGCGCCATAGGCGGCATCCGCCCAGTCGAGCAGCACCTGCCATTCCCGATCCTGCAGTGCCGCGAGGCCCGGATCCTCGGCGCGGTAGCAAAGCAGGTCCGTCTCGCCGTACTTCGCCAGGCCCTCGACCATCGCCGCCGGGTCCGGTGCCACGCGGTCCTGCGCGGTGCCGAGCAGGCGGGTCAAAGGCACCGCCTCCATCGACATCTCGCCGCCCTTCTCACCGCCGGCCGACTGCCATTCGGCGGCGATCGCCTCGGCCAGCGAGGAGGAGGCGGTGACGAGCGGTGCGCCGCCCGGCAGGCGCAGCGGCCGCCCGTCGAGCAGCACGGCATGGCCGCCCTCGGGCCGGGCGACGGCGACGGCATGATCCCAGAAGCGCTTCATGGCCGCAGCAATAGCGCCGGCTGGCGCCGCGCTCCACTACCGCCGGCCGCCGCCCAGCAATCCGCCCAGGCCGCGCAGCAGATCCTGCGTCGTGCCCTGCAGCTCCCGTGGCACGCCCGGGACGACGCGCTGCGGCGGCGGCACCGGACCGTCGGCACCGAAGCGTGCGATGCGAAGCTGGGACGCGCAGTCCCCGGCCGGCGCGCTGCCTGTCACCTGCCCACGCAGCCATTCCACCGTGGGGTCGCGCCACAGCCGGTTGGCGACCGTGTCGCCGATCATCTGGCCCACCGCGCGGCCCGGGTCCACGCCGATGCGCGGCGCCGCCAGGGTGCCGCCGATGCCGACCGGCGCGCGCACCCGCACGCCGAGGAGCGACACGTCCGGCATCAGCCGCGCGGCAAGCCCCTCGGTGCGCAGGTTCACCGCCGCCACGCCGTCGACGCGTCCGGCGGAGGTTTCGAGCATCAGCGCCTGGGTGCGCGCGATGCCGTCGTGTGCGCTCAGGCGCAGCGCGAGGCAGCGCAGCTCAAGCCCCTCCCGCGGGATGCTTGGGAAGATCAGCCCCACCAGGTCGGGGCCGAGCCGCAGCAGGCCGGCATGGGCGAGGCGGCCTTCGACCACTGCCATCCCGGCCTCGCCCGTCAGCGTCGCCGCCACGGCGCGGGTGGTGGCGCCACGTCCGCTCAGTTCGAGGCGGATCTCAGCCCGGCCCTCGATGCCCGTCGCCTCCTGGCGCGCGCGGCGCAACGCCGCGAGGTCGATGCCCGGCCCCTGGCTGCGCAGGTTGAGCGTGACCGCCGGCGGGGCGGCGGCGGCGTCGAGCGTCGCCTCCCCATGCACCGGCCCGCCCGGGGTGACGGCCGAGAAGGAGGTCAGCCGCGCCGAGCCGTCAGCCATGGCGAGTTGCCCGCGCACCTGGCGCCAATCGGTGCCGGCCACCGTCAGGTGGTCGGCCGAAATGTCGAGCCGCCCGCGATAGGCGCGCACGACATCGAGCGGCAGCGGAATGTCGGGGATGACGCGGCCATCGGCCTGCGCGGGGGCCGGCGCGGGCGGCGGCGATGCGGGAGCGTGGTGGGTTGCCGCCCGGGCCGGCGCCTGCGTGGTTGCGGCCACCCGCTCCATCAGCGCGTCCAGATCGAGCCGTGCCAAAGCGATGCGCCCGTTCAGCCCGACCGGCCAGCCGGGTTGCAGCGTCACCTCGCCCTCGGCCTGGATGACGGGCGCGGTGACGCGGAAGGGGGCGATGCGGATCTCCCCGGTCACCCTGCCCGGCGCAGCCAGCCGGGCCTCGATGCGCAGGTCGCGCAGCGGTGGCGGGCCGGGCAGCACCGGCGCGAAGGCGGCGAGATCCGGCACCGCGACCTCAAGCTCGAGCGTTGCGCCCGACAGGCTGCGCGGCCGCTCGATCCGGCCGGAGAGCTTCGCCACCGCTTCGGCCGCCGTGATGTCGCCGGTGATGCGGACGGGTTGCTCCGGCGCGCCGGGCAGCAGCACGCCCGGCGCGTCGAGGCCGAGCGCGGCGCGGAAGGCGAGGCCGTTCCGGCTGCCCTCCGCCGTCAATTCGGCTGCAGCATCCAGCGCCGGCGCCCGCAGCTCCAGCCGCGCGAGCGCGAGTCCCGGCACGAGCGGCGACAGGTCCGCTGCGCCGAGGCGAAGCAGGATGTCGGAGGGCGCGAACTCGGGACCCAGCCGCAGCGCTGCCTCGATGGGCGGCAGCACGGGCGGCAGGGAGGCGTCCGGCACCAGGGCCGCGAACAGCGGCAGCAGCGCGGCCGGTTCCGGCAACGTGGCGGCAAGGACGACGGACTCACCGAGCCGGCCCTCCGCCGAGAGCCGGTTGGCGCCGAAGGAGAGCGTGCCGCGGAGCGGCCAGGGCGCGCCGGGCGGGGCGGGCAGGGGGCCGGTCTCCGCCTCCAGCGTCGCAGCGGCGCCGTGCAGGGCGAGGCGCGCGGCGATGCCGACCGGCCCGCCCTCACCGAAGCCGTCGATCCGCCCCCGCTCCACCACCACGGTGCCGAGGCGCGGGTCGGGCAAGGTCACGCGGCTGTCGGTCAGCAGCAACTCGCCGATCGCGATCGGGCGGCGCGGGGCGGTGGATGCCGCGGGGGCCGGCGCCGGTGCCGGCGTTGCCGCCCGCGCCGGCGGCGTCAGGGCCCAGTTCTCGCTGCCATCGGCCAGCCGCTCGAGCAGGATGTCGGCGCCGTCGATGGTGACGCTGCGGAAGGCGACCTCGCCGCGCAGCAGGGGCAGGACGGCGAGGCTCGCCTCCATGCGGCGGATGCGCGCCATCTCGGGCCGCGACCCGCCGGGCAGGTTGGCGAGCGTCGCGCCCTCCACCGTCAGCCTCGGGGTCAATCCCGGCCGCAGGGAGACTGCCCCGAGCGCGGCCGTCCGCCCCGTCGCGCCCTCGATGGCGGCGACGAGGCGCGGCGTCAGCGCCCCGGCATCGAGCGCCAGGACCAGCGCCACCATGCCGGCGCCGAGCAGCAGCACGGCCCCGCCGGCCAGACCGATCATCCATTTCACGGCGCGCATGGCGTGAACCTCAGCGGATGCGCCGGCAGGGCGGCGTGCGGGGCTTGTCGAAGCCGAGGAAGGTGAAGGTCTCCTTCATGTGCGGCGGCAGCGGCGCGGCGAGTTCCAGCACGCCACCTTCCGGATGCGGCAGGCGCAGCGCGCGGGCGTGCAGGTGCAGGGTGCGGTCGCCGAAGCCTTCCGGATGCGCCGCGGCGCCGCCGTACTTGCCGTCGCCGAGGATCGGGCAGCCCAGCGCCGAGGCACAGTGCACGCGAAGCTGGTGGGTGCGGCCGGTGAGCGGCGTCAGTTCCAGCAGCGCCGCCCGCTTCTGCGCGGAATCGATGGTGCGGTAGAGCGTGACGGCGCGCGCAGCGTCCCGCGACTCGGACGGCACGGTGCGTTCGCCATGCCCGCCCGCCTGCCGGGAGAGCGCCATGTCGATCCGCCCTTCCAGCGGGTGCGGCCGGCCGACGACGATGGCCCAATAGGTCTTCTCCGCATCGCGCCCGCGAAAGGCGGCGGCGAGCTTCGACGCGGCGGCCGGGGTCCGTGCCAGCACCAGCACGCCGGTGGTGTCGCGGTCGAGGCGATGCACCAGGCGCGGCCGCTCCTCGCTGCCGAAGCGCAGCGCATCGAGCATGCCGTCGATGTGCTTCGCGATGCCGGGCCCGCCCTGCACCGGCATCCCCTGCGGCTTGTCGATCGCGATCACGCTGTCGTCCCGGTAGATCACCAGGCGTTCGAGCGCCGCCGCTTCGCGCGGGTCGATCGGCTTCGGCTCGGCCTTGGGGGCCGGGGCGTCAGGCATCGGCGGGATGCGGATCGCCTGACCGGGCAGCAGGCGGGTGTTCGCCTCTGCCCGCTTGCCATCGACGCGAACCTGGCCGGTGCGAAGCATCTTCTGCAGCGCGCCCTGGGTCAGGGCCGGAAAGTGGCGATGGAACCAGCGGTCGAGGCGGATCTCGCCGTCCGCGGGGCGGACGGTGCGGGTGGTGACGGGCATGGACGCAGCATAGCATCGCTGCGCCGCAACCTGCATGCTGCCGGGCGGGGGTCGGCGACGGCGGCCCGCAGGCCGGCGCGCCGAGAGGTTCCCGCGGGCGGCTGGCCACGACCGTCGCTCCGGGCGCCGCCGCACGGATCGGTGCCGTCATCCGGGGCATGCGCCCTTCGGCGCCTTCGCGCCGGCTCCCTCAGCGCCGCACCAGCCAGAAGCGGAGGACGGAGGCGGCCAGCCCGAGCCCCACCGAGAGCAGGACATAGGCCACCGCGAACACCGGCGCGCGTTCCCACAGATGAGTGGACTCCGGCGAGAAGGCCGAGAAGGTGGTAGGGCCACCGAGGAAGCCGGGGATGAGCAGGTTGCGCGCCGCGCCATCGATGCCGAGCGCCGCCAGCACACCGATCGCGCCGCTGCCGAGGATGTTCACCGCCCGCATTCCCCACGGAAAGCCGCTGCCGAACAGCGCGGTGCCGAACAGCGAAGCCAGGTGGCGCAGCACCGAGGCGGCCGCGCCGCCCAGCGCCACCAGCGCCAGCGAAGATGCTGTGAAACCTTGCATGGACTGACGTCCCGGCCGCTTTCGGATCATTGCTCGCGCGCCACGGCGCCGCTAGCCTCCCGCCCCGTCGGGCGCGCGGGGGATTCTTCGGACCATGGATGTTGGTGGCTGCACGAAGTCCTTCGCGATGGACGAGGGTACGGTTCGCGGCAACGACCAGATCCTCCAGGGAGTCTCCGGCGCGCCGCTGAACGACCCGAAGCGGGACGGCATCCGCACCGGGATGCCGATGATCCGGCTCGCGCGCTTCATGACCTTCCACGACGACAACGCGGCGCGGCGCCAGGCCGCGCTGAATGACGCGGCGGACCGCTGGGGCGGCGAGACGCAGGACCATCACCTCGCGCCCGGCGACCCGGGCGGCGGCATGGAGAGTATCTGCAACCACGCCTGCGCGGAGCCGCTGCGCGCCAATTCGCGGGTCATCCTGCCGAACGGCACGGTGGAGGTGCCGACCGCCAACCTCGGCACCGCCGCCACCGCCTTCGCCCCGCACGGCAGGGACAAGGCCACTGCGGCAGCATCGTCTCACCCGTTGTTCGGCTTTCGCCCCGCACCTAAGGGACAAGGGCGCCTGCCGGCTGCGGAACATCGGCCCGCGGACGGGCAGCGCGAGCGCCGGCCAGATGGTCGCGTCCCGGGCATCCGGCGGGAAGATGGGCTTCTTTCACCACCTTTACTCTTTCGATCCGAATTTGGGCGAATACAAGGTGGACACGGGGGATACCGCGAAGTTCGCGAAGGCCTGGCTCGAAGCCTGCGCCGCCGCCTTCCTCGGCGTCGGATGGCTCGCCTCCTTCAAGGTCGACTGCGGCTGAGAACGGACAGCCAACCCTTTCAGCAACGCTGAGGAGCGAAACGATGGAAGTAGCGGGCTACACGAAGACCTTTTCCCTGGATCAGGGCAGCGTTCTCGGCAACGATCAATTGTTCCAGGCGCTCTACAACGCACCGCTGACGGATGGTAAGCGCGAAGGCATCTGCACGGGCCTGTCCATGATCTGGCTGGCGCGCCGCATGATGTTCCACAACGAGTCGGCCGAGCAGCGTTTCGCCGCCCTCTTCACTGGCGCGGCCTTTCGCTGGGGCGGCAAGACGCAGGACATCCACGTCGCCTCCGGCGGCGGCAGCGGCAGCTACTACGACATGCTGCAGACGATGTACGGCGACGCGCTGCGCGCCTACGCGCTGCGCGTCGTTCCCGCCTCCTGCAACGCCACCTTCGACGGCACGCCGAGCGTTCTCGGCCAGGCCGGCGCCACCGCATCGAAGTCGGCCGGCACCTATTGCCTGTGGAACATCGGCCTGCAGACCCCGACGGGCAGCGCCGGCCACATGGTGGCGACCTATGCCTCGCACGGCACGCTCGGCATGAACCGGCACCTTTACTTCTTCGACCCCAACATGGGGGAATACCGGATCGGCACCGGTGATGCGGTCGACTTCTTCACCAAGGTGTTCGAGGCCTATGCCGGCATGTTCGGCGGCCTGAACTACCTCGCCACCTTCGAGGTGGACCGCTGACGCGCGGCTGATCAGCCGCGGCGCCGCCGGCGCCGCAGTTGTTCCCACCGCGCCATGCGTTCGGCGATCGCGGCCTCGGCGCCGCGATCGGTCGGGCGGTAGAAGCTCTGTCGCCGCATCTCCTCCGGGAAGTAGTCCTGGCCGGAGAATGCTTCCTCCGCATCGTGGTCGTATTCGTAGCCGGACCCGTAGCCGATTTCCTGCATGAGCTTCGTGGGCGCGTTGAGGATGTGCTTCGGCGGCATCAGGCTGCCGGTTTCCTTCGCCGCGCGCATCGCCGCGCCGAAGGCAGCATAGACGGCGTTGGATTTCGGCGCCGTTGCCAGGTGCACCACGAGCTGCGCCAGCGCGAGCTCGCCCTCCGGCGACCCCATCCGCTCGAAGGTCTCCCATGCCGCGATGGCCAGGGGCAGCGCGCGCGGGTCGGCCATGCCGACATCCTCGGCGGCGAAGCGCGTGAGGCGGCGGGCGATGTAGCGCGGGTCCTCCCCGCCCGTGAGCATGCGCGCGAACCAATAGAGCGCCGCATCCGGATCAGACCCGCGCATGGATTTGTGCAGCGCGGAGATGAGGTTGTAGTGCTCCTCCCGGTCCTTGTCGTAGAGCGCGGCGCGCTTCGCGAGCAGCGAGGACAGCGCAGCGGTGTCGAGCTGCTTCGTGCCCGGCGGCAGGGCGAACAACTGCTCCGCCATGTTCAGCAGGTAGCGCCCGTCGCCGTCCGCCATGGCGCGCATCGTCGCCCGCGCGGCCTCGTCCAGCGGCAAGGCGCGCTCCATCAGCGCCTCCGCCCGCCCCAGCAGGAGTTCCAGCGCAGCGTCGTCCAGCCGCTTCAGCACCAGCACCTGGCAGCGTGACAGCAAGGCACCGTTCAGTGCGAAGGACGGGTTCTCCGTCGTCGCGCCGACCAGCGTGACCGTGCCGTCCTCCACCACCGGCAGGAAGCCGTCCTGCTGGGCGCGGTTGAAACGGTGGATCTCGTCCACGAAGAGCAGCGTGCCCTGGCCGTTGGACTTGCGCGCGCGGGCCTCGTCGAAGGCGCGCTTGAGGTCGGCGACCCCCGAGAACACCGCGGACAGCGCCGTGAAGCGCAGCCCGGCCGCCTCCGCGAGCAGCCGCGCGATGGTGGTCTTTCCCACCCCCGGCGGCCCCCACAGGATCAGCGAGGCGAGCGAGCCGCGCTCGAGCATGCGCGTGATGGTGCCCTCGGGTCCGAGCAGGTGGTCCTGCCCGACCACCTCCTCCAGCGCCGGCGGCCGCAACCGATCCGCGAGCGGGCGCGCCGCGCCCTCCGCCTCGGGCGGCGGGCCCACGGGCGAGCCGAACAGGTCGGTGAGGGGTACTGGGTTGCCCTGCGGGCGGCGAACGGCCATGGGGGCAGGATACAACGCCGGGCCGGCGGGATCGACATGGCCTCCCGGGATGGCAGCCTCCTGTCATTGTTCCGTCGCTTGACGCCGGCGCGGGGTGCGATCACCCGTGCGCCATGCTCCGGCGCGCCGCCCTGCTCATGCCCCTTGCCGTCCCCGCCCTGGCCCAGCCGGCGGATCGGCCGATCCGCCTGGTCATCGCCTTTCCACCGGGCGGCAGCACCGACATCCTCGGCCGGCTGATCGCGCCGCGCATGTCCGAGCTGCTGGGCGCGACGGTCACGCCCGAGAACCGTTCCGGCGCTTCCGGGGCGGTCGGCGCCGGCCATGTCGCGCAATCGGCGCCGGATGGCACGACGCTGCTGCTCGATTCCGGCGGGCAGAGCGTGAACCCGTTCCTGCTGCGTGGCCTCGCCTTCGACTATGTCCGCGACCTCGCGCCGGTGACGCTGCTGGCCACCCTGCCGCTGCTGCTGGTCGCCCGCGCCGAATTCGGCGTGGCGACGCTGGCGGAGCTGCTCGCCCGGCTGCGTGCGGACCCCGCCCAGGCCCGCTACGGCAGCGTCGGCGTCGGTGCGCGCACGCACCTCGCCATGGCCGCGCTGCTGCGCCGTGCCGGCATCGCCGGGGAGCACGTCCCGTATCGCGGCGGTGCCGACCAGGTCGCCGGCCTGCTGCGCGGCGACGTGCCGATGGGATTCACCTCCATCGCCCTGGCCGCGCCGCTGCTGCGCGACGGCCGGATCCGCGCCCTGGCGGTCTCCTCCGCCGCGCGCAGCCCGGTCTATCGCGACCTGCCGACCGTCGCGGAGCAGGGTTTCCCCGGCTTCGCCATGGGCGATTGGCTCGGATTGCTCGTCGCCGCGGGCACGCCGGCGTCGGTCGTCGCGCGCCTTGCCGCGGCGGCGGCGGATGCGGTGAACCAGCCGGCGCTGCGCCCGCGCCTCGCCGATCTTGGTCTCCAGCCGGCAGCCGAAGGGCCGGCCGCCTTCGCCTCCTTCCTCGCCACCGAACGGGCGGAGATGGAGGCGCTGATCCGCGGCGAGGGCATCCGCCTCGACAGCTGACGCGCAGTGGCGCATGGATCGGGGCAAGAATTCCCGGGAGGACCGTTCATGCTCCGCCGCTCGCTGCTCGCCACCGCCTTCGCCACGCCCGCCCTCGCGCAGGGGGGCGCCTGGACACCCGGCCGCCCGATACGCCTGATCGCGCCCTACCCGCCGGGCGGCGGAGTGGACACCACCTCCCGCCTGCTCGCGGTGCCGATGGGCGCCTTCCTGGGCCAGCCGGTGGTGGTGGAGAACCGGGGCGGCGCCGGCGGGTCGATCGGCGCGGGGGAACTCGCCCGCAGCGCGCCGGATGGCCACACGATCATGATCGACGCCATGGCGCATACGGTGAACCCGCACCTGATCCGCAACCTTGGCTTCGACTACGCCACCGCCTTCGCGCCGATCAGCCAGGTGGTGGTGCTGCCGCAGATCCTCGCGGTGAACCCGCAGAAGGTGCCGGCCAAGACCGTGCAGGATTTCATCGCCTGGGCGCGGCCGCGGCAGCGCGAGCTGTCCTATGGCTCCTCCGGCAATGCGACGGCGGCGCATCTCGCCTCGGCGCTGTTCCTGAACCGTGCGGGGCTCGATGTCACCCATGTGCCCTATCGCGGCGGGACGCCGGCGCTGCAGGACCTGCTCGGCGGCAACATCGCCTTCGTGTTCGGCACCGTCTCCTCCACCCTGCAACTCGTGCGGGATGGGCGGCTGGTCGCGCTCGGCGTCTCCACGGCGCAGCGCATCGCGCCCCTGCCGGACGTGCCGACCATCGCCGAGCAGGGCTTCGAGGGCTTCGAGCTCAACGAGTGGAACGGCCTCTATGCCCCGGCGGGCACGCCCGCGCCGGTGCAGCAGCGCCTCTATGAGGCAGCGAAGCATGCCCTGGCCGATGCCGGGGTGCGCCAGCGCCTCGATGCCCTCGGCGCCCTGCCGCTCGGCACCGATCCCGCCACCTTCGCACGCTACGTCGCGGATCAGCGCGCCCTGATGGGCCGCATCGTGCGGGAGGCGCGGATCGAGATCGGGTGAGGGCCCCGAGGGCAGCTTGATCCGGGTCAAAGGCGGCGGCAGGGCGCTGGATTACGAATCATCCATCTTTCTGGGAGGATTCGATGCGCGCCTGCGACATCATGACGACCGATCCCGTCACCGTGCCGCCCGAGACGCCGCTCGATGCCGTCGCGGCGCTCATGGCCGACCGCGGCATCTCCGGCCTTCCGGTGCAGGAGGCCGATGGCCGCCTGGTGGGGGTGGTGACGGATGGCGACCTGATGCGCCGCCTTTCGGCGAAGGAGGACAAGCCGGCCTCCTTCTTCGCGGCCCTGCTCGGGGCGAATGCCGACCAGGCGCTCGCCTATGCCCGCGCCCATGGCCGCCGCGTGCGCGACGTGATGAGCACCGAGCTCGTGACGGTGGAGGAGGACGCGACGGTCGAGGAAGTCGCGCATATCCTCGAAACCAGGCGCATCCGCCGGGTTCCGGTGCTGCGGGACGGCCGGCTGGTCGGCGTCGTCTCCCGTGCCGACCTGCTGCGCGCGGTCATGGCGCCGGTCGGCAGCGGCGCTTCCGAGGAGGCCTCCGACCCGCGCATCCGCCGGGAGATCCTCGCCGCCATGCGGTCCGAGCCCTGGATCAGCACGCGCTTCGTCTTTCCCGCGGTGAAGGACGGGGTGGTGACCTTCCACGGCTTCCTCGCGGGGCAGGAGGCGAAGATGGCGCTCCGCGTGCTCGCCGAGGGCGTGGCCGGCGTGAAGGAGGTGGTCTTCGACACCGCGCCGCCGCCGTCGATCCTGCTCGGCGTTCC
Organism: Neoroseomonas eburnea; assembly: GCF_018129005.1. Taxonomy (GTDB): domain Bacteria; phylum Pseudomonadota; class Alphaproteobacteria; order Acetobacterales; family Acetobacteraceae; genus Neoroseomonas; species Neoroseomonas eburnea. Next base: position 60,981 of record NZ_JAAEDL010000010.1, read on the forward strand.
ATGACGCCCTCGCTCCCCGGGGCGTGAGTTCGCCCCGGAGCTTTTCCCTTGTCTTCGCAGCCGCGAAGGCTCATATGCCATTTCATCGCGCGGATATCCTGCGCGCCACGCGCCACCCGGCCGCGTGATCGGTCCCCGCCGCTTCGCCCTTGTGTGGAGCGCGGTGCGGGCCCGGGCCGGGAAGCGGCGCGCCACCAGACGGACGGTCCCAATCCCGCGGGGCTTTCTCACCGCAGCGACGCGCGCGGCGTGCCATGTCGTGCGCGTGTGACAGGACTTATCTTGACCAATACCTTCGAGGCCCTCGGCCTCGACACCCGCATCCTCCAGGCGCTCGCCGAGGAGGGTTATTCCGCCCCCACCCCCATCCAGGCGCAGGCCATTCCCTCCGTGCTCGAAGGGCGCGACCTGCTCGGCATCGCCCAGACCGGCACGGGCAAGACGGCGGCCTTCGGCCTGCCGATCCTGCATCGCCTGGCGCAGGCCGCCGGCCGTCCGCCGCGCGGCGGCTGCCGCGTGCTGGTGCTCTCGCCCACGCGCGAGCTCGCCTCCCAGATCGCCGACAGCGTGAAGGCCTATGGCCGGCATCTCGGGCTGTCCGTCGCGGTCGTCTTCGGCGGCGTCGGCTTCGGGCCGCAGCGCGCGGCGCTCGCCCGCGGCGTCGACATCCTGGTGGCGACGCCCGGCCGCCTGCAGGACCTGCTCGACCAGGGCGCCGGCCGCCTCGACCATGTCGGTGCGCTGGTGCTGGATGAGGCCGACCAGATGCTCGACAAGGGCTTCCTGCCGGCCATCCGCCGCCTGCTGAAGTCGATCCCGGCGCAGCGCCAGACGCTGTTCTTCAGCGCCACCATGCCGGCCGAGATCAACAGGCTCGCCGCCGAGATGCTGAAGGACCCGGTCCGCGTCGCCGTCGCGCCCGTGGCCACCACGGCCGAGAAGGTGGCGCAGCGCGTCGTCCACGTGCCGGCCTCGGGCAAGCGCCGCGTGCTGGCGGAGCTGCTGAAGACCGACGGCATCGGCCGCACCCTGGTGTTCAGCCGCACCAAGCACGGCGCCGACCGCATCGTGAAGCAGCTCGACCAGGACGGCATCACCGCCAACGCCATCCACGGCAACAAGGCGCAGAACGCGCGCGAACGGGCGCTCGCCGCCTTCCGCGACGGCTCCGCGCCGGTGCTGGTGGCGACCGACATCGCCGCCCGCGGCATCGACGTGGACGGCGTGACGCACGTCATCCAGTTCGACCTGCCGGAAGTGCCGGAGACCTATGTGCACCGCATCGGCCGCACGGCCCGCGCGGGTGCCTCCGGCGAGGCGATCGCCCTCTGCTCCCACGAGGACCGCGACAAGCTGCGCGCGATCGAGAAGCTGATCCGCATGCAGATCCCTTCCGAGCAGCGCCCCGGCGCGACGCCGGAGGAAGCCGCCGCGCAGCGCGAGGCGCCGCGTCCGCCGCGCCAGCCGCAGCCCCCGCGCGGCGCGCACAAGCCGCAGCGGCAGTCGCAGCACCGCCCGGCAGGGCACTCCAAGCCGGCGCGCCCGGCGGCCGAGGCCAGCCGTGCCGCGGAAGCGCCGCGCAACAGCGGCGGTGACGCCCCGCGCCGCCGCCCCGCTGCCCCGGCGGCCGAAGCCTCGCGGCGCGACCGGTCCTGGCGGGAAGCCGATTTCCGCGACGGCACGCCGGCGCCGGCGTTCCTGCGCCGCGGGCGCTGAAGGGCGGGGGGAGGGAACTCCCCCCCCCACCCGCCACCTTATACCAGCGGCCGCTATCCGCGACCGCGGGTATCCGCCCTTTCATGCCCTCGGACGCCGGGCGCAAACCTCCGGTTTGCCTGGCTTCGCCGGACCACCGGCGGGCCGCATTCCGGCTCCCCGGTCACCTTGCAAGGCAAGGTGACCGGGTTCCCGTCGCGGCCTCGGCACGAGTCAAGAACTCGTGCCGCTCGTATTGCTTGTCGGTTCGCCCGGCCTCCGGCCGGGCGGGCGCGATTCTGCGCGCTTCCGTTTCACGTGCGCCGTCGGCCATGCTGCCGACATCGCCCCGCATGAAGGGCGACGTGACAGGGAGGCCCCATGACCGACGCCCGCACCGCCCGTATCCGTGCGCCAATCGCACTTCTCGCCGCCGGGCTGCTGCCGCGCGCCGCGACGGCCCAGGCCGAGGACCCGGCTGCCTGGCCCTCCCGCCCCATCCGGCTGATCGCGCCCTATCCGCCAGGCGGGCAGACCGACATCGTCGGCCGTTGGCTCGCCGAGCGACTGCGTGCCCACCTGCCCCAGCCGATGATCGTCGAGAACCGCGCCGGCGCGCAGGGGATGATCGGCACCCAGGCGGCGCTGCAGGCCCCGGCGGACGGCTACACGGTGCTCTACATCAACGCCTCGACCAGCCTCATCAACCCGGTGATCCACGCCAATCCGGGTTATGACACGCTGCGCGACATGGCCCCCGTGGTCCAGTTCGGCACCGCCGCCCTGGTGCTGACGGTGCGGGCCGATCGACCGATCGCGAGCGTCGCCGACCTCGTCGCCGAAGCGCGCCGCCGGCCGGGCGAGCTCTCCTACGCCTCCTTCGGGGTCGGCTCCGCCTCGCACCTCTTCGGCGCGATGCTGGAGAAGGCAGCCGATATTCGCATGTCCCACATCCCCTACCGCGGTTCCGCCCCCGCGGTGCAGGACGTGATCGCCGGACACGCCTTCCTGTCCATCAACGACGAAGCGGTGAGCATCCCGCAGATCCGCGACGGCCGGCTGAAGCCGCTCGCCGTCACCGGGCCGGTGCGCATTCCGGCCCTGCCTGACGTTCCCACCTTCGCCGAGGCAGGCTATCCCGGCGGGCTGGAACTGCTCGGCTTCAACGGCCTGGTGATGCGTTCGGGCACCCACCCCACCATCATCCGCCGCTTCTCCGATGCCGTCCTCGCCGCGATCGGCGCGCCCGAAGCACGCGAGCGCCTGCGCGTCATGGGTCTCGAGCCGACCCTGCTCGGGCCCGAGGCCTTCGCTGCGCAGCTTCGCCGCGATGCCGGCCCATGGGGGCAGGCGGCGCGCGATTCGGGCGCCCGGGTGGAGTGATGCCGCCGAACCTTGCTGCCGACCTGTCGGCGGCGAGGCGCGGCGGTATCGCGCGCAGGGTTGGCGTGGCGGCTGCGCGCGAAACAAGGCGCTCGTGCCGAGCGAGCCGAAAGGCTGGCCGGTATGATACCGGCGGCACGAGTTCTTGACTCGTGCCGAGGCCGCGACGGGAACCCGGTCACCTTGCCTTGCAAGGTGACCGGGGAGCCGGAATGCGGCCCGCCGGTGGTCCGGCGAAGCCAGGCAAACCGGAGGTTTGCGCCCGGCGCCTGAGGGCACCAGAAGCCTCATGCCGGCGGTCGCGAAATGCGGCCGCTGGCATGACGCGCAACGACGCCCCCTATCCGAAGACTTCCGGCCAGGCCGCCATCAGCGCGGCGTCCGCTTCCTCCATCGTGGCCGGGATGCCGAGCGCATGCAGGCTCGTCACGCCATGCTCCGCGATGCCGCAGGGCACGATGCCGCCGAAATCCGCGAGGTCCGGATCGACGTTCAGCGCGATGCCGTGCCAGGCGACCCAGCGCGTCACCCGCACGCCGATGGCGGCGATCTTGTCCTCGCCCCCGGTCGCGCGGTTCACCACCCATAGGCCGATCCGGCCCTCCCGCCGCTCGGCCCGGACGTTGAACCGGTCGAGCGCGCGGATCAGCCATTCCTCAAGCCCATGGACATAGGCCCGGATGTCTCGCGCCGGCACCGTTCCGTGTGGCCGCGTCAGGTCGAGCATGACATAGGCCGTCCGCTGCCCCGGGCCGTGATAGGTCCATTGCCCGCCGCGCCCGGCGGCAAAGATGGGGAATCGGGCGTCCCGAAGATCCTCCGGCTTCGCCGAGGTGCCGGCGGTGTAGGTCGGCTCGTGCTCGACGAGCCAGATCCGTTCGCCCGCCTGGCCTTCGCGGATGGCCGCGACCCGCGCTTCCATGGCGGAGAGGGCCTCGGCGTAGGGCGTGCGGCCCTCGGCGACGATCCATTCAAGGGGGGGGTTTGCTGGGAACGCGGTCATGGGTTATACGCCGCGCCCTCTACCGGATTTGCGGTCGTGGCGGAATGGTAGACGCGCCAGCTTGAGGTGCTGGTGGGGGCAACCCCGTGGAAGTTCGAATCTTCTCGACCGCACCAGTTTCCTGATCCCTCAGACGCCGGGCGGGCCGCATCCGCGGCCCTTGGCTTCGCGCCGTGCGCTGGCGTGTTGGTGAGGGCGGTTGGTCCGGGCGCGGTCGCGCCGTGCGCTCCCGGCCCGAGGCAGGGCCTCGGGCCGAGATTTTCCGATGCACCTGATGCCGGCGCCCGCATTCGCGGGCTTGGCGTTCGCGCGGCCTTGGCGCGCTGGCGGCGGCTGGTGGTCGTGCCGAATTGGCAATCCCGGCAGCAGATGGCGGGGTCCGGGGGGCGCCGCGCCCCCCGGCGGAGCGCGAGGCGGAGCCTCGCAGGCGCCTCACGCCGCCAGTGCCAGCCTGCGCTGCAGGTCGTGCCACTGCTCCGGGGCGAGGCTCGTCTTGGCCGAGCCTTCGATCACCGCCACCACCGTCTCGTCCTCCGCCACCGCCCGGGCCTGTGCCACGAACGCCGCACGTTCCGGCGCGCCCATCGCCGGCAGCATCAGGGTCAGGATGGCCTGGGCCCGCGCCAGCGGGATCGCCGCGAGCATGCGCTGCTCCAGCGCGCGCAGTTCCTCCTCCGTTAGCAGGGATTGCAGCAACTGCCGCAGCGCCTCCTGCCGCGACCGCGGTGGCGGGCCGAAGAGATCCTCCCGCGTGGGCGCGGGGCGATTGTCGTTCATGGTCAGCATGGGTCCGTCCTCGGGATCCGTGCGGGTCTTCGACCCGGCCCCCGCGCCGCACGCCGCGGGGGGCCGGCTTTGGTGCTCAGGCGGCCGTGGCCTTGCGCCGCTGCCAGGCCTCGAGCTTGTCCCGCGCCTTGTTGCGCGCCGGGTCCATCGCCGCGTCGTGGGATGCGGTCTTCGCCGTCAGTTCCACCACGTAGCCGTCGGGGTCGCGGAAGTAGATCGAGCGCATGGCGCCATGATCCGCCGGCCCGCGCGTCTCGATCCCCGCCGCGCGCCCGCGGGCGAGCATCGGTTCCAGCGCCTCGGGCGCCACCTCCATCGCGACATGCAGGTCGAAATCGTGCTGCGCCTTGAAGGGGAAGGGGCTGTCCGGCACCTCGAAGAAGGCCAGGAAGCTGCCGTCGCCCAGCCGGTAGAAGCTGTGCAGCACGGAGGTCGAGCGCCCCGTCTTGGTCTGCTCGATGACGAAGGCCTCGGCCAGGGGCAGGCCGAGGAAATCCTCGTAGAAGCGCCGGGTCGCGCCGGAATCGCTGCAGCGATAGGCGACGTGGTGGAAGGCCCTCACGGGGGCGGGCGCGTCCATCACGCGGCCCTCCGCGCGAGCGTCGCGTCACGCCATGCCTCGAAGCCGCGGTTCGCGGCCGCCCAGGACGGCCGCGCCTTCATCGCCGCGATCCAGCGCACCACGCGGCGGTGGGCGGAGAAATCCTCGCCGATCATCTCGCCGATGGTGGTGAAGGCCACGCCGAGGAAATCCGCCAGGTTCGGCTGCGCGCCGCCGAGGAAGGCCCCGCCGTCGGAGAGCATGTGGTCGTTGAGGATGCGCAGCAGCGACTGCGCCTCGTGCCGGGCCGCGCCCGTCACCGCCTCCTGCACGCCCGGGCCCGCATGGGCCGTGTGCGGCATCACGACGGGGTAGACGATGCCGTAGCCGAAGGTCCGGTAGAAGCCGGTGTTGAACCAGTCCATCTGCGCGTTGACCCGCGCCCGCCCGCGCGGATCGGCCGGATAGGCCGGGGAGCCCGAGACCTCCGCCAGGTACTTCAGGATCGCCGAGGATTCCGTCAGCAGGAATCCGTCATCCTCCAGCACCGGCACCTTGCCGTTGGGGTTCTTCGCCAGGAAGGCGGGCTGCGTCTGCTCGCCGGCGAAGAGGTCCACGGGCACCAGCTCCAGCGGGATGCCCGCCTCATGCGCGAACATCACGATCGGACGGCAGGTGGTGGAGCCGTCGAAATAGTGGAGTTTCATGGTCCGTCTCCTTCGTTCAGCGCGTCGCCGGTGCGGGATGCGCATGCGTCACGATGGCGGTCGGCTGCTCCATCAGCGCGTAGGGATGCCCTGCGCAGCCAACGCCCGGGTTGGTGGCGTTGAACAGCCCGGCCGGGTTCTCCTTCCATAGCCAGACATGCAGGTCGTAGTGGTGCAGTTCGCGCGGCATCAGCGGCTCGTGCCCTTCCATCGGCCCGTCGAAGGGGCGGTCGAAGAGTGTCGGCCGCCCGGCGACGCCGGTCGCGAGCGGGATGAACCACTCGGCGGCGACCAGGCGCAGGCTGCCGCGTGGCCCCGGCTCGTAGACCAGGATCTGCGGCCGCATCGGGTCCGGCGTGGGGCCGATCAGCGTGGGGTTGATGAAATGCACCCCCATGCCGCCGACCGGGTACTCCACGCAGCCCAGCGTCGAGAGATAGCCGTCGCGGATCGCCACCCGCGGGTCCTGGTACTTCGCCAGGGCGTCGCGCACCGCGGCGAGCTCGGGCGGCAGGTTCGGCGCGCGCATCGGCGCCGATGTGCGGTGCCGCGGCCCATGCCCGGTATGCCCCAAGGCCGTGGTGACGACGCTCGCGGCGAGCCCCGCGGCGAGCACCGCGCCGGCCAGCAGGAACCCCTTGCGGATGCTTGCCCGGCCCGATTTCGCATGCTGCGTCATGGCGCTTCTCCTTGGACGGGGCGCGGTCAGCGCCCGGGGACGACGACGGTGAGGTACGGCGCGGTCGGGGTCTCGCCGGCGCCGATCATGCGGGGCGTCTCGTTGCGCACAGGCGGCAGGCTGCGCAGGTAGCGCGCCAGCGCCCGCGCGTCGGCGTCGTTCAGCGCGGCGTAGGAATGCCAGGGCATGACCGGCGCCAGCACCCGCCCATCCGGCCGCACGCCGGTGCGCACGGCGCGGATGATCTCCGCCTCGCTCCAGCCGCCGAGGCCGGTCTCGCGGTCCGGCGTCAGGTTGGGCGGGTAGAAGACGCCGAGCCCGGGAACGGCGAAGCCGACCTGCGAACCGGCGAGGTTCAGCCGCGGGTCGGGCTGGCCGGTCAGCGCGCCGCCGGTGTGGCAGCCGCCGCAATCCATGATGCGGGAGAGATACTCGCCGCGCGCATTGGGCCCGCCCGCCGCCTGCTGCGCCGCCGCCGGGGTGGCGGCGAACAGCGCGGCGGCGATGGCGGCACGGCTCAGGAAACTGCTCATCGATCACGCTCCTCGGTGGCGGAGGGCTCGGCCCTCGCGATGGCGCCACACTCGCGAACGCATCTTTCCGGAGCCATCGCCGGAGTTTTCCGGCGCTTTCCGGAAGCCTTCCCGGCGGTGACCGGCGTCACACGGCCGGGCCTGTCCTCATTCCGGCACGCCGGCCTTCACCAGCCCTTCGACGAACACCTCCGCATGCGCGAAGCCCGCCAGGTTCCTGCGCAGCAGACCGACCCGGATCGGTGGCCCCATGCGGTCGCGCGCCACGATGTAGTCCTGCGCCTCCTCGATCCGCCCGAGATGGCCGCAGCAGGAGATCAGCGTGTTGTAATGGCCGAGATACTCCGCAAAGGCCGCAACCGACGCCCGCAGATGGGGCAGCGCCTCCTCGAAGCGCCGCGCGCCGAGCAGGGCGAGCCCGTGGACCGCCGTGTAGATGCCGGCGAAGCTGTCCATCGGGCTCATGCGCAGCGCGAGGCCGGTCTCGGCGATCGCTTCCTCCATCCGGCCTGCTCGCAGCAGGCCCCAGCCGTGCAGCGTGCGCCCCAGCGCGAAGCAGGGGTTGAGGTCCAGCGCCGCGCGCAGCTCGACGAGCCCCGCCTCGTGGTGCCGCGCGGAGGAGAGGCAGATCCCGTGCGTCATGCGTGCCCAGGGTTCCGTGGGATCGAGCGACACCGCCTCCGCCGCCTGGCGCGCCGCGAGGCGGTAGCCCTCCGCATTGTCCGGCCACCAGTAGCACAGCGCCGCCCACCAGGCCGCCCAGGCGAGCAGCGCATGCGCGCGCGCATAGCCGGGTTCGAGAGCGATCGCCTGTTCGAGCAGCCGCCGCGCCTCCTCGTTCTGCCGCCGCCCGACCTTGCTGATCAGCCCCATGGCCCGCACCGCGAGACCCCAGGCGGAGAGGTTCGCGGTCGGCCGCGCCGCGGCGCGGAAGCCTTCCTCGGCGTAGAGATGCGGTTCGATCGCGGCGACGACGTTGCGCGTGATCTCGTCCTGCACGGTGAAGATGTCGGAGAGCTCGCGGTCGTAGCGTTCGGCCCAGATATGCCGCCCGCTGCCGGCATCGACGAGCTGGCCGGTGACGCGGATGCGCCCGCCGGCGACGCGCACGCTGCCTTCCAGCACGTAGCGGACGCCGAGGTCGCGCGCGACCTCTCGCACGTCCACCGCGCGGCCCTTGAAGGTGAAGGTGGAATTGCGCGCGATGACGAACAGCCAGCGCAGCCGCGCGAGGTCGGTGGTGATGTCCTCGGTGATGCCGTCCGCCAGCCAGTCCTGGCTCGACGCATCGCCCATGAAGGTGAAGGGCAGCACGGCGATGGAGGGGGCGGCACCGTCCTCGGCCGGCGGGGGCACCGTGCCTGGCGCCATCTCGGGCAGGGCCGGGGCGGCGACCGGCCCGCGCAGCGCGAGGCCCGTGGTGCCCTCGACCACCGCCAGGGTGCGGTCGGAAAAGAGCCCGACCAGAAGCTTGTCCACCGTCGAGCGGCCGAGACGGCTACGATGGGCGAATTCCTCGCGCGACAGCCTTTCGCGGGCGATCCAGTCCCGTACCAGGCCGGCGATGCGCTTCCGTTCCTCCATGCCCCGTGGTGCCTGTCCCCGTCCGGTGCCGCCGCGCCACCCGTCTGTGCGCGCCCGAACTATCCGCTGCGCCGCACGAAAATGCGAGGGTTTGGCGGCCCGGGGCCCCCGGCCCCTGCCAAGGCGGCGGCAAACGATCTACCCTGCGTGCCGGAGGTGAACTGATGGACGAGGATTTCCGCCGCGCCGCGCTCGACTACCACCGGCTGCCGCGGCCCGGGAAGCTGGCGATCGAGCCGACCAAGCGCATGGCGACCCAGCGCGACCTCGGGCTCGCCTATTCGCCCGGCGTCGCCGCGGCCTGCGAGGCGATCGCGGCCGACCCCGTCGCCGCCTACGACTACACCACCCGCGGCAACATGGTCGCCGTCATCACCAATGGCACGGCGGTGCTCGGCCTCGGCGCGATCGGCGCGCTGGCGTCGAAGCCGGTGATGGAAGGCAAGGCGGTCCTCTTCAAGAAGTTCGCCGGCATCGATTCGATCGATATCGAGGTCGAGGAACGCGACCCCGCCAGGTTCATCGAGGTGGTCGCGGCGCTGGAACCTTCCTTCGGCGCCATCAACCTCGAGGACATCAAGGCCCCGGAGTGCTTCGTCATCGAGCGCACCCTGCGCGAGCGGATGAAGATCCCGGTCTTCCACGACGACCAGCACGGCACCGCCATCATCGTCGCCGCCGCGATCCGGAACGGCCTGCTGGTCCAGGGCAAGCGCATCGAGGACGTCAAGCTGGTCAATACCGGCGGCGGCGCGGCGGCGCTCGCCTGCCTCGACCTGCTGGTGTCGATGGGGCTGAAGCGGGAGAACGTCACGATCTGCGATATCGGCGGCGTGGTCCATGCCGGTCGCAACGACCTCGACCCCTACAAGGCGAAATGGGCGCGGGTGACGGAAGCCCGCACGCTGGAGGACGCCCTGCCGGGGGCGGATGTCTTCCTCGGCCTGTCGGCGCCGCGCGTGCTGAAGCCCGAATGGCTGAAGCACTTGGCGCCGAAGCCGCTGGTCCTGGCGCTGGCCAACCCCGAGCCGGAGATCCTGCCGGAAGCCGTCCGCGCCGCACGGCCGGACGCCATCGTGGCGACGGGGCGGACCGATTACCCGAACCAGGTCAACAACGTTCTTTGCTTCCCCTTCATCTTCCGTGGCGCGCTCGACGTCGGCGCGACCACGATCAACGAGGAGATGAAGATCGCGACGGCGGACGCCATCGCCGCGCTCGCGCGCGTCGAGGCCTCTGAGGTCGTCGCTGCCGCCTATGGCGGGCAGGCGCCCGTCTTCGGCCCGGACTACATCATCCCGAAGCCCTTCGACCCGCGCCTGATCCTGGAGATCGCTCCGGCGGTGGCGAAGGCGGCGATGGAATCCGGCGTCGCCACGCGCCCGATCGCCGATTTCGAGGCCTATCGGCGGGAGTTGGAGCGCAACGTCTTCCGCTCCGGCAACCTGATGCGCCCGGTCTTCGAGGCCGCGCGCAAGCGCCCGCGCCGGGTCGCCTATGCCGAGGGCGAGGACGAGCGCACGCTGCGCGCCGTGCAGTCGGTGGTGGATGAAGCCATCGCCGAGCCGATCCTGGTCGGCCGCCGCGCGGTCATCGAGGCCAAGGTCAGGGCGCTCGGCCTGCGCATGGATCTCGGCGAGAGCGTGCAGGTGCTCGATCCCACCGTCGATGCCGAGGTGTTCGGGCCGCTGACCGAACTCTACCGCCTCAAGGTCGGCCGCCGCGGCACGCCGCCGGACGCGGCGGCGAAGCGCGTCGCGACGCGCGCCGCCGTTGCCGCCTCCCTGCTGCTGGAGGCCGGCCATGCCGATGCGGCCATCTGCGGCGGCCTCGGCGACTGGATGGGGCAGTGGAAGCACGTGCTCGACATCATCGGCAAATGCGAGGATGTCGGCCGGGTCTATGCGCTCTCGGGCCTGGTGACGCGTGCGGGCGAGCACCTGTTTGTCGTCGACACGCATCTCTGCCTGGAACCCACCGCGGAACAGATCGCCGAGATGACGCTGCTCGCCGCCGAGCAGGTGCGCACCTTCGGCATCACGCCGAAGGTGGCGCTGCTGTCGCATTCCTCCTTCGGCGCCTCCCACGCGCCTTCGGCGCGGCGCATGCGCCAGGCGCTGGCGCTGATCCGCCGGCAGGACCCTTCGCTGGAGGTGGACGGCGAGATGCACGCCGACGCGGCGCTGATCCCGGCGATCCGTGCCCGCGCGGTGCCCGACAGCAGGCTCGACGGGGCGGCGAACCTGCTGGTCATGCCGGGGATCGACGCGGCCAACATCGCCTTCAACCTGGTCAAGGCGGCGACAGACGGGTTGCAGCTCGGCCCGCTGCTGCTGGGCATGAACAAGCCGATCCACGTGCTGGTGCCGAGCGTAACCGCACGCGGCATCCTGAACGTGACGGCGCTCGCGGTCGCGCAGGCCAACGCCGCGGTCTGAGGCGGCCCGGGGGCTTGGTCCGGCAGGTGCGCCGGTCCATAAGCGCGAAGATCGGAAGCGGAAAGGGGTTTTGCCCCTCTCCGGACCTCTCCCCGCCAATGGCCCTGTGGCCTTTGGAAACCGGGCTCGGCGCCGCGCCACAAGCTTGGGACCGGACGGTTCAGGCGCATCCTGCGCCGCGGGATCGTGAATTCGGGTGCCGGGCGCCAGTTCGCCGTGGTCCGGGGGCCCGCGGGCCCCGGGCGGGGTGGTTTGGAGAGGCAGCGTCCCTCCAATCTTCGCACCTCCGAGGCGCAGCCCGTCTCCAATCAACAGCGCCAGAAGTCAGCACGCATGGCGCGCCGCCCTTCTCGGGCTTACCCCGTCGGGCATCCCACGGCCGATGCAGCGCATGGGCAACCAGGACCCATTGGCCGTCAGGCCGTTCGAAGCCGAGTTGCGCGCCGAGTGTCAGGTCCGCGCGGGCAGGGGCCGCGCGGCGCGGCTGATTTCCGCCAGCAGCGTCCAGACGCGGTCGGCATCCATCCGCACCTCCGGGTCGTTCAACAGCCGGTCCAGTTCGGTCATTCGTCGCTCGAGATCAGCGGTCGACATGGGACTCTCCTCGTCCGCGCCAGGATCCGAATGTCGCCGAGGAAAGCGTCGGAAACGTGAAGAGGCTGCGGCAGCCCGCGGGCGCGCGCAGCGACGGGGGCTACCCGCGGCAGAGCACCTGGAAGACCGCCGGGGCCACCGCCGCCGAAACCGCCCGTGCGCCGGTGCCCCCGGCAGTGCGGCTGCGTTCGGGCTGCACCCCCTGCTCGACCAGGAAGCGCTCCACCTCCGAGGCTCGGATGGCGAAGTTGATGCCCTGCGGCAGGCTGCCGGTGGCGCGCAGCACGGCAAGGTCGTTCAGCCGCCCCACCGCCACGCCGAGCAGCATCCCGGCATCGTCCACCGCCGGCCCACCGGAATTCCCCGGCTGCACCGCGGCGTTCATCTGGAAGCGTGAGGCATCGCCCCCCGGCCCCACCAGGCCGGTCACGATGCCGTTGGTCACGTTGATGCCCGTCCCGAGTGCCTGGCCATAGGGGAAACCGAAGACCAGGACGGTCTCGCCGAGATCCACCGCGGTCTGGCTGCGGAACGGCACCACCGATTCGAAGCGCCGCCCGGTGTCGATCAGCGCCAGGTCGCGCCGGCGATCGGCGGCGATCACGCGGACCCGGCGGCCGCGCTCATCCACCACCGTGCTGCAGCCCTGCACGACATGGGCATTGGTCACGGCCAAGCCGTTCGTCGTCACCGCGAAGGCCGAGCCGCTGCCGATCGGCCGGCCGGCGCGGCGCGGCGCCGCCGGCGCATCCTCGGCGACCGAATCACCGCCCGGCGCGGGCTTGCCCGTGGCGCCTGGCGTCCCGGGCGGCGCCGCAGCGGCCGGCGGTTCGGTCGCGGTTCCGTCGGGGCCGACGCGCACGGCCCGCCCGTCCGGCAGGCGGATGTAGCGCGCGACCGGTGTGGAACCGCCGCCATAGTCGGTGACCATGGTGCCCTGATCCGCGCTTGGCGGCGGGGCCTCCGCCGGCGAGGGGATGGGCTCCGCGCAACCGGCGGCGAACAGCAACAGCAGGGGGATCGCGATGCGCATGCTCACCATCAGATTGGGTTGCCGCATCGCCCGCGGAAGGGCACCTGCGGGGTCACGCCGCCTGTCGTGCCGCCGGCACCGCGCGCATCCGCCCGCCCGGCACCGCGCCCGGGATGGCGGCAGCCATGTCGGCGGCGACCAGCAGCCTGTTCCACTCCACACCGGTCTGCACGCCCATGCGGCGGAACATCCACACCACGTCCTCCGTCGCCACATTGCCCGTCGCGCCCGGCGCGAAGGGGCAGCCGCCGATGCCGCCGGCGGCGGAATCGAACACCCGGCAGCCGGCTTCCCAGGCGGCTGCGACGTTGGCGACGCCCATGCCGTAGGTGTCATGGCCGTGGAAGGCGAAGCGGTCGCCCCACGCGCCGATGGCGTGGCGGAAGATACGGCCGACCTGGTCGGGGCTCGCATTGCCGGTGGTGTCGGCGAGCGCGATCTCCATCTCCGGGTCCAGGGCGACGATGCGTTCCACCCATTCCAGCGCCTCGGCTTCCGGCACCACGCCGTCGAAGGGGCAATGGAAGACGCAGGACAGGTTGAAGCGGATCTTCGTCCCCTTCGGCGTGTCCTTCACCAGCGTGGCCAACTCGGCGAAGGATTCCTCCCGCGTGCGGTTGAGGTTCGCCCTGTTGTGGCCCGCCGTCGCCGACATGAAGAATCCGAGGCGGTCGGCGCCATGCGCGATGGCCGTGTCGAAGCCGCGACGGTTCGGCACCAGCACGGTGGATTCCAGGCCCGGCATCCGCTTGCACGCAGCGAGCACGGCCTCGGTTCCCGCCATCTGCGGGATGGCCTTGGGGGAGACGAAGGAACCGACCTCCATGCGCCGCAACCCGGCATCGTAGCACGCCCGGATCAGCGCGATCTTCGCTTCGGTCGTCACCAAGGCGCCGGTGATGGACTGGATGCCGTCGCGCGGGGCGACCTCACTGATGATGGCGGTCTCGGGCATGTCTCTCTCCGCACGATGTCTTTGCGGAAGGGTGTAGTCCCCCGGCGGGGCCGGGGGCAATTCCGCGGGGTTCAGCCGTGCGGCGGCGTGCGCGGGCCGGGCAGCAGCTCGTAGGGCGCGCGCCAGCCGGGCAGGGCGCGCATCCGCCCGATCCAGGCGGACACCGCCGGATAGCGTGCCGCGAGCCCGAGCGGCCATTCCGCTTCCGGATAGTGCAGGTAGCCGTTCATCGAGATGTCCGCGATGGTCGGCCGCGTCCCGGTGATGAAGGCATGGCGTTCGAGCTGCTTCTCGGCGACCGCGAAGGCCGCCTCCACCCGCGCGCGGAAGAAGGCGACCACCGCCGGGTCGGGATCCTTGGCCCAGCCGAGCAGGAAGCGCCAGGTCGCGAGGTAGGAGGTGAACTTGTGGTTGTCGAAGAGGATCCAGCGCAGGATCTCTCGCCCTTCCGCCGGGTCGGCGGGAGCGAACTGTCCGGTGCGTTCCGCCAGATGGTGCAGGATGACGCCGGATTGGGAGAGCACGAGGCCGCCATCCTCGAGCACCGGCACCTCGCCCATCACCGAGACGCCTTCGCGCCATTCCGGCGTGCGCGTCTGCCCCGTGGCGAAATAGTCCACCCAGACGCCGCGCCACGGCGTGCCGGTGAGCGCGAGCATCAGCGCCGCCTTGTAGCAGCCGCCGGATTCCGGAAAGCAGTGCAGGATCATCTCGTTCATGCCGCGCATCCTGGCGCGACCGGGGGCGCCAAGGCTATGCCGGATCGGACAAGGCTGCCGCGAGGGCCGCGAAAGCCTGGTCCGGGTCGCTCGTCTCCCCCTTCGGCTGCGTCAGCACCTGCTCGATCGCCGGGGCGAGGCGCACCGCGGCGTCGGCCTCCGGGTCGTTGCCCGGCCGATAGGCGCCGAGACGCACCAGATCCTTCACCTCCCCATAGGTCGAGAGCAGCCGCCGCGCCTCGGCCACCAGCGGCCGCTCATGCGGGTCGAGCACCGCCGGCGCGGTGCGGGAGAGCGAGCGCAGCACGTCGACCGGCGGATACCGGCCGCCTTCCGCGATGCGGCGGTCCAGCACGACATGCCCGTCGAGGATGCCGCGCACCGCATCCGCCACCGGCTCGTCATGGTCGTCGCCTTCGACCAGCACGGTGAACAGCGCGGTGACGGCGCCCGTGCAGCCTTCCTCCCCGGGGCCCGCGCGTTCCAGCAGCCGCGGCAACTCGGTGAAGACCGAGGGCGGATAGCCGCGCGTGGCCGGAGGTTCGCGCACCGCCAGGCCGATCTCGCGCAGGGCGAGGGCGAAGCGTGTCACGCTGTCCATCAGCAGCAGCACCTGGCGGCCCTGGTCGCGGAAATGCTCGGCGACGGTCATGGCGGCGTAGGCGGCTTCCCGCCGCACCGGCGCGGCGGTGTCGGAGGTGGCGCAGATGACGACGGACTTCGCCAGGCGTTCCGGGCCGAGGTCGTCCTCGATGAATTCGCGCAGCTCGCGGCCGCGCTCGCCGACCAGCGCGAAGACGATGACATCCGCCGCGACGCCGCCCGCCAGCATCGCCATCAGCGTTGATTTCCCAACGCCCGAGGCCGCGAACAATCCCAGCCGCTGCCCCTGCCGCACCGGGGCGAAGAGGTCGAGCGCCCGCACGCCGAGCGCCATGCGCGGTCCGAGCCGCGCGCGGCGCCCGGCTGGCGGCGCCGGCGCGTGGGTCGGCCGCGGTTGTGCACCGGGCGCGGGCGGCGGCCTGCCGTCCATCGGCTGGCCCATCGGGTCCAGCACGCGGCCGAGCCAGGAGTCGGAGACGGCGAGCGCCGGCCGCGGCGCCAGCACCGCGCGCGCGCCGGCGGACAGGCCGGTCAGCGGGCCGAGCGCGATCGCCTCCGCCCTGCCATCCCGGAAGGCGGCGATCTCCGCCAGCACCGGCAGGCCGCCGGGGGGTTCCAGCCGTACCCGGTCGCCGATCGCCGCGAGCGGCCCGAAGCCCTCAAGCGTGACCGCGAGCCCACCGAGGCCAATGACGCTGCCGCGCACCGATTCGCGCGGAAGGAGGTCGAGCGCGGCAGCGGTGGCGACGAGGTCGGGACGCATCACCGCATTGTGCGGCGGCCGGCCTTGGCGCGGGGTTAAGCCGGATCCGGGGGGCGTCCCGCGCCTCTGTCCGCCAGGTCCTACGGCAACCGCTCCGGCGCGCCACTCCTGCGAGCTCCTTCACCCGGTCCGGGCGGTCCATCGGATCGGGATCTGTCCGCACCCTCGATCAGCTCCGGGTGCCGAGGGCCTCTCGGCCGCTGGATTCCCGCGGCTGATGGTTCGCAATCGCAACGGGATGCCAGGCGGCGTGAGGCTAGAGCAGATCCCGATCAGGTGGAATCACCTGATCAGGCAAAGATGCTCGCGAAAACAAGAGGCTGGAGCGGTTGCCGTGAGCCAAGGCGAACGGAAGCCGCTCTAGGGGCGGGGCTCCACTCGAAAGGTGGGGCGGCGCCCATCTCTACCCCTGCGCCTCCTCCGCCAGCCGGGCGAGCGCGGCGCGGTAGGTCTCGTCGAACAGCGTGTCGAGCGCCGGGTTCACCCCCTTGCAGCCCGCCGCGACGCGTCCGGCCCAGCCGACATACTCGGTCCGCCGCGCGTGGTTCCAATTGGCCGGCGGGCTGTCCGCGATGGCGCGCAGATTGGCGATCTTGTCCGCCAGCTTGAGCTGCTTCGCCGCGTCGGAGGTCTTCGGGGCGTGGGAGATCTGCAGCGCCTTGCGCATCTCCTTGGGCAAGGACTTGTCGTCGGTGGCCTCGGCGACGATGTCGGCGATCCTCTCGCCGAAGGCCGCGACCAGGTCGGCATGGGTCGCCTCGGTATCCTCGACGGTGTCGTGCAGCAGCCCGGCGATCACCGCATCCTCCGGCGCGCCGTGCTCGGCGAGCAGGGCCGCGACTTCGATGACGTGGTTGACGTAGGGCTCGGCGGCGGCGCCCTTGCGGGTCTGGCCGGCGTGGGCGCGGGCGGCGAAGAGCGTCGCGCGCAGCAGGCGCGCGGCAGGGTCCGATCTGGCTTCCATCCTGGCTCTCATTGAGGGGCTTGCGCCCTCCGGCGCAAGAGGCCGAGGACGCAGGCCCGCTTCACGCCTGCGGCGCGTGCGGGTCGAGCACCGCATCCGGCAGCGCCATGACCCGCGCGCCATAGGTCCAGACGAGGGCGCAATCCACCCGCCGGCCGGGGAAGGCGGCGCGCAGCAGGGCGCGATAGGCCGCCATCTGCCGCAGGTAGAGCGGCGCCACCTTGGCCAGGTCCGTCGGCGGCGGGCGGTTGGTCTTGTAGTCCAGCACCAGCACGCGGTCGGGCTCGACCAGCAGGCGGTCCACCTGACCGGCGATCAGCCGCCCGCCGACGCGCCCGGCGAGCGGCGCCTCGGCCAGGCTGCCGGGTCCGAGCGCGGCGGCAACCAGCGGCTCGCGCAGCAGCGCCGCCACTTCCTCCAGCACGGCCGCCTGTTCCCCCGCGTCCAGGCCATGGCCCGGACGGGCGAGGAAGCGGCGCGCGACGTCGTCACGGTGCCCCGGAGGATGGTCGGGCAGGTGCTGGAGCAGCGCATGCACCAGCCGGCCGCGACGGAAGCGCAGGCCGCGCGGATCGTCGGAGGGGCGCGGCGGGGCGGCCGGGGTCTCCTCCTCACCGGGCAGGGCGGAGGGGGCGACGGCCCCTTCCGGTGCCTCGGGCGGTGCCGGGCGGCGCGCCCATTCGGGCAGGGCCGCAGCAGCCGCCGGCGCACGCGGCGGGTCCTCGGCCTTCGGCGCCGCCGCCTGTGCGCCGTCGAGGCGGCGCATGGTGGCCTCGGCCGGGAAGGGGTCGTGCGGGCCGTCGAAGGGGGACTCCGCGGCGCCGTCCAGGCGGGCGAAGCCCTGCTCCACCAGCCGGTACCAGCAGCCGGGCGGCACCTCCTTCTTGCCCTGCCAGCCGCAGACCACCAGCCGGTCCTCGGCGCGCGTCAGGGCGACGTAGAGCAGGCGGTGCTGTTCCTTCGCCTCGTTGTCGCGGTCCTGCTGGCGACGGGTGGCGAGGGCCGGGGCAGCGAAGCCTTCCTGCTTCGGCGCCCAGGCGGGCAGGTCGTCCTCGATCCAGCGCAGCGTCGCGCGGTCGGGCGGCGCGCCGGTGGTGTCGGGCAGGATGACGATCGGCGCCTGCAACCCCTTGGCGCCGTGCACGGTCATGATGCGCACGGCGTTGCCGGCGCCCTCCGCCTCGCGCTTCACCTCCGCGCCGCCGCCGCGCAGGCGGTGGACGAAGCCCTGCAGCGAGGGCGGGTGGGAGCGTTCGTGTTCCAGCGCGGCGGCGAGGAACTCGTCCATCGGGTCGGCCGCATCCGGGCCGAGCCGCGCCAGCATGCGCGCCCGCCCCGCGCGGCTGTCGAGCGGCCCCGGCCCGCCCAGCACCGCGGCGAAGAGCGCGTGCGGCGTTGCGAGGTCGGCCCGCCCCAGCAGCGCGGTGATCCAGCCGGCCACGCGGCCGAGGCGCGATTCCGCCCCGCGATGCGCCGCCAGCGCCATCCACAGCGATGCGGTCCGCGGCTGGGCGAGGTCGTAGAGCTCCTCCTCCGACAGCCCTACCAGCGGAGATTTCAGCAGCGCGGCGAGGGAGAGGTCATCGTCGGGCAGCAGCAGCACGTCGGCGAGCGCGAGCAGGTCCTGCACCGCCACCTGTTCGGCCAGGACCATGCGATCGACGCCGCCGACCGGGATGCGCAGGTCCTTCAGCGCGCGCACCAGCGAGGCGACGAAGCCGCCGCGGGCACGCGTGCGCACCAGCACCAGGATGTCGCCGGGCCGCACCGGGCGGCCGTTCGGCTGCTCGGCCTCACGGCCCTTCTCGACGCGTGCGGGCAGCGTCTCGTGGTCCAGCATGTGGCGGATGCGCGCGGCGATCAGCGTCGCGAGGCGCTGCGCCGCGCCCTCGCCGTCGACCGGCGCATCGGGCGGCGCCCAGGCGGGCGGGGCCTCGGCCTCGGCCACCTGGAGCAGCGGCCAGAGCTCGACGCTGCCGGCCTGGCCGGCGCGGTCCGCGTAGTGGCGCAGCGTCGCACCGGGCTCGACCACACCCTCCCGCGCCGCGCCCTCGGCGAAGACCGCATCGACCAGCGCCAGCACCGGCGCGGTGGAACGGAAGGAGACGTCGAGCGGCACCGGCCGGAAATCGAGCCCCGCCTGCGGCACGACGGCGCCGTAATGCGTGCGCTCGCGGGAGAAGCCTTCCGCGTCGGCACCCTGGAAGCCGTAGATGGACTGCTTGACGTCGCCGACGGCGAAGATGGTGCGGCCCTGCTCGCGCGCGCCCTCGCCGGCAAAGAACTCGCCGGTCAGGGCACGCACGATGCCCCATTGGTCGGGGTTGGAATCCTGCGCCTCGTCCAGCAGCACGTGGTCCAGGCCGCCATCGAGCTTGAACAGCACCCAGGCGCTGCCGGGGTCCTCGAGCAGCCGCTGCGCGCCCGCGATCAGGTCGTCGTAGTCGAGCATGCCGGCGCGGTTCTTCGCTGCCTCGTAGCGCTTCAGCACCGGCGTGCCGATGGCGAGCAGCGCCATGGTGGCGGCGAGCACGCGGGTGGCGGCGCGGGCGTTCTCGACGCCGACGATGCGTTCCCCTTCATCCTGCATCGCGGCGAGGATCGTCGCGTAGTCGCCGGCGATGCGCTTGTCCCCGGTGACCAGCGTCTTGCGCACGGTGTTGTCGCCGGTGACGAAGATGCGCCGCCATTCGTCCCAGCGGGCGATGCGTGCGTCCTGATCCGCCGTCAGCCAGGCGATCATCGCGGCGGCGTTGCGCTGGTCGGTCTTCTCGTTGCCGCTGCGGCCGAGCGCGCGCGCGGCGGCGATGAGCGGTGCTTCCTCCAGCGCGCAGGCGGCCCGCAGCACGGCGTCCTCCGTCGCCTGGCCCACGCGCAGGCCGAGCGTGTGGGCGAGCGCGGCCTCGAATCCCGCCAGCCCTTGCCGGCTATCCACCGCCTTCAGCAGGCGGCCGCGTGACTGGGCCAGCGTGCCGAGCACCTCGGCGAAGCGGTCCGGCGGCACGAGCCGCGCGAGATGCGCCAGCGCCGCGCGGTCCGGCGCGCCGGCGAGCACCGCCTCGCGCTCCCGCGCCAGCATGGCGCGTGCCTCCTGGTCCTCCACCACGGCGAATTGCGGCGCGAGGCCGGCTTCCAGCGGGAAGGCGCGCAACAGGGATTGCGCGAAGGCGTGGATGGTGGAGATGCGCATGCCGCCCGGCTGTTCGAGCACGCGCACGAAAAGCGCGCGCGCGGCGCGCAATTCGTCCTCGCCCGGCGCGCGACCGGTCAGCGTGGCGAGGGTGGCGGCAAGCTTGCCGTCCTCATCCGTGGCCCAGCCGCCGAGCGCCTTGGCCAGCCGCGTCGCCATCTGCGCCGCCGCAGCCTTGGTGAAGGTGAGGCAGAGGATGCGCCCCGGCTCCACGCCGGCGAGCAGCAGGCGCAGCACGCGGTCGGTCAGCAGCTTGGTCTTGCCGGAGCCGGCGCTGGCTTCGACCCAGGCGGAGGCGGCGGGGTCGGAGGCGCGGGATTGGGCGTGTTCCGCGCGCTGGCGAGGGGTTTGAGTCATGGGGGAGTGAACTCCCCCATACCCCCTCCTTCTCTTGTCACTTGGGAACCGACAGCCGAAGTCAGTTCCCAAGTTCCAGAGAAGGGAGGGGGCTCGGGGGAGGTTCCCCTCCCCCGGACGTCTTCCGTCATGCCTCGCCCACTCCTGCCGACCATTCCTCGATCCGCGCCAGATGGTCGTACTCGCCCCCCGGCGCGCTGCGCGAGGGATGCGGCCGCGACGCGAAGGGCGCCTCGCCGAGCAGCCAGCGTGCCGCCAGGTTCTCCAGCCTCTCGCGCGCGATCGCCGCGTAGTCCTCGGCGGTGGCGTCGATCGCCTTGACCTCGCCCGGCACTTCGCCGCCGGTCAGGCGCCAGTAGACGAGTTCCGTCGCGGTGCCGCCCTCGCTGCCGGGGAAGGCGCCCTGCTGCAGCAGCCAGGCCTCGATCGGCAGTTGCGGCGCGTTGCCTTCCGCAAGGTCGCGCGGCTTCGGCACGGTGCCGGTCTTGTAGTCCACCACGCGCCAGCCGCCGGCAGTCAGGTGGTCGAGCCGGTCGGCGCGCGCCTCGATCTCCACCTCGCCTTCCGGCAGGCGGAGCAGCGCCGTGCCCTTGGTCTCCACCAGACAGGCGGCGAGGCCGCCGGCGCGGCGCAGCGCCTCCTCCTCGGCGATGGCGAAGGCGCCGATATTGGCCAGCCGCGGCGTCCAAAAGGCGAGGATGCCCGGGCGATCCGCGTGGGCGGCCAGCGCGGTCTCGCTGGCGCGCCGCCAGTGCTCCGCGGCGGCCTCCGCACCGGGCCAGCCGGTGCCGAGCGCGCGCAGGAAGCCCGCCATCGCGTCGTGCACCAGGGTGCCGTACTCGATGGCGCCGACATCTTCCTCGAGCGCGTCCAGCGGCGCGAGGCGCAGCACGCGCTTCGCATAGAAGGCGTAGGGATCGGCGATCAGCAGCCCGGCATCGGAAACGGTCAGGCGGCGCGGCCGCGCGACGGCGGGCGGCGCGGGCGCGGGGCGCGGGCAGGGCGTGACGGTGGCCGGCGCATCGAGCGCCGCCGCCCATCCCGCCGCCGGGGAGGGCGCGAGCGCCAGCCCGTCCTGCCCGGCGAGGAAAGTGTCCAGCCGCGTCAGCCAGCGCGCCGGCACGGTCGGCGAGCCGCCGCGCCGCGCGGCGGTGGAGAGAACCGCCTCCGGCGCCGCCGCCGCGGCGGTGAGGAAATCCGCCGCCACGCGGCCGATGCGCGCCTCCGGCTCCGGCAGGCCGAACTGGGCGCGCATCGGGCGGCTCATCCAAGGGCCGGGTTCGGTCGCCTGCGGCCAGACGGATTCCTCGAGCGCGCCGAGCACCACGCGGTCGAAGGATTGCAGCCGCGCTTCCAGCAGGCCGAGCACGGCGATACGCGGATGCGCCGCGTCGCCGCGCCCGCGCACGGCGCGCAGGGAGGGCGCGACGGGGCCGGCGAGCGCGGCCTCGAACAGGTCCGGCCAGTCGGCGGGCGAAAGGGGCGGCAGGTGCGGCAGCGCCTCGGAGAGATCGTGCAGGTGGCGGGCGAGGGGTTCGCCTTCCTCGCCGGCATAGAGGCGCAGGCCGCCGGGCAGGTCCGGCGTGGCGGCGAGCGCCTCGGCCGCCGCCATATGCGCGGCCAGGAGATCGGCGGCGGGGCGCGCCGGGCTGTCGGGCAGCGTCGCGAAGCCTTCCAGTGCGGCGTCCAGCGCGGTCAGCAGCGCTTCGACCGGAGCCGGCATGCTGCCCTTCCAGGCCGCGACGGCCGTGGCGCGCAGCCCGGCCAGCCCCGGCGCCGGGCGCGGCCCGCGCAGCGCGCGCCGTTCCAGCATGCGCGCCGCCGCCAGCCATTCCGCGCGATCCATCCCCCCGGCGCAGAGCGGGTGCTTCAGCACCGAAAGCAGCGGCACCGGCGCGAAGCCTTCCGCGACCATGCGCGCGATGAGGCGGAGGAAGGTCGCGGCAGGTGTCTCGGCCAAGGGTTCGCCGGCGGAATCATCGGCGGTGATGCCATGGCGGGCGAGTTCCGAGGAGACGCGCCGCGCCAGGTCGCGATCCGGCGTAACCAGGGCGGCAGTGCGGCCGGGCGTCTCGATCGCCCCGCGCAGCAGCAGCGCGATGGCGGCCGCTTCCTGCTGCGCGTCGGCGGCAACCAGGCGGGTGATGCCGGCGGCCGCGGCGGACCAGCGCGCCGGGTCGCGCTGCGTCCAGGTGTCGAGACCCTCCGCCGGGTGCAGGGCGCGGCCCAGCAGCACGGCGCGGTCGGGCACGGCGCCCTCCGGTGCCGCTTCGTGCCACGGGCGGAGCTCGGCGGGTGTCGCCGCCAGCGCCGCGAGCAGCCGCGCCTGGCCGGCCAGCGGATGCGTCGGCGCCTTGCGGATCGCTTCCCACAGCGTCGCGTCCACGGGTTCCGGCAGGCCTTGCAGCACAACGGCGCCCTGCGGCGCGGCGGCGAGCACGCGCAGCAGCGCCGCCGCGGCAGGAATGGTGCCGCCGGCGCCGATGCCGGCGGTGATGGTCGGGTGTTCCGGCGGCGCGGCGCGCCACGCGGCGGCCTGGGCCGCCAGGGCCTTCACGCGACGCACGCCGATGTCGAGCAGGCCCCGGCCGTTCAGCCAAGTGTTCCAGTCGGTGGCGACGGCGCGCAGCACGGTGGTGGTGATCTGCCAGTGCTGCGCGTGGCGGTCCGGCACCAGCCCATCCAGCCGCGCGAGCCAGGCGGCGGCGAATTCCTCCGGCGGCGCGGTCTCGAGCATGGCGAGGTCGGGTTCTTCGAGCGCGATCTCGTCGAACAGGCGCGCGAGCTCCCCGGCCAGGAGCCAGGCCTGTTCCGGCGTGGCGGGACCGCCGGCGCGGCGCGGGACGCGGCCGGCCATCTCCGCCAGCACCGCCTGGCGCGTCAGTGGCGCGACGGCGGGCGGCAGGTCGAGCAGGTCGGGCAGCGCCAGTTCGTCCGCTTCCTCGGTGGAAAGGCCGGCCAGCGCGCGCATGCGCGGCAGCAGCAGGGCACGGCCGCCGGCGGCGCGGAGGAAGGCTTCGCGCAGGCCGCGCGCGGCGCGGCGCGTGGGCAGCAGGATGGTGGCGCGGGCGAGGGCGTCGGGCGCATCGGACGGCAGGCGCGCCAGCACGCCGGCGGCGAGGGTGTCGAGGAACGGCGCGTGAGGCGGGATGGCGAAGAGGTTCATTGGGCGCGACGGTCGCGCGGGGAGGGCTCTGCCCTCCCCGGAACCCCACCCGCCAAAGGCCTAAGGGCCTTTGGAAACCTCGACCTGATCGGCGGATTGGCGGAGGAGCGCCGCGCGTGCGCCCCGCCCCTCCGCCAATCCGCCGATGAAACAACGCTGTCCAGAGGACCTTCGGCCTCTGGTGGGGGGAGGTCCAGAGGGGGGCGAAGCCCCTCTTCGCACGCCCTCCGCCCCATCAGAACAGCGCCCGCACCAGCCCCGCGCGCAGGGTTTCCTCCGCGTGGTGCAGGTCTTCCGGTGTCGAGAGGTGGAACCACACCCCGTCATGCACCAGGCCGAACAGCCGTCCGTTCTCGATCGCGCGGTCGTAGAGCCGGTTCAGGCTGAAGGCCCCGTCCGGCGCGCCCTCGAACAATGCGGGCGAGAGGATCTGCACGCCCGCGTAGAGATACGGCGCGATCTCCCGTTCCTTCGGCCGCCGCATGCGGCCGATCGGGTCGATCAGGAAGTCGCCCAGCCCGACCACGCCGTCCACCTGGGTGGTGCGCACCATCAGCAGCAGCGCGTCCATCTCCTGCGGGTCGAAGGCCGCGGCGAGGCGCGACAGCGCCGGCGTCGGCCCGTCGAGCCAGAAGGCGTCGCCGTTCACCACCGCGAAGGGCGCGTCGCCGAGCATCGGCAGCGCCGTCGTCACGCCCCCGCCGGTTTCGAGCAGCTTGTCCTCGCGTTGCAGCGTGATGCGCGGATGCTCGCGGCGTGCCATGGCCTCGGCGATCTGCTCGCCGCGCCAATGCGCATTCACCACCGCCTGCGTCACGCCGGCGGCCGCGATGCGGTCCAGCGCGTGGTCGAGCAGCGATCGCCCGTCCAGTTCCAGCAGGGGTTTCGGCCGGTCATCGGTCAGTGGCCGCATGCGCGTGCCGAGGCCGGCGGCGAGCACCATGGCATGGGTGAGGGTGATCATGCGGGCTCCGTCACGGGCATCGGGTTGCGGCGCAGCGCGGCGGGCACGCGCGCATCGAGGAAGTCGCGCAGCGGGCGCGTCGCGGGGTGCAGTAGCGCCTGGTCCAGCAGCCGCCAGCAGCGCGGCCCATGGACCAGGTAGCGCGGCTTGCCGTCGCGCCGCGCGAGCCGCACCCAGAGTGCTGCGACGCGCAGGTGGCGCTGCGCGGCGCAGGCGGCCATGGCGGCGGCGAAGGCCTCGCGGTCCAGGTCGCTGCGGGCGTCGAGGTAGCGCGCAATGGCGGCGGCGCGGATGTCCGGCGCCACGTCGCGGCGGGCGTCCTCGACCAGGGAGACCAGGTCGTAGGCCGGACTGCCGCGCGCCGCGTCCTGGAAATCGAGCAGCCCGGTGCGGCGGGGGCCGCTGCGCTCCGTCAACCGCATCAGGTTGGCGGGGAAGAAGTCGCGATGGACGAAGCAGCCGGCCTCGGCGAAGGGGGCGAGCATGCTGCACAGCGCGGCGTCGAGCTCCGCGCGCGTGGCGTCGTCGGCGGGCGCGCCCATCGCCGCGGGCCACCACCAGTCGAGGAAGGTCGCCGCGGTCGCGCGCGCCATCGCCGCGCCGTCCCAGGCGGGCAGGTCATCGGGCGGCGGGGCGGCGTGCAGGGCGGCCATCGCCTCGGCCGCTTCGAGATAGAGTGGCAGCGGGTCGGCGCCGGCATCGAGCAGCGATGCATGGGTGGCCTCGCCGAAATCCTCGATGACGAGGAAGCCCCGCGCCTCATCGGCGGCGATGATCCCGGGGGCGGAGAGTCCGAGTCCGGCGATGTGCCGCGCGATGGCGAGGAAGGGCCGCACATCCTCGGGCGGCGGCGCATCCATCAGCAGGGCGGGTCGCGGTCCGCCATGCAGCCGCGCATAGCGGCGGAAGGAGGCATCGGCCGGCAAGGGCTCGACTCGCGCCGTACCGAAACCGGCGTCGCGCAGGATGTCGCCTGCGTCCCTCATGCCGCCAGCGCCTCCAGCCGAGCATCCCAGCCGGACAGGTGGGCGCGGCGCGCATGATCGTCGGCCATCGGTTCCAGCGCGACGGTCAGGGCGCCTTCGGGACGTTCCTCGCCCAGCCGTTCCGGCCATTCCACCAGCACGATACCCTCCCGCGCTTCCTCCCAGCCGAGTTCGTCCAGGCCTTCCGGCCCGTCCAGGCGATAGAGGTCGAAATGATGCGCCGGGCCGGCCGGCAGGTCGTAGGACTGCACCAGTGTGAAGGTCGGGCTCGGCACCTCCAGCGCGGGATCCCCGGCGGCGGCACGCAGCACGGCGCGGGCCAGCTCGCTCTTGCCCGCGCCGAGCGGGCCTTCCAGCAGCACCGCATCCCCCGCCCGCAGCAGCCCCGCGAGCCGCGCGGCAAGGGCATGGGTGGCGGAGAGGTCGGGCAGGTCCAGCGTCAGTGTCCGGGGCATGGGGGGCGCACCGGGCGCCGCCCGGCTATGATCCTTGGGCCGTCCCGTCTATCACGCGGGCCAGGATTCGGGGGAGTGGCCATGGCGGCCGTCATCGAAACGGATGTCGCGATCATCGGTGCGGGGCCCGTCGGCCTCTTCGCCGTCTTCGAATGCGGCATGCTGCGCATGAAATGCGTCGTGGTGGACGCGCTGGAAGCGGTGGGCGGGCAATGCACCGCCCTCTATCCGGAAAAGCCGATCTACGACATCCCGGCGCATCCGGCGATCGGCGCCGCGGAGCTGATCGGCAAGCTCGAGCACCAGGCGGCGCCCTTCACGCCGATCTATCTGCTGGGCCGGCGCGTGGAACGCCTGGGGCGGGATGGCGCGACCATCGAGCTCCACACCTCCGCCGGCGACACCATCCGGTGCAAGGCGGTGATCATCGCCGCCGGAGCCGGGGCCTTCGGGCCGAACCGGCCGCCGATCGAGGGGCTCGCGGGGTACGAGGCCTCCGGCGCCGTGCGCTACCTGGTGGCGCGACGGGAGGATTTCCGCGGCAAGCGCGTGGTCATCGCGGGCGGCGGCGATTCGGCGGTGGACTGGGCGCTTTCCCTGAAGCAGGTGGCGGCGAAGGTCACGGTGGTGCACCGGCGGCCGAAATTCCGCGCCGCGCCGGAGTCCGCCGCGCAGCTCGACGCCGCCGCGGCCCGCGGGGAGATCGAGATGGCGATTCCTTTCCAGCTTCATGCGTTGAAGGGGGACGGTTCCAAGCTCGAAGCCGTCGTCGTCTCCACGCTGAAGGGCGAGGAGAAGGACATCCCGGCCGACCACCTGCTGCCCTTCTATGGGCTGTCGATGGAACTCGGGCCGATCGCGGCATGGGGGCTGGCGCTGGACCGCCACCACGTGACGGTGGAGCCGGCGACCTGTGCGACCAATGTGGACGGCGTCTTCGCCATCGGCGACATCGCCTCCTACCCGGGCAAGCTGAAGCTGATCCTGCAGGGGTTCAGCGAGGCGGCGATGGCGGCGCATGCGATCCATCCCCGGGTGTTCCCGGGCGAGGCGCTGCATTTCGAGTACTCGACCTCGAAGGGCGTACCGGCCGGGGACTGATACGGCGGAGCCTTGCCGAGGACGTCGTCGTCAGCAAGGAGAGCGGTATCGCGCGCAGGGCTGGTGTGGCGGCTGCGCGCCAGACCAGGACTGTCACTCCGTGCCAGCCGAAGCGCTGGCCGGCACCGGCATAGTGCCAGCGGCACGCGTTCCCGGCTCGTGCCGAGGCCGCGACGGGCACCCGGTCACCTTGCCTTGCAACGTGACCGGGAATCCGGAACGCGGCCCGCCGGCAGTCCGGCGAGGCCAGGCGAACCGGAGGTTTGCGCCCGGCGTCCGAGGGCAGGAACGGCCGGATACCGGCGGTCGCGAATCGCGGCCGTTGGCATAAGGATGCGCGGGGGCAACGCCCTCGCTCGCCGAGCCCCGGGCAATGCCCGGTGGGGCGGACATTGCCCCGCCGCCGGGCTTCGCCCGGTCAGGTGGGATCGCGCAGGACCCGGTACAGCGCCGGGATGGCCAGCACCGTCAGCAGCGTCGAGGACAGCAGCCCGAACAGCAGCGCCACCGCCAGGCCCTGGAAGATCGGGTCGGCCATGATGAAGCCGGCGCTGATCATCGCCGCCGCCGCGGTCAGCGCGATCGGCTTGAAGCGCACCGCACCGGCTTCCAGCGCCAGGGCCCGCATGCTGCGGCCATCGCGCGGCGCGTGGCGGATGAAATCCACCAGCAGAATGGAATTGCGCACGATGATGCCGGCGAGCGCGATGAAGCCGATCATCGACGGCGCGGTGAAGGCCGCGCCCGTCACCGC
Source organism: Neoroseomonas eburnea (assembly GCF_018129005.1). Classification (GTDB taxonomy): domain Bacteria; phylum Pseudomonadota; class Alphaproteobacteria; order Acetobacterales; family Acetobacteraceae; genus Neoroseomonas; species Neoroseomonas eburnea. The sequence goes on from NZ_JAAEDL010000010.1 coordinate 88,934, forward strand.
ATGGCCCAGCACCACGCCGGGCAGCGCCAGCGGCACCGGCACCAGCACCACCAGCGGCAGCAGGAAGCTGCGGAACTGCGCCACCACCAGCACGTAGATGCCGAGCAGCGCGACCGCGAAGGCGGCCCCCATGTCGCGGAAGGTGATGCGCGTGACCTCCCATTCGCCTTCCCACAGCAGCACCGGCGCTGGAGGGTCGTCGGGCTGTCCGGCGAGACGGACCTCAGGTGCGCCGGGCGTCCGGCGCAACTCCCCGGCCACCGCGAGCATGCCGTAGACCGGTGCCTCGTAGGCGCCGGCGAGCTCGGCCATCACCATCTCCGCGGCGCGGCCGTTGCGGCGGAAGATCAGAGGGAAGGCCGGCTCCTCCGCCACCTCGACGAGCGAGCCGAGTTCCACCGGCCCGCGGCGCCCAGGCACCGGCGTGACCAGCAGCGCTTCCGACAGGGCGAGCCGTTCCTTCGGCAGCCGGATGACCAGCGCGAGCGGGTTGCGCCCCGCACCGCGATGGGACCATCCCACCGGCACGCCGCCGAGCAAGGCGCGGATGGTGTCGTGCACCGCGGCTTCCTCGACGCCATGGAATTCGAGCTGATCGGGCAGCAGCCGGATACGCAGCCGGGCGCCGGGATCGGGGAAGGTGTCGTCGTGGTCCACAAGGAAGTCCACGCGGCGGAAGGCGTCGCGCACCACGGTGGCGGCGGCGCGCCGGCTCTCGGCATCGGGACCGTAGATCTCGGCGAGCAGGGTGGCGAGCACGGGTGGGCCCGGCGGCACCTCCACCACCCGCAGCCGCGCGCCCTCGGGCAGCGGCAGCGCCGCGAGGCGGGCGCGCACCTCGAGCGCGATGGCATGGCTCTCCCGCGCGCGGTGGCCGCGCTCGGCGAGCTGGATGTCGAGGTCGCCCAGCCGCGGCGCCTGGCGCGCGAAGCTGTGCCGCACCAGGCCGTTGAAGTTGAACGGCGCGGCGGTGCCGGCATTGAGCGTGACGCCTTCCACCTCCGGCACCGCGCGCAGCAGCTCGGCGGCGGCGAGCAGCGCGCGCTCGGTGTCTTCCAGGCTGCTGCCCGCCGGCATGTCGAGCATCACCGCCAGCTCCGACTTGTTGTCGAAGGGCAGCAGCTTCACCGTCACGTCACGCGTGTAGAACAGCGCCATGGACGCCACGGTGGCGAGGCCGGTCGCGCCGAGGAACAGCCAGGCGGCGGCGCGGCGCTCGATCACGCGCGCGGCTACGGCGCGGTAGATCCGGCCCAGCCGGTCTTCCCCATGCGCGGCACGGGAGGCGCCAAGCTTCACCATCAGCCACGGCGTCAGCACCATGGCGACGAAGAAGGAGAAGACCATGGCGGCCGAGGCCACCGCCGGGATGGGCGCCATGTAGGGTCCCATCATGCCGGAGACGAACATCATCGGCAGCAGCGCGGTGATCACGGTCAGCGTGGCGACGATGGTCGGGTTGCCGACTTCGGCCACCGCCTCGATCGCCGCCGTCGCGCTGTCCCGCCCGTCCCGCATCGCCCAGTGGCGGTCGATGTTCTCGACCACCACGATGGCATCGTCCACCAGGATGCCGATCGAGAAGATCAGCGCGAAGAGCGACACGCGGTTGAGCGTGTAGCCCAGCATCAGCGCGCCGAAGAGGGTGAGCAGGATGGTCACCGGGATGACCACCGCGGTCACCGCCGCCGCCCGCCAGCCGATCACCAGCCAGACGAGTGCGACGATGGACAGGGTGGCGAGGCCGAGGTGGAACAGCAGCTCGTCCGACTTCTCCTGCGCCGTGGCGCCGTAGTCGCGCGTCAGGTCGGCGGCGATGCCGGCAGGGATGATGCGGCCAGACAGGGCGGCGAGCCGCGCCTGCACCGCGCGCGTCACCACGACCGCATTGGCGCCCGGCCGCTTGGCGATGGCGAGCGAGACGGCCGGCGCGCGCGCCCAGGCGCCGTCCGCGCCCCGCGTCAGGCGCCAAAGCCGCGCCTCCACCGGCGCGGGTGCCGCCGTGATGCGCGCCACGTCGCCGAGATAGACCGGCCTGCCGTCGGAAGCGGTGAGCAGCAGCAGCCCGGCATCGGGCACGCCGCGCAGCGTCTCGCCGGCCTGCACGGCCAGCGTGCGGCCCTGCGTGCGAAGCTGTCCGGCCTGGAAGGAGGCATTCGCCCCCTGCAGCTTCTCCACGAGCTGGTTCAGCGTGATGCCGTGGCGCGACAGCGCCGCCGGGTCGGGTTCGATGCGCAACTCGGTCGGTCGGCCGCCGACCAGATAGGTCAGCCCGACCTCGGGGATGGTGGCGAGTTCCGAGAGCAGCCGGTCCGCCACCTCGTGCAGGGCGGCGTCATCCCAGCGCGTGTCGGCCGGGTCGTTCGGGCGCAGCGTGACCACCGCCACCGCCACGTCATTGATGCCGCGCCCGACCACCAGCGGCTCCGGGATGCCCAGCGGGATGCGGTTCCAGTTGGCGCGCAGCTTCTCGTGCACGCGCAGGATGGCGTCGTCCGCATCGGTGCCGACCAGGAAGCGGGCGGTGACCATCACCGCGTCGTCCTGCGTCTGGCTGTAGACATGCTCGACGCCCGGGATGGCGGTGACGATGGCCTCCAGCGGACGCGTCACCAGCTCCATCGCGTCCGGTGCGGAAAGCCCGTCCGCGCGGACGGAGATGTCCACCATCGGTACGCTGATCTGCGGCTCCTCCTCGCGCGGGAGAGCGAGAAGGGCGATCAGCCCGACCGCCACCGAGACAACCAGCAGCAGCGGCGTCAGCGGGGAACGGATGAAGACGCGGGCGAGCTGGCCCGAGATGCCGAGGCTCACGGCCGCACCAGGACGTCGCCGGCGGCGAGGCCGGAGAGGATCTCGACCTCTTCCCCGCGCACCGGCCCGCGCTGCACCGGCACCAGCGCGCCGGACTCGAGCCGCACCAGGTCCACCCCGGCGCCGGCGATGAGGAAGGCGTGCGGGATCACGATCGCCTGCCGCAGGTCGGCGGCGATGGTCACGCGCACGCGCTCGCCCACGAAGAAGTCGCCGAGCCCCTCCACCTCCGCATCGGCCACCACCTGGCCCTGCTGCAGTTCCGGATAGACGAGGCGGACGCGCCCGCGGCCGAGCGGTGTGCCGCCCGACAGGCCGCGCGCGCCGAGGGTGACGGGATCGCCCTCGCGCAGGAAGCGCGCGTGGCGCTCGGGCAGGCGCAGGCGCAGCACGTAGCGGTCGGTCGCGAGGGTGGCGATGGCCTCGCCGGGCATCACCACGGCGCCGGCCGTGCCGCGCACGCGCAGCACCCTGCCGGCCTGCGGGGCGAGCACGGCTCCCTCCTCCTGCTGCTGGGCGGTGACGGCGCGTTCCGCCTGGGCGGCGGCGATCTGGCCCTCGACCACGTCGAGCGCTGTCTGCGCATCGTCCAGCCGCGCCTGGGTAGCGGTGCCCGAGGCGCGCAGCGCGCGGGTGCGTTCCAGCTCCTGCGCGGCCTGGCGTCGCTGCGCCGCCAGCGCGGCCAGGCGGGCATCGATCGCGGCAAGCTGCGGCGGATGCTTGGCGTCCTCGACCCTCGCGATGACCTGGCCGGCGGCGACGCTGTCGCCCTCCCGCACGGACAGCGCGGCGAGCGTGCCGGCGATGCGTGCTCGGGCCTCGACTTCGCGGACGGATTCCACGGTCGCGAAGACCGGGCGCTCGTCGGCGACGGTCTGCGGCATCACGGTGAGCCGCGTCTCCGCGGCCGCCGGCAGGCTCATGAGCAGGAGGAAGGGCAGAAGCGGGCGCATCGGGGAAGCTCCTGTCACCGACCCGCCGCCGACGGAGGCATGGCCCGGCCTGCCGGGCCCAGGCGATCGGACGGGGAATGTCGGAAAGGGTTCATCGTCTGGTCTGATGTTTCGGCTTGCGTTCGCGGTGCGTCCATATATAAGGAAAACGTTATGAATAGCCAACCCCCCACCACGACCGGGCTTCCCCGGCCGGGCAGTGCCGTCGCCGCGCATGCGTCGCACGGCCTGCAGCACCTGCCCCTGCCACTCTTCGCCGCCCCCATGGGGATCGGCGGGCTTGGGCTCGCCTGGCGTGAAGCCGCACATGTGCTCGGCGCGCCCGGTGTCGTCGGCGAGGCGCTGCTGCTGGCGGCTGGGCTGGCCTGGCTACTGATCGTCGGCCTCCATCTGCTCCGCATGCTGCGCCATCCGGAGGCCATCGGCGGCGACCTGCGCCACCCGGTCCGCTCGGCCTTCGCCGGCGCCGCGACGATCGGCCTGATGATCCTCGCGGGCGGGTTGCTGCCGTATGCGCGGGATGCCGCGGCGGCGATCTGGCTGGTGGCGGCCGGGGCACATGTCGCGATCGCGGTCTGGACGGTGCGGGGCCTGATCCGCGCCCCGCGGGAGGCCGCGTCCCTGACGCCACCGCTGCTCATCCCGCTGGTGGGCAATATCCTGGCCCCGGTGATCGGGGCGAAGCTCGGCTTCGATGTCCTGTCCTGGATGTTGTTCGGCCTCGGGGCGCTGCTCTGGGTCCTGCTGCAGCCCCTGCTGCTGGGGCGGCTCATCACCGGCCCCGCCCTGCCGGCGCGGCTGCGCCCGACCCTGGCGATCCTGCTGGCGCCGCCCTCCGTCGGCGCGCTGGCGCTCGCGGGGCTGACGCATGGTTTCGGTACGGCGCCGCTGATCGCCCTGGGCCTCGCGGTGTTCATCGCCCTCGTGCTGCTCTCGCTGCTGCCGGATCTCGCCTCCGGGCCCTTCGCCATGTCGTGGTGGGGCTGGACCTTCCCGAGCGCGGCCTTCGCCATCGCGCTTCAGCAGGCCGCCGCGGCGCACCCGGTCGCCTGGCAGGCGCCGCTGCTCTGGGCCGTGCTGGTGGCTGCGAGCGCCATCCTGGCCGTGGTGGCCGGCGCCACGCTGCGCGCCGCCGCGCAGGGGCATCTGTTGCGCCCCGAGGGCTGACGCCGCGCGGCCGCCGCTCCGGCGCGCCGCGCCCGCCGGACCATCCGGGAGGAGGTCCGGCAGCGTGCGGGTCAGGCCGTCGCCTCGCCGTCCTCGAGCAGGGCGCGGAGCATCCAGGCGGTCTTCTCGTGGCTGCCGATCCGCTCGGTCAGCACGTCGGCCGTCACCACGTCCTGCGCTGCCTCGGCCACGCGCAGGGCCTCGGCGGCGCGGCGTGCCACATGCTCGTGGCCGGACAGCGCCGCCTGGATCATCTCGCTTGCGCTCGGCATGCCTGCGGTCTCGGGCAGGCTGCTGAGCGCCGCATAGGCCTGCAGCGTGCCGGGCGCCGGCTGGCCAAGGGCGCGGATGCGCTCGGCGATCGGATCGAGCGCGCTCCAGAGCTCGTTGTACTGGTCCTCGAACATCAGGTGCAGCATGCGGAAGCGAGGGCCCCGCGCGTTCCAGTGGAAGCCATGCACCTTCACGTAGAGCAGGAAGGTGTCGGCCAGCACGCCCGAGAGCGCGGCGGCGACGCGGGCCCGGTCGTCATTCGGGATCTGGGTGGAAGACATGGCGTGTCCTCGTTCCTGCGGTGCCGCCGGCGGGCGAGGTGCCCGCCGGCGAGGGTGCCGTCACAGCGCCCGGGTGGAGAAGTACCAGTCGGTGGTCTCGTAGCCTTCGCCGGCCCGGCTGGCAGCCGCCGCGGCGGTCTTCGGCGGCGGGACGATGACGCGCCCACCCGGCGCCCAGCCTTCCGGCGTGGCGACGCCGTGCTCGTCCGAGGTCTGCAGCGCGACGAGCAGGCGCAGGATCTCCTCGATGCTGCGGCCGTTGCTCATCGGATAGTAGACCATGGCGCGCAGCGCGCCCTTGGGGTCGATCAGGAAGGTGGCACGCACCGCCTGGGTGTCGGCCGCACCGGGATGGACCATGCCATAGGCGGCGGCGACCTCCATCTTGAGGTCCTCGATGATCGGGAAGGGGATGATGACCCCGAACTTTTCCTCGATGTTGCGCACCCAGGCGAGGTGGGAGAACAGGCTGTCGATGGACAGGCCGAGCAACTCGGCATTCACCGCCGCGAAGCGGTCGGCGGCACGGGCGAAGGCGATGAACTCGGTGGTGCAGACCGGGGTGAAGTCTGCCGGGTGGGAGAAGAGAACGAGCCACTTGCCCCGGTAGTCGGCGAGGCTGCGGTCCCCGTGCGTGGTGCGCGCCTGGAAGGCGGGCGCGGGCTCGTTCAGGCGGGGGAGGCCGGCGACGGATGTCATGGCGGGTCAGCTCCTTGGTTCGACCGGGCATGACATTAGAAAATCCGAACATAAGGTCTACTCTATATATCCTATGACCCCGATAGGAGTGGGCAATTGGCGCTGACAACCGTGGCCTGTCCCGGCGCGTCGGGTCTGGTGGCACGGCGGAGCGGTGCGGTTGGATCTCCGAATGCGGCAGAGGGTTCGCAGCGCGGTGTCGTCGGCCTGTCGCGACTTGTCGCCCGCCCCCCCTGTCCCGAAAGGCGAGGACCGCGGCGCTGCCCGACATGCAGCGAGGCTCATCCTGGCTGGTCAGGGTCATGTGCATGCACGTCGGTCCCAGGTGGACGGCGGGGATCACCAGGAGTGCGATGAAAGGTGTGACGGGCGGCGCACCGCAGCCGCCCTACAGGATCTGCCCATCGGCATAGGCCATTGCCATGACCGTCAGTGCCAGGCCGACATACCAGGGCATGCGCCGGTTGCGCTTCGGAGGACTGGACATGTCTTCCTCAGCAATTCGCGATATCGTAACGATTGCCTGGAGCTGTTGCCGTTCGTCTCGGCGCACGGCAAGCACTTAAGCCTCTTGTTTTCGCAAGCATCTTCGCCCGATCAAGTGATTCCGCCTGATCGGCATCCGCTCTAGCCGAACGGTCCGCTCATGCCGAGCCAATCGGGCCGCCAAAGCAGCAGGCCCGCAATGGCCAGCATCACGAGGCCGCCCACCAGCCGCGTGGCATGGGCATAGCGCGTGTCGGCGCTGGTGAGATGCAGCGTCGCCACCGCTCCGGCGAACAGCGCGACGTCGTCGGCCATGAACACCGCGATATAGAGAAGCAGGTAGAGCTGGTGCTGCCACGGTGGGATCGGCGCCTGGGCCAGCAGTGCCGAATAGACCGCCGGCAGCCCGGCCGAGCAGAGGATCTCCACCAGGTTCACGGCCACCGCGAGCAGTGCGACACCGCCAGCCGCCGCCAACAGCCGGGCTCCGCGCGCCTGCTCGGCCAGTGAATCAAGCATGCGCCTGCGCGGCGCGGCCTGAGTGACCGGGCAACTCGCTTGCGGCCCCGCGGCGAAGGCACGCAGGTGGTGCACGCCCGCGGCGGCGGCGGCGAGCGCGACTGCCACGCGGATCCAGGCAAGGCCCGCGATCAGCAGCACCAGGTTGAGCCACGCCGCCAGGAGCAGCCAGTAGACAAGGCCGGAGACGATCAGGAAGACGCCGCCCAGCAGCCAGATCCGGCCGCGGTCGCGCATCGGCAGCAGCAGGCCGAGCAGGAAGGCCAGCGCCCACATGGCGCACGGGTTGAAGCCGTCTGCCGCGGCCAGGAGCACCGTGACGGCCGGGAGTGAGAGATCCGCAAGGCGCAAATCGCCGAGCAGGGGCACGCGCAGCATCTCGGGCAAATCCGGCGCCTGTGGCTGCGCCGGGCCGGGATCCCGCGCTCCACCGCCGGCGGCAGCCGCGGACGCGCCGCCAAGGTCCGAGCTGTCGAGCCCTTCGACGAGATCGGGGCAAGGGTTGGTCCGACAGGCGGCGATCGCCGCGCGGATCTGGGCTTCCGAGGCGCCTTCCAGGAAGCCGGTCAGCACACGCGGCCCGATCAGGATGGTGGGCACGGCAGGCGGCAGGCCGTGGCGATCGATCAGGGCAGCGAAGCGCCGCCGCGCCTCCGCGTCCCGCTCGACTTCATGCAGGCGGAGGCGGAGCTCGTCGTCTTCCGCCGTGAGCCGGGTGAGGAATTCGAGGGCGCGATGGCAGTGGGGGCAACCGAGGCTCCAGAAGACGTGCAGCGTCACGCTGGGGCTCGGCGTCTGCGGGGCAGCGGGCCGCGGCGAGGGGGCCAGGGTCAGAATGACGAGAAGTGCCGCCGCGGATGCGATCCGCGCCGCGGCACTCACGGCTTGGTTGCGACGATCCATGCGTCGCTACTTACCATGCGGTGCCGCCGGCGGCATCGGCAGGCGCCTGGCGCGGCCCGGCCCGGCCCGGTGTCATGTCGGCGAAGTTCGCCGGATCTCCGGCGCACGAAGCGGGCGGGCAGGCCACTGAAGATGTAGGCGAATGTCCTGGTGCCGAAGTCGCCAGGACTTCGGCGGCAGGACACGGGGGGAGATCCCGATCAGGCGGAATCACCCGGCGGGGCGAAGATGCTCGTGACAACAAAGGGCCAGAGAGGCTGCCACGAGCGCAGGCGAGCGGGAACCGCGCTAGAAGGGACGGCCGGCCGCGGATTGGCCGATCAAGGGCGCGACGGCGGTCGCCAAGTGGCTGAACAGCGCTTCGTCATCGGTGCCGTGGCGCTGGCATGACAGCACGGCCGTCCATACCACGCGGCCCGAGGCGCGTTCCCTCAGTTCGACTACGCCGCTCACGCGCAGCGTCGGGATGCGGCGGCCGCCCATGCGCGGCACATCCGAGGTCCAGGAGAGATCGTCGCTCTCGCGGAAGGTGCGGTCCTGCATCGTGTCGCCGAAGCCGCCGAAATTGTCGCCCTCGACGGAGATGCCGCCGCGCCAGGAAAGGACGAAGGGAGCATTGTCCGCCACACGGCGATTGACGTTGGCCAGCGCGGCGAGGACGGCACCGCGCAGGCGCCGCTCACTCTCGGTCTGCGTGCGATTGGGCACGGCGATGGCGGCGTCGCGTGGGATGGGCGCGAAGGCATTGGCGGAGACGCGCCCCGGGCAGACGCCCTGCGCTGCGGCAGGCGATACGCCGGACAGGAGGCCGAGCGCGACGGCCGCGACGGCACAAAGGTGGAGGGCTGGGCCGCGCATGACGTCTCCTCGAAGGCGAAATCGTGTTCGTCCGGCAAGGTAGGACGGATCGCGCCGCCTCGGAAACCTCGGGCCTGTTGGCCGGGTTCGGGAACAAGCGGCAAGGCCGGGGGGACTGAACTCCCCCTCAATCCTCCCCCTTCTCGGGGAATCCTGTGCTTCGCCGAGGGAGCAGCGCCCTGGAAGGGAAGGCAGGGGGTTCGGGGGAGGTTCCCCTCCCCCGATCCATTTCACTAGAGTTCGCCGCCCTTGCGCCCCGCCATCGCCCCGAGCCGCAGCCGCAGCGCGTTCAGCTTGATGAAGCCCTGGGCGTCGAACTGGTCGTAGGCGCCCTGGTCTTCCTCGAAGGTGACGTGCTTCATCGAATACAGGCTGTTCGGCGACTGCCGGCCCGTCACGATCGTGTTGCCCTTGTAGAGCTTCAGCCGGACCGTGCCGGTGACGCTCTTCTGGCTCTCGTCGATCAGCGCCTGCAGCATCCGGCGCTCCGGGGCGAACCAGAAGCCGTTGTAGATGATCTCCGAGTAGCGCGGCATCAGGCTGTCCTTGAGGTGGCAGGCCTCGCGGTCGAGCGTGATGCTCTCCATCGCCCGGTGCGCGACGTAGAGGATCGTGCCGCCCGGCGTCTCGTAGCAGCCGCGGGACTTCATGCCGACGAAGCGGTTCTCGACCAGGTCGAGCCGGCCGATGCCGTTCTCCTTGCCGAGCGCGTTCAGCCTGGTCAGCAGCGTCGCCGGCGACATCCGCTCGCCGTTGATGCCGACGGCGTCGCCGCGCTCGAACTCGATGGTGATCTCGGTCGGCTTGTCCGGCGCGGCCTCGGGGCTGATGGTGCGCTGCCACACCATCTCATCCGGCGCGTCCCACGGTTCCTCGAGGATCTTGCCCTCGGAGGAGCTGTGCAGGAGGTTCGCGTCGACCGAGAAGGGCGCCTCGCCGCGCTTGTCCTTGGCGATCGGGATCTGGTGTTCCTCGGCGAACTGGATCAGCCGGGTACGGCTGGTCAGGTCCCATTCGCGCCAGGGGGCGATGACCTTCACGTCGGGCTTCAGCGCGTAGTAGCTGAGCTCGAAACGCACCTGGTCGTTGCCCTTGCCGGTCGCGCCATGGGCCACCGCATCGGCGCCCATCTGCTCGGCGATCTCGATCTGCCGCTTGGCGATCAGGGGCCGCGCGATCGAGGTGCCGAGGAGGTACATGCCTTCGTAAAGCGCATTGGCGCGGAACATCGGGAAGACGAAGTCGCGCACGAATTCCTCGCGCAGGTCGTCCATGAAGATGTTCTCGGGCTTGATGCCGAGCAGCAACGCCTTGTCGCGCGCCGGGCCAAGCTCCTCGCCCTGGCCGAGATCCGCGGTGAAGGTCACCACCTCGCATCGGTAGGTGGTCTGCAGCCACTTCAGAATCACGCTGGTGTCGAGCCCGCCGGAATAGGCGAGCACGACCTTCTTCACGTCCTTCACGCGCATCGGGCGCTCTCCAGGCTTACGGAAACCCGGGGGGTATGGCGCTCGAAAGGCGGAGAGGCAAGGTCGGGGGGAAGGGAACTTCCCCCCGAACCCCCCAACCTTCTTTGGCTCTTTGGGAACTGACCCCCGAGGTCAGTCTCCAAAGGACAAAAAAGGGAGGGGGTCCGGGGCGGGGGTTCCCCTCCCCCGGCCTTCATCACATGCGCAGCGTCCCGTTCCGCGCCGCGTCGTAGCGTGCCTGGATCTTTTCCCAGTTCAGCACGTTCCACCACGCCGTCAGGTAGTCCGCCCGGCGGTTCTGGTAGCGCAGGTAGTAGGCATGTTCCCACACGTCGTTGCCCATCAGCACCCGCCCGCCATCCATCAGCGGCGTGTCCTGGTTGGGCTTGCTGACGATGGAAAGCCCGCCCGCCGGCGTCACCGCCACGAACACCCAGCCCGAGCCGAAGACCCGCGTGCCGGCGGTGTTGAAGTCGGTGCGGAACTTCTCCATCCCGCCCAGGTCGCGGTCGATCGCGGCCTTGAGGTCGCCGGTCGGCTCGCCGCCCGCGCCGCCCATGATCTCCCAGAACATGGAGTGGTTGGCATGGCCGCCGCCATTGTTGCGGATGGCGGTGCGCACCGCCTCCGGCACCTGGGACAGGCGCTGCAGCAGGTCGTCGAGCTGCATCTGCGCCAGCGCGGAATGGTCCCTCACCGCGGCATTCAGGTTGGCGACATAGGCCGCGTGGTGGCGGCCGTGATGGATCTCCATCGTCATGGCGTCGATGGCGCGCTCGTTCGCGCCGGGCGCGTAGGGAAGGGCCGGGAGGGTGAATGGCCCGGAAGGGGCCTGGGCATGGGCCGGCCGACGGAAACCCGCGGCGGCGGCAAGGGCGGCACCGCCCATGAGAAGGCTGCGGCGGTTCGTCATGGCGTGATCGTCCTCCACTCGTTTCGGTGGGCGTGGAGGAGATGGCGTCGGCATGGCCGCGTCAACAGAGGGCGTGGATTCGCGATATTGTTGTATAGGCGGAAGGAAAATCCCTGCTACTTTCGCGTGCGCCCTGCGGCGCCAGGCCTATCAGGGCGTGCGACACAAGGCAGGGAGGAACTCCATGTCCGGATTGCGCGGCAAACCGAGGCGCTTCGTCGTGGACCTCGGGGATCTCGACATCGACGACAAGGTCGCCAGCGACATCGGCGATGGCATCCAGCGCGTGGTGCTGGACGTGCTGTCGCGCTACCGCAGCGATAGTGGCCGGAACTACGGCATCCGCTTCCCGCGGGAGTGGATCGGGCTGATCATCCGCGAGCGCCTCGAAACCCTGGACGCCCTCGCGGAGGTGGAGAAGGAGGTCATCGGCTTCGCGGGGATGCGATGACGCGGCTTTGCCCGAGCGCGCCGGCCGAGCCGGGCGCCCTGGTGATCGGCGTGGTGGGGCCGGATGGGCGCGTTGCCCACCTGGCCACGCCGCTGCGGGCGGACGAAGCCTTCGTCGCGCGGTTGCGGCGGGAGGATGCTTCCCCCGAGACCCGGTTCCGCTTCTCCGGCACCTGCCTGGAGGGGCGCTGCGCCCAATGGACGGGCACGGGCTGCGGCATCATCGAACGGGTGCTCGCCCGGATCGATGCCGCCGAAGCGGCCGCGCCCCTGCCGCGCTGCGGCATCCGCCGGGATTGTCGCTGGCATGCGCAGCGCGGCGCGGCGGCCTGCCACGCCTGTCCGCTGGTGGTCACCGACCAGCGCGAATGAGGGCCGGACCGCCACGGGGGCTCCCCCGCGGCGGGCGGTCAGGTTTCCTCGTCGCGGTCGGCCTCGACCTCGATGTCCTCGGCGATGTCCTCGGCGTCGTCCTCGAGTTCCTCGGCGTCCTCGATCGCTTCGTCGCCCTCGACGTCCTCCACCTCGATGTCCTCGGCTTCCGCCTCCGGCGTGGCGGCCCGCTTCTTCAGCTTCTCGTCGGGGATCGGGCTGGCCGTGGCGCGGCGCAGGCGCGGCTGCTCCGCTGGCTGTTCCGTGCCGCATTTCGGGCAGACGGCGGGGGTGCGGGCCAGGTCGTAGAAGCGCGTGCCGCAGGCGACGCAGCTGCGCTTCAGGCCGAGTTCGGGCTTTGCCATCCGGCGGGACCTCATTGGAATCCGGCCTGCACGAGGGGTTGACGTGGCGACGTCGTGCGGGCCGGGGAAAAAGAGTGCGGCGCATTGCCACGCCCGGCCGGGCCATGTCAAACGCGCGCACCATGTCCCATCCCGCACCCCGCCCCCTTCGTGCCAAGGCCCCGGCCGGGCCGCTCTCCGGCCGGCTCGCCGTGCCGGGCGACAAGTCGATCAGCCACCGCGCGCTGATGTTCGGCGCGGTGGCGGTCGGCACCACCGAGATCGCCGGTCTTCTGGAGGGCGAGGACGTGCTCCGCACCGCCGCCGCCATGCGCGCCCTGGGGGCGGAGGTGGAGAAGCTTGGCCCCGGCGCCTGGCGCGTCGCCGGCCGGGGGGTCGGCGGCCTGGTGGAGCCGGCGGACGTGCTTGACATGGGCAATTCCGGCACCGCGGCGCGGCTGCTGCTCGGCCTCCTCTCGGGCCATCCGATCTTCGCGGTGATGACGGGCGATGCCTCGCTCCGCCGCCGGCCGATGAAGCGGGTGACGGACCCGCTTTCGGCGTCCGGTGCGCAGTTCTGGACGCGGGAGGGCGGACGGCTGCCGCTTGCGGTCCGTGGCGCCACGGACCCGCTGCCGATCGACTACGTGCTGCCGGTCGCCTCGGCCCAGGTGAAGAGCGCCTGCCTGCTCGCCGGCCTCTGCGCCCCCGGCACGACGCGGGTGGTGGAGAAGGAGCCGACCCGCGACCACACCGAGAACATGCTGCGCCATTTCGGCGCGACGGTATGGGTGGAGGACACGCCCGAAGGCCGCGTGGTGCGGCTGGTAGGCCAGCCGGAGCTCGTAGCCGCACCCGTGCTGGTGCCGGGCGATCCTTCCTCCGCCGCCTTCCCGATCGTCGCCGCCCTGCTGGTCCCGGGTTCGCGCGTGGTGGTGGAGAATGTCGGGCTGAACCCGCTGCGCACCGGCCTGATCACCACGCTGCGGGAGATGGGCGCGGCGCTGCGCATCGAGAACGAGCGCGTGGCCGGCGGCGAGCCCGTCGGCGACATCGTCGCCGAATACACCGAGATGAAGGGCATCGAGGTACCGCCCGGCCGTGCGCCGTCGATGATCGACGAATACCCGGTGTTGGCCGTCGCCGCCGCGGCCGCGCGGGGCGTCACGCGCATGCGGGGCCTCGCCGAGCTGCGGGTGAAGGAGAGCGACCGCCTTTCCGCCACCGCCGCGCTTCTTGCCGCCAATGGCGTCAACGCCGCGATCGAGGGCGACGACCTGATCGTGCAGGGCACCGGCGGCGCCATCCCCGGCGGCGGCACGGTCGAGACCCACATGGACCACCGCATCGCCATGAGCGCCCTGGTCATGGGCCTCGCCTCGGAGATGCCGGTGTCGGTGGACGATGCCGCCTTCATCGACACCTCCTTCCCCGGTTTCGCCACGCTGATGAACGGCCTGGCGGACGGGGAGGTCCTCGGCGCGCCGTGACCGCCCCGCTGCGATCACCGGAGGAGGCGGACCTCCGGCCGCGGCACGGCACGGTCATCGCCGTCGATGGCCCGGCCGCGGCGGGCAAGGGCACGCTGGCGCGGCGCCTCGCGGCGGCGCTCGGCCTGCCCTACCTCGATACGGGATTGCTCTATCGCGCCGTGGGGCGGCGCGTGCTCGATGTCGGGGCGGACCCGCGCGACGCGACCGTGGCAGAGGCCGAGGCGCGCGCGCTGACCGCGGCGGACCTCGAACGATCGGACCTGCGCGGCCCGATGGCCGACATGGCGGCGAGCGCCGTCGCCGCCATCCCGGCCGTGCGCGCCGCGCTGCTCGACTTCCAGCGCGATTTCGGCCGAAGCCGCGGCGCGGTGCTGGACGGGCGGGACATCGGCACGGTGGTCTTCCCCCATGCGCAGGCGAAGCTCTTCGTCACCGCAAGTGTCGAGGAACGCGCCCGCCGCCGCTTCCTGGAACTGCGCGGCCGCGGCGTCGCCGCCGATCCGGCGCAGGTGGAGGCGGAGATCCGCGACCGTGACGCCCAGGATGCCAACCGGCCGGTGGCGCCGCTGAAGCCGGCCGAGGACGCGATGGTGCTGGACACCACCGCGCTCGATGCCGAGGCGGCGTTCGCGGCAGCGCTGGAACTGGTGCGGGAGCGCGTGGGGCAGGCGGTGCCGGAGAGGGGAAAGCCAACAGTCGCGAACGGCGACCGTTGATGTTACGTCCTCGGCGGGAGGAACTCGGGGAGGGCAGGGTCCTCCGCGCCGCCACTGCGCCCTACGCCGCCGCCACCAGCAGCCTGTTCACCCGCTCCATCGCCTGCGCCACGGCGGCGAAGTCCCGCGCGAAGGCTTCCCGCGACACCCCGTTCGCCGCCAGCTCATCGCCGATTTCCCCGATGCTCCGCTTCCCGTCGACCCGGGCCAGGATCGCGCCTGCCAGGCGGGGCAGGGCCACCGGCACGGACAGCCCGTCGGCGGCGACGCGCAGCACGCCGTCCGGCGGCAGGGAGGCGGCGAGCTTCGCCCCCTCCAGCTCGCGCAGCACCGGCACGCGGGAGGCATCGTCCCACGGCGCGGGCGGCGGTGCCTCGCCCTTGCGGACGCAGTAGGCGATGTGGATGCCCATGTTGCCGGCCGCCGCCTCCGCCAGGGCGGCGCGCTGCACGGGGTCGAGGCCCGCCGTGCGCTCGCGCAGCCGCGGGTCGGTGAGGAAGCTGTCCGGGTCGTAGCGGAAGGGTTCGACCAGGCAGCGGATCTCGAGCCCTGCCGCGTCCACCAGCGCGGCGAGGGCCGGCACGGTGAAGGCGACGTCGCGCGGGTTCAGCAGCAGGTCGTAGATGCCGGCATCGCCGCCCTTCACGTGGTCGGTGATCCAGGGGTTGCGGCGCAGCCAGGCGGTTTCGGGGATCTGCCGCCAGAACCGCTTGGCGATGTCGACGCGCTGCGCCGGCGGCTGGTCGGCCGGCGCGAGCAGGCGCAGCGCGTCCTGCACCATGTAGACCCCGGTGCGCCCGTGCGGGGCATAGACCATGAGGCCGAGCCCGCCGCCGGGCGCGAGGACCGACACCAGCGCCCGCAGACCGGCCAGCGGGTCCGGCAGGTGGTGCAACACGCCGCAGCAATCGATGTAGTCGAAAGGGCCAAGGCCGCTTTGCGGCAGGTCGAGCAGCGAGCCTTCCTGAAATATCACGTTTTCGAGAGAGCGCGCGGCGACGCGCGCCGAGGCGACGCGCTTCGCGGCCGCCGAGCGGTCGAGCCAGGTGACGCTGCCCGGCCGCCCCGCCCAAGCCATCTGCTGGGCGAGCATGACCGTCGCATCGCCCGACCCGCCGCCGGCGACCAGCGCGCGCAGCGGCTCCGAGGCCGGGCGGCGGGCGCCGAAAATCCAGTGGTCCACCTCGCGCAGGTGGCTGGGGCTGCCGATGACGAGTCGCTTCGCCTCCTCCCGCGGGTCGCGCTGCGGGTAGGGGTAGGCCTCGTACTGGGCGGCGAGGGCGGCATCTGCGGCGTCGCTCATGCGCGCCTGTTACGCCGGGACGCGGCGCGGGGCCAGACAGCGCGGCGCGGTTGCTCCGGCGGTCCGGGCTTCGTAGATAGGATGCCATGCGCGCAGCCCTCCTACTGACCGCCCTTGCCGCCCTCGTCGCCGTGCCTGCGCTTGCGCAGCAGCGTGGAGCCGCCCAGGCCCCGGGGCCTCGCAAGCTCGGGGACTTCAATGACTGGACCGCCGCGGTCCACACCGAGTCCGGGCAGAAGGTCTGCTACGCCTTCACCCGTGCCTCGCGCTCCGACCCGGCGCGGGAAGGCGTGATCCTGACGGTGACGCACCGCAGCGCCAGCCGCGACCAGGTCGCGCTGTCGGCGGGCTATGCCTATCCGCGCAATGCGACGGTGACGGTGACGGTGGGGAATACGCAGCTCGCCTTCTACACCAGCAACAACTCGGCCTTCGCCCGCGATGGCCGCGCGGCGGTGGCGGCCTTCCGCGGCGGCGCGAACGCCGTCGCCCGCGGGCCGCGCGCCGGCGGCCGCGGCACGGCGACCGACACCTTCAGCCTGTCCGGCTTCACTGCTGCCTATGAGGCCATCAGCCAGGAATGCCCGGCTTCACGCCGATGAGCACCACCGTCGCCACCGACGGGCTGAACGCGGCGGAACGGGACCGGATCCTCGCCAAGGCGGCGATCTTCGCCCCGCCGCCGGCGATGCTGCCCGATGGGAGGCGCGACCTGGTCGGCCTTTCGCGCGAGGAACTCGCCGCCGAGATGGCGGAGATCGGCGAGAAGCCGTTCCGCGCCAAGCAGCTCTGGCACTGGATCTACCACCAGGGCGAAACCGACTTCGCGAAGATGACCACCATCGCGAAGCCGATGCAGCAGAAGCTCGCCGAGCGCTTCGTCGTCGGCCGGCCGGAGGTGGCGACCCGGCAGGACAGCGCCGATTCGACGCGCAAATGGGTCTTCGCCTTCCGCGACGCCCAGCGGGTGGAGACGGTCTACATCCCCTCGGCGGACGAGGATCGCGGCGCGGTCTGCATCAGCACGCAGGTCGGCTGCACCCTGTCCTGCAAGTTCTGCCATACCGGCACGCAGAAGCTGGTGCGCAACCTCGGCGCGGCCGAGATCGTCGGCCAGTTCATGGCAGCGCGGGATTCCTACGGCGAATGGCCCTCGCCCAAGGACGGCACGGCGCGGCACCTGTCCAACATCGTCGTCATGGGCATGGGCGAGCCGCTCTACAACTACGAGAACGTCGCCAAGGCCCTGCGCATCGTGATGGACCATGAGGGCATCGGGCTGTCGCGCCGCCGCATCACGCTGTCCACCTCCGGCGTCGTGCCGATGATGGACCGCTGCGGGGAGGAGCTCGGCGTCGGGCTCGCCGTCTCCCTCCACGCCGTCACCAACGAGCTGCGCGACGAGATCGTGCCGCTGAACCGCAAATACCCGATCGAGGAACTGATCGCGGCCTGCCGGCGCTACCCCGGCGCCTCCAACGCCCGGCGCATCACCTTCGAATACGTCATGCTGCGCGGGGTGAACGACAGCGAGGCGGAGGCGCGCGAACTGGTCCGCCTGATCCGCGGCATCCCGGCCAAGGTGAACCTGATCCCGTTCAACCCCTGGCCGGGCAGCCCGTACAGGACTTCGACCTCCGAAGCGATCCAGCGCTTCGCGGCGATCGTGAACGACGCCGGCTACGCGAGCCCGATCCGGAGGCCGCGCGGGCGGGACATCCTGGCTGCCTGCGGGCAGCTCAAGACCGAGAGCGAGCGGCGCCGGGCCGCGGCGGGCTGACGCCCCCCCCGGCGGCCCGGCGGCTTGCGCAGCCCCGGCAACGCCCAGCCGGTCCTGGCGGTCCTTTCGGAGTCCTGGCGCGATGTCCGATTGCACCCCGGCGCCCGATTTGCCTTGCCCCGGTGGGCGTCTCAAGCGCCGCCATTGACGTTGTTGTAGGCGTCGCGAGGAAGCGTCCGGCAGGCCGGGCCGCCTGGGCTGCCGCAGCACCCGATCACGAGCAGCGGCAGGATGAGCAGGGCCGCAAGCCGGCGCGGCGCCCTTGCCCGCACGGGGAAGGCGGAGCGCGCCGCGGTCGCTGCCGCATCAGGCCTTCTCGACCTCGCCACCCGCATCGACCCAGCCCTTGAACCCGCCAAGGTTGCGGACGTTCTCGTAGCCCATGTCATGCAGTGTCTTGAGCACCAGGGCCGAACGCCCGCCCGAGGCACAATACGCGATGATCGTCTTCGCCCGGTCGAAATTCGCGTCGTGCAGCGCCGAGGCCGGGTCGGCACGGAACTCCACCAGGCCGCGCGGGATGGCCAGCGCGCCGGGCACCTTGCCGGAGACCGCGACCTCGTTCGGCTCCCGCACGTCGAGGAAGACCACGTCGGGCCGACCGATCAGGCCTTTCGCCTCGTCGGGAGCGATCCGCGGCACGACGGCCTCGGCGGCGGCGAGCATCTGCTGGACGGTGACGGTCATCGGCTTTCCTCTCGAAGCGGGAGCCAAGTCTAAGCTGACCCCGGGCAGTCAGCCCAGGGAGGTCGGAAGCGCGGCCGCCGTCCCGTGGCCGCGAAGGCAGCGGAGGCGGCGGCGACGCGACGGCGGGTCCTATCTGGCGCCCCATGTCGCGGCCCTGGGCGATGCGGCCGCCGCAGGGCGCGGCCCAGAGGGTGGCGACGGGCGCTGCATCCTGCCCGCGAAGGTCGCTGGAACTCCGGCGCACGAAGCGGACAAGCTGGCCATTGACAGCAAAGGCTGGTGGCCTGAGAACGATGTCCGCAGGACTTCGGAACCGGGCCACCAGAGCGATTTCCGTTCGCCTCCGTTCACGGCAACCACGCCAGAATCCTGCTTTCGCGAGCACCTTCGCCCGATCAGGCGATTCCACTGATCGGGATCGGTTCTACGCCCCCTCCTTCACCTCGGCCACGGCGGCGCCGGTGATGCGGAGAAGATCCGCCGGCGAGGTGCGGAAGACGTGCCGGGGCGAACCCGCCGCTGCCCAGACCGGGTCCAGCGCCATCAGGTCGGCATCGAGCAGCAGGATCGGCGGCGCCAGGTGCCCGACCGGGGAGACGCCGCCGATCGCGAAGCCTGTGGTGTCGCGCACCCAGGTGCCGTCCGCCCGCTTCACCGGCTGGCCGACCGCGGCCGCGACCTTGGCCATGTCCACCCGGTTGGCGCCGGAGGCGATGACCAGCACCGCCCGCGACCCGGCGCGGAAGACGATGGACTTGGCGATCTGCGCCACGTCGCAGCCGACCGCCGCGGCGGCGTCCGCGGCGCTGCGCGTGCCTTCGGGGAAGGCCTCGATGGTGTCCGGATGGTCCGCCGCCAGCAGCGCGGCGCGGACGCGTTCGACCGAAGATCCGCTCATGCCCCTGCCGCTACCACAGGGACAGCCCGGCGCCGAGGGCGAGCCCCGCGGCCCCGAACAGGGCGCCGAGCGTCAGCAGCATTCCGCCCCCGCGCAACGGCAGAATGTCGGGCTCCCGCGACACCCCTGCGGCATGCGCGGCGCGCCCGGCCAGCATGGCGAGGCCGGCCGCGTGCAGCGCCCAGGCCGCGGCGCCGCAGAGTTCCGCCGCCAGCAGCGCGACGAGGAAGACCGGCACGTATTCCGCGAAGTTCGCATGCACCCGCACCGCGCGTTCCAGCCGCCGGTCGCCGCCGGTGCCGAGCACCACCCGCGAGCGCGTGCGTTCCGCGAAGACGCGGAACGTCAGGCCCAGGAACAGGGCGATCAGAAGCCCCGCGTACAGCGCAGTCACCCTCGGCATGGAACCCCCTTCGACAGGGCGGCGCGGCGGCGCCATATGCCTGCCGTGACCGAACCCCTCGCCCTTTACATCCACTGGCCGTTCTGCGCCGCCAAGTGCCCGTATTGCGACTTCAACTCGCATGTGCGGGACCGGGTGGACGAGACACGCTTCCGCGCCGCCCTGCGGCGGGAGCTGGCGCATGAGGCGGCGCGCGTCGGCCGCCGCCCGCTCGCCAGCATCTTTTTCGGCGGCGGTACGCCTTCCCTCATGGCGCCGGAGACGGTCGCGGCGCTGATCGAGGATGCGCGCGCGCTGTTCGACCCGCTGCCGGAGATGGAAGTGACGCTCGAGGCCAACCCGACCAGCGTGGAGGTGGCCAGGCTGCGCGCCTTCCGCGATGCCGGGGTGAACCGCGCGAGCCTCGGCGTGCAGTCGCTCGAGGAGGAGGCGCTGCGCTTCCTCGGCCGCCGGCACGACACGGCGCAGGCGATCGCGGCGCTGGAGGCGGCGCGCGGCATCTTTCCCCGCCTGTCCTTCGACCTGATCTATGCCCGCCCCGGCCAGGCGGAGGCGTCCTGGCGGGCGGAGCTGCGGCGCGCCCTGGCGCTCGCGGCAGACCACCTGTCACTCTACCAGCTCACCATCGAGCCCGGGACGCAATTCGCCACGCTGCATGCCCGCGGCGACTTCTCGCTGCCCGAAGGTGACGACGCCGCCCGGCTCTACCTGGCGACGGCGGAGGAGGCGGCGCGTTTCGGCCTCTCGGCCTATGAGGTCAGCAACTACGCGAAGCCCGGGGCGGAGAGCCGGCACAACCTGGCCTATTGGCGCTATGGGGACTACCTCGGCATCGGCGCCGGCGCGCATCAGCGTCTGCTGCTGGATGGGCAGATGCTGGCCACCCGGCGCCACCGTGCCCCCGAGGTCTGGGCCGAACGCGTCGAGCGCGATGGCCACGCCGCGGTGGAGGAAGAGGCCCTGGCCCCGGAAGCGCGTGGGCGCGAGGCCCTGCTGATGGGTCTGCGCCTGGCGGAAGGCGTGGATCCGGACCGCATGGCCGCGCGATCGGGCGTGGCCTTCGAGCAGGCCATCGACATCGCCATGCTCACGGCCTTGCTCGACGAAGGCTACCTGGAATGGACCGCCGGGCGGCTGCGGGCGACGACGGATGGCCTGCTGCGCCTCGACGCCATGCTGCCGCTGCTGCTCCGCTGAAGCAGGGTTCCGCTGCGGTGGGCCAGCCCTGCCGGGTGGCGCCATTCGCGACAGCGGGAGGTTCGAGCGGTGGAGCGCGCTGCCGGAGCGGCTTCCGTTCGCCCGGGCTCACGGCAGCCACTCTGGTCTCTTGATCTCGCGACCATCCTCACCCGATCCGGTGATCTCACCCGATCGGGCCTGTTCTGGCGGCGGGGGCCGGTGCCCGAACCAGTCCGGGCCGGGCGCGGGCCGACGGAGGTGGAACGCAAACCGCCCGCCGGCAGCATGGCCGACGGCGGGCGGCGCAGGCGCGACCCTCGCCTCAGCGGCGGCGGGCGGCGCGGGCGACGGTGGTGGCGGCCTTCTGGCGCTCGAGCGCCGCGAGGTCCTCGTTCATGTAGCCGCGCAGCGTCGCGGCGCTGTCGATCATCGCGTCCTGGGACCGCTCGGCGCGGCCGATCTGCACCGTCCAGGCGGCGCGGATGGCCTCGGCGCGGGCGGCGAACCAGGCATCGCGCTCGGCGGCGGTGGCGAAGCTCGCCGGCGGCAGCGCGACGGTCACATCGAAGAAGCGGCGGACGCGGCCGGTGCGGATGTCCTCGGCGTGATTCAGGGAGCCCATGGGGCCGGTCGCCTGATGGTGCTGCACGCCGAAATCGCGCAGCGGACGCAGGGTCACGGCGGTGGCAACGCGGCCCGGGGCGGTGCAGCTCACCTCGGCGGGCGAGTTGCCGCGCTCGAGGCGCACCTGCGCCGGCGCCGTGATCTGCGCGACCTGCGCGCCGGCCCGCGTCACCGTGCAGGAAGCGCCGGCCGGGTCGGAGGAGACGGTCACGGCACCGTTCCAGGCGGGCGGGGCCTGCTCACCGTTCAGCGCCGCGCCGTCGGCCCGCACATGGTACGTGCCGCAGCCCGCGAGGACGAGCAGTGCGGCGAGACCGGGAACGGCTAGGCCGGCGGGGCGGGAAGCAAAGATGGCAGTCACTGGTGGCGTGTCCCTCTCGATGGTGGATCCGGCGGAGGCCGGACCGGCCTCAGCCTTAAGTCAGATGTTAATAATTTGCTATCGTCTTATTAAAAAGTCGTCCACCACCCAAGAGTTGTCTTCGGGTTTTCATGAAATCACATTTTTTGGCGCATATGGCGAAACCTCTCTCCAAAAGAGGGCGCGTCCGGCGAGGGCTGCTGCCCGAGCCCGGCCGGAATGCTCAGGCCCCTTTGGAAACGCGCCGCGCGGCGCGTTTCCGGGTCCGGCACCGGCCCGCACCTCCACCCGGCCACCCAATCCGGCATACTGACGCGGGCGCCGGCTGGGGGTGCGGGCCGGTGCCGGGCTTTCCAAACGGTCCTTCAGCGCCGCCGGGCCGGCGGTGCCGTAGGGCGCTCGATGGTCGCCGCCGCCCTTTGCTGGTCGAGGCGCGCGATGTCTTCCTGCAGGTAGCGCTCCAGCACGTCCGCCGTGTCGATGGTGGCGTTCGGTGCGCGCTGTGCGCGGGCGATCCCCGGCGCGGCGGCCCGGCGCATCGCCTCCGCGCGGTCGGCGAACCAGGCGTCGCGCGCCTCGGCCGAGGCGAAAGTCGTCGGCGGAAGGTACACGGTCGCATCGTTGTATCGCCGGGTCGAGCCGGTGCGGACGGCCACGGCATTCTGCACCACGCCGGTACCGATCGGCTGCGGGTGATGAATGTCTGCCGCGAAGTCGCGCACCGGGCGGATGGCGAGGGTGGCTTCCATCCGGCCGGGTGCGGAACAGTGGGCGTCGATGATGGCGGCGCCGCGCGCCAGCGGCACCTGGGCCGGGGTGGTGATCTCCGCCACCCGGCTGCCGTCCGCCGTGTTGGTCAGCACGCAGCGGGCGCCAGGCGGCTCGGAGGCGATGCCGATCCGCCCCGGATAGGGCGCGGGCCGTGCTTCGCCGCCGAGTGCCGTGGCGTCGGACGCGGCACTGCCGCAACCCGCCAGCACCAGCAGACCGAGCAAGGCAGTCGCGGCGGGCAGGGCCCGGCGCCGGATGGTGGGGATGGGCGGCATGGGTTCCTCGCTGGCCTTGGGCGACGCCGCGCTCGCCACACGACCCCGTCGCGCGGCCTCCCGCAGCAGGGAGGATATTAATGATTTGGCAACTTCTCGAAAACTGGAATTTTCGCAAAAACAAAGACGTCATTCGGATGCCTTGATGCGCGGCGCGGCCCCCGCGAGACTGCGCCGATGTCCCGTGCCCCCCAGGACGAGGCCCGCGCCGCGCTCGATGCCGCGGGCCAGTTGCCGGATGCCGAGCTCGATCTCGCCGCGATCGCGCTGCAGTTCGCACGGGTGGACGCGCCGGAGGCCGACTGGCGGGAGGCCACCGCGGCGCTGACCGCGATCGCGCGCGCCGCGGTCGAGGCCGCGGCGGCGGACCCACTCGCGGATGGCGGCGACCTCGAGGCACGGCGGGCGGTGCTCGCCGCCGTGCTGCATGGCCGTTTCGGCCTCTCCGGCGATGCCGAGACCTATGACGACCTCGCCAATGCGAACCTGATCCGGGTGCTGCAGCGGGCGCGCGGCCTGCCGGTGGCGCTCGGCATCCTGTGGCTGCACGCGGCCGAAGCGGCGGGCTGGGGCGCGCATGGCGTCGATTTCCCGGGGCATTTCCTGCTCGCGCTGGAAGGGCCGCGGGGGCAACTCGTGCTCGACGTCTTCGCCGGTGGCGAGGTGCTGGACCCGCCGGCGCTGCGCGCCCTGCTCAAGCGGATGGAGGGGGCGGCGGCGGAGCTGCGCCCCGGCCTGCTGCGACCGATGGCGAAGCGGGAGGTCCTGCTGCGCCTGCAGAACAACATCAAGCTGCGGCGGCTGAAGGCGGGCGACCTGCAGGGCGCGCTGGCCTGCACCGAGGACATGCTCCGCCTGGCGCCTGACGCGGCGGCCCTGTGGCGCGAGGCGGGGCTGATGAACCAGCGGCTCGATCGGATCGGCGCCGCGCTGGCCTGCCTGGAGCGCTTCCTCGCTCTGGCGCCGGAGGGCGCCTCGGCGGATCGCATCCGCGCGCTGACGGTCGAATTGCGGCAGCGGCTGAACTGACGGGCGCCGGGCCCTTTACTGCCCCTTTATCAGCGAATCGGCATCTTGCGCTGCAGCGCGCGGCTCTTACTCTGCGCGGCAAGTATCGCCGGAGGAATTTCCATGAATCGCCGCACGCTGCTCGCGGCCGGCTTCGCCGCGCCCTTCGCCCGCGCCCATGCGCAGGCTGCCTGGGCACCGAATCGGCCGATCCGCTTCATCGTCCCCTTCGTCGCCGGCGGCAGCACCGACGTCGCCGCGCGCATCATCGCCGACCGCATGGGCGAAACCCTGGGCCAGCCCGTGGTGGTGGAGAACCGCGGCGGCTCGGGCGGCAACATCGGCGGAGACATCGTGGCGAAGGCGCCGCCCGACGGACACACCATCCTGATGGGCGTCACCGGGCTGCTCTCCACCAACCGGCACATCTATCGCCAGATGCCCTTCGATCCCGATCGCGACCTCGCCCCCGTCTCCATGGCCTACACGGCGGACATGGCGATCGTCGTGACCAACGGGCTGCCGGTGCGCACGCTCGCCGAGTTCGTCGCGCTGGCGAAGGCCAATCCCGGCAAGTACTCCTTCGGCTCCTCGGGCCACGGCGCCTCGACGCACACGGCGGCGGAACTGTTCCGCCTCGCCGCCGGCATCGATATGGTGCACGTGCCCTATCGCGGCTCGGGCGCGGCGATGAACGACCTGGTCGCGGGCAATATCGAGATGATGCTGGTGCAGATCGCCGGCGCGGCGGGGAACATCCGCGCCAACCAGATCCGCGCCCTGGCGGCGACCGGCCCACGGCGCCACGCGCTGATCCCTGACGTGCCCTCGATCGCCGAGGCCGGCTATCCGCAGGCCGAGGCGACATCCTGGGGTTGCGTCATGGTGCCGGCCGGGACTCCCGCGCCGGTGGTCCTGCGCCTGTCCCAGTCGGTGCAGGACGCGGTCGCGCACCCGCCGGTGGCGCAGCGGCTGGAGCGGGCGGGCGTGGACGGTGCTGCCTCCTCCCCAGAGCAACTCGCGGCCTTCATCCGGTCGGAAGGCGAGAAATGGGGCCGGGTGGTGCGGGAGGCCGGGATCCGCGTCGAATAGCAGGGCGGCGCGCGTCGCAGGGGCTAGGGACTGTCCGACAGGCGGGGGGGTGCCTATTCTTCTCTCCATGTCCCAGGCCAAGCCGCGCGTCGCGCTGTTCGTCACCTGCCTCGTCGACCTCTACAGGCCGAGCGTCGGCTTCGCGGCGCTGCGCCTGCTCGAACAGGCCGGCTGCGAGGTGGAGGTGCCGGCGACGCAGACCTGCTGCGGCCAGCCCGCCCACAATGCCGGCGACCGCAGCACGGCGCGGGACCTGGCGCGCGCCGTGATCGATGCCTTCCAGGGCTTCGACTACGTGGTGGCGCCCTCCGGCTCCTGCGCCGGCATGATCGCGCACCACTACCCCTCGCTGTTCGAGGACGACCCGCAATACCGCGCCAAGGCCGAGGCGCTGGCGGCGCGCACGCATGAACTGGTGTCGTTCCTCTCCGACGTGATGGGGACGACCAGGGCGGCGGCGCGCTACGACGGCAGCGTGACCTACCATGATTCCTGCTCGGGCTTGCGGGAGATGGGCGTGAAGTCGCAGCCGCGCGCGCTGCTCGCGACCGTCGAGGGGCTGAGCCTGACCGAGATGGCGGATCCCGAGATCTGCTGCGGCTTCGGCGGCACCTTCTGCGTGAAGTACCCGGACATCTCGACGCGCATGGTTACCGACAAGTGCCGGGACGTGCAGGCGACGGGGGCGGGCACGCTGCTCGCCGGCGACCTGGGCTGCCTGCTGAACATGGCGGGGCGGCTGAAGCGGGAGGGATCCCACGTGAAAGTACGCCACGTTGCGGAAGTGCTGGCCGGCATGACGCAGGACGTCGCGCCGATCGGTGAAGGGAGCGCATCATGACCGTACCGGCAGGGCCGCTGGCCGAGCTCGCTGCGCGCGGCTTCGCCCGCGTGCCGGGGGCGACGATGATCGGGCTGATGGGCGAGGCCGGGGCACCGGCGCTGCTCGCGCCCTTCTTCGCCTCCTGGAACCGGCTGGAAACCGACGCCTTCATGGCAGATGGCGGGCGCTACCGCCGCCGCCGCATCGCCAATTTCAGCGCCGAACCGGGGGTGCCGGGGCATGTGCGGGGCGAGCACCGGCCGCATTTCCAGGCGGTGGTGCACAACACGCTGAACGGCGGCGTGGACCGCTGGTTCGCGGCGATGGAGGACGAGGTTGCCGCCTCGGCCCCGCTGCGCGCCCTGCTCGACCTCGGCCGTTCGATGGCCGACACGCTGCACGGCCCGCAATCCTGGTTCGTCGAGGCGCACCAGTTCCGCATCGAGGCCGCCGCCGGCGCGCCGGGCTACCCGACGCCCGAAGGCGTGCACCATGACGGGGTGGACTGCGTGCTGATCGCCATGATCGCGCGCACCAACCTGACGGGCGGGGAGACGGTGATCCAGGACGATGCCGGCAACCGCCTGGCGCAATTCGTGCTGCAGGATCCGCTCGACACCGCGCTGGTGGATGACCCTCGGGTGATGCACGGCGTCACGCCGATCGCGCCAACCGATCCGGCGCTGCCATCCTGCCGGGACGTGCTGGTGCTGACCTGGAAGCGGGGCGGCGTTCCCGGCTGATGGGTTGATGCCAGCGGTCGCGAATGGCGTCCGCTGGCACAAGAGGGGCTCCGCCCCTCGCAAACCTGCCCCGCCGAAGGCCACAGGGCCTTTGGAAACCGACACTCGAGTCAACGCGGGTGCAGGGGACCGTGTCCCCTGCTGGGGGTGCTCGAGGGGGCAAAGCCCCCTCGATCCGCCTATCCTGAGCAGCCCCTGTCAGGCCGGGATGAGCGCGCCGCCCAGGATGTGGACCACGCCGTTGCTGCACAGCAGGTTCGGCCGGAGGATGCTGGCCGAGGCCCCGGACGGCGCCGCGCCCGCGCGTGCCGCCTGGATGCGGGGCGCCGCTGCCGTGCCGCCGACCAGCACGGCGTCGATGCCGCTCAGCATGCGCACGCGGTTGCCGCGGGCCTGGATGTCCGGCAGGCGGAGGCGGCCGCCGGCGATGAAGTTGCGCAGGCTGGCTGCGCCGCCGTTGCGGAACTGTTCGGAGGTCGCGGCCCAGGCAAGGTTGGTCGGCGCGAAGACGGTGTACGGGCCGGGACCGTTCAGGAGGCTCTCAAGGTCGGCCCGGCGCAGTGCGGACCGGAAATCGGAGGTATCCGACTGCGTACCCAGGACGTCCATGATCGGGAAGCGGCCATCGAGAGTCACGGGGGTTTCGCAGGCCGACAGCAACAGGGCTCCGCCGCCGGCGACGAAGAGGGAACGACGCGTGATCACCTGCGCTTCTCCTTGCAAGGGCGCGAATCGGGCCCCGAGAGGGGGCCGCGGCGTTTTGGCTCCCCGTGCGGCCCAGGGCAAGTCCCGAGGCAGCACTGCCCAGCCGCCGTCACGGCAGGGCACCGAAACGCTCGAGCACCGGCAGCAGATGCGGGCGCAGGGCGGCGTAGTCCTCGCTCATGGGGAAATGGCCGAGGCCCGGCATGATCACGGCCACCGCCCCCGGGATGGCGGCGGCCGTGGCGAGCGTGTCCTCCGGCCGGCAGGAATAGTCGTATTCGCCGGTGAGCAGCGCGACGGGGCAGCGGGCGGTGTCGATGCGGGCCAGTTTCGGGCGCAGGTCGCCCTCGCCCTTGTAGAAGTGCAGGTCCCCGCGGAACACGCCCGGCCCGCCCTGCATGTAGTGCCACAGGGTCTCCCACCGATCGCCCTCGGGTGCGGTGGGGGCGATGAGTCCGGAAACCACGGCGGCGCAGACCTCCCCGCCATGGGCGTGCGGGTGGTGCAGCCATTCCGTGTCGTAGTAGGGCGCGACGAAGGCCGAGGATTGCAGGCCGATCACGGCACGGATGGCGCCCGCCTGTTCGGCGGCGAGGTCGAGCACGATGCGCCCGCCGATCGAGCAGCCCATCACCACCGGGCGGTCGAGGCCGAGGGCGCGCGAAACGGCCAGTGCCATGCCGGTATAGGCGGCGGTGGTCAGGCGGTATTCGTCGGCGTGCCAGCCCTCGGGCGGGGAGGACTTGCCGTGCCAGGGCATGTCGAATGCGATGCAGCGGAAGCGCGAGGTGACCGCCTCATCGTTCATCAGGTGGCGCCACTGTCGGCCATCGGCGCCTGCGGTGTGCAGCAGCAGCAGCGGGACGCCCTGGCCCGCTTCCTCGAAATAGACCCGGTGCGGGCGGCCTTCGAGGTCGAGCCGCATGTACCGGCCGATGACGGGCTCGATCACGCGGCGTCCTCCCGCAGCAGGGCGAGGGCGCCCTTGAACCAGAAGAGATGCGCCATGAAGGGCTGGATATCGCCCTCCACGCGCAGCGCGCCCCGGCGCATCAGCGCCATCAGGTCGTGCCAGCCGGGCGGCGGGCTCGCGCCGAGGAAGCGCGCGAAGCCCTCGGCGTCGAAGCGCAGCGCCAGGTCGTAGCGCGGCATGATCGCGGGGGCGGGTTCGGCCGAACGCAGGGCGCCGTCGCGGATCGAGAGGATCCAGCGACGATCGCCCGCTTCCAGCAGCACCTCCGCCGTCAGGTGGCGGCCCCAGCGGGCGAGGCCCGGCGCGGCGGCAACCCGCGCCGGCAGGTTTGCGAGGTTCACGTGCGGACCATCGCGCAGCCGCCCTCGGACATCGGGCGGAAGGCCTGGGCGGCAGGGATGCTCCGGAGCTTCCTGTAGTAGTCCCAAGCGCCGCGGCTTTCGTCCGGCGCCTTCACCTGGAACAGGTGCATGTCGTGGATCTTGCGGCCGTCCGCGCGTACCTCGCCGCGGCCGAAGAGCGGGTCGTCGGTCGGCATCTCCTTCATCCGCCGCACCACCGCCGCGCCGTCCGCCTTGGCGGCCGCGACGCCCATGCTCTCCACCGCCTTGAGGTAGTGCAGCACGGCGGAATAGGTGCCGGCGTGGATCTGCGTCGGGCGGATGCCGCGGTTCTGCGGGTGGAAGCGCTCGGTGAAGGCGCGGGTGCCGTCATCGAGGTCCCAGTAGAAGCTGTCCGTCATCACCAGGCCCTGCGCCGCCTGGAGGCCGACGCCATGCACGTCCGGGATCTGCAGCAACAGGCCCGCGAGCCGCATGCCGCGCCGCGTCAGGCCGAATTCGGCAGCCTGCTTGATGCAGTTGATGGTGTCGGAGCCCGCATTGGCGAGGCCGAGGACCTTCGCCCGGCTCGCCTGCGCCTGGAGCAGGAAGGAGGAGAAGTCGGTGGTCCCCGGGAAGGGATACCGCGCCTGGCCGAGCACGCGGCCGCCGGCGGCGGTGACGAAGCCGCCGGTGTCGCGTTCCAGAGCATGGCCGAAGGCATAGTCGGCGGTCAGGAAGAACCAGGTGTCGCCGCCCTCTGCCACCAGCGCCGTGCCGGTGCCGTGGGCCAGCGCCCAGGTGTCGTAGGTCCAGTGGATGTGGTTCGGCCCGCAGGCGCGGCCCGTCAGGTCCGAGGCCGCGGGTCCGGTGTAGAGCGCGACCTTGTTCTTCTCCCGCACGACCTCGCCCATCGCCAGGGCGAGGGCGGAGAGTGGCACGTCGAGGATGCAGTCCACGCCTTCGCGGTCATACCAGGACCGGGCGATGGACATGCCGACATCGGCGCGGTTCTGGTTGTCGGCGGAGATCAGGTCGACGCGCAGGCCCGGGCGGGTGCGGGTGAAATCCTCGATCGCCATGCGGGCGGCGACGACGGACCCCTGGCCGGTATTGTCGGAATAGGGGCCGGACATGTCCGACAGCACGCCGAGCTTGATCGCAGGCGCCTGCGCGCGGGAGGGCCGGGTGGCGGCCAGAGGCAGCGCGGCACCGGCGGCGAATGCCGCGCGGCGCGTGAAGCTGGGGGGCATGGACGTTCCCTTGGTCGTGATGTTGGCGGCAGGGTAGCAGGGCAGCGGCGGAGGAAAAGCCGGGGGCACCGCGGGAGGGGCCTTGCCCCTCCCGCACCCTCCCCACCAAAGGCCGAAAGGCCTTTGGGAACCGTCACCTGGCACGGTGCGCCACCGTCGGGAGCAGCGGCGAAGCCCGCCCCGGTGCACGGCGCGCCGTGCCGTGATGAAAGATGCCTGCGGCGCCCGGCACCAAGTGATGGTTTCCAAAGGCCCTTCGGCCTTTGGTGGGGCGGCCCGGAGGGGCAAGGCCCCTCCGGCCGGGCTTCGCGGCCATCATGCAAACCCGTCCAATGGCGGCCTCCCCCCGCTTCGGGCTACCATCGCCGACCCGTCGCCGCCGCAGGGAACACCCCTTGGTCCAGATCACCTCTCCCGCCTTCAAGCAGAACGTCGCGCGTGCGCTCGCCGATGCCGGCCTGCAGAAGGCGCTCGGCAAGGCCAAGGGCGCCTTCCTGCAGCGCCGTGCCGAGGCCGTCGCCCGCCTGCCGGAATTCGAGCAGCTCCGGAACATCGGCCGCGACATCAAGAACCACACCCTGGCGAATCTCGATTTCTACCTCGAGACCTTCGCCGCGAATGTCGAGCGCGCCGGCGGCACCGTGCACTGGTGCTCGACCGCGGAGGATGCGCGCGCCGCCGTGCTGGAGATCTGCCGCAAGGCGGGGGCGCGCACCGTCACCAAGGGCAAGTCGATGATCTCCGAGGAGATCGGGGTCAACGACCACCTGGAGAAGCACGGCATCACCCCGGTCGAGACCGACCTCGGCGAATACATCATCCAGCTCCGCAAGGAGCATCCCTCCCACATCATCGCCCCCGCCTTCCACCTGAACCGGGAGGATTGGGAGGCGGATTTCCGCCGCATGCACACCGACCTGCCGGCGGACCGCGTCTTCAACGAGCGGCGCGACATCCTGACCGAGGCGCGCACGCGGCTGCGCGACCGCTTCCTCGCTGCCGATGTCGGCATCACCGGCGCGAATTTCCTGATCGCGGAAACCGGGTCCTCGGTGATCGTCACCAACGAGGGCAACGGCGACCTGACGCAGACCCTGCCGCGCGTGCACATCGCGCTGGCGTCGATCGAGAAGGTGGTGCCGACTCTCGAGGATGCGACCTCGCTGCTGCGGCTGCTGGCGCGGTCGGCAACGGGGCAGGATTTCTCCGTCTACACGACCTTCAGCACCGGCGCGCGGCGGCCGGGCGACCTCGACGGGCCGGAGGAATACCACGTCGTCCTGCTCGACAACGGCCGGTCGAACATGATCGGGTCCGAGTTCCAGGAGATGCTGCGCTGCATCCGCTGCGCCGCCTGCATGAACCATTGCCCGGTCTATGGCGTGACCGGCGGGCATGCCTATGGCTGGGTGTATCCCGGGCCGATGGGTGCCGTGTTGACGCCGTCCCTGATCGGCGTCGACAAGGCCGGGCACCTGCCCAATGCCTCGACCTTCTGCGGCAAGTGCGAGAGCGTCTGCCCGGTGAAGATCCCGCTGCCGAACACGATGCGCCATTGGCGCGAGCGGGAGTTCGAGCGGCACCTGACGCCGGCGGCGATGCGCCGCGGCCTCGGGCTCTGGGCCTGGTTCGCGAAGCGGCCGGGGATGTATCGCATGGCCACGCGCGCGGCGATCGGCACGCTGTCGCTGCTGGCGCGTGGCAAGGGTGCGTTCCGTTCCCTGCCGCTGGCGGGCGGCTGGACCAAGGGCCGCGACCTGCCGGCGCCGGAACCGGGCGGCACCTTCATGGCGCGCTATGCCAAGATGCAGCGCGGAGGGTGAGGCGATGAGCAAGGACGCCATCCTCTCCGCCATCCGTCGCGGCCTGAAGCGCGGCCCGCTGCCCGCCGACCAGCGCGCCATGCTGGACGGGCGGCTCGCCACCCATCCGCGCCACCTGATCCCGGCGCGCTCGCGCGTGCCGCGGCCGGAGCAGGTCGCGCTGTTCGTCCGCAACGTGGAGAAGGAATTCGGCTCCGTCGCACGGGTGGCCGAAGCGAAGGACGTCCCCGGCGCGGTGGCGGACTACCTGGCGGCGCAGAACCTGGCGCCGCGCTTCGTGCTGGCGCCGCATCCGGACCTCGCCGCCCTGCCTTGGTCCGACCGGCCGATGCTGGAATTCGAGGCGCGGCGCGCGCAGGCGACGGACCTCGTCTCCGTCCAGCATGGCTACGCCGCCATCGCCGAGACCGGCACGCTGATGCTGCCCTCCGACCCCGCGCGGCCGACCACGCTGAACATCCTGGCGGAGACGGAGATCGTCGTGCTTCGCGCCTCCCGCATCGCCGGCGCCTACGAGGAAGCCTGGGACCTGCTGCGCGCCGAACGGCAGGACGCGACCACGGGCGGCTTCATGCCGCGCAACGTCATGCTGGTGACCGGCCCGTCGCGCAGCGCGGATATCGAGCAGACGCTCGAACTCGGCGCGCACGGGCCGCGGCGGCTGCACATCGTGCTGGTCGACGACGACCCGGCCGCGCTGCCGGCCTCCTGAACCATGTCCCGCCGTCGCCTCCGCGGCCTGTCGGAGGCCGACCGCGCGCTGTGGCGCGCCTATGCGGCCGAGATCGCGCCGCTGCCGGGGCGTGAATTGCCACCGGAGCCGGCCGCTACGCCGGTGCCGGTCGTCGCCGCGCCGGTCGTGCCGCCTGCCGCACCGCCGCGCGCGGTCTGGGCGCCGCCTGCCATCGCGGTGAATGCGCCGCCCTCGGGGCTGGACGACCGCCGGTGGCGCGACCTGCGGCGCGGCCGCATCAAGCCGGAGCGCACGCTCGACCTGCACGGTCGCCGCGCGCAGGAGGCGCACGCCGCCGTCCACGCCTTCCTGGCCGATGCCTATGCGGATGGGCTGCGCTGCGTCGCCGTGATCACCGGGCGAGGGTCCTCGGCCGAAGGCGGCGTGCTGCGGCGGGAATTGCCGCATTGGCTGAATGCGCCGGATCTGCGGCGCATCCTGCTCGGGGCGGCGCATCCGCACCGGGCGAACACCGGGGCGGTGCATCTTCTGTTGAGGCGGCAGCGGTGAGGCCGGCAGCAAGGTTGGGGGAGGGGAACCTCCCCCAAACCCCCTCCCTTCTTCGGTCACAAAGAAGGAGGGGGGGTTCGGGGGGAGTTCCCTCCCCCCGACCTTCCGCGCCATGACCCCCTTCGGTGCCCGTCTTCGCGAACTGCGCGCCCAACGTGGCGTGACCTTGAAGGAGCTCGCCGCAGCCTTGCAGGTATCCACCGCCTATCTCTCCGCGCTGGAACACGGCCGGCGCGGCCGCCCTTCCGCCGGCCTCGTCCACCAGGTGAACGAGTTCTTCGGCCTGATCTGGGATGATGCCGAGGAGCTCGCGCGCCTCGCGCGGCAATCACATCCGCGCGTCGTGCTCGACACCTCCGGTCTGGCGCCGGAGGTGACGGACCTCGCCAACCGCCTCGCGCGCGACATCCGCAGCCTCACGCCGGAAGCGGTGGCGAAGCTGACCGCCGTGCTCGACGGCCTGCCGAAGGCGAAGCGCTGATGCACGCGGTCTCGGCCGGGCTGCTGGCGGGCTTCGTCGGCTTCGCCTCCTCCTTCGCCGTGGTGTTGCAGGGGTTGCAGGCGGTGGGCGCGAGCCCGTCCCAGGCGGCTTCGGGGCTGATGGCGCTGGCGATCGCCATGGGGCTCTGCGGCATCGTGCTGTCGCTGCGGCTGCGTGAGCCCATCAGCGTCGCGTGGTCCACACCCGGCGCCGCACTGCTGGCGGCGACCGCCGCGCCGCCCGGCGGCTTTGCCGAGGCGGTCGGCGCCTTCCTGGTCTGCGGCGTCCTGCTGACGGCGGCGGGGCTGTGGAAGCCGCTCGGCCGGGCGGTCGCCGCGATCCCGGCCCCGCTCGCCAATGCCATGCTGGCGGGCATCCTGTTCACCCTCTGCCTCGCGCCGGTGCGCGCGGTGGCGGAGCAGCCGGTGGCGGGGCTCGCCATCGTGGTGACCTGGGCGGTGGTGGCGCGGATCAACCGGGTGCTGGCAGTGCCGGCAGCGGTGGTGGTGGCGGTCGCGGTGATCGCCGCCTCCGCGCCGCTGCCCACGACTGGCTGGCTGCCGCAGCCGGAGATCGTGGTGCCGGGCTTCTCCGTCACCGCGCTGACCGGCATCGCGCTGCCGCTCTTCATCGTGACCATGGCCTCGCAGAACATCCCGGGGCTCGCGGTGCTGTCGGCCAATGGCTACCGGCCGGAGGCGGGGCCGCTGTTCGCCACCACCGGGCTGTTCAGCGTGGCGGGGGCGCCGCTCGGCGGGCATGCGGTGAACCTTGCCGCGATCACCGCGGCGCTCTGCGCCGGGGAAGGCGCGGGGCCGGACCCGGCGCGGCGCTGGGTGGCGGCGGTGGTGGCCGGCGCGGTCTATGTCGTCTTCGGGTTGCTGGCTGGCGCCGTCACCGTCTTCGTCGCGGCGGCGCCGCCGGTGCTGATCCAGGCGGTGGCGGGGCTCGCGCTGCTCGGGCCCTTCGGTGGCGCGATGCTCGGCGCGGTCTACGCGCCCGACGGGCGGGAAGCGGCGCTGGTCTGCTTCGTGGTGACCGCTTCGGGTGTTGCCTTCCTCGGCATCGGCGGTGCTTTCTGGGGGTTGCTGGCCGGGGGAGCGGTGATGCTGCTGGCGCGGTGGCGGGCATGAGGGCGCCTTGGCTGCCCTGGGCGGCGATGGCGGGGATCCTTGCCGGGGTCGCGGCGATCCAGTTCGCCATCGGGCGGCTGCCGATCTGCGCCTGCGGCTATGTGAAGCTGTGGCACGGCGATGTCTGGTCCTCGGGCAATTCCCAGCATCTGACCGACTGGTACACGCTGTCGCACCTGGCGCACGGCTTCGTCTTCTACGCGGTGCTGCGCTGGCTGCGGCCGGGCTGGAGCGTCGCCTGGCGCGCCGTCGCCGCCCTGCTGGTCGAAGGCGCGTGGGAGGTGGCGGAGAATACCTCCCTCGTCATCGACCGGTATCGCGAGGTGACGGCCTCGCTCGACTACTACGGCGACAGCATCGTCAATTCCTTCGGCGACGGGGTCGCGATGCTGGCGGGCTTCTTCCTGGCGGCGCGGCTGCCGGTGGTGGCCTCGGTCGTCATCGTGGTCGCCATGGAAGGCCTGGCGGCCTGGATGATCCGCGACAACCTGGCGCTCAACGTGCTGATGCTGCTCTGGCCCATCGAGGCGGTGCGGGAATGGCAGATGAACGGCGTCCCGCCCGCCACCCGCCCCTGACGCCGGGCACGGGAAGGAGACGACCATGCTGCGCGTGTTCCTGACGCATACGCCGGAGATGTTCGAGGGCTACTACGGCACCCGGGCGCTCGCCGCCCTGCAGCAGCATGCGGAGGTGGTGCGCAACCCGGGCGGCACCGTGCTCTCCGGCGCCGCGCTGGCCGAGGCGGCGCAGGGCTGCCAGGCCATCGTCGCCGACCGCGCCACGCCCGGCACGGCGGAAACCTTCGCCGCCGCGCCGGACCTCGTCGCCTTCCTGCGCGTCGCGGTGGACATCAGCACCATCGACGTCGCGGCGGCGAGCGCCGCCGGCGTGCTCGTCACCCGCGCGACGCCGGGCTTCGTCGATGCCGTCACGGAACTGGCGCTCGGCTTCATGGTGGATCTGGCGCGTGGGGTCTCCGGCCATGTGCAGGCGTACCGGCGAGGCGAGGAACCGGCCGGGCGCATGGGGTTGCAGCTTTCCGCGGCGACGCTCGGCATCGTCGGCTACGGGCGCATCGGGCGGCGGCTGGCGGAGGTCGCGCTGGCCCTGGGGATGAGGGTGCTGGTGGCCGACCCGCACGCGGCGGCCGAGGACCCGCGCATCGCCATGGCGCCGATGGAGGAGGTGCTGGCGCAGTCCGACTTCGTGGTGTGCCTGGCGATCTCGGAGGCGTCGACGCGGGACCTGTTCGATGCCGCGGCCTTCGCCCGCATGAAGCGCGGGGCGCGCTTCATCAACCTCTCGCGCGGGGAGTTGGTCGATGAGCGCGCGCTGGAAGCCGCGCTGGACAGCGGCCACCTGTCCGGTGCCGCGATGGATGTCGGCCGCGCGGCGGACCAGCGGCCTTCGGCCTTCCTGGCGCGGCGGCGGGACGTGGTCGCCGCCCCGCATGTCGGGGGCATGACGCCGGAAGCTATGGAGCACCAGGCGATGGATACGGTGCGCCAGGTCGCGGCCCTGGCGCGGGGCGAGATGCCGGACAACACCGTGAACGCCGCCGCGGCGCACCGGCTCGCACGGATCGGGATGCGTCAGGCTCCGGCCCGATCAGGCGCGCCCGGCTGATCGGGGGTCTGCCCTACCCGGTCGCCAGGCCGGCGCGGCGCACCACGTCGCGCCAGCGGGTCGTCTCCGTCTCGATCGTCTCGGCCAGCACCGCCTGGCTGCTGGCCTCCACCGAGAACCCCGTCGCGGCGAGGCGCTGCGCCACCTCCGGCATGCGCAGCGCCGCGGTCACCTCGGCATGGACGCGCGTGAGCAGCCCGGGCGCCATGCCGCGCGGGGCGACGACGCTGTGCCAGGACCCCGAGACGAAATCCGGCACGCCTGCCTCGATCACCGTCGGCACCTCCGGCAGCAGGGGATGGCGTGTACGGCCGGAGACGGCGATCGCGCGCAGCCGCCCCGCCTGCACCTGCGGCACCACCGTCGCCATGTTCAGCAGCGCCAGTTGCAGCGTGCCGGAGACGAGGTCCGTGACCGCCGCGCCGCCGCCCGGGTAGGGCACATGCGTCATGTCCGTGCCGGTGCGCTGCTTGAACAGCTCCATGCCGAGATGCTCGGAGGATCCGATACCCGAACTGCCATATGAGGCACGGTCAGGATTGGCGCGCAGCCAGGCCAGCAGCTCGGCCAGGTTTGTCGCCGGCACGGAGGGGCTCACCACCAGCAGGTTGGAGGTGCTGATGGCGAGCGTGACCGGCGTGAAGTCCCGCGTCGGGTCGTAGCCGATGCGCGGCATGACCAGCGGGTTGATGGTCATGATGCCACTCGCCGCGACGAAGAGCGTGTGGCCGTCGGCCGGCTGGCGGGCGACATGCTGCGCGGCGACGGCGCCGTTCGCGCCGGTGCGGTTCTCCACCACGAAGGGCTGGCCCAGGCGGGCCTGCAAGTGCTGCGTCAGGGTGCGCGCCAGCAGGTCGGACGGCCCGCCGGGCACATAGGGCACGACGAGGCTGACCGGCCGGCTGGGCCAGCCATCCTGTGCGCGCGCTTGCGGCGCGATGCCCAGGGCGGCGGCGCAGAGCAGAAGCTGGCGGCGAAGCATGCGAAGTCTCCCGGTGTTCGCACCGGGGGCTAGCAAGTCATGTGCCGGGTCAGGGATTGGCTGTTCGGCGTCGGACCAGACCGCGGATGCGCTCCGCCACGGCAGGGACCGACCACAGCAACGCCACGAGCGTCAGCGCGGCCAGCACCGCGCAGATCGGCCGCGTGAAGAAGGGCAGGATGTCGCCATCCGAGATCACCAGGCCGCGCCGCAGTGACTTGTCCATCAGGTCGCCCAGCACCAGGCCCAGCACGAAGGGTGCGGCGTGGTATCCGTGGCGGCGGAGGTAGAAGATCGCGACACCAACGCCGAGCATGGTCCAGACATCGAAGAGTCGCTGCGCGATGGCGAAGGAGCCGACGGTGCAAAGCACGAAGACGATCGGCATGATGATGGTGCGCGGCACGGTCAGCACCTTGAGCAGCGGCCGCACCAGGAACAGGCCGAAGAACAGCATGGCGACGGTCGCATAGACGTTCATCGCCACCACGTCGTAGACGAATTGCGGATTCTCGATCATCAGCATCGGCCCGGGCCGGACGCCGTGGATGATCATCGCGGCGAGCAGCACCGCGGCGGGCGCGGATCCCGGGATGGCCAGAGCCAGGGCGGGGATGATGCCGCCCGGGATCGAGGCATTGTCGCCCGTCTCGGCGGCGATCAGGCCTTCGACGCTGCCCTTGCCGAACTTGTCCTTCTCCCGGGAGGCTCGCTTGGCGGCAGCGTAGGAGGACCAGGCGGCCATGTCCTCGCCGACGCCCGGCAGGATGCCGATGTAGACGCCGATGACGCCGGACCGAAGGATGGTCCGCCAGTATTTCACCACGTCGGAGGCGCGCGGCAGGATGCTGTCGACGGTGTGAACCTTGGGGCGGGAGAAGCGCTCGCTCATCACCGTGAGCACCTCGGCCGCGCCGAAGGCGCCGACCAGCGTCGGGATCAGCGAGAAGCCTCCGGCGAGGTCCGTATTGCCGTAGGCGAAGCGCTCATGGGCGTGGATGCCGTCCTGCCCGATCTGGGAGACGAAGAGGCCGAGGATCCCCATGATCCAGCCCTTCAGCGGGTCGGTGCCGGTGATCGAGCCCGACATCATGACGCCGAAGAGGCAGAGCCAGAAGAACTCGTAGGACTGGAACGTCAGCGCGATCTCGCCGAGTGCTGGTGTCAGGATGGCGAGGCAGACGATGCCGAACAG
This sequence comes from Neoroseomonas eburnea, assembly GCF_018129005.1. Lineage (GTDB taxonomy): Bacteria > Pseudomonadota > Alphaproteobacteria > Acetobacterales > Acetobacteraceae > Neoroseomonas > Neoroseomonas eburnea. Next base: position 127,328 of record NZ_JAAEDL010000010.1, read on the forward strand.
GCTGCCGACGACGGAGCCGGTGGTGGCGACGCCCATCGCCCGCCCCGCCTGGCCCTGCCGTGCGAGTTGATAGCCATCGAGGCAGGCGGCCGCGTTCGCCGCGGTTCCGGGGATGTTCAGCAGGATGGCGCTGCGGCTGCCGCCGTAGATGGTGCCGACATAGGCACAGATCAGAATCAGGATCGCATCATTCGGCGGCAGCTTGATGGTCAGCGTGGTCAGCAGCGAGATGGCGAGCGTCGCCGAGAGCCCAGGCATGCAGCCGATCAGGATGCCGAGCAGTGTCGCGCCGAAAGTGTAGGTCAGGTGCCGTGGCTGCAGGAAGCCGGCAAGCGATCCGCCCAGGAGTTCGAGCCCTTCGAACATCGCGTCAGGGCAGCCGCACCAGGAACACCTCCTGGAATACCAGGGTGATGAAGGCGGCGGCGCAGCCCGCGATCAGTGCCGCCTGCGCGGCGCCACGCGCGATCGTGCCCGCTGCGCGCCGCTCCGGCCATTCGAACAGCACAATCGCGAGAAGGAGGAAGACGAAGGCCGCCGCCCAGAAGGGCAGCCCGCTGCCGACCAGCCCGCCTGCGAAGCCGAGGCAGAGCAGCAGCGCGAGCCCGACGCGCCAGGGTTCCGACGCGCCGTGCGGGGCCTCCGGCGGAGGTTCGTCGAGGCCGAGCAGGTCCTGCTCGACCGGCATCTCGACCGGCGGAGCGCGCCGTGCCGCCAGCACGATACCGAAGGCGACAAGCACCACGCCAAGCAGCCCGGGCACCAGCCCCGGCGCGGTGACGGGGTTGATGTGCTGCTGCTCGAGCCGGTCCATCCGCCAGGATTCGACGACGATGGCGGCCCCGAGCAGCGCCCAGGCCAGACCGAAGACACGGTCGGCGCGGAAGCTCAAAGCCGCTGGATTCCGAGCGTATCCGGCGAGACGCGCCCGGCGCCGGCATCGAAGTAGAGCCAGGCCGTCTGGCGCACCATCACCCAGGCCGCGTCGTGCGCCGCCTGGCCGTGCAGCGGCGCGAAGACAGCGGCGCGGCTGTCAGCGTAGTCCTTCAGGCGTTGGCTGTTCTTCACCCGCGTTTCCCAGACCTGCGACATGGCCTGGATGACCGGATCCGGCACGCCTTTCGGCGCCCAGATGCCGAAATAGTTGAGCGGCGTCGGGATGTTCGGCAGCCAGCGCTTGATCGAGGGAATCTCCCCGAACCCTTGCAGGGTGATCGGCGTGTCCGCCTGCACCGCGAGCGGGATCAGGCGGCGGCCGCGGATCATCTCCGCCATCTCGACGAGGAGCTGCGCGACGACCGGCGTCTCGCCGGCGACGGTGGCCAGCACGGCGGGGTTGCCGCCATCATAGGGCGCGTTGCGGTAGTTCACGTTTGGCGAGGCGGCGCGGATCGCCTCCATCATGTTGCGCCCGGCCGAGGACTGGCCCGCCGTGGCGACCGCAATGTCGCGGCGGGTCTGCATCGCCTGCAGCAACTGGCCGAAATCGCGGTAGCCCGAGCCCGGGTTGGCCGCAATCGTGTTGACGTTGGCGACGGTGAAGAACAGGTGCCAGTCCGCCAGCATGGTATCGAGCAGGCCGAGCACCTTGTAGCAGCCGACATCCACCGCGGCGCCTGCGGTCCAGGTGTAGCCGTCCTTGGCTGCCTGCATCGCGTTGCGCGTGCCGATCGAGCCCGAGGCGCCGGGCTGGTTGACCACGACGAAACGCTGGCCGAAGGCCTCCTCCAATTCTGTCGCGACGATGCGCGCCATCTGGTCGGTCGAGCCGCCGGCGGCCCAGGGGACGATGATCGTCACCGGACGCTCGGGGCGCCAGGCCCCTTGCGCGCGCAGCGTGGCAGGGGCGGCGAGCCCGGCGGCGGTGGCGGCGAGCAGGTGCCTGCGCAGCATGTCTTCGACCCTTTCCTCGTTCCCGCGCCGCGTTGGTCGCGGCGTCATGGTGCGGTAACCCGACGGTTACCGAGGATGGTGCTTCGGTCTTTCCGGCGGCGTCAAGCGAGGCGGCCGCCTCAGCCGAATTCCGGCCCTGCCACGGCGGCGAGCAGGGCGGCATCGCCAGGCGTGTCGGCGCCGAGCGCCATGCGCGTGAAGGGCCGCTGCATCGTCGCGCCATGCACCGTCAGCCAGGCGGTGAGGCCGGGGCGGGCGTCGCAGAGGTCGAGCACCGGCGTCCCGGGCAGCGCGGCGCGCGCGGCGGCGATCAGTGCGCGCGCGGTGGCATCGTCCGGCGCCACCACGGGCCCGATCTGCGGGCCGTGCGCCCCGTCGCGGGCGAGGACGAAGCCCGCGCCATCCGCCGCGACGAAGGCGGCCTGCGGCAGGCGGGCGGCGAAGTCGCGCAGCAGGGCCTCGCGTGGCGCGCCGAAGGCGGCAGCGTCCATGGCGAGAAGGGCAGGCCAGTCGGAGGCCGCGAGCGGACGCGCGCCGGGTCCCGCCGGCAGCGGCGCCGGCAAGGACCAGCGCGCGAAGCCCCAGAGATCGCGGAAGCCGAGGCGGCGATAGACCTCCCGCCCCGCCGGCGTGGCGTCCAGCGCGGCGCAGCGCGTGCCGTGCAGGGTCTCGACGGCCCAGCGCATCAGCGCGGTGGCGAGGCCGCGCCGGCGCATGTCCGGCCGCACCAGCACCATGGAGATCCAGGCGAGGTCCGCCCCGTAGCGGATAAAGGCGGCGGTGGCGGCCAGCGCCTCCCGCCCGTCATCCACGGCGCGGCCTTCGCCGCCGTGCAGGAACAGCGCCCAGTCGCGCGGCAGCTGGTTCCAGCCGATGAGGCAGGAGAGCGCGGCGGCGCGCGGCAGGTCGTCGGCGGTGAGCGGTCGCGGGTCCACGCGCGATGCGACGTCGGCCGCGCGTTGCCGTCAAGCGCTTGACGCGCGCGGCGCGAGCACGCCCACTCGGGCGCATGAAGGATGCGACCCCCCGCCTGCTGCTGCTCGGCTGCGGCGCCTTCGGGCGCGTGCACCTGGCGGCGCTGCGGCGGCTGGGCGCCACGGCGACGGTGTTCGACCCGGATCGCGGCGCGGCCGAGGCGACGGGGCTGCCGGTGGCAGAGAGCTTCGAGTCCGGGCTCGCCGCCTGCGATGCGGCCATCGTCGCGACGCCGGTTCCGACGCATGTGGCGCTCGCGACCGCGGTGCTGCGGGCGGGGCGCGACCTGTTCCTCGAGAAGCCGGCAACCGAGACGGCCGCAGAGGCCGCCGCCCTGGCCGCGCTGGCCGAGGAGCGGGGCCGCATCGCGCAGGTCGGGCTCAATTTCCGGTTCCATCCCAAGGGAATGGCACTGAGGCGCATGGTGGCGCAGGGTGCCTTCGGACGGCTGCACTACCTCGCCGCACGGTTCTCCGGCCTGAAGCGCGCGCGCGGAGATTCCGGCGCGCTGCTGAACGATGCGGTGCATTTCGCCGACCTGCTGCCCTGGATCGCGGGGGAAGCGCCGGCGCGCGTCTTCGCGACGCTGGCGGACCCTTTGGGGCGTGGGCGAGAGGATCTGGCGGTGATCCAGATGATGTTCCCCTCCGGCCTCGCGGCGCTGATCGAGGCCGGCTGCGTGCTGCCCGGACGCTGGCCGGACGCCGTGGTGCCGGGGGCGGAGACGCGCAAGGAAGTGGTCGTTGCCGGCCACGACGCCCTGGCCGAGGTGGATTTCGCCGCCGAGACCTTCGCCCTGCGCCGCGGTGCGCATGCCCCTGCCGCGCAGGGTGCCTGGCTGCCGCGGCACGGTCCGCGCGAGGACCGCGGCCTTCCCGCCGCCGATCCGGTCGAGGTCGTCGCCGCGGAACTCGCCGCCTTCATCGACGCCGTCGCCACACGCCGGCAGCCGGAGGCCGGGCTGCGCGCCGGTGCCCTCGCACCCGCGCGTGTCCTTGACGCCGCGCGGCGATCCGCGCGGGAAGGCCGCGTCGTCGATCTGGAGGACATCGCCTGATGCGCATCAGCCTGTGCAACGAGGTCGTCCGCGACCTCGATTTCCCCGCGCAATGCGCGCTGGCGGCGGGGCTCGGCTATGACGGGCTGGAGGTCGCGCCCTTCACGCTGGATGCGGAGGCGCCGCATCTGCTGCCGGCCTCGCGCCGCGCGGAGCTGCGGCGTGCGGCGGCGGAGGCCGGGACCACCATCACCTCCTTGCACTGGCTGCTGGTGGCCCCCGCGGGGCTGTCCATCACCACGGCGGAGCCCGCGATCCGGGCGCGCACGCTGGACGTGATGGAACGGCTGGTGGCGCTGACGGCGGATCTCGGCGGGGCGCTGCTGGTGCACGGCTCGCCCGGCCAGCGACGCGTCGAGACGGACGGCGACGCGGCGCGCGCCGAGGAAGCGATGGCGCGCGCCGGCGAATGGGCGGCGCAGCACGGCGTCACCTACTGCCTGGAACCGCTCGATCCCGGCCAGACCAATTGGGTCACCAATGTCGCCGAAGCGGCGGCGATCGTGCGGCGCATCGGCAATCCGGCGCTGCGGACGATGCTGGATGTGTGCTCGGCGGGGAACGGGGAGAGCGAGGCAGTGCCAGCGCTGCTGGAACGCTTCATTCCCACCGGCGATGTCGCGCATGTCCACCTGAACGACCGCAACCGGCGCGGGCCGGGCCAGGGCAAGGACCGCTTCGGGCCGGTGCTCTCGACGCTGCGGCGCGTCGGCTATGGCGGGTTCTGTGCGGTGGAACCGTTCGACTACGTCCCCGACGGCCCGACCAGCGCGGCGCGCGCCATCGGCTACCTCCGCGGGCTAGAGGAGATGATGGCATGACGGCCCCGCGCTTCCGCCTGCTGGAGACGCAGCGTTTCGAATGGCCCTTCCGGCTGCGCATGCCCTTCCGCTTCGGCGTCATCACGGTGACGCATGGGAGGCAGGCGGTGATCCGCGCGCGCATCGCGCTGGAGGACGGCAGCGAGGCCTGGGGCGTGGCGGCGGAGACGCTGGCCGCGAAGTGGTTCGACAAGGACCCGCGCTGGACCGATGCGCAGAACGAGGACCAGTTGCGCCGCGCGCTGGAGATCGCCTGCGACGCGACGCGCGCGGCGGGGGTGAACACCGCCTTCGGGCACTACGCGGATGCCTATGCCTCCCATGTCGCCGCCTGCGCGGCGGAGGGGCTGAACCCGCTCGTCGCCGCCTATGGCCGTGCGCTGCTGGATCGGGCGATGCTGGATGCGCTGCTGAAGGCGAAGGGGCTGTCCTTCGCCGCCGGTATGCGCGCCAATCTCGGCGGCATGGCGGCGCATGCGGCGGTGCCGGACCTCGCGGGCCATGACTTCGGCGCGATGCTGGCGTCGCTGACGCCGTCGCGGCGGATGCATGCGCGGCATACGGTCGGGCTGGTGGACCCGATCACCGCCACGGACCAGGCGGAACGCGTCGATGACGGCCTGCCCGAGACGGTGGAGGAGGTCGCCGCCACCTACCGCCACACCTGGTGGAAGCTGAAGGTCGGCGGGAATGTCGCGGCGGATGTGGACCGCCTGTGCCGCATCGCCTCGGTGCTGGACCGGCTGCACGGCTATCATGTCTCGCTCGACGGCAATGAGCAGTATGAGGATGCGGAGGGCGTGCTCGCGCTGTGGCGTGCCATGCAGGCGGAACCGAGGCTTGCGCGGCTGAATGCCTCGATCGCCTTCATCGAGCAGCCGGTGAAGCGGGCGCGCGCGCTGGATGGCGCGATGGGCGCGCTGGCGGCCGAGCGCCCGGTGATCGTGGACGAGAGCGACGGGCCGCTCGATGCCTTCGTGCAGGCGAAGGCGCTCGGCTACACGGGAATTTCGTCGAAGGCGTGCAAGGGGGTGTGGCGGTCGCTGATCAACCTGGCGCGCTGCCGGGCGTGGAACGCCGCGGAGCCGGAGCCGCGCTATTTCATGAGTGCCGAGGACCTGACGACGCTGGCCGGTGTCTGCGTCCAGCAGGATCTGGCGCTGGTGAGCGCGATGGGCCTCGTGCATGTCGAGCGCAACGGCCATCATTTCGTCGACGGCTTTTCGGGCCGCCCCAAGGCGGAAGCAGTCCGCTTCATGGAGGCGCATCCGGACCTCTATGCCGACACGCCGCGCGGCCCGCGCCTTTCGATCCGCGAGGGCATGCTGGACCTGGCCTCGGTGGTGGACGCCGTCGGCCTCGGCGCTGCCATCGAACCCGACGTGGCGGCGATGCAGCCCATGCCGGCGTCCGCCTGGCCCCCTCGATGACAAGGTTCCAAAGAAGGGAGGGGGGTGCGGGGGAGGTTCTCCTCCCCCGCCCTTCCGCGTAAAACTGCGGCGTGACAGCCAAAGCCCCCTTCTGGCGCGAAAAGACCCTCGACGAGATGACCCGCGCCGAGTGGGAGTCCTTGTGCGACGGCTGCGGCCGTTGCTGCCTGCACAAGCTGCGCGACGAGGACACCGATCGCATCGCCTACACCAATGTCGCCTGCCGACTGCTGGATGGCGACACCTGTCGTTGCAAGGATTATGCGAACCGCAAGAAGCGTGTGCCGGATTGCGTGCGGCTGACGCCGAAGCGGCTCGCGAAGATCGACTGGCTGCCGCCGACCTGCGCCTATCGCCTGGTGGCCGAGGGGAAGGACCTGCCCTGGTGGCATCCCCTGGTTTCCGGCAGCGCCGAGACGGTGCATGAAGCGGGCGTCTCGGTCCGCGGCCGCACGGTGGCGGAACGCGCGGCCGGCGATTTCGAAGACCATGTCGTGTCCTGGCCCGGCAAATGGCCGGCGAAGGCACGGATGCCCCCAGTTGTGAAGGACCGGAGGAGACCCGGATGAAGAACGCGATCTATGGCGGCGTGAATGCCGCCGTGCTGACGGCGATGGGGCCCGACCTCTCGCCGGACCTCGACCGTATGGCGGCGCATGCGAAGTGGCTGCTGGCGAATGGCTGCAACGGGCTCGGCGTGCTCGGCACGACCGGGGAGGCCAATTCCTTCGGCCTGCATGAGCGCAAGCAGATCCTGGAAGGGCTGATCACGCGCGGTATCCCGGCGGCGCGGATGATGCCCGGCACGGGCTGCGCCAGCCTGACGGATTCCGTGGAACTGACGAAGCACGCCCGCGATGCCGGCTGCCCCGGCGTGCTGATGCTGCCGCCCTTCTACTACAAGGGGCCGAGCGATGATGGGCTGTTCGCCTACTTCTCCGAAGTGGTGAACCGCGTCGGCGGCGGGGTGAAGATCTATCTCTACCACTTCCCGCAGCAATCGGCGGTGCCCTTCTCGCTCGACCTGATCGGGCGGCTGATCAAGGCCTTCCCGGGCACGATCAAGGGCGTGAAGGATTCCTCCGGCGACTACGCCAACATGCAGGCGATGGTGCGCGAATTCGCCAAGGAGGGGTTCGAGGTCTATTCGGGCAGCGACGAATTCCTGCAGCAGATCCTCGCCGAGGGCGGCGCCGGCTGCATCACCGCGGCGTCGAACGCCAACAGCCACTGGGGCGGCATCGTCTATGCGAAGCGCAGCGGGCCGGAGGCGGATGCCGCGCAGGCGACGCTGACCGCGACGCGCCGCGCGGCGACCTCCGTGCCGCTGATCCCGGGCCTGCGGGAGATCATCGCGCGCAGCACCGGCGATGCCGGCTGGCGCGTGATCCGCCCGCCGCACCTGCCGCTGTCGGCCGAGCAGGCCGAGAAGGTCTGGGCCGCCTGGGGTGCCGCCGGTGCACTTCCGCTGCCGGGCCTGGCGCCGGCGAAGGCGGCCGAGTGATGAACGAGCCCCTTCGCTGCCGCCCGCCGGCGATCGCCACCCTGCAGGTCGATGACGCCAATGTCCGCGTGACGCGTTGGGACTTCCCGCCGGGCTCCGAAACCGGCTGGCACCGGCATGGCATGGCCTATGTCGTCGTGCCGGTTTCCGACGGGAAGATGCTGCTGGAACTGCCCGGCGGACAGACGGCGACGAACGACCTCAAGGCCGGCGTCGCCTATTCCCGTCCGGCGGGGGTGGAACACAATGTCGTCAATGCCGGCGACACCGCCTTCGCCTTCGTCGAGACGGAGCTCAAGCACCTGATCGGGTGACGCTTCGCCCGGGCAGCGTCACCAGCGCCAGCCCGGCGAAGACCAGCATCGCGGCCGGGACCGTCAGCGGGCCCGGCCGTTCCCCGAACAGCAGCCATCCCCAGGCCATCCCCGTCAGGGTGATGATGTAGCCGGTCTGGGAGGTGACGACGCCGCCATAGGTGACGATCGAGCGGAACCAGAGCAGGAAGGCGCTCGCCATCACGATGATCTGCAAGGCCGACACCGGCACGCCTTCGAGGGGCGGCAGGCGGAACTGCCCGAACAGCATCGCGAAGACCGCCACCTGCACCGCGCCGATCGCCAGCGTGCCCGTCGCCAGCGCCAGCGGCGGCGTGCCCTGTGGCGCGAGCCGTGCCGCGAACAGGTTCGACGCCGCGTAGCAGACCGGCGTCAGCGCGGCGATCGTTGCCCAGGACAGCACGGAACGATCCGGCAGCGCCGCGCCGGGGCTCATGGCCAGCAGCACGCCGGCGAGACCGAGCACGGTGCCCAGCACGCGCCGCGGCGTCGCGCGTTCGGCCCCGATCAGTGCGGCACCCAGCACCGTCAGCATCGGCGAGAGCGGTACCAGCATGGCGAAGAAGCCCGCCGGCACGTGCTGCAGGCTGGTGAAGCCCACCAGGTTCGCCAGCGCCATGCCGAAGAGGCCCGACACGGCATAGTAGCGCAGGTGGCGTGCATCCACCGGGATAGCGATGCCGCGCAGCCGGCACAGGCCAAGCAGGATCGCCGAACTGCCCGTTGCACCGAACACCGCGATCATCAGCGGCGGCCAGCCGAGCCCACCCAGGTGCTTCACGAAGACCGGCGTCACGCCCCACAGCGTGCCGAGCAGGAACAGCGGCGGCAGCATGCGGAGCGCGTCGTGCATGGGTCACACTCGCTGTGCGGCACCCGTCGCTGTCAAGCGGTTGAACCTTGCATCGCCGATGCGCCATCCTGGCGGCATGCAGTCGTCCGATTCGGAAACCGTGCTGTTACGCCCCGGCGTGCTCGGCGCGCCCGTGGGGTGCCCGGTGCGCTGGTGCCGCTCGGCGCGCGCGCGCCGCGTCAGCCTGCGCATCGATGCGCGCGCCGGAGAGGTCGTGGTCACCCTGCCGATGCGCACCGCCCGCCGCGCCGGCATGGCACTGCTGACGACGCATGCCGCCTGGGTGATGCAGCGCCTGGCCGCGCTGGCCCCGCCGCTGGCCTTCGCGCCGGGGGTGGAGGTGCCGCTCGGCGGCCGGCCGCACGTCATCCGCCACGATCCCGCGGCGCGCGGCGGCGCCTTTCTCGACGGCGCCATCATCGTCGTCTCCGGTGCGCCGGAATTCCTCGCCCGCCGCGTGAAGGACTTCCTGCGCGCCGAGGCGAAGCGCCGGATCGGCACCTTGGCGGAAGGGCATGCGGCGACGCTCGGGGTGAAGGTGCGCGCCATCCGGCTGAAGGACACCAACAGCCGCTGGGGGTCCTGCGCGCCGGACGGCACGCTCGCCTTTTCCTGGCGGCTAGTGATGGCGCCGGACTGGGTGCTCGACTACGTGGTGGCGCATGAGGTCGCGCACCTGCGCGAACTCAACCACTCGGCGCGCTTCTGGGCGCATGTGGAAGCCCTGACGCCGAACCGCGAGCCGGCGCAGGACTGGCTGCGGGACAACGGACCCGCCCTGCTGCGCATCGGCTGAAGTCGACCTAGTATCCTCTGCAATATGCGGAGGACTCCATGAAGGCCATCGGCTTCACCAGGTGCCACCCGGTTGACCATCCGGAGGCGCTGCTCGACCTCGACATCCCGGCACCGGCGGTGCCGGAGGGCCACGACATGCTGGTCGAGGTGCGCGCCGTCTCGGTCAACCCGGTGGACACCAAGCGCCGCCGCAGCGAGGAACCGAAGGACGGTCCGCGCATCCTGGGCTTCGACGCCGCCGGCGTGGTGCGCGCGGTGGGCCCGGGCTGCACGCTGTTCCGCGCGGGAGACGAAGTCTTCTACGCCGGCGTCGTGAACCGCCCCGGCAGCAATGCGGAACTGCAACTGGTCGATGAGCGCATCGTCGGCCGCAAGCCGGCCTCGCTGTCCTTCGCCGAGGCGGCCGCCATGCCGCTGACTTCCATCACGGCTTGGGAAGGGTTGCACGACCGGCTCGGCATCCATGAGGGCGGCGGCGCGGGGGATGCGCTGCTGGTGATCGGCGGCGCCGGCGGCGTCGGCTCGATGGTCACCCAGATCGCGCGGCAGCGCACGGCGCTGACCGTCGTGGCCACGGCATCGCGGCCGGAGACCGCGCAGTGGTGCCGCGACCTCGGCGCGCACCACGTGGTGGACCACAAGGGGGACATCGCGGCGCAGCTCAAGGCGCTCGGCGTGCGGGCGCGCTACGTGTTCTCGACCAATACGACGGCGCGCAACTGGGAGCAGATCGTCGCCACGGTGGCGCCGCAGGGCAGCATCGTGCTGATCGAATCCCAGGCGCCGATCGATGCGCGGCAACTCATGCCGAAATCGGTCTCCCTGCACTGGGAGCTGATGTTCACCCGGCCGATGTTCGGCACGCCGGACATGATCGAGCAGCATCACCTGCTGAACGCGGTGGCCGACCTGGTCGACCATGGCCGCATCCGCCACACCATGACCCGCAATCTGGGGCCGATGACGGCCGAAAGGCTGCGGGAGGCGCATGCGATGGTCGAAAGCGGGACGATGATCGGCAAGGTGGTGCTGGAGGGGTTCTGACGATCCCGGTCGAGGGGGCTTTGTCGCGTAGGGGGAAAGGTCGCCCGTGAAGGCCGGAGGGGCCTTGCCCCTCCGGACCACCCCACCAAAGGCCGAAGGGCCTTCGGAAACCTTCTCTTGGCGCTGGGCACCGCCGGCATTCCAGGTCATCGCAGCGTGCACAGGCGCGGCTTTCGGCAGCATTCCGGCTGCGGCGCATGGAACCAGGTGACGGTTTCCAAAGGCCCTTCGGCCTTTGGCGGGGTGAGTTGGAGAGGGGCAGAGCCCCTCTCAAGACGCTGCGCCGGCGTGGGCTTCCCGGCATGGCGTGCAGAGGATAACCCTGCCGCCGTCCTCAGGAACCGAGACGCCATGAAGCCAGAGATCGTCCTCGTCACCGGCGCCACCGCCGGCTTCGGCCTTGCCATCGCGCGCCGCTTCGCCGCCGACGGGGCGCGCATCGTCGCTGCCGGGCGGCGCGCGGAGCGCCTGGCGGCGCTACAGGCGGAACTTGGCGCCGCGCGCTGCCACGCGCTGACCCTCGACGTGCGCGACCGCGGCGCGGTGGTGGAGGCGATCGCCGGCCTGCCGGCCGAGTTCGCCGCGGTGGACCTGCTGGTGAACAATGCCGGCCTCGCCCTGGGGCTCGAAGGTGCGCAGGCCGCGAACCTCGACGACTGGGATGCGATGGTCGACACCAACATCAAGGGGCTGATGTACGTCACCCGCGCCGTGCTGCCCGGCATGGTCGCGCGCGACCGCGGGCATGTGGTGAATCTCGGGTCCACCGCCGGGGAGTTCCCTTATCCGGGCGGCAACGTCTATGGCGGGACGAAGGCCTTCGTGCGCCAGTTCAGCCTGAACCTGCGCGCCGACCTCTGGGGCACGAAGGTGCGTGTGACGGACATCGAACCGGGCCTGGTCGGCGGCACCGAGTTCTCGAACGTCCGGTTCAAGGGCGACGACGCCAAGGCGGCCGGCATCTACGAGGGCGCCGAGGCGCTGACGCCGGAGGACATCGCGGACGCGGTGCACTGGGTCGCGACGCGGCCCGGACGCGTCAACGTGAACACGCTGCAGGTCATGCCGGTGACGCAGTCCTTCGGGCCGCTGCGCGTCCACAAGGGCTGATGCCGGCGGCGCGACGGGTGTGGCCGGCGTAGCGCGTCATACCGGCGGCCGCGTGTAGCGGCCGCTGGCATGCGGCTCTTGCTGCCCTCAGGCGCCGGGCGAAAACCTCCGGTTTGCCTAGCTTCGACGGACCACCGGCGGGCCGCATTCGCGACCTCGGCACGAGTCAGAGACTCGTGCCGCCGGTATCAGACCACCGTCACGCCGGCGGCACGCGCCTTGTCCACGAGGTATCCGCGCGCCGCCTGCATGTCCTCCAGCGTGCCGAAGGCATTGGTGTAGGCGCCGCGGTAGCCCTTGCCTTCCAGCAGGGCGAACATCGCGCCGAAGTCGAAGTCGCCCTTGCCGGGAACAAGGTGCTCCTCGTAGCCGTTGCGCCAGCAGTCGGCGAGGCGCACTTCCTTCACGCGGCCAAGCGGCATGGCGTCGACGAAGCCCTGCACCCCCGGCGGCAGCAGATGCGCGTGGTTGGCGGTGAAGGAGAGCGCGAAGGCGGGTGAGTCGATCGCCTCGTAGTAGTAGCGCCACTCCTCGACCGTGTGGGCGAGGTAGTGGACCTCGGCATTCTCCGGCTCGCGGTTCAGGTTCTCGAGCAGCAGCAGCGCGCCGTGTTGTTCCGCGTGCTTCACCATGCGCTGCAGCCGGTCGCGACCGGCTTCCATGCGCATCGGCACGTCGGCGGTGAAGTGGTAGCCGGCATGGACGACGATCCATTCGGCGTGCAGTTTCGGTGCGACCTCAATATAGGCCTTGAGGTAGCTGTCGACCGCCTCCGACAGGAAGGGCGAGTACTCGGCCACGTTGACGGCCGAGAGCGTGTGCAGCGCGATGGCGACCCCGTTGGCCTCGGCGCGCCGGCGGATGTCGCGGCAGCGCGCATCGTCGAAGGTCGTCACCGCGTTGGCACCGGTGTCGAGCTGAATGTCGATGTGCCGGACCTGGTTCCGCGCGGCCCATTCGACGGCGTCCTCCAGCCGCAACTTGCGGCCGACATCCACGCCGATCCTGTCCATCAGCGGCATCGCTTCCTCCCCTGCTTGTGCGCAATGGTTTACAGGCCCGGAGTGCGGTGGCAACGTTCGTCCCGTCCAAGAAGCAAGGAGCCGTGCACCGCGACCGCCAAAGGCGGCCGGGCGGCCACAGGGTTGGGAGGAAGCCGGATGTTCCTGATCGACAGGCGACAGATGCTTGCGCTCGCGGCCTGGTCCGCGGCGGCCACGAAGGCATGGGCACAGGCTCCCATGCACGACCAGGAGCGCGCCCTCTACGAGGCCGCCAAGCGGGAAGGCGAGATCACCTGGTACACCGGCCAGTACAGCGCCGATGCGTCGGAGGCCGCCGGGCGCGCCTTCAACGAACGCTATCCCGGGGTGCGCTGCAACGTGGTGCGCAGCACCTCCCAGGTGGCGTTCCAGCGCCTGTCGCAGGATTTCCGCGCCGGGGTCGGGCAGTGCGACGTGTTCTCCTCGACCAATGGCGGGCACTACGTGCAGCTCAAGCGGCAGAATCGCCTGGTGCAGTTCCGTCCGGTCAACGCCGACGGCCTGCTGCCGATCCTGCGCACGCCGGACCCGGACAACTACTTCCAGTCCACCTTCCTCGGCATCTACCTGATGGCGCACAACACGCGCATGGTCAGCGAGGCCGAGGCGCCGAAATCCTGGACCGACATCCTCGACCCGAAGTGGAAGGACCGGCTGGCGGTCGGGCACCCCGGGTTCAGCGGCGCGATCGGGCTGTGGGCGCTGCAGATGCGGACCATGTTCGGCCCCGACTATCTGCGCCGCTTCGAGCGCAACAAGCCGCAGGTCGGCCGGTCCTCGATCGATCCGGTCACCATGATGAATGCCGGGGAACGTGCGGTGGGCGTCGCCGTGCCGTCCGCCTCGACGCTGTTCGCGGCGTCGCGCGGCAATCCGCTGAGGCTGATCTACCCGACCGAGGGCGTGATCGCGGCCTTGTCGCCCTCGGCGATTCCGACCAATGCGCCGCACCCGAACGCGGCGAAGCTGTTCCAGGAATTCCAGACCGGCCCGGCGCTCTCCGCCGCCGTGCGCCTGCTGTTCAACGAGAGCATCCGTCCCGACGTCCCGCCGCCCGAGGGCTCCCGCCCGCTCGATCAGGTGACGATGCTGGCTCCGAGCCTCGAGGCGGCGGAGCGCGGCGTGCCCGAGGTGCGGGAGCAGTGGCGCGAGATCTTCGGGGTCTGAGCGCCGGACCTTGAGCGCGACCTCGATGGCGGGCACCCGCCCGGGCCGGCTCCGCAGGCTGGAGCCGGTCGCCTTCCTGTGGATCGCGCTGATCGCCGCGCTGCTCGTTCTCGTGGCGGCGCCTCTGCTCAAACTGCTGCTCGTCTCCTTCGAGATGCAGGAAACGGGCGAGTTCACCTTCCAGAACTACCTGACCGCCTACGGGCGGCAGCGCTACCTCGACGCGCTGCGCAATTCCCTGCTGCTCGGGATGCTGTCCGCCGCGATCTCGGTGGTGATCGCCGTGCCGATGGCCTGGGCGGTCTCCCGCACCGACATGCCAGGCAAGGGCTTCACCTGGGCGACGGTGCTGGCGGCCTTCATCATGCCGCCCTACCTCGGCGCCATCGGCTGGATCCTGCTGGCGGGGCCGAATTCCGGCTGGATCAACCAGGTCTGGCGGGCCGCCACGGGGGCCGAGGCGCCGCTGGTGAACATCTACACCTTCACCGGCATGGCCTTCGTCATCGCGCTGCATTCCTTCCCGCTGGTCTTCATCTTCGTGAAGTCGGCGCTGGACCTGATCTCCTCCGAGATGGAGGACGCCGCCAACATCCTCGGCGGGGGCACCTGGACGACCATGCGGAAGGTGACGCTGCCGCTGGTCTGGCCTTCCATCCTCGGCAGCTTCATCCTGATCTTCCTCGAGACGATCGCGCTCTTCGGCACGCCGGCGATCATCGGCATCCCGGCGCGCATCAACGTGGTGACGACGCAGCTCTGGCAGTTCTTCGAGGATCCGGTGCGCGTCGAGGTCGCGGCCGCCTACGCCATCCCGCTGCTGCTCATCACCGTGGGCCTGATCGCGGTGCAGAAGATGCTGCTGTCGCGCAAGGGCTTCGTCTCGCAGACCGGCAAGGGCGGCGAGCGACGGCAGGTGAAGCTCGGGCCATGGCGCTGGGTGCTGTTCGGCTGGTGCCTGGCGGTGGCGATGCTGGCGGTGGTCAAGCCGCTGATGGTGCTGCTGCAGGCCTCCTTCGCCAAGGCGTGGGGGCGCGGCTTCTCCTTCGACAACCTGACGCTGCGCAACTACCGCTTCCTCCTGTTCGAGCACGACATGGCGCCGCAGGCGACGTGGAACACGGTGTGGTTCTCCGCCGCGTCCGCGACGATCGCGGCGGTGCTGGCGCTGCTGGTCGCCTACATCGTGATCCGGCGGTTGATGCGCCTCGCGGATGCGCTGGGCTTCCTCGCCATGGCGCCCTTCGTGATCCCGGGGATCGTCATGGCGATCGGCTTCTACGCGGCCTATGCCGGGCCGCCGCTGTCGCTGTACGGTTCGGCGCTGCTCATCATCCTCGCCTTCGCGGCGCGCTTCCTGCCGATCGCCTACGCCAATTCCCAGGCGGCGATCCGTGCCGTGCACCCGGAGATGGAGGAAGCCGCGCGCATCCTCGGCTCAGGCCGGCTGCACGCCATTCGCCGCGTGACGGCGCCGCTGCTCAAGACCTCGCTGCTCGGTGGCTGGCTGGTCGTGTTCATCGTCGCCTCGCGCGAACTGTCGGCCGCCATCTTCCTGGTCGGGCCACGGACGCGGACGATGTCCGTGCTGCTCTACGACCTGACGGAGCAGGGCAATTTCGAGGTGGTTTCCGCCTTTGGCGGCATCCTGCTGCTCATCACCATGGCCATCGTCGGCATCGGCATGAAGCTGGTGGGCCGCGACTTCATGCTGCGGAGGGAATAGCGTGCCGCGCCTGGTGCTTTCCGGCTTGACCAAGGCCTACGGGCCGCTGGCCGTGGTGGACAAGGTCGACCTGACGCTGGGGGAAGGGGAATTCGTCTCCCTCCTCGGCCCTTCCGGCTGCGGCAAGACGACAACCCTGCGCATGATCGCCGGCTTCGTCGACCCGACCGCCGGCAGCATCTCCGTGGATGGCACCGTCCTGTCCGCGCCCGGCGCCGTCGTGCCGCCGGAGCGCCGCGGCATGTCGATGATCTTCCAGTCCTATGCCATCTGGCCGAATATGACGGTGGAGGAGAACGTCGCCTTCGGCCTGCAACTCCGTAAGCTGCCGCGCGAGGAGGTGAAGCACCGCGTCGCCGAGATGCTGGCGGTGGTGAAGCTCGACAAGCTCGCCCACCGCTACCCGGCGGAGCTCTCCGGCGGGCAGCAGCAGCGGGTGGCGCTGGCCCGCGCCATCGTGGTGAAGCCCTCCGTGCTGCTTCTGGACGAGCCGCTGTCGAACCTCGATGCGAATCTGCGGGAGGAGATGCGCTTCGAGATCCGACGCCTGCACGACGAATTCCGCATCACCACCGTCTACGTCACCCACGACCAGGCCGAGGCGATGGCGACCTCCGACCGCATCGCGGTGATGAATGCCGGGCGGATCGAGCAGGTGGACGCGCCGCACCTGCTCTACGCGCGGCCGCGCACGCGCTTCGTCGCCGGCTTCGTCGGGCGCACCAATCTTCTGGAGGCGCGGGTGGCGTCCGGCACGCTGCTGCTCGACGGCGTGAGCCTTGGCCCCGCCGCGCAGGCCCGGCTGCCGGACGGTGCATTGCTGATCTCGCTGCGGCCGCAGGCGATGGCGATCCACGAAGCGCGGCCCGCAGGCGACGGCCTGGTGCTGGAGGCGACGATCGTCGAGCGGACCTATCTCGGCGAGGCCTGGGACTACGTCGTGCAGCCGGAGGGCACCTCGCTGCGCCTTCGGGCCGCGGCGCCACCGCTGGAGGCGCATGATGTGGGGCGGAAGGTGTGGCTCGCCGTGGATGCGCGGCAAGTGGCGGTGGTGGAGTAAGGCCGGGGGGAAGGGAACTTCCCCCCGGACCCCCCAACCTTCCTGGGCACTTGGAGACTGACCTCCGAAGTAAGTTCCCAAATGACAAAGAAGGGAGGGGGATCGGGGGAGGTTCCCCTCCCCCGACCTACCCGAAGGCCGGTGCCGCGCGCGCAACCCCGCCATAGGCATCGAGCATCCGTTCCCGCCAGGCATGCACGGGGTCGGAGGGCTCCAGCACCGGAAATGCGCTGACGCAGCGCGCCCACTGGAAGGGTCCGAACACGATGGCGTCCGCGTAGCCGGGCGCGTCGCCATGCAGGAAGGGTGCGCGGCGCAGCGCAAGGCGCAACGGGATCAGCGTCTCCCGGAAGGCGGCGACCTGCGATTCGCGCCCCGCTGTCACCTCGGCGAGGCTGCGGCCGTAGCGCGCTTCCCGGCTTTCGATGAAGTAGGCGGCGTCGATGGGGTCGAGCAGCGCCGGAATGTCGGAGACGACGAGTCGCGCCATGCCGCCGACCAGTGCCGCGTCGGCCCAGCCGTTGAGGAAGCGCGCCAGCGCCCGGCCACCCTCCCCGCCGAACAGGGAGGGGCGATCGGGGTAGGTGTCCTCCAGATACTCCGCGATGCGCCAGGAATCGTGCACGCTCCGTCCGCCGTCGAGGATGACCGGCACCTTCTCGGCGCCGTGCGCGGCGATGGTGTCGCGCTCGGAAAAGCGCCAGGGGATTGTCTCCACCTCCAGCCCCTTGTGGGCGAGCGCCAGGCGCGCCCGCCAGCAATAGGGACTGAAGCGCCGCGCCGGGTCGGCACCGCTGAGGTCGTAGAGCGTGATGGGCATGACCGATCCTCCGTGCCACGACTATCCTGCGGAGAGGAGAGGAACGCCACCGCATGACCGACCCCCTGCTGCTGGCACTGGACCAGGGCACCACCTCGACCCGGACGATCGCTTTCGACACCGCCTTGGCG
Source organism: Neoroseomonas eburnea (assembly GCF_018129005.1). Classification (GTDB taxonomy): domain Bacteria; phylum Pseudomonadota; class Alphaproteobacteria; order Acetobacterales; family Acetobacteraceae; genus Neoroseomonas; species Neoroseomonas eburnea. The sequence continues at coordinate 145,095 of NZ_JAAEDL010000010.1, forward strand.
CCGCGCGCGAGCGTGCAGGAGGAACTGCCGCAGCACTTCCCGGCCCCCGGTTGGGTGGAGCACGAGCCGGAGGATCTCTGGCGTGGCGCTCTCGCGACCCTGCGCGGCGCGCTGGAGCGCGCGGGCGGGGAGGCGCGGCGCGTCGCCGGCATCGGCATCACCAACCAGCGTGAGACCACATTGCTGTGGGACCGCGCGACGGGCCGCTGCCTGCACCGCGCGATCGTCTGGCAGGACCGGCGCACCGCGGCGGCCTGTGCGCGCCTGCGGGCGGAAGGTGCCGAGGCACTGTTGACGGAACGGACCGGCCTTCTGGCCGATCCCTATTTCTCGGCGACCAAACTGGCCTGGCTGCTCGACGAGGTGCCCGGCGTGCGGGGCGCGGCCGAGCGTGGCGAACTCGCCTTCGGCACGGTGGACTGCTTCCTGCTCTGGCGCCTGACCGGCGGGCGTGTGCACGCGACGGATGCGACCAACGCGGCGCGCACCATGCTGTTCGACATCCGTCGCGGCTGCTGGGATGACGATCTGCTCCGCCTCTTTGGCATTCCTCCTGCAGTGCTGCCGGAGGTTCGCGATTGCGCGGCGGAATTCGGCACCACCGAGCCCGGGCTGCTCGGCGCGCCGGTGCCGGTGCGCGGCATGGCCGGCGACCAGCAGGCGGCGACCATCGGCCAGGCCTGCTTCGAACCGGGCATGGTGAAATCGACCTACGGAACCGGTTGCTTCGCGCTGCTGAACACCGGGGAGACGGCGGTGACATCGCGCAGCCGGCTGCTGACCACCATCGCCTACCAGCTTGGCGGGAGGCGGACCTTCGCGCTGGAGGGGGCGATCTTCGTCGCCGGCGCGGCTGTGCAGTGGCTGCGCGACGGCCTCGGCATCATCCGGACGGCGCCGGAGGCGAGTGCGCTTGCCGCGCAGGCGGACCCGGCGCAACGGGTGGTGATGGTGCCGGCCTTCACCGGCCTCGGCGCCCCGCACTGGGATGCGGAGGCGCGCGGGGCGATCTTCGGGCTGACGCGTGGCGCCGGCCGGGCCGAGCTCTGCCGCGCCGCGCTGGAAAGCGTCGCCTACCAGACGCGCGACCTGTTGGAGGCGATGCGCGACGACTGGCCGGCCGGGGCGGAGACGGTGCTGCGCGTCGATGGCGGCATGGTCGCTTCCGACTGGACCATGCAGTTCCTGGCGGATCTGCTCGGCGCGCCGGTGGACCGGCCGACGATGCCGGAGACGACGGCGCTCGGCGCTGCCTGGCTCGCCGGGTTGCAGGCGGGGCTCTGCGCGCCGCCGGGCGTGGCCGGAGCCACGCATTGGCGGCTCGATCGCCGCTTCGTGCCCTCCATGGGTCGCGACGAGGCGGCGGAACGCTATGCTCTGTGGCAGGATGCGATCCGTCGCACGCTGACCCGCTGAACGGCGGCAGGACACGGGCATGGATGGCATCTGGACCTTGACCGAAGTGGCCGGGCAGGCGGCGCCCTTGCTCTTGAGCCTGCATCCCATGCAGACCGTGCGGCGGCGCGCATGCGGCGCCCGCCGCCGCACGGGCGCCTTGCGCCTGAAGCGCTTGCACGACGCGCCCGAGGAAGGGAACGAGAGGCTCCACCCGGCATGAGCGCCGACGGTCTCTATGCGCGCCTCGGCGTGCCGCGGATCATCAACGCCTATGGCACGAACACGCGGCTGTCCGGCGGGATGATGGCGCCGGAGGTGATCGCCGCCATGGCGGAGGCCTCGCGCGCCTGCGTCGAGATGCACCACCTCCAGGCGGCGGCGTCGCGCGTCATTGCCGCCGAGACGGGCGCCGAGGCGGGCATCGTCACCAGCGGCGCGGCGGCCGCGCTGCTGCTGGGGGCTGCGGCCTGCATGGCGCGGCTCGATCCGGCCGCGATGAACCGGCTGCCAGACGCCACGGGCCTGCCGAACGAGTTCGTCGTCCTGCGCAGCCAGCGCAACATGTACGACCGTGCGCTGCGCGCAGCCGGCGGGCGTATCGTGGAGGTCGGCATCCCGGACCGCCTGTCCGGTCCCGGCGTGCGCGACGCGAGCGCGGGCGAGGTGGCCGAGGCGATCACCGAGCGCACCGCCGCCGTCTACCATCTGGCGGGTGGGAATGCCGAACCGCCGCTGCCGGAGATCGTGCGCGTCGCGCATGCGCGCGGCGTGCCGGTGCTGGTCGATGCCGCCGCGCAGTTGCCGCCGGCCGAGAACCTGCGGCGCTTCATCGAGGATGGCGCGGACCTGGTGTGCTTTTCCGGGGGCAAGGCGATCGGCGGGCCGCAGGCTTCGGGTATCCTGGCAGGGCGGCGCGATCTGGTGAGCAGCGCCCTGGCGCAGATGCTCGACCTTGACCTGCCTGAGGACCAGTTCGTCGCGCCCGCAGAATTCGCCGCGCTGAACCAACTCCGCTTCCTGCCGCATCACGGCATCGGCCGCGCGGCGAAGGCCGGCAAGGAGGAGATCGCCGGGCTGATCGTCGCCCTGCAACGCTTCGCCACCGAGGACCCCGCAGCGCTCACCGCGCGCTGGACGGCGCGGCTCGCGGCGCTGCGGGATGCCGTGCCGGGCGCCGTGCTGGTGCCGGACGGCGCCAAGCCCGGCCTGCCGCTGCTGGAGCTGCGATTCGCCGACCGTACCGCCGCCGTCCGCGCGGAAGCCGCTCTGCGTGCGCGAGATCCGGCCGTGCATGTCGATGCCTCGCGGATCCGCCGCGGCGTCCTGGCAGTGAATCCGATCGCGCTCGATGATGACGACCTGCCGCTGCTCGCCGCGGCACTGAAGGAATGCTGCGCATGAGCGACCTGTTCCTGGTGGGCAATGCCTCCGGCTTCTCGGGGGACCGGGTGGATGCAGCGGCGCCGGTGGTGCGCACGCTGGCGCGCCGCGGCCTGCCCGCCGCGCTGTTCTTCGAATGCCTGGCGGAGCGGACCATCGCATTGGCGCAGATCGAGAAGCGCCGCGACCCCGATGCCGGCTACGAGCCGATGCTCGAACGGCTGCTCGACCCGATCCTGGCGGATTGCGCGCGCGCCGGCATCCCGATCCTCGGCAATTTCGGCGCCGCCAATCCGATGGCGGCGGCGCGCTGCGTCGCGCGGCTGGCGCGGCGGCTCGGCCTGCCGGAACTGCGCATCGGCGTGGTCACCGGCGATGATGTTTCCGCCAGCGTCGATCTCGATGCGCTGCCGGTGCACGAGGCGGATGCGGGTCTCGACATGTCGGCCTGGACGCTGGTGTCGGCCAATGCCTACATCGGCGCGGCGCCGCTCGCGCAGGCGCTGGGGCAGGGGGCGCAGGTGGTGGTGGCGGGGCGGACCTCCGATCCCTCGCTCGCCGTCGCGCCGCTGATGCACCATTTCGGCTGGGCGGAGGATGACTGGCGGAACCTCGCGATCGGCGCCGCCTGCGGGCATCTGCTGGAATGCGGATCGCAGCTCACCGGCGGCGTGTTCTGGGACCCGGGCTACAAGGACATTCCCGACCCGGCGAATATCGGCTTCCCGATCGCCGAGGTCGGCTCCGACGGATCGCTGCTGGTGACGAAGGCCGAGGACACCGGCGGCCTGGTGGATCTGCGCAGCGTGAAGGAGCAGTTGCTCTACGAGCTGCACGACCCTTCCGCCTATCTGACGCCGGACGTGGTGATGGACGTCTCCGGCGTGACGATGGAGCAGGCCGGCAAGGACCGCGTCGCGCTGCGCGGCGTGAAGGGCCATGCCCGGCCGGAGCGGCTGAAGGTGACGGCCTGCTACGAGGGATCCTGGCTCGGCGAGGGCGAGGTCTCCGTCGCCGGCCCGAACGCCCTGGCCCGCGCCCGCGCCACCGCGGATGTCCTGCTGCAACGCGTGCGACAGCGCGGCTTGGCGCGGCGCGCGCGGGCCGACCTGATCGGCGTGTCCGCCGTGCATGATTCCGACGATGGCGCGCTGTGGCGTGCCTATGACGGGCCGGAGCCGCCGGACATCCGCATCCGCCTGGCGGTGGAGGCGACGTCCCGCGACGACGCCGATCAGGCGGCGCGGGAAGTGCTGGCGATGCTCTGCTGCGGCACGGCGGGCACCTCGGGCGCGCGCTGGCGGGTCACGCCGCGCATCCTGACGCGGTCCTTCCTCGTGCCGCGGGAGATGGTGCCGACGGACGTGACGGTGCGGGAGGCACGGCTGTGGAACTGAACGATACGATGGTCGAGGTGCCGCTGCACCGCGTCGCGCACAGCCGCGCGGGGGACAAGGGCAACCGGGTGAACCTTTCGCTCATGCCGTACGACCCCGCACTGTACCCGCTGCTGGCCGAGCAGGTGACGGAGGCGCGCGTGCTCGCGCTGTTCGCCCATCGCGGCGCAACGCGGTGCAGGCGCTACGACCTGCCGCTGATCCACGCCTTCAATTTCATCGTGGACGATGCGCTGGAAGGCGGCGTGAACGGCGCGCTGAACCTCGACGGCCATGGCAAGAGCCATTCCTTCCGCCTGCTGTCGCTCGCTGTCCAGGTTCCTGCCCGCTTCACGTAGCGGTTTCCCAAGGCCTTTCGGCCCTTGGCGGGAGGTCCGGAGGGCAGAGCCCGCCGGCCTTCCTCAGCACCCCTGCGTATTGACGTAGAGGCTGAACAGCGACTGTGCCGCTGCCATGAACAGCCGGTTGCGGTGCCGCCCGCCGAAGGCGAGGTTGGCGCAACGCTCCGGCAGGTGGATGTGCCCGATCGGCGCGCCCGCGCCGTTGAACACGCGCACCCCGTCCAGCCCCGGCATCATCCCCCAGCCGCACCAGAGATTGCCGTCGAGGTCCACGCGGAAGCCGTCCGGCGTCTCGCCGGGCGCGCAGGCGATGAAGGTGCGGCGGTTGCGCAGCTTCGCGCCGTCCACGTCGTAGGCGAGGATGTTGCGCGGTTCGGAGCGGCTCTCGACGATGTAGAGGATGCTCTCGTCCGGGCTGAAGGCCAGGCCGTTCGGATGGTCGATGTCGTCGGCGACGCAGGCGATCTCGCCGCTGTCGCCGTCCACGCGATAGACGTTGGTGGACGGCAGCTCGGGCGTGTGCCTCTCGCCCTCGTAGAAGCCGAGGATGCCGAAGGGCGGATCGGTGAACCAGATCGAGCCGTCGGACTTCACCACCACGTCGTTAGGGCTGTTCAGCCGCCGGCCTTCGTAGCTGTCGGCGATGACGGTGATGGCGCCGTCATACTCGAAGCGCACCACGCGGCGGCCGAGATGTTCGCAGGCGATGATGCGCCCCTGGCGGTCGCGCGTGTGGCCGTTCGCGTTGTTCGACGGCTTGCGCCAGGCGGCGACGGCGCCGGTTTCCTCATCCCATTTCAGCACGCGGTTGTTGGGGATGTCGGACCACAGCAGGCAGCGGGCATCGCCGAGCCAGACCGGGCCCTCGCCCCAGCGCGTGCCGTGATGGAGGCGCTCCACGGCGGACAATGGCAGGTGGTACTTCCGGAACGACGGATCGAGCGCGACGATCGCGGGATCGGGGTAGCGCAGGCTCGGCTGCCAGCGTGGGTCGTTGTCCATGCGTGTCTCCTCCGGTCTGGTCCGCAGGAGGATAGGCGCCCAGGCGCCAGGGCGCGAAGCCGCCGCCGGGGCAACGCCCTTCGGTGTCAATTCCCAGGCGACAGAGAAGGGAGGGGGATCGGGGGAGGTTCTCCTCCCCCGCACCTGCTACGCCCGTTCCAGTAGCCCCGCCCGTGCCAGCCGGTGGCAGAACTTCAGCGCCCCGTCGCCCAGGGCCTCGGCTGTCGTGCCGTCTTCCAGGGCCTGCAGCCAGCCGAGTTCCTGCGCGCTCAGCGTCTCCACGCCGCCGTACCACCGCAGCGCGGCGCCGCCCGCAGGCAGCGGGACCAGGGTGTGGTGCATCGACTCCGAAAGGCGCAGCCGTTCGGTCGGCGCGGGCGGCCGCGTGGTCAACGAACGGCCCGGCAGGGAAAGCCGGTCGTGCGCCACACGGTCCAGTGCCGCCAGGGCGAGGCGATCCGCCAGGCCTGGCCGGGACAAGGCCGCCACGGCGGCGCGGAGGCGCGCATCGACCTCGGCAAGGCCGTCGGATTCGGCGAGCCGCCAGGTGGGCATGGCCGCACGGAGGGCGGGTTCCTCGGTCTCGAGCTCGGCAAGGAGGTGGCGCAGCATCTCCCCCAGGCCGGGTTCGAGCAGGCCGATGGTGATGTGCAGCGATGGCTCCTCGCCCTCCTGCACCATCGCCTCGTGCAGCACGCCGCGCGGGAGGTAGAGCGCGTCGCCTGGGGACATCACCAACTCCTGCGGCTCGCCTTCGGGCGCGACGGCGTTGGCCCAGGGCGTGTGGCGCGTCGGCGCGGCGTAGGGAATGGCATCCCACACCCGCCAGGCCTTGCGCCCGGAGACCTGCAGCACCAGCACGTCGTGGGTGTCGAAGTGCACGCGGAAGCCCTGCGCGCCCGGCGGCGTCAGGTAGATGTTCGCCTGCACGCCGTGCAGGAAGGCCTTCTCCAGGCCGCGGCAGAAACGCGCGAGCGGCGGGTGGAGTTCGTGGAACTGCGAGACGACGAGGCTCGCCCCGTCGTCGTGGCAGGCGAGCAGGCGCGGCAGATCGACGCGGTCGGAGCCTTCCTCCAGGTACTGGTCCGGCGGTACCGCGGCGCTGCCCTTGCGCGCGCCGTCGGCCATGGACACGCGCGGCGTGCGCGCCGCGTCGGTGCGCAGGAAGGCGTCGAGGTCGGCGATCGAGAGCAGTCCGGCGTAGCGTTCCGGATCGTTGCCCGGAAACAGCCGCCAGGCGGTGCCTTCGCGCAGCGCGATGCCGTCCTCGAGGGAGAGGGAACCGAAGGCGAGGGCCCAGGAGTCCTCGGCGAGTGTCGTGGTCATCTGATCCTTCCGCGGCCCGCCGCGTCGCGCGGGTCGCTGTCCGAAAAGCCTGTACGGGGCCGTCCGCGTCCGGCGGCGTCGCGCGGGTCGCTGTCAGAATAGCCGGTGCGCGGCCTGCCGCGACCGGCGGCATCGCGCGGATCGCTGTCGGAGTAGCCGGTGCGGGGTCGGCCGCGTCCAGCGCCGTCGCGAGGGTCGCTGTCGGAATAGCCGGTACGGGGCCTGCCCCGTCCGGCGGCGTCGCGCGGATCGCTGTCCGACTGACCAGTGTAAGGCCGCCCACGCCCCGCGGCATCGCGCGGGTCACTGTCGGAATAGCCGGTGCGGGGCTGCGCCGTGACGGCGACCGGCATCGCCGCCGCCGCCGCCGCCGGCGCGCCGAGCACCAGCAGCCGCCGCGACAGGCGTCCGCGCCGCGAGGTGCGGTCCTCGGTCATGGTGTGGCCGGCCGGCCCCCGCGTATCAGCGCCAGCCGCGGCCGCGGCCGGGGGCGTCGTTGGGGTCGTTGTCGGTCACGCCGCGCTGGCGCTGACGCCAGCCGGTACCGTAGCCGGACGGGTCGTTGGGGTCGCCGTCATTGATGCCGGTATAGGGCCGACCCTGCGTCCGCGGGCGATAGCCGCCGCGGCCATAGCCGGGACCATCGGACGGATCGGAATCGGTGATGCCGGTGCCGCGGCGATAGCCACCGCGGCCGTAGCCGGGACCGTCCGATGGATCGGAATCGGTGATGCCGGTGCCGCGGCGATAGCCACCGCGGCCGTAGCCGGGACCGTCCGACGGATCGGAATCGGTGATGCCGGTGCGGTACTGCACCGGTGTCGGGTCCATCGCCTGGGCCGCCTGGGCCGCCTGGGCCGCCGGGGCCGCGGCGGCCGCCACCGCGCCGCCGGCCGCGGCGAGCTTCAGCACCAGCATGCGCCGCCCAAGGCTGCGCCCCTCGCCATGCTCCGTCGTGCCGGGCGCCCCCGCCTCCGGCGCGGCCTTCGCAGCATTCTTCTCGGTCATGGCCTCGTGCACTCCTTCCCTGCCGGATCATCGGTCGGCGTGGGCAGTTTTCGCAAGTTCGATGGAGGAAGGATTGAGTGCTTCGGCGCACAATGTCGCCGAAGCGCTTCACCATCCGCGGCCACGGCCCGGCGCGTCGTACGGGTCGCTGTCCGACACCTGCCGTCGGGAGCCGCCGCGGCCATAGCCGGGCCCGTCGGACGGGTCAGCATCGGTGTAGCCAGTGCGCGCGCGGCTGCCGCGATATCCCCCCCGGCCATAGCCGGGCCCGTCATTCGGGTCGGCATCGGTCATGCCGGTGCGCACGCGGTTGCCACGATAGCCGCCGCGACCCTGGCCCGGCCCGTCACTGGGGTCGGAGTCGGTGATGCCGGTGCGGTAGCCGCCGCGGCCGTAGCCGGGTCCGTCATTCGGGTCGGCATCGGTGATGCCGGTGCGGGCGGGCCCCGGCGCATAGACCGGCGCCGGCGGAGCCACCACGCAGCCGGCGAGCGCCGTCGAGGCGGTTCCGGCCCCCGCCAGCCGAAGCACCAGCAGGCGCCGCCCGAGCTGCTGCTTGTCCTGCTTGTCGTCCATTGCGGCGCATCCTCGAGGATCGGCCCTATCCTCAGCGGCGCGGCTTCGCGGGGCAAGTGGCGCAGCACGGCGGTTTTGCCCTTGGCGGCCGTGGCGAGGGCGGCGCATCCTTCGCGCCGCCACGAGGACAACGCCCGGACCACCAACCATGACCCAACGACGCACCCTTCTTGCCGCTGGCGCCGCGCTTGGACTCGCGCCCCGCCTCGCCGCCGCGCAGCAGCGCTTCGCCAGCATGTACGTGTTCATCCCCGCCGGCCCCGGCGGCGGTTGGGACGGGCTGGGCCGTGCCATGGAGCAGGTGGCCCGCGGGGCCGGCCTGGTCGGCAGCTTCCAGTTCGAAAATGTCGGCGGCGCCGGCGGCACCGTCGGCCTGCCGCGCTTCGTGGCGCAGCGCCGCGGCCGCGGCGACGCGCTGATGGTGGGCGGCGCCGTCATGGTCGGCGCGGTGCTGACCAACCGCACGCCCGTCGGCCTCAAGGACGTGACGCCCGTCGCGCGCATGACGACGGAGGCCGGCGTCATCGTCGTGCCGGCGAATTCGGAGTTCCAGAACCTGCAGGGCTTCCTCGACGCGCTGAAGGCGAACCCGGGTGCGGTCTCCGTCGGTGGCGGCAGCGCCGGCGGCATCGACCACATCACGCTCGGGCTGATGCTCAAGGCGCTGGGGCGGCAGGCGCGCGAAGCGTCCTACGTCGCCTTCGCCGGCGGCGGGCCGGCGCAGGCGGCGATCCTCGGCGCACAGGTGAAGGCGGGCATCTCCGGCGTGTCGGAATTCGCCGAGCAGATCCGGGCCGGGCGGATGCGCGCGCTCGCCACCACCGGCGATACCCGCAGCCTGGACGGCGTGCCGACGCTCAAGGAGAGCGGCATGGACATCGTCATCGGCAACTGGCGCGGCTTGTTCGGCGCGCCGGGCATCAGCGCGGCGCAGCGCCAGGCGCTGACGGATTTCGTCACCGCGCTGCACGCCCTGCCCGCCTGGCGGGACCTGCTGAACACGCGCGGCTGGGACGATGCCTTCCTGACGGGCCAGCCCTTCGAGGAGTTCCTCGCGCGCGACCAGCGCGAGACCGAGGCGGTCCTGCGCGACATCGGCCTGGTGACGTGACGCGCCGAGGCGCGGACGCCGGCGACCTCGCCGCCGGCGCGTTCGTTCTCGGGCTCGGCGGCGTGGCGATGTGGGCGGCGAGCGTGATCCCGACCTCCCCGATCTACGCGCAGGTCGGGCCGAAGGTCGTGCCCTATATCGTGGCGGCGGGGTTGATCGGACTCGGCTCCCTGCTGGTGGTCGCCGCGCTGCGCGGCGGCTGGAGCCGGGATGTTCCCGAAGTTGCCGAGGCCGGGCCCAAGAATCCGCGCGCGCTCGGTTGGCTTGGCGGCGGGTTGCTGCTCAACCTGCTGCTGATCGGGCCGCTGGGGTTCTCGCTGTCGGCGGCGGTTCAGTTCGTCTGCACGGCCCGCGCCTTCGGCAGCCGGACGCCGCTGCGCGACGCGGCGATCGCGCTGGCGGTGTCGCTCGGGGCGTTCTTCCTGTTCGTCGAGGCGCTGGGCGTGAACATCGGTGCCGGCGTGCTGGAAGGGGCGATCCTGCGCGCGCTCGGACAGGAGGTGATGTGATGGAGCTTCGCAGGGGTTTGCCGACCCCCGTGGCAGGCCGGGGGCGTGTCGCCGACGCGGCAGCTTCGGGGCCCACCGCGGGCACGGCCCGTTCGAGGATCGGCTGAGTGCGTGCCTTCCGCTTCGTGACCGTGGACGTGTTCACGGAACACCGCTTCGGCGGCAACCAGCTCGCCGTCTTCCCCGATGCGCGCGGGCTCACGGATTCCGAGATGCAGGCCCTCGCCGCCGAGTTCAACCTGAGCGAGACGACCTTCGTCCTGCCGCCGGCCAGCCCGCACAACACGGCGCGGGTGCGCATCTTCAACCGCGTCGCGGAGATGCCCTTCGCGGGGCATCCGAATGTCGGCACCGCCTTCGTGCTGGGGCGGGAGGAGGAGGAATCGCCACGCGCGCTGCGCTTCGAGGAACCGGCCGGGCTGGTGGAGGTGGTGCTGGAACGCGACCAGGCCGGGCGCGTCGTCGGTGCCGACGTCGCGGCGCCGCAGCCGCTCTCGCTCGGCGCCCCGGTGGCGGTCGAGATCATCGCCGCCTGCGCCGGCCTGCCGCCGGAGGCCATCCTCACGGTGTCGCATCCACCGGTGCCGGCCTCGGTCGGCAATCCCTTCGTGATCGCGGAGGTCGCGCCGGACGCCTTGTCGCGCGCCGCGCCGGACCTTGCCGCCTTCCAGCGCGCGCGGGCGGCGCGGCCGGAGATGGGCGGGCGCTTTGCGCTCTACCTCTACGCGCGCGGGGAGGGGACGGCGCTGCGCGCGCGCATGTTCGGGCCGCTCTCCGGCACCTGGGAGGATCCGGCGACGGGCAGCGCCGCGTCCCCGCTCGCGGCGCTGCTGCTCTCGCTGGGCGGTGCGCCGGAAGGGCGCTGGCAGGTGACGCAGGGGGTGGAGATGGGGCGGCCCAGCCTGCTTGCGGTCTCCGCGCGGCGGGTCGCGGACGGGATCCGCGCGACGGTCGGCGGGCGGTGCGTGCCGGTGCTGCGCGGGGAGGCGGTGCTGTGAGGGTGGCAAGGTCGGGGGGAGTGAACTCCCCCCGAATCCCCCCTCCTTCTTTGGGAACCTTGCGCTTCGCCGGAGGCGAAGCGCCCTGACAAGGAAGGGAGGGGGTTCGGGGGAGGTTCATCCTCCCCCGACCTTCTCCTTCCGACAAAGAGGTTTGGATGGACTCGCTCTCAGGCCTCGCCCTCGGCTTCGGCAATGCCCTCTCCCTGGCGAATCTCGCCTGGGCCCTGCTGGGCTGTTTCCTCGGCACGGCGATCGGCGTGCTGCCCGGCATCGGCCCGGCGCTGACCATCGCGCTGCTGCTGCCCATCACCTTCCAGGTCAGCGCGACCGGCGCCTTCATCCTGTTCTGCGGCGTCTTCTACGGCGCGATGTATGGTGGTTCGACGACATCCATCCTGCTCAACACGCCGGGCGAGAGCGGATCGATCATCACCGCGCTCGAGGGCGCGAAGATGGCGCGCAACGGGCGCGCCGGGCCGGCGCTGGCGACGGCCGCGATCGGATCCTTCGTCGCCGGCATGGTGGGCACGCTCGGCATAGCCTTCCTCGGGCCCGTCATCGTGGAATGGGCGCTGGTGCTGGGGCCGGCCGAGTATTTCTCCCTGATGGTGCTGTGCTTCGTCACCGTCTCGGCGGTGCTCGGTTCCTCGGCGCTGCGGGGGATGACGTCGCTGTTCTTCGGCCTGATGCTGGGGCTGGTGGGCATCGACCTGCAGACCGGCCAGCCGCGCCTGACCTTCGGCGTGCCCGAGCTGCTGGACGGCGTGAACGTCGTGCTGGTGGCCGTCGCGCTCTTCGCGGTGGGCGAGGCGCTGCACATGGCCTGGCACCATCATGCGGGGAAGATCGAAGTGCTGCCGGTCGGCCGGCTGATGCTGTCGAGGCAGGACTGGAAGCGGTCCTTCTGGCCGTGGGTCCGCGGCGCCGGCCTGGGCTTTCCCTTCGGCGTGCTGCCGGCCGGCGGCACCGAGATGCCGACGATGCTGAGCTACTACGCCGAACGGAAGCTCGCGAAGCCGGAGCACCAGAAGGAATTCGGCACGACCGGCGCGATCGAGGGCGTGGCCGGGCCGGAGGCCGCGAACAACGCCGCCGCCGCCGGCATCCTGGTGCCGATGCTGACGCTGGGGCTGCCGACGAGCGCGACGGCGGCGATCATGCTGAGTGCCTTCCAGTCCTACGGCATCAATCCCGGGCCGCTGCTGTTCACGCAGCAGGCGGATCTGGTGTGGACGCTGATCGCCAGCCTGTTCATCGCCAACGTCATGCTGGTGGTGCTGAACCTGCCGCTGGTCGGGCTGTGGGTACGCATCCTGAAGATTCCCGTGCCGCAGCTCTATGGCGGCATCCTGGTCTTCGCGACCATCGGGACCTACGGCATCTCCAACAGCGTGATGGATCTGGTGATCCTCTACGCGCTCGGCGTGGTGGCGATGTTCATGCGGCGCTTCGACTTCCCGGTGGCGCCCGTGGTGATCGGCATGATCCTGGGGCCGATGGCGGAACAGGCGCTGCGCCAGGCGCTGACCATCAGCCAGGGGGACTGGACCACCTTTGTCACGCGGCCCGGCAGCGCGATGATCCTCGCGCTGGCGGCGCTGGCGCTGGCAGGGCCGCGGATCTGGGCGGCGGCGGCGCGGCGGCGCTGACGGCCCGGAACACGTAGGGACCGAGGAGGCCCGCGACCGACCCATGTTCTACGAACCCAGGCTCGGCCACGGCCTGCCCCACGACCCGTTCAAGGCGATCATCGCCCCGCGGCCGATCGGCTGGATCTCGACGCTCGATGCGGAAGGGCGGCCGAACCTCGCGCCCTACAGCTTCTTCAACGCGGTGCATTCGCGCCCGCCCATGCTCGCCTTCACCAGCGAGAGCATGAAGCACAGCGCCGCCAACGCCATCGCGACCGGCGAATTCGTGTTCAACCTCTGCACGCGGCCGCTGTTCGAGGCGATGAACGTCTCGTCCGATGCGCTCGCGGCGGGGGTGAGCGAGTTCGAGGCCGCCGGACTGGCGACCGCGCCGGGTCGCGTCGTCAAGGCGCCTCGCGTCGCAGCCGCGCCCGCGGCGCTCGAATGCCGCGTGGTGCAGTCGCTGCAGTTCCAGGACGTGGACGGCAGGGCGCTGGAGGGGTGGATCATCATCGGCCAGGTGGTCGGCGTGCATATCGACGACGCCTGCATTCGCGACGGCCGCTTCGACACCGCCGCGGCACAGCCGGTCGCGCGCTGCGGGTACCGTGACTACACGACGGTGACGGAGATGTTCGAGGCCCTGCGGCCGACCGATGGCGGCAGCTTCGCGCCGGGATGATTGAGGGGGCGCCGCCCGCTCAAGCTTCCCCGGCAGGAGACACGCTCCCCTGCACCCACGGTTACCCGAATATCGGTTTCCAAAGGCCTTGTGGCCTTTGGCGGGGTGAGTCCGAGAGGGGCGGCACCCCTCTCGGAATGTCAGCACCGCACCGGCCGGACCGTCGCCAGGACTGCCGCGCCGAGCGCGAGAAAGATCAGCACTGTCGCCATCCCCGCCCGCTGGCTGCCGGTCGCGGCCGTCACGCCCGCGAGCACCGCCGGGCCGAGGAAGCCGGTGATCCGGCCGGACAGCGCGAAGAGGCCGAAATGGGCTGTCATCTCCCCTTCCGGGGCCATCCGCGCCATCAGCGTGCGGGACGCCGCCTGGGCCGGCCCCATGAATATGCCGAGAGCCATGGCCAGGCCCCAGAACCACCCCTTGCTGTCGGTGGCGAGCAACCCGGCGCCGAGCACGATCATCGACATCAGCGCGACCATCACCGTCCGCTTGGAGCCGAGCCTGTCTTCAAGCAGCCCGAAGCCGGCGGCCCCCAGGCCGGCCGTCACGTTGAGCGCGATGCCGAAAAGCAGGATCTCCTCGAAGGTCATGCCATGGACGCCGGCGGCATAGATGGCGCCGAAGGCGAACAGCGTGTTGAGCCCGTCCGTATAGAACAGCCGCGCGATCAGGAAGCGGAGCATGTCCGGCCGGCGCGGCAGGCCGCGCAGGAGGAAATGCGTCTCCGCCACACAGGCGGTGACGGCTTGCCGCATCGGCACGCGATCGCCGGGCGGGTCCGGCACCGCCAGCAGCACCGGCCAGGCGAAGACCACCGTCCAGGCGGCAACCAGCAGCGCCGTGGCGCGCACATGCTCTGAAACCTCGCGATCCAGCCCGAAGAGCGGCGGATTGGGCTGCACGAGCAACACCAGCGCGACGCCGAGGCAAGCGAGCCCGCCCGCATAGCCGAGACCCCAGGCGAGGCCCGAAAGGCGCCCCATGTGCTCGGGTGTCGTCACTTCCGGCAGCATCGCGTTGTAGAACACGGTGCCGAGCTCGAAGGCGACGGTCGCAAGCCCGACGCAGACCAGCGCCCAGAGCGTCCAGGACGGGTCAGGTTCCGCGTACCATGTCAGGCCGGTGAAGACCGCGGTGCAGAGGGTGCAGGCCGCGAGCAGGGCGCGGCGATGGCCGCCGCGATCCGCGACGGCGCCGAGCAGCGGCGACAGCACGGCGATGGCGACCGCCGCGACGGTCTGCATCCACCCCCATTCGGCCTGTCCGGTGGCCGGGTCGGGTGCGATGCCCTGGGCGAAATAAGCCGCGATCACGAAGGTCGATACGACCGTCGGAAAGGCGCTGTTCGCCCAGTCGAAGGTGGCCCAGGCGATTGCCTTGCGGTTCATGGGCCAAGGGTGGTGCCGTATCGGCCGCCACGGTGCAAGGGCGGAGTCGTGACCGCTGAGCGGCGCCCGGCGGTTCCCATTGGGGCCTTGAGAGGGGCGCTGCCCCTCTCAAACTCTCCCCGCCAAAGGCCGAAAGGCCTTTGGAAACCGTGACTTGGTATCCGCGGCGCAGGGGGCTGCAGCCCGCTGGCGGGGGAGTCCGAGGGGTCGGCGCCCCCTCGGGACACGCGTCAGTTGGTGGTGATGTTCGCCGCCCTGACCACCTGGCCCCATTGCTCGCTTTCCTGCGCCATCATCTGCGCCAGTTCGGCGGGCGTGGAGGCGGCCGCATCACCGCCCGAGCGGCCGAGCTGCTCGCGGAAGGCGGCGTTCTCCACCAGCTCGCGCACCGCCGCGCCAAGGCGCGCGACGATCTCGGGCGGCGTGCCGCGCGGCGCGAACAGCGCCCCGGTCGAAGCCGCCGCGTAGCCCGGCACGCCGGCCTCCTGCATCGTCGGCAGGTCCGGCATCAGCGGATGGCGCTGCGGGCCGCACAGCGCGAGCGCCCGCACCCGCCCGCCGCGGACATGCGGCTCCGCCGAGGGCAGGCTGTCGAACATCATCGAGATGTTGCCCGCCACCAGATCATTCATCGCCGGCCCGCCGCCGCGATAGGGCACGTGGACGATGTCGATGCCCGTGCGGTAGCGGAAGAGCTCGCCCGCCAGGTGGATCATCGAGCCCGAACCGCCCGACCCGAAGGTCAGCGCGCCGGGTTCCGCCTTGGCGAGCGCCACCACCTCCGCGACCGACCGGGCCTGCAGGCCGGCGGTGACCGCCATCAGATGCTCGATGCGGAAGGCCAGGCTGACGGGCGCGAAATCCGTCAGCGGATCGAAGCCCATGTTGCGGTAGAGATGCCGGTTCACCGCGATGGCGCCGTTCGTCCCCATCATCAGGCTGTAGCCGTCGGCGGGGGAACGGATGACATTCTCCATGGCGAGATTGCCGCCGGCGCCGGTGCGGTTCTCCACCACCACCTGCTGGCCGAGCTTTTCCGTCATGCCGCGCGCCAGGATGCGCGTGAGCACATCGGTGCCGCCGCCAGCCGAGAAGGGCACCACCACGCGGATGGGGCGCGAGGGGAAGGTCTCCGCGCGCAGAAGGGTGGGGCGTGCGAGACCGAACGGCGTCGCTGCCGTAGCGGCCAGAAGATGTCGTCGGGCAATCATCCCGGTGCTCCTTGCATGATGTCGTCGAGAGCCTGTTCCGTGGCACTCCCGGGCGGCGGCCTCTGATGGGCCGCTCTGCCCCGCATCGGTCAGCCTTCGGCCATGGCACGGGCGACCAGCACCGCGCCGTAGTCGCGCCGCGCCTCCTCCATGGTGAAGCGGCCATCCGCGATGTCGGTGGCGAGCGCCCGTGGGTCGCGTTCCGTAGGTTCGCCGAAGCCGCCGCCGCCCGGGGTTTCCAGGCGCACGCTCTCGCCCGCCTTCAGCACCAGGTTGGCGGCCTTGGAGGAGAGTTCCTCCTCGGCATCCGTGCCGGGGTTGCGCAGCAGCCGCGCCGTCCCGCCCGGCAGCCCGCCGAACAGCCCTGGCGCGCCTGCGCGGTGCCCATCCGAGCGGGCGGAGAAGATCACGCCGTCGCGCGTCGCGCGGATCTGCCGCGCGATGCCCATGCCGCCGCGATGCCGCCCCGCGCCGCCGGAGCCTTCCACCAGCGCGTATTCGTCGACCAGCAGCGCGTATTCGTTCTCGAGCGCCTCGGCCGGCAGGTTGGAGGTGTTGGTGACATGCACATGCACGCCATCCATCCCGTCCGCGTTGTGCCGCGCGCCGACGCCGCCGCCCATGGATTCGAGATAGACGAAGGTGCCGTCCTGCAGCCGCCGCTCACCGGAGAAGATGATGACCGGCACGCTGTCGAGGCTCGCTGCCATGGCGCGCTCCGGCGGCAGCAGCTCCGCGAAGGCGCCGAACAGGGCGCGGGCGATCTTGTTGCAGGTGATGGAACGCGCACCCGTCGCCGCCGGGAAGCGCGGATTGACGATGCTGCCTTCGGGCGCGCGGATCTCGATGCAGGTCGCCATGCCCTGGTTGGGCAGCAGGCCGGGGTCGAGCAGCGTCTTCACCGCGTAGTAGACCGTCGCGCGCAGCGCGCTCTCGGCAACGTTCATCGCGCCGCGCGCCTGCGGGGCGGAGCCGGCGAAGTCGATCACCAGCGTCTCGCCCCGCACCGACACGCGCGCGGTGATCGGCACTGGGTCGCCGCCGACACCGTCATCGTCCAGCCAAGCGGTGAACTGCGCGCTGCCATCGGCCATGTCGCGGATGCGGTTGCGCAGGCGACGCGCGGTATAGGCCAGCAGGTCGTCCGTCGCGGCGATCACCGCCGCCAGGCCCATCTGCTGCACCAGGCCCTGCACAAGCCGCGCGCCGCGCTCGTTCGAGGCGATCTGCACCTTGAGGTCGAGCGCACGCTCCTCCGGTTCGCGCGAATTCTGCGCGATCAGGTTCAGCAGGCCCTCGTCGAGTTCCCCGGCACGGACGAGCTGCGTCACCGGAATGCGCAGCCCCTCGGCGAAGATCGTGGTGGCGCCGCCGGAGATCGAGCCCGGCGTCGGCCCGCCGACATCCGAATGATGGCCGACATTGGCGGCGATGTAGCGCGGCTCGCCTTCGATGAAGACCGGCGTCACCACGGCGATGTCCGGCGTATGCGTACCACCGGCAAGGAAGGGGTCGTTGCAGACGAAGGCGTCGCCTTCGCGCATGCGCTCGATCGGATACGCCTCCAGCACCGCCCTCACCGAGCCCATCAGGGAGCCGAGATGCAGCGGGATGTGGGAGGCCTGCGCGACCAGCCGGCCCGTCGCGTCGAACAGCCCGACGGAGCAGTCCTTCCGCTCCTTGATGTTGGTCGAGAAGGAGGAGCGGATGAGCGTGTTGCCCATGTCCTCGGTGATGGAGAGCAGCCGGTTGCTGAACACCTCCATCGCGATCGGATCGGAGAGGGATGGCATGGCGTTCATGCGGCGATCTCCAGGATCAGGTTGCCCGCCGCATCCATGGTGACGGACTGGCCGGGCTCGACCACGGTGGTGGAGGACATTTCGTCGATGATGGCAGGGCCCGGGATGCGCAGCCCGGCGCCCAGCGCGGCGCGGTCGAAGACCAGCGTGTCGCGCCAGCCCTCGTCGAAATGCACGCTGCGGGTGGCGCGCGGCGCGGGCGTTCCGGCAGCCGCGCCACGCGGCGGGGTGGCAGGGCGCTCGACCGCGCCGATCGCCTTGAGACGGCAGTTCACCACCTCGATCACGCGATCGGGCACGTCGTAGCCGTATTCCTGCCGGTGCGCGACGGTGAAGGCCGCACGGAACTGGTCCAGCGTGAAGCCGCCGGCATCCGGCAGCGCGACCTGCACCTCGTGGTTCTGGCCCTTGTAGCGGGCATCGATCACGCGGGCGAAGGCGCGGTGCTCCT
Organism: Neoroseomonas eburnea; assembly: GCF_018129005.1. Classification (GTDB taxonomy): domain Bacteria; phylum Pseudomonadota; class Alphaproteobacteria; order Acetobacterales; family Acetobacteraceae; genus Neoroseomonas; species Neoroseomonas eburnea. Next base: position 163,309 of record NZ_JAAEDL010000010.1, read on the forward strand.
TGGGCACCTGGCTGGCGTCGAGCCAGTCGCGCCCCTGCGCTTCCATGCCGGCGAAGCGGTCCATGATGCCGGGCCAGGACCCGTCGGTCGCCTGCACCACCTCGCTGCGCACGAAATCGAGGCTGATGTCGGACATCAGGATGCCGCGGGCGCACATGGTCCCCGGTTCCTGCGGCACCAGCACGCGGCGGATGCCGCATTCCCGCGCGACGGCGGAGGCATGCAGCGGCCCCGCGCCGCCGAAGGGGAAGAGCGCGAAAGTCGCGAGGTCATGCCCCTTCTCGGTCGAGACGGCGCGGATCGCCCGGCTCATGTTGGCGACGGCGATGCGGATGATGCCGAGCGCGGCCTGCTCCACCGTCAGGCCGAGCGGGCGGGCAATCTTCTCCTCGATCGCCTGGCGCGCGGCCGCTTCCTGCACCTCCATCCGCCCGCCGAGCAGCGAGACGGGATCGAGCCGGTGCAGCACGATGTTGGCGTCGGTCAGCGTCGGTTCCTTGCCGCCGCGGCCATAGGCGACCGGGCCCGGATCGGCGCCCGCGCTGTGCGGGCCGACCTTCAGCGCGCCGGCATCGTCGATCCAGGCGATCGAACCGCCGCCCGCGCCGATCACATGCACATCGACCATCGGCGTGCGCACCGGGTAGTCAGCCACCAGTCGGCTGGTGGCGAAGGCCGGGCGGCCATTGGCGATCAGCGAGACATCGGTGCTGGTGCCGCCGACATCGTAGGTCACCACATCCGGGAAGCCCGCCGCGCGCGCCACTTCCGCCGCACCCACCACGCCCGCCGCGGGGCCGGAGAGGCAGGTGCGCACCGGGAAGGCGCGCACCGTCTCGACCGACATCAGCCCGCCATTCGAATGGATGGTGTAGGGCGGCACCGTCGCGCCGATCTCGTTCAGCCGCGCCAGGAAGCGTTCCAGGTAGCGCTCCATCCGCGGCCCGACATAGGCGTTGATGACGGTGGTGGAGAAGCGCTCGTACTCGCGGAATTCCGGCAGCACCTCGGAGGAGGTGGAGACATAGGCGTCGGGCAGGATGCCGCGCACGATCTCGGCCGCCCGCCGTTCATGCGCATCGCGCAGATAGGCGTGCAGGAAGCAGATGCCGACGGCCTTCACGCCCGCCTCGCCCAGCCGGCGCGCGGCGGCGGCGACCGCCTCCTCGTCCAGCGGCAGCAGCTCGTCGCCGGCCGCGTCGATGCGTTCCGCCACCTCGATGCGCAGCGCGCGGGGGACCAGCAGCGGCGGATTGGCGACGGAATAGTCGTACAGGCTCGGCCGCGTCTGCCGGCCGATCTCCAGCACGTCGCGGAAGCCCTTGGTGGTGATCAGGCCGGTGCGCACGCCGCGCCGTTCGATCACCATGTTGGTCGCGACGGTGGTGCCGTGACCGACGAAGGAGACCTCCTGCGCCGCGATGCCGAACTCGCCGAACAGCGCGCGCAGGCCGGTCTCGATCGCCTCGGAGGGATCCGAGGGCGTGGAGGGCGTCTTGAAGTAGCGCAGGCTGCCGTCCCGCGCGTCATGCACCGTGAAGTCGGTGAAGGTGCCGCCGACGTCGAAGCCGATCCTGTACATGGTCAGCGCGCCGCCGTGACGACGATCTCGACCAGCGTGCCGGGGCCGAGTTCCGCCACCCCGACGGTCGCGCGGGTCGGCAGTTCCTCGGGCCCGAAGAACTCGGTCCACGCCTCGTTCATCGCATCCTTCTGCTTGAGGTCGATGACGAAGATGGTGGCCGACAGCACCTTGGACTTGTCACTGCCGTGCTGCGCGAGCAGCGCGCCGATGCGCGCCAGGGCCTGCGCCGTCTGGCCCTTCATCGGCAGCGACTTGTCCTCGGCGACCATGCCGCCGAGGTAGAGCAGGCCGCCATGCTCGACGACGCGATGCATGATGGGCGTGCGGTGATGGCGTGCGATCATGGCAGGGGTGTCCTTCGTCATCGGTGTCAGCCCGCGGGCTGCGGCAGCGCCGCGCCGGCAGGGAGGAAGGGTTGGGCGCCGCCGAAGCGGTCGGGCGCGAAGGGCGCGATGGGCCGCGCGGTCGCGCCCTGGATGACCAGGTCCGCGACGATACCGCCGATCAGCGGCGCCAGCGCGAAGCCATGACCGCAGAAGCCGAAGGCGTGCACCACGCCGGCGGCGCGCGTGCTGCGCCCGATCACCGGGATCTCGTCCGGCGTCACGCCCTCGATGCCCGCCCAGGCATGGACGATCTTCGCGCCGGCGAGGATCGGAAACAGTTCCATCGCGGTGCGCGCGGAATAGGCCAGGCGCGGCACGTCCAGCGACACCGCGCCGGTATCGAGGCTGCCGACGCCCTTGTGCCCGCCGCCGATCATCGCCTGCCCGCTCTCCGCCTGCTTGAAGGAGAGCGGCCGCCCCGCCGCCCCCACCACCGGCCCGAGGAAGGCCGGCAGGCGGGAGGTCAGCATCATCATGAAGGCGTTGAAGCCGAAAGGGATGTCGTCGCCGACCGTGCGCGCGATCCGCCCGCCCCAGGCGCCGGCGGCGTTCACCAGCACCGGTGCTGCATGCGTCGCGCCATCGGCCGTGCGCAGCGCCCATCGGCCGTCGCGGTAGTCCACGCCGACGACCTTCGCGTCCTCGACGATCTCCGCCCCGGCGCTGCGTGCCGCGCGGGCGAAGGCGAGCGTCGTGCGCAGCGGCGCGGCGAAGCCGTCCCGACGCGTCACCATGCCGCCGACGACATGCGGCGCGACGGCGGGCAGCAGGCGCCGCACCTCGTCAGCGCCGATGACGTCCTCGTGCGCGTAGCCCTGCGCGCGCAGCGTCGCCGCGCGGGCTTCGAGCAGCGCGAGCTCCGCCGCGTTCTCCGCCACCTTCACCTGGCCGGGGGCGCGGAAGCCGCAATCCTCGCCGACCAGGTCGGTGATGCGGTGCCAGAGCGTCAACGCCTCCAGCGCCAGCGGCACTTCCGCGAGATGCCGCCCGAGCGTCCGCACGCCGCCCGCCGAATAGCCCGAGGCATGGGCGGCGACACGCTTCGCTTCCAGAACCCGCACGCACCGGCCGCGCCGCGCGAGATGCAACGCCGCCGAAAGCCCATGCAGACCGCCGCCGATGACGAGGACCTCCGGCGTGCTCATGCGGGCTCTCCCGCATCGGTCTGCGCGGGCCGTGACGCCGGGCGTTCCGAGGCCAGCGCGGCCAGGGCGGCCAACCCCACCGGCCGCGCGAAATGCAGCGGCCCGAGCAGCGCGGCCTGGGCCAGCGCCTCCGGCTCGCGCCCATCCTCCAGCAGTCCGGCGATCTCCACGGGATCGACCCGTTCCGCCGCCGGCAGTGGCCGCGCCGTGGCGACCACCGTGTCATCGATCGGACGTCCTGCCATCGCCAGCGCGGCACTGCGCGCCTGCGCCACGGCATCCGCCGCACCGAGCACGGCGCCGGCGGCGAAGACCCCGGTGACGCTGGTCTCGCCCCGCTCATCCACCACCGGCACGCCGCCATCGAAGGTACAGCCGAGCGCGGCCAGCAGCAGCGGCGCATCCTCCAGCACCAGCAGCCGAGCGAAGGGCAGCGCGCGCACGCCGGCCGCATCCTCCACCCACACCAGGCCCGGCTCTGCGTGCCAGGCGGGCGCCTCCAGCACCAGCGCATCCGGCAGGTGCCGCGCCGCCTCGCGCGCCGCTTCGCCCCGGCCGAGGATCAGCACATCGCTCATGCCGCATCGTCCTTCGCCAGCCCCGCCAGCGCACCTACGGTCAGCGGCTTGAACGGCGCGCGCGGCCGCAGCACGCCGGCCTGCTCGACCGTGATGCCGCGCTCCGCCGCGATCAGCGCCGCGACGGTGGTGCCGCACATGCGCCCCTGGCACGGTCCCATGCCCGTGCGCAGATAGGCCTTGGCCTGGTTCGGCCCGGTCGCACCGAGCCGCGCCGCCGCGCGCACCTGGCCGGCGGTGATCTCCTCGCAGCGGCAGACCAGCGTGCTGTCGTCGGCCGGCGCCAGCACCTCCGGCGCCGGCGCATAGAGCCGGTCGAGGAAGGGCCGCAGCGCCAATGCTCGGCGCAGCGCGGCGCGATGCGGCACGGCGCGCCGGTCGCGTTCCGCCGTATCGATCCGGCCGAGCCGGCACGCCGCATCCAGCGCCGCCAGCCGGCCCGTCGCCACCGCGGCCTCCCAGCCGCCGATCCCGCCGCCGTCGCCGGCGACCGCGATGCCGTCATGGCTGGTCGCGCCCCAGCCATCCAACGTCGGCCGCCAGCAGAGCTGCGCCGCATCCCAGCGATGCTCCAGCCCGAGCGCGCGCGTGACGTGGGTGGAGGGGATCACGCCCTCATGCAGCAGCAGCGTGCCGCAGGGGATGGTGTTGCCCTCCCAGCGCACATGCTCGACGCGCCCTTCGCCGAGCGCCTGGAGGCCGCGCACCTTGCGCACGACGCGCAGCCCGCGCGCCCGCGCCTCGCGCACCAGGGCGAGGCCCTTCAGCAGAAGCCTGCGTCCGGCCCAGAGGCCGCCCGCCTGCAAGGCCGCCGTCGCGGCGCTGCCGCGCGTCGTTTCCAGCAGCGTGACCGGCCCGGCGCCGGCACGCAGCATCTGCACCGCGATCAGCCAGCACAGCGGCCCCTGGCCCGCGATCACCACCGGCCCGGCGGGCACCGCGCCCGCGGTCTTCAGCAGGATCTGCGCAGCCCCGGCGCCCATCACGCCGGGCAAGGTCCAGCCCGGGATCGGCACCGGCCGTTCCTGCGCGCCGGTGGCGAGCAGCAGGCGCGACGCCCCGGCTTCCTCCGCCTTGCCCTCGCGCAGCAGGGAAAGGCGCAGCGTGTCCGTATCGATGTGCCACAGCGTGGTGCCGGGCCGGTACTCCACGCCGCGTGCGGCGCGGAAGGCGCGCACCAGCGCCATGCCCTCGGTCGCATAGTCGCCGGCCAGGGCGGGGTCGCCTGCGGCCCTTTCCACCGCGCGGAAGACCTGGCCGCCCGGCGCGTCCTGCTCGTCCAGCACCAGCACCGACAGGCCGAGCGCAGCGCCTTCCAGCGCCGCCGCGATGCCCGCCGGCCCGGCGCCGACGATGGCGAGGTCGTGCCCGCTCATGCCCGCGGCCCCGCGACGCGGGCGCCACGCTGCGGCGCGATGCGCATGCCCGGCGCCACCGTCACCATACAGGCCTGGCGGTTCGGCACGCCGTCGATCTCGGCCAGGCAGTCGAAGCACACGCCCATCATGCAATAGGGCAGGCGCGGCGCTCCGCCGACCGGCGTGCTGCGCAACGCCGGCAGGCCCGCCAGCAGTACCGCCGCGGCGGCCGATGCGCCTTCCGGCACGCGCACCACCTGCCCGTCCACCAGCACCTCCACCGTCGCGGGGCGCGCTTCAGGCCGCTGTGCGTACATGACCGAACCTCTCCGCGCTGAAGGGACGAAGCTCCGGCGCCAAGGCGCCGGCGGCGATCATCGGGGCGAGCATGCGTGCATGCGCCGCAGCCAGCGTGACGCCGGAATGGCAATTGGCGGTGAAGGCGCCGGGAAAGCGCTCGGACTGGTCGTAGATCGGCAGCCCATCGACCGACATCACGCGCAGCGCCGACCAGGCGCGCACGATGTTCAGCTCCGCGATCCAGGGCATCGCCAGCACCGCGCGCCTCGCCATGTCGCTCATCACCGAAGGGATCTGCGTGGTGCTGTCGAAGCCCGCATCCTCCTTGCTTTCGCCGATCAGCAGGGAGCCCTCGGCGGTCTGGCGCACGTTCACGGTGGGCATGGACAGCACGGGCTGCGCGCGTTCGGTGACGAGGATCTGCCCACGCTCCGGCCGCAGCGGCGCGGCGAGGCCGACCATCGGGGCGAGCGCGGCATTGCCCAGCCCGGCGGCGAGCACCAGGCGTGGCGCCCGCACCGTCGCCCCGCCCGCGGTGACGCGGAAATCATGCGGCGCGGCATCGAGCCCGGCCACCGCCGCATTCGGCCGATAGGTCCCGCCGAGGTCGCGGAAGGCGGCATGCAGCGCGCGCAGCAGCGTCAGCGCGCCGGCATGGCCGTCATAGGGCGTCCAACTCGCTCCCACCACGGCGGGGCCGATCCCTGGCAGCCGCTCCGCCACCTCTGCGCGGGTGAGCATGCGGTATTCGAAGCCGAAATTGCCGGCCTCCGCGCGCATGCGTTCCATCCGCGCCGCGCGGACGGAGAACTCCTCCTCCGAGAGGCAGATATGCAGTCCGCCCGGCTGTTCCAGCGCGGTGTCGAGCCCGGTGCGCGCCGCGAGCGCGGCGGCGAGCGCCGGCCAGGCTGCCGCCGATTGCCGCGACCAGCGCTGGTAGTGTGGCGCGCCGAGCCCCTTGGACTGCACCCAGACCAGCCCGAAATTGCCGCGGCTGGCGCGATGCGCGACATCGCCTTCGTCGAGCAGCAGCGTATCGAGGCCCTGTTCGGCAAGGCCGCAGGCGATGGCCGCGCCCACCAGCCCGCCGCCGATGACGATGGCATCGTGCCGGCCCGGGGCCGGCGAGGGTTCTTGCGCGGAAAGCACCATGACGGGGAACTTGGCCCTGGCGCCTGAACTGACACAAATTCATAATAGTCCCAGTTTCATTCCTCTGGGTTGCCGCACTGTGACCCCTCGCCGCTACCACCAGCTCCAGGCCTTCATCGCCGTCATGCAGCTCGGCTCGGTGAGCCGCGCCGCCGAATCCCTGTTCCTGACGCAGCCCGCCGTGACCAAGCTGCTGCGCGCGCTGGAGGAGGAGACCGGCCTCGGCCTGTTCGACCGCCGGCGCCGCCGGCTGGTCCCGACCCATGAGGCCCGGCGCTTCGAGCAGGAGGTCACCCGCTTCTTCGCAGCCGCGCGGCAGGTGGACCGGCTGGCCAGCAACATGCGCGGCGCCGGGCTGGGCGAGCTGCGCGTGGCGGCCATGCCCTCGCTCGGCATTTCCTTCGTGCCGCGCCTGCTGGCCCGCTTCGCGCGGGAAGCGCAGGGACTGCGCGTGGCGATGACGGTGGCGAGCTCGCTCGAGGTGCATGAGCTGGTGCAGTCGGGGCAGGTGGATCTCGGCTTCGCCAACCCTGTCTCGGCCGGCGGCGCGATGGCCGGCGCCCCCCCGATTCCACTGCCCGGCGTGCTGGTGCTGCCGCTCCGCCATCGCCTGGCCCGCCGCCGCGTGGTGGAGCTGCGGGAGCTGGAAGGCGAACCGCAGGTCTCGCTGGGCCGTCAGTACCGGCTGCGCGACCTGGTGGACGAGATGTTCGAGCGGCACGGCGTCGCGACGGTGTCGGTGGCGGAGACGCAGAGCGCCGCGGCGGCGTGCGAGATGGTCGCCGAAGGCCTGGGCTTCGCCATCGTCGATGCGGTCACGGCCGGGCGATACGAAGGGCGCGTGGTCACGGTCGCTGTGAGGCCGGCGATCGACTTCCCGGTGCAGGTGCTGGCGCCGGCGGGGCGGCCGATGTCGGTGTTGGCGGCGCGGTTCCTCGGGATGGTCCAGGCAGCGATGCCGGACGGTGAGGACCGGAGCGGTCGATGGGCCGCGCAGATGCCGGAAGGTCGATGTTGAGGGGGCGTTGCCCCTCCGGGCCACCCCACCAAAGGCCGAAGGGCCTTTGGAAACCATCACCTGGTGTCGGGCAGAGCAGGTATTTCGCGGCAACCAAGGAAGCGCCACGCTCGAAGGCCGGATTTCCTTCCGGGCGTCGTGGCCGCAGCGTACTTCCCCGCGCCGGCGCGGCAATC
>NZ_JAAEDL010000011.1 GCF_018129005.1 Neoroseomonas eburnea
TCGCTGACCCATCGATGCCTCGCCTCAGCCTTCACGAGGCTCAGCGAATCACCCCATCATCCACTCACCAAGGCGTTTCGCAGAGGTCTCCGAGGTGGTGGCCAGCCTCCGCACGCGCTGGTTCCGGGACCCGAGCACCCCATTGAGGCAGGCCTTCGTGCCATCCCAGACGCCAGGGCCGGCCTTGCATCGTACGTCCCACACAAGGGCCGAGATCATCCACCGGCACGGCCCCTGGCGGTCGCTCGAGGCCGTGGAATTCGCCACCCGCGAATGGGTGACCTGGTTCAACCATCGGCGGCTGCTTGAGCCGATCGGCAACATCCCGCCCGCCGAGGCCGAAGCACTCGACTGCGCCGCCCAGGAGAACCTTCTCCCGGCAGTTTGACTCGAACCAATCAGCCTCCGGCAGACCCGGGGCGGTTCAGACCACCCATCCTGGCTCTGAGAAGCCGCTTGGAAACGCGCCTCGCGGCGCCTTTCCACCTCCGGTACCGGACGTTCCAAGCGCGCTCTGAAAGGAAAGTTTTGATATTATCAACGGTTTGGCAAGATGCCAAGGATTATGCTAACATTAGAAAACGATTGATCATAATACTGAAATGATCCAGATCCACTCAGCCTTCGAGCATCCGTAGCGCACGCAAATGACACCCGGCATAACTTCCGTCCGATTCGATTCCCGGAATGCGACTGCGCAGCATGTCTGAAACATCTACTGCCGCAGGCGATGGTCTTGACGGTGCGTCATCACAGGATCTGCTGCCCCTTACCGCAGATCCCGAGCGTTTGAGGGAGGATGGGGACCGGCATCGCGACGCCAAGCGATGGGAGGCCGCCGCCTCCAGCTATCGCGCCTACCTTGCCGTCATGCCGACCGATTGGCCGATCATCGTCCAGCTTGGCCATTGCGTGAAGGAAGCGGGCGGCCAGGAGGAAGCATTGCGGCTCTATCGGCGGGCCGAAATCCTTGCTCCGGACAATCCGGATCTGAAGGTTCAGATCGGACACGCGCTGAAATTGCTCGGCCGCTCCGCCGAGGCGGTTGCCAGCTACAATGCCGCACTGCGCATCGACCCCGAATACGAAGATGCTGAACGTGAACTCCTGGCCGTCTGGGCGTCAATCCCGCTCGCGGACGCGGAGCATCCGGCCCATGACGCAGACGCCACCATTCCCAATCCACGGCCGCAGGACATCGCCATCGAAGCGGAGGGGGTGGCCGAGGCGGGGCCGCCGCCGGCCGTTCTGTTGCCGGACTGGGACGGCCCGGTGCCGGAACTCGCGCCGCCAGACCCCTTGTTGCCCGATCTGCTGCTCGACATCAGCGACCTCGTGGCGCATCTCACGGAAGCCCGGCGCCCGACAGGCCTGCAACGCGTGCAGATCGAGGTGGTGCGCGCCGCCTTGTCGGCTCCCGACCCCCGCGTCGTCGCCGTGCTGGCCTTCCGGCCGGAAAGTGGCGCCTGGCACTGGCTGGCCACCGATCTCTTCGAAGCGCTCGTCCGCCACTTCGAGGCGCCGGAGACAAGCGACGCGCCCATGGGCGGACAAGGGCTTCTCGATGCGATCCGCGCTGCGCCCATGGCGACCCTGCGGCCCGGCCAAGTTCTGGTGATGCTCGGCGCCTGCTGGGCGCTTCCGGGACACGCCCTCGCCGTGGCCCGCGCGCGCCAGGCGGGGCTTCGCTACATCCCCTTCGTGCATGACTGCATTCCCCTGCTGTACCCCGAGCTGTGCAACCCAGGAACGGTGCGCGACTTCGCCGGATGGTTCTCGACGCTCGGGGCAGGCGCTGACGGTTTCCTCGTGAATTCGCGCGCGACCGCCGCGGATCTCCGCCGCTTTCAGGCACGGTTGTTCGGCGCCCTGCCGCAACCCGTCGAGATCGTGCATCTCGATGCCGCGCGGCGCCGTTCAGGAAGCACAGGCAATTCGCCGATCGTGGTCGGCCAGCGCGAAATCGGGCGCCCCTTCGTGCTGGCGGTCGGCACCTTCGAGCCGCGCAAGGATCACGCGACGCTGCTCGATGCCTGGCGCGACATCGCCACCACGGCGAGCGGGCCGATACCGCTACTGGTGTGCGTCGGCCGGCGCGGCTGGGGCGATTTCGCGGCCATCGAGGCGCAGATCGCCGACCCCGCGCTGGCGCCCCATGTCGTCCTGCTGCACGATGTGAGTGAGGCAGAGCTCGACGCCTTGTATGACGGCTGCCTGTTCACGGTGTGCACGAGCCGCCATGAGGGTTGGGGCCTGCCGGTGACCGAGAGCATCGCGCATGGCCGGGTGCCCGTGGTGCCGGCGCATTCGGGGCTTCTCGAAGCCGGCGCCGGATGCGCCGCCTTCTATGAACCCGGCGACTTCGGCAGGCTGCGCGACGTGCTGGCGCGCCTGTGCTTCGACACGGCACATCGCGGGGCGCTGGAACTGACGCTGCTGCGCAACCGCCGCCTGCGCTCCTGGCATGAGGTCGCGCAGCAGATCCTCGCGGCGGCGGCACGCGTATCGATGGAACCGCCGCGGCCGCCCATCCCGATGCTGCGGACGGGCCACTTCGCGGCGCTCAACGGCATCGATCGGCAAGTGCCGTCGCTGGCCGCAGCCCTGCCGGCGCTTGCTTGCGCGACGGCGGGCTGGGGCCTGCCCTGCGAGCATGGCGTGCCATTCACGCGACCGGGCGCAGTGCTGCACCTGACGATCGCCGTCGACGAAATGGAGGCGGACAGCCCCTGCCGGTTGCACATCGGCCTGCGCGGCGGCCTCGCCGCCCAGGCCGTGACTGCGACGCTGACGACCGAGGCGATGGCGTCCTCTCCCTTGAGCATCCCGGTGCGGTTCCACCCGGGCTCGCTCTCCAGCGCCTGCTTCGAACGGAGCTGGTCGGCCGGCACGCACCGCGTTGCGATCAGCCTGGCGGTCGATACGCTCGAATCCGGCGGCGACGGCAGCCCCGCGGGCTGGTTCGTCGGGGTTGCCTTCTCAGGCGGCGGCAGGTTGCTCACTTCGCGCAGCTTCCGCGATCGCCTCGCGCTGGCCGGAACCCACCCTGCGGAGGCGGTGTGAACCCCGCGGCGCGGACGGTCGCTCATCCGACCTGCGACATCGGTCTCGTGCTGGCCGAAGCGGCGGGCACCGATTGCGGCGGCCCGACTGTGCGGGTGCCGCGCACCGTGGCAGCCCTGCGCGCGCTTGGGCTCGATGCGGCGCTGGTGCACGACGACGTACCGCAGCGGCTCGCCCATATCGTGAACATCTGGCCCTTCGCCGACGCCTATGCCGCGCTGCGCCGCATGAAGCGCCGCGGGCTGCCGGTCGTCTTCTCGCCCGTGCTGCTGCTGCCGGGCAGTGGCGTGCGGGAGGCGGTGGAAGGCGCAGCGATACCCGGCATTCCCGACTACGAAACGGTGCTCGTGCGGCGACTGCTCGGCCTTGCCGACCTCGTGATTGCGCTCAGCACGGCCGAAGCGGCATGCTGCGAGCATCTGGCGGGCCGGCCGCTGCCGCTCGCCCTCGTGCCGAACCCGGTCGAAGCCCCCGTTTTCGCCTCGGCCGACCCGGCGCCTTTCTTGCGTTACGCTGCCGCGCGCTGGAGCATGGATCTCGGCCGCGGCTTCGTCCTCGCCGTCGGCCGGATCGAGCCGCGCAAGAACCAGTTGCGCCTGATCTCGGCGCTCGCCGGCGGGCTGCCGCTGGTGCTGCTCGGTCATGAAGCGGATGCCGACTACGCCGCTGCCTGCCGCGCCACCGCCGGGGCGGAAGTCATCTTTGCCGGGCGCCTGCCGCCCGGATCGGCGTTGCTCGCCTCCGCCTATGCCGCCTGCCGGATCTTCGCCCATGTCGCCACGGCCGAGGGCGCGCCGCTCGTCGCCCTCGAGGCCGGCGCCGCCGGGGCGCCGCTGATGCTCTCCGACCATCCGGCTCATCGCGAGTTCCTCGGCCCCTTCGCGCGGCTGGTGCCGGCACTCGACGTCGGCGCCATGCGCGCCACGCTGCATGACCTGTGGGACCACCCGCCGCCCGCAGGCCAGCGCCGCCTGCAGGCGATCCATGTCGCGACCGCGCATGGCTATCTCGAACATGCCGCGACGCTGGCGCGTCTCTATTCGACGGTGATGCGATGATCGCTGTCCAGGCCGCAGCAACGCAGGCGCCCCTGCCCTTCGCGCTGTCGGCGGGCCGCTATGTCGTGACGGCGCGGGCGGGAGACCGGATCCTGCAGCCGGCGCGGGCCCGGCTGATCTGGGCCGCGAACACCGCCTCCGCCACAGCGGCGCTTGGCATCCCGACGCTGCTGGTCGGCGGCCCGTCGGCCTTCCCGTATGGGGTGGAGAATCCGGCCGGCAAGGCCGCGGCACGGCGCGAACTGGAACGGCTCTATGGCGTCGAGGGCGGCTTCGACATCGCCCTGCTGCAGGACCCGAAGGCCCCGCGCGGCCAGGACTGGATCGCGGGGGGGCAGTTCATCCGCCAGGTGCTGCCCGAAGCCGGGCTGGTGCATACGCGCGACCCCGCGATCGCGCTGGAATGCGCGAGGCGCAAGATCGACTGGATCTATGAGGAACACGACGAGGACTACCAGGTGGGCTTCGCATCCCAGGTCGGCCCCTTCCTCCAGCAGCCGAGCTGCCGCGCGATCGTCGCAATCACCGAGCCCGTGGCGCGGCGGCTGCGTGCCGAAGGGGTGCCGGCGAACCGCCTTCTGATCCTCGACAGCGGCGTCTCGCGCGCGGCGCTGCATCGGCGCGAGGAAGCGGCCGAGCGCTGGCGCGCCGCATTCCTGCGTCCGTGCTACCGCCACCTCGCGGCCTATGCCGGCGGCCTTCACGATGAACGCGGCATCGAGCACATCCTGCGCGCAGCGGCGCTGCTGCCGCATGTCATGTTCGTCCTGGCCGGCGGCTCCATCACGGATCAGGCCCGCTGGAGCCACGCGATCGAGGAACGCGGCATCGGCAACCTCAAGCTGATCGGGTACCAGGACCATGATGCGGCCTGCACGCTGCAGCAGGCCGCCGACGTCGTCCTGGCGACGCGCGCGCCGGGGCCGCGGGCGGCGATCACCTCGCCGCTCAAGCTCTATGAATACCTGCTGTCCGGGACGCCCTTCGTCACCGCCGAGATCAGCGCGACCGCGCATGTGCGCAGCGCAGGCCTCGCCGGCCTCGCTTACGATCCCGCGGCGCCGGATGCGCTTGCCGCGGCGATCGCCACGGCCTTCGGGCGGTTCCCCCGCCGGCCCGGTGGCTATGCGCAGAACATCGAGGCTGGCCTCGCCTTCACCTGGGAGGAACGGCAACGGCGCCTGCTGTCCTTTGTCGGGCCGGTCCTGGTGCGAGAGACCTTCTGAGCATGGCCGCGATGTCCCTCCTGCAACGCATCGTGGCCTGCAAGGCCCAGGCCTCCGCGCTGGCCGACCACCAGGTCGCCTTCGACGTGGTCTTCGTGATGCATGTCAGCTCGCGCGGCTGGATCCTCGAGAAGATCTGCCGCGCCATCGCCATGGCCAGCGGCTGGAGCTACCGCTTCGTCGATTCCGAGCGCAATGAGGTGATCACCACGCGGCTGCCGCGCGCGCGCTGCTATTTCTTCGCCCACTACGGGATCTTCACGCAGGCGCTGGCGCGGCACCCCGAACTGCACGCGGCGCGGCTTTTCGTCTGGTTCACCCATCCGGATTTCAGCCGTGGCATCAGCGCCGAGGAAGCTGTCTTCGCGCTGCGCCACGCCGAACGCATCTTCACCGCCAATGCCGCCCATGCGCGGCTGCTCGGTGCGCTCGGCGTCGACCGCGCACGGGTCGAGACGGTGTATGGCGGCGCCGACCCCGCGCTGTTCCGTCCGAAGCGGCGCGGCGCGGGGAAGGTCGGCTTCGTCGGCGCGTATTACGCGCGCAAGGCGCCGGACACGATCCTCGGCATCGTCCGCGCGATGCCCGACGTGCCCTTCCTGCTCCTCGGGCCCGATGCAGCCTCGGTCGAGAACAAGGGCCTGTTGTGGTCGAACTACCCACGCATGCCGGAACTGCGCGCGCTGCCGAACATCGAGATCGTCGAGACAGGCTACGACCACTACCCGGAGCATTTCGCCCGTATCGACGTCTATGTCTCGGTTGCCCTCCTCGAAGGCGGGCCCATCCCGCTCGTGGAGGCGCTGATGTCGAATGCCCTGCCGGTCGTCACCCGGACGGGCTTCGCCGAGGAATTGGTGCATGACGGCGTCAACGGTGCGCTGCTGCCGGTCGGCACTTCGGTCGAGGAGGCCGCGGCAGCGATCCGGCGCGCCCGGGCCGATGTCGAGACCGATGTGGCGAGCGCGGCGGCAGGCCTGTCCTGGCAGGCCTTCGGCCTGCGCATCGCCGAGGCCATGCGCGGCGCGCTCCCGCCGCAATTCGCGCTCACCGATCGGCCCGATGGCGGGCTAAGGTCCTTGCTGCGCCAGGGCTGGCGCGCACCCTCGGCCGGTCGCATCGACGCCTTCGCCCCGCGCGCCATGCTGGCTGTGCCGCTGGCAGCCGGCGCGCAGCTAACGTCAGTTGCGGTGACACTCGAGGTCGCGCCGGAGCCGGGCGAGAGAATTGCCGTCGGGCTGCTCTGGAACGGTACCTCCCTCGCCGCCGGACAACGCTTCGGGCCTGGTCGGTTGCGGTTGCACGCCGGCGATATCCCAGCGGCGCTCAGCCGGGCCGACGGCGAGAACATCCTGGAACTGCGCCTGCTCGACCCGGCAGGCGGCATGCCCGGTGCGCCGCCGTGCCGTTTCCGGCTGCTGCACCTGGCCGGAGAGGCGAGCACGGCCATCCCCAGATCAACGCCCGTGGTCCCGGCCCCGGCGACGCCTGCCCAGGCGATGGATCCTCCCGCGACGCCTGCGGCAGCCTTGCGCGGACCGGGGTGGATCGAGGAAGCCTGCGGCGGCCTCCGGCTCGAAGGTGCGTGCGGCTACCTCATCCTGCCGCTCGACGCAGCAGAGGCGGTGCAGGTGAGGGTCGAACTCGATCCCGCCGGCGCGTCCGCCCCATGCCACCTGTATCTCACGGACGGGGAAACCGAGACCGCGAGCGGACCGGTCTCGGGCAAGACTGTCGAACTCGGCATCGCACCCGCGCCGGGGACCCGCGCGCTCCGCCTGGAGCTCGATGGCGCGGGCTGGGCATTGCGGCACGTCGCGTTGCAGCGGCACGTGGCCACCGGAAGCACCGCGGCAGCGCTTCAGGGCGGTGTTCCATGATGCCCGCCCGGCATCCTCCGTCCGGCCGCTGCACGCGGCGCCGCTTCGCTTCTCCGGCGGACAAGCGGCGCACCCGCCGTTCCGATGGCGACGCACATGTCCACCGGGGAGCGACGATTGGGACTGCGTTTCCGTGACATCGGCGCGCCGGACGACCCTGCCTTGCCGTCTGACATGCGCCGATCGGGCGCCCATCGCGAGACGCATCGCCCGGAACCCTTGTAAGGATGGCTGCACATGACCGCTTCTGCAGACGGGGCCGAGGACAAGATGAGCGGCGCGATCGCGCGGATCGAGAAGGGCATGGCCAGCATCGAGAAGCGGCTGGACGGGCTCCAGCGAGAGATCGCAAGGCTGCAGAAGCTGGTCGGGCCCTTCGGCGTCTACATGGGCGACGATGTCGTGCTGACGCAGATGCTGACCGGTCTGCGGTTCCTCGTGCCCGCATCAGACACCGTCATGGCGCCGAAGATGATCGGCAACCGGGTCTGGGAGCCAAGCCTGTCGGCCGTCATGCCGCGATTGCTGCGAGCCGGCCGCGACGTCGTCGATGTTGGAGCGAACATCGGCTACTTCGCGGTGAACGCAGCGATGCTTCTCGGGCGCGGCGGCGGTGCGGTGGTACACGCGATCGAGCCGAATCCCCGCATTCACGCCCTGCTGCTGAAGAACATCAGCATCAACTGGTCGCTCGCCCGGATCATCCCGCACCAGTTCGCGCTGGGGGAGACCGAGGGTGAAATGCTGCTGCATGTCGCCGGCAAGCTCGCCTCGAACGGATCCCTGCTCGGCCCGGGCGCGGGCGTCGCGGGGACCGAGACCTTCCCGGTCGCCGTGAAACCGTTGGCGCAGGTGATTCGCGACCCCGGACGCATCGGACTGCTGAAGATCGACGTCGAGGGCGCAGAGGCGATGGTGATGCGCGGCGCGGCCGAAGTATTGCGCGCCGTGCCGGATATCGAGATCATCATGGAATGGGATACCGAGGCTCAGCGCGACGATCCCGGCGCGACGGCGTTCCTCGCGCAGTTCTTCGCCGAGATGGGGTTCTCCGCCTTCGTCGTCGAGAACGGCCTTGCGCCGACGCCTGTCGTGGACCTCCCGCGACTTGGCTATTGCAACCTGTTCCTGACGCGCCTGCCCGGGCGGCCGCCGAGCTAGATCAGATCCCGATCGGGTGGAATCACCCGATCGGGTAAAGATGCTCGCGAAAGCAAGAGGCCGGAGCGGTTGCCGTGAGCCAAGGCGAACGGAAACCGCTCTAGCGCCGCCGCCGGAGGCCATCGGATCGCGCCCGATGCGCCCTTCCCCAAATCCCATCCCTGGCATTGCCGACCTGATGCCCCCATACGTCGCGGCGGTGCGGCGGAGGAGAACGCATGAGCGCCGAGACCGAGTTCAGGCCGAATTTCCGGAGTGAGTTCCTGTCCCTGATCCGGCAAGATGGAGGCCCGCTTGATCTTGAGCGTCCGGATGCCGCTGAGGGCCTGGCGCGGCTGCGCGACTGCGGCACCCTGGCCGCCAGGCATCAGCTGGTCCCTGCCGGACAGGAATACATTCTCGGCAAATTCAAGGCAGACCTCCGCGCCCTGCTGGTGGCGCCGCAGGCCACCGCGGAACGCGTCGCGTCGCGGATCGATGAACGGTTGTCGGCCTACCGGTACCGCCCGTCGGCCTTGACCTTCGCCAATTCGCTGCCGCTGCTGGCCTCGGTCTATGCGTCTCTCGCCCCCGCCGCGAACTGGCGGGTGTTCCCCTCGATCATCAGGCCGGAGATCCTCGACTCGGCCTGGGCATCGGTCGCGGCCTACGAGGCTGCGGGATGTGCCGAGGATCTGTATTCCCAGATGGCGCGCGCGGTGCTGCACGCCTCGGCGGGCGACATGGGTGCGATGATCGCCCGATGCCGGTGCGGCGCCAGCCTGTTCAACCAGGATCCGCTTCTGGCGCCAAAGCCCCATCTGCATTCCGACCTGCGCGGCGCCTTCACCGTCATGACACCGCGGGAGGTTGTGGCGGCGCTGTCGCGGAAGGCAGTACCGCCGCAGATCCAGCTGGCGGCGGTGGCGAGCACGCAATGCCGCTACATCGTCTTCAGCTGTGCCGACATCCGCTACTTTGACCGGTTCCATGAGCGCGCGATCCAGAGCTTCCTGCACAACACGCAGGAGGCGGGCTACCATCTGCACCTGCTGAGTCCCTCGGCGGAGGCGGCCGAAATCGCACGCTCCCGGCTGGAGCGCTACACAGCGGGCGGCCGGGTCGGCTTCAGCCACAGCCCCGACGAGAATCCTGGCGACGTCGCCTACTACACGCTCGGCCGTTACTTCGTCGTAAGCCAGATACAGTCTCTCTATGAGAGGCCGATCTTCGTGTCCGATATCGACCAGACAACCCGATCCGACTGCATGGGCCTCGTCTCGAAGCTGCAGGGGCGCGACCTGACCCTGGCCCTGTACATCAAGAAGCGGCCGCTGGTGGCCGCCATCCCCTGGTTCCTGTTCGGAGCCGGGCTGCTGCTGATCAACAACAACCCGCATGGCCGTCTCTACGGCGAGGTGCTGAACCAGGCGGCGCTCGATGCCTTTGTCCGCGCGGGCGCCGTCAGGTACAATATTGATCAGAATATCATCTGGTCCACGGTCGACTACATGCGGCAAAGGATCAGCAGCTTCACCCTGAGCGACTTGGCCGAACTCGGCCCCTATCCGATGGTGACGATCACCAGGTAGGCTGCATGGCTTCCCGCCGTTCGGCCGGCGCTGGGCTGAGGCGCAATCATCGTTCACGCGGACACACCTCAAACCGTCATTGGGAATGTCGTGAATAAGCTGGGCTATCGGGCGCTGCCTTTCGCTCTTGCGGACCTGCCTGAGGGCTGGTTCTCCGCCAACCAGGTCAACCTGCTTTACCAATTGGCGCTGGCCACGCCCGGCCCGATCCTGGAGATCGGCCCCTGGGTGGGGCGCTCCACCTCGGTGATCGCCCGCGCCTTGCGCGAGCGCGGCGAGCGCATCCCATTCCACACCGTCGACTACGGCATCGCCTCGGAGGCGGAGTGGAAGGCGCTGTTCGGATCCAGCGTGCACACCAAGAAGGATCCGGACCGCTATCTCCGCCACATCAATCAGCCGGGCGGGACCATCGCCTCGCTGGAGCGCAACCTCGCCGCGCAGGGCCTGCGCGACCTTGTCGAGATCCATCGCGGCGACTTCCACGCGGTGGCGCCGGAGGGCCCCTTTGCGCTGATCTTCTGCGATGCGACGCACAACCGGCGGGAAATCGACCGCAACATCCCTGCGCTGCTGCACCGCCTCGGCCCGGGCGGCGTGCTGGCCTGCGATGACATCACGGCAGACCTCGAGGCGCACCTGCTGACGCGCTTCGCCTTCCGTTGGCACCACCTTGATTCGCTGCTGTTCTACGCGGGGGTCGGCGACCTCGCCGCCTGACCCGGCGCCGGCGCGACCTTGAGGCGCACCGCCCGGTCCCGAACCATCCGCAAGGTGACGGCGCTGATCCGCCCCGCTTTCGAGCGCGCGCCGCCGTCCGGCGATCACTGTCAGCGACAACGGTACCGGCTTCACCGCGCACGCGATGCTGCGCTGGCGGCAGGAGTGTGATGTCGGCTGGCCCCACATCGCGCCGGGAACGCCGCAGCAGAACAGGTCCGTCGGGACCTTCAACGGCCGGCTCCGCGACGAATGCCTCAACGAGCACCTGCTCGGCCGCCTGCCCGCGGCACGCCGGATCATCGAAGCATCGAGGACCGACCACAACACGACCTGCCAGCACACGAGCCTGAACAGGCTCACCCCAGCAGCCCTTGCGACCCGCCCCGTATCGGGGCGAATGGAGCACAGAACCTGCTCATGGATGAGGGCTTTCAGGGGGCAGGGTCAGGCTGCATCCAATGCCGAGATGCGATCTGCACCGTCGCTGCTTCGAGCCGGCAGTGCGGCCCCCGCGCTGGCAGCAGATGGTAGGCACGACAGCCGTGAGGCTGCTTCAGCATGCAAGCATTGCGGCTGTCTGCGCAATGGAGGGCGGTCCATCGCAAGGAGCGGCCCGGCTCGTTGACAATTCCACCGTCCGCGCCATCGCTTCGCCAAAGGCCATTGACCATGGCTCCAGGGGAGGCACTGCAGGTGCGAACCCAGGTCCTCCAGCCAACTCATCCCAACACCTTGAGTTCGCAGGGCATTTCGCCCGCAGCCTGCGGGATGTGGTCGCGCCGTGCCGCAACGGTCCCGCAAGGCTCCCACAGCATCACGCCGCAGCGCCGAACCGTGCGCGGCGCTGCGCGCAGGGTGAACGCGCAGGAAGGGCACGCCGGCGCGCGGCACGCCCGCCCCGAAGAGATGGGGCCGGCGAGCCCCCTACCCCACCCACTCCCCGCCGCGCATCAGCGGCTCCGCCCTGCCCTCCGCGTCCAGCCCGTCCACCTCCGTCTCCGCCGAGCCGATCATCCAGTCGACATGGATCAGGCTGCGGTTGGCCCCGCGCGCGGCGAGGTCCGGTTCCGACAGGTCCTGGTCCACGAAGCACTTGGAATAGGCCTGGCCGAGCGCGATGTGGCTCGCCGCGTTCTCGTCGAACAGCGTGTTGAGGAACAGCAGCCCGCTGCGCGAGATCGGGTTGGAATTCGGCACCAGCGCCACCTCGCCGAGCCGCCGCGCACCCTCATCCGTGCCGATCATGCGTTCCAGCACCGCGGCCCCGCTGCTGGCATTGGCCTCGACGATGCGGCCGGCTTCGAAGCGCACGCGGATGTCGCGGATCAGCGTGCCCTGGTAGGATAGCGGCTTGGTCGCCGTGACGACGCCCTCGGTCCGCGCCGCGTGCGGCGTGGTGAAGACCTCCTCGGTCGGGATGTTCGGATTGCCGGTGATGCCGTTCTTCGCCGTGCTGGCGCCGCCCATCCAGGCATGGCCGTCGGCCAGCCCCACCAGCAGGTCGGTGCCCGGCCCGCGGAACCGCAACGCGGCGTAGCGACGCTCGTTCAGCATCTTCCGGCGCGTCATCAGTGCGGCATTGTGCCCGGCCCAGGCGGCGATCGGGTCCGGCGTGTCAATGCGCGACGCGGCGAAGATCGCATCCCACAGCTTCGCCAGCGCGACCGCCGGTTCCTCCTTCGGAAACACCGCGGCGGCCCAGGCCGGCGTCGCCGCGGCGACGAGCGTCCAGTTGATGACAGTGGCGGAGATCAGCTCGAGCGCCGGCCGATACGCCGCCGACCTGGCCCGGTTGGCGCGCGCGACCTTGTCGGGGTCCTCGGCCGCGAGCAGCGACGGATCGTCGCCGACGATCGCCAGCCGCGCCGCGCCGTTGCGGAAGGCCGTGGCCATGCCGTCGAACAGCCAGGCGGGCGCCACGTCGAAGCTCTCGTCCCGCGCCAGGCGGTAGCGCGCCAGCGTGGCCCGGTCGTCGGAAAACAGCGTCGTCACCTGCGACGCGCCCGCCTTGTAGGCCTGTTCCGTGATGCGGCGCGCGAGGTCGATCGCCTCGACCGACGCCGTCATCACCAGCTCCTGCCCCGGCGCGAGGTTGAGGCCGACGCGCACCGCGAGCTCGGCCAGGCGATCGAGCCGCGCCTCGAAGGTCAGTGCCCCGTCGGTCGGGCCGTGGTCGTTCATGCTGTGCTGCCTCGTCTCTGCAATCCCGCGCCGTCAGGCGCTCAGGGCGAAGCCTTCATAGCCCCGCGCGGCGACCTCGTCACAGATCGCCCGGTAGCGCGCCATGCCGCCGGCATAGGGCATGAACACCCGCGGCTTCCCCGGCACGTTGGCACCGAGGTACCAGGAATGCCCCGCCTGCGGCAGCAGCGTCGCATCGGCGGCCTCGTTGACATGCGCGACCCAGCGATCCACGGCGTCCGGTGCCGGCTCGATGCGCGCGAGGCCGCTCGCGCGCAGATGCGCGATGCAGGCGGTGATCCATTCGACATGCTGCTCGATGGCGACCGGCATGTTGGTCAGCACCGAGGGGCTGCCCGGCCCGGTGATGGTGAAGAGGTTCGGGAACCCCGCCACCTGCAGCCCGAGATAGGTGAGCGGCCCGGCCCTCCAGGCCTCGTGCAGCGCCAGACCGTCGCGGCCACGGATATCCATGCGCAGCAGCGGGCCGGTCATGGCGTCGAAGCCGGTGGCGAAGACGATGATGTCGAGTGGATGCTCCGTGCCGTCGCGCGTCACGATGCCGGCGGGCGTGACGCGCTCGATCGGCGTCGCGCGGAGGTCCACCAGCGAGACGTTCTCGCGATTGAAGGTCTCGAAGTAGCCGGTGTCGATCGGCGGGCGCTTGGTGGCGAAGGGATGGTCGATATCGGACAGGATCGCCGCCATGCCCGGATCCTTCACCACTTCCCGGATGCGGTCGCGCAGGAAGTCCGCGGCGGTATCGTTCGCCGCCTTGTCGGTCAGGATGTCGCGGAAGGTCGCGCGGAACCGCAGCCCGCCATGGTCCCAGGCGGCGCGGTAGATCGCTTCCCGTTCCTCCGGCGAGACGTCGTGGACGGATCGGTCGGCGACAAGGAAGGGATGGCCGTTGGTCGAACTGTGCATCAGCCGCCGCAGCTCGGCCGTGTTCGCCTTGGCCCAGTGCTTGAACTCCTCGGTGAGCGGGGCGTTGCGGGCCGGGATGCTGTAGTTCGCCGTGCGCTGGAAGACGGTGAGGTGCGCAGCCGTCTCGGCGATCGCCGGCGCGGCCTGGATGCCGGTGGAACCCGTGCCGATCATGCCGACGCGCCTGCCGGTGAAGTCCACGCCCTCCTGCGGCCATTGGCCGGTGTGGACCCAGCGCCCGGCGAAACCGTCGAGGCCCGGAATGGAGGGCACGTTGGCGGCAGACAGGCAGCCGACGGCGGTGACGAGATAGGTCGCGGCATAGCGTGCGCCGGTATCCGTGCGCACATGCCAGCGGTTCGCGGCGGCGTCGTAATCCGCGCCCGTCACGCGCGTGCCGCAGCGGATGTCGCGCCGCAGGTCGAAGCGGTCGGCGACGTGGTTCAGGTAGCGCAGGATCTCGGCCTGGGCGGGGTAGCGCTCCGACCAGTTCCACTCCTGCAGCAGATCG
The DNA here is from genome assembly GCF_018129005.1 of Neoroseomonas eburnea. Taxonomy (GTDB): domain Bacteria; phylum Pseudomonadota; class Alphaproteobacteria; order Acetobacterales; family Acetobacteraceae; genus Neoroseomonas; species Neoroseomonas eburnea. The sequence continues at coordinate 14,302 of NZ_JAAEDL010000011.1, forward strand.
TCCGAGAAGTAGAAGGCGTAGGAATGGCTCTCGGAATCGCAGCGGGCGCCGGGGTAGCGGTTCCAGTACCAGGTGCCGCCGACGCCATCCCCCGCCTCCAGCACCTGGACGGAGAGGCCCAGCCGGTCGCGCAGGCAGAGCAATTGGTAGAGACCCGCGAAGCCCGCGCCGACAATCAGCGCATCCACCACGATCTCCTCGGCGGCATCGGACATGATCGGATCCATCCTCCCTGGAAGCGCCGGTCCCGCCGCCTCAGGGGCGGCCGGATCGCGGCGCGGCGGCTGCCTTGCGCAGCCTGGCGGAAGTCTCCCGTGACCGGCGATGCGCCGCAAGCCGGCGTCGGATCGCGTAACGGTGGTGGCGGCCTTGATGGTCCGCGCGCCCCTGCGTAGCGTTCGGGCCGGATGCCAGCTCGGCCCGATCCGGTCCGCCGCGATCATGCACGCGCTGCCGCGGGGGAGAACGCCATGCCGATCATCGACGCCCAGGTGCACGCCTATGAGCGTGACCATCCCGGGCGCCCCTGGGCCGGCGTGCTGCACGGGCCGCCCGAGGTCACCGGTGACGAGATGGTGAAGGCCATGGATGCCGTCGGCGTCGACGGGGCGATCCTGGTCTCCGCCTTCACCATGTACCGCTTCGACGCCAGCTATGCGGTCGGCGTGCGGCGCGCCCATCCGGGCCGCTTCGCGCTGGTGAAGCCGGTGGACACCACCGATCCCGCGGTCGAGGAGGTGATCGCCGATTGGGCGGCGACCGAGGGTGCGGTCGCGGCGCGCATCATGTTGAACAGGGATCTGCCGGAAGACCCCGCCGATCCCGGCATCGCCCGCGTGCTCGCCGCGGCGGGGCGGCACGGGTTGCCGGTCAATCTCCTGTGTTGGGGCCGACTCGACCAGGTGGCGGCGCTGGCCGCGCGCCACCCCGGAACGCGGCTGGTGATCGACCATCTCGGCCTGCAGCAGCCTTTCGAGCCGCCGGTGCCGCCGCAGCCCTTCGCCGAGTTGCCGAAGCTGCTCAAGCTCGCCGCGCACGACAATGTGGTGGTGAAGATCACCGGCGCCTGCACGCTGTCGCACCAGGCCTTCCCCTATGCGGATATCTGGGACCCGCTGGCGCGCATCTTCGACGCCTTCGGCCTCGATCGCTGCATGTGGGGCACGGACTGGACGCGCGCGGTCGCCTTGCTGACCTATGCTCAGGGCGTCGAGGCCTTCCGTGTGACCGATCGTCTGACGGACAGCGACCGCGCCGTGCTGATGGGCGGCACGTTGCAGAAGGTCTATCGCTGGGGGCCGGCGAAGAGCTGAGAACAACGACGCGGAACGGAGGAAGCGCACGGTGGATTTCAAGGGAAAGGTGGCGGTCGTCACCGGCGGCGGCAACGGCATCGGGCGTGCCGCGTGCCTCGGCTTCGCGCGGCATGGCGCGAAGGTCGTGGTGGTGGACCGCGACGCCGGGGGCGCCGAGGCCGTCGCCGCCGAGATCGGCAGGAAGGACGCCATCGCCTGCATCGCCGACGTCACGCGCGCGGCCGATGTCCAGGCCTATGTGAAGGCCGCGCTCGATGCCTTCGGCAGTATCGACTGTTTCCACAACAATGCCGGCATCGAGGGCCGCATCGCAGCGACCGCAGAATACGAGGAAGCCGTCTTCGACGCGGTGATGGGCGTGAACGTGAAGGGCGTCTTCCTCGGCCTCCGCCACGTGCTGCCGGTGATGGTCCGCCAGGGGCGCGGCGCGGTGGTGAACACGGCGTCGATCGCCGGCCTGGTCGGCACGCCGGGCATGCCGGCCTATGTCGCCTCCAAGCACGCGGTCATCGGACTGACCAAGGTGGCGGCGGGCGAGCTCGGACCGCTCGGCATCCGCGTGAATGCGGTGTGCCCGGGCCCGATCGCGACACGCATGATCGAGGACATCGCGCGCCAGGTCTCGCCCAACAATCCGGAAGGCGTGGAGGAACGCTACACCGCCGGAATCCCGCTGCGCCGCTACGGCACGGCCGAGGAAGTGGCGAATGTGGTGCTGTTCCTCTGCTCCGACCTCGCGGGCAACGTCACCGGCGCGCAGTACGTGGTGGATGGCGGCCGCACCGCCGCGCCGGCGGGCGTGTCGCAGGGCAAGCTGCCCTGATCGCCTCGCTGTCCGCTCCCCGCGCCCCGAGACCCGGCGAGGGAAGCGGACAGGGGGTCAGGCCATGGCGATGGATTCGAGCGGCCCGTCCGGGTCGCCCGGGGCCGTTTCCCAGCCGAGGCCGACCAGTGCGATCCCTCGCCGGCCAGCCCGTTCCGCGCGCAGCACGATGACGCCACGCTCCTCCAGCCAGGTGAGCAGCCGCCGTGCGCGGCCAAGCGAACGGCTGCCATAGGCGCGCGCGATGGTCGCGTCGGAGGGGCACGGCTCGCCCGCCAGCGCGGCGCGGGCGAGCAGCAGGTAGACGCCCTGCGCGTCCTCCGGCAGCGCCTCCGCGCGTTCCACGGCGCGCGGCCATTCGCTGCCGTCCGGCGCGTCCTCGACGATGCCGGCGCGGGCATTGGCGAGCATGCGGCGGAAGGCCGGCAGTCCGACCGTCGCGCCGCCGAGCTCCTGGATCCGGCAGCGCACCAGGAAATCCTGGTAGAGCACGGCCGGCGGGCGGAAGGGCGCTTCGGGGTCGGCCATGACCTGGCGCAGGATGGCGGCGAGCCTGCGGTCGCGCTCCGAGGCCTCCTCCGGCGAGGACGGCTCGGCTGGTTCCGCGCGGGATTCCGCCGCCGGCGGGATGTATTGCGCGAGCTGCTGCAGGATGTCCGGCGCCGGCGCTCGCGGCTGGCGGTGCCGGCGCGGCGGCAGCGGCACCTCCGGTTCGGGCGCGCAGAGGATCAGCTCGCGCGCCTGTTCCACCGCGGCGGTGTCGGGCGGCGGCACCAGCTTCGGGCCGGCGCTGCGCGTGGCCGTCTCCGTCGCGCCGATTCGCACCGGGAGCGGGCGGCGCGACAGGGCGGGGCCAAGGGCGACGAAATTCCCGCGCGGCAGGTCGCGGAACATCTCGGCCTGGCGCCGCTCCATGCCGAGCAGGTCCGCCGCACGCGCCATGTCGATGTCGAGGAAGGTGCGGCCCATCATGAAGTTCGACGCCTCGGCCGCCACGTTCTTGGCGAGCTTCGCGAGGCGCTGCGTCGCGATGACGCCGGCGAGGCCGCGCTTGCGGCCCCGGCACATCAGGTTGGTCATGGCCCCGAGGGAGAGGCGGCGCGCCTCGTCGGACACCTCGCTCGCGGCAGCGGGGGCGAAGAGCTGCGCCTCGTCCACCACCACCATCACCGGGCTCCAGGCGTCGCGATCGGCTTCGAACAGCCCGTTGAGGAAGGTGGCGGCGCAGCGGAGCTGGTCGTCCACCTCGACCGATTCCAGGTTCAGCACCACCGAGACGCGGTGCCGCCGCACGATGTCCGCCGTGCGATGCAGCGCGCCTTCGGAATGATCCGCCGCGTCGATCACCAGATGACCGTGGCGATCGGCGAGGGTGACGAAGTCGCCCTCCGGGTCGATCACCACCTGCTGCACCCAGGATGCGCTCTGTTCGAGCAGCCGCCGCAGCAGGTGCGACTTGCCGGAACCGGAATTGCCCTGCACCAGCAGGCGCGTCGAAAGCAGTTCCTCGAGGTCGAGAAGCGCCGCCTCGCCCGAGGCCGCCTTGCCCATCTCGATCCCGATCGTCATCCAGCCACCCCGGTGAAGCCCACTCCCCCCGGACGCGAGTCGCCCGGGCCACGCGGGGGCTCTCCTACCGAAGATCGGGTGGGGCCGGAAGGCGGCCGCTCGCCCGTCAGCCGGCGCGGAGGCCAAGCCGTTGGATCAGGGCCGTCTCCTGCTGCACCATCTCCTGCAGCAGCGCGGCGTAGTCGGCGCTGTTGCGGTATTCGGGCAGCATCTCGTAACGGTCGCGCATCTCAATGAAGGACGGATCCTCCATGCCGGCCTTGAAGGCGTCGTGCAGGATGCGCGTGATGGCCGGCGGCAGGCCGGCCGGAGCCATGATGCCGAAGGGCGTCGTGACGACCATATTGTAGCCGAGGTCGTTCAGCGTCGGCGCATCCGGGAAGCGGCGCAGGCGCTGCGGCGTCCAGACGGCGAGGAACACCGCCTGGCCGCTTTCGACCAGGCCGGCCATGCTGGTCGAGCCGGCCATGAGGTCGATATGCCCGCCCAGCATCGACTGCGAACCGTCGGCGTCGCCACGGAACGGGATGTGGGTGACGTCGAGGCCTTCGCGGCGCATCAGCTCCGCCATGTAGACATGCGGCGTGCCATTGGCGCCGGTGCTGCCGAAGGAGAGCTTGCCGGGGTTGGCGCGCGCCTCCTCAACGAAGCTGCGCCAGCCATTGGGAAACCGGCCGGCCTTGGCGACGACGACGAAGGGATAGCCGACGACGCAGATGACCGGCGTGAAGTCGCGCAGCGTGTCGTATTGCAGGCGCTGGAGGAGCTGCACGCGGATGGCCGAGGCCGGGAACTGCGTCAGCGTGTAGCCGTCCGGCCGCGCCCGGGCGACCTGAGCCGCGCCGAGCGTGTTGGCCGCGCCGGGCTTGTTCTCGACGATGACGGGCTGGCCGAGGCGCTTGGCCGCCGCCTCGGCCAGAGCGCGCATCGAGATGTCGGTGGTGCCGCCCGGAGGGAAGGGCACGATCAGGCTGATCGGTCGGGTCGGGAAAGCCGAGGACTGGGCCCGGGCGATCGCGGGGGTTACTAGGCCGGCAGCGAGGACGGCGCGGCGTGGAAGCCTCAACTTATTGAACAAGCTTGGTTTCCTCCGGTGTGTCGCCGGAGGCTACCGCAGTGCAGCAGGGCCAACAACCCGGCTCAGGCCGGCATCACGCCGGCCGGAAGGTGATCGGCTTCGCACCGTCCCACAACACGGAGCGCCCCACCACGGCCAGGCGATCGAGCCCTTCGCGGATCGTCAGCACGTGGTTGCCGGCGAGCTGCCCGGCCTTGGAAGCGAAGCAGGTCGGGCCGTAGGCGACGAGGATCTCGGTTTCGCTGACGCCGCCCGGGTAGACGATGACCTGGCCGGGCGCGGGGTAGGAGGTCGCGTTCTCGAAGCCGATGCCGAGGTCGAAGTCGCCCATCGGGATCCAGCAGGCCTCGCCGGACCAGCGGACATGGATGATGCGGTTGCTGTAGGGCACGAAGTCGCGGAAGCGGGCCACGGTCCTCGGGGCGTCGCGGCCTTCGTAATGGGCTTCGAAGATCTCGCCGCCAATGTCGATGATCACGTCCGCCATGTCGTGTGCTCCTTGCCGCATCCTCGGCCGGTGTAGCGTTTCCCGGCGTGGCGGAAAATCCGTTTCGGCTGGCCCTTCGGCCTTCGGGCTCCCATCCCCGATGCGCTGCATCGACGATGGGCGCCGCGCGGCGGTCGCCCGGCAGGGCAACGCTCCTCAAGGTCCATCGCGCGGTCCGAATGAGCAGGTTCCCGCCGGGCGCGGTTCACGAGTTCGGCCCGCGCTCCATCGCGTAGGGCTGCCAGCGCCTGAGGGTCGACGTCGCCAGGACCGTCGGGTTGACGCAGGACAGCGGCCATTTCCCCTGCAGCGTCAGCGCCAGTTCCTGCCCCACGCGCCGCTTGCGCGCCGGGTCGAAGCGCGAGGAAGCGGAGGCATTGTGCGGCGAGAGGATGACGTTGTTCATCCCGTGCAGCGGATTGTCCTGCCGCGTCGGCTCGGTCTCGAAAACGTCCAGGCCGGCGCCGGCGATCCAGCCCTCCGACAGCGCCCTGATCAGCGCCGCCTCGTTCACCGTCGGCCCGCGGCCGGTGTTGATGAAGAGCGCCGTCTTCTTCATCTGCCGGAAATGGTGCTCCTTCAGGAAGCCGCGGCTCTCCGGCGTGTCCGGCAGATGCATCGAGACGAAGTCGGAGGTCGAGAGCACTTCCGACAGGCTCGCCGGTTCGACGCCGAGGGCTGACATGGTCAGTTCCTCGACGAAGGGATCGAAGGCCTTCATCCGCAGGCCGAAGGCGGCGGCGCGGCGGGCGGTCGCACGCGCGACGCGGCCGAAGGCGATGAAGCCGAGCGTCTGGCCCATCAGGCGGGGAATCTGCAGAAGCTGCGGCCGGCCCTCGGACCAGCGCCCCTCCCGTACCATGCGGTCCTGCTCGATGCAGCGGCGGTGCGTCGCCAGCAGCAGCATCATCGCATGGTCGGCGACTTCCTCGATGAATGTGTCGGGGCAGTTGGTGACCGGGATGCCCTTCGCCGTCGCCGCGGCGACATCGACATAGTCCACGCCGACGGTGCCGAGCGCGATGTGCCGGCACTTCGTCAGTGCGTCGATCATCCTCGCGCTGAACTTCATGCCCTTGGCGTAGACCGCGTCCGCGGTCGGCGCGGCGGCGATGAAGCCTTCCTCGGTCGCCGGGCATTCGACGATCTCGGCGCCAAGACCTTCGAGCGCCTCCATCTCGTGGTCGTAGCCGCCGCCGGATGTGGTGAAGGAAGCGCCGGCCGGCGTCAGGATGGTGTACTTCGCCAAAGCTGTCTCTCCTGTGCGTTGCGCAGCCTCACTCCTTCACCGCGCCGGTGAGGGAGGAGACGTAGTAGTCGACGAAGAAGGAATAGAAGATCGCGACCGGCAGGGAGCCCAGCAGCGAACCCGCCATCAGCGCGCCCCACTGGTAGACGTCGCCGGTGACCAGCTCGGTCAGGATGGCGACCGGCACGGTCTTGTTCTCGCTGCTCTGGATGAAGGCGAGCGCGTAGATGAACTCGTTCCAGGAAAGCGTGAAGGAGAAGATTCCCGCGCTGATCAGCCCGGGCACCGCGAGCGGCAGGGTGATCTGGCGCAGGATCTGCAGGCGCGTGGCGCCGTCTATCAGGGCGCATTCCTCAAGCTCGTAGGGGATCGACTTGAAGTAGCCGATCAGCAGCCAGGTGCAGAAGGGCACGAGGAAGGTCGGGTAGACCAGGATCAGCGCGAGCGGCGTGTCGAACAACCCGAGCCGGAAGACCATCGTCGCCAGCGGGATGAACAGGATCGAGGGCGGCACCAGATAGGCGAGGTAGATCGCCAGCCCGACATACTGGCTGCCCTTGAAGCGCAGGCGCTGGATCGCGTAGGCCGCGAGCGTCGAGGACAGCAGTGAGAGGAAGGTCGCGCAGATGGCGACCGTCATCGTCGTCAGCAGCCAGCGCGGATAGGCGGTGCCGAACAGCAGCAGCCGGATGTGGTCGAGCGTCGGCGAGGTGATCCAGAATGGGTTGTGCGTGCGGTAGTCATACAGCTCCGCATTCGGTTTGAACGCCGTGATGGTCATCCAGTAGAAGGGAAACAGCAGGATGATCAGGAAGCAGGCCAGCGGCAGGTAGATCGTCACCATGCGCCGGGACCTGCTGTCCCAGGACATCGCCTCGGGCGCCGCGGCTGCGGTGTTCTGCGTCTCGGGGGCTTCGGTCGTGGCGCTCATCGGGGCACCTCCTCAGTCGTTCGCCTCGCCCTGCTGCCACTTCCGCCGCGCGAGGGCGAAGTAGGAGAACAGCGTGGCGAAGACGAGGAAGGGAATCATCGAGACGGCGATGGCGGCGCCCTCGCCCAGTTGCCCGCCGGGAATGCCGCGCTGGAAGGCGAGCGTCGCCAGCAGATGCGTCGAGTTCACCGGCCCGCCGCGGGTGATCGCGTAGACCAGCTGGAAGTCGGTGAAGGTGAAGATGATGCTGAAGGTCATCACGATCGCGAGGATCGGCAGCAGCATCGGGAAGGTGATGAAGCGGAAGCGCTGCCAGGCGGAGGACCCGTCGAGCAGCGCCGCCTCGTAGAGCGAGGGCGAGATGGTCTGCAGCCCGGCGAGCAGCGAGATCGCGACGAAGGGGATGCCGCGCCAGACATTGGCCGCGATCAGCGACCAGCGCGCCGGCCAGGCGGTATTGATGAAGTCGATGTTGGTCTCGCGCAGCCCCAGCTCGATGAAGATGTAGGAGATCACCGAGAACTGCGGATTGTAGATCCACCAGAAGGCGACCGCCGTCAGCACCGTCGGCACGATCCAGGGCAGCAGGATGATGGCGCGCAGCAGCGACTTGAACGGCAGATGGTTGTTCAGCAGCAGCGCGAGCCACAGCCCGAGCCCGAATTTCCCCACCGTCGCGACCGCCGTGTAGAACACGCTGTAGAAGACGGCATTCCACCAGATCGGGTCCTCGATCATGAACTCGAAGTTCTCGATGCCGACCCAGCGACCGCTGCGCCCGATGGTGGTGTCCGTGAAGGCGAGCCAGATGCCGAGGCCGAGTGGATAGGTCAGGAAGACCATCAGCAGGCCCAGGGCAGGCAGCAGGCACATCACGACGAGGAAGGGCTTCCAGTCGAACAGCTTCGACAGCCAGGATTGCTCCTTGGCCTGTCGGACCCAGCCTTCGGCGGCGGTGACGGACATCGGCGGTACTCCCAGGAGAGCCGGCGGCACCCCGCGGGGCGCCGCCGGGTCCGTTCACGTCAGCGGCGGAAGATGCGGCGCGCGCGCCGGTCCGCCTCACGCATGGCCGCTTCGGGGGTCGCCTGGCCGGAGGCGACGGAAGCGAACATCTGCACCAGCACGTACTCGGCATTGGCCTGGCCGGAGGCTTCCGAGATCGGCCCCTTGTACCCGTTCCAGAAGCGGTTGTTCATCGTGTCGCGGAAGATCTCGATCTTGGGATCGCTGGTCCACACCGCGCTCTCCCTGTAGGCGTTCAGCGGCTGCGCCCAGTAGCCGAGGTTGGCGTTCAGCCAGGGCTCGTACTGTTCCTGTTCCATCAGGAACATCAGCAGCGCCTTGGCCGCGTTCGGGAAGCGGCTGTGCCTGAACACCATGGCGTTGAGCGTGAGCGGCGCGCTCGGCCAGGACGTCGCGGCGCCGAACGGCAGGAAGGAATGCTCGGTGTCATCGGCAATGGGGCGCGTCGCCGGATCATTCTTCAGCGCGAAGTAGAGCGAGACGCCATTCGACGTCACGAACAGCGTGTTCGCCGCATAGGCCTGGTTGTTGCTGATGTCGCCCCAGGAGATGGTGCCGCCGTCCACGAAGGTCGGATACAGCTCCTTCAGGTAGTTCAGCGCCGCCAGCGTCTCCGGCCTGTTCACGGAGACGGCCCCCGCCTCGTCGGTGATGGAGGCGCCGTGCGACCACATCAGCCAGTTCGCGAAGCCGTTGCCGTCGCCGACCGCGTTGCCCAGCGCGAAGCCCGCCGGCTTGTTCGCCTGGCGCAGCTTCTTGCACATGTCGAGGAAGCCCGGCAGGTCATTGGGCGGCGTCTGGTAGCCGACCGAGTTCACCGCCGACTTGCGCCAGACGAGCGGGCCGGCGGTGCCACCGAAGGGCAGGCCGATCCAGTTGTTGGTGCCGTGGCGCTTGCCGAGCTTCTCGGCGGCGAACATCCACCCGCCGAACTTGCGGCCGAGATACTCCGCCACATCGGAGACCTCGACCAGCTTGTCGACGTAGATGTGCGGCGCATCGCCGAAGCCGACGATCACGTCCGGCCCGGCGCCGGTGTTCGCGGTGACGGCGGTCTGCTGGTTGATATCCTCCCACCCCACGAAGTCGACGCGCACCTGCACGCCGGTCTGCTGCGCGAAGCGGGCGCAATTGGCGCGGAACACCTCCTCGTCCGGCGCGACGAAGCGCACGGGGCGCAGCATGCGCAGCGTGGCGCCGCTCTCGATCGGCAGGTTCGGGGCGGTGACGCCGGCGGCGGCCTGGACGCGGGTCTGCGCCAAGGCATCCCCGCCCGCCACGAGCGCCGCCATGCCGGCCCCCGCCCCCAGGATGCTGCGCCTTGTGATGATGCTGGCCATGTTTCTCTCCCTGTCTTCGTTGGACCGCCTAGTTTCCGACGCGCTGACCTGTCCCCTTGTCGAAGAGATGCACGAGGGACGTCTCGGGGCTGACCTTCAGGATCTCCCCGGGCTTCGCGATGATGCGCTCGCGGAAGGCGCCGATCAGGTTCGCCCCGCCGACATGCATCAGCACCTGGGTCTCGGAGCCGGTCGGCTCCACGACATGCACCGTCGCCGGCAGGCCTTCCGGGTCGAGGCGAAGGTGTTCCGGCCGGATGCCGTAGATCACCTCGCCTCCCGGTGGAGGCGCGCCGTTCAGCGGCAACGGCCAGGCGACATCGCCGGGACCGCGGAAGCTGCCGCCCTCGACCCGGCCCTCCATCATGTTCATCGCCGGAGACCCGATGAAGCCCGCGACGAAGAGATTGGCCGGCCGGTCATAGAGTTCCAGGGGCTGGCCCGCCTGCTCGACGCGGCCGTGGTTCATCACCACGATCAGGTCGGCCATGGTCATGGCCTCGATCTGGTCGTGGGTGACATAGACGGTCGTCACCTTCAACCGCTGGTGCAGTTCCTTGATCTCGGCGCGCATCTGCACGCGCAGCTTGGCATCGAGGTTGGACAGCGGCTCGTCGAACAGGAACACCTGGGGGTTGCGCACGATGGCGCGGCCCATCGCCACGCGCTGCCGCTGCCCGCCCGAAAGCTGGCGCGGGAAGCGATGCAGGAGCTGCTCGAGGCCGAGGATCTTCGCGGCCTTCTGCACCTCCCGCTCCATCACCTCCCTGGGTGCGCCGGCCAGCTTCATGGAGAAGGCCATGTTCTGGAACACGGTCATGTGGGGATACAGCGCGTAGTTCTGGAACACCATCGCGATGTCGCGGTCCTTGGGCGGGACGTTGTTCACCACCCGTCCGCCGATCGCGATCTCGCCGCCGGTGATGTTCTCGAGCCCCGCGAGCATGCGCAGCAGCGTGGACTTGCCGCAGCCCGAAGGCCCGACCAGCACGACGAACTGCCCGTCCTCGATCGCCACGCTGACCCCGTGCAGGATCTGCGTGCTGCCGAACGCCTTCCGCACCTGGCGGATATCGACCGTCGCCATTCAGCCTCCCTGAACTGCCGGGCGGGTTGTCAGCCCCGCCTCGTGGCCGTGCCGCGCTACAGGCGGGACACGGCCGTCTCCTTGGACGTGATGAATTCGAGCAGCGCGGGCGTGCCGTTCCTCGTCTGCTCGATGCCACGCTGGATGGCGGGGACGATGTCCGCCACGCGCTCCACCCGCTCCCCGTAGCCGCCGAAGGCGCGGGCCATCGCCGCGTAGTCGCCGGAGATGTCGGTGGAACGGTACTTCTCGGTGGAGACCGGCATGACCTTCAGCTCGATCGCCATGGAGAAATTGTTCAGCAGGATGGAGAGGATGGGGATGCGCTCGCGCACCGCCGTCTCGAAATCCATGCCCGTGAAGCCGATCGCCGCATCGCCCCAGACATTGATGCACAGCTTGTCCGGCGCGGCGAGCTTCGCCCCCATGGCGAGGCCGAGACCATAGCCCAGCTGCGTCGTCTTGCCCCAGCCGAGATAGGACAGCGGCGTGCGGCTGACCCAGAAGGGCGAAAGCTGGTCGCGCGGCGACCCCGCGTCATGGGTGATGATGGTGTTGTCCACATCCACCGTGCGCCACAGGTCGCGCAGCACGCGGTAGGGATTGAGCGGCTCGGCATCGCTGTCGGTCCTGGCCGCCCAGGCGGCGAGCCACTCGGCGCGGTGCTGCCGGATCTCCTGCGCCACCGGCCCGGCGTCGCGCGGCGTCGTCACGCGGCCGGCGAGTTCCGCCAGCAGCGCGTCGAGCGTCAGCGCCGCGTCGCCCACCAGGCCGATCTCGCAGGCGACGTCCTTGTTCAGGTGGTCGGGGTCGAGCGTGGCGTGGATGATCTTCTTCCCCGCCGGCATCTTCACGCCGAAATTCGTCTCGGTGAAGGAGCAGCCGATGCCGAGAATGAGGTCGGCATTGTCCAGGAAGTGCCGCACCGGCTTGGGGATGGCGAGGCCGCCCGAGCCGAGCGCGAGCGGATGGTCCTCGGGGAAGGAGGATTTGCCGCCGAGGCTCGTCGTCACCGGCGCGCCGAGCAGCTCCGCCAGCGCCTTCAGCTGCGGCCAGGCGCGCGCCCAGTGCACGCCGGTGCCGGCGTAGATGACCGGCCGCTTCGCCGCCGCCAGCGCATCCGCCGCGCGCGCCACGTCCAGCGGGTCCGGCCCGTAGCGCGTCGCGATCACCGGCGTGTAGTCCAGCGGCTCCGGCACTTCCTCGTTCCACATGTCGGTCGGGATCTCGACCAGCACGGGACCGCCGCGGCCGTTCCTTAGCCGAGTGAAGGCACGACGCAGGATGTTCGGCACCTCGGCCGCCGACGTGATCGGCTCGGCCGACTTGGTGATGCCGCGCATCTGGACGCTGGAATTGAAGTTCGGATCGACATGCGCGAGCCGCCGTGCGTAGCCCATCGGCAGCACCAGCACCGGTATGCTCTCGCCATAGCACTGAGCGACACCGCCATAGGCGTTCTCGGACCCCGGCCCGTGCTGCATGCAGAAGGCGCCGAGCTGCCGGCCGGAGGTGACGCGGCTGATGGCATCGGCCATGTGCAGCCCGATGCGCTCCTGGCGCACCATCACCGGGCGGATGTCGATCTCCGCGGCGTACTCGATGAGATGGTTGACCGGATACCCCGTGAGGATGCGGATGCCCTCACGCTTCATGATCTCGGCAATTGCCGCACCAAGCTTCATCGTGCCGTTTCCTCGTCGCCGGCACTTTCAGCCCGGCCCTTGGCGCTTCGTTGCGCTGCGCGAGCCTAGACACCGCGACGCATTGCCCGCAACCCCCCGCTTGTGCCCCGCCTTGCGCGCGGGCAGGCTGCTTAACATGCCGATGCGCGATCTTGATCTGCTTATGCTTGAGCGCCGGGTCGAGGCGCTGCTCGCGCCCTTCGGCGCCGCGGGCTCGCCCGGATGCAGCATCGGCCTGGTGCGCGAGGGCACGCTCGTGCTGCATCGCAGCGCGGGCCTCGCCAGCATCGAGCAGGGTGTCGCCATCGGGCCGGCGACCACCTTCCGCATCGCCTCCGTGACCAAGCAGTTCGTCTGCGCCGCGGCACTGCTGCTGGCCGAGGATGGCGCGCTCTCCCCCGATGACGACATCGCGGCGCTGATCCCGGAACTTCCTGACCTCGGGGCGCGGATCACGCTCGACCACGTCATGCGCAACAGCTCCGGCATCCGCGACATGCTGGAGCTGATGCGCCTCGGCGGGCTGGATCTCGGCGCCGCCTGCACCGCGGGCGACCTGCTCGCCGCGCTGTGCCGCCAGCGCTCGCTGAACTTCGCGCCGGGCAGCCGCTTCCTCTACAGCAATTCCGGCTTCTTCCTGCTCGGCCTGGCGGTGGAGCGCGCCGCCGGCATGCCGCTCGCCGCCTTCCTGGAAAAGCGGATCTTCGCCCCGCTCGGCATGACGCGCACGCGGCTGACGCCGACGACGAGCGAGGTCGTGCCTGGCCTCGCCACCGGCTACCTGCCGCGTGAGAGCCGCTTCATCCGCGCCGCGCACGGCTTCGCGCTCGGCGGCGAGGGCGGCATCGTGTCCTGCGTCGAGGATCTCGCCCTCTGGGCGCGCAACTACGAAACCGGCCGGGTCGGCGGGCCCGCGATGGTCCAGGCGCTGCAGCACCGGCAAACCTTCACCAACGGCGCGCTGAACCTCTACGCCCGCGGCCTGGAGGCCGGGGAGCACCGGGGCGTGCCGACGATGGGCCATGGCGGCCTGTGGCCCGGCTTCAGGACCGCCTTCCTGCGCGCGCCCGGGGAAGGCCTCACCATCATCGTGATCACCAACCATGGCGGCGCCGAGCCCGGCGCGATCGCGACCGAGGTGCTCGATGCCGCGCTCGCCGGCACGCCGGGGCTCGCGCCCGTGCCCGCCCTGCCTGCCCGCCCGGTGCTGGAGGCGATGTGCGGCCTCTGGGTGCAGCCGGAGGATGGCGCCTCCTTCGACCTCTTCCTCGACGGGGACGGCCGGCCCGTGGCGCGCAGCCATGGGGTGCCCGCCGCGCTCGTGCCGCTGCCCGACGGCGCGCTGACGGCGCGGCGAGGGTCCTTCTGCTTCACCCTGCGCAGCGCCGGCGATGCCCTGGAGCTGGAATCGGATGCCGGGCAGCGCGGGCTGTACCGCCGCGCCACGGCCGAGGCGCCGATGCCGGAAGGCCTGCCCGGCCGTTATGCCTGCGCGGAACTCGGCACCGAATGGAGCATCGATGCGGACCACCGCGTCACCGCGCGCGGCCCGCACGCGGTCGGCGGGCCCTGGCGGCTCGAACCGGTGGCGCCCGGCCTGCTGCGGCTGCACATACCAGGCGCGCTGTTCGACACCTGGGCCGACATCCGCCTGCTGCCCGGCGGCGCGCTGGAGGCCAATGCCGCCCGCGCCCGCCGCCTGGTCTTCGATCGCATCGCCTGAGGAAACACGTCCATGCCCATCCCCGAAGCCCTCAGGGGCCGCCTTGCGCTTCCGGCCATCGCCGCGCCGATGTTCCTGGTCTCCGGCCCCGACCTGGTGGTCGAGACCTGCCGCGCGGGCGTGCTCGGCACCTTCCCCGCGCTGAACCAGCGCAGCACCGAGGGCTACGGAGACTGGCTCGCCGAGATCCGCGAGCGCACCGGCAACGACGCAGCGCCCTATGGCGTGAACCTCATCGTCCACCGTTCCAACGCCCGGCTGCAGCAGGACCTGGCGGAGACGGTCCGGCAGCGCGTGCCGGTCATCATCACCTCGCTCGGCGCGGTGCAGGAGGTGGTGGACGCGATCCACTCCTATGGCGGCCTGGTGTTCCACGACGTCATCAACCTGCGCCACGCGCGCAAGGCGGCGGAGGCCGGGGTGGACGGGCTGATCGCCGTCACCGCGGGCGCCGGCGGCCATGCCGGCACCTACAACCCCTTCGCCTTCCTGCACGAGATCCGGCAGTTCTTCGCCGGCACGCTGATCCTCTCGGGCGGCATGTCGACCGGCGCGCATATCGCCGGTGCGCGCGCGGCGGGGGCCGATCTCGCCTATCTCGGCACGCGCTTCATCGCGACGACCGAAAGCCGCGCGCCGGAGGACTACAAGCGGATGGTGCTCGCCGCGACGGCGAAGGACATCGTCTACACGCCGGCGATCAGCGGGGTGAACGCCAACTTCCTGCGCCCCTCGATCGAGGCCGCCGGGCTCGATCCCGACAATCTGCCCGACTACGGGCGCGACGTGGCGCCCGGCAACCACGAACGGCGCGCCTGGAAGAACATCTGGTCCGCCGGCCACGGCGTCGGCGCGATCGAGGACGTGCCGAGCACCGCCGAGCTCTGCGCGCGGCTGAAGCGCGAATACCGCCAGGCGATCGAGGGCCTCGCCGCCGATCTCGCGGCCTAGCCTTCGCGCCGAAGGATCGTCTAGCCTTTCGCGGCGGCAACGTCCGCGGGGGGAAACGACAGGGCATGCATCTCTCGGACCGGATAACGGGCGGCTTCCTGGTGCTGCTCGGCGCCTTGGCTTTCTGGGGCGGATCGCGCCTGCCGGCCGTGCCGGGGCAGGATGTCGGCCCGGCGGTGTTCCCGATGGTGGTCGGCGGCGGGCTCGCGCTCTGCGGCGCGCTCATCGTGCTCGGCATCGGCCACAGTTTCGAGGACGAGGAGACCGAACCGGTCGAGGCGCATGAAGGCCTGGCGCGCTGGCTCGGCGCCTGGCGGGCGCTCGCGGCCTTCGTGCCGCCGGCGCTGCTGCTCTTCTACGTGCTGGCGTCGGAAGCGCTCGGCTTCCTGCCGACGGCCTTCGTGATGGTGGCGGTGGCCGCCCTGTCGCTCGGCGCCTCGCCGCGGCTGGCGCTGGCCATGGCGGTGGCGGCGCCGCCGGTCGTCCACCTCGTCTTCTACAAGCTGCTGCGCGTCCCGCTGCCCGCGGGCATCCTGCCGGCGCCGTGGTGATCGCATGACCGCCTTCCTCGAAGCGATGCGTCTGGTTGCGGCGCCGGACGTGCTGATCGCCATCATGGCCTCCGCGGTCTACGGGCTGGTGGTGGGGTCGCTGCCCGGCCTTTCGGCCACCATGGCAACGGCGCTGCTGGTCCCGGTCACCTTCTACCTCTCGCCGATCGCGGCGGTGGCGACGATCATCACGGCGTCCGCCATGGCGATCTTCTCGGGCGACATCCCGGGCGCGCTGATGCGCATCCCCGGCACGCCGGCCTCCGCCGCATACACGGACGAGGCCTATGCGATGACGCGCAAGGGCCAGGCGGAGCTCGCACTCGGCGCCGGCCTCTGGTTCAGCGCCATCGGCGGCATCGTCGGCACGCTCTCCCTCGTGCTGATGGCGCCGGCGCTGGCGGAGATGGCGCTCTCCTTCTCCACCTTCGAATATTTCTGGCTCGCCTTCCTCGGCCTGATGTGCGCGACGCTGGTGGCGCGCTCCTCGCCGATCAAGGCGATCGCGGCCATGCTGCTCGGGCTGCTGTTCGCCTGCATCGGCATCGAGAACCCGGGCGGCGTGCCGCGCTTTACCCTCGGCATCACCGACCTGCTCGGCGGCATCGAGCCGATCCCCGCGCTGGTCGGCGTCTTCGCGGTGTCCGAGGTGATGCGCGCGATGACGACGCCCGAGCCCCCGCCCCTGCCGCGGCGGCGCTTCGGCAGCATCCTCGCGGGCCAGTGGGCGCTGACGAAGAAGTACCAGTGGCCGATGTGGCGCGGGAACATCGTGGGCATCATCATCGGCGTGCTGCCCGGCGCGGGCGCGGACATGGCGGCCTGGGTCTCCTACGCCACCGCCAAGCGCTTCTCGAAGGAACCGGAGAAGTTCGGCACCGGCCACCCGGAAGGGCTGGTGGAGGCGGGCGCCTCGAACAACGCCTCGCTCGCCTCCGGCTGGGTGCCCTCGCTGCTGTTCGGCATCCCCGGCGACACCATCACGGCGATCGCCATCGGCGTGCTCTACATGAAGGGGCTGAACCCCGGGCCGACGCTGTTCACCGAGCGCGCGTCCAGCATGTACGCGCTCTACATCATCTTCGTGCTGGCCAACATCATCATGATCCCGCTCGGCATCGTCATGATCCGCGCGGCGAGCCTGGTGCTGCGGGCCCCGCGCTCCGCGGTGATGCCGGTGATCGTGCTGCTCTGCGCGGTCGGCGCCTTTGCCACCGGCAACAACCTGTTCTCCGTGCTGCTGGTGGGGCTGTTCGGCATCGTCGGCTTCGTCATGGAGCGCAACGGCTACCCGGTCGCCGCGCTCGTCCTCGGCATCGTCATGGGCACGATGGTGGAGCAGAACTTCGTCACCTCCCTCATCAAGTCCGACGGCGATGTGCTGCCGTTCTTCGAGCGGCCGGTCTCCTCGGTGCTCGCGGCCATGACCATCGCGGCGCTGCTCTGGCCGGCCGCGGTCTGGGCGATACGCCGCTTGCGGCCGGCCGAAGCGGCGCGATAGCGTCACGCCACTTCGAGGAGGGAACGAAAGAATGATCCAGTTCACCCGCCGCGGCGCGCTCGCCGCCGGCGCCCTTGCCGGGATCGCCCCGCTCGCGCGCCCTGCCCTCGGCCAGGGCCGCTATCCCAGCCGCCCCGTCACCGTCATCTGTCCCTGGGGCGCGGGCGGCGGCACGGACGCGACCGCGCGCATCGTCGCCAACCTGCTCGAGAAGGAACTCGGCCAGCCCTTCAACGTGGTGAACCGCACCGGCGGCTCCGGCGTGGTCGGGCATTCCGCCATCGCCCAGGCGGCACCGGACGGCCACACCATCGGCATGCTCACGGTCGAGATCGCGATGATGCACTGGCAGGGGCTGACGGAGCTCAAGCCCACCAGCTACACGCCGCTCGCGCTGATGAACGAGGATCCGCCCGGGGTGCAGGTCAACGTCAACTCGCCGTACCGCGACATCAAGTCGCTCGCCGACGCCATCAAGGCCAGCCCGGCTGGCCGCTTCAAGGCCTCGGGCACCGGTCAGGGCGGCATCTGGCATCTCGCGCTCGCCGGCTGGCTCCTGGCGATGGGCCTGCGTGCCGACCACGTCCGCTGGGTGCCCTCCAACGGCGCCGCGCCGGCAATGCAGGATCTCGCCGCGGGCGGGGTGGATCTCGTCACCTGCTCGGTGCCGGAAGCGCGCGCGATCATCGAGGCCGGTCGCGCCCGCAGCCTCGCCGTCATGGCGGCGCAGCGCAATCCGCAGTTCCCCGATGTGCCGACGCTGAAGGAGAGCCTCGGCATCGACTACAACACCGGTGCGTGGCGCGGCATGGCCGGCCCGGCGAACCTGCCGCCGGAGATCGCCCGCACCCTGACCACCGCGCTGCAGAAGGTCTATGACGGCCGCGAGTACAAGGAATTCATGGCCTCTCGCGGCTTCGGCGTGGTCTGGGCGGATGCCGCCGGCTTCGCCGCCTTCATGGAGCGGTCGGACGCGAGTCTCGGCGCCGCGATGCGCGCCGCCGGCCTCGCGCGCACCTGACGCGGGGCGGGGCGGCGCCGGCCCATCCGGCGCCGCCTGCCCTCAACGTCCGCGGAACACCGGCCTGCGCTTCTCCGCGAAGGCGCGCAGCCCTTCCTTCGTATCCTCGGTCTTCGCCAGCGCCGCGGTCTGGGTCTGCTCGAAGCGGTAGCCTTCGTGCAGCGGCATGTACTCGCACACCGTGAAGGCCCGCTTCATCGCCGCGACCGCGAGCGGCGCCTTGCCGGCGATCTCCCGCGCCATGGCCTGGGCCGCCGGCAGCAGCTCCGCTTTCGGGAAGCAGCCGGAGGCGACGCGCATGCGGTGCAGCTCCGGCCCGTACAGCCGCCGCGCGGTGAACAGGAACATCCGTGCATCGGACTGGCCGAAATGGCGCAGCACGTGCTGCACGCCGCCGGCGAGGCCGACATCCACCTCCGTCATGGACATGAAGGCGTCCTCGGCGACGAGAACGATGTCGCAGACCAGCGCCAGCACGCAGCCCGCCCCGATCGCCGGCCCGTTCACCGCCGCGATCACCGGCTTGCCGCATTCCATCACGCAGTCGAAGCCCGCCCGCACCGCCCGGCTGTGACGCGGGAAGGCGCCGCGCGTCGCCGCATCCGGCCGGTCGCGCAGGTCGGCGCCGGCGGAGAATGTCCTGCCGTCCCCCGTCAGCACGATCGCGCGCACCTCCTCGCTTTCATGCAGCGTGTCGAAGATGCGGGTGATCTCGTCGCGGAAGACGCCATTCTGCGCGTTCACCGGCGGGCGGCGGATCGTGACGGTGGCGACGTGGTCGGCCACCTCGACGCGGAAGGTTTCGAGCGGGTCCAGACTGTCCATCGGCTACTCCAGGCGGATGTTGCCGGCGCGAACCACTTCGCCCCAGCGTGCGGCGCCTTCGACCACGGCGGAGGCGAAGGCCTGCGGCGTGCTCGCGACGATCATGCCGCCCTGGCTGGCCAGGGCGGCGCGCGTCTCGGCGTCGTCGAGGGCGGCGACCATCGCCGCATGCAGCAGGGCGATGCGCTCCGGCGGCGTGCCCGCGGCGCTGACCAGGCCGTAGAAGGTCTCCGACAGCATGCCGGGCACGCCGGCCTCCACCATGGTCGGCAGGTCCGGAAGTTGCTCGATGCGCCGCGCGCTCGTCACCCCGAGGCCGCGCAGCGCGCCGGAGCGCACATGGCTCAGCAGTGCCGGCACGTCCGCCATCAGGATCTGGATGCGTCCGGCCAGCGCGTCCGTCACCGCCGGCGCGGCGCCGCGATAGGGCACGTGCACGATGTCGATGCCGGCGCGCTGCTTGAACAGTTCCCCCGCCATGTGCAGCGAGGAACCGATGCCGGCGGACCCGTAGGACAGCCGCCCGGGCTGCGCCTTCGCGAGCGCCACCAGCTCCGCCACCGTGTTCGCCGGCACCGACGGATGCACGGCGAGGATCTGCGGCACCGACAGCACCAGCCCTATCGGCGCCAGCTCGGTCTGCGGATCGAAGGGCATCTGCTGCGTCAGATGCGGCTGCACCGCCAGCACGCCGCTGCTGGCCAGGCCGATCACGTGACCGTCCGGCGCCGCGCGCGCCACCGCCTCGATGCCGACCAGCCCGCCGGCGCCGGAGCGGTTCTCCACCACCACCGCCTTGCCAAGCCGCTCGCCCATGACGCGGGCGATCAGCCGCCCGATGAGATCCGCGGGTCCGCCCGGCGGGAAGGGCACGACGAGGCGCACCGGCTGGGCCGGGAATCCCTGCGCCAGGGCGATGCCCGGCGCGGCGGCCATCAGGCCGAAGACGGCACGACGCGACAGAGTCATGGCTCTTCCTCCCTCGATCGCGGCCGGGTCGCTGTCAGGGATGCGCGGCGCGGCTCGCCCTCAGTCGTCCACCACGGGTGTCGCCAGCATCGACGGCCGCGCGGCGAAGTCGGCGAACCAGGCGGCGAGCGCCGGCCGGCCTTCCCGCCAGTGCAGCGCGTCGAAGCGGAAATCGAGATAGGCGAGCGCACAGCCGATCGCGATGTGGCCGATCGAGAAGGCATCGCGCGCCAGCGCCGGCGCCTCGCGCTCGAGCGCATCGATGGTCGCGGCGTGCTTCGCCGCGAAGCCCTCCAGCATCCCGGCCGAGGGGACCGTGCGCGTGCGCTCGAACCGCCACAGGATCAGCAGGTCGAGATAGCCGTTGCCGAGCGCGTGCCGCCGCAGCGCGGTCCAGCGCGCCGGTCCGGCGGCCGGGAAGAGACGCCCGCCGCCCGCCAGCGCGTCGAGGTATTCGCAGATGACGACGGAATCATAGAGAGTGGTGCCGTCCTCCAGCACCAGGGTCGGGATCTTGCCGAGCGGATTGTCGGGCAGCAGCCCGTGGTTCACCTCGGCGGTCGCGACGCGGGTCCGCACCGTCTCGATCCGGTCGGCGAGGCCGAGCTCATGCGCCGCGACCATGACCTTGCGCACGAAGGGCGAGCGCGGCGACCAGTGAAGCCGCATCCTTCCCCCAGCCGCCATCGCTTCCCCCCGAGCGTCTCCGTTTGGGGGAAGTCTCGGCGCGCCCGGCGCCGCTGTCCAGTGGGGACAACCGACGCCGGGCCGACCGTCAGGGGGTGAAGGGAACGCCCTTCTCCGGCACCAGGACGCGGGCGTTGGCGCCGTCCATCTCCTTCACGAAGCCGGAGGCGTCCGGCAGCAGCAGGCCGAAGGTCGCGTAGTGGCAGGGGATGGCGACGCGCACGCTGGGCAGGAAGCGCTTGACCGCCAGCGCCGCGCTGCGCGGGCCCATGGTGAAGCGGTCCCCGCAGGGCACCATCGCGACGGCCGGGCGGTACAGCTCGTCGATCAGTGCCATGTCGGAGAAGATGTCGGTGTCGCCCATGTGGTAGACGACCGGCTCCGCCCTGTCCTTCGGCGTCACCACGATGCCGTTCGGCAGGCCGAGGCACTGCGAGACGCCGTTCCCGTCCAGTTCCGAGGAGGAATGGAAGGCGATGGTGAGCGAGACGCTGAACTCGCCCTGGTCCGTCGTGCCGCCCGTGTTCATCGGGTCGAGCTTCTCCACCCCCTGCCGCGCCAGGTACATGGCGAGGTCGTAGTTGGTGACGAGCTTCGCCCCGGTGCGCTTGCAGATCGCCACAGTGTCGCCGATGTGGTCGCCGTGCCCGTGCGTCAGCACCACATGCGTCGCGCCGGCGCTGGCGGCTTCCGCATTGCCGCCGAAGGCCGGATTGCCGGTCAGGAAGGGGTCGATCATCACGACCGAGGAGCCGAATTCCAGCCGGAAGGCGGAATGGCCGAACCAGGTGATCTTCATTGAAGGATCTTCCTTCGATCAGGGAAAGGTCATGCGGATCGTGTCCGCGATCAGGGCGGGCTTGGTCTGCCCCTCGATCTCCATGGTCGCCCGCACCACGATGCGGTGCGTGCCGTTGGCGCCATCCTCCACCGAGACGAGTTCCTGCCGCAGCCGCACTTTCGCGCCCGCCGGCACGGGGTTGATGATGCGCACCTTGTCGGACCCGTAGTTCAGCGTGCGCGAGGGCCAGGCCACCTTGTAGACGCCGGCGCCGAGCTTCGGCAGCAGCGACAGCAGCAGGTAGCCATGTGCGATGGTCTTGCCGCCCGGCATCTCCTTCTTCGCGCGCTCGACGTCCACATGGATCCACTGGTGGTCGCCGGTGACGTCGGCGAAGCGGTCCATCATCTCCTGCGTCACCTCGAGCCATTCGCCGACGCCGAGTTCCTGGCCGACCAGCGCCTTCAGCGCCTCCGGCGTTTCCACCACGCGCATGCGTTCCTCCGCTTCCGAAAAGGGGCCGCATCCTCGTGCGGGCGGCAGCGCGGATCAACCCCGGCGGCTTCCGGTGCGCCGGCACATCGCCTAGCCTGCGGCCATGGCCCTGGTCCCCGGCACCACACGTTTCACCGCCGCGATGGTGACCGCCCAGGTCCTGACGCAGATCGGCGCCTTCACCCTGCCCGCGCTGCTGCCGGTCTACATGGCGCGCTGGTCGCTATCGGGCACCGAGGCGGGCTGGCTCATCGGCATCTTCTTCGCCGCCTATGTCCCGGCCGTGCCGGTGCTGCTGGCCCTGACCGACCGCGTGCCGGCGCGGCGCATCTACCTGGTCGGCACCGGGGCGACGGCGCTCGCGCATCTCGGCTTCGCGCTGGTGGCGGACGATTTCTGGTCCGGCCTCGCCTGCCGGGCGCTCGCGGGCATCGGCTGGGCCGGGGCCTACATGCCGGGGCTGAAGGCGATCGCCGATCCGTTGACCGGCAGCGCCCAGACGCGCGCCGTCTCCTGGCACGCGGCGGGGGTGGGGATCGCGGGCGCGGCCTCCTTCGCGCTGGCCGGTGCCTGCGCCGCGCTGGCGGGGCCGGAGGCCGCCTTCCTCGTTGGCGGTATCCTGGCCGCCGGCGCCTTCGCCATCGCGCTGCTGATCCTGCCCGACACGCCGCCGCCGCGTCGCGCGGCGGGTGGCAAGCTGCTCGACTTCCGCCCCGTGCTCCGCAACCGTCGCGCCATGGCGTGGATCGCCGGCTATTGCGTGCACACGCTGGAAATGGCGGTGCTGCGCGCCTGGGCGGTCGCCTTCCTCGCGGCTCCTTCGCCGTCAGCGCGCCGCCGGCCTGGCTGCCCGGCCCGACCGTGCTGTTCACCTTCGCGGGGCTGATCGGCATCGCCGTGTCGCTGACCGGCAACGAGGCATCGGAACGCTTCGGCCGCGCGCGCATCGTCGCGCTCGCCATGCTGGGCGGCGCGCTGCTCTCGGCGGTCACGGGCTTCACGGCGGGCGCCGCGCCGCTGCTCGCGCTCGCCTGCATCCTCGCGTGGAACGCGGCGATCTACCTCGACAGTTCGGCGCTGACAGCGGGCACGGTGCAGGCCGCGGAACCGGCGCTACGCGGCGCGACCATGGGGCTGCACTCGATGGCCGGCTATGCGGGTGGCTTCGTGGGGCCGCTGCTCTGCGGTTTCGTACTGGACCTCGCGGGCGGCGAGGGCGCCATGGCCTGGGGCCTCGCCTTCGGCCATGTCGCGCTGATCACCCTGACAGGCTTCGCCGTGCTGCGGAGGCTCGGCCGGCAGGGCTGAGCGCGGCGATGATCGGTGCCCGCGCGCGAGGTCAGCCGAGGAGCGAAGCGCCCAGGAACAGGACGCCCACCGCGATGCCTGCAACGCCGGCCGCGCGGTGCAGCACCGCGCCATGCCCCGCCGCGGCAATCCGCCGCGCGGCCCACATCGCCGCCAGGCCGATGCCGGCCTGCATCACCGCCAGCGCCGCCAGATAGGCGACCAGCGGCCCCTGCTCCGCGCCGATGATCGCCTCGGCGAAGGCATGGCCATGCACCAGCCCCGCGAGCGCGAAGCCCGCCGGCAGCAGCGCGCCCGCCGCGCCCCGCAGCAGGGCCACCCCGGCCACGACGACGGTGAGCGCCACCAGCGCCTCCACCGGCCCGAAGCCGATGCCCGCCACATGCGCCAGGCTGCCGAAGAAGCCGCCTGC
Source organism: Neoroseomonas eburnea (assembly GCF_018129005.1). GTDB lineage: Bacteria > Pseudomonadota > Alphaproteobacteria > Acetobacterales > Acetobacteraceae > Neoroseomonas > Neoroseomonas eburnea. The sequence continues at coordinate 38,117 of NZ_JAAEDL010000011.1, forward strand.
CACGAAGGCGAGGATCGCCAGCACCCCGCGCCGCGCCGGCAGCATCGCCGCCAGCACCCCCGCGGCGAGCAGGAAAGCCAGGTGATCCGCCCCTATCACCGGATGCCCGATGCCGGAGGCGAAGCCCTCCCACAGGGTGGACGGCACGGCGCCGTCCATCGCGTGATGCGCCAGCGCGGGCAGCGGCGCGACAGCAAGCAGGGCGGCGAGGCGCTTCATGGTCGTCTCCTTCTCGCGCCCATCGTCGCAACGCCGCGCCGCCCCTGCAAGAGCGGCCGTCCCGCGCTACATCTGCCGGCGATGCTGGCCCAGGAACCCGTGATCCGCCTGTCCGTCTTCGCCGCCGTGCTGGTGGCGATGGCGCTGCTGGAGCACGCTTTCCCGCGACGGCCGCAGCGGCTCTCCTGGCGGCGGTGGCCGGCGAATTTTGGATTGGTCGCGATCTCCTCGCTGCTGCTGCGGCTGGTGGCTCCGGCAGGGGCGGTCGGCGTGGCGCTGTGGGCGGAAGCGCGCGGTCTCGGGCTGATGCCCGCACTCGGCGTGCCGTTCTGGGTGGCGGCGCCGGTCGCGGTCGTGCTGCTGGACCTGCTCATCTACTTCCAGCATCGCGTCTTCCATGCCGTGCCCGTGCTGTGGCGACTGCACCGCGTGCACCATGCCGACCCGGAACTCGACGCCTCCTCCGGCCTGCGCTTCCACCCGGTCGAGATCCTGCTCTCGCTCGCCATCAAGGCGGTCGCGGTGGTGGCCCTCGGCGCGCCGGCGGAATCGGTGCTGATCTTCGAGGTGCTGCTGAACGCGACCGCGCTGTTCAACCATGCGAACCTGGCCGTGCCCGCCTGGCTCGACCGCCCGCTGCGCCAGGTGCTGGTGACGCCCGACATGCATCGCGTGCACCATTCCGAGATCCGCGCGGAGACGGACAGCGATTTCGGCTTCTGCCTATCCTGCTGGGACCGGATCTTCGGAACCTATGTGGCGGAGCCGTCGAAGGGGCAGCTCGGCATGACCATCGGGGTGGAGGGCTTCCGCGCGGATGCGGAACAGCGGATCGATCGGCTGCTGCTGCAGCCGATGAAGCCCTCGGGCCGCTGAGGTGGTGGGGTGCGGCGAAGGCCGGCACGGCCTGCTGCTGCTCAAGCCGGACGGAGCCGCCTCCGCCGAGCTGCGGGGGCGCCTTCGGGGCGCCCTGGCGCGGCACGCAGGCAGAGTATGGAAACCGTCCGGCTGGCGCTCGCGCAGCACCGCATGACCGTCGAGGTCGTGGCCGGCGCCTGATCCCTCAGACCAGCGGCCGCCATTCGCTGCCGCTGGCATCCGCCTTCTGGTGCCCTCAGGCGCCGGGCGCAAACCTCCGGTTTGCCTGGCTTCGCCGGACTGCCGGCGGGCCGCATGCACAGCCCCGGGACGAGTCAAGAACGCGTGCCGCCGGTATCAGATCGGGCAGACCCCCGCCTCGCATTGCAGCCTCGCGAGGTCCACCGCCTCGGCGAGGCCCGGGTCGCGGATGCCGGCGGCGATGGCACGGAAGCGGTCCTCCTCGATCTCCTCCTCCGGCAGGTATTCGTATCCAAGGTCGCGGTCCGGCCGGCTCGGCAGCACGGCGCAGCAGCGCAGATGCGGCTGGTAGCGGCGCAGCAGGGTGCGGAACTCCTCCAGCGTCACCCGCTCGGTCGCGATCTTCAGCGTGTAGGAAACCTGGTTGCCGCGCTCGGCGCCGATCCAGTGGCGCTCGAGCAGCACGAGCCAGCGGTACTGTTCCTCCGGCGTTGCTTCCGGCGCCGTCACCAGCCGGTCCCCGATGCCGAGGCGCTGGATCAGCGGCAGGGTCGGAAAGCCCACCACGGTGACGCCGGGAAAGGTCTCGAGCGGCCGCACCGGATAGCCGCGCGCGGCATATACGGCGATCAGCGGGTCGCCATCCTCCAGCCAGCCGCCCTTGCCATCCGGCCCGCCGCGGAACTGCACCCAGCGCAGGTATTGCCGCCGCGCCGGCAGATGCGCGCCCTCGGTCAGGCCGAACAACTTGCTGGTGGTGCCGGCGGGCTTGATGGTCGTGACCGTCGCCGGCGGCGCCATGCCCAGCGCCGCGGCGTAGGAGGTCGCTTCCTCCTTCGCCGCGGCCGAGAGCCGCGCCAGCATGTCCCAGAAGGGCCTGGCCCGCGCCTCCTCCAGCAGGTCGCGGAAGGCCAGGCCGAAGCGCGCCCAGGCCCATTCGTGCAGCCCGGTCGGACCGATGCCGATGCGGTTGGTGCGCGCCACCTCCGCGGCATAGAGCGCATCCATCCGGTTCACCCGGACCAGGAAGCGCACACCGAGGCGCACCGCATCCTCCACCCGCGCGTCCCAGGTGCGCGCGACCTCCTCCGGTACCGCGCCGGGCGTCAGCGCCTCCAGCGGCACCGGGCAGGCGAGCAGCGGCGCGAAGTCCGAGATCACGCAGTAGCCGCCGGTCACATGCAGCACGACCTCCCCGCAGGGGTTGGTGGTGACCGGGAAATGCGCCGTCGCGGCGCGGTGCGCGACCTCCGCCAGCAGCGCCGCGCCATCCTCGACGCGGTAGCGGGAAGACCCGGCCTCCGCCGTTGCCGGCTTCTGCCGCGCGAAGCCGGTGCGCACATCCTCCAGCCGGTCGCCATTGATGAAGCCGGGCTCGCCATTGGCGTAGGAACAGGCCGTCGCGGCGGCAAACAGAGCGCGCGCCTGCTTCGTCAGCGGGTCGTCAGGGTCGGCGCCCGGTTCCAGCCGCCCCCAGAACCCGGCATCCACCATCAGGGAATGGTTGGCGGTCCACAGGCCGCCTTCCGCCTTCAGCCGCACGAAGCGCAGCGCGCCGGGGTCGCGCCAGGACTTCGTCGCCATCCGCGCGGCGCGGCGGGCACCGCCGACCTGCACCTCGGTCGAGAGGATGTGATCGGTGCGCAGCGCCTGTTCCCAGGGGCGCATCGCCTCCCCGGCCGGGTCGCGGTCGCGCGCCGCCTCGATCACTTCCCGCCGCAGGTTGATGAAGGCGCGCAGCAGCGACAGCGGCCCCGAGGCCGGCCGCCCCTGCATGCCCAGGATCGGTGCGCCGAGCGGCCGGATGTCGGACAGGTCCAGCAGCAGCACGCGGCCGCGTTCCCGCCGGAAGGCCATGCCTTCCAGGGTCTCGACGGCCTTGGCCCAGCCCTCGCGCGAGTCCGCGATGCGGTGGCGGATGGCCCCCTCCGGCACGCGCGCCAGGTCGTGCACCAGCTCGCGCGCGATGAAGGCCCGCACATCGGCTTCCTCCGCCTCGCCGAAGGAGGCGGGGCCCATGCCCCAGCGCAGCAGTCCGAACTCGACGCCGAAACGGTGCAGCGCCGCGCGGTCCTTGGGCCAGTCGGGGTGGGAGGGCGAAAGGTAGAGCAGCAGCTCCGGCGCCTCCGCCCAATCGACCGGGCAGAGCGCGTCGTCATAGGCGCGGCCGACGCCGGCCCCGTTCAGCAGCAGGTAGAACTTGGTGAAGGAGGCGCCGGCGGTGGCGCAGTTGGTGAAGACCTCCATGTTGCGCCGCGGCTGCTGCGCGTCGCCGTGCTGCAGGTGACGGCCGGAGGTGATCAACGCACCCGTCGCGATGGCGTTGCGCAGCCGCGCCTGTTCGAGCCGGTCGGCCCCGGTCGGCGGCCGGCCGAGCAGCGCCATGTTGCCCGCCGCGACACGGTCGGCGACGCGGCCGAAATCCTCCTGGTCCTCGGCGCGCAGCACGGTGCGGCGGGCGACGGCAAGGCCCATGCCGGGGTCGAAGGGGCGTGCCGCCAGCGGCGCCTCCCCGAAGGCGGCGCCGGGCGGGGACGCGCTGGTCGGCAGCGCCGGCCGGGGGGCCGGGGCGGTGGCGTGGCCGTCCATCCTCTCCTCCGCCGCCTGCGGACATGTGCGCAGGCAACATGCCGGATATAGCGTTTGCGTGTACGGATTCACACCACATCTCGCGAGCGCGATGCCATGGACAGGCAGCCGCTGGCCGCGCAGGCTGGCGGCCGACATCGTCCCGAGGCCGCCATGAACGCCATCCCGCCGACCAACTCCCCGATTGTCGCCGCCTTCGCCGCGCGCACGCCGGGCAGCGCGGCCGCCTATGCCGAGGCGCGGCAGCACTTCCCCGGCGGGGTGACGCATGACGTGCGCTATGTCCGCCCGCACCCGCTCGCCGTCGCCCGCGCCGCCGGCGCGCGGAAATGGGACGTCGACGGCAACGAGTACGTCGACTACGCGGGCGGTCATGGCGCGCTGATCCTCGGCCATGCGCATCCGGCGGTGACGGCGGCGGTGGCGGAGCAGCTCGCCCGCGGCACGCATTACGGCGCCAACCATGCGCTGGAGACCCGTTGGGCCGAGCTCATCAAGTCCATGGTGCCGAGCGCGGAGATGATCCGCTTCACCAATTCCGGCACCGAGGCGACGCTGATGGCGCTGCGCCTGGCGCGCGCCGCGACGGGGCGGACCAAGCTGCTGCGCCTGCGCGGCCATTTCCACGGCTGGCACGACCACGTGGCCTTCGGCGTGACCAACCATTTCGACGGCACGCCGACGCCGGGCATCCTCGAAGGGCTGAGCGAGAACGTCCTGCTGGCGGACCCGAACGACGAGCCGGGCCTCGCCGCGCTGATGGCGCGGCACGGCGAGGAGATCGCCGCCGCCATCCTGGAGCCCACCGGTTCCACCTACGGCCAGGTGCCGCTGCGCGACAGCTTCGTCCACCTGCTGCGCACCGAGACCGCGAAGCGCGGCATCGTGCTGGTCTTCGATGAGGTCGTCACCGGCTTCCGCGTGGCCCGGGGCGGTGCGCAGGAGGTGCTGGGCATCCGCCCCGACCTGACGACGCTGGCGAAGATCCTGGCCGGCGGCCTGCCCGGCGGCGCGGTGGTCGGCCGGCGGGACCTGCTGGAACTTCTCGACCCGGAACGCGCCGCGGCGCGGGGGGTGGAGAAGATCCCGCACCAGGGGACCTACAACGCCAACCCGCTCTCCGCCGCGGCCGGCATCGCGACGCTCGAGATCCTGCGCGACACCGATGCCATCGCCCGCGCCCACGCCACCGCCGCCACGCTGCGCGGCGCGATGAACGCGGTGCTCGAGGAGATGTCGGTGCCCTGGGCCGTGCATGGCCGCCACACCGGCGTGCACATCTTCACCAACTGGAATCGCCTGCCCATCACGCCCACCGGCTTCGACCCGCTGGCGCTGGGCTATGCCGACCTCAAGGTGCCGCGCGGGCTGCAGACGGTGACCAGGCTGCTGCTCGCCATGCGCACCCATGGCGTCGATTTCTCGCCCTGGCCGGGCGGGCCGGTTTCCGCCGTGCATGGGCCGGAGGAGGTGGAAGCGACGGTCGCCGCCTTCCGCGCCGCGCTGCGCGACCTGCGCGCCGAGGGGGAGATCGCCTGACCATGTCCACCGGACCGCGCCTGCAGGCCCGCGCGCTGCTGCTCGGCGAAAGGCTGGACCATCGCGGCCTGCCGCGCGAAGGCGCGCCGCTGACCGACCCGGTGCCGCTCGCCACCCCCGAGGGCTTCACCGCCTTCTCCTTCCGCTGGGGCGCCGTGGTGTTCATCGGCGCCACCGCGCAGCAGGAAGCCGCGGTCGTCGAGATGCTCAAGCCGCGCCTCACCAGCGCGCTGCCGAGGCCGATGGAGGAGGCCGCCCGCATCGAGGCCGGCGCCGAGCAGGACGGCGTCGACCCGGATGGGGTGATCCGCCTGCGGGACCTCTCGGTGTCGCGCCTGGCGGTGGTCGCGGATGCGCTTGCCAAGAGCGCGGCCCTCGCGCACCAGGAAGCGACGCTGACCGAGGCGCTGGACCGGCTGGACCCGATCGTCGCCACGTTGCGCACGGAAGGGCGGCTCGCCGCCTCCTCCCGCGCGCTGCACCGGCAGATCGGCCATGCGCTCTCCGCCCGCAGCCGTACCACCGCGCGCGTCGAGGCCGAGGACAAGCCCGAGCTGCTGTGGGACCATCCGGAACTCGAACGCCTGCACGCCCGCCTCGCCGACGAATACGAGCTCAAGGAGCGCAGCGCCGCGCTCGACCGCAAGCTGTCGCTGATCGGCGACACCACGGAGGGCGTGCTCTCCCTCATCCAGGGCCGCCGCGCGCTCGGGCTGGAAGTCGCCGTGGTGGTGCTGGTCGGGATCGAGGTGGTCTTCACCCTGTGGGAATACGTGGTGAAGCCGCTGCTGATGCACTGATGCCGGCGGCACGAGTTCCTGACTCGTGCCGAAGCCGCGAATGTGGTCCGGCGAAGCCAAGCAAGCCGGTGGTTTGCGCCCGGCGCCTGAGGTCACGAAACAGCCGATGCCAGCGGTCGCGGATAGCGGCCGTTGGCATCAGCGTCAGGGCACCAGCACCAGCGCCCCTTCCACCTGGCCCGCGCGCAGCCGCGCGAGGGCCCTCGGCGCCTCCTCCAGCGGCAGCACCTCCGTCGCCGTGCGCACCGGCACGCGCGGCGCGAGCGCGAGGAATTCCTCGCCGTCCCGCCGCGTCAGGTTGGCGATGGAGCGCACCACCCTCTCCTCCCACAGGATGGAATAGGGGAAGGAGGGGATGTCGCTCATGTGGATGCCGGCGCAGACCACGGTGCCGCCCTTGTCCACCGCGCGCAGCGCCGCCGGCACCAGCGCGCCGACCGGCGCGAAGAGGATCGCAGCATCGAGCGGCACCGGCGCCGGCGCGTCGGACGGCCCGGCCCATGCGCAGCCCAGCGCGCGCGCGAAATCCTGCGAGGCGGCATCGTCGCGGCGGGTGAAGGCGAAGACCTCCCGCCCCTCGAAGCGCGCCACCTGGGCGACGATGTGCGCCGCCGCGCCGAAGCCGTAGAGGCCGATCCGCTTCGCTCCGCCCGCCATGCGCAGCGCGCGGTGGCCGATCAGCCCCGCGCAGAGCAGCGGCGCGGCCTCGGCATCCGAATAGGCGTCCGGGATGGCGAAGCAGTAGCGCTCGTCGGCGACGGTGAATTCCGCATAGCCGCCGTCGATCTGGTAGCCGGTGTAGCGCGCGGCATCGCAGAGGTTCTCCTGCCCCCGCACGCAGAAGCGGCACTGCCCGCAGGCGAAGCCGAGCCACGGCACGCCGACCCGCGCGCCGATCGCGTAGCGCCCCGCCCCCGCCCCGTGTGCGACGACGCGGCCGACGATCTCGTGCCCGGGGATCACGCCCGGCTTCGGCGCCGGCAGGTCGCCATCCACCACATGCAGGTCGGTGCGGCAGACCGCGCAGGCGGCGACGCGGATCAGCACCTGGCCCGGGCCGGGCTGCGGCTCCGCGCGGCATTCCAGCCGCACGGAACGCGACGCCGCGTCGAGGACCATGGCGCGCATCGCGCCGCCCGCTACGCCGCCATGGCGGGCCGCCGCGCCCGCCAGGTGGTGGCCTGCTCATAGGCATGGCCGGCCCGCAGCACCGTCGCATCCTCGAACGGCCGGCCGATGAGCTGCGCGCCGACCGGCAGCCCGGCCGGGCTGAAGCCGGCGCAGACCGTCAGCGCCGGCTGGCCGGTCAGGTTGAAGGGGATGGTGAAGTTCGGCACCTCGAAGGAGGACCACTTGCCCATCTCGGTGATCAGCTTCGCCTCGCCGGGCTGCGCCGCCGTCAGCAGCAGGTCGCAGCCTTCCATGACCTTCGCCACCGCGTCGCACAGCTCCCGGCGCCGCCGCTGCGCCTGCAGGTAGTCGGCGGCCGAGATGATGCCGGCCAGCGCCAGGCGCTCGCGCAGGATCTCGCCATAGGCGCGGTACTTGGTGCGCAGCCAGGGCTCGTGCACGGCGAAGGCTTCGGCGGCGAGGATGATCCACCCCGCCGCGTTGAAGTCGGCGAGCGGCGGCAGCGTCACCTCCGCGACCGTGGCGCCGAGGCCTTCCAGCGTCTCCGCCACATGCTTGATGCCGCCGGCCATGGCGGGGGTGACCGGGCAGTCCGTCTCGTGGAAATGCCGGATGACGCCGATGCGCAGGCCGCGCACCCCGCCGCCAAGGCCGGAAAGCAGATCGGGCTTCGGCCGGTTCGCGGAGGACGGGTCGGCGGGATCGTGCCCGGTCAGGGCGTCGAGCAGGATGGCGCAATCCTCGACCGTCCAGGCGAGCGGCCCGACCGTGTCCAGGCTGTGCGAGAGCGGCAGCACGCCGATGCGCGAACACAACCCGTAGGTCGGCTTGATCCCCGCGGTGCCGCACAGCGAGGCCGGCCCGCGGATCGACCCGCCGGTGTCCGAACCCGTGCCGCCCAGGATCACGCCGGACGCGACGGCGGCGCCGGTCCCCGACGACGAGCCGGCGGTGAAGCGCGCGGTGTCCCAGGGGTTGCGCGCCGGCGGCCAGGGCAGGTCGAAGGACGGCCCGCCCCAGGCGAATTCGTGCGTCGCCAGCTTGCCGAGCATCACCGCGCCCGCCTCGGCCCAGGCGCGCACCGCGGCGGAATCCGCGCGGGGCACGTGGCCCTCCAGCACGCGGGAATGGCCGGTCGTCGGCACGCCGGCGGTCTCGTAGATGTCCTTGTGCGCGATCGGAATGCCGTCGAGCGGGCCCTTCAGCGTGCCGGCCATCTGCCGGGCCTCGGCGGCCTGCGCCTGGGCCAGGGCGATCTCCGGCGTGAAGCGGATGAAGGCGTGGATCTCGGGGTTCAGCGCCTCGGCCTTGGCCAGGCGGTCCTTCATCAGCTCGACGGGCGAGAGCTGCTTCGCGTCGATCAGCTTCGCGGCCTCGGCAATGGTCGGGATCATCGCGCGGCCCCCTTGGGCGCGAAGGTCACCGCCATCTCGGCGCCGACCTCGCGGGGGGTCCGCACGCGCTCCGCCATGGCGAGGATGTGGCCGGAGACGGCGCGGATGCCTTCCTTCTCCGCCTCCGTCAGCGGCAGGCCGTGGCGCGCCATCAGCGCGTCGAACTGGGGCTTGTCCATCGGGTCGGGCATGGCGGCGGGCTCCTTGGCAGGAGCCGGATGCTGAACCCTCGGACGCGAAGGTCAATCCCGCGGATCAGCCTTTGGCGCCCCCTGCCGCCAACGCCTGCGCAACGCGCGTGCAGGCGGTGCGCAGCCGGTCCTCGCTCTGCGCGAAGCACAGGCGCAGATGCCCCTCGCCCCCCGCCCCGAAGGCCGCGCCCGGCGCCAGGCCGACGCCCGCACTGGTGAGCAGCGACTTCGCCAGCGCCAGGCTGTCCGTGCAGCCTTCCACGCGCAGGAACAGGTACATCGCCCCGTCCGGCCGCGGCGCCGTCACCCCCGGCACGGCGCCGAGGATGCCGAGTGCGAGGTCCCGGCAAGCCCGGTAGCGCGCCTGGGTCTCCGCGATGAAGGCGTCGCCCTGGTCGAGCGCCACCACCCCCGCATGCTGCACGAAGGTCGGCGCCGAGGACATGTTGAATTCGTTGAGCTTGGCGATGCTGTCCATCAGCGCCGGCGGCGCCGCGATCCAGCCGAGCCGCCAGCCCGTCATGGACCAGGCCTTCGAGAAGGAGTTCACCGAGACGACGCGGTCCTCCGTCGTCGCGATGGACAGGAAGGACGGTGCCGCATCACCGGCGAAATACAGCCGCTCGTAGACGTCGTCGGCCAGGATCCAGGTGCCGGTCCTGCGGCAGTGATCGAGGATGACGCGCTGTTCCTCGGCCGTCAGTGTCCAGCCTGTCGGATTGCCGGGGCTGTTGAGGAAGAGCAGCCGTGTGGCCGGTGTCACCGTCGCCAGCAGCTCGTCCATGTCCACGCGCCAGACGCCGTTGGCGATACGGATCGGCAGCGGCGTCACATGCGCACCCATGACCCGCGCGATGCCGTCCATGTTCGGCCAGGCCGGCATCGGGATCACCACCCGGTCGCCGGGGGAGAGCAGCGCCTGTGCCACCAGCATCAGCGCATTGACGCCCGAGGCCGTCACCGAGACCCGTTCCGCCCCGACCGGCCGCCCGTTGCGCGTCAGGTAGCGGGAGATCGCCTCCCGCAGCGGCGCGATGCCGGGGTTCGGGGCATAGAAGGTCTCGCCGGCATCGAGCGCGGCCTTCGCCGCCGCCCGGATGAAGGCGGGAGTCACCGTGTCCGGCTCGCCGAAGAACAGCCGGATCAGGCCGGGGATGCCGCGGCCGGCCTCCGAGACCTCGCGGATCAGGGAGCCGGGGATGTCCTCGAGGGCAGGCCGGGGGCCGGGCGGAAAACGCGTCATGCGCAGGGTGGTAGCGAAGCGCGGCGATCCTGGACAGGGCGGCGCGCGGCGGGCTTAACAGCACCCATGGCCACGCCCGTCACCTTCGCTGCCCCACATGCCTTCCTCGGCGCCCGCCCTGACGACCGGAGCGCGGCCTTCTGCGTCGCCGGGGTGCCGCTCGACATCGGCACGACCAACCGCGCCGGCACGCGGGACGGGCCGCGCGCCATCCGCGCCGCGGCCCGCATGCTGACCGACGGCCGGCACCCCGTGACCGGCGTCGACCCGACCGCGCTCGACCTTTCCGACCTCGGGGAGTTCGAGATCGCGCTCGGCGACATCCCGGCCAGCCTGGCGCGGATCGAGGCACAGGCCGCGGGGCTGAACCACCTGCTCGCCTTCGGCGGCGAGCATGGGGTGACGCTGCCGCTGCTGCGGGCGCTGACGAAGCGGCTGGGCGGGCCGGTGGGGCTGGTGCATTTCGACGCCCATCTCGACACCTCCGAGGACAATTTCGGCCAGCGCTTCGCCCATGGCTCGGTGTTCTGGCACGCCATCACCGAGGGGCTGATCGCGCCCCGCCGCATGATCCAGGTCGGCATCCGCGCCCCCGCCTGGCCGGAGATGTACGAGTGGACCCGCGGCCAGGGGGTGACGATCCTCTCGGCGCAGGAGGTGCATGAGAGCACCCCGGCCGCCGTTGCGGCGCAGGTGCGCGAGGTCGTGGGCAGCGGGCCGGCCTATCTCTCCTTCGACATCGACTGCCTGGACCCGGCCTTCGCGCCGGGCACCGGCACGCCGGAGATCGGCGGCCTCGCCTCCTGGCAGGCGCAGGGGATCATCCGGCGGCTCGGTGGGCTCGATTTCCGCGGGGCGGATGTGGTGGAGGTGGCGCCGTCCTATGACGTGGCGGAGGTCACGGCACTCGCGGCGGCGACGCTGGCCTGGGAATATCTCTGCCTGCTCGCCGACGGGCGCTGACCGGAGGGGCCTTGCCCCTCCGGGCCACCCCACCAAAGGCCGAAAGGCCTTTGGAAACCATCACCTGGCGCCGGGCACGGCGGGCATTCGACAACGTCGCAGCGCGTCGCGCGCGAGTGCGGGTTTCGCCACCTTTTCCAGTGGGCCGCACTCAATAGCGATGGCGGGTCCCAGAGGCCCTTCGGCCGATGAATACGACAATCGCGCACGGCGGCACGCTTCGGCCGGCCGGCCGACAGCGGTGCACGGCACCAGGTGCCGGCATTCCAAAGGGCACGGCCCTTTGGCGGGGAGAGGTCCGGAGAGGGGCGGCGCCCCTCTCCGTGCGCCACCGATGCGCAATCCCCGCGCCGGGAAGGCAGCGCCCCTTCACCGTTTCGCCGCCGATCGGGCACCCTCCGCCGGAGACTTTCCGGCGTCCCCGCAGAGGCCTCCGGCCGATATGCGCGTGGTTCATGGGCGCCCCGCGAGATTTCTCTTGATCCCTGGGGCTTCGCTGCATATTTTCCGGCCCGCGCCCCAAGGACGGGGCGCTGACGCCATCGCACGTGCCGCGAGGCCCGCGGAGCATTTTCAGATCGGGCGGAACGCCCGGCGACTTGGAAAATGCGAGACTCCGCATCCGGGCCACAAGCAACGACGGGACGCGTCCTTTGTTCGATCCGGCCATGCGTGTGGGCCGGAAGGTTCGAGGGAGCCGCCTGTGTCGCCTGTCCGCCGCCTTGCGATGAGAAGCCATCGCATCCGCCGCAGCGCCTGATCCGCAGCGCCGCGCCGCCGTCCCGTCCCCAAGCCCTCCCGGGCCGAGGGGAGCGCGGGGCGTCGTCCGTGGCGGACCGCCGGCAGGCTCCCTCATTCCCCGCCGCCGCGCCCGGCCGCACAGGCCCGAGGCGCGGCGGCGGGCGCGCCCACCCCTTTCCCCAAGGCCCGATGCGATGACCCAGATCCGCCCCCGTGGCGCCGTCGCGCCGCTGCGACGCCCCGCCGCTTCCTTCCGCCGCCCCACCGTGGATGCCGTGGTCGCCGCGCTGCGCCCGGAGGAGCCGCTGCACTGCCTGCGCCCCGCCGCGGTCACCGCCGCCGCGCGCGCCTTCGTCGCCGCCTTCCCGGGCGACGTCCTCTACGCCGTGAAGTGCAACGCCGAGCCGACCATGCTGCGCGCCATCGCCGCCGGCGGCGTGGCGCATTTCGACTGCGCCTCGGAGGCCGAGGTGCGGCTGGTGCGCAGCCTCTTCCCCGACGCCGCGATCCACTTCATGCACCCGGTGAAGTCGCGCGGCGCCATCCGCGCGGCCTGGGCGCAGCACGGCGTGCGCGACTTCGTGCTCGACACCGACGGCGAGCTCACCAAGATCCTGCAGGAGACCGGCGGCGGGGCGGGCGAGCTCGGCCTGGTGGTGCGGCTTGCGCTGCCCAAGGGGTCCGCGGCCTACGACCTGTCCGGCAAGTTCGGCGCCGCGCCGGCGGAAGCTGCCGCGCTGCTGCGCGCCGCGCGCCCGCATGCGGCGCGGCTCGGCCTGTCCTTCCATGTCGGCTCGCAGTGCCTCGACCCGGCGGCCTGGACGCGCGCGATCGCGCTGGCGGCGGAGGTGATCGCGGCCGCCGGCGTGGCCATCGAGGTCGTCGATGTCGGCGGCGGCTTCCCGGTCGCCTATCCGGGCAGCGAGCCACCGGCCTTGTCCGCCTTCATGGAGGCGATCCGCGCCGGTGCCGCCCTGCTGCCGCCGGGCGTGCGCCTCTGGGCCGAGCCCGGCCGCGCGCTGGTGGCCGGCGGCGCCTCCGTGGTGGTGCAGGTGCAGGCGCGGCGCGGCGATTCGCTGTACGTGAACGACGGCGTCTATGGCGCGCTGTCGGATGCCGGCGCGCCCGGCTTCCGCTTCCCGCACCGGCTGATCCGTGGCGGCGAGCCGGCCTCCGACGTCACGCGCGCCTTCACCCTGTTCGGCCCGACCTGCGATTCCGCCGATGTGATGCGCGGCCCTTGGGAACTGCCGGCCGATGTGCGGGAAGGCGACTGGATCGAGATCGGCCAGCTTGGCGCCTATGGCACCGCGCTGCGCACCGCCTTCAACGGATTCGACCGGGCGCATGTCACGGAAGTGTCCGATTCGCCCATGCTTGCCACCCCGGGCTATGAGGCTTCCGCGCCCGCGCGCGCTGCCTGACCACTCTCTCTGCAAGGAACACAGACCATGAAGCACGCCGCCTTCGCGGGCCGCCTGGTGATGCTCGGCTTCGGCTCGATCGGCGAGGGAGTCCTGCCGCTGATCCTGCGCCACATCGACATGCCGAAGGACCGCATCGAGATCGTCACCGCCGACGAGCGCGGCGTCGCCATCGCCGCCGAATACGGCATCGCGCACACCGTCCTGCCGCTGACGCGGGAGAACTACGAGACCGTGCTGCGCGCCCGCCTGTCCAAGGGCGACTTCCTGCTGAACCTGTCGGTCGATGTCTCCTCCGTCGCGCTCATCATGCTGTGCCGGGAGATCGGCGCGCTGTATCTCGACACCTGCATCGAGCCCTGGGCCGGCGGCTACACCGACCCGACCCTGACGCCCTCCCAGCGGTCCAACTACGCGCTGCGGGAAAGCGCGCTCGCGCTGAAGAATGGCGCCGGCCCGACCGCGGTCACGACGCACGGCGCCAATCCGGGCCTGGTCTCACACTTCGTGAAGCAGGCGCTGCTCGACATCGCGCGCGACACCGGCCACGACACGGCCGTGCCGGCGAACCGCGAGGGCTGGGCGAAGCTCGCCGCAGACCTCGGCGTGAAGGTGATCCACATCGCCGAGCGCGATACCCAGGTCGCCGCCGGCCGGCCGAAGCGGCGCGGCGAGTTCGTCAACACCTGGTCGATCGACGGCTTCACCGGCGAGGGCTGCCAGCCGGCCGAGCTCGGCTGGGGCACGCACGAGAAGGCCATGCCGGCGGACGGCAAGCGCCACGATTTCGGCTGCGACGCGGCGATCTACCTGATGCGCCCGGGCGCTTCCACGCGCGTGCGGTCCTGGACGCCGCTGGAGGGGCCGATGCACTCCTTCCTGATCACGCACAATGAGAGCATCTCGCTCGCCGACTACTACACGCTGCGCGACGACAAGGGCGCCGTGGTGTACCGCCCGACGGCGCACTACGCCTACCATCCCTGCGACGACGCGGTGCTGTCGGTGCACGAGTTCGCCGGGCGGAACTGGGAGCTGCAGGCCGAGAAGCGCCTGATGATGGAGGAGATCACCTCCGGCATGGACGAGCTCGGCGTGCTGCTGATGGGCCATGCGAAGGGCGCCTACTGGTACGGATCCCGCCTGACGATCGAGGAGGCGCGCAAGCTCTGCCCGCACAACAACGCGACCTCGCTGCAGGTCTGCGTCGCGGTGCTGGCCGGGATGGTCCACGCGATCGAGAACCCGAACGCCGGCGTGCTGGAGGCGGATGAGCTCGACCATGCGCGGGCGCTCGAGATCTGCCTTCCGTATCTCGGCGAGATGGCCGGCGTCTATTCGGACTGGACGCCGCTGCAGGACCGCGGCGCGCTGTTCCCGGAGGAGGTCGACACCGCCTGCCCGTGGCAGTTCGCCAATTTCCGCGTGACCTGAACATCGCGGCGCCCCTGCCGGCTGTCCGGCCGGCAGGGGCCGCCTTTCCCCGAGGCACCGAAGCCTCGCTGCGGGAGCGGCCCCGGGGAGCAGCAGGCCGGGAAGGAGGTCCCCGGAGATCCGAGGCCGCGCTTCGGGCCGATGCCGGAAACATCTTGATCTCCCTGCGCCTCCTCGCGATCAATGTGCAAAACGAGGCGCTGACCATGTCCTCGCTCGCCACCGGGCACGATGTCGCCGATTTCGAGGCGTCCGCTTGCGTCTACACCACCCTGATCGGCAACTACGAAACGCTCAACGAGCAACCGGTCGCCGCGGCCTCGAAGCTGCGCTTCATCTGCCTCACGGATGATGCGTCGCTGCGCAGCGGGAGCTGGGAGATCCGCCTCGTCGAGCCGGTCTTCGCAAGCGATCCCATCCGGAGCCAGCGCGACCTCAAGATCCGTCCGCATCTCCACCTGCGGGAGTTCGCGCGCTCGCTCTACATCGACAACAGCGTCATCCTGAAGGCGCCACCGGCGACGCTGTTCGAGCTGGCCGACGCATCGAAGGAGGGGTTCCTCATGCCCCCCCACAGCTACCGCGAGACCGTGCTGGACGAGTTCCTCGAGGTCTCGCGCCTCGGCTTCGACGACAACACGCGGATCTACGAGCAACTGAACCACTACATGCTGAGCCATCCGGAGATGCTGCAGGAACGCCCCTGGTGGACGGCGATCATGGTGCGGAACCACCGCGACCCCGCGACCTGCGCGGCGCTCGAGGCCTGGGCGCTGCATGTCATGCGCTATTCGCGGCGGGACCAGCTCTCGGTGAATTTGGCGCTCCGTTCCGCAGGCATCCGGCCGGCGCCGTTTCAGATCGACAACCTCGCCTCGGAATTCCACAGCTGGCCGCATGCGCCCGCCCGCGACAGGCAGCGCGGGGAGCGGAACACCGCGCTGAGCATGATGCCTCTCGCCGCGCGCCTACGCCTCGTCGAGCAGCGGCTCGGCGAGAGCGAGAAGACCGCAGCCGATCTCGCCGCCACCGCGGAGCGGCGGCTGAGGGAGAGCGAGCAGGCAGCGACGGCCCTTGCCGCCATGGAGCAGCGGCTGAGGGAGAGCGAGAAGACCGTGGCCGCCCTCGCGCATGTCGAACAGCGCCTCCAGGAAAGTGACCGGCGGCTGATCGAGAGCGAGCGGAGGCTGCATGAGTACGAGCAGCGGCTCCGTGAGAGCGAGCAGCGGCTCCACGAGAGCGAGCGGAGGCGCGATGAAGGCGAGCAGGCGGCAGCCGCCCTCGCCGCGGCCCGCGACGCCTTGCTGCACTCCACGAGTTGGCGGATCACCGCGCCGCTGCGCTGGCTCAAGGGCCGGGCGTCCGACGCCCTCCGCGCCGGCCCGCCCCCGGTGTCGCCCCCGGTGTCGCCCCCTGCCGGGACCGGTCCGGTACCGCAGGACCCATCGCCCGTCGCCGAGCGCCCCGCCGCCCCGCCGGATCGTGTCCTCACCCAGGCAGGGCACTGGATCCACGTCGATCCGGACGATCCGCGCGGGCGGGCCCTGGTGAAGGCCGGCGGCTCCCTCAATCCGCCGACGCTTGCCGCCTGGCAGCTTCTCCTGGCGGAAGGCGGCTGGACACATGTGATCGATGTCGGGGCGAACTACGGCGAGATGCTCGTTCATGGCGGCCTGCCGCCGGGGGCGCAGGTCATCGCCTTCGAACCCAGCGCCGCCATCCGCAGCCGGCTGGAGCGGACCCTCGGGGAGGCGGGCATCGACGCCGTCATCAGCGATGCCGCGCTGTCGGATGCCGAAGGGACGGGCGCGCTGCTGATCGATCCATTGTGGTCAGGCACGACGCGGCTGGCGCATCCGGTAGAGGAGGGCGCGATCCCGGTCCGCACCACGACGCTCGGTGCCGTGCTCCGCGACACCGGGGCCGCGATGCCTGCCCTCCGCCCCCTGGTGAAGATCGATGTCGAGGGCCACGAGACCGAGGTTCTGCGCGGCGTCATGCGGGATCTGCCGGAACTGGGTGGCTTCGCCGCGCTCGTCGAGGTGCTGCATGCATCGCCGGCCGATCTGGAGTGGATCGAGCAGACCTTCGATATCGAGGTGCTCCGGCTCGGCACACCGGGCGGGCTCGAGGCCGCGCCGCGGGGACGGCTGCGGGAGATGCTCGCCAGCGACGCCTATTACGGCCAGGACGTCGTCCTGCGCCGCAGGAAGTCCTGACATCTACCGCACGGGCCGCTGACGACGGCCTGAGGCACGCCGCGCAAGCCGATCGATACGCGCCGCCGCCTGCCGCGGCGCCCAAGCCGGTTGGCGGTTCGCGAACGTCCAGGGCGTGTCACGCCGCCCTTCCCTGGGCCTCCCGGCCAGCCGGCGAAGCGCCCATTGAACCCACGGTTTCCAAAGGCCTTTCGGCCTCTGGCGGGTGGGGCTTGGGGAGGGCGGCGCCCTCCCCAATCCGTCCCCCGCGGCGTATCCTGCCTTCAAAGGAGACGCCCATGACCATCATCCGCCCGAACCGCCCCGCCCCCGTGGGCGCCGAGGCCGTGCCCGACAGCCACGGCCTCAACCTGTTCCGCGCGGACCCGATGCTCGCGGCGCTGCTGCCGCTCTACCTGCCGCGTGACCTGCTCGATCACCTGGCACCGCACCTGGACCGTCTCGGTGGCCTTGCCGGCGGCAGGCTGGCGGAGCTGGCGGCAACGGCCGACGTGAATCCGCCCGTGCTGAACATGCGCACGCGGCGTGGCGAGGATGCGCAATCCATCGCCTATCATCCCGCCTATCGCGACCTGGAACGCACCGCCTTCGGCGACTACGGCCTGGCCGCGCTGTCGCATCGCGGCGGCGTGCTGGACTGGCCCGCGCCGATGCCGGCGGCGGCGAAATACGCCATCACCTACCTGTTCGTGCAGGCGGAGTTCGGCCTGTGCTGCCCGGTCTCGATGACCGACAGCCTGACGCGCACGCTGCGCAAGTTCGGCGCACCGGCGTTGATCGACCGCTACCTGCCTGCACTGACCTCGCAGGACATGGACGAATTGTTCCAGGGCGCGATGTTCATGACGGAACAGGGCGCGGGATCGGACATCGCCAACACCGCGGTCACCGCCGCGCCCCTGCCGGACGGCGCCTGGGCGCTGACCGGCGACAAGTGGTTCTGCTCCAACGCCGATGCGGAGCTCGCCATGGTGCTGGCGCGGCCCGAAGGCGCGCCGCCGGGCATCAAGGGGGTGTCGCTCTTCCTGCTGCCCCGCACCCTGCCGGACGGCACACCGAACCGCTACCGCATCGTGCGGCTAAAGGAAAAACTGGGCACCCGGTCGATGGCCTCCGGCGAGATCAGGCTGGAAGGTGCTGTGGCCTGGATGATCGGCGAGCCTGGCGCCGGCATGCGCCAGATGGCCGACATGGTGAACAACTCCCGCCTCTCGAACGGCGTGCGCGCCGCCGGGATGATGCGCAAGGCGGTGACGGAGGCGCTCTACATTGCCCATCGCCGCATCGCCTTCGGTACGCCGATCGTCGCCCTGCCGCTGATGCGCCGCCAGCTCGCGAAGATGCTGGTGCGCGCGGAGCAGGCACGGACCATGGTGTTCCAGACCGCCGAGGCGCTGCGCCGTTCCGACGCCGGCGAGCCCGGCGCCTACGCCCTGCTGCGCATCCTGACGCCGCTTATCAAGTTCCGCGCCTGCCGCGATGCGCGCGTCGTCACCGGCGATGCGATGGAGGTGCGCGGCGGCTGCGGCTACATCGAGGACTTCCCCGATGCGCGCCTCGTGCGCGATGCGCATCTCGGCTCGATCTGGGAGGGCACCAGCAACATCGTCGCGCTCGACGTGCTGCGCGCCGCGGCGCGGGAGGGGTCGCTTGAGGCGTTGGAGGCGCATCTCGCCGGCCTGCGCGCCGCGACGCCCGATCCGCTGCCGGGGCTGGAGGAGGCGACGGGCCGCGCCTTCGCCCTGGCGCGCCATGCCGGCGGCGAGGGCGGCGCGGAACTCGCCCGCCAGGCGGCGACCGCGCTCTACAACCTGGCGTCGGCCACCGCCATGGCGTGGGAAGCCGCGCGCGCGGACCTGCCGCAGCGGCGCAGCCTTGCCGCCATGGTGCTGACGCACCGCGTGCTGCCGCGCGACCCGCTGGCGCCGGCGCCGGAGGAGATCGGCGACGCGCTGTTGCCGGACCCGGGCGAAGGACGCTGAAGGCCGGAGGGGCGCCGCCCCTCCGGACCACCCCGCCAAAGGCCCGGGGCCTTTGGAAACCGTCACCTGGCATCGCGCGCCAATGTCGAACCCGCACCCGCGCACCGCCCGCGCCGTGACGATCCGGCATGCCTGCGATGCCCGGCGCCAAGAAAAGGTTCCCAAAGGCCTTTCGGCCTTTGGCGGGTGAAGTTTGGGGAGGGCAGAGCCCTCCCCTACCTGCAGACCGCCCGCACCTGCTCCGGCCCGCTGACGAAACGCCCGTGCCGCATGCCCCGGCTGTTCTCGCGGAAGCCGCTCACTTCGCATTGCCTGGCGGCGGGCGGCACCGCGGCCATCAGCCCGGACTCCAGCCCCTCGTAGCGGCAGACCAGCCGGTAGGGCTGCTGGTTGCCGCCAAGGTCCCACCATTCCCGCCGGGTGCGCGGGTCCTGGTCGGGTCGGAGCTGCACGCGGTCGGCCGGGTCGCCCTCGAAGAGGTCGGCGCCGCGCAGCCAGTGGCGCTGGCGCTCGGGCCGCACCTCCCAGCCCATGGGGGCGCGCAGCCGGTCGCCGGGGTCGACCTCCACCGACGGCGGGCAGGCGATCAGCGGAATGGCGGGCGGTGCGGCCGGCGGGCGCTGGCGCTGCTGGGCCTGCGCCCCGGCAGCGGTCAGCCCGAGCAGGGCAATGGCAAGGGCGATGCGCATGGCGTTCCTTCCTTTCCCCGCCGATCCGCGGCGGGACCGCGCATCTTGTTGCGCCGGCGGTCAGGCCGCCAGCCCCGCTCCGGCAGGATCAAGGCGCGAGCAGACGCTCCGCCACCTCGAAGGCGACGCGCCCGGTCTCGTCCAGCGGCTCGCGGGTGAAGGGGGTTGGCGCCTCGGCCAGCGGGCGGGCCTGGCCGGCGGCGTAGATGCTCTCGTGCAGGCGCCGGTGGCGCTCCCCGAGGCCGCCCGGATCGGCGATGAAGACCGGCACCCGGGTCGCCAGCGCCTCGGAGATCATCGAGACGGAATCCCCGGTGACCACCACCGCATCGGCCCAGGCGAGCATCCCGGCATAGGGGTTGGGCCCGCCATCCCCCCAGCGGCGCATGTGGTGCGGCAACGGGCCGAGCAGCTCGGCCACCGCCGCTTCCGCCGGCCGACCGGTGCGGCGGGACCCGGTGGCGAGCACGCTGCCGGCGAAGCCCGCGACCTGGCGGGCGATGGCGGCGGCGGTCTCGGGCGCCATGCCCTCGCCGCGCGGCGGGCCGCCAAGCAGCAGGGCGATGCGCGGGCCCGGGAATTCCCCGAACATGGCCCATTCCTCCCGCGCCGCGTCGAGCCGCGCGGGGGACATGCGATGGGTCGCGCCGAGGATGGGCAGGATGTTGCGCGCCGCCGGCGGCGAATCGTGGTGGCCGACGACCAGCAGGTCGAAGCGGTGCTCGGCGAAGTGCGGGCGCATGCAGTGGACGGTGCGCACCCCCCGGGCCGCCAGCCACAGCGCAGCCGGCGCGCTGCGCCGCCCGGCGGAGATGGCGAGGTCCGGCCAGGACCCGGCGAATTCCCGCCGCGCGGCCCCCGCCAGCCCGGCCAGGGTCGCCCAGCGCAACGGCAGGCGGGCCAGCGGCCCCCATTCCAGCGGTACGGTCCGGAAGGGCCGGCCCAGGCGTTCGGCGATGCCCAGCGCCTGGGCCGCCGTCCCGGCCCGGGGGTCGGCCAGCACCCAGATGCGCCCCGCGGTCGCCTCCGTCATGGACGCGGCCCGTCCCGCCGACTACCAGAGGGGGAAACGGGACCACCACCAGGACGAACCACCATGACCGCGCTGCACGCCTCCGACTGGGACCGCGACGCCGCCCTGACCACCGCGCGCATCCTGCTCGAGATCAAGGCCGTCAACTTCCGCCCCGAGGAGCCCTACACCTTCACGAGCGGCTGGAAGAGCCCCGTCTATATCGACTGCCGCAAGATCATCTCCTTCCCCCGGGCGCGCAACCGCATCATGGAACTGGGCGTCGAGAAGATCGGCCGGCATGTCGGCTATGAATCGATCGACATCGTGGTGGGCGGCGAGACGGCCGGCATCCCCTTCGGCGCCTGGATCGCCGACAGGATGATGGCGCCCATGGCCTATGTGCGGAAGAAGCCGAAGGGCTTCGGGCGCAACGCGCTGATCGAGGGCGAGGTGCCGATCGGCCAGCGCACCCTGCTGGTCGAGGACCTGACCACCGATGGCGGCTCCAAGATCCGCTTCGCCAATGCGCTGCGCGAGGCGGGCGCGATCTGCGACCACACCTTCGTGGTGTTCTACTACGGCGTCTTCCCCGGCTCCTTCGAGAAGCTGAAGGACATGGGGCTGAACCTCCACCACCTCTGCACCTGGTGGGATGTGCTCGAGGTCTGCCGGGAACGGCCCTATTTCAGCGAGGCCGCGCTGAAGGAGGTGCGGAAGTTCCTGGAAGACCCCGTGACCTGGTCGAAGGCGCATGGCGGGATCGGCAGCGCGGAGGAGGCGAAGCCGAAGGACGCGGCGGAGTGAATGCGAGCGGGAGGACATCGCGTCCGTTCGAACGTGAGTGGATGCTGTCCTCCTGCGCCACCTACCGCGTCGAGAGTACCCGCAAGGGTAGAGACGAGGTCTTAGACTTCGACCGCACCGTACCCCCACGTGGACGCGGTCGCGAGAACTGGCATAGGGAACGCTTCTGTATCCTCAACCTGCTCGCGCATCTCCAGTGCCAGACGCCCAGCCTCTTTCCCGCCGAACTCGTTCGCCAGCAAGCACCTGACTTCTTGCTTCGCCCCACTGTCGTACACAGCCCGATCGCCATCGAACACACTGACGCGGGCGCCCATGAGTACCAATGCGTCCTGGACGAAGACGCTGAACGAGACGAGCGCGCTCCTGTGACCATTGGCGCGCGCCGCTCCGATACCGGTCAGCATGCCAAGTTTGATGGACGGGTCAGCAACGCACCGGAGCAATGCTGGTTGCAGGACATACGCGATGCCATTCGTCGCAAGTCCCATCTGAGGTGTTGGCGCAATGCGCCGCCAAACGCGCAACGCTGGATCTTGGCCTTCGACAATTCGGGGGCGGGCATTTTTGTTGACGACGATGCTGCGAGAGCAATGCTCTCTCAGGCGTTGTCGATCAACGAAACCGTTGGCGCCAAAATTCTGGCCTTTGCCTTGGTCAGACGCGATATGAGTGTCCTTCTGCAACACGCGGCAGCAACGGCATGACGCGCAATCGGACGCTCGCAACCACTCTGATGGTCGCCGTCACGACGCTCAGTAGCGCGCAGGCCCAGCCGCGCGACACGCTCACCATCGGCATCACGCAATATCCTTCGACCTTCCACCCCAACATCGAGAACATGGCCGCGAAGTCCTACGTGCTGGGCTTCGCGCGCCGCCCGCTGACGGCCTATGGCGCCGATTGGCGCCTGACCTGCCTGAGCTGTGAGACCCTTCCCTCGATCGAGAACGGCCTCGCTGAACGCGAGACGACGCCGGAGGGCAAGCCCGGCATCCGCGTCACCTACCGCCTGCGCGAGGGCCTGCGCTGGGGCGACGGCACGCCGGTCACGGCGGAAGACCTCCGCTTCGCCTGGGAGGCGGGCCGCGATCAGGCGACCGGCTTCGGCCCCGCCGAATACTACCGCAGCGCCTATGAGCTGATCGTCGAGGACCCGCGCACCGTCACCATCCGCTTCGACCGCGTCACCTTCGAATACGCCTCGGCCGGCGATTTCCAGCCCCTGCCCGCGCATGTCGAGCGCGCGCGCTGGCAGGCCGACCCGCGCAGCTACCGCACCCGCACCGCCTACGACACCGAGACCACCAACCCCGCGTTGTGGAACGGGCCGTATCGCATCGCCGCGGTGCAGCCGGGCGCCTCGGTGACGCTGGAACGCAACCCGGCCTGGGCGGGCGCGGCCCCGCATTTCCGCCGCGTCACCATCCGCACGGTCGAGAACACGCCGGCACTGGAAGCGCAGCTTCTCGCCGGCCAGGTGGACATGATCGCGGGCGAGCTCGGCCTGCCGATCGAACAGGCCATCGCGCTCGAACGCCGCACCGGCACCCGCTTCCGCATCACCTACCAGCCCGGCCTGATCTACGAGCACATGGACGTGCGCCACGACCATCCGGCGCTGTCGGATCGTCGCGTGCGCCAGGCGCTGCTGCTCGCCACCGACCGCGCGCAGATCACCGAGCGCCTCTTCGCCGGGCGCCAGCCGGTCGCGCATAGCAGCGTCAATCCGCTCGACCCGATGCATGACCCGGACGTGCAGCGTTGGCCCTTCGACCTCGTCCGTGCGCGCGCGCTGCTGGAGGAGGCCGGCTGGACACCCGGCCCCGACGGCGTCCGACGCAATGCCGCCGGCGAGCGCCTGTCGATCGAATTCATGACCACCGCCGGCAATCGCGGGCGGGAGGCGGTGCAGCAGGTGCTGCAGGGCATGTGGCGCGCCGCCGGCATCGAGGCGCGCATCCGCAACGAGCCGCCGCGCGTGCTCTTCGCCGAGACGCTGTCGCGCCGCCGCTTCCAGGGCCTGGCGCTGTTCGCCTGGATCAGCGCGCCGGAGAGCGTGCCGCGCTCCGCGCTGCATTCCGACGAGATCCCGGTCGAGGCGCGCAACTGGTCGGGCCAGAACTACGGTGGCTTCCGCAATGCGGAGATGGACGTGCTGACCCACACCATCCCCGAGGAACTGGACCGCGAGCGCCGCCGCGAGATGTGGCGCCGGTTGCAGGCGATCTATGCCGAGGAACTGCCGGCGATCCCGCTCTGGTTCCGCGCCGATGCGCATGTCTGGCCGCAATGGCTCGATGGCGTGCGGCCGACCGGGCATCTCA
Source organism: Neoroseomonas eburnea (assembly GCF_018129005.1). GTDB lineage: Bacteria > Pseudomonadota > Alphaproteobacteria > Acetobacterales > Acetobacteraceae > Neoroseomonas > Neoroseomonas eburnea. Next base: position 61,880 of record NZ_JAAEDL010000011.1, read on the forward strand.
ACGCGTCCACGCTCTGGGCGGAGGAGTGGCGGGTGCGCTGATGCTGGACCACGTCTCCATCACCGTGAGCGACCTGCCGCGTGCGGCGCGCTTCTACGATGCGGTGATGGCGGCGCTGCGCGTGCCCTGCGTGAACCGGTCCGACGTCGCGATCGGATACGGCGTGCGGAACCGCGCGGGCGATGACGGCCATGCCTACCTGTCCATCCGGGCCGCGGGCGCGCCTGTGCATGCGGATCGCCGCCACTGGTGCTTCCGCGCGCCGGATCGCGCCGCGGTGGATGCGTTCCATGCGACGGGGCTGGCGCATGGCGGCACGGATGACGGGGCGCCGGGGCTGCGGGCGCACTATCACGCGCACTACTATGCGGCCTTTCTGCTGGACCCGGACGGCAATCGCGTGGAGGCGGTGTGTCATCGAGCCCCCGAAGCGGATGCGCTGACGAAGGATGACGCACTGCGATGACCGCTCATTCCTGGTTCGTCGCCAATGTGATTTCTTGTGTGGCGTGGAGCCTGGATGTGACGCGGCACGTCTGGCGGCGCACCGATCGCTCTGTCCCGTTCCTCGAATTCGTCGTCGGGACCACGACACCAATGCGGTTGACCCGCGGCGGTCCGCAGATCCGGCCAGAGCAACACGGTCCGGAGCGTGCCCAGTATTGGAGAGGGCAGGTTGCGCGTTTCGGGCGCGTCGTCGTCCCCGGCATCGTGCTGCAAGTGTCCGTGGCCACGCTGATCGCTGGCTTCCTGCTCCCGCTAGTCACCGAAGAGCAGCCGTGACGCCACCTCCCGGCCGCTCCTCGTTCCGGTTTCCAAAGGCCTTTCGGCCTTTGGTGGGGAGGGTCCGGGAGGGGCACAGCCCCTCCCGTGATCGTGCTCAATGAGGCAGATGTTTCTCAGCCGCCTCCTCCAGATCGCGCTCACCCTCGCGATCCTCTCCTTCTGCGCCTTCGCCCTCATCGCGCTGATGCCTGGCGACCCGATCGAGGTCGCCATCGCCGGCGACCCGCGCCTGACCAGCGAGGACGCCGCGCGCCTGCGCGCGCTGCATGGGCTGGATCGTCCCTTCCACGAGCGCTACCTCGCCTGGGCGTCGGGCCTGCTGCGCGGGGAGTTCGGTTATTCCCGCCTTTTCGCGCAGCCCGTGGCCGCGCTTCTCGCCCCCGCGCTGCGTTCCACCCTCGCGCTCGCGGGCACCGCGTTGCTGATCGCGCTGATCCTCGGCGTGGCGCTCGGCGCGCTCGCCGCGTCGCGGCCGCGCGCGGCGCCCTTCGTCGATGCGATCGCCGTCATGGGCCAGGCCATGCCGACCTTCTGGCTCGGCATCCTGCTGATCATCGCCTTCGCGGTGACGCTCGGTTGGCTGCCGGCGGGCGGCAGCGCGGAGCACGGGCTCGGCCTGCATTTCCTGATCCTGCCGGTCGCGACGCTCGCCATCGCGCATCTCGCCGCCTATGCGCGCCACTCCGCCGCGAGCCTGGAAGCGACGCTCACCGAACCCTGGATCCGCACCGCCCGCGCCCGCGGCGCGCCGGAACGCGTGGTGCTGTGGCGCCACGCCTTCCCCAATGCCGCCTTGCCGGTGCTGCAGATCGCCGCACTCGATGCCGGCGCGCTGGCCGGCGGCGCGCTGGTCACGGAAACCGTCTTCGCCCGGCCGGGGATGGGCAAGCTGCTCTACGACGCGGTGATGGGCAACGACACCAACCTCGCGCTGATCGCGCTGCTGCTGGTGGCGCTGGTGACGATGCTGGCGACGCTCGGCGCCGATCTCGCCCAGCGCGCGCTCGACCCACGACTGCGCGAGCGATGACGCGCCTCGCGCTCGGCCTCGCGCTGCTCGTCGCGCTGGCGCTCGCCGCCGTCGCCGCGACGTTCGTCGCAGGCTGGCTCGGCCATGATCCCTTCGCGCCGGACCTGCTCGCACGCTTCGAACCGCCCTCGGCGGCGCATCCGCTCGGCACCGACGATCTCGGGCGGGACATCCTTCTGCGGCTGCTCTACGGCGCGCGGGTCTCGCTCGCGGTCGGGCTCGCCGCCGCGCTTGCCGCGACCGTCATCGGCACCCTGGCCGGGCTGCTCGCCGCCTGGCGCGGCGGCCTGGCGGATGCGCTGGTGATGCGCCTCGCGGACTTCATGCTGGCCCTGCCCGCCCTGCCGCTGCTGGTGCTGCTCGCCGCCGCCGATCCGTCGCGCATCGGGCTGCCGGCACGCGGCGAACCGGCGGGGGATGTGCTGCGGATCGTCGTCATCCTCGCGCTCTTCGGCTGGATCGGCGTGGCGCGGCTGGCGCGGGCGGCGGCGCTCGCCACCCTCTCCCGCGACCATGTCCGCGCCGCCCGCGCGCTCGGGGCGACCGAAGCGCGCATCCTGTGGCGCCATGTCCTGCCCGCCCTGCTGCCGCCGGTCGCGGTCGCCACCGCGCTCGCCGTCGCCGGGGCGATCCTGGCCGAGAGCACCCTCTCCTTCCTCGGCCTCGGCATCAGCCCACCGGCACCCTCCTGGGGCAACATGCTGGCGAATGCGCAGGAACTGGTGTTCAGCGCCCCATGGGCGGCGGTCTGGCCGGGGCTCGCCATCATGGCCACGGTCGGCGGTTGCACCCTCGTGGCCGACGGCATGCGCGGCCGAGGCGGCGGCGGATAATCCGGCAGACGGCCTCGCCTTGGGGACCGGAGACTTGTTCCGTATCAAGGCACGCGCCCCCATCTGTCCCGATGCTATGAAGGCGAAGCCGAGCCGGTATCGACGTCCCCGGCCGCAGGAGAACGGAGAGCAGTCACACCATGCCGCACAGACCCCTGACCCAATCCATGATGGACCTGCTCTCGAACATCAGCCTGCCCGCCGCCGGCCATGCAGCGCCCGGCGCCGACGCGTTGCTGACGGACCCGGCCACCCCGCTCACCAAGGCGGTCGACGGCTCCCATGGCCTGCTCGACGCGCTGCTGGGGGAAGTCGAGGAGGACCTGCGCGAGGGCCGCGCACTGGCGGCAGGCACGGCGCTCGGCCTGGCCGCCACGCGCATCAGCCTCGACGCGGTGCGCGGCGCCCCGCATCCGCGCCATGTCGAGTGGCTGGCGGCGCATCTGCGCACCGCCGCGAAGGAATTGGCCGAGGGGCATCCGGGCAAGGCGCTCAAGGCGGTGCGTCTGGCGCGGCTGGCCCTGCGCACCTAGAGCATATCCCGATCAGGCAAGGTCACCCGATCAGGGTGCGACCAAAGGAAACATGGCAGATCAGTCATTTCCCGGCCAATGCTGCGACAGGATGGAAAGTGTAGGTAAGGGTCCAGGCAGCGGCTCCCCCCGACCGTGCCGACCACGCTTCCCTGGTCACGACGGCCGAAAGGATTGACCTCGCCATGTTCCGCGCCTTCCTTCTTGCAGCCGGGCTGATCCTCGCCCTTGGCGCGCTCAGCCCCGCCGATGCCGCACGCAGCCGGGCGCGCACGAATCCGACCGAAGCGGCGGCCGCCGGCACCGAGGCACCGCGCGCCTCCTCGACCCGCCGCAGCCGCCGCACCGAGGCGCAGCGCCAGCGCCGCCACCGCAGCGATGCCTCCTCGGCGCGTCGCACGCGCGGCGAGGCCTCCGCCTCGCGCCGGCGGCGCGGCACGCAGCACGCTTCGACCTCCCGCCGGGCGCCGCGGACGACCGAGACCCCGTGACCCGCGCACGCGCCACCTGACCATGCGAAGGGGGCCGCGAGGCCCCCTTCGTACGTCCGCCTGCAACGCATCCGCCGGCGGCCCGTAGCGGTGGCGGTGACGGTGGCGTTGGCGTTGGCGTTGGCGTTGGCGAAAGGCTGCGAGAGCCGCGGTCAGCGCGCCAGGACCACGATGGTGCTGCGGGGCGGCTCATCGGGCCGCATGTTCGGCCAGCGCGTGGCCGGCGCATCCCACCGCGCGCCGGGCCCCTGGCCGGGATGGGCGATGGCGGCCAGCAGCGCGCCGTCCGCCGCCGCCGCTGCCCCGCCGAGCGCCGCGCCCACCGGAGCGCCGATCACCAGTTCCGGCCGCCCGCGATCGCCGCCATCGACCGCCACGCGGTAGAGAGCCTCCGGCAGCGTGCCCGGCCGCGTGCCGCGATCGGTGCCAAGCAGCAGCGCGCCATCGCGGTCGAAGCCGAGCGCGGCAGGCGCCCAGGGCCAGGCGGCGACCGTCGCATGCCGCCCGGCGTCGCCCGTGGGCGGAGCCTCGCGCCCCTGGATCAGGACCGCCGCGACGCCGGTTTCCGCGGCGGCGTCGCCGGCGGCGGCGCGGATCTCCAGCACGTGGCCGGCGCCGCCGTTCACCGCCACGCAGAGCCGCTGCCGCTGCGCATCGAAGGCCAGGCCCCTCGGGCGGTCGAGCGGTGTCGCCCCCGCCGCCCGCGCGGCGGCCAAGGGGTCGCCTTCGCCCAGCGGCATCCAGCGCAGCGAACCCCCCTCCATCCGCGCCGCCGCCATCCGCCCGGCATCGAGCGCCCGCGCGCCGGCGGTGTCGTCGGAGACGAAGCGGTAGAGGAAACCGCCTGGCCGCCCATCCGTCAGCCACACCACGGCGCGGCCATCGGCGGCGAGGGTCGCGGCGGCGTCCACCGCCCCGAAGCGGCCGAGCGCCGCCCGCTTCACCGGCACCGAGACGGGGTCGGAAGGATCGACCTCGGTGACCAGCCCGATCGAGCCGGCGTCGAGCGAGGGCAGGCGCCCCCGCCATTCCGCCGCGGCGCCCTCGGCCAGCAGCAGGCTGCCCCAGGGCGTCGCGCAGCCGCCGGTCACCCCGGCGATGCCGGTGACCGGCCCGCCATCGGCGCCGAGGCGGCACAGCGTCGCGGCGGTCAGGCGGCGATTCTGGTAGCCGCCATCCACCACCGTCCACTCCGCTCCGCGCTTCTCGAGGTTGAGCAGGCTCGCCCCCTGCATGGCGCCGGCGACCTCCGGGTGGTCGCGCCCGCCCGGGAAGGCGAGCGCGGCATCCACGGTCGCGTGTCCGACCGCCAGCAATGCACGCGGCACGCCGTCCGGCGACGGCGAGGGGAGGACCGCCAGCACGCGCGCATCCCAGCCGAACTGCGCCGAGGCCGCTTCCACGCTCGGCTGCGCGGGTGTCCAGGGCGGGGCATCGAAGGCGACGCGGTCGCCCCAGCGGATCAGCACGCCGCGGCGCCAGCCGGGCGCCACGACGTCGTCCTGTCGGATGGCGAGCGCCTGGGCGAGTGCCGGCGAGGCGAGAAGCGCGGGTGCCGCCAGCAGGGCGCGGCGAGGGATCATGCGGCGGCGTCCTCGATCGCCGGCGGCAGGTGCACGCGCACCGGCGGCAGGGCCTCGGTCCACTTCTCCACCTGCACCAGGCAGGATTGCGCGGACGGACCCTGGCCGAGGCGCGAGGTGCCGACATCCGGCGTCAGCACGTTCGGATTGCCGTGCACGCAGAGGCTGCCGGGCACGCCGGGTTCCAGCGGGTCGAACCAGGCGCCGGTCGCCATCATGGCGACGCCGCGCATCAGCCCGGGGTCGGTGCGCAGCCCGCCGAGGCAGGCGCCGCGGTCGTTGAACACCCGCACGATGTCGCCCGGCTGCAGGCCGCGCTCGGCGGCGTCCTGCGGGTTCAGGGTGATCGGCTCGCGGCCCGCGATCTTGTTCGTCGCGGCGACGCGGCCGGGATCGAGCTGCCCATGCAGGCGCGTCGCCGGCTGGTAGGAGAGCAGGTGCAGCGGGAAGCGCGCCGCCGCCTCCGCACCCAGCCATTCGCGCGGTTCGATCCACACCGGATGGCCCGGCGCGTCGTCGTAGCGGAAGGAGGCGATGGTCTCGCTGAACAGCTCCACCTTGCCCGAGGGCGTGTCGAGCGGGTGTTCCTCGGGGTCCACGGCGAAGTCGGCGAACTCGGTGTATTCCTCGCCGCGCGCGGGGGCCTCGGCCTCCCACCAGCCCTTGGCCCAGAAGCTGTCGAAATCGGGCGTCTCGACGCCGATGCGCGCGCAGTTGCGCCGCCACAGGTCGAACAGGTGGCGCAGCCAGGCTTCCTCGTTGCGCTGCTCGGTGAAGCGGTCGCGGAAGCCGAGTTCCTCGGCGATGTCGGCCAGCATGTCGTGGTCGTTGCGCGCCTGGCCGACCGGGTCGATCGCCTTGTGCATGGCACGCAGGAAGCGGTCGCGGCCGCTGCTCGCGATGTCGTTGCGTTCGAGCGTGGTGGTCGCCGGCAGCACGATGTCCGCGTGGCGGGCGAGCGCGTTCCAGTGCTGCTCCTGCGCGATGATCGTCTCGGCATTGGCCCAGGCGCGCAGCATGCGGTTGAGGTCCTGGTGGTGATGGAAGGGATTGCCGCCCGCCCACCAGATGATGCGCGTATCGGGGTAGCGCTGTTCCCGGCCGTTGAAGTCGTAGCCGCCGCCGGGGTTCTCCAGCATGTCTGTCACGCGTGCGACGGGGATGAAGAGCGCCGTCGGGTTGCGCGTCGCCGGCATGGAGAAGGACGGGATCTCCCGCCGCGGATGGCCCATGCCGTTCACGCTGCCATAGCCGTAGCCGACGCCCTGCCCCGGCTTGCCGATCCTGCCGAGGATCGCGGCGAGCGCGGCAAGCATCCAGTAGGGCTGTTCGCCATAGTCGGCACGTTGCAGCGACCAGGTGGCGGTCAGCATCGCCGGCTGGTCGGCCAGTTCCATCGCGATGCGACGGATGGCGGCGGCGGGGATGGTGGTGATGGGTTCCGCCCATTCCGGCGTCTTGGCGACGCCGTCGCTCTCGCCCGTCACATAGGCACGCAGCCTGTCCCAGCCGACACAGCGGGTGGCGAGGTAGTCGCGATCCTCCCGCCCCGCGGCCACGATCGTGTGCGCCATGGCGAGCAGCAGCGCCGTGTCCGTGCCCGGCCGGATCGGGATCCATTCCGCGTTGCACCATTCCGGCACGTCGCCGCGGTTGGGCGAGACCTGGATGAAGCGCAGCCCGGCCTCGGCGGCGGCATGCAGGTTCATCTCGTTGGAATGCTGCCCGGCGCCGCCCGAGGTGACGAAGCCGTTGCGCAGCGGCAGCCCGCCGAGGCAGAGCATCACCTTCGAATGGCGGGTGATCGCCGCCCAGTCCGTGTTGCGGCCGAGCAGCACCTCGTTGGTGCCGAGGATGTGCGGCAACAGCGCCTGCGCCGCCGCGTAGGAATAGGCGTTGATCTGCCCGGTGTAGCCGCCGCCGAGGCCGAGGAATCGCTGCAACTGCGAACGCGCATGGTGGAAGCGCCCCGCCGAGGACCAGCCATAGGACCCGCCGAAGATCGCGGTCGGTCCGTGCTCGGCCCGCACGCGCCGGGTTTCCTCCGCCACCAGCCGCACCGCGCGGTCCCAGGAGACGGGGACGAAGGGATCGCCGCCGCGCAGATGCCCCTTCCGCTTTCCCTCCAGCCAGCCCTTGCGCACATGGGGCCGGTCCACACGGCACGGCGCATGGACGATGTCGGGCACCGCCTCGATCAGGCTGCCGGGGAAGGGATCGCGCTCGAAGGGGCGCACGCCCACCACGCGGCCGTCCCGCACGACGGCGTCGAAGCTGCCCCAATGGGCGGCATGCGGCTTGAGTTCGGTCATGGAGGCTCCTTCGCGCGAAAAGGTGGCGCGGGCATGGCTGCACCGCAACCGCGCCCCCTTGGGTGGCGCGGCATCCGGGCCTAGAGTGCCGCCCTCGCCCGCCGAGGAAGGCTCCGACAGACATGACACCGCCGCGCAATTCCAACGCCGCTCGCGACATCGCGAACGTGCTGCACCCCTACACCGATGCCAAGGCGCATCTGCAGAACGGCCCGCTGGTCATCACCCGCGGCAAGGGCGTGCGCATCTTCGACGAGCAGGGCAAGGAATACATCGAGGCGCTGGCCGGGCTGTGGTGCGCCTCCCTCGGCTTCGACAACGAACGCCTGGTCAAGGCCGCGACCGACCAGATGCGCAAGCTGCCCTTCTATCACTCGTTCACGGCGAAGTCGCACGAGCCGATGATCGACCTGGCCGAGATGCTGATCGAGCGCGCCCCCGCGCCGATGAGCAAGGTGTTCTTCGGCAACTCCGGATCCGAGGCCAATGACTCGGCCCTCAAGATGATCTGGTACATGAACAATGCGCTCGGCCGGCCGAAGAAGAAGAAGGTCTTCGCGCGGCTGAAGGCGTATCACGGCATCACGCTGGCCGCCGCCTCGCTGACCGGCCTGCCGGCCAACCACAAGCTGTTCGACGCGCCGATCGCCGGCGGCCGCTTCGTCCATGTCGGCACGCCGCACTTCTACCACGAGGCCAAGCCGGGCGAGACCGAGGAAGCCTTCGCGACGCGCCTCGCCGAAGAACTGGAAGCGCGCATCATCGCCGAGGGCGGTGCCGAGGAATGCGCGGCCTTCTGGGCCGAGCCGGTGATGGGCGCGGGCGGCGTGATCGTGCCGCCGGCGACCTATTTCGAGAAGGTGCAGGCCGTGCTGAAGAAGTACGACATGCTCTTCGTCGCCGACGAGGTGATCTGCGGCTTCGGTCGCACCGGCAACTACTGGGGCTGCCAGACCTTCAACATCAAGCCGGACATCCTGGTCTGCGCCAAGGCGCTGTCGTCGTCCTACCTGCCGATCTCGGCGGTGATGGTGAACGAGACCGTCTTCCAGGGCATCGCGGAAGGGTCTTCCGCCGTCGGCACCTGGGGCCATGGCTTCACCTATTCCGGCCACCCGGTCGCGGCCGCCGTCGCGATCGAGACGCTGAAGATCTACGACGAGAGCAACATCGTCGCGCATGCGGCCGAGGTCGGCGCGCATATGCAGGCCGAACTCCGCCGCCGCTTCACCGACCATCCGCTGGTCGGCGAGGTCCGCGGCGTCGGCCTGATCGGCGCGATCGAGCTGAGCTCGGACAAGGCGGCGCGCAAGCCCATCGACCCGGCGAAGAAGGCCGGCGCGCGGCTGTGCAAGCTGGGCGAGGAACACGGCGTCATCCTGCGCGCCATGATCAACGACAGCATGGGCTTCTCCCCGCCGCTCGTGATCACCAAGGACGAGGTGACCGAGATGCTGGACCGCGTCGGCCGCGCGCTGGACGCGCTCGCCGTCGAGCTGCGCCGCGAGAGCATCGCGGCGGTCTGACCGCCGAACGCCCCGGCGCCGGGCGCGCCGGGGCACCCCCCGCCACCGTGTCCCCGACCGCCCCCGCCTTCCCGATCGCCGCGGCGCTCGCTGTCGCGCCGCTGGCCGTGGTGCTGCAATCCAAGGCGATGGCGCCGATCGGGCTGGTGGCGCTGGCCGTCGCGGTCATCGCGCATGTCCGCACCACGCGCACGCTGCCCTGGCCGCGCGGCCCGGTGGCCATGGCCGGCATCGCGCTCGGCCTGTGGGCGGCGGTGACGGCGATCTGGGCGATCGAGCCCGGACGCGCGCTGGGCTCCGGCCTTTCGCTCGCCGGCATGGCGCTGCTCGCAGCCGGGGCCGCCACTTCCGTTCAGGACAGCGACGAGCCTACCCGGCAGCGGCTGGTGCTGATGCTGGCCATCGGCCTCATCCTCGGCCTGGCGGCGGCGACAGTGGACGCGCTGACCGGCCACGCCATCCGCGCCGGGGTGCGCGGCTTGCGCGAGGTGCCGGCGACCCTCGTCTTCGGGCTGAAGCCGGCAGCCTCCGTCATGGCGCTGCTGTTGCCGCTCGCCATCGCCCTGCCCTGGCCCGTCCTGCCCCGCGCGCTGCTGTTGCTGGCCGGTGCGGCGGTGCTGGTGGCGCTGCCCGGCGACACCGCCAAGATCGCCGCCGTGCTCGGCCTCGCCGTCGCGGGCGCGACCGCGCTGGCGCCGTGCCTGGTGCCGCGGTTGCTGGGCGCGGGCCTGGCCGCCACCATCCTGGTCATGCCGCTGCTGGTCTCGGCCATCCCCTCCCTGCCGGTCGAGCGGCTGCCCGGTTCCGCCCTGCACCGCATGCTGATCTGGGACTTCACCGCAGCGCGCATCGCCCAACGGCCGGTGCTCGGCTGGGGCATGGAAGCCAGCCGCACCATCCCCGGCGGGCGCGACAACCCGCCCGCAGAGACCCTGGCCCGCATGCGCGTGACCGACCCCGCTTTGCTGCGGTGGTTCGCGGAACCGCATATCCAGATCCTGCCGCTCCATCCCCACAACGGCGCGCTGCAGATCTGGCTGGAACTCGGCGGCATCGGCGCGCTGATCGCCGCGGCGCTGGCCTGGCTGCTCGGCATGGCCGCGGCACGCGCGCCCTGCCCGCCGGCGGCTGCGGGGGCGCTGGCCTCGGCAGGGGTGACGGCGATGCTGTCCTTCGGCGCGTGGCAGGCGTGGTGGGTGGCGGCGATGCTGCTGGCGGCGACGGCCTGCGCGGCGCTGCCGGGGAGAGCCCTGCCCTCCCCGGAACCCCACCCGCCAAAGGCATGAAGGCCCTTGGAAACCATCATGCCAGCGGCCGCTATTCGCGACCGTTGGCATCCGGCTATTGGTGCCCTCAGTCGCCGGGCGCAAACATCCGGTCGGCTTGGCTTCGCCGCACCACCGGCGGGCCGCGGTCGCGGCCTCGGCACGAGACAAGAACTCGTGCCGCTCGTATCACTTGGCGCTGGGCAAGGCAGGCATTCCGCGGGGTCGAAGGACGCGCCGCGCCCGGAGCCCGGGATTCCTCCCGGGCGTCGCGCCCGCGGCGCGCTTCCTCGTTCCGGTGCGTCAGCCTCTGCCCGGCACCAGGTACCGGCCGGTCCAGGGTGCACCGCACCCTGGCGGGGTGAGGCTCGGAGAGGGGCAGCGCCCCTCTCCGATCAACAGCGCCATAGGTTCGCGCGCATGGACGGCGCCTCTCCCGGGGATGCGCTACCGCGCCCGCTCGATCACGAAATCCACCACCGCCGCCAGCGCCTGCTTCTCCGCGCTGTCGCCGAACGGCGCCAGCGCCGCCAGCGCCTGGTCGCCATAGACGCGCGCCCGCGCGAGGGTGTCGTCCAGCGCCCCATGCAGGCGCATCAGCCTCAGCGCCTCGGCGAGGTCGCTGTCCCGCTGCTCGCGGTCCTCGACCGTGCGGCGCCAGAAGGCGCGTTCCGCCTCGTCCCCGCGCGCGAAGGCGAGCAGCACGGGCAGGGTGATCTTACCCTCGCGGAAATCGTCGCCGACAGTCTTGCCGAGCGCTTCCTGGTCCGCGTTGTAGTCCAGCGCATCGTCCACGAGCTGGAAGGCGATGCCGAGCGCCATGCCGAAATCGCGCAGCGCGGCCTGCAGCGGCGCCGGCTGGTCGGCCACCACGGCGCCCACTTCCGTCGCCGCCGCGAACAGCGCCGCGGTCTTGCCCTCGATGACTTTGAGATGCTGTTCCTCGGTCGTCGTGGTGTCGTTCTGGGTGATGAGCTGCAGCACCTCGCCCTCCGCGATCGTCACGGATGCGGCCGAAAGGATGCGCAGCACTTCGAGGTTGCCGTCCGCCACCATGAGCTGGAAGGCGCGCGAGAACAGGAAGTCCCCGACCAGCACCGAAGGCTTGTTGCCCCACAGCGCATTGGCGGAGGCCTGGCCGCGGCGCAGCGCGCTTTCGTCCACCACGTCGTCGTGCAGCAGCGTGGCGGTGTGGATGAACTCGACGCAGGCGGCCAGGCCGACATGCCGGTCGCCGCGGTATCCGCACATGCGCGCGGCGGCGAGCGTCAGCAGCGGCCGCAGACGCTTGCCGCCGGCGGCGACGATATGCGCGGCGAGTTGCGGGATCAGCGCCACGTCGCTCTGCATGTTGTCGACGATGAGGCGGTTGCAGGCCTCGAGATCGTCGCGCACGAGCTTCGTCAGCGTGGTCAGCGCGTCTTCCCCGCGCGGCGCCGGCGGGGCGACAAGCGGCGTGGCGGAAGCGCTCACCCTTGCTCTTCTCCTGATGCGGCGCGCACCATAGTCAGCGACTGCCGGGGCGGCAAGCGCCGGAAAAACAAGGGATTCGCAAGCGGAATGCGCGTCGTCGCCAATACCACGGACCCGGTCAGGCTGTCCTTCCTGCGCGCGCTGCTCGCCGATGCCGGGATCGAGACCTTCGTGCTCGACGCGCATATCAGCGCGGTGGAAGGCGGCATCGGCGCCTTCCCGCGCCGGCTGGCCGTGGCGACGGAGGATGAACCGCGCGCCCGCGCCGTGCTCGCGGAAGCCGGCGAGGCGACCACGTGACCGGCATGACCGAGGACCTGCTGCTCGGCGGCCGCGTGCGGCTGCGCCAGCCGGTCAAGGGGTTCCGTGCCGGGCTGGATGCACTGCTGCTCGCCGCCTTCGTGCCGGCCCGGCCGGGCCAGCGCGTGCTGGAGGCCGGCTGCGGCAGCGGCGCGGTCTTCCTCTGCCTCGCCGCCCGCGTGCCGGGGCTCGCCATCGTGGCGGTCGAGCGGGAACCGGCCATGGCCGCGCTGGCACGCGATAACGCCGCGGCAAGCGGCGTCGCGGCGGAGGTGACCGACGGCGATGTTGCGGATGAGGGCCTGGTGCGCGCCCTGCCGCGCTGCGACCACGCCTTCGCCAATCCGCCCTATTGGCCGGGCGGTACGCCGCCGCCCGGCGCGGTGCGCCGCGCCGCCACGCATGAGGGCGGCGCCCGCCTCGAAGACTGGGCGCGATTCCTGGTTGTGCCGCTGCGGCAGGGCGGCACGGCGAGCCTGGTGCTGCCGGCCGCGCGCTTCGATGCCGGCGCCGCGGCATTGCGGGCGGCCGGCTGCGGCTCGCTGGTGCTGCTGCCGGTCGCGCCGCGGGCCGGCCTGCCGGCGAAGCGGGTGCTGCTGCGCGGCAGGAAGGGCGGGCGCGGGCCGGCGCGGCTGCTGCCGGCGCTGGCGTTGCACGAATCGGACGGGGGCTTCACGCCGGCGGCGGAGGCGGTGCTGCGCCACGCGGCCGGGCTCGAGGCGGCGTAGCGGCGCGGATCGAGGGGGGCCTTGCCTCCTCGGGCTCCCCCAACAGGGGACTATGGTCCCCTGCACCCGCGGTGACTCGAATCGGCAAGTTCCAAGGTCGTTCTCGCCCTGGCGAGGAGGGTTCGAAGAAAGCTGGCCCCCGTCATGCCATCGGGTGAGCGAAACCGGGACGGGCGTCGCAGCGCATGCCCTGGCTCGCCGCTACTGGTCCTTCACCTCGGGGTGGCGCAGCAGCCACAGCCGCTCATGCGCCGCCACGAGGCTTTCGAGGTTCTTGCGACGGTTGGTGTCCGGCGAGGCGGGGCGGCGCGTCAGCATCATCTCGAGGATGCGGAGCAATTCCTCCGCCACCTCGAAATCCGCCTGGTCGCAGGCATGGTGGAACGCGATCAGGATCTTGTCCGAAAGGCGCCGCGTATGGCGCGGCGCGGGCGCGGCGCCACGGCCGGACTCCGGCGTGGACCCGCCTTCCTGATCGTCCTCAGTCATTCAGCCCCTCCGCCGCTGTGCGCGACCCATCTGCTCACGAGGCCACGACTCCGGCGCGGTGGACCATACAAGCCGGGCATGGGTTGCGGAACCCCGTGTGTCACAAAGCGCGAAGCTGGGCCGCGACGGCGGCCGCCATCGCCTCCGGCGTCGTCTCCGGGCGGAACAGGCTGCGCACCCGTCCGTCAGGCCCGACCAGGTAGATGAAGGAGGAATGGTCCATCAGATACTCGGTCGTGTCGCGCGGCTGCACCTTGGCATAGAAGACTCGATAGGCTCGCGCCGCCTGGGCGATCTGCTCGGCGGTGCCCGTCAGCCCGATCATGCGCGGATGGAAGCGCGACACGTAGTCGGCCATGCCCGCCTGGGTGTCGCGCTCCGGGTCGATGGTGACGAAGACCGGCGTGACGCGCTCGCCCGCCGGGCCCATGGCGTCGAGCGCGGCGGCGACCGTGCCGAGCTCTGTCGGGCAGACATCGGGGCAATAGGTGTAGCCGAAATAGACCAGCAGCACGCGGCCGGCGAAATCGCGCTCGGTGACGGTGCGGCCGGTGTGGTCGACCAGCGTGAAGGGCCCGCCGAGCGCCACCCCCTGAGCGAGCTGGATGCCGCCGGCGGACGGCGCCGGCATCTCCATGCCGGTGATGGTGGCGATGCGGCGGAGGAAGGCGTCGGCGACCGACTCCCCAGGCGCCCGGCCGAACCAGGCCATGGCCCAGACGCCGCCGAGCAGCAGCACGAGAAGGACGGAGATGATGCGGACGGCGCGGATCATGATGCGCCGGAGATAGGCCCCGGGGTGCGGGGCGCGCAAGGGCGCCCTGCCCCTCACGGTGTCGCGCGCGGCGGGGAATGCCGCGCGCGCGGCCGCTTCAGTGCCGCACGCCCTCGATCGCGCCTTCGGGCTGCGGCGAGGAGAAGACGGAATCCGCGAAGGCCTCCTCCCAGGTGCCGGCCGTGCTGGCCTTGGAGTACTCCGTCGCACGGTTCTCGAAGAAGTTGGTGTGCTCGACCGCGTTCAGCATCTCGTCGAGCCAGGGCAGCGGGTTCTTCTCGATGTTGTAGAGCGGCTCGAGGCCGAGCTGTTGCAACCGGCGATCGGCGATGAAGCGGATGTACTCCTTGGTCTGCTTCGCATCGAGGCCCTGCACGCCGCCGAGCTCGAAGGCGAGGTCGATGAAGGCGTCCTCGTGGTCGACGATGGTCGCGCAGATCAGATAGAGGTCGCGCCGCAGCTCCTCGGTCCAGATCTCCGGGTTCTCCTGCACGAAGGTGCGGAACAGCCGGATGACGGACAGGCAGTGCAGCGTCTCGTCGCGCACCGACCAGGAGACGATCTGCCCCATGCCCTTCATCTTGTTGAAGCGCGGGAAGTTCATCAGGATCGCGAAGGAAGCGAAGAGCTGCAGGCCTTCGGTGAAGGCGCCGAAGGCCGCGAGGGTCTTGGCGATCTCGACCTTCGAATCGATCGAGAAGGTCTGCATGTAGTCGTACTTGTCCTTCATCTCCTTGTATTTGAGGAAGGCCGTGTACTCGATCTCCGGCATCCCGATGGTGTCGAGGAGATGGGAATAGGCCGCGATATGGATCGTCTCGATGTTCGAGAAGGCGGACAGCATCATCAGCACTTCCGTCGGCTTGAACACCTGGGAGTAGTGCTTCATGTAGCAGTTGTTCACCTCGACATCGGCCTGGGTGAAGAAGCGGAAGATCTGTGTCAGCAGGTTCCGCTCGGCCTCGGTCAGGTTCTTCTGCCAGTCCTTGACGTCGTCCGCCATCGGGACTTCTTCGGGCAGCCAGTGGACACGCTGCTGGGTCAGCCAGGCGTCATAGGCCCAGGGATAGCGGAAGGGCTTGTAGACCGGGTTGGAGGTGAGAAGGTCGAACCTCACCGGCATTTCGTCGGTCGTGCTTCCGTCGGCCATGATGCCCCGCCCCTTCTGTCGCGATGGCCGCTTCTACCATGACTGGTAGAGGCGGTAAATTTCAGCCACAAGACTTGGTGGTGCATGGGTTTCGGCGGCGACTCGCGCGTCGCCGCCGAGCCGCCGGTGGCGCCGACCTATCCGGCCGGCTTCGCGGCCACCTCCGCCCCGCCCCAGCTTTCCAGCAGCCGGATCAGGGCGGTGACGTCCTGCCCCTCCCCGCCATGCGCCATCGCGTGGTCGTAGAGCTGCTTCGCCGTCGTGCAGGTCAGCATGGTGGTGCCGAGCGCCTCTGCCTCGGCCAGCGCCAGGCGGACATCCTTGCGCATCAGCTCCAGCCGGAAGCCGAAGTCGAAGCTTCGTTCCAGCACCGCCTTCGGCATGAAGACCTCGGTCGAGAAGGACCGGCCGCTGCTTTTCGCCACCACCGCATGCATGACCGCCGGGTCGAGGCCGGCCTTGGCGCCCATCACCATCGCCTCGGCGGTCGCCGCCCAGACCGTCGCGGCGATCAGGTTGTTCACCAGCTTGAGCGTCTGCCCCTGCCCCACCCCGTCGCCGACATGGATGGTGTTGCGGCCGATGGTCTCCAGCAGGGAGCGCACGGTCTCGAAGGCCGCGCGGTCGCCGGAGGCCATGACGGAGAGCGTCCCGGCCTTCGCCCCCGCCGCGCCGCCGGAGACCGGTGCGTCGAGCACCGCGACGCCGTTCGCCGCCAGCCCTGCCGCCACCTCCTGCGCGACGCGGGCGCCGGTGGTGGACAGGTCGGCGTAGATCCGCATCGCCGCGCCTTCGGCCAGCCCGCCGGCGCCGAGCGCCACCTGCCGGACCACATCCGGCGTCGGCAGGCTGACGAAGACCACCGGCGCCGCATCGGCCACCGCCGACGGGGACGGCATCGCCGTGGCCCCGAGGGCGACGGCCTGCGCCACCGCCGCCGCGTTCACGTCATGCACCAGCAGGCGATGGCCGGCGGCGAGCAGCCGCTCGACCATCGGCCCGCCCATCGCGCCCAGGCCGACGAAGCCGACCGTCAGGACATTCGCGCTCACGGGCTCACCAGCGGGCAGCCGCCCTCGGCGAGCGGGCGGAAGGCCTGCTCCGCCGGGATGGTGGCGATCACCCGGTAGAGGTCCCACTCGCCGCGCGAGTCCTCCGGGCTCTTTGCCTCGACCAGATACATGTCGTGCACGTGGCGACCATCCTCCCGCACGCGGCCGTTGCGGGCGAAGACGTCGTTCACCGGCAGCTCGCGCATCTTGCGCGCGACCGTAGGGCCGTCATCGGTGCCGGCGGCTTCGATCGCGCGCAGGTAATGCCGCACCGCGGAATAGACGCCGGCCTGGTACTGCGTCGGCATCGCGCCGCGATGGCGTTCGGCGAAGCGGCGGGCGAAGGCGCGGGTGTCGTCGCTCTGGTCCCAGTACCAGGCCTCGGTCGCCACCACGCCCTGCGCCGTCGCGAGGCCGAGGGCGCGGATGTCGGTGATGTTGACGAACATGCCGACGAGGCGCTGGCCGCGCCGCGTCAGCCCGAACTCGCCGGCCTGCTTGATGGCGTTGATGGTGTCCGTGCCGGCGTTGGACAACGCCACCACCTGCGCGCGGGACGCCTGCGCCTGCAGCAGGAAGGATGAGAAGTCCGGCGCGTTGAGCGGATGCCGCACCCGCCCGGCCACCGTGCCGTTCGCCGCGCGCACCGCCGCCTCCGAGGCACGCTCGAGCGCGTAGCCGCCCTCGTAGTCCACGGTGAGGAAGAACCAGGACCGCCCGCCCTGCTCCATCACCGCCCGCGTGGTGCCGGAGGAGAGCGCGTAGCTGTCCGACACCCAGTGGAAGCCGACGGGGGAGCACTGCCGCCCGGTCAGTTCGGTCGAGGCGGCAGAGGTGTTGATGATGACGCGGTTGCGTTCCCGCCCGATCTGCTGCACCGCCAGCGCGACGGCCGAGTTCGGCATGTCGATGATCATGTCCACGCGTTCGGTGTCGATCCAGCGCCTTGCCGTCGCACCGCCCACATCGGGCTTGTTCTGGTGGTCGGCGAAGATCACCTCGACCGTCCGGCCGAGCGCGCGGCCGCCATGGTCCTCCACCGCCATGCGCGCGGCGACGACCGAGCCCGGCCCGGCGAAATCGGCATAGGGCCCGGTCATGTCGGTCAGCACGCCGACGCGGACGATGTCGTCCGAGACCTGCTGGGCGGATGCCGCCGCGGGCACGAGGCCGAGCGCGACGAACAGCGCGAAGGCGCTGGAACGGATGGACATGCTGCTTCCTCCAGACCGTGGCGCGCCGTGCGTGCGGCATCGCCTTGTGGACGGAGGAACGGTCCCAGAGCGGTCCCGCGCGGTCAATCCCGCGCGGGGCCGGCCTGCCTACTCCACGCGGATGCCGGCCTCGCGCGCGATCTCGGCATTCTCGGCGATCTCGCTGCGGATGCGCCGGTCGAAGGCTTCCGGGCCTTCGGCCAGGATGATGCCGCCGACATCGACGATGCGCCGCGCAATGGCCGGGTCGCGCAGCAGGCCGAGCACGTCGTTGGCGACGCGGTCGACGATCGGCCGCGGCAACCCCTTGGGGCCGATGAAGCCATACCACGGGCTGGTGTCCGGGATGCCCATGCCGAGTTCATCGAGCGTCGGCACGCCATGCAGCACCTCGACACGACGCGGGCCGCCGATCGCGAGCGGGCGCAGCCCGCCATCGCGCGCCAGCCCGATCGCGCCGGACAGCGTGCTGAAGGTTGCCGGCACGCGCCCAGCGACCACCTCCTGCAAGGCCGGGGCCGCGCCGCGGAAGGCGACATGCGTCACCTCGATGCCGACCTTGCGGCGGAACATCTCCAGCGCGAAATGCCCGGAGGACCCGTTGCCCGAGGACGCGAAGGCGAGCCCGCCCGGTTCCCGCTTCGCCGCCGCCACCAGGTCCTGTGCGGTTCGATAGGGCGAGTTGCGCCCGACGAAGAGCACCGTCGGCGACGCATAGAGGTTCACGATCGGCGTGAAGTCGGCGAGCGTGTCGTAGGGCAGCCGCGCATAGACCGCGGCATTGCTCGCATGCGTGCTGGCAGCGAGGAACAGCGTGTAGCCATCGGCGGGGGACCGGGCGACAGCTTCGGTGGCGATGATCTGGCTCGCGCCCGCGCGATTCTCGATGACGATGGGCTGGCCCCACAGGCGCGACAGCGGATCCTGCAACAGGCGGCCGCCAAAGTCGGTGGGGCCGCCGGCGGGATAGCCGATGATGAGGCGCACGGGCTTTTCGGGCCAGGTGCCCTGGGCGCGTGCGGTGCCCGCCACCGCCACGCCCGCCGCCGCGAGCGCGAAGCTCCGCCGTGTGATCATGCTTTTCCTCCCCTTGCTGCGGCTCGACCGGCCGCGCGCGAGCGAAGGCTAGCGGGAGTCGGCGATGGACGTCGATGGGGAGGGCCCTGCCCTTCCCGGCCCCCACTCACCAAGGGCCGACAGACCTTTGGGAACCATCATTTGGCGCCGTGCGCCGCCGTCAGGAGCAATGCCCGGAGCGGCACTTGCGCACGGCGCGCGCTGCGTCGATCCGACAAGCCGCGGTGCCCGGTGCCAAGTACCGGCTTCCAAAGGCCTTTCGGCCTTTGGTGGGGTGGTCCGGAGGGGCAAGGCCCCTCCGGCCTTCACCCCCTTCCGGCACGCCTCACTGGCAGGCCAGGCATTCCTCGTAGTTGTTGGAATTCGCCGCGGGCGGCGCCGCGGCGGCCAGCGGCAGCACCGCCTCCGGCCCGCTCGGCACGTGCGCCGCCATGATGTCGCCCTGTCCGACCACCTTCTCGCTGATCGTGTCGGCGCGCTGGATCGACAGCGAACGGCAGTAGTAGAGCGACTTCACGCCCTTCTTCCACGCGCTCATGTGGATCTGGTGCAGGTCGCGCTTGTGCACGTTCGCGGGCAGGAACACGTTGACCGACTGCGACTGGCAGATGAAGGGCGTGCGGTCCGCCGCGTGCTCGATCACCCAGCGCTGATCGAGTTCGAAGGCGGTCTTGAACACCGCCTTCTCCTGCTCGGTCAGGAAGTCGAGGTGCTGTACCGAGCCCTTGGTCACGGTGACCGAGGTCCAGGTCTCCTCATCGTCGCGCCCGTGCTTCGCCAGCACCTTCTGCAGGTACGGGTTGCGCACGATGAACGACCCCGACAGCGTCTTGTGGTTGTAGACGTTCGCCGCGATCGGCTCGATGCCGGGCGAGGCGCCGCCGCAGATGATCGAGATCGACGCCGTCGGCGCGATGGCGATCTTGTGGGAGAAGCGCTCCATGATGCCGTATTCGGCGGCATCGGGGCACGGCCCCCGCTCCTCGGCCAGCAGGCGCGAAGCCGCATCCGCCTGCTCGCGGACGTGCTTGAACATCTTCTTGTTCCACACCTTCGCGACGACGGACTCGAAGGGCACGTTCATCTTCTGCAGGAAGGAGTGGAAGCCCATCACGCCGAGCCCGACGGAACGCTCCCGCATCGCGCTGTACTTCGCCCGCGCCATCGAATCGGGCGCGGTGTCGATGAAGGACTGCAGCACGTTGTCGAGGAAGCGCATCACGTCGGTGATGAAGAGCGGATTGTCCTTCCACTCGAACCAGGTCTCGCAGTTGAGCGAGGACAGGCAGCACACCGCCGTCCGCTCCATGCCGTGCTGGTCGATGCCGGTCGGCAGCGTGATCTCGGAGCAGAGGTTGGAGGTCTTCACCTCCAGCCCCGCGAGTTTGTGGTGCGCCGGCTGCGCGCGGTGCACGTGGTCGGAGAAGATCAGGTACGGCTCGCCGGTCTCGATCCGCGCCGTGAGGATGCGGATCCACAGGCTGCGCGCCGAGACCTTCTTCACCAGCGCCCCGTCCTTGGGGGAGACCAGCGCCCAGTCCTCGTCGGCCTCGACCGCGCGCATGAAGGCATCCGGGATCAGGATGCCGTGGTGCAGGTTGAGCGCCTTGCGGTTCGGGTCGCCGCCGGTCGGGCGGCGCATTTCGAGGAATTCCTCGATCTCCGGATGGTGCACCGGCAGGTAGCACGCGGCCGAGCCGCGCCGCAGCGAGCCCTGGGAGATCGCCAGCGTCAGGCTGTCCATCACCCGGATGAAGGGAATGACGCCGGAAGTCTTGCCGTTCCTGCCGACCTTCTCGCCGATGCCGCGCAGGTTGCCCCAGTAGGATCCGATGCCGCCGCCCTTGGCCGCCAGCCAGACATTCTCGTTCCACAGGCCGACGATGCCGTCGAGGCTGTCGGAGGCCTCGTTCAGGAAGCAGGAGATCGGCAGGCCGCGCGTCGTGCCGCCGTTGGACAGCACCGGGGTTGCCGGCATGAACCAGAGCCGGGAAATGTAATCGTAGATTCTCTGGGCGTGGGTCGCATCGTCACCGTAGGCCGATGCCACCCGGGCGAAGAGGTCCTGATACGATTCGCCCGGCAGCAGGTAGCGGTCGTCGAGCGTCGCCTTGCCGAAATCGGTCAGCAACGCGTCGCGCGAACGGTCGATGCGGACCTGGCCATGGCCCTCAAGCTGCACTGCGTCGAACACCGATCTACCCCCCGAACCAACTCATCCCCTGGGCATGCATCCTGCCGCCGCATGGGGTCCGGCCACAAGATGTAGTCTTGCCACAGTCACGCAACCACCACATGGGGTGGGGCAGAGAGGGCTTGCCAATCCGCCCCAGCCTGTTACAGACGATTTCTCGTTCCCGTTTCGTTCATGATTCCGCGGCGCCATCCCCCTGGCAAGCCAAGACTTTTCCACAGGCGGAATCCGCCCCACTCTGCGCCTCATCCGGCTAGCAGGACCGCCATGACCCGCCTTCGTCGCCGCCTCATGATCGCCGCCGGCCTCGCGATGCCCTTCGCCCGCCCCACGCTCGCCCAGGGCACCCCGGCGATGCGCGGGCGTGCGCCCAGCCGCTTCGCGCCGCACGTGCGGGAGGAGATCGACCTCAGGGAACCGGCAGTCCGCGCCCTCGGCATCCGGGCGGAATAGGCGCGCTGCCCGTGCCGGCCATCGAGCGCCGCGTCCTGGTGCGCGACGATGCCTTCCCGCGGCGCGCCGAGGCGCTGGGCTTCACCTTCCACTCGCCCGACGAGCGCGAATACTGGGCGCGCGACGCCTGCTACGTCCTCACGCCCGAGGCCATCGAGGCGCTGCAGGCGGCGGCACGGGAACTCCTGCCGATGATCGAGGCCGCGGTCGAATCCGTGGTCCGCCGCGGCGACTACCGTGCCTTCGGCTTCACCCCGCGCCTCGTCGCCCTGGTCGAGGCGTCCTACCGCGCCGCCGAACCCTCCCTCTATGGCCGCTTCGATTTCCGCCTGTCGCCGGACGGCGGGGTCAAGCTGTTCGAATTCAATGCCGAGACGCCGGCGGCGCTGCTCGAGGCCGCCGTCGTCCAGCTCGCCTGGTTCGAGGAGACGCCCGCCGGCCCGGCCACGCGGCCCGGCGATGACCAGTGGAATGCGATCGACGACGCGCTGGTCGCGCGCTGGCCGGCGATGGGCCTGCCCCGCCGGATCCACTTCGCCGCCGAGCGCGACCGCGGGGACGAGATCGCGCAGGTCGCCTACCTGATGGCGACCGCCGGCGCCGCCGGCCACGAAACCGCCTTCCTGCCGGTCGACGACATCTCCTGGCAGCAGGAGACCGGCTTCGTCGAGCCCTCGGGCCGGCCGATCGAAGCCTGTTTCAAGCTCTACCCCTGGGACTGGCTGGATGCCGAGGAGGGCGGGCGGCTGCTGCCGCTCGGCCGCACCCGCTGGATCGAGCCGGCACGCCGCATGCTGCACGCCAACAAGGCGATCCTCGCCGAGCTGTGGTCGATGTTCCCGGGGCATCCGCTGCTGCTGCCCGCCTCGCTCGACCGCGCGGCGATCGACGGTCCGGCGATCGGCAAGCCGGCGCTCGGGCTGGAAGGTCACGGCATGCGCGTGGAGGGCGTCGCCGAGGATGCCTCCACCGACATCGCCGAGGGTTTGCCTCCATCCCCTACGATCTGGCAACAATGGGCGCCATTGCCGGGCCACGCGACACCGTCGGGCGTCGCCTATCCGGTCATGGGCGTGTGGGTGGTCGGCGACGATCCCTGCGGCCTCGGTATCCGGGAGGGCGACGAGCTCGTGACGACGCTGGAAGACCGCTTCGTGCCGCATGTGGTGCTGTAGGGCGCAGGCGTGACCACCCCACCCTTCCGACGCATCCCGGTGGAGACGCCTGGCCCTTTCCGCGAGCGCCTCCGCAGCCTGGGCCTCGACGTGCCGGCGCCGGACGGCCTGCCCTATTGGGAGACCGAGGCCGCCTACCTGATCACCGCGCGCAGCGCCGATGCGCTGCTCACGGCCGCCGAGGGCATACATGCCCGCTGCCTCCAGGCGGTCGATGCCCTGGTGAAGAGCGGCGACTACGGCCATTTCGGCATCAACGCCCCGGCGATGCGCTCCGCCATCGCGCGGTCCTGGCGGGCGCAGGATTCGCCGCTCTACGGACGCATGGACTTCTCCTTCGCGCCCGACGGCACGCCGATGCTGCTGGACTACGAGGCGGATTCGCCCTTCGGCCTCGCCGAGGCGTCCTTCGTGCAGTGGGAATGGTTCGAGGCCTGGCAGGCGGCCTCGGGCCAATCCTCCGATTCCCAGGAGAACCTCATCTACGAGGATCTCGGCGAGCATTTCCGCAGGCTCGCCCTGCGCGGCCCCGCCGCGGTCGCCTGCGGCGGGGAGGTCGCGGTCAACGGCGGCCCGGCCGACACCACCGAACGCTTCGACGCCGAATTCCTCGCCGAGATCGCGCAGGAACAGGGCAGCCGCCTGCGCATCTGCGCCATCGGCGCGGTCGGCTGGGACATCGATGCGCGGCGCTTCGCCGACGACCGCGACGAGTTGCTCGACACGCTGATCAAGATCTACCCCTGGGCCTGGATGGAGGAGGAGGCCAATGCGGAGGTGCTGCCGCAGAGCCGCACCCGCATCCTGCCCGGGGCCTGGACGCGGCTGCTCGCCGACAAGACGATGATGGCGCTGCTCTGGCACATGTTCCCCGGCACGCCGAACCTGCTGCCGACCTTCCTCGACCGCCCGGCCGAGGGGGCGATGGTCGCCAAGCCGCGCCGGGGCTGGGATGGCGAGCATGTCTACCTGCCCGGCCAGCCGATCGGCGAGGTGCCGGAGAACGAGGTCGGGCCCCTGCTGTACCAGGCGCATTGCCCGCTGCCGGTCTTCGCCTCGCCGCGCGGGGAGGTGCACGCCGCCGTCTCCGTCTGGATGGTCGGCGGCGAGGCCGCCGGCCTGTCCTTCCGCGAATCGCTCGGGCCCGTCACCGGGGTCTCGGCGCGCTTCGTTCCGCACATCCTGCGCGACTGACCGCGCGAGCATCCGGGGAAACGCCGCATGACCACCGCCGATGTCCTCGCCATCTTCCCCTCGACCTTCCTGAGTTTCCTCGTCGCCTTCGCGCTCGGTGCGGTGTTCTGGATCGCCGGGCTGGTCGTGGTCTCCCTGATCACGCCGCATTCGGAACTGACGCTGCTGCGCGCCGGCAACCTGCCCACGGCGATCGTGTTCGGCGGCAAGGCGATCGGCATGGTGCTGCCGATCGCCGCGGTGGCACGCTCGGCGGCGGGGCCGCTCGACCAGATCATCTGGTGCGTCGTCGCGGTGGCGGTCCAGCTCGGCGCGCATCTGCTGCTCTCCACCCTGCTCACCGGGCGGCTGCGGGAGGAGATCGAGGCCGACAAGGTCGGCGGCGCCGCCGTCTTCATCGCCTTCATGCAGATCGGCGCGGGCATCCTGAACAATGCCTGCATGTCGGGCTGAGGCCGGCTGATGCCGCAGGGCCCGGCCCCGCCGTCCCGCCGCAGGTCCCGCACGGTGCGGGCGGCGGCCCTCGTCACCCTCGGGCTCGGTGCCGTGGGCTGCGACGAGGCGCCACCGCCGGACCTGCCCGGCCAGGCTGCCGCACGGCTCGATGCCTGCCGCGCCGCCCACCGGCGCCTCGGCGAGGACCCGGCCCGCTGCGATGCGCTGGAACAGGCGATCGAGCGCGAGCACGCCGAGACCCGCCCGCAGTTCCGGACCTTTGCCGAATGCCAGGCGCAGTTCGGACCCAATGCCTGCGAGGGCGACGTGCCGCTCGCCACCGGCTCCGGCTGGCGGCCGGTGCCCGCCGGATGGTCGCAGACCGGCGGCCTGGGTTTCGCGCCCGTGCTGCAGGCGCGGGACGGCCAGTTCTGGCGCCTCTCCGAAGCGAGCGCGCCGGCGACCGGGGGCGTCGCCTCCCTGCCGCCGCCGCAGCCCGTCGCGGCGCCGGAGCAGCCGGAGCGGGGGCGGATGCCGGCCGGGGCGAGCCTCGCCTACTACCGCCTGGTGCCGATCTACCCGGACGAGGCTGCCTGCACGGAGGTGTGGCAGCGCTGCGAGACGGTCACGCCGCGCCTCGCCAACCGCTACGCCTCCGAAGCTGTCTGCCGGGACAACTGGTCGAGTTGCGTCGAGGCCGAATTCGCCGATCTCGCCCTGCCCGCAGCCGCCGCGGCGGCCGCTGCCGCCACCAGCGGAACCGGCAGCGGCACGGCGGGCACGGGCGGCGGATCCTCCTCCAGGCCTTCCTGGTGGGTGGGCTACAACAATGGCTGGAGCAGGAGCTACGGCAGCGGCATCGGGCCGCGCTACCAGGGCTGGACCTGGACCGCCGACCGCCAGCCCACCGCCGCCTACCGCCCCGCCTCCGGCACCGGCCCGTTGCTGGCCTGGGACAGCTCGTCGCGCCGGCTCGGGGCGGCGAACCGGATGGGCACCTATTCCGGCCCAGGTTCGACCCGCGTCGGCGGTTCGACGGTGTCGCGACCGACCTCCACCATCACGCGCGCCGGCTTCGGTTCGACCGGCCGCGCCTATTCCTCGGGGGGCTGAACCATGTCGGACGCGCAGCGCCACGCCTCCCTTCCCGATGCGGCGCCGACGGTGCTGGAGAACGGCCAGCGGCGGGCCGTGCTGGTGATGTACGGGGCGGGCCTCGCCATGCTGGCGGTCGGCCTGCTCGTGCCTCCGGCGGGCGCGCTCTACTGGGTCGCCCTGCTGGTCGCGCCGGTGCTCGGCGGCGGGCTTGGCGGCCTGCTGTCGGGCAGCTTCGGCCGGCGCCTCGACGCGTGGCTGCTGAGCGGCGGCGCGGTCGCGCAGCGGCCCGCCGGGCGCGCCCCGCTCGCCGAACCGGCACGCGCGGCGCTGCAGGCCGCGATGGTCCCGGCCATGCTGGCCGATCTCGGCCGCGCGGCCGAAGCTTGGCCCGCACGCGAGAAGGACGCCGCCCGGGCGCTGCTCGCCGCCGCCCTCGGCCCGGCGGCCATGGCGCGGGAAACCCGCGAGGCCCTCGGGCGCGACCTGCCGCGCGTCATCGCTTCACTCGCCGCCCGGGATGCCTCGGCGGCCGGCGAGGCGGAGGCGCTCGCCGCGCGGCTTGCCGCGGCCGGAGGCGCAGCCCGATGAAGACGGCTGTCACCCATGCCCGCCTCTACCTGCTCGGCGGTGCCGCGCTGGTGTTCCTCGGCGGGCTGCTCTTGGCGCTGAACCGATGGAACCAGGCCGAGATCGACCGCGCCTTCGTCGCCGCGGCGGCGCGCGCGGCCGCCGCACCGCCAACCGCGCGGCCCGCCGCCATGCGCATCTGGGTGCCTGCGGCGAGCGCCACCCCGTCTGCCCGCACCACGCAGATCCAGATCGAGGCGGCCGACCGCCTGCGCGCCGTCCCGTCGCTGCCGGCCTCCCCGGCCACGCGCCCGTCCGCCACGCCGCCTCCGGCCGGCAAGCCGGCCCCGGCGGCGCCATGATGCTCGCGGTCCTCTTCCTCCTGGCCGGGCTGGCCATGCCGGTCCTGGCCTGGCGTGTGCTGCGCAGGGCGGACCGGCCGGGTGGCGGCGGAGCCTCGCCGCGGCTGCTCGTGACCGTCCCGGCCGGGGAGGAAACGCCGCGCCTGACCGTCCAGCGCGGCGATGCCGTCGTCTTCGGCCCGGTCCGGGCGGAATGGAGCGCCCCTCCGGCGATGGCGCGCCTGCTCGGCAATCCGGACCGCGAGGCCGGCCGCCCGGGCAGCCCCGTCGCGACCGGGACGTATCGCGTCCTCGGCGTCGCGGACACCGCCGCGGCACTGCCAGGCAGCGGCGACGCCGCCCTCGATGACCGGCTGCGGCAGGCCATCGGCCCGACGGCGATGGTCCTCGCACCCGTCGCCGACGGCGCGCCGATCCTGCTGCATGGCCTCGTGGCGAAGGAAAAGGGCAGTGCGGGCGGCATCGCCATTCCGCCCTCCGCCCTCGACAGGCTGCTCGGCGTGCTGGGCGACGCCCAGGGGATCGAAGTCGAGGTCGTCCGGCGTCGGATCCAGCGCAGCGGCTGGGGCGTCGGCGGCAGCCGGCGCCGGCGCGGCGGATGAAGGCGCAGCGACGGGGCTGCCGGCCGCTGCGGCCTGGACCGGGTCTCCGTTCGCCGCGACCCCGGCGCGAGCCAAGCCCCGCGTCGCGACCGGGCCTTACCGATCCGTCCGGTCATGCCGACCGCGCCTCTCGGCCGCCCCGGCCGGGGCGCCGCTGCTTTGCGCATGCCCGCCATCCCGATCCCGCCTGCCCGACCCGATCACCCGCCGGCAACGAGGTCGCCGGCGGCGCTCGGCGGCATCAGGCCGCCGAGGATCGGGCCGAGGCTGCGGCGGTCGCTTGCGGCTCGGCCTCCCTGGCCTTCCCCCGGCGCGCCATGGCGCGCGCGACGACGTAGAAGACCGGCGTGAAGAGCAGGCCGAAGATCGTCACCCCCAGCATGCCGTAGAACACCGCGGTGCCGAGGCTCTGGCGCATCTCTGCCCCCGCCCCGGTCGCGACGGTCAGCGGCAGCACGCCGAGGATGAAGGCGAGGCTCGTCATCAGGATCGGCCGCAGCCGGGTTCGTGCGGCGGCGACCGCCGCATCCCAGCGCGATGCTCCTTCCTCCTCCGCCGCGCGGGCGAATTCGACGATCAGGATGGCGTTCTTGGCCGCGAGGCCGACCAGCACCACCAGCCCCACCTGCACCAGCACGTTGTTGTCGAGGCCGGCGTAGCGGACGCCCATCAGCGCCGCCAGCACCGACATCGGCGCGATCAGCACGATGGCGAGCGGCAGCAGCCAGCTTTCGTACATCGCCGCCAGCACCAGGAAGACGAAGACGACTGCGAGGCCGAAGGCGATCGGCGCGGTATTGCCGACCAGCTTCTCCTGGAGCGCGATCTCGGTCCATTCGTAGCCGAAGCCCTCGGGCAGGTTCTCGGCCAGCACACGTTCCATGATGGCGATGGCCTGGCCGGTCGAGACACCCGGCAGCGCCGCGCCCTGAAGTTCCACCGCCGGGAAGAGGTTGTAGCGCGGCATGCGGTAGGGGCCGGAGGTCTCCCGGAAGGTCGCGAGGCTGCCGAGCGGCACCATCGCCCCGGCATCGCTGCGGGTGCGCAGCCGGGCGATGTCCTCCGCCCCCGTACGGTATTGCGCATCGGCCTGGGCAGTGACACGCCAGGTTCGGCCGAGCAGGTTGAAATCGTTGACGAAGGCGGAGCCGAGATAGACGCCCATCGCCTCGTGCACCCGGCTGACCGGCACGCCGAGCATCTCCGCCCGGGCGCGGTCGATCTCGGTGCGGACCTGCGGTGTCGCCGTGTTGAACAGGCTGAACGCGAAGGCGATGCCGGGGGTCTGATTGGCCGCGCCCATCACCGCATGCAGCGCGGCCTCCATCTCCCGCGGGCCGCGCCCGGCGCGGTCCTGGATCATCAGCTTGAAGCCGCCGCCGGTGCCGATGCCGGGCACCGAGGGCGGCGCCAGCACGAAGACCATCGCGTCCGGGTCGCCCATCAGCCGGCCCTGCAGGTCGGCCAGGATGCCCCCGGTGGTCAGGTGATGCTCGGCCCGCTCCTCGAACGGCTTGAGCGTCGCGAAGACCACGCCGGCATTGGGCGCGTTGGTGAAGGTCGCGCCGTCGAAGCCGACGAAGGCGACCGCGCTCTCGACGCCCGGCGTCGCCAGGATGGCCTCCGAGGCGCGGCGGATCACCGCATCGGTGCGGGACAGGTTCGCCCCCGGCGGCAACTGGAAGGCGGCGATGAAATAGCCGCGGTCGAGCGGCGGGATCAGCCCCGTCGGCGTGCTCGTGACGGTCCAGCCGGTCGCGGCCAGCAGCCCGCCATAGATCAGCAGCAGCAGCACGGGGATGCGGATCAGCCGCCGCGTCAGCGCGCCGTAGCCGATGGAGAGCCTGTCGAACAGCCAGTTGAACCCCCGCGCGAAGGCGCCGAAGGGCCGCAGCAGCAGCGGCCCGGGTCCTTCAAGGTGCGCATGGGGCTTGAGCAGGATCGCCGCCAGCGCCGGCGACAGCGTCAGCGACACCAGCGCCGAGAGCAGCGTCGCGACCGAGATCGTCACCGCGAACTGCTTGTAGAAGGCGCCGGAGATGCCGGTGATGAAGGCGGTCGGCACGAAGACCGCGACCAGCACCAGGGCGATCGCGATCAGCGCGAAGCCGACCTCGTCCATCGTCTTCCGCGCGGCCTCCAGCGGCGAAAGGCCGGCGGCCATGTGCCGCTCCGCATTCTCCACCACCACGATGGCGTCGTCGACCACGATGCCGATGGCGAGGATCAGGCCGAACATGGTCAGCGTGTTCAGCGTGAAGCCGAGGGCGAGCAGGATCGCGAAGGTGCCGATGATCGACACCGGGATGGCTGCCAGCGGGATGATCGCCGCGCGCCAGTTCTGCAGGAAGAGGATG
This sequence comes from Neoroseomonas eburnea, assembly GCF_018129005.1. Lineage (GTDB taxonomy): Bacteria > Pseudomonadota > Alphaproteobacteria > Acetobacterales > Acetobacteraceae > Neoroseomonas > Neoroseomonas eburnea. Next base: position 90,934 of record NZ_JAAEDL010000011.1, read on the forward strand.
ACGACGAAGACGACGAGCAGGATCGCCTCGACGAAGGTGTGCAGCACCGCTTCCATGCTCTGGGCGATGAAGCGCGTCGGGTCGTAGACGATGCTGTAGCCGATCCCGGGCGGGAAGGACCGCGCCGCCTCCTCCATGGCGGCGCGCACGGCGGCCGCGGTCTGCAGCGCATTGCTGCCCGGCCGCTGGAAGACGGCGATGGCGGTGGCTAGCCGATTGTTCAGCAGTGCGTTCACCGTGTAGTCCGCCGCGCCGATCTCGATGCGCGCGACATCGCGCAGGCGCAACGGCGCGCCGTGCTCGCCGGTGGCGATGATCTGCTCGCCGAACTCCTCGGGCGTCGCCAGGCGGCCCTGGGTCAGCACCGACAGTTCGAAGGCCCCGGCGGTCTCGGCGCGCGGCGCCTGGCCGAGCGCGCCGGCCGCGACCTGCACATTGGCGCGGCGCAGCGCATCCACCACCTCGCCGGCGGTCAGGCCGCGCGCGGCGATGCGGTCCGGGTCGAGCCACACGCGCATCGCATAGTCGCGCGCGCCGAACACCTGCGCGTCGCCGACGCCGTCGATGCGCGCGAGCCGGTCCTTGATGTTCAGCGTCGCGTAGTTGGAGATGTATTCATGGTCGCGGCTGCCGTCCGGCGAGATGATGTGCACCACCATCAGGAAGTCCGGGCTCGCCTTGCGCACGGTGATGCCGAGGCGGCGGACCTCCTCCGGCAGACGCGGCTCGGCCACCGCGACGCGGTTCTGCACCAGCACCTGCGCCTGGTCGCCGTCCACGCCCTGGCGGAACACCACGGTCACGGTCAGCCGCCCGTCGCCGGTGGATTGGGAGGTGACGTAGAGCATGCCGTCCACGCCGTTCACCTCCTGCTCGATCGGGCCGGCGACGGTCTCGGCGATCGTTTCGGCCGAGGCGCCGGGATAGAGCGCGGTGATCGTCACGCTGGGCGGGGCGATCTCCGGATACTCCGAGATCGGCAGGCGGAAGGCCGCGATCGCGCCCACCAGCGTGATCGCGATGGAGATGACCGCGGCGAAGACCGGACGGTCGATGAAGAAGCGTGCGAGGCGCATCGGGGGCGGGCCTTCGGCGTGGCCGGCCGCGTCATGCGCCCGGCGGGGGTTCCGTGGGGGGGGGGGTGGCCTTAACGGGCTTCGGCGAAGGGGCTCGCGCCGATCCGGCCCTGCTCGGCGGTCACGCGCATGCCCGGCCTTGCGCGGTGCAGCCCGCCGATGATGACGCGGTCCTGCGGGGTCAGGCCGCTGCGCACGACGCGCAGCCCCTCCGTCAGCGGACCGAGCCGCACCTGGCGCGGCGCGACGGTGCCCTCCGCCGTGACGGTCAGCACCATGCGGCCGGCCTGGTCGGCCATCACCGCGGCATCCGGCACCAGCAGGGCGGGTTCCTCGCCGGTCGAGAGCCGGACGCGGGCGAAGGTGCCCGGCGTCAGGAAGAGGTCCGGGTTCGGCACCACCGCGCGGGCGCGGATGGTGCCGCTGCGGTTGTCGAAGACGCTGTCGACGAAGTCGATCCGGCCCTCGCGGGAGAATTCAGCCTCGTCCAGCAGACGGAGCTGCACCGGCAGGCTGCCATCGCGCAGCCCGGCCCGCGCCGCGCGGGCCTGACGGAGGTATTCGGCCTCGCTGGCGTCGAAGGTGACATAGACGGGGTCGAGCGCGACCAGGGTGGTCAGCAGCGTCTGGCCCTGCTGCACCAGGTTGCCGGCATCGACGCGACGGTCGCTGATGCGGCCCGCGCGCGGCGCACGGATTTCGGTGAATTCGAGATCGAGCGCCGCCTGGCGTTCCGCGGCCCGGGCGGCGGCGAGGCCGGCTTGGGCCTCGCGCAGCGCGGCGCGGCGGGAATCGAGCTCCGCCTGCGGGGCGATGCGGCTGGCGGCCAGCGGCTCGTAACGGGCGACCTGCTGTTCGGCGAGCAGCAGCCGCGCCTCGTTGCGCGCCACCTCGGCCCGCGCGGTCTCCAGCGCGATGCGGAAGGGCCGCTGGTCGAGCGTGAACAGCAGGTCCCCGGCGCGGACGATGGCGCCGTCGGTGAAATGCACCTGCTCGACCTGGCCGGAGACGCGGGCGCGCAACTCGACCCTGGCGGAGGGCTCGATCCGCGCCGTGTGCTCCTGCCATTCCGTCACCGGCCGCGCGAGCGGCGCGGCCACCGTGACCGGCGGGGGCGCGGCGGCAGGCTGGGCGAGGGCCGGTGCCGTCGCCACCGCCGAACCGGCCGCCAGCGCCGCGCGGAGCGTCGCACCCTGCACGCGGGCCAGCCATGTCGGCCAGAAGGCGGAGGTCGGTGCGGCGGCCTTGCGCTGGGGGGTGGCCATGTGCATATCTCCGAATGTTGATATTGATACTGACCGGTTCGTCCGGCTATGTAGAGTGACCGGTCGGTATCATCAAGTGATATTCTTGTGCGCCGCGTCACGGCGCGAGGAGGGCCAGCCACCATGTCCGGGCCAGTCGCCGCCAAGCCCAAGGCGGCGGAACGCATCCAGGAAGCCGCGCGCGAGCTGTTCGAGCGCCAGGGCATCCGCGCCACCGGCATCGAGGAGGTCTGTCGCGTCGCCAATGCGACGAAGATGAGCCTCTACCGCGCCTATCCCAGCAAGGACGCGCTGGTCGCGGCGATCCTCGCGGAGGACGCCGCCGAGCATGATGCCTGGATCGAGGAGGCGATGGCCCATGCGACCACGCCGCTCGAGCGCCTCCGTGCCCTGGTCGAGGCCATGGCCGAGCAGGTCGCCGAACCCGGCGTCTGCGGCTGCCCGATGCTGATGGCCCAGGCGGAATTCCGCGACCCCTGCCACCCGACCTACCAGGTGGTGGCGACCTTCAAGCGCGGCGCCCGCCAGCAGATCCGCGACCTCGCCGTCGCCGCCGAGGCGCGCGACCCGGATCAGCTCGCCGACCAGCTCTCCCTCGCGATCGAAGGCGCCATCGCCGCCCGCAGCTACCTCGGCGAGGACCGCGCCGCCGCCGCGCTGCGCAGCACCGCCGCCCTGCTGATCGACGCCGCCTTCGCGCAGTCCTGATGCCGGCGGCACGAGTTCTCTACTCGTGCCGAGGCCGCGACTGCGGCCCGCCGGCCGTCCTCCGAAGCCAAGCGAAGCGGAGGTTTGCGCCCGGCGCCTGAGGACGCGAAAAGCCTCATGCCAACGGTCGCGAAGAGCGGCCGCTGGTACGAGATGCGGCGTTCAGCCGGCGCGGTTCCGCCGCGCCAGGCGCTGGCCGCAGATGTAGCCCCAGGTCATGTTCGGCCCGATCGTCGTGCCGGTGCCGACATTGCGGGTGCCGATCGGGTTCGCCATCGCCACACCGCAGGCGAAGAGGCCCGGGATGACGCTGCCGTCCGGGCGCAGCACCTCGCCATGCTCGTTGGTCCGCGCGCCCCCCTTGGTACCGAGGATGGAGCGGCTGAACGGAAAGGCGAGGAAAGGCGGCTCGCCGATCGCCTCCATGCCGATGCGCCGCCGCTTGTCCGCCGGGGCGCCGGCGGTGACCTTCGCCGGGCGGCCGAACTCGGTGTCCTCCCCCGCCGCCGCGGCGGCGTTGAAGCGGGCGACGCTCTCCTCCAGCCTGGCCGGCGGCACGCCGATCAGCGCGGCGAGCGAGGCCAGATCCGGCGCCTGCCGCATCCAGCCGGGATCGGCCTTCGCGCCCCAGCGCACCGGCGGCACCTGGCGCAGCATCCGGATATCGGTGATGACCCAGACCGGCAGATGGACCGGCTCACCGCTCACGGGGTCGCGCGCGTCGATCGCCTCGCCGATGTTGAAGGTCAGTTCGTTCACGAAGCGCCGCCCGTGGCGGTTGACCAGCATGGCATTGCGCTCGGTGTGGAAGGGCACGGGCTGGGCCAGCAGCCGCCCTTCGTAGGGCACGGGCACCGAGGGCGTCAGCGTCGCCTGGTCCATCCGCGCCAGCGCCGCGCCGGCTTCTGCCGCCATGCGCTGGCCGTCGCCGGTATTGGCGCTCGGGCTGCCGAGGTAGTCGACGGGGCCGGGGAAGTGCTCCGCCAGCATCCCGGCATCCCATTCGAAGCCGCCGGTCGCGATCACCACGCCGGAGCGCGCCACCCAGGTCTCGCGCTGCCCGCCGCGCTCCACCACCGCGCCGGTCACCGCGCCATCCGCATCGCGCGTCAGCTCCACCGCCCGCGCGGAAAGATGCACCTGCACGCCGTGATCCAGGCAGCCGCGCAGCAGCCCGGTGATCAGCGCCGTCCCCTTCCCCCGCGTGTTGGTCAGCAGCCGCCACAGCAGCTTCGGCCAGAGCGAGGCCGCCGTGCGGTAGGGGTGGTGGTAGAGATCCGTCTCCACCGCCTCGTGGTAGGTGAAGATCTCCGGGATGGTGGATCTGCGGATGCGGAAGGCGAAGCGCCCCGCCCGCCAGCGGCTCAGCGGCAGGGGCGACATCATCCGTCCGCGCGCCTTCGCCCCCGGCAGCGTCCTCAGCGGGTCGGGCTCCGGCGTCAGGGCGAAGCGCAGCGGGGTGCGCGCCTCGACGAAGCGCAGCATCTCCGGCGCGGCGTGGACGAAGGCCTGCCACAGCGCCTCCTCGGCCGCCGCCCAGCCCTCCGGCGCGGCGGCGCGGATATAGGCCAGCGCCTCATCCTCGCTGTCGGCGATGCCGGCCGCGGCCGCGAGGTGGTTCGCCGGGATCCAGGTGCCGGCGCCCGACATCGCCGTGGTGCCTCCCACCCGGCCGGTCTTCTCCAGCACTGTCACCGACAGGCCCTGCGCCGCCGCGGCCAGCGCCGCCACCAGCCCCGCGCCGCCCGAACCCAGCACCAGCACATCCGTCTCAGCGCGCGTCATACGCCCCGCCCATGGTCATGATCCGGCGATCCCATTGGCACCCGCGCGCGCAGCACGCCAGATAGCCGGGGACAAAAGGAGACACCCGCCATGTCCGCGGTCCTCGACGAAACCAGCACCAAGGCCGCCATCCATCCGGAGACGCGCATCGGCCACGTCCATCTCAAGGTCGCGAACCTCGGCCGCGCCCTCGGCTTCTGGCGCGACGTGATCGGACTGGAGGAGCAGCAGCGCTACGGTGACCAGGCGGTGTTCCTCTCCGCCGGCGGCTACCACCACCACATCGCGCTCAACACCTGGGAGAGCAAGGACGGCGCCTGGCCGCCGCCGGGCACGACCGGGCTGTTCCACGTGGCGCTGCTCTACCCTTCGCGCGCCGCGCTCGCCGTCGCGCTCAAGCGCCTGCTGGAAGCGGGCTGGCCGCTCGAAGGCGCGTCGGACCACGGCGTGTCGGAAGCGCTCTACCTGCGTGACCCGGACGGCAACGGCGTCGAGCTCTATCGCGACCGGCCCGAGGCCGAATGGCCGCGGGATGCGAAGGGGAAGCTCGCGATGGTGACGCGGCGGCTCGACCTGAACGCCCTGCTGGCCGAGGCGGAGTGAGGCGGCGCAGGAGGCCTCGCCTTCCGCGCCGGAGACGGCATAACATCGGCGCAACGGACCACACGACTGCCCCGACGACCAGCATGCCGTTGACGACCAGGCCCCGGCTCGGCCGCCGTGCCCTTCTGTTCCTGCCGCCCGCGCTGGCGGGCTGTTCGAGCGGGATCGGCGAATCCCTCCCCGGACCGCCCCGCGCGCGTATCGTCCTGTTCCGCGGCATCGCGGAGATCTCGACGGGCTTCGACGATTTCGCGCGCCGCCTGCGCGATGCGAGCTACTCCGCCTCGGTGCACAGCCACCTCGCGGCCGAGCATGTCGCCGAACGGCTGGTGCGTCTCGACCGGGAGGGCCGCCTGCCCCGGCCGCTGTGCATCGGCGGGCATTCGCTCGGCGCCGACGCGGCGATCGAGGTCAGCGGGGAATTGTGGACGCGCAGCCTCGCCACCGATGCGCTGTTCACCCTCGATCCGGTGCTGGTCGGCACGGTGGCGCCCGGCCCGCGGCGGGTGACCAATTTCTACCAGGCGCACAACGGCTTCGGGCGGCCGCTTGCGCCACGCGACGGCTTCACCGGACCGATCGAGAACATCGAGCTGTCCGGCGAACCGGGCCTCGGCCACTTCAACATGGATGCGAGCCCGCTGATCCAGCAGGCGATCCTGGTCCGGATCCGGGCGCTGACGGGCAGTTGAGGCCCGGGCGACAGGACGCCGGTGCGGCATCCGTTCGCCCTGGCTCGCTGCAACCGCTCCGCCCATGTGCCTTCTCGAGCATCTTCACCCTGACGAGGTGACTCCACCTGCCCGGCATCTGCTCGAGTGCCCTCTCCGTCGGCTTCGTTCGCCGGAGATCCAGCGCCTTTCGCAGGCGGGACCTAGAGCAGGTCCCGATCAGGTGGAATCAGCTGATCGGGTAAAGATGCTCGCGAAAACAAAGGGCTGGAGCGGTTGCCGTGAGCCACGGCGAACGGAAACCGCTCTAGCCCACCTCCTCGCGCAGCATCTCCAGTTCGAGCCACCGCTCCTCGGCCGCGGCGAGGGCAGCCTGCGCCGTGGCCATGGCCGCCGTCGCCCTGGCGAAGCCGGCGGGATCGCGCGCGTAGAAGGCGGTATCGCCGACCTTGGCCTCCAGTTGCGCGATCTCCGCGGCCAGCTGCTCCATGCGCGCAGGTAGCGTCCTGAGCTCGTGCTGTTCCTTCGCATTCAGGCCCTTGCGGCGGGCGGGCGGCGCGGAGCGGGGTGCGGGCTCTGCCCTCGCTGCGGCGACCGCGGGCTTCGCGGCGGCCTCGGCAGCACGTGCCTTCACGCCATGGCCGCGCTGCGCGACCATGTCGGAATAGCCGCCGGCATACTCCTGCCACCGCCCCTCGCCTTCCCAGGCGATCACGCTGGTGACCGTGCGATCCAGGAAGTCGCGGTCGTGGCTGACCAGGATCACGGTGCCGGCGTAGTCCGCGACGAGTTCCTGCAGCAGGTCGAGCGTTTCCAGGTCGAGGTCGTTGGTCGGCTCGTCCAGCACCAGCAGGTTCGACGGCCTGGCGAAGGCGCGCGCCAGCATCAGTCGGCCGCGCTCCCCGCCAGAGAGCGCCGAAAGCGGCGTCCGCGCCTGCTCCGGCGTGAACAGGAAGTCCTTCATGTAGCCGATGACGTGGCGCGGCTGGCCGTTCACATGCACCTGGTCGCCGCGCCCTTCCGTCAGCGCCTCGGACAGCGTGACGGAGGGATCGAGGCTCGCCCGCCGCTGGTCGAGGCCGACCATCGCGAGCCCCGTGCCAAGCCGCACCTCGCCGCTGTCCGGGGCGAGCACGCCGGTCAGCATGTTGAGCAGCGTCGTCTTGCCCGCACCGTTCGGCCCGACGATGCCGACGCGATCGCCGCGGATGATGCGCGTGGAGAAGTCCCGCACCACCACGCGATCGCCAAAGGCCTTCGAGATGCGGTCGGCGGCGATCACGAGGTTGCCGGAGCCCGCCGCCTCGGCCGCCGCCATGGTGACGCGGCCGGGTGCCGTCACGCGTTCGCGGCGTTTCGCGCGCAGCGCGTGCAGGTTCTCCAGCCGGCGGACATTGCGCTTGCGCCGCGCGGTGACGCCGTAGCGCAGCCAATGCTCCTCCCGCACGATCTTGCGGGCGAGCTTGTGGGCCTCGCGTTCCTCCTCCTCGAGCACCTCGTCGCGCCATTCCTCGAAATGCGCGAAGCCGCGCTCGAGCCGGCGCGTGATGCCGCGGTCGAGCCAGACCATCGCGCGCGACAGGCGTTCGAGGAAGCGCCGGTCGTGGCTGATCAGCACCAGCGCGGAGCCGGAGGCGTTGAGTTCCGCTTCCAGCCATTCGATCGCCGGCAGGTCGAGGTGGTTGGTCGGCTCGTCCAACAGCAGGATGTCGGGGGACGGCGCCAGCGCGCGCACCAGTGCCGCGCGCCGCGTCTCCCCTCCGGAGAGCGCGGCGGGCTTCTCCGCCCCCGTCATGCCGAGCTGTTCCAGCAGGTAGCGCGCCCGGTGCGGGTCATCCGCCGGGCCGAGGCCCGCGAGCACATAGGCCATGACGTCCGGGAAGGCGGAAAGGTCCGGTTCCTGGTCCAGGTAGCGCAGGGTCGCGCCGGGCTGGACGAACCGCGTGCCGCCCTCGGCTTCGATGATGCCGGCGGCCACCTTCAGCAGCGTGGACTTCCCCGACCCGTTCCGACCCACCAGGGCGAGCCGTTCGCCCGGCGCCACGGACAGCGTCGCCCCATCCAGCAGCCGGGTGCTGCCGAAGCCGTGGCGGATGTCGGTGAGCAGAAGCAGCGGCGGCGGAGCCATCTAGGTTTCCTGGCAGGGTCCGGGGTGGCCCGGCCACCCCGGCGGCACGCGATTCCATCGCGGATGGACGCATCCGCGATGGCGGCCCGGTGCGGAGGCGGCGCCCCCGCGCCGTATCCGGCGCGAGCGGTTCAGGCCCCGGCGCCGGCGGCGCTGCGGCCCTTCGATGCGCTCACCCCGCGAAGGGATCCCGCATCATGATGGTGTCGTCGCGCTCGGGGCTGGTGGAGAGCAGCACGATCGGCGCCTCCACCAGTTCTTCGATGCGGCGGACATACTTCACCGCTTCAGCCGGAAGTTCGGCATAGGAGCGCGCGCCCCTGGTCGAGCCCGACCAGCCCTGCAGCGTCTCGTAGATCGGTTCCGCCGCCGCCTGGGCGCGGAAGGCCGCGGGCAGGCGCTTCACCGTCTCCCCGTTGATGCGGTAGCCGGTGCAGATCTTCAGTTCCGGCAGCCCGTCCAGCACGTCGAGCTTGGTCAGCACCAGGCCCTGGATGCCGCCGACCTTCACAGCCTGGCGCACCATGCAGGCATCGAACCAGCCGCAGCGGCGCGGCCGCCCGGTGACGGTGCCGAATTCGCGTCCGCGTTCGCCGAGCAGCTTGCCCGTCTCGTCATGCAGTTCGGACGGGAAGGGCCCGGAGCCGACGCGCGTGGTGTAGGCCTTGGCGATGCCGAGCACGAAGCCGATCGCATCCGGCCCGATGCCCGCGCCGCCCGCCGCATTGCCGGCGACGGTGTTGGAGGAGGTGACGTAAGGGTAGGTCCCGTGGTCCACGTCCAGCATCACGGCCTGCGCGCCTTCGAACAGCACGCGCTTGCCGCTGTGGCGCGCCTCGTCCAGGCGCTCCCAGACCGGTTCCGCATAAGGCAGCAGCTTCGGCGCCAGGGCGAGCAGGCCGTCGAGCAGTTCCTTCTTGCTGAACTCCGGCGCGCCGAGGCCGCGCAGCAGCGAGTTGTGGTGCAGCAGCAGCTCATCGAGCTTCGCGCTCAGCGTCTCCGGCTCCGCGAGGTCGCAGAGGCGGATCGAGCGCCGCCCCACCTTGTCCTCATAGGCCGGGCCGATTCCACGGCCGGTGGTGCCGATCTTGTCCTCGCCGCGTGCCGTCTCGCGCGCGCGGTCGAGCGCCGGGTGCAGCGGCAGGATCAGCGGCACGTTCTCGGCGATGCGGAGGTTCTCCGGCGTCACCTTCAGCCCCTGGGCGGCGACCTTCTCGATCTCCGACAGGAGCGCCTGCGGGTCGAGCACCACGCCGTTGCCGATGACGCCGAGCTTGCCGCGCACCACGCCCGAGGGCAGCAGCGAGAGCCTATAGGTCTCGTTGCCCACCACCAGCGTGTGGCCCGCGTTGTGGCCGCCCTGGAAGCGCACCACGATGTCGGCGCGGCTGGCGAGCCAGTCCACCACCTTGCCCTTGCCCTCGTCGCCCCATTGGGCGCCGATCACGGCGACATTGGCCATGGGTTCAGTCCTTCGACATGACGGGGACGGCCGCGCCGTCCTTCAGTTCATGGGTGCAGCGCAGGCGCTGCGGCGTGTCCTCCGGCGCCAGCGCGGCGACGGTCGCGAAGCCCTGGGCGCGGAAGGCGGCGCCGTCGGCGCCGAGCGGCAGGAACAGCCGCGGCTTCGGCTCGGTGGCGGGCGCGGCGCGCAACACCGCATCCGGATAAAGCGTCATGCCCGTCGCCGGTTCCTCGTTCTGCGACAGGTAGCGCCCGCCGCGGGCAAGTTCCCCGCTCATGCCCGGCCCATAGAGGGTGAAGGCGACGCCGGTATGGTAGCGGAAGCCACGGAACTCGACCGGGTCGAGCGTGATGCGCAGCCCCGGCGCGCTGGCGCGGATGGCGGCGAGCACGGCGGCGGCGTTCTCGGCGATGGCGCGGGCCGCCGGCGGCAGGGCCGCTTCCTCGAGCGCCGCCAGCGCGCCGTCCGCCGGGCCGGCCGCGGCCATCAGGCCGGGCAGCACGGCGAGCACGCCGCCTTGGTCCTGCACCAGGGCGGCGACGGCGGCGCTGTCCTTGCGGTCGAGCGCGCGCGCCAGGCGCTGGCGCAGCGGCGACGTGGCGCCGGCGGCCTCGAGCAGCGCCGGCACCATCGTCGGCAGAGTGACGTCGAGGCTGACCTCGGTGACGCCGATGACGGCGAGCGCCTCGACGGCGACGGTCGCGACCTCGGCATCCGCCGCCGGCGCGGCGCCGCCGATCAGCTCCACCCCGGCCTGCGGCAATTGCCGTTCGGGCGCGAGCTGCGTCCCGCGCACCCGCAGCACCTGGCCGGCGTAGCAGAGGCGCAGCGGCCGCGCCTCCCGCCCCAGGCGCGTCGCGGCGATGCGCGCGACCTGCGGCGTGGTGTCGGCGCGCAGCCCCATCATGCGCTGGCTGACCGGGTCCATCAGACGGAAGGTCTGCTCGGCCACCGCCGCGCCGGAGCCCGCGAGCAGGCTGTCCTCGAATTCCAGCAGCGGCGGCTTCACCCGCTCATACCCATGCGCGGCGAAGACGGCCATCATCGCCTCCACCAGCGCGGCCTCGCGCTCGGCCTCGGGCGGCAGCAGGTCGGCAAGGCCCGCGGGCAGCAGGGCCGGATTGGGCAGGTCGTCGGTCATGTCAGGCCGCAGGGTGTGGCAGGCGCGCCCGCGCGGGGCAACCCCCGGCGCTCGGGCGGGGCGCGCCGCCCCGGTCCCGCCACCGGGGCGCCCGCCCATGCGGCCGGGCTCCCGGGCGGGCGGCGGGTCCCGATCGGGACCGCCCCGGCATCGCCGCGGCGCCCCTGCCGCCGGGATCGGATGGCCTTCGCCCCCCTTCCCTCACCCCATGCTGCTGAGCGAGGATTTGGCTCACCGGAGCAGACGGGGGTCACATGCGGCGACGGGTACTTCTGGGTCTGCTCCTGCCCGCCGGCTGCGGCCCCCAGCAGCCGCCGGATTTCAGCTATGGCGGCGCCGGGTTCCAGCCGGCCAATGCGCGGCTCAACCTGGCCTATGCGGAGCGCAATCTCGGCGACATGTCGCGCTACCGCGGCAAGCCGGCCGAAGCCGCGGCGGCGCTCGCGCAGTTCGAGGCGGCGATCGACGGCATGCGCCGGCCGGACAGCGAGATCAGGTTCCAGATGACGCGCTACGAGATGCTGCTCAGCGCCATCCGCGAGGTGCGCGGCGCCGTCGGCATTCCGATGGAGGTGCAGCCTTCGGTCGCCGCGCAGGCGCTGGCCGATGCCGTCGGCCCGCTGACCCGCGGCGACGCCGCCGCGATCCGGCGGGCGCTGTCGAATCCCATCTTCACCCTGGGACCCGATGCGACGTTCGCGCGGCTGACCAACCTGCCACCGCTGCCGGCGCTCGAATCCGTGGCGCCGGCCCTGACCTTCGCCGCCGGCAATCCGTGACGCCGCCGATTCTTGCCGCTGACCCGCCATCGGCACGGCGAATGGTCCCGGCGGGCAAGCCTGGTGGCAAGGCGGGGGAGGATCGCCCTCCCCCGGCCCTTGCTCATACCAGCGGCCGCCATTCGCGACCGTTGGCATGAGGCTATTCGAGCCCTCGGACGCCGGGAGCAAACCTCCGGTTTGCTGGGCTTCGCCGGACCACCGGCGGGCCGCATTCGCGGCCTCGGCACGAGTCAAGGACTCGTGCCGCTGGTATCAGAACGCCAGCGCCGTCGCCTGCATCACGAGGGGCAGCTTCCGCACACCCGCCAGCACGCTGTCGGGCATCGGCCCGTCGAGGCCCACCAGGCAGATCGCATCGCCACCCGGCTCCGACCGGCCGAGGTGGAAGGTCGCGATGTTGATCCCCGCCTCCGCCAGCGCCATGCCGAAGCGGCCGATGAAGCCCGGCTTGTCCTGGTTGGTCACGTAGAGCATGTGCGCGGCGAAGTCGGCCTCGACCGCGATGCCCTTGATCTCGACCAGGCGCGGCTTGTTTTCCGCCAGCAGGGTGCCGGCGATCGACTTCTCGTAGCGGTCGGTGGTGACCGTCAGGCGCACCAGCGTCTGGTATTCGCCGCTGCGCTCGACCGTCGTCTCCGCCACCTCGATGCCGCGCTGCTTCGCCAGCACCGGCGCGTTGACCATGTTCACCGCTCCCATCAGCGGCCCGAGCACCCCGGCCAGCGCCGCGGCGGTCAGCGGGCGCCGGTTCAGCTCCGCCGCCGCGCCCTCGTACTCGACGCGGATCGCCTTGATGGCGCCGTCCTGCGCCGCGGTGAGCTGCCCGGCCATGCCGCCGAGCAGGCGGACGAGCTCCATGTAGGGCTTGAGACGCGGAGCCTCCTCCGCCGTCACCGAGGGCATGTTGATGGCGTTGGAGACGGCACCGGTCAGCAGGAAGTCGGCCATCTGGTCGGCCACCTGCAGGGCGACGTTCTCCTGCGCCTCGGCCGTCGCGGCGCCGAGATGCGGCGTGCAGACGACGTTCTCCAGCGCGAAGAGGGGGCTGTCGGTGGCAGGCTCGGTCTCGAACACGTCGAGCGCGGCGCCGGCGAGGTGCCCGGATGTCAGGGCGTCATACAGCGCCGCCTCATCCACCAGCCCGCCGCGGGCGCAGTTGATCAGCCGCGCGCCGGATTTCATGCGCGCGATGTTCTCGCGTGAGAGGATGTTCTTCGTCTGCTCCGTCAGCGGCGTGTGCAGCGTGACGAAGTCCGCGCGGTGCAGCAGGTCGTGCAGTTCGACCTTCTCCACGCCGAGTTCGACGGCGCGCTTCTCGGACAGGAAGGGATCGAAGGCGACCACCTTCATCTTCAGCCCCACCGCGCGATCCGCGACGATCGAGCCGATATTGCCGCAACCGATCAGGCCGAGCGTCTTGCCGAACAGCTCGACGCCCATGAAGCGGTTCTTCTCCCACTTGCCGGCCTTGGTGGAGCCCGACGCCTCGGGGATCTGGCGCGCGAGCGCGAACATCATGGCGATGGCGTGCTCGGCGGTGGTGATGGCGTTGCCGAAGGGCGTGTTCATCACCACCACGCCGCGCGCGGTGGCCGATGTCACATCCACATTGTCGACGCCGATGCCGGCACGGCCGACGACCTTGAGCTTCGGCGCGGCTTCCATCAGCTCGCGCGTCACCTTGGTCGCGGAGCGCACCGCGAGCCCGTCATAGGCCGCGATGATCTCGCGCAGTTCGGCCGGCTTGAGCCCCGGCTTGAAGTCGACCTCGATGCCGCGGTCGCGGAAGATCTGGACGGCGGCGGGGGAGAGCTTGTCGGAAATCAGGACCTTTGGCGTCTTGGTCAGCATCGCTCAGGCCACCACCACGTCGGCTTCCACGGTGGCGAGCGCCCAGTCGAGCCAGGGCAGCAGCGCCTCGATGTCGGGGGTCTCGACCGTCGCGCCGCCCCAGATGCGCAGGCCGGCCGGCGCGTCGCGATAGGCGCCGGCATCGAGCGCCACGCCTTCCTTTTCCAGCAGCGAGGCGATCTTCTTCGCCGCCGCCGCCTGTGCCTCCGCGCCCATGACGGTGAACCACGGCGCCGTGATCTTCAGGCAGATCGAGGTGCAGGACCGCGTCGCCGGGTCCTCGGCGAGGAAATCATAGCCCGGCTTCGTCGCCACCCAGCGGGCGATGGCGGCGAGGTTCGCCTCGGATCGCGCAATCAGGCCCTTCAGGCCGCCGACGCTCTCCGCCCATTTCAGCCCGTCGATCGCATCCTCGACGCAGAGCATCGACGGCGTGTTGATCGTCTCGCCCTTGAAGATGCCCTCGATCAGCTTCCCGCCCTTGGTCATGCGGAAGATCTTCGGCAGCGGCCGGTCAGGGGTGAAGGACTCCAGCCGCGCCACGGCGCGCGGAGACAGCGCCAGCATGCCGTGCGCGGCCTCACCCCCCAGCACCTTCTGCCAGGACCAGGTCACCACATCGAGCTTGCCCCACGGCAGGTCCATCGCGAAGGCCGCCGAGGTCGCGTCGCAGATCGCGAGCCCCTCGCGCGCATCGCTGATGAACTCCGCATTCGGCAGCCGCACGCCCGAGGTCGTTCCGTTCCACACGAAGACCACGTCACGGCCGGGATCGACCTGCGTGACGTCCGGCAGCCCGCCGTAGGGCGCCTCGATGATCCGGGCATCCTTCAGCCTGAGCTGCTTGGCGATGTCCGTCGCCCATTCCTTCGAGAAGGATTCCCACACCAGCACGTCGACGCCGCGCGCCCCGAGCATCGACCACAGCGCCATCTCCACCGCGCCGGTATCGGAGGCCGGCACGATGCCCAGGCGCCAGTCCGCCGGCATGCCGAGCACGGCCCTGGACCGCTCGATCACCTCGGCGAGGCGCGCCTTCGGCTCCTTCGCGCGGTGGCTGCGCCCGAGCAGCGCGCCTTCGAGCGCGGCCAGCGTCCAGCCGGGACGCTTCGCACAGGGACCGGATGAGAATGCGGGATTCGCCGGACGGAGTCCGGGCTTGGGGATGGCGTTCGCCATGATGCAGCTCCCTCTCAGAAGCGGATGCGCCCCGGTGGGGGGGCGTGGCCCACCCCCGGAATACGCCTCCGCCGCGCCGCGGGCAACCGCCGCGGCAGGGGCCGGTCACGCCTTGAGGCTGACGGCGAGGCTGGTGATGGTCGTGATGGCGTCGCCGCTGCTGCTGGACGCACTCTCGGCGGCCTCGTTCGCCGCCGCGATCAGGTAGCGCTCGACGAGCTTGCGGACCTGCTTCGTGTCCTGCAGCGAGTCGAGATCCATCCGCGACGTCACGGCGCGCCCCTGCGCCTCGACGGACTGCACCACGATCGCGTCGGGCAGGCCGAGGGCGGTGGTAACCACCTCGCGCATCGCGGAGTCGCCGAGCAGCGTGTAGACATCCGTGAAATTCGAGGCGTTCTCGAGCGCATAGAGCGCGTTCGACATGCCGGCCTGGCTGTCGTCCAGGCCGCTGCGGTACTGGTATTTCACATAGGCGTCGGTCAGCGTCTGGACGAGCGTCTCATCCTTCAGCCCGTCCAGCCCCGTGCTGTAGACGCCGAGCGTCTCTGCCGCATTCTGCCAGGTCGTCCCGAGCTGGGTGGCGAGCGACTCATCGTCGCTCGGATCGGAGAGGAGTGCCTTGCGCAGCAGCGCCGTGCTGTCCACCTGGTCGGCGAGGCCCAGCGCGGGTGCGATAACCTTGAGGATGCGCGGATCGGACAGCGCTTCCTCGATGGTGTCCGCCTTGTCGAGCGCGGTACGGAACTGCGCCAGCGTGCTGAGGGTGACGGGATCCTTCTCCTCCCGGGCCATCCCCTTTTCTTCCGCGCCCTCGGCGGTGGCGCGGTTCAGCGCTGGGATCGCTTCGGCTGCCGTCCCCGAGGTCGTGCCGGAGGACGACACCCCGAACAACGCCTGGACCTGGGACAGCGTTATGTTCATGCCGCATCGTCGCATGCGGCAGGTAAGCGCGGCGTTAATCGGGGATGCGGGACAGGTCCACCGTGATGCCGTGGTCGAGCGGCCCATGCCCCGCGCCATAGCCCGGCGCCGCCGCGATCGCCGCCCGCACATAGGCCCGCGCCCGCACCACCGCGTCGCGCAGCGACATCCCCTGCGCCAGCCCGGCCGCGATCGCGCTCGCCAGCGTGCAGCCGGTACCATGGGTATGGCGCGTGGCGATGCGCGGGGCGACGAATTCCTCGGCCCCCTCGGCCGTCACCAGCAGGTCGGTCACCTCGTCGCCTTCGAGATGCCCGCCCTTCAGCAGCACCGCCGGCACGCCGAGGCCGCGCAGCGCCGTGGCCGCCTCCCGCATCGCCGGCACGTCGCGGATCGGCCGGCCGGCCAGCACCTCCGCCTCCGGCAGGTTCGGCGTGATCACGGTCGCGAGCGGCAGCAGCCGCGCCTTCAGGGTCTCGACCGCGGCCGGCGCCAGCAGCGGATGTCCGCCCTTGGCGACCATCACCGGGTCGGCGACCAGCGGCACCCCCCGGGCGCGCGCGGCGATCTCCTCGCACACCGCCTCGATCACCGGCACATCGTGCAGCATGCCGGTCTTGAGCGCATCGGCGCCGAGATCGTCCAGCACAACCGTGATCTGCTGGCGGATGAAGTCGATCGGCACGCCCGCCACGCCATGCACGCCGAGCGTGTTCTGCGCGGTCAGCGCGGTGATCGCGGTCATGGCGAAGCCGCCCAGCGCCGTCACCGCCTTGATGTCAGCCTGGATGCCGGCTCCGCCGCCGGAATCGCTGCCGGCGATGATGAGGACTCGTCCCTTCATGGTCGCTCCAACACTCGGGGGGAGAAGGGAACTTCTCCCCCCGAACCCCCCACAACCTTCCTTGGCATCTGGGAACTGACAGCAGAGGCAGGCACCAGGAAACCGGAAAAGGGAGGGGGCTCGGGGGAGGTTCTCCTCCCCCGACCTTCACGCCGCCCGCGCCTTCGCCCGGATCGTATCCGCCAGCCGCGCCACCGTGGCCTCGACCAGCCCTTCCTCCTCTGCCTCCGCCATCACACGGATCACCGGCTCGGTCCCGCTCGGCCGGATCAGCACCCGCCCGCGCGCGCCGAGCGCCGCCTCCTCCGCCGCGATCGCCGCCTTCACCCCGTCGTCGTTCAGTGGCGAGGCCCCGGCATAGCGCACATTCACCAGCCGCTGCGGCAGCGGCGCGAAGCAGCGCAGCGCCTCGCTCGCCGGGCGCTTCTCCTCCACCAGCACCGCCAGCACCTGCAGCGCCGCGATCAGCCCGTCACCCGTCGTGCCGAAATCCGGCATGATCATGTGGCCCGACTGCTCGCCGCCGATGTTGCAGCCTTCCTCGCGCATCCGCTCGCCGACATAGCGGTCGCCGACCGCGGTGCGCAGCAGGCGCAGCCCCCGCGCGGCGAGGAAGCGCTCCAGCCCCATGTTGGACATCACCGTCGCCACCACCGCGCCGCCGCGCAGCCGGTCCTGCGCGTGCCAGGACCTGGCGATGAGCGCGAGGATCTGGTCCCCGTCCACCAGCTGCCCCGCCTCGTCCACCAGCACCACCCGGTCGGCGTCGCCGTCCAGCGCGATGCCGAGATCGGCGCGCCGTTCCCGCACCAGCTCCGCGAGCTGCGCCGGCGAGGTCGAGCCGACGCCGCGGTTGATGTTGAAGCCGTCCGGCGCGACGCCGATCGAGACCACCTCCGCGCCCAGCTCCCACAGCACCGTCGGCGCCACCCGGTAGGCGGCGCCATGCGCGCAATCGACCACGATGCGCAGGCCCTCGAGCGTCAGGCCGCGCGGGAAGGAGGCCTTCGCCGCCTCGATGTAGCGGCCCGGCGCGTCCTCGAGCCGGCTCGCGCGGCCGAGCCGGCCCGGCGGCACCAGCGCGGCGGTGAGGTCGCCGGCCATCAGCGCCTCGATCTCGCATTCCTGCTCGTCGGTCAGCTTCAGCCCGTCCGGGCCGAACAGCTTGATGCCGTTGTCCTCGTAGGGGTTGTGCGAGGCGCTGATCATCACGCCGAGATCGGCGCGCAGCGAGCGCGTCAGCAACGCGATCGCCGGCGTCGGCAAGGGGCCGACGATCACCACGTCCATGCCCGCGCCGATGAAGCCCGCGGTCAGCGCGGGTTCCAGCATGTAGCCCGACAGCCGCGTGTCCTTGCCGATCACCACCCGGTGCCGGTGCGCGCCACGGTTGAAGTAGCGCCCCGCCGCCTGGCCGAGCCGCAGCGCGGTGGCCGCGTCCATCGGCGCCCTGTTGGCGGTGCCGCGGATGCCATCCGTGCCGAACAGGCGGCGGGCGGGGGGGCGGGAATCCTGGGACATGCTGCGCTCCTTGACGGCTTCCCTAGCGCGTGAGTGCCCGCCGCGTCCATTCGGGCGCCGGTTTGGCGCCGCCTGCGAGGCATGCTCTGCTCCGCCGCGACAAGCAGACACGGAGCGAACGCCCATGGCCACGCCGCCGACCGAGCAGGTCCCCGCCATCCATCACCGCCGCGTCGGGGACATCGTCCTCACCGTGGTCAGCGACGGCTTCCTCGACGGCTCCATGTCCGTGCTGCAGAACATCTCCCCCGAGGAAGCCTCGGAGATGCTGCGCGCCGTCTTCCGGCCGGTGCCGCGGCGCACCTCGCTCAACTGCTTCCTGGTCCATTCCGGCGGCCGCACCGCGCTGATCGACACCGGCGCCGGTACGCACATGCAGAAGAGCTCCGGCCAGCTCCCGCGCAACCTGGCCGCCACCGGCGTCAGCCCGGCCGAGATCGACACGGTGCTGCTGACGCACATGCACCCGGACCATTCCAACGGCCTCGGCAACGCCGAGGGCGCCGCCGCCTTCCCCCAAGCCGAGCTCGCCATGCACGCGGCCGAGCATGCCTACTGGACCGACGCGGAAGCCGAGGCGGAGGTCGCCCGCAGCGGCCAGGGCGTGCCGACGGGCGGTGCCTATTTCCCCATGGCGCGGCGGCAGATGGCGCCCTACGCCGAGCGCCTGCGCCTGTTCCAGGGTGGGCAGGAGGTCTTCCCGGGCGTCACCGCCATGCACTTCCCCGGCCACACCCCGGGGCATTGCGGCTACCTGATCGCCTCGGGCGGCGAATCCCTGCTGATCTGGGGCGATATCGTCCACCTGCCGGAAGTGCAGGTGCCGCGCCCCGAGGTGACCATCCAGTTCGATGTCGATCCGGCACAGGCGGCCGCGACACGGCGGCGCGTCTTCGACATGGTGGCGACGGAGCGGACGCATATCGCGGGCATGCACCTGCACTTCCCGGCGACCGCCCATCTGGCGCGGGAGGGCGCCGGCTACCGGCTCTTCCCCGAGGCATGGACGCAGGTGCTGTAGCGGGGCGTCCCGCGCGGTCTCGCGGGCGGCATGGCCCTGCGGCCGGGCCCGGCGCCGCGGCGGATGGCCCGGCCGGTCGCGGATGAGACGCCGTTGTGCCTTGCTCGGATCTCGGGCCGGGGCGCGGCGGAGCCCTCCCCGGCGCCGTCACCTTCCGTGACGCGCCGCCGCCGTCCTGCCATCGCCGTGCCGCGGCCTTGCCTTGCGCCGGGCGTCTCCTGTCCTCGCTGGAAAGGAGGAAACCCATGCGTCGCCTGTTTCCCGCTGCCGCCCTGCTGTTCGCGACCCTCGCCGCGACCCCCGCCCTGGCCTGGGAGCACCGGCCGCACGGCCATGGCTGGCGTCCCGCGCCGGCCTGGCATCAGCCTCATCGCCATTACGGCTGGCACCGCCCCTGGCGGCCGCCCCACCATGCCTGGAACGGCGGCTGGCACGGCCCCCGGCCCTATGGCCGGCCCCATGCCGATCGCGACCGCGGCTGGGGCTACCCCCGGCGCTGGTAGGCGGCGGCCCGCCGGATCCAGTCGAGCGCCCCGGCCCGCAGGCGCGCCGCGGCCATCCCCTGCGCCGCCTCCGGGGCGCCCGTCGCCGGCCTCGCCGCGGCCGGGCGGGCAGCCGGCGCCGCCAGGGCACGTCCCGGCGCCACCGCCCCGATCCATCCGGCCGCCAGCAGCGCAAGCCCGATCGTCCCTCTGATGCCTGCCGTCATCTTCCGTCCCCAATCCGGTCGTGGCATCAGAAGAGCAGTCGCAGGTGACCGGGATGTGTCCGGTCCGCGGCGCAATGCAACAGAGGCTCTGGCGCGGGCGCATCGTCTCGCGCAGGATGACGATTACGTGATCTGGAGAGCAGGGAGCAGCCGCCTGATGCCCGGGACCGCGCGCCGCGCGCTGCTGATGGGCGCCCTCGCCCTGCCCGCGATCCGTCGGGCCGCGGCGGGCTGGACACCGTCCGGCCCGGTGCGCCTGGTGGTGCCCTTCGCCGAGGGCGGCACCAATGACGAGGTGGTGCGTGCCCTCGCCGCGGCCGCCGCGCCGCGGCTCGGCCAGCCGATCGAGGTGCAGAACAAGCCCGGCCGGGGCGGCGTGCGCGCCATCGCGGCGCTCGCCACGGCGCCGCCGGACGGCCGGCTGCTGGCGCAACTGCCGGCCTCCGCGCTGCGCATCGCGCTGCTCGAACACCTGCCCTTCGAGATCCCGGCCGACACCACCCCCATCCTCGGCGTCGCCGGGCAGGCCTTCGGCGCCATCGCCAAGGTCGGGCGCTTTCCGAATGGCTGGGCAGACTTCCTGCAGGAAGCGCGCGAAAAGCCGGGCACGCTGTCCTACGGCAGCGCCGGGGTGAACTCGAACGGGCACCTCACCATGGCGCGGCTGCTGCTGCGCGAGCGCGTGCAGGTCGCCCACGTGCCCTTCCGCGGCGCTGCGCACGGCGCGCGGGCACTGCTCGCCGGCGACGTGGACGTGATGGCGGGGCCGGTCAGTATCGGCTCCCTCGTCACCGACGGGGAGGCCGCCTGGCTGCATGTCTGGAGCGCGCAGCGCCTGCCGCGCTGGCCGGAGGCGCCGACGCTGCGCGAGCTCGGATACCGGCTGACGGTGACGGCACCCTTCGGCATCGTCGGCCCGCCGCGCCTGCCGGGCGAGGCGACCGCCGCCCTGCACGACGCCTTCCGCGCCGCGATGCGCAGCGAGGCCTTCCAGAACGAGCTGACGACGAACGACATGACCGAGGATTATCGCGACGGTGCCGCCTATGCCGCCTTCCTGGCGGAATCGGCCCGCGCCGAGGAAATGCTGATCGGCCGGCTCGGCCTGCAGCCATGATGCCGCCCGATACCGCGGCGCTGGAGCGCGCGGTGCTCTCCGCCGTGCCGGCGCCCCGCGTGGCCTTCGACGGCCCCTTCGTGCTGCGTGCCTTCGCCGGCGGCACCGGGCGGGCGAATGCGGCCTCCTCGCTCGAC
This sequence comes from Neoroseomonas eburnea, assembly GCF_018129005.1. Classification (GTDB taxonomy): domain Bacteria; phylum Pseudomonadota; class Alphaproteobacteria; order Acetobacterales; family Acetobacteraceae; genus Neoroseomonas; species Neoroseomonas eburnea. The sequence goes on from NZ_JAAEDL010000011.1 coordinate 111,861, forward strand.
CCGGCGCCCGACCCGGACCTCGCGGCGCGCGTGGCGCGGATCGAGGCGCGCTACGCCGCGCTCGGCTTCGCGCCGCGCTTCCGCTCCACGCCGCTCGACCCGCCGGGGCTTGCCGCGCTGCTCGCCGCGCGCGGCTATGTCGAGAAGGACGAGACCGTGATCCTGCTGGCGCCGATCGCCGCGATCGCCGCGCCCGACGCCGCCGCCGAGATGCTGCCGGCGCCCGATGCCGACTGGATGGCGGTGACCGCGACGGCCGAGCACCAGACCTCCGCCCGGCGGCAGGAGAAGCAGGGCACGCCCCCCTTGCTGATGGTGCCCGGCGCCTGGATCACGCTGCGCGAGGGCGCGGAGGCCGCCGCCGTCATCTCCGTCGTCGCCTCGGGCGAGATCGCCGGCTTCTTCGACCTGGCCGTGCGGCCCGAGCACCGGAGGAAGGGCCTCGCCGCGCGGGCGGTGCGGGCGGCGGCGCAATGGGCGCAGGACCAGGGCGCGGCCTGGCTGTCCTGCCAGGTGGCGGCGGCGAACACCGCCTCGCTCTCGCTCAACGCCGGGCTCGGCATGGTCGAGGCCTATCGCTACCGCTATCTGGTGCGCGCGCAGGATGCGCTGCCGGCGATGCGTTTCGCCTAATCCCGCGGCGCGCCGCCCTGCCCCGCGGCGGCGACAGGTTGCACCCGGCCCCAATCCCGACCAAATAGCTCCGGTAAGCAATCGCCAGCGCGGAACCCCGCCATGTTCATCGAGACCGAAGCCACCCCGAACCCCGCCACGCTCAAGTTCCTGCCCGGGCGGGACGTCCTCGGCGACCGCGGCACCGCCGACTTCACCGCGGCGGAGGAGGCGGCCGGCCGCTCCCCGCTCGCCGAACGCATCTTTCAGGTCGGCAGCGTCGGGCGCGTCTTCCTCGGCAGCGACTTCGTGACCGTGACCAAGACCGAGGACGCAGAGTGGACGATGCTGCGCCCGCAGGTGCTCGGCGCGATCATGGAGCACTACCTCTCCGGCTTCCCTGTGCTGGAAGGCGCGGCCGAAGGCGAGCACGGCGAGGATTTCGACGACGCCGACCAGGAGATCGTGGCGCAGATCAAGGAACTGCTCGACACGCGGGTGCGCCCGGCCGTCGCCGGCGATGGCGGCGACATCGTCTTCCGCGGCTTCCGCGACGGCGTCGTGCGGCTGGTCATGCAGGGCGCCTGTTCGGGCTGCCCCTCCTCCCGCGCCACGCTGAAGCACGGCGTCGAGAACATGCTGCGGCACTACGTGCCGGAGGTCGTCGCGGTGGAGCAGGTCGACGCCTGACCTGCCCCGCGCGCCGCGCCGCCTTCAGGCGGCGCGACGGAAGAACAGGCCGAGCACCGTATAGGCACCGACCACGGTGCCGACCGCGCCGAGCACGAAGATCGCCGCGACCACCACCCAGTCGATCGGTCCGCCGATATCGGCGAAGTCCGAATGCGTGATTTCGTGCATGAGCAGCACGCCGCCGACGCCGCCGATCACGCCCAGCGCCTCCGACCACACGAGCCGGCGGGCGACCAGGCCGCGGTCGCGCACCAGCACATAGACGAAGCCGAGCGTCGCCAGCGCCGCCGCCACCAGGATCACCCAGAGCAGCGGGCCCATCATCTCCTGAAGCACGGCGACGAAGGTGCCGATGTCGAGTTCCTTCATGCTGCGGTCCTTCTCACGCCCGGCCCTGGATCATGGCGAGGTAGGTCGGCTTCAGCGCGACCTCCTTCATGATCCAGGTGATCCACAGTTCCTCGAGCGGCGCGATGACGCCGGGGAAGGAGGGGACCAGATTGTCCTGGTAGTCGAACTCCACCAGCATCGCGCGGCCGATGCGGGTGATCAGCGGGCAGGAGGTGTAGCCGTCGTAGCGCGCCGCGCTCTGCCGGCCCTCGATGGTGGCGACCAGGTGGTCCACCATGACCGGCACCTGCCACTTCACGCTCGCCGCTGTCTTCCCCTTCGGCACGCCGGCGATGTCGCCGACGGCGAAGATCTCGGGGAAGCGGACATGGCGGAGGGAATGGCGGTCCACCTCGGCCCAGCCTTCGCGGGCCCAGGCGCCGGTCTGCCAGCGCAGCGGGGAATCGCGCACGACGTCCGGCGCGCGCATCGGCGGCACCACGTTGATGAAATCGTAGCGGAACTCCTTCGGCCCCTCCGCCGTGCGGAAGGTCGCGACCTTGCGGCCGAGGTCGATGGCCGAGAGGTCATGGCCGTAGTTCACCGCCACGCCGCGGTCCTGGTAGAGCATGCGCACGCGCTCGGCGACGATCGGCACGCTGAACAGCGCGCGCTGCGGCGCGTTGTAGATGAGTTCCGCCTTCCCGCGATTGCCGCGCCGACGGAGGATGTCGTCGGTGATAAAGGTGTATTTCAGCGGCGCGCCGGCGCATTTCATCTCCGTGGAAGGCCGGCCGAACAGGCCGATGCCGCCGCGGTCGGCGAAGGCGGACATGGCGCGCCAGGTGGCCTCGGCCTGCGCCGGCCCGGCATAGACCGAGCCGAGCCCGTCCTGGCCGATGCGTGCGGTGTCCATGCCCTCGATGGCATCGAAGTCGAGCGAGAGCCCGGTGGCGAGCACCAGGAAGTCGTAGGGTACCCGGCGGCCGGCATCGGTGGTCACGGTCTTGGCCCCGGGGTCGATCTCGGCGGCCCGCTCCTCCACCCATCGCACGCCGCGCGGGACGTAGTCCGCGGTGCGGCCGACCGTGTAGGCGGGGTCCTTGAGCCCCGCCGCCACCAGGGTGAAGCCCGGCTGGTAGAAATGCGCCTGGCGCCGGTCGAGCATCGTGATCTCGGCACCATCGAGCCGCTGCGCGAGGCGTGCGGCAGCCGCGAGCCCGGCGGCGCCGGCGCCGGCGATGACGATGCGCGCCCGTGTCGCAACCGCCGCCTGCGGCTGCGGCGGTGCCATTGCGGCCGCCGCGGCCGCCAGCACGGCGGCACGCCGGGTGAAGGCAGGGATCTTCGCCATCCTGGTGGGTCCTCCCGATGAATGCATGGCCGAGGCTCGGTCGCGTCACTTTGATGTAACGTAAGATTTGCGTTATATCTTCATAGACGAATATATTGCAAGCCACGCTCCGAAAGGCGGCTCGCGCCGCCGCCGTGACGGAGCCGGCACCGTGCCCGCCAGCCGTCCCGAGGCATCATTTCCGGCGTCGATGGCCGCCATTCCTCTGCCGCCCTGGTGTTTCCCGGCCGATCGTCCATATCGCCCGGTGACGCTATCCTCCTCATCCTCTTCCGCAGGATCCCCGACATGGACGTGAACATGGCCCACGAGACGATCGACGAGCGCGCCCTCGACCAGCTCTTTCGCGAGGCTCGGACGCACAACAAGTGGCAGGACCGGCCGGTGCCGGAGGCCAAGCTGCGCGAGATGTACGACCTGCTGAAGATGGCGCCGACCTCGGCCAACGCCTCTCCGGCGCGCTTCGTCTTCGTGCGCACGCCGGAAGGCAAGGCGAAGCTGAAGCCCGCCCTGTCGGCCGGCAACCTCGAGAAGACGATGACCGCGCCGGTCACCGTCATCGTCGCCCACGACCTGCATTTCTACGACAAGCTGCCGGTGCTCTTCCCGCACGCCCCGGATGCGAAGAACTGGTTCACCGGCTCGGCCTCCTTCGCCGAGCAGACCGCCTTCCGCAACGGCTCGCTGCAGGGCGCCTACCTCATCCTCGCGGCGCGCGCGGTCGGCCTCGATGCCGGGCCGATGAGCGGCTTCGACGCCGCCAAGGTGGACGAGGCCTTCTTCGCCGGCACGAACTGGAAGACGAACTTCCTGGTCAACCTCGGCTACGGCGACCCGGAGGGCCTGTTCGCGCGCAATCCCCGCCTCGACTTCGAGGAAGCGGCGCGCTTCGAGTGAAGCGGACGGGGGGCGCCGGAGCGGAGCCCCCCGAAATGCTTCAGGGCATGGCCGGGGCGGGTCTGGACTCCGGACCGCCGCAACCGGATATGCTGCAGCACAGGCCGCAGCATCGGTGACCGGACCATGCCTCGCTCCCTATTCGCCTCCATCGCGATCGCAGCCCTCGCCGCCGCGCCGGGGCTCGCCCAGGCACAGAAATCCGGCGAGGACAGCCGGCCGGCGGTGATGTCCTTCGGCGCCGGGGGCCTCGGCACCGACGGTGCCGCGGCGATCGGCGCCGGTCTGCGCATCTTTCCCGCAGCCGGCGCCACGCCGGCACCGATGCCGGTGCCGAGCGTCACCCCGAGCCCGCCGCCACTGCCGCCGAGCGCGGCGCTGCCGGGCGGCAAGCCCGCCCCTGCCGGCGCGGCACCCGTCGCCGGCGCCGGCAAGCCCTCGCCGCTGGCGCCGACCGGGACCGCCGCGCTGCGCAGCCCGACCGCCTTCACCCCCACCGCCGCCGTGACGGCGCGCGTCCGGCAGGAGGTGCTCGCCGCCGCCCTCCCGACCAGCCCCAACCCGGCCGGGCTGCGCGCGGCGGTGCAATCCGGCGCGCCCTGGCAGGAATTCGACCGGCTGCTCATGCAGCACGGCTACGACCCGCGCGACCTCGCGGACGTGGTGGGCGCCTTCTACCTGATCACCTGGGAGGTCGCGACCGGCGGCGACGCCACGACGCAACCCGCCGGCATCGCCGCAGTGCGCGGCCAGGTTCGGCAGATGCTGGCATCCGCGCCGAACCTCGCACGCATGAGTGAGGCCGAACGCCAGGCGACGGCCGAAACCCTCGCCTTCCATGCCATGGCCATCGCTGCCCGCCACCGGGACCTGCACAACGCCGGCGCCGACCTCGTCGCCTACCGCGCGGAGGTCGCGCAGGCGGTGGGGCAGTTCCAGGGCATCGACCTGCGGCGGTTCACCCTCACGGCGAGCGGGTTCCAGCAGCGGTAGCTGGATGGCGCGGGGCGCGAGTTGACGGGGGGGGGGCTTCGCCCCCCCGGGCTCCCCCAGCAGGGGACACGGTCCCTTGCACCCGCGGCAACCTGAGGCATCGGCTTCCAAGGCGTTTCGTTCACAGCAGGTGCCAACGCCGGCGCGATGCACCGGCGATGGAACTCCCGGCGGCATCGGCGTGCAGGGTCGGTGTGGCGGCTGCGAACGAAGCGAGGACCGCACCGCGTCGGACGGAAGCCCGGCCGGGATGGGATCGGAACCCTTCTCCGGCATGACGGCCGATCAACCGGTGCTCCGCCGATAGGCGAGGATGGCCGCGGCGAGATCCTCGCCCGCCCAGCCGACCGACTTGAACACGGTGATGTCCTCCGCCGAGCCTCGGCCCGGATGCGTGCCGCGGCAGAGATCCGCAAGTTCCGCCGCGACCTGCCCTTCCCCGATCGCGCCTTCGGCGATGGCCTGGACGATGTCCCCGGCCTCGGCCAACGCGCCGGCGCGCGTATCCACCACCAGCGTCGCGCGCGCGAGCAGCGCGCCGTCGGCCTCCCGCATGTCGCGGCGATAGGCGCCGACCAGGTCGACATGCGTGCCTGGCCGCACCTCCGCCCCGCGCACCAGCGGCGCGGTGGAGAGCGTGGCGGCGGCAACGATGTCGGCCCCGGCAGGGTCGGGGCGATCGACGGCGCGGGCGGGCAGCCCCTCCTGCCCCAGCGCGGCGGCGAGACGCGCGGCATTGGCCGCGGTCGGCGACCAGATGGCGATGTCGGTGATCGGGAAGCGCGCGGCATATCCTTCTGCCAGCGCCCGCGCGACCTTGCCGCTGCCCAGCAGGAGCAGGCGGGCGCTGTCCGGCCGCGCCAGGTATCGCGCGGCCAGCAGGCTCGCAGCGGCGGTGCGCCGGTCGGTCAACTCGCCGCCGTCCAGCAGGGCGAGCGGCGCACCGGTCGCGGCATCCGAAAGCAGGTAGGCGGCATGCACGGCCGGCTCCCCGCGTGCCGCATTCCCGGGCGCCACGTGCACGATCTTGACGCCGGTGTGCCCGCCGGCGCGCCAGGCCGGCATCAGCAGCAGCGTGTTCTCCGCTCCGCCGGTGCCCGGCATGACGTGGCGATGGCGCAATGGCGCCTCGCAGCCCTCGCGGAACATCCCGGCCAGCGCCTCGATCAGCCCGTCCCACGGCAGGGCGGCGCGGATCGCATCCCGGTCAAGCTGCAGCATGCATCGAATCCCTGTTCGGCAACGCCCATCCCGGGGGGCGGCGCGAGCGGGCAGGTTTGCCCCCGCGGCCCGCGGTTTGCTAGGCCCCCTCCCCCCGAGGGTCCGGGGCGTCGTGAGGGGGATGTCTTGCGCGTTGATCCGCGCCCTTCCGTGGCGCAGCATGGCCGCCTGGGAGTACCGGTCCCGCCGGACCTGGTGGGCGGGATATGTATGGGGAGAAGTTCCGTGAAACAGCCTGTTCGGCCGACCGTCCTGCGCAGCCTTGCCGCGGCCCTGCTTGCGATGGCGGTTTCGTTGCCGGCCACGGCGCAGCAGCAGCCTGCCGCGCCGGCCTCGGTAACGCTCGATGCCATCCGGGCACGCGGCACGCTGATCTGCGGCGTGAATACCGGGCTCGCCGGCTTCGCCCAGCCCGACAGCCAGGGCGTGTGGCGCGGCTTCGACGTGGACTATTGCCGCGCGGTCGCGATCGCACTGTTCAACGACCCGGACAAGGTCCGCTTCGTGCCGACCACCGCGCAGAACCGCTTCACCGCGCTGCAGTCGGGCGAGGTCGACATCCTGTCGCGCAACACCACCTGGACGCTGTCGCGCGACACCTCGCTCGGCTTCGACTTCGCCGGCATCACCTTCTACGACGGCCAGGGCTTCATGGTGAAGGCGAGCCTCGGCGTACGCAGCGCACGCGAGCTCGACGGCGCCACCATCTGCGTGCAGCCGGGCACGACCACCGAGCAGAACCTGACCGACTGGGCGCGCGCCGCGCGCATCCGCTTCCAGCCGGTGGTGATCGAGCGGCTCGAGGAGGTGGTGAACGCCTACCTCTCCGGGCGTTGCGATGCCTTCACGACGGACGTCTCCGGTCTCGCCGCGACGCGCGCCGTGCAGCCTCGCCCGGCCGAGCACGTCATCCTGCCCGACGTCATCAGCAAGGAGCCGCTCGGCCCGCTGGTGCGCCACGGCGATCAGCGCTTCTCCGATCTCGTGCGCTGGATCCATTTCGGCCTGCTGACCGCCGAGGAATTCGGCCTGACCAGCCAGACCATCGGCCAGGCGGCCGGCGACGCGCGGCCGGACGTGCAGCGCCTGATCGGGCGGAGCGGCGACCTCGGGCGCATGCTCGGCGTGGACAATGCCTTCATGGTGAACGTGGTGACGCGCCTCGGGAACTACGGGCAGATCTTCGAACGCAACCTGACGCCGATCGGCATCCAGCGTGGCCCGAACGCGCTGTGGACGACGCCGGGCGGGCTGCAGTACGCGCCGCCCTTCCGCTGAGCGATCATTCGCGGGGCGGGGATCATCCCCAGCCCCGCGGCATTTCCCCGCCCCCCGGCGGGCAACAAGACAGGTGAGGCTAGAGAACATGTCTGACGCGACCGTGGATCCACGCTTCCGGCGAAAGCCGCCAAAACGGCCATTGCGGCTGTCCTGGGCGGATGAGCGCGTGCGCGGCATCGTCTGGCAGCTCGTCGTCGTCGGCATCGTCGGCTCGATCATCTATTGGCTGTGGTCGAACACCGTCCACAACCTCGAAGTGCGCCGCATCGCGACCGGCTTCGGCTTCCTCGGCCGGGAGGCGGGGCTGCCGATCGCCGAGCACCTCATCCCCTACGACCCGACCGACACCTACCTGCGGGCGCTGACCGTCGGCGTGCTCAACACGCTGAAGGTCGCCGTGGTCGGCATCGTGCTGGCGACCATCCTGGGGACCGCGATCGGCATCGCGCGCCTGTCGAAGAACTTCCTCGTCGCCAAGATCGCGGCCTTCTACGTCGAGGTGATCCGCGACCTGCCGCTGCTGCTGCAACTGCTGTTCTGGTACACGATCATGCAGGGCCTGCCGGGTCCGCGGCAGGCACTGAAGCCGCTGGACGGCGTGTTCCTGTCCAACCGCGGGTTCCGGCTGCCGGCGCTGGTCTGGGAAGGGGCGCACACGGCCGCCGTGCTGGCCTGCCTGGCCGGCATCGTCGCCACCTGGCTCTATGCGCGCTCGGCGCGCGCCAAGCAGATGGCGGACGGGCAGCCGCGCCGGGTCTGGCCAGCGGCGATCGCGCTGATCATCGGCCTGCCGCTGCTGGTGTGGCAGGCGATGGGCGCGCCCTGGGCGATCGACTGGCCGGCGCTGCGCGGGTTCAACTTCCAGGGCGGCATGAGCATGAGCCCGGAATACGCCGCGCTGCTGATCGGCCTTGTCACCTACACCGCCGGCTTCATCGCGGAGGTGGTGCGCGCCGGCATCCTCTCGGTGAGCCAGGGGCAATGGGAGGCGGCGCAGGCGCTCGGCCTGCGTCACGGGCCCGTGCTGCGGCTGATCGTGCTGCCGCAGGCGTTGCGCGTGATCATCCCGCCGATGACGTCCAACTACCTGAACCTGACGAAGAACTCCTCCCTGGCGGTCGCCATCGGCTACCAGGACATCGTCAGCATCGCGAACACCACGCTGAACCAGACCGGCCAGGCGATCGAGGGCATCGCCATCATCATGCTGGTCTACCTGACCATCAGCCTGTCCATCAGCCTCTTCATGAACTGGTACAATGCCAAGATAGCCTTGGTGGAACGGTGAGGGCCCGGCCATGAGCGACATCACCGCAAGCACGCCCACCCTGCACGGCGGTAGCCCGGCGCGCAGCGCGCCGATCACCGCCGTCGGGCCGATCGCCTGGGTGCGCGCCAACCTCTTCTCGGGCTGGCTGTCCACCGCGGTCACGCTGGTGCTCGGCTATCTCATCGTGCGCGCCGTCATGGGCTTCGTGGACTGGGCCTTCGTCAACGCCATCTGGTCTGTGCCGGTGAACGGCAACGGCGTGGCGCAGACCCAGGCCTGCCGCGAGTTGCACGGCACCGGCGCCTGCTGGGCCGTGGTGACCGAGAAGCACCGCTTCATGCTCTTCGGCACCTATCCCTTCGAGCAGCACTGGCGTCCGGCCCTGGTCTGCCTGCTGTTCGTCGCCCTCTACATCGTCTCCTCGATGCGGAGCTTCTGGAACTGGCGGCTGATCCCGATCTGGGCAGGCACGCTGACCGCCATCGGCATCCTGATGTGGGGCGGCGTCCTCGGCCTGCCCTATGTCCCGCAGGAGCGCTGGGGCGGCCTGCCGATCACGCTCATCCTCGCCACCTTCGGCCTCGCCTTCGCCTTCCCGCTGTCGATCCTGGTCGCGCTCGGGCGGCGGTCGAACCTGCCGGCGATCAAGGCGCTTTGCGTGCTGTACGTGGAGCTGATCCGCGGCGTGCCGCTGATCTCGCTGCTGTTCATGGCCTCCGTCATGTTCCCGCTCTTCCTCCCCGAAGGGATGAACATCGACAAGCTGCTGCGCGCGCAGATCGCCATCATCCTCTTCGCCGGCGCCTACCTGGCGGAGGTGGTGCGCGCCGGCCTGCAGTCCCTGCCCAAGGGGCAGTACGAGGCCGCCGACGCCATGGGCCTGTCCTACTGGCAGAAGACCGGGCTGATCATCCTGCCGCAGGCGCTGCGCACGGTGATCCCGCCGCTGGTCAACACCTTCATCGGCTTCTTCAAGGACACCTCGCTGGTGCTGATCATCGGCATCTTCGACCTGCTGACGGCGGGCAAGACCGCGATCGTCGAACCTTCCTGGCAGGGTTTCGGCGTCGAGGTCTATGTCTTCGTCGGCCTGATCTACCTGGTCTTCTGCTTCGCCATGTCGAAGTACAGCCAGGGGCTCGAGGCGGAACTCAACCGCCACCGCCGCCGCTGACGCACGAAACAACAGGTCTGGGACACGACACGACATGAGCGCAGCCCTCGATACGCAAGGCCACATCGCTTCCGCGGCGCGCACCGACGCCCCGCCGGCGATCGTGCTCGACAAGGTCAACAAGTGGTTCGGCGCGCTGCATGTGCTGCGCGACGTGGACCTCCAGGTCGCTCTCGGCGAGCGCGTGGTGGTCTGCGGGCCCTCGGGCTCCGGCAAGTCCACCATGATCCGCTGCATCAACCGGCTGGAAACCCACCAGGAAGGCAAGATCCTCGTCGACGGGATCGAGCTGTCGGACGACCTCCGCTCCCTCGATGCCATCCGGCGCGAGGTCGGGATGGTGTTCCAGTCCTTCAACCTATTCCCCCACCTCACCATCCTCGAGAACTGCACCCTCGCGCCGATCTGGGTCCGCAAGATGCCCAAGAAGGACGCCGAGGAGCTGGCGATGGAGTACCTCACACGGGTACGCATCCCGGAGCAGGCGAAGAAATACCCGGGCCAGCTCTCGGGCGGTCAGCAGCAGCGCGTCGCGATCGCCCGCGCGCTCTGCATGAAACCCAAGATCATGCTGTTCGACGAGCCGACCTCGGCCCTCGATCCCGAGATGATCAAGGAGGTGCTCGACACCATGGTCATGCTGGCCGGCACCGGCATGACCATGATCGTGGTGACGCACGAGATGGGCTTCGCCCGCCAGGTCGCCGACCGGGTGGTGTTCATGGACCGCGGCGAGGTGGTCGAGGTCGGCACCCCCGAGCAGGTGTTCAACGACCCCAAGACGGATCGGCTGAAGATGTTCCTCAGCCAGATCCTGCGGGGACACTGACCGCAGGCGCGGCGGCGATGCCCGCGCTGCCGCCCCCGCCGCCGCCGCCGCCATGCGTGGCCGGGGGTGGCGGGATTGCATTGGCATGCCCGCCGGCCCTATGGCTCCGCACCTTGCCGCACCGCAGCGAGGTCCCGTGACCGCTCCCCCCCCCGGCCATGACAAATCCCAGGCCCTGTCGCCCGCCCTCATCCTGGGCGTGCTCGGCGTCGTCTACGGCGACATCGGCACCTCGCCGCTCTACGCCCTGCGCGCCGCACTGCTGCACTTCACCGATGGCGGGCTCGAACGCTGGGAGATCCTCGGCATCCTCAGCCTCATCATCTGGGCGCTGATCCTCACCGTCACGGTGAAGTACGTCGTCTTCATCCTGCGGGCCGACAATCGCGGGGAAGGCGGCATCCTCGCGCTCATGGCACTGGCCCAGCGCGGCATCGAATCCGAGCGTGCCCGCTGGGCGGTGGCGCTCATCGGCATCACCGGCGCCTGCCTCTTCTTCGGCGACGGCATCATCACCCCGGCAATCTCCGTGCTGTCGGCGGTGGAGGGGCTCAAGATCGTCTCCCCGCATTTCGAGGAGGCGGTGATCCCGATCGCGGTGGTGATCCTGCTTGCGCTGTTCCTCGTGCAGTTCCGCGGCACGGGCAGCATGGGTGCGGTGTTCGGGCCGGTCTGCGCCTGCTGGTTCCTGGCACTCGCCGTGCTCGGCGTCATCGAGATCGTGCACAATCCGGAAGTGCTGCTGGCGCTGTCGCCGCACTATGCGGTGCAGTTCTGCCTGACCTACAGGCTGGTCGCCTTCATCGCCTTCGGCTCCGTCGTGCTGGCGGTGACGGGGGCGGAGGCGCTCTACGCCGACATGGGCCATTTCGGCCGGCGGCCGATCCGCTGGGCCTGGCTTTGGCTGGTGCTGCCCTCGCTCGCGCTGAACTATCTCGGGCAGGGCGCGTTGCTGCTGCGCGAGGCCGAGGCACTGGAGAACCCCTTCTTCCTGCTCGCCCCCGACTGGTTCCGCCTGCCGCTGGTCTTCCTGGCGACCGCGGCGACGATCATCGCGAGCCAGGCGATGATCTCGGGCGCCTACACCATCGCCCGGCAATGCGTGCAGCTCGGCTTCATCCCTCGGCTCGAGGTGCGCCACACCAGCGAGACCGAGGAGGGGCAGATCTACATGCCCCAGATCAACATGATGCTGCTGATCGGCGTGGTGATCCTGGTGATGGCGTTCCACACCTCGGACAACCTGGCCGCGGCCTATGGCATCGCGGTGACGGGCACCTTCGTCTGTACCTCCTTGCTCGCGATCATCGTCTTCCGGCGGCAGTTCGGCTGGGCCTGGCCCTTCGCGATCGGCGTCTTCGGCCCGCTGCTGGTGCTCGACCTGCTGTTCTTCGTCTCGAACGTGCTCAAGATTCCGCAGGGCGGCTATGTGCCGCTGGTGCTCGGCGCAGGGCTCTTCGCGATGATGACGACCTGGCATCGCGGGCGGGAGTTGCTGTTCGCCCGCTTCCGGCAGGACGGGCTGCCGCTGCGCTCCTTCATCGCGCGGCTGCCGCATTCGCGCACGCTGCGCGTGCCGGGCACCGCGGTGTTCATGACCAGCCAGGCGGATTTCCTGCCCGGCGCGCTGCTGCACAACCTGAAGCACAACAAGGTGCTGCACGAGCGCGTGCTGTTCGTGACCGTGACCAACGAGCCGATCCCCTTCGTGGCACCGGAGCGGCGGCGCCAGGTGGAGGAACTCGCCCCCGACATCCACCGCGTCTCGCTTCTCTACGGCTTCCAGGAAAGCCCGAACATACCGAAGGAGCTCGAATCGCTGCGCGAGGTCGGCATCCCCTTCGAGCCGATGCAGACCTCCTACTTCCTCGGCCGCGAGACGGTGGTGGCCGCCGCCGTGCCGAAGATGTCGCAGTGGCGGCAGTGGCTCTTCACCATCATGAGCCGCAACGCCGTGCCGGCGACGGAATTCTTCCGCATCCCGTCCGACCGCGTGGTCGAGCTCGGCGTGCGGGTGGCGATCTGAGAGGCATGCCATGGCCGCGGTGACAGTGATCCTCGCTCTCGCCGCCGGCCCAGGCTTCCCTCAGGGCAGCCCAGAGCATCGCTACGAGATCGAGCTGGCGCTCGATGCCGGCGGCCGGCCGGATGCGGCGGCCTGGTCGGCGGACCCGGTGCCCTGGCGGGCGCGGCGGATCCTGCCCGGTGCCGAGCCCTTGCCCGGCGACGTGCAGCACGACCCCGACCACGGCTGGTCCATCCGCTTCTTCGGCGCACCGACGGAAGGGCCGGACGTGCCGGAGACCCGATTCGACTGCGGCCCGGACCCGGTGCGCCCGGGCGAATACGTGACGGTCACGGAGCCGGACGGGGCGGAGTTCGTCTACCGGGTGGTGGGGGTGGGCTGAAGCGAGCGGGCCGGCGATGGCCGGCCGTGAAAACGCCAAGAGCGGCTTCCGCACGGGGCGAAAGCCGCTCTTGAGGGGTGGTGGAGCCAAGGGGAGTCGAACCCCTGACCTCCTGAATGCCATTCAGGCGCTCTCCCAACTGAGCTATGGCCCCCCGGGAAGAGGCGCGGGGTATAACCTCCGCTCTTCGCCCCCGCAAGGGGGCAAGTCCCTCTTTCGGCGCGCCGCGCGGAAAGGTAGGGAGAAGGCCTCGAAGGCTCGAAGCGGGGAGTGTCCATGGGCAAGGTCTATCCAGACGCGAAGGCGGCGCTGGCCGGCGTGCTGCGCGACGGCATGGTCATCCATTCCGGCGGCTTCGGCCTGTGCGGCATCCCCTCCCTGCTGATCGAGGCGATCCGCGAATCGGGCGTGAAGGACCTCACGGTCGTCTCGAACAATGCCGGCATCGACGATGCCGGGCTCGGCCTGCTGCTCAAGACGCGGCAGATCCGCAAGATGATCAGCAGCTACGTCGGCGAGAACGCGGAATTCGCCCGCCAGTACCTCGCCGGAGAACTCGAGATCGAGTTCAACCCGCAGGGCACGCTGGCCGAGCGCATCCGCGCCGGCGGCGCCGGCATCCCCGCCTTCTTCACCAGGACCGGCGTCGGCACCGACGTCGCGAAGGGCAAGGAGACGCGGGACTTCGACGGCGAGACCTATGTGATGGAACGCGGGATCTTCGCCGACCTCGCCATCGTCCACGCCTACAAGGGCGATACCGAGGGCAACCTCGTCTATCGGAAGACGGCGCGGAACTTCAATCCGATGATGGCGACCGCCGCCAAGGTCACGGTGGCGCAGGTCGAACACCTGGTGCGGCCCGGCGAGATCGACGCGGACCACATCCACACCCCCGGCATCTTCGTGAAGCGCATGATCCTCTGCCCGCCGGGCTACGACAAGCGCATCGAACAGCGCACCGTGCGCAAGCACCCCGCCGCCGCGGCGGCTGGCGCCGAATCCCTGGCCTGAGGAGAAGCGGACATGCCCTGGAACCGCGACGAGATGGCCGCCCGCGCGGCCCGCGAACTGCAGGACGGATTCTACGTCAACCTCGGCATCGGCATCCCGACGCTGGTGGCGAACCATGTGCCCGCCGGCATGAACGTGCAGTTGCAGAGCGAGAACGGCATGCTCGGCCTCGGCCCCTTCCCCTATGAAGGGGAGGAGGATCCGGACCTGATCAACGCCGGCAAGCAGACCATCACCCAATTGCCGACCAGTTCGTTCTTCGATTCGGCCCAGTCCTTCGGGATGATCCGCGGCGGGCATATCGACCTGTCCATCCTGGGCGCACTGCAGGTGGCGGCGAACGGGGACCTCGCGAACTGGATGATCCCCGGCAAGATGGTGAAGGGGATGGGCGGCGCGATGGACCTCGTGGCCGGCGTGAAGCGCGTGATCGTGCTGATGGAGCACACAGCGGGCGGCAAGCCGAAGCTGCTGAAATCCTGCACCCTGCCGCTGACCGGCGCGCGGGTGGTGGACATGGTCATCACCGACCTCGGCGTCTTCGAGGTGGCCCGCAAGGGGCCGACGCGCCTCGTGCTGACCGAACTCGCCCCCGGAGTGAGCGAGGCGGAGATGCGCGAGAAAACCGAGGCCGAGTTCGAGGTCGGGCTCAAGGCGGCGGCGTGAGCGGCCTAGGGCTGCGCGCGTCGGCGCCCGTTCCGATGGTTCAGCGCGGAACGGGGGGTTGCTTTTCAGGCTGGTGAATCGAGGGGGCTTCGCCCCCTCGAGCTCCCCCACCAGGGGACGACGGTCCCCTGGACCCGCGGTGACTCAAGATCTTGGGTTCCGAAGCGCTTGGGCCACCGGAAAAGCGGCGGCGCCCGTCTTGGAAGCGTTCCGACCGCCGGCTGGAGCGGTTTCCGTTCGCCTTGGCTCAAGGCAAGCGCTCCAGCCTTCTGTTTTCGCGAGCATCTTTGCCCGATCAGGTGATTCCACCTGATCGGGATCTGCTCTAACGAACCTGCCCCAGCACGAAGGCCGTGAGCCCGAACACGCGATTGTGCCGGAACACCGGCAGTTCGGCGCGGCAAAGGCCGCTGAGCACCGTGTTCACCACCGGTCCGTGGTGGCGCATGTCGCTGCGCGCCTCCGGCGATTGCCCCGACCAGGCCTGCCCGATCGCCGCCGGCAGGCGGCGCAGGGCCGCGATCGGGAAGACGCTCGCGAAGAAGTAGCAGGAACGATGGATGTCGAGCCCGCAGTCGCGCGCGACGGCCTCGATCTGCCGCACGGTGTAGCGCCGGCGATGACCGAGGAACACATCGTGCCCGCTCCAGAGCCACTGGAACGCCGGCACGCTGATGAGCACCGTGCTGCCCGGCCGCGCGAGCCGCAGATACTGCCCGAGCAGGCCGGCATCGTCGTCCACATGCTCCAGCACATCCATCAGGAGCAGGAGATCCGCATCCGTCCCGTCGATCTCGCGCCGGAACAGGATGGGCTTGCCGGCCTCCTGCTCGTCGCGGTCCGCGGGATAGTTGGGATCGACGCAGACCGCGCGCTCGGCCCTGGTCGCGCGGAGGATCTCACGGGCGAAGAAGCCCGACCCGGCGCCGACATCCAGCACCGATCGCGGCGCACGATCCCCGAGCAGAGACAGGACGGCGTGACGCTTGCTTCGGTAGTACCAGTGCGCTCCGATGGAGTCGCCCAGCACGTCCTGCTCGAGCAGGTCCATGCATCATGCTCCCGGCGTCGTCGCTGCGAATGTCGCGAAGATGCAGGCTAGCAGGCGATAACCATCACGGAAACAACACGAAAGCGCCGGTCGCCGGGATCGGCGCGCGGCCCGATCCGTCGCCCACGCCTCCACGATCTGGATCGCCCAACGTGACCTTCCGATGCCGGATCCGCCGAGGATTGCCCTTGGTGGATCCGGCGTGCGCCGCCGGCTCGCGCATGGCCTCCCCGCCGCTTCCCGCGCGCATGCCTGATCGTCGAAGGCCGAGGCGCCGGCGATCCGGCATGAAGATGAGCCGCACGACCGCCGCACCATTCGCATCCTCCCGACGTGACGACAGGGCGGCCCGCCTCGACGCACCCTGCCCGCACCGGCGAAGGCTTCGCTCGTCCGGCACGACCATGCGCAGGGGCTTGCCGGGGCAGCCCCGGCCTGCGATGCAACGCGCCTCCGCAGGAGGAATGCGTCCATGCCGTTGACCGCCGCCCAGAAGACCGCCCTCGAGGGCGTCACCACCGCCACGCTGACCACCGTGCTGCTCAAGAAGGGCGTGCGGTTCTGCTACATCGCCGGTTCCCGCCCGATCGTGCCGGGCAAGGCGAAGCGCATCGTCGGCCCGGCCTTCACCCTGCGCTTCACGCCGACGCGCGAGGACCTGGCGACGGTCGATTCCTGGTCCTCCCCGCGCTCGACCCGTGCGGCGATCGAGGAGATGCCGGAAGGCTGCGTCGCGGTCGCCGATGCGATGGGCTGCACGGCGGCCGGCATCTTCGGCGACATCCTGTGCGCCCGCATGGCGAAGAAGGGCGTCGCCGGCCTGGTGACGGACGGCGTGCTGCGCGACGGCGCCGGCGTCATCGGCACCGGCCTGCCGGTGTTCTGCCAGGGCTATGTGGCCCCGGCCTCGGTCGCCGCGCTGAACTTCGTCGGCTGGCAGGAGACGATCGGCTGCGGCGGCGTCACCGTCATTCCCGGCGACATTATCGTGGCGGACCAGGACGGCGCCGTGGTGATCCCGCAGGCGCTGCTCGACGCGGTGGTGGAAGCCGCCGTGGAGCAGGAACGCCTCGAAGCCTGGATCATGACCGAGGTGGAGCGCGGCGTCCCCCTGCCCGGCCTCTACCCCCCCAACGCGGAAACCAAGGCCCGCTACGAGGCCAGCCGCAAGTAGCGGGTCCGGAGGGTCCTTCGCCCCTCCACGTCGGGCACCCGAGGCAATTGCGCCGCGATGGCCTCGGCAACCCGCCGGTCGGGAGGGGCGCAGCCGCGCCCTACCGTTCCAGCGTGACGCGGGAGGGCGTGACCACCACGCCATTGGATCGCCCGCCGGCGGCGAAGGTCTCGATCCGCGTCGCGTAGCCCTGAGCCGCCACCATCCCGGTGGCGGTGTCCACCGCGACGCGCGCGAAGATGGCGATGCGCGCTTGTGCCTCCCCCCCGCGCAGCCGCCCGGCGAGTTCCACGGCGCAGCGCGCGACGAGCACCGGGCGCTGCCCGACGGCCGCGCTGCCTTCGACCCGGCAGGTGCCGGCGCGCGGCGAGCCTTCGATCGGCAGGACGAAATCCTCGCGCGGGCCGATCCGCCGGCGCTCCAGGCTGATGGTCACGAACTGCTCCCGCCAGGCGGCGAGCAGCCCGTCGCGCGCCGCATCCGGCGGCGGCGTGGCGCCGTCGGCGCCGATGGCGACGAACTCCGCGACGCGCCCCTCGGCCGTGCGCAACGCGGAGATGCGCAGCCCCGTCGCCTCCTGGAGCAGGATCAGGCGCATGCCGCCGGCCTCGGGCCTGGCCTCGATCACGCCGAGGCAGTCGCGCTGCGGCGGGCGGCCCGGCCGCAGGGTCTGTTCCCGGCAGATGCGCTGCCAAGGACCCCAGGCCGTGCCGCCGATGGCAACCGGTGCCGTCATCGCGCGCACCGCGCCGTCGAGCGGCAGGGCGGGCGCGGCGGCGCGCCAGTCGGCCGGCTGCGCGGCCGCGGGGCCGGCGAGGAACAGCAGCGCGAGGAATCTCCTCATCCCAGGTTCCGTCGCGCCGTGCCCCGCATCGCCATCCGCTCCCCGCGGCCACGCCGGTCCATGTCCATCACCAGGCGGGACGCATCGCGATGCCTTGGCACCGCGCCCGCCCCGACGCCGATCGCGCCACGGTGCCGGCGCGTGGCGTCAAGCACCTCCAGGCGGAAGAACAGGCGATCACCGTCCTTCACTTCCATTCCATCCGCGCTCCGCAGCACCCCGCCACCCTATCCCGGCCCCGCGCAGCACGGCTAGAACGGCAGCCATGAGCGGCAGCACGATGGATGCGGTGCGGGAAGGGCTGGCGCGGGGGCTGGCGCGCTTCCTCGCCCCGGCGCGACTCCCGGACGGCTTCGCGCCGGCCTTCGCAGAGGCGCCGCGCGGCGCGGTGTTCGACCTCGCAGCCAATGCCGCGGCGGCGGAGGCCCTGGCCCACCCGCTGCTCGGCGGTGCGGAGGGGGCGCTCGACCTGCTGCTCGCGCTCGCGGCCGAGGGCGGTGCGCCGCGCGCCCTCGGCCCCGCGCGGCTGGTCGTCGAGGACGAATCGCCGCGCGACTTCCGCATCGCGACGCCGCACCACCTGTTCACCGGCAACCTCTTGCGCGGGGAGATCCGCCAGCACCTGCACGGGCAGGACGGGCCGCCGGCGGCGCTGCACGGCGGCAACCTGGTGGAGTTCACCTACAAGGGCCGCCGCCACTGCCTCGATGTGGAGGATGCGATCGTCGGCGCCGGCATCGAGCCTGGCGAGGGCGGCGTCCGGCTCCTCCACGACAGCGAGCTCGCCGGCCGCGGCCGCTTCTCCCGCGGCGCGCCGACGCCGGTCGCGCGGCTGCGCTACGCCTATGAGATCCGCGCCGACAGCCCCGCCGTGACGCTCACCGTCACGCTGACGGTGCTGCCCGGCATCACGCTCGAACGCGTGCGGGTCACCACCGCCTGCGATGCGATGAGCCCCGGCGACGGGGTGGACTACGGCACGCTGGTCTTCGGGGAGGGCGCGGAGGCGCGACGCCTGCCGAGCCCGGGCGGCGAGAACGTGACGGTGCAGGACGGGCCCGTCGCCGCCTTCGCCGTGCTGCAGGACCGTGCGGCGTCACGCGCGCTGTCCTTGCGGCTGCGGCCGCTCGGGCCGGCGGCGCTGCTCAGCGTGAAGGCGAGCGGGCCGGCGGAGGCGCGGCTGCATTGGCTGCTGGCACGCTATGCCGCGGCGCGCCTGCCGTCC
This sequence comes from Neoroseomonas eburnea, assembly GCF_018129005.1. Classification (GTDB taxonomy): domain Bacteria; phylum Pseudomonadota; class Alphaproteobacteria; order Acetobacterales; family Acetobacteraceae; genus Neoroseomonas; species Neoroseomonas eburnea. The sequence goes on from NZ_JAAEDL010000011.1 coordinate 130,897, forward strand.
GGCGGCACGCTGACCGCCGCGGAGGAACGCTTGCTGCTGCGTGGTACCGGCGCGCCGCTTGCGGTTCCGCGTGGCGCCGATGCGGCGAGCGCGGCGCCTGCCGCCGCCATCGCCGCGGCGCTCGCGACACATGCCCTGCTCTCCCCCGGCACGCGCGGCGCCGTACTGAGGGACAGCGCGCTGCGCGCGTTGGCCGCCTTCGATGCGGACGGCGCGGCACCCGCCGAGTTGGCGCAGGCGCTGATGGCGGCCGAGGCCCTGCACCGCGCGACCGCGGATGCGGCGCTGGCCGGCCGGATGGGGACGCTCGCCGCCGGGCTGCTGGCGACGCAGCGGCCCTCCGGCGTGTTCCGCGAGGACGGCACCGCGCCCGCGACGGTCGCCGACCACGCCGCCGCACTGCTGGCGCTGGCCCGGCACCTAGCGCTCACGCCCTCGGCCAAGGGGACGGAGGCGGTGCGGCGCGGCCTGGCAGCGGTGGCGCTGGCGACGCTGCCGGGGCCGCTCGACACGCTGGCGCTGCGCGGCGAAGGCGACCCGGTGGCCGGCGGAACGGAGGACCTTGCGCGGCTGCTGCGCGCGCTGCGCGCGGTGCAGGGCGCGCGCGCGGCGGGTGCGGTGCGGCTGCCGGAGGAGGAGGCGCGACGCCTCGCCTTCCTGGCCGAGACGGCGACGACGCTGCTGCAGGGCCGCATCCGGCCGGAAGGCGAGGTGCTGGTCGTCGCGGCGGGCGCGCCGGGGTCGGCATCCTCGCTCGGGGCGCAGGCGGCGGCGCTGGCGGCGCTGCTACCGCCGGAAGCGGCCGTCGTGCGGGTCGCAGCGTGACCGATGGAGCGCCGCGGAGGCGGAAATCCTCCCTCGGGCGGTGCTGCGCAGCCCCGCCGGTCCCTGCGCCCCCTCGGTTTCCCCCCTGGCCGTCCCGCCCCCGGCGAGCCGCCAGGTTCCCAAAGAAGGAGGGGGGATTCGGGGGGAGTTCCCTCCCCCCGTTCTTCCTTTTTCTTGGCCTGGTCGCCTGTGCCGCCCCGCCCGCGCCCGAACCCCCCCTCTCCTACCCGCCTGCGGCCCGCGCCCGCATGCTGCGCATCGCCCAGGCCGAGTGGGAGGATTGGGGCCGCCAGGTCGCTGCGGCCGCGCCGCAACGCACCGACGCCGCCCCGCATGGCGCCGAGGCCGATGCCGCCAATTTCCCGCGCGTGCTCGCCTATTGGCGTGCCGTGCCCGAGGGCACCGACCCGATCGCGCGCAACCGTGCGCTGTATCGCGAAGGCAGCCCGGCGCTGTGGCGGGAGCCCGCCTGGTCGGCGGCCTTCATCTCCTACGTGCTGCGCGGGGCCGGCGTGGATGCGCGCGAATTCCCGCCTTCCGCCGCGCATGCCTTCTACCTCGATGCGCTGATCGCCGACGCGCAGCGCTTCCCGGCGACCGCGCCCTTCGTCCCGCACGAGGTGACGGAACGCGCGCCGCAGGTCGGCGACCTGGTCTGCGCCGACCGCTCCGCCTCGCCGATCACCTCCTGGCGCGAGCGGGCGGTCGACCGGGGCCGCTTCCGGCCGATGCATTGCGACATCGTTGTGCGCGTCTCGCCGGGGCGCGTGGAGGCCGTGGGCGGCAATGTGCGCGATGCCGTCACGCTCTCCCGCTTCGAGACCGATGCCGAGGGGCGCCTTCTTCCCAGACCGGCCGGCGAACCCACATGGTTCGCCGTCCTCGAGAACCGGCTGGGGCGCCTGCCCCCTTGGTCCTCTCCATCCCGCAATGAGGGTCCATCCTCGTGACCGATCTCTTCTCGTCCTTCACGCTGCGCGGCGTCACGCTCAAGAACCGCATCGGCGTCTCGCCCATGTGCATGTACTCGTGCCGCGACGACGGCGTGCCGACCGACTGGCACCTGGCGCATCTCGTGTCGCGCTCGGTCGGCGGCGCCGGGCTCGTCATCACCGAGGCCTCGGCCGTCGTGCCGGAAGGCCGCATCACCCCCGCCGATGTCGGCATCTGGAACGACACGCAGGCGACCGCGCATGCGCGCATCGTCGAGGCGATCCACGCGACCGGCGGCGTGGCCGGCATCCAGATCGCCCATGCCGGGCGCAAGGCGTCGCGCGCGGCGCCCTGGGTCCATGGGCCGGCCGTGCCGTCCTGGACGTGCCATGCGCCATCGGCCGAGCCCTTCGAGGGCTTCGCCGTGCCGCATGCGATGACCGAGGCCGAGATCGGCGCCACCATCGCCGCCTTCGCCGAGGGCGCGAAGCGGTCGGTTCGCGCCGGCTACCGCTTCATCGAGATCCACGGCGCGCATGGCTATCTCTGCCATCAGTTCCTCAGCCCGATCTCCAACCGCCGCAATGATGCCTGGGGCGGCGATTTCGAGGGCCGCAGCCGCTTCGTGCGGGAAGTGGCCGCGGCCGTGCGCGCGGCGATCCCGGACGACATCGTCCTCGCGCTGCGAATCTCCCACACCGACTGGGTGGAAGGCGGCTGGACGACGGAGGAAAGCGTCGAGCTGTCCCGCCGCATGAAGGCGCTGGGCGTCGACCTGGTGGACGTGTCGTCGGGCGGGCTCGATGCCGGGCAGAAGATCCCGCTCGGCCCGGGCTACCAGGTGCCGGGGGCGGAGGCGGTGAAGCGCGGCGCCGGCATCCCGGTCGCTGCGGTCGGGCTGATCACCGAGCCGAAGCAGGCGCAGGACATCCTCACCGAGGGCAAGGCGGACCTGATCCTGCTGGCGCGCGTGCTGCTGCGCGAGCCCTACTGGCCGATGCGCGCGGCGGCGGAGCTCGGCCGCGTCGATGCGCTGCATATCCCGCCGCAGTACGAGCGCGGGTGGAACACCCTCGGAAAGTGGACGATGGATCCAGAGATCGCGGAGCCGATGACGCGCATCTGATACCCATGGCCGCTATTCGCGACCGCTGGCATCCGCCTCTTCGTGCCCTCGGGCGCCGGGCGCAAACCTCCGGTTTGCCCGGCTTCGCCGGAGCACCGGCGGGCCGCATTCCGGATCCCCGGTCACGTTGCAAGGCAAGGTGACCGGGTGCCCGTCGCGGCCTCGGCACGAGGCAAGAACTCGTGCCGCTGGCTGAAGGCGGGGCGGAGGGGGCGCTGCCCCTCTGCCTGCCGGGATCGGGCGGCGGGACGGCACCGGGCGCGAAGCGTCTTGCCGGTCCCGCGCCGACGCCACCATGGTGCGGCACAATCCGGCTGGAGGAAGCGATGCCCGCCTACCTGATCGTGAACATCACCGTGCATGACCGCGAAGGCTTCGAGGAATACCGCCGGAAGGCGCCCGCGGTCATCGCCGCGCATGGCGGCCGCTACCTGGTGCGCGGCGGCGCGATGGAAGTGATGGAAGGCGACCCGGGCCTGAACCGTGTCGTCATCCTCGAATTCCCGAGCATGGCAGCGGCGCGCGGCTTCTGCGAAAGCGAGGACTACGCACCGCTGATCGCGCTGCGCCGCGCCGCCAGCACCGCGCACATCGCGCTGGTGGAAGGCGTGCCGGCATGACCATCGACGCGCTGGCGCCCTGGTATCTCTGGACCAAGTCCGCGCACCTCGTCTCCGTCTTCGCCTGGATGGCGGGGCTGTTCTATCTGCCGCGGCTCTACGTCTATCACTGCCAGGTGGCGACAGGTTCCGCGCAGTCGGAACTGTTCAAGGTGATGGAACGCCGCCTGCTGCGCGCCATCATGAACCCGGCGATGATCTCCGCCTGGATCTTCGGCGTGCTGCTGGTGCTGACGCCGGGCATCGTCGATTGGAAGGCGGGCTGGTGGCACGGGAAGATGCTCGGCCTGCTGACCATGACCGTTTTCCACCACGACCTGTCGATCGCACGGAAGAGATTCGAACGGGACGCCAACAGACGCAGCGAACGCGGCTGGCGCATCGCCAATGAAGTGCCGACGCTCGCGCTGGTGCTGATCGTGGTGATGGTGATCGTGAAGCCGTTTTGAGGAAGGCGGGGGGAGAAGGGAACTTCTCCCCCCGTACCCCCCTCAACCTTCTTTGGCACCTGGGGACTGACCTCCGATGTCAGTTCCCAGGTGCCAAAGAAGGAAGGGGGATCGGGGGAGGTTCCCCTCCCCCGACCTTTCACCCCAGGCTCCCCGCGAACCGCTCCGCCAGCCTTTCCCGTCGGAAGGCCTCCGCCACGAAGTCCACGAAGGCGCGCGTCTTCGCCGGCAGCAGCGTGCGGCTCGCATAGTAGATCGAGATCGGCCCCGCATCGGCGTACCAGCGCGGCACGAGACGAGTGAGCTCCCCGCTCTCCAGCAACGGCAGCACGTCCGGCACGGCGGTCAAGGCGACGCCAAGGCCGAGCCGCGCCGCCTCCCGCATCGCGGCGGGGTCGTTCACCACCACGCCGTCGCGCAGCATCGCGGGCATCTCGGTACCGTCGACGTCGCGCATCATCCAGCGCCGCAGCCGCCCGGTGCGGGTCGAGCGCATGGCAATGCCGGCGAATTCCGCGAGCCCGGCGGGATCGGCCGGCGGCACGCGCCCCCGCATGTATGCGGGCGAGGCAACCGCGATGATATGCGCCGGCGCCAGCGCCCGCGCGACGATACCGGGCGCGAGCTCGAAGCCGCCTCCGATCGCGGCGTCATAGCCCTCGGCGATCAGGTCCACCTGGCGGTTCTCGAAGTGCCATTCGGGACGGACCAATGGATAGCGGGCGAGGAAGCCCGGCAGCAGCGGCAGGATGTGCGTCACGCCGAAGGTCGGCGCCATGCCGACCTTCAGCACGCCGGCCGGCGCGCCGTGGCTGCTCGCGGCATCGGCGATGGCGGCCTGAAGCGCTTCCAGCGTGCCGCCGATGGCATGAAGGAAGCGTTCGCCATCCTCGGTCAGCGTCAGCCGGCGTGTCGAACGCTGGAACAGCCGGATGCCGAGGTTGCGCTCCAGCCTCGCGACATTGCGGCTGACCGCGGCGGGCGTGAGGGCGAGGCGGCGCGCGGCCGCCGAGAAGCTGCCGCCTTCCGCGCTGCGGACGAAGGATTCGAGGTTGGCGAGGGTCTCCATCGACAAATCTTCAATCTTTGCTTGAAAGTGATTGCAGAGTTTACTGGCTAAACCTGCGCCAATGGATCGGCAAAATCCACTCCAGAGACACCAGCCGGAGTGGCCGACATGACCCCGACCAGCACGACGAAGAGCACCCTTCCCGACGCAGGCGCCCTGCCCCGCCGCTTCGCGGTTGGTGCGGCGATCGCCGCGGCGCTCGGCACCCGGGCCGCCTTCGGCGAGCCGGCCGGGGCGGTGCGGCTGGAAGCGAACAAGGCGGTGATCCGCCGCCTCATCGAAGGCGTGCAGCAGGACGGCGACTTCGACCTGTTCGAGCGCCTCTTCGCCGCGGACTACGTGGACCACACGCCCTTCGGCGGCTTCCCGCCGAACCGCGACGGCACGCGGGCGATCTACCGGATGTTCCGCGCCGCCTTCCCCGACTGGCGCGCGGTGATCCACCGCCAGGTGGCCGAGGGTGACCTGGTGACCACCCACAAGACCTATCTCGGCACGCATCGCGGCGCGTTCATGAGCGTCGCGCCGACGGGCCGGGAAACGACCTTCGACGTCATGGACATCATGCGCGTCCGCGACGGGCGGATCACCGACCACTGGACCGTCGCCGACGGCGCCGGGCTGATCCGCCAGATCACCGCCCCGGCCCGCTGAACGCAGCGGCGCCGCCGGTTCACTCCTTTCCCAACCTCCCGCAAGGAACCACCATCATGTCCGACGCAACACAGCCGCTCGCCGGCAGGATCGCTCTCGTCACGGGCGGCTCGCGCTCCATCGGCGCCGCCATCGCCAGGCGCCTCGCGGCCGAGGGCGCCGCGGTCGCGATCACCTACAGCGCCTCGCCTGCCAAGGCGCACGCCGTGGTGAGGGAGATCGAGGCCGCCGGCGGCCGCGCCATCGCCATCGAGGCCGACGCCGGAAAGCCCGAGGCAGCGCGCGCCGCGGTGAGCACCACCGTCGAAACCCTCGGCGGCATCGACATCCTGGTCAACAACGCCGGCCTCGGCCTCGGCGGCCCGATCGAGGAGATCGCCTTCGAGACCTATGAACGCATGGTCGCGGTCAACGTCACCGGCGTCTTCGTCGCGACGCAGGAAGCGGTGCGGCACATGAAGCAGGGCGGGCGGATCATCCAGATCGGCTCGTCGATGACGCGCTACGCGGCCTTCCCGACCGCCTCGCTCTACACCCTGACCAAGGGCGCGGTGACGGGCTTCAACCGCAGCCTGGCGCGCGACCTCGGCCCGCGGGGCATCACCGTCAACACGGTGCATCCCGGTCCGACCGACACGGACATGAACCCCGATGGCGGGCCGGTCTCGAAGATCGTCGGCCCGGGCATGGCGGTGGGCCGCTACGGCAAGCCGGAGGAGATCGCGAATGTCGTCGCCTTCCTCGCCGGCCCCGGCGCTGCCTTCGTCACCGGCGCGGACATCCTCGCCGATGGCGGCTTCACCGCCTGAGCCCCGAACGCAAGGAGAAACCACCATGCGCATCGGCATCATCGGCGCCGGCAACATCGGCCGGGCCTTTGCCGGCATCCTCGCCCGCAAGGGCATCGCCGCCGTCATCGCCAACAGCCGCGGACCGGAAAGCCTGGGCGGCCTGGTCGCGGAACTCGGCCCGTCCATACGTGCCGGCACGAAGGAGGAAGCGGCCGCCCAGGACATGGTCCTGGTCGCGGTGAACTGGTCGAAGCTTCCGGGCGCACTTGCGGGCCTGCCGGATTGGGGCGGGCGCGTCGTCATCGACGCCAACAACCCGATCGAGGCGCCGCTCTTCAGGCCGGCGGACCTGAACGGCCGCGCTTCGAGCGAGGTCGTCGCCGGCATGTTGCCCGGCGCGCGGCTGGTGAAGGCCTTCAACCACCTGCCGCCGCCGTTGCTGGACGGCGACCCGGCGGCCGAGGGCGGGCGGCGCGTGCTGTTCCTCTCCGGCGACGACGCCCGTGCGCGGGCCGAGGTGGCCGCGCTGATCGACCGGCTCGGCTTCTTCCCGATCGATCTCGGCACGCTGGCCGCCGGCGCGCGGCTGGCGCAGTTCCCCGGCGGGCCGCTGCCCGCGCTCAATCTGGTGCGTTTCGGCTGATACGCGGTTCCGGCGTCCGGAGGCGCATGCCCCTTCCCCGCATTGCCGGCGCAAGGCCTCGGCTGCGGGCCGTCTCGCGAAGCGGCACGGAGGGGCGGGAGCCCATCGGCGCGAAGACTGATCGGTGAAGGCCGGAGTGGCGTTGGCCCCTCCGGACCACCCCACCAAAGCCCTAAGGGCCTTTGGAAACCAGCACCTGGTGCCAGGCGGGGCGGCAGTTCCGCGGCTGCGAAGGGTGCGCCGCGCCCGAAGCCCGGGAAACCCTCCGGGCGTCCTGCCGGCAGCACGCGTCGCCATATCGGCGCGGCAGTCATGCCCGGCACCAGGTACGGCCGGTCCAGGGTGCCCTGCACCCTGGCGGGGTGAGGTCCGGAGAGGGGCAGGGCCCCTCTCCGGCGCGCATCACGGCAGGTTCAGCATCACCCGATGCGCCGCCCCCGGCGTCCCCTGCGGCAGCCGCGGCCGCAGCCGCGCCGACAGCAGATGCACGCCGGGATGCCCCTTCGCCTCCGGCAATTCCACGCTCGCTTCCGCGAGCGGCCCACCCTCGCCGCAGAATCCCGCCAGCCATTCGTTCAGCGCCCGTGCCGCCGCCGCGGCGCCGCGCCCGCGGTGCAGTTCGTGCCGTGCCCGCAGCGCCAGCGCATGCAGGAAGCGCCCGGTGCCGAGCACCCAGGGCAGCCGCGCCGCCAGCGCCGCGTCGGAGGTCGCGGCGGAAGCGTGGAAGCGCGGCGGCTTGTGCAGCGTCGGCGCCAGCAGCACCGCGGCGCGATCCGCCCCGCGCGGGATCAGCAGCGTCAGGCCGAGCGTCGCCAACGCCACCTCCTGCCCGTCCGCGGGATCGCATTCCGTCGGCACCGCGCCCACCGGCGGCAGGGCGGGTTCCGTGCCGTCCTCCCGCCCCTCGATCCCGGCGGCCCAGCCTTCGCGGCGGAAGGCCGCGGCAATGCGCGAGGCCAGCACCCAGCCGCCGCCGGTCCAGCGCGGCGCCCCCTCCCCGCCGCGCGCCAGCACGCGCGGTCCGGCGAGGGCGAGGAAGCGCGCCTCCTCGCTGTCGCGCAACGCGCGCCAGGCGATGTGGCGCGCGCCCTCATGCACGCGCGCGATGTCGCGCCGGCCCGGCAGCGCCATCCAGTCCGGCAGGTCGAGCAGCGCCGGGGCGGCATGCGCCACCACCGGTACGAAGGCACCGGCCCCGCAGGCGGCGAGGCCGCGCAGGGCCTGCACCTCCTCCGCCTCGGCGCCGAAATCCATGTCGGCGAGCAGCAGGCCGAAGGGCTCGCCGCCGCCGAGGCCCTCATCCCAGATCAGCGCGGCGAGGTCGCTGTCCTCCGGATCCGCCGCTGCGCGCTGGTCGCGGATGACCTCGCGTTTCGTCAGCGGCATCAGCTTCACCACGACCGGCGCCTCGGCCTGCTGCTCGACCAGCCGGTGCAGCGAGCGCCAGGCCGCCTCCAGCGCGACGAAGCGCGGATGATTGAGAATGGCCGATCGCAGCAGCGCGATGGCGGCATCGACCTTGGCCAATGCGCGCGTCTCCTCGCCCCCCGCCATGACCTGCGCGGGGCGCGCCGCCTCGGTCGCGGAGAGCACGAGGGCCAGCGGGTCCTCGGCGCCCTGGATGCTGTCGGCCATGCTGTCTCCTCCGCGGCGGTGCAGGGCAGGGTAGCGCCGCGCGCGGAGCCTGTCCCGCGGCGGCTTGACGCGACGGCGCGCGCCGCGCCCCATGAGTGCGCCTTGCGCGCCGACCTCTCCCTCCTGCCCCTGCTCGCCCTCGCCGGCTTCGCCGCCGGCGGCGGCATGCGGCTGATGGACCCGCTGCTGCCGCTGCTCGCCGCCGATCTGGGCGTCAGCGTCGCGGCGGTGGCGCCGGTCGTCGCCGGCTTCACGCTGGCCTATGGCGCTGGGCAGTTCGTCACCGGGCCGCTCGGCGACCGCTACGGCAAGGTGCAGGTCGCGGCGATCGCGCTGCTGCTCTACGGGCTGGGCTTGGCGGCATCCGCCCTCGCCTGGGATCTGCCGTCGATGATCGTGCTGCGCACGGCGACCGGGCTGGTGGCCGGGGCGGTGATCCCGCTCGCCATCGCCTGGGTCGGCGATGCCGTGCCCTATGAGGACCGCCAGGCGACGATCGGGCGCTTCCTGACCGGCATGGTGATGGCGCAGCTCCTGGTCGGGCCGGCCTCCGGCATCGTGGCGGAACTCGCCGGCTGGCGCGCCTCCTTCCTGTTGCTGGCGGCGATGGCGTTCGGCGTCGGCGGGTTGCTGGTGCGGCGGCTGGGGCCGGCGCTGCGGGCGGGGCGGTCGGGCGGCGGCGGACGCGGGCTCGGGCTCGCAAATTATGCGGTGATCCTGCGCGCGCCCGGCGGGCGGCGGCTGATGGCGGCGGCGGCGCTGGACGGCGCCGCGCTGTTCGGCGGCGCCTTCCCCTTCATCGGCGCCTACCTGATCGAGCGGTTCGGCCTTTCGGCCGGCGAGGCGGGGCTGGTGGTGGCAGGCTTCGGCCTTGGCGCCTTCATCTACACCCGGCTCGCCAGGCGCCTGGTGGTGCGGCTGGGCGAGAAGGGGCTGCTCGGCGTCGGTGGCGCGCTGCTGGCTGCGGCGCTGGCGGGGATGGCGCTGGCGCCCGGCTGGTGGGTGGTGGCGCTGCTGCAGGTGCCGATGGGCATGGCCTTCTACATGTTCCACGGCGTGCTGCAGGCACGCGCGACGGAAGCCCTGCCGGAGGCGCGCGCCACCGCCGTCTCCGCCTTCGCCATGGCGCTGTTCCTCGGGCAGAGCGTCGGGGCGCTGGCCTTCGGCGCGGTGCTGCACGCCTCGGGCTATCCGGCGGTCTTCGTCGGCGCGGCCGGGGTGACGGCCGGGCTGGCCGCCTGGGTGGCGCGGATGCCGGCGCGCTGAACCGGTCGCGGTCGGGCTCTCGCACCCGATCGGGGTCTGCGTCACGCCAATCGGACGAAGGATTCACCTTCGCCTCCCTCGGACGCCGGGCGGGCCGCATCCGCGGCCCCTGACCTCGCGGCCTACCTCGCGGCCTACCTCGCGGCAACGGAAGCCGCTCCGGCGCGGCCCCCGCAAGGCGCGCCGGAACCCGCGCCTCGGCCGGCCGTCAGCCGATCAGGCGCGCGAGCAGGTGCAGCAGGTCGCTCCGCGGGTCCAGGTACTGGTCGAGGATGTCGAAATGGTGCTGGCCGGGCGTGACCAGCAGCCCGGGCCTCAGCCCGTGCCGGCGCAGGTGCCGGGCGTAGCGGACGGACTGGCCGATCCAGTGCTCCGGCTCCTCGCCGCCGGCCATCACCCAGGCGGGACAGGACGCGCGCGGCGGCAGCGCCTCGTAGTCGTGCCGCGCGGCGATCTCCGGCGTCAGGCGGATATCGGCGTTGACGCTGGTGCGCATGGCGGGGGTCGGGTCGTAGATGCCGCTGATCATCAGCGCGCCCTTGATCATGTCCGCCGGCAGGCCGCGCGTGGTCCAGTCGGTCGCCAGCCCCGCGGCGACGAGATGCGCGCCGGCCGAATGGCCGGACATGGTGATGCGGGCGGGGTCGCCGCCATGCGCAGCGATGTTGCCCGCCACCCATTCCATCCCGGCGAGCGCGGAGGCCACCGTGCCGTCCAGCGTGACGGCGGGGCAGAGGTCATAATTCATCGTCGCGACCATCACGCCGCGCTCGACCAGCCAGGGGGCGAGGAAGGCGAAGTTGCGCTTGTCCTGCGCACGCCAATAGCCGCCGTGGAAGAAGAGATGGACCGGGAAAGGCCCCGATCCGGCGGGGCGGAACAGGTCCAGCCCGTGCAGCGCGCCCGGGCCGAAGGCGATGTCGGTCGCGGGTTTCAGCGTTTCGAGCGCGGCGGTGTTGGCGGGGTCGCGACGGCGACGGGCGGCTTCGAAATCCGGCACGCTGCGCTGGGGGTTGTACTGGAATTCGTGTTCCTCGGCCGTCAGGCCTTCCCAGATCGGCGCGGTCATGCGGCATCCAGTGCGGTCAGGGTGTCGAAGAAAAGCCGGTAGGAAGCGCTGCGCGGCTTTGCTGCGTCCTCCTCGGTCCAGGCGCGGAAGGTGGGGCGGCCGAGCAGCTCCGCATCCAGCACCATGCAGCGGATGAAGGCGCTGCCGGGCGCCATGACGCGGCCGATCACGGGGTCGGCGCCGGTTTCGAACCACGCGCCGCCGGCGTCGATCCGGTGGGCCTGCGCGCCGACTTCCGCGAGAAGGCGACCGCTGAGCAGCCGGCGGATGCCCGGCCCCGCATGGCCGTGCTTCGGCGTGGCGCCTTCCGGCGGGAAGTCCACGCGGTCCAGGCGCAGGACGAAGGGCATCGCGGGATCGCGCGCAAGCGGATGTGCGAGGACGAGGCGCGCATATTCGTGCGGTGCCGTCAGTTCCGCGGCGTCGGAGACCTCGAAGCGCCAGACCTCGCCCGTGCCGGCAAGCCTCGCCGCGCCCTTGGCAAGCACGGCGGCGTCGGGCGTGAGCGGCACGCCGTCCAGTGTCACCTCGCCCTGCCGCAGGTAGATGCCGTGCACCGCCGGCGGCAGCGTGAGCGGGGCGCTGTCCAGCACCTCCTCGAACAGGGCGAGACGCATCATCGGCCGAATTTCTCCCTCAGCCCCTGGCCGAGCAGCGTCATCGCCGCGGCCGAGAGCAGCACGAACAGCCCCGGCCACAGCGACATCCACCAGGCGACCAGGATGAAGTTCTTCCCCTGCTCCAGGATCGCGCCCCAGTCCGGCGCCGGCGGCACCACGCCGAGGCCGAGGAAGCCGAGCGCCGCCTCGATCTGCAGGGCGAGCGGAAACATGATGACGAATTGCAGCACCAGCACCGGCAATACGTTGGGCAGCACCTGGCGGAGCAGGATGGAGGCCTCCGCGAAGCCAGCGGCGCGGGAGGCCTCGACATAGGTGAGCTGCGCCTCCGCCAGCGCGGCGGAACGGCCGATGCGGAAGAAGGTCGGCACGTAGATGACGGCGAGCGCCAGCACCAGGTTCGCCGCCCCCGGCCCGAGCACGCCGGTGATCATCACGCCGGCGATGATCGGCGGGAAGGTCTGCACCATGTCCGCGAACCGCCCCGCCGCGAGGTCGAACCACCTCCCCGCGAAGCCCGCGACGATGCCGAGCCCGCCGCCGATCACCGTCGCGATCAGCAGCGAGGCCGTCACCAGCCCGAGGGTGATGCGCGTGCCGTGGATGACGCGCGCGAAGACGTCCCGCCCCACATCGTCCGTGCCGAACCAGTGCGCGGCGCTGGGCGGCTGCAAGGCGCGGGCGGGGTCGAGGTCGAAGGGCGATTGCTGCGCCACCCAGCCGGGAGCGACGATCAGCACCGCGAAGAATCCCGCCAGGACCAGCCCGAGGCGCCACGCCGTCATGGCTTCAGCCGCGGGTCCAGCAACCCGTAGAGCAGGTCCACCACCAGGTTGATCGTCGTCGCGATGATCACGACGAAGAACAGCGCCCCCTGCACCACCGGATAGTCCCGCCCCTGGATGCCGGCGAGGATCAGGCGCCCCAGCCCCGGCAGCGAGAACAGCGATTCGATCACCACCACGCCGCCGAGGATCTGCACCAGGATCAGCCCCATGAAGGTGACGAGCGGGATCATCACGTTCGACAGCGCGTGCTTGAAGTAGAGTTCCGCCGGCGTCAGCCCCTTGGCGCGGCCGGCGCGGATGTAGTCCTTGCCGAGTTCCTCGATCATCAGCCCGCGCACGAACTGGCTGTAGGCCGCGGCCTGCAGCACCGCGAGCGACAGCACGGGCAGGATCAGGATGGAGATGTTGTCCGCCAGATCCTCCCCCGGCCCGGACCAGGCGAAGGGCGGCGACCAGTCGAGCGCGGCGCTGGTGCCCACCAGCAGCATCAGCCCGAGCCAGAAGACCGGCGCCGACAGCCCGACCAGGTTGAAGGACTGGATCGCGCCATCCAGCCGCGTCCCCTGCGCGATGCCGGCCACGACGCCGAGCGGCACCCCGATCAGCGTCGCCAGCAGCAGCGTGGCGACGGCAAGTTCCAGCGTGACGAGGAAGGCTTCCCACACCATCAGCGACACCGGCCGCCCCTGGTACCAGGACCGGCCCAGGTCGCCTTGCAGAGTCGCACCCACCCAATCGCCGAATTGCGCGATGAGCGGCCGGTCCAGCCCGAAGAAGCTGCGCAGGGCCTCCTCGGCCGCGCGGTCGCCGCCGGACTGGCCGAGCATCTGCCCGACGATGTCCCCCGGCACCGCGCGCATCAGCAGGAAGACCGCGAGGCTCGACAGCAGCGCCGCGACCGCCGCGGCGCCGAGCCTGCGCGCCAGGAAGCCGGCCATGCCGGGTTCAGCCCTCCACCCAGGCCTTCACCAGGCCGAAATACCAGCCGGTGCCGTGCTGCACGTAGTTCTTCAGCCGCGTGCGGTTGGCGGTGAGCACGTCGGCGGAGAACATCATGATCGTCGGCACCTCCTCCGCCAGGATCTTCTGGAATTCCGCGTAGATCGCGCGGCGCGCCGCGGGGTCCGCGGTTTCCTGGCCGCGATCGAGCAGCGCGCTCGCCTGCGCATGGTTCCACTGGCGGAAATCGGCGCCCTCGGGTGCCGCGCGGAAGTGGCGGTAGTAGAGCAGGCTGGGGTCCGGCGTGGTGCCCCAGTCGTTGAAGGTGAAGCCCATCTCCCGCGCGCGGAAGTTGCGGATCCAGACGCCGAGCTCGAGCTTGCGGATGTTGACGCGGATGTTGATGCGCCGCAGTTGCTCGGCGATCGTCACCGCCGCGGCGTCCATCCAGTCGTAGCCGATGATGGTCGTCAGATCGATGTCGAAGCCGTTGGGATGCCCGGCGGCGGCGAGCAGCGCCCTGGCGCGGTCGAGATCGACGCGCTGGTTCGCAAGCTGGTCGAGCGGCACGCCCCAGGCATCCTGCATGCCCGCGACGATGGTGCCGATCACCGTGCCGTAGCCGGCGATGGAGGCGTCCATCACCGTCTTCTTGTCGATCGCCAGCGCGATCGCCTGGCGCACCCGCACGTCGCCGAGGTTGTTGTACCTGCAGTCGAGGTCGAGCGTCTTCTGGTTCAGCGACGGCCAGCGCCGTACCTCCACCCCCGGCGCATTCGCCAGCGCCTGCGTGTCCTGCGGGCGCGAGAACAGCGCGAGGTCGATGCGCCGCGACTGCAGCCCCACCACCATCGCCGCGCTGTTGGGCATGGTGACGAAGGTGATCTCATCCAGATAGGGCAGGCCGGGCTGCCAGTAGTCCGGGTTGCGCTCGAAGACCAGCGTGCTGTTGGGGCGGAACTGCTTCAGCCTGAACGGCCCGGTGCCGACCGAGATCTCGTTCATCCGCGTGCCGGAATTGGCGTCGTCGAGGAAGCCGCGCGGCACCACGGCGCCGTACTTGTTGGTCAGCGTCATCGGCAGCGCGGCGTTCGGGCGGGAGAGGTTGAACACCACGGTGAACTCGTCCGGCGCGTCGATGCTGGTGACCGACGAAAGATCGCCCGCGCCCGGCGAACCATTCGCCGCGTTGCGCATGAAGTCGTAGGAATACTTCACATCGGCCGAGGACATCGGCTGGCCGGTGTGGAACTTCACGCCGCGGCGCAGCCTGAAGGTCCAGGACTTGCCGTCCGGCGCGGCGGTCGCGCTCTCGGCGAGCAAGGGGCGGGGCACGCCGGACTGGTCCTCGAAGAACAGGCCCTGGTACATCAGCGGCGAGACGCGGATGCGCGCATCCGCCGCCTGGCGGAAGGGGTCGAGCGCCGGCGGCTCGATCAGGCTGCCGACCGTGACGCGGCCGCCGCGCCGGGCATTCTCCGGCGTGGGGCCGTAGAGCAGCGGATCGATCTGCGCCTGCTGCGCCTCGGCGAGGCCGGGCAGCGCGAGGGACCCGAAGGCCAGTTGCAGCGCCGTACGCCGCGGCAGCGTGAACTCGGTCATGGTGCCTGCTCCCTGGTTCAGAGGACGGACGTCACGAATTCGATCTCCACCGGCACGTCGCGCGGCAGGGCGGCGACGCCGACCGCCGAGCGCGCATGCCTGCCGGCGTCACCAAAAATCTCCGCAATGACGCGGGAGGCACCGTCCACCACCGCCGGCTGCTCGTAGAAGCCGGATGCGGAGCTGACGAAGCCCACCACCTTCACCACGCGCTTCACGCGGTCGAGCGAGCCCAGCGCCTCCCGCAGCACCGACAGGCCGTTGAGCAGGCAGCAGCGCGCGACGGCCCGGCCGGTCTCGATGTCCACGCCCTCGCCGAGCCGGCCCTTGGCCATCAGCCCGTCGCCGTCCCACGGAAGCTGCCCCGACACCCAGGCGAGGCCGCCTTCCACCACCACCGGCACGTAGCCGAAGGCCGGCGGGCGCGGCGCCGGCAGGGCGATGCCGAGGTCCTTCAGGCGCTGTTCGATGCTCATGCACGGTGCTCCAGCATGTCGCGCAGCGTGCTGCGCAGGTCGTGGGCGCAGGCGAAGCCGGTATCCTGTTCCAGGCGGCGCTGGCTGACGAGGGGCCAGACAAGCCCCGGCGCCGGCGTGACGCGCGGAGCGTATCCCGGGACGAGATCGGCCAGCGTCGCGGCGATCTCGGTCCAGGACGTGGTGAAGCCCGCCAGGTGGTAGATCGGCGCAGGCGCCGGCACGTGCAGCAGATGCGCGAAGAGCCGCGCCACGTCCTCGACATGGGCGGCGTCGAAGATCGCGTCCGGCAGGGCCTCGTGCGGTGCCGCGCCCGGCGCGGCCGCGGCGACCAGCCGCGTCAGCGCCGCGGCCGCGCCGGCATACCAGAGGCCCGGGCCGAAGATCAGCGGCAGGCGGATGCCGGTGACGTCCAGCCCGTGGACGCGACGCATGAACAGCGCCGCCTGCTCGGCGAGGTGCTTCGTCAGGCCGTAGGTGGTGGCCGGCGCGCAGGGCATGTCCTCGGTGACGCGTGCGCCGACCTTCTCGACCGGGCCGATGGCGACGGTCGAGCTGGACCACAGCAGGCGCGGCACGCGCGCTTCCACCGCCGCTTCCATCAGCGGCCGGAAGCCGAGCAGGTTCACCGCCAGGGCGCGTTCCGGATCGGCCTCGCCGGAGCGCGCCAGGCCCACGGGGCCGGCGGAGAAGGCCGCGAAATTCAGGATGGCATCGGGGCGGGCGGCGGCGATGGCCTCGCGCAGGCCGGCGGCGTCCTCGATGTCGCCGGGCACCCATCGCGCGCCTTCCGGCATGGCGTCGCGCCGCCGCGGCTCCACGACATGCACGGCATGGCCGAGCGCGACGAGATGCCGCACGCAGGCCCCGCCGACGAAGCCGCCGCCGCCGATGACGAGCAGGCTAGAGGGCGAGGTCGTCACGGATGCAGGCCTTCTCGTGCCCGGGCGCGAGGCTGCGCAGCGGCGGCACCTCCTCCGCGCAGGCGGTCCATGCGAACGGGCAGCGCGTGCGGAAGACGCAGCCCGAGGGCGGCGAGGCCGGGCTCGGGATCTCGCCCTGCAGCAGCATCTCGCGCCGCTTCGATCCCGGCGCGGAGGCGAGCAGCGCGGCCGTATAGGGATGCCGGGGCGCGCGGAAGATCTCGCGCGCCGGCCCCGCCTCCATGACGCGGCCGAGGTAGAGCACCAGCACCCGGTCCGCCATCGCCTCCACCACCGTCAGGTCGTGGGAGATGAACAGCATGGCGAGGCCGAGTTCCCCGCGCAGCTCCTGCAGCAGCTTCAGGATGCCGGCCTGCACCGAGACGTCGAGCGCCGAGACGGGCTCATCCGCCACCAGGAAGCGCGGCCGCACCGCGAGCGCGCGGGCGATGGCGATGCGCTGCCGCTGCCCGCCGGAGAACTGCCGCGGCCGCCGCTTCATGTCGGCGGCTTCGAGCCCGACGCGCGCCAGCGCGCCCGCGACGTCCGTCTCGCCGTGCGGCAGGCCGTGCAGCTTCAGCACCTCGGCGATCGCGCCGCCGATGCTCCGCCGCGGGTTCAGCGAGGCGAAGGGGTCCTGGAAGACCATCTGCATATGCCGGCGCATGGCGCGGAGCTGCGCCGGCCGCAGCGCGCCGAGGTCCTGGCCCTCGAACAGCACGGCGCCGTCGGTCGCCGGCAGCAGGCCGAGCGCGACGCGCCCGAGGGTGGACTTGCCCGAACCGGACTCGCCGACCAGGCCGACGACCTCGCCCGGCGCGACGTCGAAGCTCACCTGCTGCACGGCGCGCAGCACGGGGCGCGTGAACAGCCCGCGGCGCGGCAGGGGGAAATGGCGCGAAACGCCCCGCAGGGAGACCAGCGGCGTCACGCGAGCACCTCCCAGCAGCGGCAGCGCGTCTCGTGGCGCGGCGCGGCGGTCGCGAGGGGCATGGCGGCGGCGCGGCACGCCTCCTCCGCCAGCGCGCAGCGCGGCGCGAAGCGGCAGCCCTGCGGGAACACCCCACGCGGCGGCGCGCCGGGGATGGGTGCGAAGCGCACCACGCCCTCCGCATCGTGATGGGGCCGGCAGTCCAGCAGCGCGCGGGTGTAGGGATGCGCCGGCCGCGCCAGCACGGCCGCCGCCGGCCCGGCCTCGACCACCTGGCCGGCATACATCACCGCGATGCGGTCGGCGATGTCGGCCACCAGTTCGAGGTCATGGGTGATGAACATCAGCCCCATGCCGGTGCGTGCCTGCAACGCCTTCAGCAGCCGCAGGATCTGCGCCTGGATGGTGACGTCGAGCGCGGTGGTCGGCTCGTCCGCGATCAGCAGCTTCGGCGCGCAGGCGAGCGCGATGGCGATCATCACCCGCTGCCGCATGCCGCCCGAAAGCTGGTGCGGATAGGCGTCGATCCGCCGTTCCGGATCGGCGATGCCGACGTCGCGCAGCAGGGTCAGCGCCTGGGCGCGCGCCTGCCGCTTCGGCGTGCCGTTGTGGCGGCGCAGCACCTCGGCGATCTGCTCGCCGATCGGGAAGACCGGGTTCAGGCTGGCCCCCGGGTCCTGGAAGATGATCGCGATCTCCCGCCCGCGGTAGCGGCGCAGCACAGGCTCCGGCATCGCCAGCAGGTCCTCGCCGCGCCAGAGGATGCGGCCGCGCGCGACGGCACCATCGTCGCGCCCGAACAGGCGCAGCACGGCGAGCGCGGTGACGGATTTCCCCGAACCGCTCTCGCCCACCACCGCGAGCGTCTCGCCCGCCCCGATGGAGAGGTCCACGCCATCCACCGCCTGGATGGCGCCACCCCTGAAGGCGACCGAGAGGCCGCTGACCTCGAGGACCGGCGCCGCGAGCTTCATGCCGGCGCGAAGCGTTTCAGCGCCGCGGGATCGAGCGCGATGCCGAGCCCTGGCCCCTCCGGCACCCGCAAGGTGCCGGCTTCGTAGCGCAGCGGTTCCATCAGCAACCCGTCGCGGAGCGCATTGTCGCCCGTGTCGTATTCCAGCATGGCCGGCAGCGGCACGTGCTCGCCCGCCGGGTAGGAGGGCTGCGCCGCCATGAAGTGCAGCGCCGCCGCGAGCCCGATGCCGGTGCCCCAGCAATGCGGGGAGATCCGCAGATGCTCCGCGCAGACCAGGCTGCCGATCGTGCGCGCCACCTCGAACCCGCCGCAGAGCGTCAGGTCCGGCTGCACCACCGCCGCCAGCCGCCCGTCGATGATGCGGCGATGGTCGAACAGGGCGTAATGCGCCTCCCCCGTCGCGACCGGGATCGGCGCGCGGTCGCGCAGTTGCGCGTAGCCTCCCCAGTCCTGCGGCGCGACGGGTTCCTCGTACCAGTGGATGTCCCGGTCGGCGATGCGGCGCATGCTCTCGAGCACGCCGTCCGCCGTGTAGTTGCCGTTGCCGTCCACGGTCAGGATGGCGTCCGGCCCGATGATGCGCCGCGCGAGCGCGCAACGTTGCGCATCCTGCTTCGGGCTGCGGCCGATCTTGATCTTGTGCGCGACATGCCCCGCCGCCGCGGCGCGTTCCAACTGCCGCGCCAGCGCCGCCGCCTGGTCGTCCTCCGCCGTGAAATATCCACCGGAGCCATAGACCGGCACGCTCTCCCGCAGGCGGCCGCCGATCAGCTCCGCCACCGAGACGCCAAGCCGCTTGCCCATCGCGTCATGCGCCGCGATGTCGATGCCGCCCAGCAGTGCCACCAGACCATTCGCCGTGCCGAAATGGTAGAAGCCGGCCAGGATGCCCTGCGCGACGCCGCGCTGCGCGAACAGGCTCTCGCCGACGAAGCGCGCCTTCACCACATCGAGATAGGCGCGGCTGACCGCTGCCGGCCCCCATGCCTCGCCGATGCCTTCGATGCCGTCATCGGTCAGCAGCCGGATGATGCCGGCACCGCGCCTCGGCACCAGCCCGCGGGAGGAACCATAGGGCACGGCCACCGGACACTCGACCGGAATGACCTCGATCTCGGCGATGCGCGTCACCGGCGGAGACGCCACGCGCGTTCGGGAACCCTGGTCGGGGGCATGCGTGCCGGCTCGCTCCGCCTGATCGATCGGATCTCGCGAAGAGTGTTGCACCGCATTGCCGGGCTGGCCAGCCTGTCTCCGGCAGCGTTCCCGCGGAGCCTGCGGATGCGATCGCCCTCGTGAAGCTGCGCCGGAATGCCGCGGCCGCGACCTGCGTCCGTGCCCGAACCGGGCTGTTGTGCCGACCGGCACGCCGGTGACATGCTCCCGCGCGACAGGGAAGCAAGGGGCAGACGATGATGCATCGCAGGGACCTGCTCGCGGCCACCATGGCCGGCCTCGCCGCGCCGGCCCTGGCGCAGCCGGCCAGGGCGCGCGTGCTGCGCTTCGTGCCGCAGGCCAACCTCACCTCGCTCGACCCGATCTGGACCACGGCGGCGGTGACGGAGAACCACGGCTGGACCGTGTTCGACACGCTGTACGGCATGACGGACGACCTCAAGGTCCGTCCGCAGATGGCCGACAGCCACGAGGTCTCGGCCGATGGCCTCACCTGGCTGATCCGCCTGCGGGACGGGCTGCGCTGGCACGACGGCGAGCCCGTGCTCGCACGCGACTGCGCCGCGAGTCTGGCGCGCTGGAGCCGGCGCGACACCTTCGGCCAGTCCCTCGGCGCCGTGGTGGAGGCCTGGGACGCCGCCGACGACCGCACCATCCGCATCCGCCTGAAGTCGCGCTTCCCCCTGCTGCTGGAAGCGCTCGCCAAGCCCGCGGCGGTGGTGCCCTTCATGATGCCGGAACGCATCGCGCGCACCGATCCCTTCCAGCAGATGACCGAGGTGATCGGCTCCGGCCCCTATCGGTTCCTGAAGGACGAATACGTCTCGGGCAGCCGCGCGGCCTATGCGAAGTTCGACGGATACGTGCCGCGGCAGGAAGCGCCGTCGCGCACCGCCGGCGGCAAGGTCGCGATGATGGAGCGCGTCGAATGGACCATCATGCCCGACAGCGCGACCGCCGCGGCCGCGCTGCAGGCCGGCGAGATCGACTGGTGGGAGCAGATCAACGCCGACCTCGCCCCGCTGCTGCGCCGCGCCCGCGGCGTGCAGGTCGAGGTGCTGAACACCCTCGGCTATATCGGCGTCGCGCGCTTCAACTGCCTGCATCCGCCCTTCGACAAGCCGGCGGTGCGGCGCGCCCTGCTCGGCGCGATCAACCAGGACGACTACCTGCGCGGCGTCACCGGCAATGACGCCGCCGCCATGCGTATCTGCCCGTCGATGTGGCCCTGCGGCACAACCTATGAGAGCGCGACGGGCAACGACCTGCTGCGCGGGCCGCGCGACCTCGACCGCGTGCGGGCCGCCATCCGCGCCGCGGGCTACAATGGCGAGCGCATCGTCATCATCAACCCGACCGACTTCCCGACCATCGGCCCCTTCGGCCATGTGACGGCGGACCTGCTGCGCCGGCTCGGCATGAACGTCGAACTGGTGGAAACCGACTGGGGTTCCGTGGTGCAGCGGCGCGCCAGCAAGGAACCGCCGGAGCGCGGCGGCTGGTCGATCTTCCATACCTGGTGGCCGTCGGTGTCCATCATCAACCCGGCGGTGAACGCGACCCTGCGCGGCCAGGGCGAGCGCGGCTGGTTCGGCTGGTACGCCAACCCGCGCGTGGAGGAAGCCGCGGCGCAATGGCTGCTGGCGGAGACGGAAGCCGAGCAGAAGCGCCTGGCCGACCTGATCCAGCGCGAATCCTTCGAGAACGCGCCGGTGCTGCCGCTCGGCCAGTTCTTCATCGCGACGGCCTATCGCAGTGGCCTGACCGGCTTCGTGCCGGGCAATGCGCCCTATCCGTGGAACATCCGGCGCGGCTGACCGGGGAAGGCGTCGGCCCGGCCCGCAGGCCGGGCCGACGCCCCCGCCTGAAAACCGACGTCAGCCCTGCATGCGCCGGGCGTAGTCCTGATGCAGACGGTTCCAGCCATCCCAGAACGGCGCCGGCTCCTGTCCCGACGCGCGGGCGACCAGGATGTCGAGATGCATGTGCCAGCCCGCGCTGACGCGCAGCAGGATCGCAGGATCGGTCACGCGATGATGCGTTACGGTGAGCAGCACCCTGCTGCCCGCCGGCGCCAGATCGAAGGTCACGCCGCCCGTGCTGCCCCAGGTGATGGAAAGCCGGCGAGGCGGATCGAGTTCGGTGATCCGTCCCTGCATGCGGTGCTCGGCGGCGAAGCCCTCCGGCCGCCGGCCGGGCGGGTCGGTCAGCTCGTCATTGCGCCAGACCAGCTCGAAGCTGGAGCCGACAGTCATCTCCATCGTGCCCGCCGCCAGCCACCGGCGGCGCAGCTCGCCATCCGTGAGGTAGGCCCAGATGCGTTCGATCGGGCCGGGCAGGTGGCGCTGGATCGTCAGCGTGGCGGGCTCGGTCAGCACGCCATAGGTGTCGAGCGGCGCAACGTCGTTCATCGGTCGTCTCCTGCGGGGGTGGTGGATCGGCCTGCCTCCTCCTCGCGGAGGAGCCGTTCGAGCACGTCCAGCCGATCGGTCCAGAAGCGCTCGTAGGAGGTCAGCCACCGATGGGCGGCGGCGAGCGGTCCGGGGTCGAGCCGGCACAGATGCGTGCGGCCACGCACCTCGCGGCGGATCAGCCCGGCATTCTCCAGCGCCCTGATGTGCTTGGAGGCCGCAGCGAGCGAGATCGCGAACGGCTCCGCGAGCTGGCCCACCGTCCGCTCGCCCCGGGCAAGCTCCCGCAGCATCCGCCGGCGCGTGGCATCGCCGAGGGCGTGGAAGACGGTGTCCAGGTGCGGAATCGATAATTCAACCATGCAGTTAAGTGTAGGGGCGCGCGGTTTGACAGTCAACTGTTTGGTTGAATAATTTGGCTGCGGGGAAGCACGCACCCGACCTGCCGGGCAACCGGATCCGGAAAGGGGCGTCGCCCCTCTCCGGACCTCTCCCCACCAAAGGCCGAAAGGCCTTTGGAAACCGCAACTTGGCGCCGGGCATGGCAGGTGTTCCGCGGCGACGAGGAATGCGCCGCGCCCGCAGCCCGGGACGCCCCCGGGGGTCCCGTGTCCGAAAGGCGCTTCGTCGTGCGGGCGTGGCAGTCAAGCCCGGCACCAAGTATCGGCCGGTCCAGGGTGCACTGCACCCTGGCGGGGTGGTCCGGAGGGGCGGCGCCCCTCCGGCCTTCACGCCAGACCGGCCCCTACCCGCCGAACATGCGCCGGATCGCCGCGGGATCGACATCCTCGACCCGCGCCGGCTGCCATTTCGGCGCGCCGTCCTTGTCCACCAGGACGGACCGCACGCCCTCGACGAAATCCGGATGGTCGTGGACCACGACGCGCGTCAGGGCGAGCTCCGTCGCCAGGCACCCCGCCAGGTCCTGCCCCGCCCCGCGCCGCAGCAACTCGAGCGAGACGCACAGCGAGGTCGGCGACATCCGCCGCAGGATCTTCGCCTGCGCCGCGGCCCATTCCGTGCCCTCGGCATCCAGCGCGGCGAGGATGGCCGCAACGCTGCCGAGGCTGAAGCAGCGGTCGATCGCCGCGCGGTGCGGCGCGAAGGAGGCCTCGGCCGGCGTCTCGGCGAAGCGCGCCACGGCGCCGGCCCCTTCTGCGACCAGCGCGGCGCGCAGCGCGGCGAGCTTCTCGCGCGGGACGAAATGGGTCGCAAGCCCGGCATGGACCGAATCCGCCCCGGTCAACCGCGCCCCGGTCAGCGCCAGCCAGGTGCCGACCGCGCCGGGCAGGCGCGGCAGCACGTAGGAAGTGCCGACATCCGGGAACAG
Source organism: Neoroseomonas eburnea (assembly GCF_018129005.1). GTDB lineage: Bacteria > Pseudomonadota > Alphaproteobacteria > Acetobacterales > Acetobacteraceae > Neoroseomonas > Neoroseomonas eburnea. The sequence continues at coordinate 154,149 of NZ_JAAEDL010000011.1, forward strand.
CGCGATCGCCGTCTCCGGCATGGCGACCAGCGCATGCTCCGTCACCACCCGCGGGCCGTTGTGGACCGCGACGCCGATGCCGCCGCCCATGCAGACGCCGTCGATCAGGCTGACCCAGGGCTTGGGGAAGGTCGCGATGCCGGCGTTGACGGCGTATTCCTCGGAAAAGAAGGCCTCGACCGTCGCCCGGTCCCCGGCGACCGAGGCGGCGCGCACGGCCCGCACGTCCCCGCCGGCGCAGAAGGCCCGGCCGCCGGCCCCTTCCAGCACCACCAGCTTCACCGCGGCGTCGTCCTTCCATTCCGCGATGGCGGCGGCGAAGGCGCGGATCATCGCCTGGTCCAGCGCGTTGAGCGCCTTGGGGCGGTTCATCAGCAGGGTCCCGGCGATGCCCTCGCGGCGGGCGATCAGGCTGGGTTCAGCGGCGGTGTCGCTCATGTCCGGATGTTCCTTCCTCGTGCCGCCGCGTTACCGGCCATGGCACGGCACGGCAAGCCGTTGACAAGCGCGCCCGGCCGCCGGATGCAGCGGCATGGCCGACCCGCTGGTGCGTTTCGAAGGCGTGCGGAAGACCTATGGCGCGAGCGGGCCTGCCGCCGTGCAGGCGCTCGACCTCGACATCGCGCGGGGCGAGCTGCTGACGCTGCTCGGCCCCTCGGGTTCCGGCAAGACCACCACGCTGATGATGCTGGCCGGCTTCGAGATGCCGACCGCCGGGCGCATCCTGCTGGAAGGCAGGGATATCGCCCACACCGCGCCCCACCGGCGCGGCATCGGCGTCGTGTTCCAGTCCTATGCCCTGTTCCCGCACATGAGCGTGGCGGAGAACGTCGCCTTCCCGCTCTCCGTCCGCGGCGTCTCCCGCGCCGAGCGGGAGGAACGGGTGCGCAAGGCCCTCGCCATGGTGCGGCTGGAGGGCTTCGCGGACCGCCGCCCGCAGCAGCTTTCGGGCGGGCAGCAGCAGCGCGTGGCGCTGGCTCGCGCCATGGTCTTCGAACCCCCGATCGTGCTGCTGGATGAACCCCTGGGCGCGCTCGACAAGGCGCTGCGGGAGGAGATGCAGCTCGAGATCCGCCACCTCCACCAGCGCCTCGGCGTGACGATGATGTACGTGACGCACGACCAGGCGGAGGCGCTGACCCTCTCCGATCGCATCGCGGTGTTCGAGGGCGGGCGCATCCGCCAATGCGCCGATCCGCGCCGCCTCTATGACCGCCCGACGGATGCCTTCGTCGCCGGCTTCGTCGGCGAGAACAACCTGCTGCCCGGCACCATCGAGACGCGCGACGGCGAGGATTGCATCATCCGCCTCGCCTGCGGCCCGGTCGTGGCGGCGACGGCGGCGGATTGCGGCGGCCGTGGCGAATCCTGCCTGGTCGCCATCCGGCCGGAGCGCGTCGCGGTGGCAGGCGTCACCGCCTCCGACCTCGGCGAGGGCGCGCTGCCGGCGATCCTGCAGGAAGCGATCTTCCTCGGCGACCATGTCCGGCTGCGGCTTTCGGTCGGCGATGGCGGGGAGATCCTCGCCAAGCGGCCGGCCGGCGTGGGTACCCTGCCGGAACCGGGCGGCCCGGCGGCGATCGCCTGGACGGAAGGTGCCGCCTTCGCCTTCCGCCCTCCCCCCGCCCGGGTCTAGGCTTCCGTCCGCAAGACAGGGAGAGTCCATGATGTTCCGACGCGATGTCCTGAAGGCGGGCCTGGCCGCCGGTGCGGCCGCCGCCACCCTGCCCGGCACGGCGGGCGCACAGGGCCGCGACCTGACCGTCGTCTCCTGGGGCGGCGCCTACCAGGATGCGCAGCGGGAGGTCTATTTCCGGCCCTTCCAGCAGGCGACGCGCAGCCGCATGCTGGAAGAGACCTGGGATGGTGGCATCGGCGTGCTGCGCTCCCGCATCGCCTCCGGCGCCAACACCTGGGACGTGGTCCAGGTGGAAAGCGAGGAACTGCTGATCGGCGCCGACGAGGGCCTGTTCGAGCCGCTCGACTGGGCCGCGATCGGCGGCCGCGACGCCTATATCCCGGAGGCGGTGCACGACCACGGGGTCGGCGCCATCCTCTACTCCTTCATCATCGCCTATGACCGCGCGCGCATGGCGCAGGGGCCGGCGAACTGGGCGGATTTCTTCGACACCGCCCGCTTCCCCGGCAAGCGCGGCATGCGCAAGGGCCCGAAGACGACGCTGGAAATGGCGCTGATGGCCGATGGTGTGCCGCCGGCCCAGGTCTACCAGGTGCTCGGCACCGCCGCCGGCGTCGATCGCGCCTTCCGCAAGCTCGACAGCATCAAGGCGGATCTCGCCTGGTTCGAACGCGGCGCCCAGCCGCCGCAATGGCTGGCCTCGGGCGAGGTGGCGCTGACCGTCGCCTACAACGGCCGCATCTCGGCCGCCAACGCGACCGATGGCCGCAACTTCGCGATCGTCTGGACCAACAACATCTTCACCCTGGATTCCTGGGTGATCATGAAGGGCAGCCCGAACAAGGCGCGCGCGCTCGAGTTCCTGAAATTCGTCGGCCGGCCCGAGATCCAGGCCGGGCTGCCGCCGAAGATCCCCTACGGCGTCACTGCCAAGGGCGTGAACGAACGCCTGCCGGCGGACCTGCTGCCGGACCTGCCGACGGCACCGCAGAACCTGCGGGATGCGCTGCACCTCGGCGACCGCTTCTGGCTCGACAACCTCGACCGGCTGACCCAGCGGTTCAACACCTGGGTGTCGCGGTGAAGGAGGCGCGGGGGAGAGAACTCCCCCGCACCCCCTCCTTTTTCTGGCACCTGGCGCCGGGCATGCCGTGAAACGAACCTCCGCGGCGGCGCTGCTCACGGCGCCGCTGTTGCTGTTCCTGCTGCTGAGCTTCGTGGCGCCGATCGGGGCATTCCTCTGGCGCGCCGCGTCGGACAGCGAGGTGGCGCCGGTGCTGCCGCGCACGGTCGCGGTGCTGGCCGCGTGGGACGGCGCCGCCGTGCCGGGGGAGGATGCCTTCGCCGCCCTGGTCGCGGATCTGCGCGAGGCCCGCGCGCGGGACCGCGAGACCGGCGCCGGGTCGATCCCGCGCGCCGCGGCGCGGCTCAATGCCGACCGGCCGGGCTTCCGCGGCCTGCTGCCGATGACGGCGCGGCGCGCCGAGGCCGCCTTCGACGGGCCGGCGCGCGACGCGGTGCTCGCCATCAGCGACGAATGGAACCAGGCGGAGACCTGGGGCGCCATCCGCCGCGCCGGCGGGCCGCTCTCCTCCTTCCATGTGCTGACGGCGCTCGACCTGCGGCAGGATGCGACGGGCGCCATCCGCGCGGCACCGGAGGACCAGTCGGTCTTCCGCGCCGTGCTGCTGCGCAGCCTGTGGATCTCCCTGCTCGTGACCGCCGCCTGCCTGGCGCTGGGCTGGCCCCTCGCCTGGCTGATCGCGACGGCCGGCGGGCGGGCCTCCACCCTGCTGCTCGGGGCGGTGATGCTGCCCTTCTGGATCTCTCTCGTGGTGCGCACCGCGGCCTGGATGGTGCTGCTGCAGCGGGAAGGCGTGGTGAATGTGGCGCTGCGCGGCGCCGGGCTGATCGAGTCGCCGCTGCCGCTGATGATGAACCGCTTCGCCGTGGTGCTGGCGATGGTGCACATCCTGCTGCCCTTCATGGTGCTGCCCCTGGTCGCGACCTTCCGGGCACTGGATCCGCGCCTGCCGCGCGCGGCGGCCTCCCTCGGCGCGGCGCCCTGGCGCGCCTTCCTGCGCATCACCCTGCCGCTGTCCCTGCCGGGGGTCGGGGCGGGGTGCCTGCTGGTCTTCATCCAGGCGCTTGGCTTCTACGTGACGCCGGCGCTGCTCGGCGGGCCGAACGACCAGATGCTGGCCTGGTTCGTCGGCTTCTACGCGACGCGCAGCGTGAACTGGGGGCTGGCGGCCGCGCTCTCGCTGATGCTGCTGGTCGCGGTCGGGCTGTGTGTCGCGCTCTATGGCAGGCTGGCCGGCTTCCGCCGGCCGGGGGCGGCGTGATGGGGCGCGCGGTCCTCTGGGCGGCCGGGGTGCTGGTGGCGCTGTTCCTGCTCGCGCCGATCGTGGCGATCGTGCCGCTCTCCTTCTCGGCGGGGTCCTTCCTGTTCTACCCGCTGCCGGGGCTGTCGCTGCGCTGGTACCAGGATTTCTTCGGATCCGACTTCTGGCTGCCGGCCCTGTGGAACTCGCTCGGCATCGGGGCGGCGGCGGCGGCGCTGGCGACGGTGCTCGGCACTCCGGCGGCCTTCGGCCTCTGGCGCGCGAAGGGGGCCTTCCGTGCCGTGGCGATGGGGGTGGTGCTGGCGCCGATGGTGGTGCCGGTGATCGTCGTGGCGGTCGCCCTGCTGCTGGCCTTCGGGCCGCTCGGCCTGGTGGCGACCCATACCGGTCTCGTGGTCGCCCATGCCGCGCTTGGTGCGCCCTTCGTGGTGGTGACGGTCCTCGCCTCGCTGGAGGGCTTCGATCCGGTGCAACTGCGCGCCGCCGCCGCCTGTGGCGCCGGCCCCTTGCGTGCCTTCTTCCGCGTCTGCCTGCCGCAGATCGCCCCGGGCGTGGCGGCCGGCGCCGTCTTCGCCTTCGCGACCTCGCTGGATGAGGTGGTGGTGGCCCTGTTCGTCGCCGGCCCGGCGCAGCGCACCTTGCCGCGCCAGATGTTCTCCGGCCTCAACGACCAGATCAGCCTGACGACGACGGCCGCCGCCGCGATGCTGGTGGCCTTTTCGGTGCTGTTGCTGCTGGCGGTGTCCTGGCTGCAGTCCCGCAGCCGTCGCCGCGCTTCGGGCTGACCGGCCGCGAGGGCGGAATGGCAGAAAAAGGCGGGGGTTCGGGGGAGTTCGCTCCCCCGATCTTCTTGACTCTTCTTCTGCGTAAGCCTAAGCGCGCGTGTCCTTCCATTCAGGAAAGACATTGTCCTGGCGGTATCGCCGGGGCCGGAAGCGGGCGGACCGACACGCGCCCACCCATCGGGTCCGGATCGAACGCCGCGAAGGCGCGCCGGACCAAGACGTTCCCGCGCTGGCGGGGGCGCAGGCCGCATCTCCCGCCGCGCTGTGGCGGGTGACACCGGAAAGCACAGGACTGCATGGCCACCATTACCGCCGACCGCGCGGGCAGCGAGGATTTCGCCGCCCTTCTCGACGCCACCCTCGGCCCTGACACCGGCTTCGCCGGCTCCGTCGTCACGGGCCGCGTCGTTCGTGTGGACGATGACGTTGCGGTCGTCGACGTCGGCCTCAAGAGCGAGGGGCGCGTGCCCCTCAAGGAATTCGCCGCCCCCGGCCAGAAGGCCGAGGTCAAGCCGGGCGACCTGATCGAGCTCTTCGTCGAGCGCTACGAGGACCGGGACGGCTCGATCGTCCTGTCCCGCGAGAAGGCCCGCCGCGAGGAGGCCTGGACCAACCTGGAGAAGTCCTTCCAGGCCAACCAGCGCGTCAACGGCGTGATCTTCGGCCGCGTGAAGGGCGGCTTCACCGTCGACCTCGGCGGTGCGGTGGCCTTCCTTCCGGGCTCCCAGGTCGACATCCGCCCGGTGCGCGACGTCGGCCCGCTCATGGGCTCGCCCCAGCCCTTCCAGATCCTCAAGATGGATCGCGCCCGCGGCAACATCGTGGTGTCGCGCCGTGCGGTGCTCGAGGAGACCCGTGCGGAGCAGCGCAGCGAGCTGATCCAGGGCCTCAAGGAAGGCATGATCCTCGACGGCGTGGTGAAGAACATCACCGACTACGGCGCCTTCGTGGACCTCGGCGGCGTGGACGGCCTGCTGCACGTCACCGACATCGCCTGGCGCCGCATCAACCACCCCTCCGAGGCCCTGACCATCGGCCAGCCGGTGAAGGTGCAGGTCATCCGCTTCAACCCGGAGACCCAGCGCATCAGCCTCGGCATGAAGCAGCTCATGTCCGACCCGTGGGACGGCGTGGCGCTCAAGTACCCGGTGGGCGCCAAGTTCGCCGGCCGCGTGACCAACATCACCGACTACGGCGCCTTCGTGGAGCTGGAGCCGGGCGTCGAGGGCCTCGTGCACGTCAGCGAGATGTCCTGGACGAAGAAGAACGTCCACCCGGGCAAGATCGTCGCGACCTCCGAGCAGGTGGACGTGATGATCCTCGACGTGGACGAGCCGAAGCGCCGCATCTCGCTCGGCCTCAAGCAGGCCCAGGGCAACCCGTGGGAGCTCTTCCTGGAAGCGCACCCGCCGGGCTCGATCATCGAGGGCGAGATCCGCAACATCACCGAGTTCGGCCTGTTCGTGGGCGTCGGCCCGGACATCGACGGCATGGTCCACATGTCCGACCTGTCCTGGGACGAAGCCGGCGAAGTGGCGATGCAGGCCTACAACAAGGGCCAGATCGTCAAGGCGAAGGTGCTGGACGTGGACGTCGAAAAGGAGCGCATCTCCCTCGGCATCAAGCAGCTCGAGGCCGATCCGGCCGCCGAGGTGCTGGACCGCGTGCGCAAGGGCGACATCGTCACCTGCGTGGTGACGAAGGTCGAGGCCAACGGCATCGAGGTGAAGGTCGACGACGTGCTCACCGGCTTCATCCGCCGCGCCGAGCTCGCCCGCGACCGCGCCGACCAGCGCCCGGACAAGTTCGCGATCGGCGAGAAGGTCGACGCGAAGGTGACCGCGGTGGACCGCGCCGCCCGCCGCCTCGCCCTGACCATCAAGGGCAAGGAAGTCGAGGAAGAACGCGAGGCGATGAAGGAGTACGGCTCGGCCGACTCCGGCGCCTCGCTCGGCGACATCCTGGGCGCGGCGATCCGCCGCCGCCGCGAGATGGCCGGCGAGGAGTGATCCTCCCGCGCCTTGGTGCGTAACCGGGACCCCCGGGGCGGCGACGCTCCGGGGGTTTCGCGTTTCCGAGGGGGCGTCGCCCCCTCGGGCTCCCCCGGCAGGCGACACGGTCCCCTGCACCCGCGGTGACTCATGCCCTCAGGCGCCGGGCGCAAACCTCCGGTCTGCTTGGCTTCGCCGGACTGCCGGCGGGCCGCATTCGCGGCCTCGGCACGAGTCAAGAACGCGTGCCGCTCGTATCACGTATTGGTTTCCAAAGGCCCTGTGCCTTTGGCGGGGGTTGTAGGGGCAGCGCCCCCCTACTCCGGAGCGCGCCCCGCCAGGCAGGCCTGCCAGACGGCAAGCGCCTGCACCGTCTCCGCCACGTCATGCACCCGCAGCACCGATGCCCCCCGCGCCGCGCCCGCTAGCGCAGCGGCGACGCTCCCAGGCACGCGCCTCGCGGCCTCCTCCACGCCCGACAGCGTGCCGATGAAGCGCTTGCGCGACACCCCGAGCACCACCCGGCACCCCAGCGCCGTCAGCAGCGGCAACCTTTCGATCAGCGCCAGGTTGTGCGCCATGGTCTTGCCGAAGCCGATGCCGGGATCGACGGCGATGCGCCCGCGCGGAATGCCCGCCGCCTCGCAGGCGGCGACGCGGTCACGCAGGAAGCCCGCGACCTCCAGCGCGACATCGTCATAGTCGGCAAGCGCCTGCATCGTCGCCGGATCGTCCCCCGGCATGTGCATCAGGATGACCGGCGCCTCGGATTGCGCGACGAGCGCCATCGCCTCCGCGTCATGCCGCAGCGCGGAGATGTCGTTGACGATCTCCGCCCCCGCATCCAGCGCGGCCCGCATCGTCGCCGCGTTGCGCGTGTCCACGCTGACCGGCGCGGCCTTCGCCAGGTCCCGCACCACCGGCAGGATGCGCGCGATCTCCTCCTCCGCCGTCACTGTCGCGGAGCCCGGCCGCGTGGACTCGCCGCCGATGTCGAGGATGTCCGCACCGGCCTCCAGCATGGCGTGGCCGGCAGCGATCGCCTCGCGCGCGTCGAAATGCCGGCCGCCATCGGAGAAGCTGTCGGGCGTGACGTTGACGATGCCCATCACCAGCGGCCGGTCGGTCGGCAGCCCGGCGAAGGGTGCAGGGCGCTGGGCAAGGGCCTGCAACGCTTCCTGCCAATCCTCCGGCACGTCCCGCACGGGGCCGACGCCGAGATCCTCGCCGTCCTCGATGAGCCGCACGAAGGCGAAGGCAGTGTCGCCACCCTGCAGCGGCAGGGCGAAGCCCTCGCGCAGGGCATGGAAGGCGACGGGGCCGGTGACGAGGCCCAGGGGTTCGATGAAGCGGCCAGGGATCATCGGAGGGCCACAGCCCCTCCAGACCACCCCGCCAAAGGCCGAAAGGTCTTGGGAAACCATGACTTGGCGCTGGACATCACGGAAAGGACCACATGAAAAAGGGCGCGCCCGGCATAGCGCGCCCGAAACGCATGTCCAGAGGCCTTTCGAGCCCCATCCGCGCCTTGGCCCGGCGGGGTCGGGGGCCGGAGAGGAGCAATGCCCCTCCCCGGCACGTCGTCACGTTGCCGGCGCCGGCCCCGGATTGAGCCCCGACGGCCGCGGCGCCGCTGCACGCCCGGCGGAGGGCACGCTGCCACGGCCCATGTTCACCGGCTCGTCCGGCCGGTTGCGCACGATCGGCTCGCCGCGGATCACCTGCCGGATCTCGTCGCCCGACAGCGTCTCATGCTCCAGCAGCCCCTTCGCCAGCAGGTGCAGCTCGTCCATGTGCTCGGACAGGATCGACTTGGCGCGGGCATAGGCGGTGTCGATGATCTCGCGGATCTCGCCGTCGATCTTCTGCGCCGTCGCTTCCGAGATGTTCTTGGTCTGGGTCACGGAATGCCCCAGGAACACCTCCTGGCTGTTGTCGCCGTAGGCGATCATGCCGAGCTTGTCGGACATGCCCCATTCGGTGACCATCATGCGGGCCTGGTTGGTCGCCATCTTGATGTCGCCCGAGGCGCCGTTGGACACCTTGTCCGGGCCGAAGATCAGCTCCTCCGCAACGCGCCCGCCCATCGCCATGGCGAGTTCCGACTTCAGCTTGGACTTGTGCTTGGAGTAGCGGTCGCCCTCGGGCAGCGACATCACCAGGCCCAGCGCGCGGCCGCGCGGGATGATCGTCGCCTTGTGCACCGGGTCGCATTCCGGCTCGTGCATCGCCACCAGCGCGTGGCCGGCCTCGTGATAGGCGGTCATGCGCTTCTCGGCGTCCGACATCACCAGCGAGCGCCGCTCGGTGCCCATCAGCACCTTGTCCTTCGCCGCCTCGAACTCCGCCATGCCGACGGTGCGCCGGCCGGTGCGGGCGGCGAGCAGCGCCGCCTCGTTCACCAGGTTGGCGAGGTCCGCACCGGAGAAGCCCGGGGTGCCGCGCGCGATGATCTTCGGATCGACGTCGGAGGCGAGCGGCACCTTGCGCATGTGCACGCGCAGGATCTTCTCGCGCCCGTTCACGTCCGGGTTCGGCACCACCACCTGGCGGTCGAAGCGGCCCGGGCGCAGCAGCGCGGGGTCGAGCACGTCCGGCCGGTTGGTCGCGGCGATGATGATGACGCCCTCGTTGGACTCGAAGCCGTCCATCTCGACGAGCATCTGGTTCAGCGTCTGCTCGCGCTCGTCGTTGCCGCCGCCCAGGCCGGCGCCGCGATGCCGGCCGACGGCGTCGATCTCGTCGATGAAGATGATGCAGGGGGCGTTCTTCTTGCCCTGCTCGAACATGTCGCGCACGCGGGAGGCGCCGACGCCGACGAACATCTCCACGAAGTCCGAGCCGGAGATCGTGAAGAACGGCACATTGGCCTCGCCGGCGATCGAGCGCGCGAGCAGCGTCTTGCCGGTGCCGGGGGGGCCGACCAGCAGCACGCCCTTCGGGATCTTGCCGCCGAGGCGCTGGAACTTCTGCGGGTCGCGCAGGAAGTCCACGATCTCCTCGAGTTCGCCCTTCGCCTCGTCGATGCCGGCGACGTCGTCGAAGGTGACGCGGCCCTGCTTCTCGGTCAGCAGCTTGGCCTTGGACTTGCCGAAGCCCATGGCGCGCCCGCCGCCGCCCTGCATCTGCCGCATGAAGAAGATCCAGACGCCGATCAGCAGCAGCATCGGGAACCAGGACATCAGGTAGTGCAGCAGCGGGTTGACGTCGCTCTCCTCCGGCCGCGCCACCACCCGCACGTTCTTCTCCGTCAGGCGGGTGACGAGGCTCGGGTCTTCCGGCGTGTAGGTCTGGAAGGTCCGCCCGTCGGCCAGCGTGCCGGACAGGGTGCGCCCCTGGATGGTGACGTCCCGCACATGGCCGGAATTCACCTCGTTCAGGAACTCGGAATAGGCGACCTGCTGCGCGCTCGTCCGTCCTGCGCCCGAAGGCTGGAACAGGTTGAACAGCGCCACCAGCAGCAGGGCGACAATCACCCAGAGCGCGAGATTCCTGCCGAAATTATTCACGTGCGGTTGTCCGTCTCCGTGCCGGTCGGATGGGCCCGCCGGCGCTCTGCACTACACATAAGGTCGGGTTGACCAGGCTTGAATGGCCTGCCCGAAAACTCCGAGCCTGCGCGCCGCCCACCCGCCGCCCGCGTGAACAGCAGGGGGAAGGACGCACAGGCATTACAGGAAGGATAGTCCAGCGCGGGCACCGCGGCCAGCGCGCCGTGAGAATCGCGGATCGCCGGCAATGCGCGCAGCACCGCAGCGGGCAGGCTGGCCTCCGTCCGCAGCCCCGCCGCCGCCTCGCCCAGCGGGCCGAGTTGCCACCCTGCCCGCCCTTCCCCCACCAGCCGGAAGCGCCGGTCCCAGACGGCGCCGTGCACCGCCTCGACCGCCGGCCCGACCAGCCCGGGGTCGCGCGCCACCAGCCAGCGGCCGCGCGCCGCCGGCCGCAGCCAGGCCCCGGCGAGCGTCCCGCCGCCGCGCCCGACCAGCGCCGCCACCGCGGCCGGGGCAGGTGCGAAGCCCGCGCCGCCGATCACCGCCAGCAGGCCGGCCAGGGCAGCGCGCCCCGGCGCGTCGTCCCCGAGTGCCGCGAGGTCCACCCGGGCGAAGCCCTCCGGCCGAATCTCGGCGGCGCGGGCGAGCCGCCGGGCGATCTCCGCCGCCGCCCGCGCGCGCCTTGCCCCGAAGGCGGCCGCCGCAGCGGCCAGCGCCGCGACGCCCGGCCCCGTGCCGTCCGGATCGGCCAGCGTCCGGCGCAGGCGTATCCGGGTGAAGCGGTCGTCGCGGTTGCTCGGGTCCCGCACCGGCGCGATGCCGGCGTCGGCCAGCACCGCCTCCAGTTCTGCCGGCGCCACGCCGAGGAGCGGCCGCAGCACCAGCACCGCACCCGCATCCCGTGCCGCCGCCATCGCCGCGAGCCCCGTCGGCCCGCTGCCGCGCAGCGCCCGGAACAACAGGGTTTCCGCCTGATCCGCCCGATGATGGCCAAGCAGCAGCCAGGGCCGCCCGGCGCCCTCCGCCGCCCCCGCCAGCGCCGCCATGCGCGCTGCCCGCGCCCGCGCCTGCATGGCCGGTCCTGCCGCCAGCCCCAGCCGCAGCACGCGCACCATGATCCCCCGCTTGGCCAGCAATGCGGCGACGCCGTCGGCTTCCGCGCCGCTTCCCGGGCGCAGCCCATGATCCGCGACCAGCGCCAGCAGATCGCCGCCCCGCGCGCGGGCCCATTCCGCGGCGAGCAGCGCCAGGGCCAAGCTGTGCGGCCCGCCCGACACCCCGGCGGCGATGCGCGGCGCCGGCCCGAAAGGCCCCAGCGGCGCCATCAGCGCCGCGAAACGCTCCGGCGTCAGCGCGCCGCTATCCCCATGTGCGGGTCAGCGGCACTGCGCCCGCCGGCGCGTCTCGGCGACGCGCTGCGCCACCGGCGGCGCCAGGCGGGTGTACTCGGAGGTGAGCTGGTCGAGCGTGTCGCAGGCCTCGCGCCGCGCGCCGAAGCCGACGAAGGCGTTGGACAGGCCGAGCAGCGCCTCGGGCGCCCGGCTCGACTGGCGGTTGCGCCGATAGGCCTCGTCGAAGGCGAGCGCCGCGTTCTGGTACTGGCGGCGGCCGAGCAGCGCCTCGCCCAGCAGGATCTGCGCATCCTGCGCGCGCGGGCCGGCGCGGCCGGCGATCACCTCGCGCGCCGCGGTCTCCGCTGCCTCGTAGTCGCGGCGCGACAGCGCCGCCTGCCCGTCGGCGAGCGCCCGTTCAGCGGTTCGCGGGCCGGTTGGCGCTGCCGGGCTGCCGGGGGCGGGAGGCGTCGGCGCCGGGGCCGGGGCCGCTGCGGCCGCCGGCCCCTGGGGAGGGCGGGCGGCGGCCGGCCGGCCACCCCCTTCGAGCTGCTGCAGCCGGAAATCCATGTCGCCCCGCAGCTTCTCCACATCCTGGGAAAGCTGGCGGTTGGCGTTCTCGGCGACGTCGAGGCGCCCGCGCAGTCGGCGGACCTCCTCCTCGAGCTCGGAGACGCGGGCGAGGAGCTGCTGCACCAGTTCCTGCGGCGCGCCGTTGCCGCCGCCGCGCGGCACCGGCACCGGCGCGGCGCCGCCGCGGCGCACGGCATCGAGGTCGCGCCGCAGTTCCAGGATCTGGTTCTGCAGGGCGATGCCCTCGCGGCTGTCCATCTGCGCCCGCGCGCCCGGAGCGGCGAGCAGCGCCAGGACGACCAGGGCGGGGAGGCGGAAGCGGTGTGCGGCCATGGCGCGGCGGCGGTCCCGGCCCCGCAGGGCCGGGATGCCCTGCCCCCTTACTGGACGACCGTGACGGCGCGGCGGTTCTGCGCCCAGGCCGCCTCGTCCGAACCCAGGGCCGCCGGGCGGTCCTTGCCGTAGGAGATGGTGCTGATGCGCGCGCCGTTCACGCCGGAGGCGACGAGCACGTCGCGGGCCGAATTGGCACGGCGCTGGCCGAGGGCGAGGTTGTACTCGCGCGTGCCGCGCTCGTCGGCATGGCCTTCGACCTGCACGCGGACGTCGGCGTAGCGGCCCATCCATTCGGCCTGGCGCTGCAGCACCGGGCGCTGGTCGGCGCGGATGCTCGAACGGTCGAAGTCGAAGAAGACGCGGTCGCCGACATTGGCCACCAGATCCTCCTGGCTGCCCGGGCGGATGGTGCCGCCGGCGCCGGTCGCGGCCGCGTTCTGGTCGGTGCTGGAGCAGGCGGCGACCAGCGCGAGCGCAGCCACGGCACCAAGGAGACGGGTTTTCATCGGGGGGAATGCTCCTGTTGGAAGGATCGACACGGGGGTAAGCACCGGCCGCGCAAAGGGTCAAGCATCGCGCGGCAGGAAATCGACGTCACGAGAGCAGCGGCGACCAGGCGGGGTCGGTCGCATCGGTCGGCGTCGGGATCGGCCGCTCGTTGAATCCGGCGATGTCGATCGAGACGATGCGGGCGGAATAGCCGCCGCCGCGGGAATCCGTCGCCCGGCTCTCGCGGTAGAACATCAGCACACGGCCGTTCGGCGCGAAGGTCGGCCCTTCCATCGCCCAGCCCTCCGACAGGATGCGCTCGCCCGAGCCATCCGGCCGCATCACGCCGATGGCGAAGCCGCCGCGGCCGATGCGGGTGAAGGCGATGAGATCACCGCGCGGCGACCAGACCGGCGTCGCGTAGCGGCCATTGCCGAAGGAGATGCGGCGCACGTTCCCGCCGCCGGCGTCCATCACGTAGAGTTGCTGGTCGCCGCCGCGATCGGAATTGAAGACGATCTGCGTCCCGTCGGGCGAGAAGCAGGGGGATACGTCGAGTCCACCGCCGCTGGTGAGCTGGCGTTCCCGCCGGCTGCCGAGATCGACGATGTAGATGTTCGCATCCCCCCCGCGCGTCGCGGAAAGCAGCACCGACCGGCCGTCCGGCGAGAAGCGCGGCGAGAGAGTCATGCCCGGGAAGTTGCCGAGCACCTGCTGCGACCCGGAACCGATGTCGAACAGCACGACGCGCGGCTGGCCGCGGTCCTGGTAGGACATGAAGGCGATGCGGTCGGCCGAGGGGTGGAAGCGCGGCGACAGCGCGGCGAAGCGCCCATCGGTCAGGAAGCGGTTGTTCTCCCCGTCCTGGTCCATGATGGCGAGCCGCCGCGTGCGGCGGTCGCGCGGGCCGGTTTCGCTGACATAGACGACGCGGGTGTCGAAATAGCCCTTCTCGCCCAGCAGCCGTTCGTAGATCACGTCCGAGATCAGGTGCGCGATGCGCCGCCAGTTGGCGGAAGGCGCGGTGAAGGCGGTGCCCTGGAGCTGCGTCTCCGGCAGCACGTCCCACAGGCGGAACTCGACGCGCAGCCCGTCGCCGCGCTGCTCGACCCGGCCGGTGACCAGCGCCTGGGCGCCGATCACGCGCCAGTCCTGGAAGCGCGGCGTCTGCGCGGCGGCCTCCGGCGTCTGGATGAAGGCCTGCCGGTCGACCGGGCGGAACAGGCCGGAATTGCGCAGGTTCGTCTGGATGACGCGGGCGATGTCGCGCCCGACGCGGGCGGCATCCCCCGCCCCGGCCAGGTCGGGGATGGCGACCGGGATCGGATCGGTGCGCGCCCGGGTCACGTCGATGACCGCGCCCTGTGGCGCCTGCGCCGCGGCGGGCAGCGGCGTGGCGAGGATTCCGGGCGCCACCAGCCCGGCGCCGGCGCCGAGCAACACCAGCCGCCGCGTGGGCGCGAAGGGAGAAGCAGGGTTCATCGCACGAGACCCCTCGGATTGAAGCGGAAGATGGATGCCATCACGGTCGAGTACTTGTTCGGTGGGACGCGCAGCGGGTTGCATTGCGGCGACATCAGGGCACGGCGCGCCGATTCGTAGACGGAACGCGCCCGCGGGTCACTCGGCGGCGCGCCGGACGGCACGACGTTGCGCACCACGCCCTGGCTGTCGAGCTGCACGCGGAGTTCCACCACGATCTGGTCGAGCCCGAGCATGCCCCCGTCCACGTTCCAGCATTCGGAGATCTGCTCCGCGAGGCCGCGGATCTCGCCCTGGGTCAAGGATGCCGTGCCGTTGGGACTGCCCCCGCCCTGCTGCGGCGCGCCGGAAGGATTGGGCCGCGCGGTCGGCGCGCGGTCCTGCTGGCGCGTCGTCCGCAGCCGTTCGAGCGTGTTCAGCACCGAGGCGCTGCGTTCCTGCGGCCGCGCCACCGGCGGCGTCTGGCCGGTGCCGGCCTGCTGGCTCGGCTCGGGCGGCGGCGGCACCGGGGGCGGCGGCAGCGGCAGCGGCGGCTCGGGCC
>NZ_JAAEDL010000012.1 GCF_018129005.1 Neoroseomonas eburnea
ACCGCGGCGGCGCGGGGCGCACAGCCGGGCGCGGCCTGGGCGGCGCCGGGCGCGGTTCCGGCGGCGGGGGCTGCTGCGGCTGCGGTGGCGCGGGTGGGGGCTCCGGCAGCGGTTCGGGTTCCGGCAGCGGCTCGGGCGGCGGCTCCGGCGGCGGAGTTTCGGGCACCGGCTCGGGTTCCGGCGGCGGAGGTTCGGGCGGCGGAGGTTCCGGCGTCGGCTCAGGCACCGGCGGCGGCAGTTCGGGCGGCGGTGGCTCGGGCGGAGCGGGCTCCGGCGGCGTCTCCGCGATCGGCGTCGCGGTTTCCTGCGGAGCGGCTGCGGGCTCCGGCTCGGCGGGGGCGGCGGCCGGGGTCTCCTCGGGCGGGCGCTCGGCCACCACGGCGACGACCTGAACCGGCTCCGGCGTCGCGGGACTGCGGGGGGAAACGGCGACGAGCAGGAGGAAGCCCGCCAGGCCGCCATGAAGCAGCAGCGCGACGCCGGAGGCCACCAGGCGCGGACCCCAGGGCGGCGTATCCTGCCCCGGTTCCCGGCTCGGTTCAGGGGGCAGCGGCTCCCTCCCGGCCCGCGCGAGAGGCGCGGCCATGGATCAGCGTGCGCCGGCGGCGGCGGGCTCGGCCTCCGCGATCAGCGAAACCCGCGGAATGCCCGCAGCGGTCACGCGGCCCATGATCCGCAGCACTTCCCCGTAGGGTACGGAACGATCGCCGCGCACATGGACCGCGATCTCGGGGTTCGCCGCCTTCATCGTGGCGAGCCGGGCGGCCAGGGCCGGTTCCGCCACGCGCTCCTCACCAATATGCACCGCGCCGTCCCGCGTAACGGTCAACACGACGGGCGGGGACGGGTTCGACACCCGCGGCGCCGCGCTGCGCGGCAGGTCCACCGGCACGCCGGAGGTCATCATCGGCGCCGCGACCATGAAGATGATGAGCAGCACCAGCATCACGTCCACGAAAGGCGTGACGTTGATCTCGGACATCGGCGCGGCGTCGTCGTCCTCGCCGCTGTCCCCGCCCATGGAGAATGCCATGGGACCTACTCCGCGGCACGGGGGGTGGCAGCCACGCCGCCACGTGGCGGCCGGCCGGACAGCCGCGCGCCCGTCGCGGCGATGGCGGCGAGCGCATCGGCGCGCAGCCCCGCCACGCGGCGGGCGATGCGGTTATAGCCGATCACCGCCGGGATCGCGGCGAACAGGCCGATCGCGGTGGCGAGCAGCGCCTCCGCGATGCCCGGCGCCACCACGGCGAGCGAGGTGTCGTGCGCCTGCGCGATGCCCTGGAAGGAGCCCATGATGCCCCAGACCGTGCCGAACAGCCCGACGAAGGGTCCGACCGCGCCGGTGGTGGCGAGGAAGGCCGTGCCGGTCTGCGCCCGGCGGAGCGTCCCGGCCAGCGTCTCGCGCATCGCGCGCTCGATCCGCTCGCGGTATTCGCCGCGGCTCTCGCCGTGGTCGCGCCCTTCCGCCCATTCGCGCGCCGCGGCGCGCTGCACGCGGGCCGCGAGCCCCTCCCCGTTCGCTGCCGCCGGGTCGCCGGCATCGGCGAGGCGGCGGACCTCGCGCTGCAACTGGCCGAGCAGGATCGCCTTCTCGATCATGATCGCCCAGCACACGATCGAGGCAAGCACCAGCGCGGCCATCACGCCCTGCACCACCGGCCCGGCCTGCAGCACCAGGCCGAGGATGGAGAGGTCCGGCGCGTGGGCGAGGGATTCCACCGGCGCCCCGGCCATCGGCGGCGCCCCGGCCGCGATCGGCGCGACGGATTCGGCGCCCGGCATGGAAGCCGCGGGCGCCAGCGCGTCGGCCGGAGTTCCGAGGGGCGTGGCGGGAAGCGCGGGCGCCGCCGTGGCGGCCGCTTCGCCGCCGGCCGGCGCCACGGGGAGCGGGGGCCCTTCCGGCACCGCGGACGTTGCGGTCGCCGCCGGCATTGCCGGCGCAGCGGGGTCTGCGGTCCCGGCAGGCAGGGGCGGCGTCGTGGGCGTTGCTGGCGGAGAGGGGGCCGCTGTCCCGGCGGGCACGGCGGTCGGTGCGGCAGGGGTTGCGGGCGCGGCCGCAGCGGCAGGCGCAGCGGGCGCGACTGATTCGGGATTCATGCCACCTCCGCCCATGGCCGAAGAAGGTTGTGATCGACGCCCGTCAGGGCGACCTGGGCCCCGTGCCCGGAAGCGAGATCCACCATCGCTGCGGCCAACGGCCCCTCCTGCGCGAACGCGGGCGCGGCCGGGGCCGGGGACGGACCGAAACCCACAGGACCGTTGGCAGACGCGCCCAGGGACGACGCCTGGTACAAGGACGACATAGTGGGGGAACCCCAGGCTGGAACGGGGCGGAGAATATGCAATTGAGAGTGCTTCGCAATAGCGAAATGCAACATTGTCGCGGGCATGGGCCAGGGCTACCGATCACATTTCGCGGTTGACGGCCGGCAGGAAGGTCGAGCCAGGCCTTCACCCTCACCCCCGCCAAGGACCGTTGGCCTCTCGACAACCGATACCGGCAATCCGCAGATCCGGGGAGCCTGCCCCCGGCGGGGGCGTTCGAGGGCGCGACGCCCGCCCGATCCCGAGTGTGTTCCCCGCAAGACGCGCCGGATCTCAGGTGTGCGAAGCGAACGAGACGCTGGTGTCCTGCTCGCGAAGTCCGCCGGATGTCGGACGAAAGAAGCGGACGAGCAGGCCACCGAAAATGAAGGCTGGTGTCCTGAGGCCAACCTCCGCCGGACGTCGGACCCGGGGCATTAGACGCCCAGCACCGAGGCAGCCTCCGCCACCGCCGCCTCCAGCGCCCCCGGGCTGAAGGGGGAGGTCAGCCCCGCCGAGGCCACCAGCCCCTGGAACGGCATCGAGCCGCCGCGCCCGCACAGCGCCACGTAGGCATCGAGCGCGCCGGCCGCGTCGCGCCGCGCCCAAAGCCAGAACTGCAGCGCGCAGCACAGCGCCAGCGTGTAGTCGATATAGTAGAAGGGCGAGTTGTAGATGTGCTGCTTCGCCTGCCAGCGCCCGCCCTTCGCGGCATGGGCGAGGTCGCCGTAGTCGCTCCATGGCATGTAGAGCCTTTCCAGCCGCTGCCAGATCGCATGGCGTTCGGCGGGAGTCGCGTCCGGACGGGCGTAGACCTCGTGCTGGAAGTGATCGACGCAGACGCCGTAGGGCAGGAAGGCCAGCGCCGAGATCAGGTGCATGTGCCGGTAGCGTTCCGCCGCGCCATCCTCCACCAGCAGCCCCATATGCGGATGCGTGAGGTATTCGAGGCCCATGGAGTGGATCTCCGCCGCCTCCATGGTCGGCCACAGATAGTCCACGCCCGGCTGGTGCCGGCTTTCCCAGCACTGGAAGGCGTGGCCCATCTCGTGGGTGAAGACGCCGATGTCGTTGTGGGTGCCGTTGAAGTTGGCGAAGATGAAGGGCGCGCCGGTGGTGGGGAAGGCGGTGCAGAAGCCCCCGCCCGCCTTGCCCGGGCGGTTCTTCAGGTCGAGGAAGCCGCCCTCCCGCATCATGGCGTAGAAGTCCGACATGCGCGCGTCCATGCGCGCGAACATCTCCTGCGCGGCCATCACCAGCGTGTCGTGGTCACCGGCCGGCTTCGGGTTTCCGGCGGGGTCGATGAGCGCCTCGTCCCAGTAGTGCAGGCGGTCCCAGCCATGCGTCGCGCGGCGCTGTTCGAGGATGCGCGCGACGAGCGGCGTGACGTGCCGCGCCACCGCTTCCCGGTATCGCGCGACATCCGCCGGCCCGTAGTCGAGCCGGCGCATGCGGCGATAGGCCAGCGGCGTGAAGCCGGCATCGCCGAGCTTGCGCGCCATGCCGCTGCGCAGATGCACGAGCTGGTCGTAGATCGAGTCCAGTTCCTCCCCGTTGGCGGCGAAGAAGGACCAGCGCGCGGCCTCGGCCTCGTGGCGGATGTCGCGGTCCGGATCCTCGGCGAAGGGGGTGAGGCCGGCGAGGTTCACCTCCTGCCCTCGCACCGACACCCGCGCGCCGGCGAGCAGCGCGGTGTAGCGGGCGCAGAGGCGTGATTCCTCCTCGGTCTCGGCGGCGATGGCAGGGTCGAAGGCGGTGATGTCGGTCTCCCACAGCGCGACGGCGTGCCGCCCGGCCAGCGCCTCTAGCCCCGCGCGGTCGCCATCGGCCAGCAGGCGGCGTTTCAGCGCGGTCTCATGCGTCGCCGCCTCGGGGGCGAGCGCATCGGCGTATTCGCGGTCGGCGACCGCCGCCTGGTCGGTGGTGTCCTGCGCAAACTTCAGGTGCACCAGCGCGGACCAGGTCTCGTAGCTGCGCCGCGCCGCGTCCCACATCGCCAGCGCGCCGGCGCGGTCGCCGGCATCGAGCCGCGCATCGATGGCGGCGTGCGCGGCGGCCAGGCTTTCCCTGTCCGGTCGGGGTGCGGCGATCTCGGCGAAGCGAAGGGTCATTGCGGGGGCCTCGGGCACGGGTTCGCAGGCCACCTCGCGCCACGGCCCGCGCAGCGTCAAGCGCCCGGTGGACGCGGCGCGCCGATGCGGCCACCCTCGGCGGCCGGAGGATGCCATGCCGAGACTGATGTCCACCCTCGCCCTCGCCGGCCTGCTGCGGGAGGCCGCGCCGGCGCTCGAGGCGGCGCTCGGCGCGCCCGTGCAGGTGGACCTGGCGCCGACCAGGACGCTGGAAGCGCGCATCCGCGCGGGCGAGCGCGCCGACGCCGCGGTGCTGACCGCCGAGGCGATCGCCGCACTCTCTGCCGAGGGCGTGCTGGACGGCATGACGGCGCGTGCGCTCGCGCATTCGCGGGTCGGGATGGCGGTGAAGGCCGGTGCGCCGCGGCCCGACATCTCGGATGTCGAGGCGCTGCGGCGAACGCTGCTGGCGGTGCCGTCGCTCTGCTACTCGCGCGCCGGCGCCAGCGGCATCTTCTTCGCCGGGCTTGTCGAGCGGCTCGGCATCGCCGACCAGGTCGACGCCAAGGCGATCGTCATCCCGCAGGGCTTCACGGCGGAGAAGCTGCTGACCGGCGAGGCGGCGATCGCCTTCCAGCAGATCAGCGAGTTGATGGAAGTGCCGGGCATCGACATCGTCGGCCCGCTGCCCGAGGGCGCGCAGACTGTCGCGGTGTTCTCCGGCGCCGCCTTCATCGGCGCGGCGGGCGGCACGGCGCTGCTCGAAGCGGTGGCGCGGCTGTGCACGCCGGCGGCGTTGCGCGGCAAGGGCCTCGACGCGCCGGGCTGATCCTTTTTTGCGCGTGACCCGGTCGCATCACACGGCCTAGCCTCCTGGCAACCATACGGGGGGAGGAGTTCATGCACCGACGCAGCGCCCTGCTCGCAGCCCTTGTCACGCTTGCCCCGCTCGCCGCCGGGGCGCAGGCGCCGGGGCAGGAGGTGACGATCGCCCTCGGCGCTCCGCCGGCCAGTTTCGACCCGCACTTCTTCGCGCATTCGCCGTCCTTCATGGTGCAGCAGCACGTCTTCGAACCGCTGGTCTGGCGCGACGCGCAGAGCCGCACCATTGCCGCCCTCGCCGAACGGTGGGAGATGCTGCCCGACGGGCTGGGCTGGGACTTCCACCTGCATCCGGATGCGCGCTTCTCCGATGGCCAGCCGGTCACCGCCGCCGACGTCGCGGCGACCATCGCCCGGCTGCCCAACGTGCCGAACAGCCCGGGGCGACTGACCATCTACACCAACCAGGTGCGCGCGGTGGAAGCCGTCGGGCCGCGCACGGTCCGCCTGCTGACGAGCGGCCCCGCGCCGCTGCTGCCGGAGAACATCCCGCCGCTGATGATCGTGCCCGAGCGCATCGCGCGGGAGGCGACGACGCAGGACTTCAACGCCGGCCGCGCCGCCATCGGCTCGGGCCAGTACCGCCTGGCCTCCTACACCCAGGGGGAGCGCGTGGTGCTGGAACGCAACCCCGCCTGGCGCGGCACGGCTTCCCCCTTCTCCCGCGTCACCTTCCGCGTCATCGCCAATGACAGCGCGCGCGTCGCCGCATTGCGCGCCGGCGACGTGCAGCTCATCGAGCTGGTGCCGCCGCGCGACATGGCGATGCTGGAACGCGACGCCAACATCTCCATCTGGCGCAGCCCGGGGACGCGGCTGATCTACATCTCGCTCGACGTCTCGCGCGATGCCTCGCCGGGCGTCGCGGATCTCGACGGCCAGCCGATGGAGCGCAACCCGCTCAAGGATGCGCGCGTGCGCCGCGCGCTCTCCCTCGCCATCGACCGGGAGACGATCCGGCGGAACATCATGGAAGGCCAGTCCGTGCCGGCGGGGCAGATGCAGGCGGTGGGCCTCGGTGTCGCCGATCCCGAGCTGAAGCCAGATCCGCATGACCCCGCGCGCGCCCGCGCCCTGCTGGCGGAAGCGGGCTGGGGGCAGGGCTTCACCCTCGTCTTCGCCGGCCCGAACGACCGCTACGTGAACGACGAACGCGTGCTCCAGGCGGTCGCGCAGTACTGGCAGCGCATCGGCATCCGCGTCCGCGTCGAGGCGATCCCGTCGAACATGTTCTTCCCGCGCTCCGCCCAGCGGGCCTATTCGGCGGCGCTGACCGGTTGGCAGTCCTCGGCCCATGAGCCGAACAACATCTTCGCCCCGGTGCTGCTGACGGAGGACCGCTCCCGGGGCTGGGGCACGGTGAACCGGCACGGGTATTCCAACCCGGCGGTGGACGCGATCTACTCGCGCGCCGTGGTGTCGATGGATGCGGGCGAACGGCAGCGCCTGTGGCGCGAAGCCATGCGGATCGCCATGCAGGATGCGCCGGTGCTGCCGATCCACCACCAGGTGAACATCTGGGCGACGCGGCGCGGGCTGACCTACGAGGCGCGGTCGGACGAGTACACGCTGGCGATGTCGCTCGGCGTGGTGCGCTGATGGCGGGACCCGGAGTGGCGCGCCGCCTCTCCCCGGACCTCTCCCCGCCAAGGCGTAAGGCCCTTGTGGCCCGATGCACGAACGGTTGGTGGGAGCCACGCAGCCATCCGGCCACCCACGTCAGTATGCTGGAATGGGTGACGGGGTGGGGGTGCGGGCCGGTGCCGGCCCCGGAAACGCGCCGCGAGGCGCGCATTCAAACGGGCCCTGAGGCCCTTCGGCCTCCGGCGGGTGGGGTTTCGGGGAGGGCAGGGCCCTCCCAGCCCGGCCCCCCTTCCGGCGCGGCTTCCGCACGGGCAGGATCGTCCCCCAGCGTCGGAGGAACCCGCATGTCCAAGGTCATCATCACCTGCGCCGTCACCGGCGCGATCCACACGCCGTCGATGTCGGACCACCTGCCCATCACGCCGCAGGAGATCGCCGAGCAGTCCATCGCCGCAGCCGAGGCTGGCGCCTCCATCATCCACCTGCACGCGCGCGACCCGATCGACGGCCGCCCGACGCCCGATCCGGCGGTGTTCATGCAGTTCCTGCCGGTGATCAAGCAGTCCACCGACGCGGTCATCAACATCACCACCGGCGGCGGCCTCGGCATGACGGTGGACGAGCGGCTCGCCGCGCCGCTGCTGGCCAAGCCCGAGATGTGCAGCCTCAACATGGGCTCGATGAACTTCAACATCGCGCCGTCCGCCGCGCGCGTGAAGCACTTCAAGCACGAGTGGGAAAAGCCCTACCTGGAGGGCACGACGAACTTCATCTTCCGCAACACCTTCCAGGACATCGAGCAGATCGTCGAGCGCCTGGGCAAGGGGCACGGCACGCGCTTCGAGTTCGAATGCTACGACATCGGCCACCTCTACAACCTGGCGCACATGCTGGACCGCAAGGTGGTGGAGCCGCCGCTGTTCACCCAGACGATCTTCGGCATCCTCGGCGGCATCGGCGCCGAGCACCGCAACCTGATGTTCATGAAGGAGACGGCCGACCGCCTGTTCGGCAAGGACTATGTGTGGTCCGTGCTGGCGGCCGGGCGGCATCAGATGCCCTTCGTCACCATGGCGGGGATGATGGGCGGCAATGTCCGCGTCGGGCTGGAGGACAGCTTGTGGATCGGCAAGGGCAAGGCGGCGACGTCCAATGCCGAACAGGTGGCGAAGATCCGCCGCATCCTCGAGGAATTGTCGCTGGAGATCGCGACCCCGGCCGAGGCGCGCGCGATGCTGAAGCTGAAGGGCGGCGACCTGGTCGGGTTCTGACGCGCCGCGGCGCTGGCGCGGCTGGACACGACCGCGCCCGCATCCTGCGCGACCTGCGCGATGCGGGCGCGGCCCGGGCGTTTCCCCCCGCGGGCCGGCGGCGGCGAGGAGGAGATGACCTCGTCGGCGCTGCCGGCGCGATCACCGCATCGCGGCGATGTCGATCACCTCGATGTTCGGCAGGCCGGCCACCGTACCGATCACGGTCGCCGCGCCGGTCTCGAGGTTCACGCGATGCAGCGCGGCGCCGGCCAGCAGGAAGCCGGTGTTGCCACCCTGTCCATCGGCCAGGATGTCGAAGGCGACGCCCGGCGGCAGCGTCGGTGCCACCTCGCCGCGCGGCTGCTGCACGCCGTCATTCGGCGGCGCCTGCAGGTTGAAGCTCCGCGTCAGCGTGTCGATGGTGTAGAGCGCCGTCGCCTGCATGCCGGCGATGCTGTTGGTGTAGGCGCCCGCGACGATCCGCGGCGGCGTCTCGGCGAAGGGCGTGCCCGCTGCGTATTTCAGCGTGCCGTCCCGCACCGCTTCCCCGGTGTCGACGTTCACGCGCAGGTTCGCCCCACTCACGCCCATGACGCGCAGGCGATTGGCGACCGGGTTGAAGTCCACCGTGGCGCGACCGCCCGACTGGAATTCGGTGTTCAGCCGGCTGACCTGGGTCGCGCGGCCGGTGGCGGGGTCGATGGCCACGATCTGGCCGCGCTCGGTCACGCCGTAGAGGCGGCCATCCTGCGGGCGCTGGTCGATGCCCAGCACGCGACCGTCGGTGCCGGTGATGCGCATCGGCGCCGAGGCGCGGCGCGTCTCGCTGTCGATGCGCAGCAGCGCATTGTCGGCGGTCAGGCCCAGGAGCGTCGTGGCGCCGGCAGCCTGGACGGCTGCGATCATGCCGCAGGCGGCAAGCGCGAGGCGAAGCGTGGTCGTCATGGCGGTGTCTCTCCATGTCAGGGCGAGGCCGCCAACGACCCCGCTGACCGCCTTACGGGGCGAAGGGCATGCCGGATGCAGCAGTCCGATCACGGTGTCGCGACCGTGAGGCCGGGGCCGCCACCCGTTTCCCCTGTCGGTGCCGGAAGCAATGCACCCTCGCCTCTTGCCCGGCCCGCCGCGGATCGCCATTGAGGCGGAATGTCCCTCGATGCCGACCTCCTCGCCGACCGCCGCCGGCTGCGCCGCCGCCTGACGCTGTGGCGGGCGCTCGCCATCCTCTCGGTCTTCGGCATCCTGGCGGTGCTCGCCGGGCTGCGCGGCGGACAGGTGCTGCCCGGCGCGGCCCATGTGCTGCGGCTGCCCGTCTCCGGCTTCATCACCGAGGACCGCCGCGTCATCGCGGCGCTGGAGGAGGCGGCGAAGAACGCCGCGGTCCGCGCCCTGATCATCGCCATCGACAGCCCCGGCGGCACCATGGCGGGTGGCGAGGCGCTGCACGCCGCCCTGCGCCGCTTCGCCGAGCGCAAGCCGGTGGTGGCGGTGATGGGCGCCACCGCCGCCTCGGCCGGCTACATGGCGGCACTGCCTGCGCATCGCATCATTGCCCGCGAATCGACCGTGACCGGCTCGATCGGCGTCCTGCTGCAATCCTTCGAGGCGTCTGAACTGCTGGAGCGCCTCGGCGTGCGGCCGCAGATCTTCACCTCCGGCCCGCTCAAGGACCAGCCGAGCCTGTTCCGCCCGCTGACCGAGGAAGGCCGCGCGGCGATGGAGCGCGTGATCCAGGATCTGCATGCGCAGTTTGTCGCCATGGTCGCCGCCGGGCGTCACATGGAACCCACCCGCGCCCGCGCCCTGGCAGACGGTCGCGTCTTCACCGGCCGCCAGGCGCTGGAAGCAGGGCTGGTGGATGCCATAGGCGGCGAACCGGAAGCGCGCGCCTGGCTCGCCGCCGAGCGCGCGGTCCCGGAGGGCCTGCCCGTGCGGGACGTCGAGACTCGCGGCACGGCGGAGCGCCTGCTCACCTCCGCCACCGAATCGGTGATGAAAAGCCTTTTTTCGGAATGGCTTGGCGTTGACGCCCCCCGCGCCGTTTGGCAGCCTTCGCGCTGAACATAGCTCTAGTGCGCTCATGGCGCCGTGGCTGGTCCAGGCCGCGCCCGGGGGAAGGCCAGCATGACGAAATCCGAGTTGATCGCGCATCTCGCAGGCGCCAATCCGCACCTGCGCCAGCCTGACGTGGAGTTGATCGTCACCACGATCTTCGATGAGATCACGGCCGCGCTGGCCCGTGGCGACAGGGTCGAACTGCGCGGCTTCGGCGCCTTCTCGACCAAGGCGCGGGACCCGCGCACCGGCCGCAACCCCCGTACCGGGGAAGCGGTGGAGGTCTCGGCCAAGTCGGTGCCCTACTTCAAGCCGGGCAAGGAACTGCGCGAACGCATCAACAAGGCCGGCCCGGCGGCGCAGCGGCGAGTGGCGGCGCGGGCCTCGGCCTGATAGGGAGGCGCCCATGCGCCTGATCCTCTTCGTCCCGCTGGCCGCCGTGGTGGTGCTCTTCGCGCTGTCGAACCGACAGGCGGTCGACCTCCGCCTCTGGCCCTTCGACATCACCTGGACGGCGCCGCTCTCCCTCGCGGTGCTGGTGCCGGCGGCCTTCGCCTTCCTGCTCGGGGCGGCGATCGTCTGGATCGCGGACCTGCCGGCGCGACGGCGCGGCTGGTCGGCACGGCGGCGCGCGGAGGCCCTGCAGAAGGAACTCGACCGCATCCACGACCTGGAGAAGGCCGCCGCTGCGGACCGGCTGGCGGGGCCGGCCACGTGATCGCCAAGCCTTCGGACAGCGCCGCCCGGGTCATCCCGGCGCTCGACACCGGCGACCTCACACGGGCGGAGGCCATGGCAGCCTCCCTCAGCGGGCATTGCGGCCTGCTGAAGGTGGGGCTCGAGCTGTTTTGCGCCGCTGGCGGGCCGGCGGTCACGGCCATCGCGCGGCATGCGCCCGTCTTCCTCGATGTGAAGCTGCACGACATTCCGAACACGGTGGCGGGCGCGCTGCGTTCCCTGCTGCCGCTGCGCCCCGCGATGGTCACGCTGCATGCCGGCGGCGGCCCGGCGATGCTCGCCGCCGCGCGGACCGAGGCGGAGAAGGCCGGTGCGGACCGCCCGCTGCTGCTCGCCGTCACGGTGCTGACCAGCATGGATGCCGCGGCGTTGGCTGCGACCGGCGTGGCGGACGCGCCCGCCGCGCAGGTGCTGCGACTGGCGAGGATGGCCGTCGGCGCCGGCGCCGACGGGCTGGTGTGCAGTCCGCAGGAAGCGGCGCTGCTCCGGGCGGAACTCGGTCCCGGACCGGCACTGGTGGTGCCGGGCGTGCGGCCGGCCGGCAGCGCCGTGGGCGACCAGGCACGGGTCGCCACCCCGGCCGAGGCGGTCGCCGCCGGCGCCGACTGGATCGTCGTCGGCCGGCCGATCACCGGCGCGGCGGATCCGGCCGCCACGGCGGCCGCCATCGCCGCCTCGATCCCGGGCTGATCCCGTGCCGGTCGAGGTCAAGATCTGCGGCATCCGTAGTGCCGAGGGCCTCGACGCCGCCATCGATGCGGGCGCCGACCTGATCGGCTTCGTCTTCTTCCCACCCTCCCCCCGCGCGGTGACACCGGCGGAAGCGGGCGCGCTCTCGGCGCGCCATGCCGGCGGCCCGGTGCGGGTCGGGCTTTTCGTCGATCCGACCGATGACGAGATCGCGGCCGCGCTCGCCGGGGTGTCGCTCGGCCTGATCCAGCTCCATGGCGAGGAGACGCCGGACCGCGCCGCCGCGATTCGCGCCCGCTTCGGCGTGCCGGTGATGAAGGCGCTCGGCATCGCGGAGGAAGCCGACTTCGCCTCCGTCGCCGCCTTCGCGCCGGTGGTGGACCGCTTCCTCTTCGATGCGCGGCCGCCGCCTGGCGGCCCGCTGCCGGGCGGCAACGCCCAGCCCTTCGAGTGGCGCCTGATGGCCGGCCGCGCCATTCCGCGCCCCTGGCTGCTGGCGGGCGGGCTGACGGCGGGCAATGTGGCGGAGGCGATTCGGACCGCGGGCGCGCCGGGGGTGGATGTCTCCTCCGGTGTCGAACGCACGCGGGGGGTGAAGGACCCGGCGCTGATCCGCGCCTTCGTTGCCGCCGCGAAGGGTTGACGCACGCCGGGGCGCCGGCCCAGCGTGGCGCCGTCCCGCCGGAGGAACGACTGATGCGCCTGCTGCCGCTGCTCCTTGTCCTGTTGCTCGCCGCCTGCGCCAGCGGGCCGCGGCCGGACCCTTTCACCTATACAGGCTCCGGCGGGCAGCCGATGGGCGCCGAACTCTGGCTGCCCGAGGGAACCGAGCGCGTGCCGCTGGTCATCGTCTCCCATGACGTGCGGGGCAAGCGCGACGCGCAGCTCAACGACTACGTCAATGCCCTGAAGGGCGCCGGTGCGGCGGTGCTGGTGCTCGACCACTATTCCTCCCGCAGCATCGACGTGTCGCGGCCGCCGTCGGAACGCGCCTGGGTGACGGCACTGGATTTCGCGCTCGATGCCTATGGCGCGCTCGACAAGGCGACGGAACATCCGCGGATCGACCGGCGCCGCGTCGGGCTGGTGGGCTTCGGCGAAGGTGGCGGCGGCGGCGTGCTGCTCGCCGCGCATACGGCGGTGCAGCAGGGGCGCCCGGCCAATGCGGCGCGATTCCTCGCCGTCGCGGCGGTCACGCCGGAATGCGGCTATCGCCTGGGCAACCGCGACACCGGCCGGCGGCCGATCCTGATCATCGTGGCGGACCGCGACAACCGCACGGGCAAGGCGCCCTGCGACGATCTCGGCTCCTACCTGCGCGCGGCGGGCGGGAACGTGACGGTCAACACCTACCGCAACGCGCGCCACGGCTTCGACGACCCGCCGGGGCCGGTGCGCGCCGACCCGCAGGGCGAGAACATCACCCGCTGCGTCTGGCAGCAGGGGCCGGACGGGCTGTGGCGGGAACGCGCCTCGGGCATCTCGGGCATCTCGCTGTTCCGCGCCGGCGCGAATGACGCGACGCTCGCGGCCTATGTGCGGAGCCGCCAGGCCTGCCGGACGCTGGGCACCGAGACGCAGGGCGATGCCGCGCTGCGTGGGCGCGCGGTGGGCGAGGTCGCGGGCCATATGCGGCAGCATGTGATCGACGTGCGGGTGCGGTAGGAAAGGTCGGGGGGAAGGAATTCCCCCCGAGCCCCCCTTCTTCTTTGGTAACCGTCATGCTGCGCCCGCGGCGCCGTAGTGCCCCGGATTCCCAAGGAAGGGATGGGGATCGGGGGAGGTTCCCCTCCCCCGACCTTCCTTCACACCTATGGCCGCCCGCGGCCCCTTCCGCTAAACGACCCTCTTTCCCGGGACGCCGAGAGAGCACCTTGAACCAGCCTCTGCCCAATTCCTTCCGCCAGGGCCCCGACGGCCGCGGCCGTTTCGGCCAGTTCGGCGGCCGCTTCGTCGCCGAGACGCTGATGCCGCTCATCCTCGAGGTCGAGCAGGCCTACGAGGCGGCGAAGAACGATGCCGCCTTCCTGGCGGAGTGGCGGCGGCTGCTGAAGGATTATGTGGGCCGGCCCTCCCCGCTCTGGCTCGCGGAGCGCATGACCGCGCACCTCGGCGGTGCGAAGGTCTACTTCAAGCGCGAGGAGCTGAATCACACCGGCGCGCACAAGATCAACGCGGTGCTGGGGCAGATCCTGCTCGCGAAGAAGATGGGCAAGACGCGCATCATCGCGGAGACCGGGGCGGGCCAGCATGGCGTGGCCACCGCCACCGCCTGCGCGCTGTTCGACCTGCCCTGCACGGTCTTCATGGGCGCGACCGACGTCGCCCGCCAGCAGCCGAACGTGTTCCGCATGAAGCTGCTGGGGGCGGAGGTGGAATCCGTCACCTCCGGCGCCGCAACGCTGAAGGACGCGATGAACGAGGCGCTGCGCCACTGGGTCGCGAATGTGGAGGACACCTACTACTGCATCGGCACCGTCGCGGGGCCACACCCCTATCCGGCGATGGTGCGCGACTTCCAGTGCGTGATCGGCGACGAGACGAAGCAGCAGATCCTCGCTGCCGAAGGGCGGCTGCCCGATGCGCTGGTCTGCGCGGTGGGCGGCGGGTCCTCCGCCATGGGGCTGTTCCACCCCTTCCTCGACGACAAGGGGGTCGCGATGTACGGCGTCGAGGCCGCCGGCCGCGGCGTGGACACCGAGGAGCATGCGGCCTCCATCACCCGCGGCCGCCCCGGTGTGCTGCACGGCAACCGCACCTATCTGCTGCAGGATGGCGACGGCCAGATCCAGGAGGCGCATTCGATCAGCGCCGGGCTCGACTACCCCGGCATCGGGCCCGAGCACTCCTGGCTGCACGAGGCCGGCCGCGTGAACTACGTGACCGCCACCGACGACGAGGCGCTGGAAGCCTTCCAGCTCTGCTCGAAGCTCGAAGGCATCATCCCCGCGCTGGAATCGGCGCATGGACTCGCGCATGTCATGAAGCTCGCCCCCGGCCTGCCGAAGGATGCGATCGTGGTGCTGAATCTCTCCGGCCGCGGCGACAAGGACATCTTCACCGTGGCGCATCACCTCGGGGTCAAGCTGTGAGCCGCATCGCGACGCGCTTCGCCGCGCTGAAGGCCGAAGGGCGCGGCGCGCTCGTCACCTTCCTCGAAGGCTACGACCCCGATCCGGCGACCTCGCTCGCCATCCTGCGCGGCCTGCCTGGCGCGGGGGCGGATGTGATCGAGATCGGCGTGCCCTTCACCGACCCGATGGCCGACGGACCGTCGATCCAGAAGGGCGGGCTGCGGGCGCTGAAGGCGGGCGCGACGCTCGCCGGCGTGCTCGCCCTGGTGCGGGACTTCCGCAAGGAGAACGCGGCGACGCCGATCGTGCTGATGGGCTACTTCAACCCCATCCTTTCCTACGGCGTCGACAGCTTCTGCAACGATGCCGCGGCCTCCGGCGTCGATGGGCTGATCGTGGTGGACGTGCCGCCCGAGGAAGCGGACGAGATCGAGCCGCAGGCCAAGGCGAACGGCCTCGACCTGATCCGCCTGATCGCGCCGACGACGGACGACAGCCGCCTGCCGCGGGTGCTCTCCGCGACCTCTGGCTTCGTCTACTACGTGTCGATCACCGGCATCACCGGGACGAAGAGTGCGAGCGGCGCCGACCTGACCGCCGCCATCCCGCGCCTGCGCCGGCACACCGAACTGCCGATCTGCATCGGCTTCGGCATCCGCACACCGGAACAGGCCGCCGAGGCCGCGCGCATCGCGGATGGCGCGGTGGTCGGCACGGCATTGGTGGATGCGCTCGCCGGCAGCCTGGACGAACAGGGGCGCGCGAAGCCGGACACGGTGCGCAAGGTGCTGGACCAGGTGCGGGCGCTGTCGGAGGCGGTGCGCGGGGTGAAGAAGGCGGCGTGACGGCGGAGGAGCGCGGCCCCACGCGCGCGATCTTCTGGCGCTGTTGATCGGAGAGGGGCAGGGCCCCTCTCCAAACCTCACCCCGCCAGGGTGCAGGGCACCCTGGACCTGCCGATGCCTGGTGCCGGGCTTGACTGCCGCGCCGGCATGAAGAAGCGCGCCGCGGGCACAGCGCCCGCAAGGAGCGCCGGGCTCCGGGCGCGGCGCTTGCTTGGTCGCTGCGAACTTCCCGCCCTGCCCAGCACCAGGTGACGGTTTCCAAAGGCCTTTCGGCCTTTGGCGGGGAGAGGTCCGGAGAGGGGCAAAGCCCCTCTCCGGTTCCCTCAGCACCCTCTCAGCCGTCCGCCGACCTCACAGGATGAAGCGCGACAGATCCGCACTGCCGGCGAGCGGCGCCACCTTGCCGCGCACCATCTCGCCATCCACCCGCACTGTCTCCCCGCTGCGATCGGAGGCGGTGAAGGACACTTCCTCCAGCAGCCGTTCCAGCACGGTCGCCAGGCGCCGCGCGCCGATGTTCTCGACGCTCGCGTTGATCTCCGCGGCGAGGTCCGCCAGCGCCTCCACCGCGTCCGGCGCGAAGTCGAGCGTCACGCCCTCGGTGCCGAGCAGCGCCGTGTACTGCTTCAGCAGCGAATGCTCCGGCTCGGTCAGGATGCGGCAGAAATCGTCGCGCGTCAGCGCCGCGAGCTCCACCCGGATCGGCAGCCGCCCCTGCAGTTCCGGCAGCAGGTCCGACGGCTTCGCGAGGTGGAAGGCGCCGGAGGCGATGAAGAGGATGTGGTCCGTCTTCACCGGCCCGTGCTTGGTCGTGACGGTGGTGCCCTCGATCAGCGGCAGCAGGTCGCGCTGCACGCCCTCGCGGGAGACGTCGCCGCCACGGAAGCCGCCCTCGCCCGTCCGGGCGCAGACCTTGTCGATCTCGTCGAGAAAGACGATGCCGTTGGACTCCGCGTTCGAGACCGCGTCGCGCACCAGCGCGTCCTGGTCCAGAAGCTTGTCGGCTTCCTCCTTCGTCAGCGCGATGCGCGCCTCGGCCACGCTCATCTTTCGCGGCTTCTGGCGGCCGCCGAACATGCGGCTGAGCATCTCCTGCATGTTCTGCATCTGCGCGCCCTGCGCGCCGGGCAGGTCGATCATGCCGATCGGCATGCCGCCGCCGGCATCGGCCACCTGCACCTCGACCTCGCGGGTCTCGAGTTGGCCTTCGCGCAGCATGCGGCGGAACTTCATGCGCGTCTCGCCCGAGGCACCCTCGCCCACCAGGGCGTTCAGCAGGCGTTCCTCGGCGGCGAGTTCGGCCTTGGCCTGCACGCCGCGGCGCGCCTGCTCGCGCGCCATGGTGATGGCGGATTCCACCAGGTCGCGGACGATGCTCTCGACGTCGCGGCCGACATAGCCGACCTCGGTGAACTTGGTGGCTTCCACCTTGAGGAAGGGCGCGTTGGCGAGCTTCGCGAGGCGGCGGGCGATCTCGGTCTTGCCGACGCCGGTCGGGCCGATCATCAGGATGTTCTTGGGCACCACCTCCTCGCGCAGCCCTTCCGGAAGCTGCTGGCGGCGCCAGCGGTTGCGCAGGGCGATGGCGACGGCGCGCTTGGCGTCCTGCTGGCCGACGATGTGGCGGTCGAGCTCGGAGACGATCTCGCGCGGGCTCAGGTTGACGGCTTCACTCACGCTTCGAGGCTTTCAAGAACGATGTTGCCGTTGGTGTAGACGCAGATGTCGGCGGCGATCTTCATGGCGCGGCGGCAGATCTCCTCCGCCTCGATGCCGTCCACCGGCAGCAGCGCCCGCGCGGCGGAGAGCGCGTAGTTGCCGCCGGAGCCGATGCCGATGATGGCATCCTCCGGCTCCAGCACGTCGCCCTGGCCGGTCAGCAGCAGGCTGCGCTTGGAATCGGCCACCGCCAGCAGGGCTTCGAGGCGGCGCAGGTAGCGGTCGGTGCGCCAATCCTTGGCAAGATCGACGCAGGCGCGTTCGAGCTGGTCGGGGAAGCGTTCGAGCTTCGCCTCCAGCCTTTCGAGCAGGGTGAAGGCATCGGCGGTGGCGCCGGCGAAGCCTGCGAGCACCTTGCCGTTGGCGATGCGGCGGACCTTGCGGGCATTGCCCTTCACCACCGTCTGGCCGAGCGAGACCTGGCCGTCGCCCGCCATGGCGACGCGCCCGTTCTTGCGCACGCAGAGGATGGTGGTGCCGTGCCACCCGAGGGGGTCGTGTTGTGGGGAGTTCATGATGGTCGGGTATTTGGGCTGACCGGGGCCCCGACTCAACGGGGGATCCACCGCCGCCGGCCGGGAGTGCTCCCCGTGCCCGGGCGGCTCCGGCACGACGGATGCCAAGCCGGCGACGCCCCGTTAGCACCCCGTTAACATTCGCCATGTCTCTATGGGAACCGTGAACCGTTCCGAAATGCCCCCCCTGCGGCACACGGCCGCCACCCCGGCCGGAGGTCGCGCCAGGTCCGACCGCCGCGGCGAGGACCGCCGGCCCATCGGGTGCGGTGCGCGGCTGGAGCTGGCGACGCGGAAGCTGGCCGTGAACCTCTTGGACCTTTCGGAAGGCGGCGCCGGGGTGGAAGCCCCCTCCGACATCGCGGCGCCGGGGGATGAGGGGCATCTGGTCCTCGGTACCGCCGTCCTGCCGGTGCGGGTCGTCGTCGCGGAGGGCGGGCGCGTCGGCCTCGCCTTCACCGCGCTCTCGCCCCTGGCGCGGGAGACGATCCGCGACATCCTGGCCGAGCCCCCCCGGCAACCGGACGCCTGAGCAGGCAAGTTGCGGCGAACCCGCCCCCGGGCGTAGGAAGCGCCCCATGGAAGGCCTGACCACCCCGCCGCGCCGCGCCGAAATCACCCGCGAGACCGCCGAGACGGCCATCCGCGTGGCCCTGGACCTGGATGGTTCCGGCCGCGCCGAGGTCACGACCGGGATCGGCTTC
The DNA here is from genome assembly GCF_018129005.1 of Neoroseomonas eburnea. Classification (GTDB taxonomy): domain Bacteria; phylum Pseudomonadota; class Alphaproteobacteria; order Acetobacterales; family Acetobacteraceae; genus Neoroseomonas; species Neoroseomonas eburnea. The sequence continues at coordinate 18,439 of NZ_JAAEDL010000012.1, forward strand.
CTCGACCACATGCTGACCGCCCTCGCCCGCCATGCGCTGTTCGACATGACGGTCGAGGCCAAGGGCGACCTGCACATCGATTTCCACCACACCACCGAGGATGTGGGCATCGTCATCGGCCAGTGCCTGCGCAAGGCCCTTGGGGAGAAGCGCGGCATCCGCCGCTACGGCGCCGCCCTGCTGCCGATGGACGAGGCGCTGGCCGAATGCGCCATCGACATCTCGGGCCGCCCCTTCCTCGCCTGGTCGGTCCCCTTCGCCCGCGACAAGGTCGGCGAGATGGATACCGAGCTGTTCGAGGAGTTCTTCCGCGCCCTCGCCTTCAACGCCGGCATCACCCTTCACATGACCTTGAAGGCAGGCACCAACGCGCACCATGTCGCCGAGGCCTGCTTCAAGGCGGCGGCGCGGGCGCTGCGGGAGGCCACCGAACCCGATCCGCGGGCCGGCGGGGCGATCCCCTCGACCAAGGGCGTTCTGGAGGCCTGAGGATGCGAGTCTGGATGGTGCTGGCGAGGCCGCCCTCCGAACGGAAGGCGCCGCGGACCCTACTGGTGCGGGACGGCTTTTCCTGGGGCGCGCTGCTGCTGCCGACGCCGTGGTTCCTCTCGAAGGGATTGTTCGCGCTGGCGGCGCTGCATGCCGCGGCGGTCGTGGCGCTCGGCGCATCGCTGCCGCCGGCCGTGGCGCCGGTGGTGCTGGCCGGTGTGCAACTCTTCATCGGCTTCGAGGCACGAAACCTGCAAGCCTGGTGGCTGGGCCTCAGGGGCTTCCGGCCGGAGGCGATGCTGGTGGCACGGGACGAGGACGCGGCCTTCCTCAACCTTGCCGCCTTCCGGCCGGACCTGGCGCGCGCGGCGGTGTAAGGGGGACCTTCGATGGTGCAGCGCGTTGCGGTGGTGGATCCCGGCTCGGGCAACCTGGCCTCGGTGGTGCGCGCCTTCGAGAAGGCGGCCGAGGATCACGAGATCGAGGCCGTCATCCGTGTCGTCACCTCGGCGGCCGACCTGCGGGAGGCCGACCGGATCGTGCTGCCCGGCCAGGGCGCCTTCGCCGCCTGCCGGCGCGGGCTCGACGCCCTGCCCGGCGTGGTCGAGGCGCTGGAGGACCGGGTGCGCGGCATGGGCGTGCCCTTCCTCGGCATCTGCGTCGGCATGCAGCTCATGGCGACCAAGGGACTCGAGCACGGGGAAACGCCGGGTCTCGGCTGGATCCAGGGCATCGTCGCACCGATGGACCCGCGCGGCGCCGACGGCGCCCCGCTGCCTCTGCCGCAGATGGGCTGGAACGCGCTGTCCTTCGAGGAAGGCTACCACCCGGTGCTGGACGGGGTGAAACCCGGCGACCAGGTCTATTTCGTGCACTCCTATGCCTATGAGGTCGAGGACGCCGAGGACTGCATCGCCACCACCGACTATGGCGGTCCCGTGACCGCGATCATTGCGCGCGGCAACCTGGCCGGGCTGCAGTTCCACGTGGAAAAGAGCGGACCGGTCGGACTGCGGATGCTGGCGAACTTCCTGAGGTGGGAGCCGTGAACTCGGCCTCCCCGCAGTCCGGGCGCGACCTGGCGGTTGAGCGCGTCGAGCGCCTGTCGGATGCCGACCTCGCGGACCTCGCCGAGGCGACCGATGCCGCGATCATCGAGGGCGGCGGCTTCGGCTGGGTCGAGCCGCAGGGCCGCGCCGCGCTCGAACGCCATTTCCGCGGCGTGCTGCTGGTGCCCGAACGCGAGCTCTTCGTCGCCCGGCTGGATGGGCATGTGGTGGGGTCCGCCCTGCTGGTCCGCCCGCCCCGCAACAACGAGGCGCAGGCCTTCGCCGCGACGCTGACCCACGCCTATGTCGCCCCCTATGCCCGCGGCTTCGGCCTGGCGCGCATGATGGTGGGAAAGGCGGAGGAGCGAGCGGCGGCGCTGGGCCACCGCGTCATCAACCTCGATGTGCGCGAGACGCAGGCGACCGCCATCGCGCTGTTCGAGAGCCTCGGCTACCTGCACTGGGGCACGCACCCCTACTATGCGCGGGTGCGCGGCCAGACCGTGGCGGGGCACTTCTACACCAAGACGCTGGAGCCGGGCCGCGGGCGCAGTACCGGCGAACTGATCGACGGCGCCGCATAGCGGCGGTCATCGCCGGTCGCCGCGCGCCGGACGCCGGCGAGCGGGTGGTTTGGCGCCCCATCCGGCCCGAAAGCCGATAGCGGCCGCACATGGGTCGATCCTCCGGATGGCCGGCATCGGGAACCGTCCGGGAAGGCCATAGCGGAACCCGATCAGGTGGGTTCACCGGGTCGGGTGAAGATTCTCGCGAGAATCAGGCGGCCGGAGCGGCTTCCGCGAGCGAGGGCGAATGGAAGCCGCTCCGCTATCGGCCTGCACTCGGGGCTGCGCCATTCGGCCCAGTCCGAGCGGCCTCTCACACGTCGAGGTTCGCCACCTTCAGCGCATTGCCGACGATGAAGTCGCGGCGCGGCTCCACCAGATCGCCCATCAGGGTGGAGAAGACCTGCTCGGCATCCTCCACATCCTCCACCTTCACCCGGAGCAGCGTACGCGCCGCGGGGTCGAGCGTGGTCTTCCAGAGTTGATCGGGGTTCATCTCGCCCAGCCCCTTGAAGCGCTGGATGGCGAGGCCCTTGCGGCCCTCCGTGATCAGGCGGTCGAAGGCGGCCATCGGGCCGTGGACGGCGTGCTCGTTCGCGCCGAGCACCAGCACCGCGGGCTCCGCGCCGAAGTCGCGCGCGAGGCGCTCCCGCCGCTCGTCGAGCCAGCGCGCCTCCGCACTGCGCAGCGCGGTGGCCTCCAGCGCGTGATGCTCGGCAACGCCGCGCACGGTGCGGAACACCGACAGGCCGGCCGCGTCGGCCGTCGCCTTCCAGCCCCGCTCATTCTCCGGCGCCAGCGCATCCAGCCGCGCGGCAAGCGCCTGCGCGGCCGAAAGCGCACGGTCCGGATCCAGGGTCAGGGCACCGACCACGGCGGCCTGCTCGACGATCTCGGCCGGCAGGGCGCCGGCGAGCCGGCGGATGCGCGAGCTCGCCTGGCGGTGGAACTCCTGTTCGGCACGCAAGTCGTCGGCGGTCAGCAGCCGCCCGTCGAAGAAGCGGATCGAGGCGCCGTGCAACGCCTTCTCGAGCAGGAAGTCCTCGAGCGCGCGGTCGTCCTTGAGGTAGCGCTCCTCGCTGCCGCGCTTGGCGCGGTAGAGCGGCGGCTGCGCGATGTAGAGGTGGCCGCGCGTGATCAGCTCCGGCATCTGGCGGAAGAAGAAGGTCAGCAGCAGCGTGCGGATGTGGGAGCCGTCCACGTCCGCGTCGGTCATGATGACGATGCGGTGGTAGCGCAGCTTGCCGGGGTCGAAGCCGCCTTCGCTGATGTCGCCGCGGCCGATGCCGGTGCCGAGCGCGGTGATCAGCGTGCCGATCTCGGCGCTGGACAGCATCTTGTCGAAGCGCGCGCGCTCGACGTTCAGGATCTTGCCCTTGAGCGGCAGGATCGCCTGGAAGGCGCGGTCGCGGCCCTGCTTGGCGGAACCGCCTGCCGAATCACCCTCGACGAGGAAGAGCTCGCACTTCGTCGGGTCGCGTTCCTGGCAATCGGCGAGCTTGCCGGGGAGCGAGGAGACGTCGAGCACGCCCTTGCGCCGCGTCAGCTCGCGCGCCTTGCGCGCGGCCTCGCGCGCCGCGGCGGCGTCCATGATCTTGCCGACGACATCCTTGGCTTCCTTGGGATGCGTCTCGAACCAATGGGTCAGCGCGTCGGCGACGGCGACTTGCACGACCGGCTGCACTTCGGAGGAGACCAGCTTTTCCTTGGTCTGGCTGCTGAACTTGGGGTCCGGCACCTTCACCGACAGCACGGCGGTCAGGCCTTCGCGCATGTCCTCGCCGGCGAGCGTCACCTTGTCCTTCTTCGCCAGCCCGTCCGCCACCTTGCCCAGCACGCGCGTCAGCGCCTGGCGGAAGCCCGCCATGTGCGTGCCGCCGTCGCGCTGCGGGATGTTGTTGGTGAAGCAGAGCATCGTCTCGTGATAGGAATCGTTCCAGCGCAGCGCGAGCTCCACGCGGATGCCGTCCTGCTCCTTGGAGACGACGCTGATCGGCGCGCTGAACACCGGCGTCTTGCCCTTGTCGAGCCACTCGACGAAGGCGACCAGGCCGCCGTCGAAGTGGAACTCGGTCTCCTGCACCTCGGGACTGCGCTCGTCGCGGAGCGAGATGCGCAGGCCGGAGTTCAGGAAGGCCAGCTCGCGCAGGCGGCGTTCCAGCACGGCGAAATCGAACTCGGTCTTCGTGAAGGTGAGCGCGGAGGGCTTGAAGGTCACCTCGGTGCCGGTCGGGTGATCCGACGGCCCGATGACCTCGCAGGGCACCACGGTGTCGCCGTGCTCGAAGCGCAGCCGGTGTTCGCGCCCGTCGCGCCAGATGCGCACCTCCATCCATTCGGAGAGCGCGTTGACCACCGCGGCGCCGACGCCGTGCAGGCCACCCGAGACCTTGTAGGAATTCTGGTTGAACTTGCCGCCCGCGTGCAGCCGCGTCAGCACGACTTCCGCCGCGCTCACGCCTTCCTCGGGGTGGATGTCCACCGGGATGCCGCGCCCGTCGTCGCGCACCGTGACGGAGCCGTCGCCGTTCAGCGTGACGAGGCAGCAGGTCGCGAAGCCCGCCTGCGCCTCGTCCACCGCGTTGTCGATGATCTCGAACGCCATGTGGTGCAGGCCGGAACCGTCATCGGTGTCGCCGATGTACATGCCAGGCCGCTTCCGCACGGCCTCCAGGCCACGGAGGACGGTGATGGAGGCGCTGTCGTAGGCGTCGGATTCGGGACGCGCGGGCTCGCTCATGCGGCGCGCTCACTCCTGGCTGGAAGGGGGGCGAAAGCTGACTTCGTATATAGGCTTTTTCGCCCCTCAGTGCGACCCGGTTTCGCCCTCCGGCAGCAGCTTTCCTCCCCCCGCCCGGAACATGTCCGCGATGCCCTGGAGCGGGCGGAAAGCCTCGGCTTCCGTGCCGGTCAGGAAGGACTGCGCGGGCAGCGCGGCAAGGGCGGCGAACAGCGCCTCCCGCCGGGTGGAATCGAGATGCGCGGCGACCTCGTCGAGCAGCAGCAGCGGAGCGAAGCCGCGGGCCTCGGCGATCAGCGCGGCATGGGCCAGCACCACCGAGACCAGCAGCGCCTTCTGTTCCCCGGTGGAGCACAGTTCGGCCGGCTGGTCCTTGGCCAGGTGGATCAGCGTCATGTCGGCCCGGTGCGCACCGCGCGCCGCCCCGCCGGCCGCCGCATCCCGCCTGCGGTCGGCAGCGAACGCTTCCCGCAGCGCGTCCTCCACCGCCAACGCGGGCTGCTCGGCCAGGGCTGCGGCGATCGGGCAGAGCAGCTCCATCCGCGCCACAGGAAAGGCGCCCGTGGCAGTCCCGGCGGCCATCAGCGCGTTCAGCCGCAGCACCAGTGCGCGCCGCGTGGCGGTGGCGGCCACCGCATGCCGCGCCATCGCGTCCTCCAGCCCCGCGAGCCAGCGCGCATCGCCGCGCCCTTCGGCCAGCAGCCGGTTGCGCTGGGCCATGGCGTTGTCGTGCGCCGCGACCTCCCGCGCATGGGCTGGTTCCAGCGCCCAGGCCAGGCGGTCGAGGAAGCGGCGCCGGCCCGTCGCACCTTCCTGGAACAGCCGGTCCATCTGCGGTGTCAGCCAGACCGCGGCGACGCGCTCGGCAAGGTCGGACTGGGTGCGCACGGGCTGGCCGTCCAGGCGGAAAAGGCGGCGCTCCGAGGCGCCCTCGGGGTCCACCCCGGTGCCGAGGTCGAATTCTCCGTGCGGGGTCGAGAACCGCCCGGCGGCAGCCCAGGGGCACGCGGCACCGTCCAGGCGGCGGCCGAGCTCGGCCATGCGCGCGCCGCGCAGGCCACGGCCGGGGCCGAGCAGCGAGATGGCTTCCAGCAGGTTCGTCTTGCCGGCGCCGTTCTCCCCGGAGATCGCGACGACGGGCGCGGTGAAGTGCGCCTCGAGCGAGGACCAGGAGCGGAAATTGGTGAGACGGAGGCGAACCAGGCGGAGCACGGAACCTCGCAGGGTTCCGGGGGAGGAGAACCTCCCCCGGGCCCCCTCCCTTTTCTGGCTGGGCGTCTTGCCTCCGGCGAGCCGCAGAGGTCACAAGGAAGGAGGGGGGATTCGGGGGGGAGTTCCCACCCCCCGACCTTCCTTCAGACGCGCATCGGCATCAGCACGTACAGCGCCTCCGGCTTCGCCTCATCCTTGACGATGGTCGGCGCCGCCCCGTCGGCGAACAGGAACTCCACCTTCTCCCCGATCTGCGCCGTGATGTCGGTCAGGTAGCGCGCCTGGAAGCCGATCTCGAGCGGGCTGCTCTCGTAGCTCACGGCATCGCCCTCCAGCTCCTCCTGCGCCTGCCCCTGGTCGGGGCTGGCGGCGGAGAGCAGCAGGTTGTTGCGCGAGATCGACAGCTTCACCGGCCGCGACCGTTCGCTGCTGATGGCGGCGACGCGCGCGACGGCCTCCTCGAAATCCTTCTTCGGCACGGTCAGCTTCTTGTCGTTGCCGCGCGGGATGACGCGCTCGTATTCCGGGAAGGTGCCGTCGATCAGCTTGCTGGTCAGCGAGACGGTGCCGAGGTCGAAGCGGATCTTGGTGTCCGACAGGCGGATCTCGATCTCGTCCTGCATCTCCTCCGCGAGCTTGCGTACCTCGTTGACCGTCTTGCGCGGCACGATGACGCCGGGCATGCCCTTGGCACCTTCGGGCAGCGGCTCCTCGACGCGCGCCAGGCGATGGCCGTCGGTGGCGACAGCGCGCAGCACCGGCGTGCCGTCGGCCTCCGCGGCATGCAGATAGATGCCGTTGAGGTAGTAGCGCGTCTCCTCGGTGCTGATGGCGAAGCGCGTGCGGTCGATCAGGTCGCGCAGCACGCCGGCCTTGATCGCGAACTTCGTCGGCAGGCGGCCTTCCGTCATCGAGGGAAAGTCGTCCACCGGCAGCACGGCGAGGGAGGTGTTGTACTTGCCCGCCCGCAGCGTCAGCGGCCCGTCGCCGCCGCCATGGTCGAGCTCGATGCGCGCGCCCTCCGGCAGCTTGCGCACGATCTCGTAAAGCGTACCCGCCGGCGCCGTGGTGCGGCCGCCGCGCGTGACGGTGACGCCGGCGACCTCCTCGACCACCGCGATCTCCATGTCCGTCGCGGTCAGCGTCAGGCTGCCATCGGTCTTCGCATCGATCAGCACATTGGCGAGGATGGGGATGGTGTTCCGCCGCTCCACCACGCTCTGCACATGGGCCAGAGCCTTGAGCAGCACCGCCCGGTCCACCGTGAACTTCATCGCAGCCCGACGCCCCGATCCTTGGGCGGCCGCCGCCCGGCCCGACGCGGGCCGCGCGGGACCGCGTTGTCCCCCAGAGCCCCCGCCCGGCGGCCGGGGCCGAATCGGCCCGCGCGGCCGCCTGCCGAGGGGGCGGCACCATATCAGCGCGAGTCAGGCGGGGAAAGGCGGGAAAGCCCGGGGGAAGGGCGCGGAAAATCTAGGGAAAGCGGGGCCCGCCGGAAGGATGCGGATGAGCGGCTCCGGTACCGCGCGGTGCAGGGCGCCTGCCAGGCTGGCGGCTTGAGAGGGGCTCCGCCCCTCTCAAACTCTCCCCGCCAAAGGCTTAAGGCCTTTGGGAACCAACACTTGAGTTCTCGCGGGTGCAGGGGACCGTGTCCCCTGCCGGGGGAGCTCGAGGGGGCAGGCCCCCTCGATGCAATACGTCCCGAGGCGCGGACGCTGCGCCCGGCTCACTGCGCTGGTGGCGGCGGCCGCTAGGCCTGCCCTGTGGGCCGCAGATCAGGCCTTCATGCCACCGGATATCATGTCTCGAGCATCCGCCGGAGAAGCTCGACATCCTCGGCGAAGGCCGCATCCGCCTGCATCAGCTCCGCGATGCGCGAGACCGCGTGCATCACGGTCGTGTGGTCACGATTGCCGAAGCGCCGCCCGATCTCCGGCAGCGAGCGGGATGTCAACTGCTTGGCAAGATACATCGCCACCTGGCGCGGTCGCGCCACCGCGCGCGCACGGCGGGCGGAAGACATGTCCGTCAGCCGGATGTTGTAGTGCTCGGCGACCTTGCGCTGGATTTCCTCGATCGTCACGCGGCGGTCGTGGGCACGCAGGATGTCGTGCAGCACTTCCTGCGCGCCGTCGAGCGTCACCGCGCGGCCGAACAGGTTGGCGTGCGCGATCAGGCGGTTCAGCGCGCCTTCCAGCTCCCGCACGTTCGACGTAATCTTGTGCGCCAGGAACTCGATGACGCTCTTCGGCACCTCGACGCCCGCCGCCGCGGCCTTGGCGACCAGGATGGACAGGCGCAGCTCGTAGGTGGTGGCGTGGATGTCGGCGACCATGCCGCAGCCGAGCCTGGTGCGCAGCCGGTCCTCCAATCCGTTGAGGTCGGACGGCGACTTGTCGGCGCTGACGACGATCTGCTTGCCGGCATCGACCAGCGCGTTGAAGGTGTGGAAGAATTCTTCCTGCGTGTTGTCCTTGCCGATCAGGAATTGCAGGTCGTCGACCATCAGCACGTCGACGGAGCGCAGGCTCTCCTTGAATTCCATCGTGGACTGGCTGCGCAGCGCGGCGATGAAGCGGTACATGAACTTCTCGGCGCTCATGTAGGCGACGTTGCGACCGCCCTCTCCGCCACGGATCGCCCAGGCGACGGCGTGCATCAGGTGCGTCTTGCCGAGGCCCACGCCGCCATAGAGGAAGAGCGGATTGAAGCCCGGCATGGCCGGCTTCTCCGCCACGCGGCGCGCGCAGGCATGTGCGAATTCGTTCGGCTTGCCGACGACGAAGGTATCGAAGGTGAAGCGCGGATCGAGCGGCGCGGACCAGTCGCCGCGCGGATCGGCGGCGCGCACGGCGGCGCCATTGCGGCCGGCGAGCGGTTCGGCCAGGCCGTTGCGGCGGGGCGCGGCCTCGCGCGCGGGGGCGGCGTCGTCCTCGCCTTCCTCGGCGGGGCGTTGCGGTCCGACGCGCACGTCCACGCGCCGCACGCCGGAATTCTCCTGCTGCCAGAGCGCGCGCAGCCGGTCGCCGTAGTGGCTGCGAACCCAGTCGCAGAGGAATCGCGTCGGCAGCACGACGACGGCTTCGTCGCCCTCGATGCCGGCAAGCGTCATCTGGCGGAGCCAGGTGCGGTACTCGACCTCGCCCACTTCCTCGCGCAAGCGACCTCGGATGCGGGCCCAGGCCTCACCCATGGAAGCGACGGAGAGCGCGGGACCAGAACCGGCTTGCTTCTCCATGGACCCCCCTGCCACGTCGTGATGCCTGGACCTTTTCGTCCGCACCTCGCCGCTGCCCTCACGGAGCCGACGGTCGAGGAAACTCCCCCTGTCGGCTCAAGACTAATGCGCCCGGCATTCGCCGCAAGACACAATTGCCCGAAGGTGACGATGGTACGACGACAAGAAGAACGCGCAACAGCGCCGCGGAGAACTCCGCGACGACTGCCACGTTGCCAAGTAATCGATATGCAGAATCACGCCGCCGCAGAGGCGGCGCCGATCAGACGGCGGCTGCGCCGAGCGCCTTCACGCGCGCGGACAGGCGCGACACCTTCCGCGCCACCGTGTTCGCATGCAGCGTGCCCTTGGTCGCGGCGCGTTGCAACTCCGGCTGCGCGGCGCGGAACGCCTCCTGCGCGGCGGACTTGTCCCCGGACGCGATCGCCTCCTCCAGCTTGCGCACGAAGGTGCGCACGCGAGACTTCCGCGCCTTGTTGCGCGCAGTGCGCTTCTCGGTCTGGCGGATGCGCTTGCGCGCAGAGTCGGTGTTCGCCATGGGGCTTCCGGTTCACATACACGATGGTTCGAAGGGCCGCGGCCGGCAGACCGGCCACAGCGAAGGCGGGGGTTCTAATGCCGCGCCCTGCGGCCCGTCAAGCCGAAGGGCGCGGCGAATTCCATGAAACGCGCGATCAGCCGTTGCGGAAGGCCGGCTTGCGCTTCTCGGCGAAGGCCGACATGCCTTCCTTCTGGTCCTCGGTGGCAAACAGGCTGAGGAAGAGCCGGCGCTCGGTCCGCACGCCTTCCTTGAGCGTGCTCTCGAAGGCGGCGTTCACCGCCTCCTTCGCCATCGCGACCGACGGGGCGGAGAGCGCGCCGATCTTCTCGCCGATCTTCACCGCCTCGGCGAGCAGCTCCGCAGCCGGAACGACGCGGCAGACCAGGTTGGACCGCTCCGCCTCGGCGGCATCCATCATGCGGCCGGTCAGGATCATCTCCATCGCCTTGGACTTGCCGACGGCGCGCGTCAGGCGCTGCGACCCGCCGGCACCGGGGATGATGCCGAGGTTGATCTCCGGCTGGCCGAACTTCGCGGTGTCGGCGGCGATGATCAGGTCGCACATCATGGCGAGCTCGCAACCGCCGCCGAGCGCGAAGCCAGCGACCGCGGCGATCACCGGCTTCTGGATCTCGAGCACCGTCTCCCAGCGCTCGCCGATGAAATCGTTGAAATAGACCGCCGGATAGGTGCGGTCCTTCATTTCCTTGATGTCGGCGCCGGCGGCGAAGGCCCGGTCGCTGCCGGTGATGACGATGGCGGCGATGGCGGGGTCCTTGTCGTAGCCGCGCAGCGCGTCGCCGAGCTCGGTCATCAGCTGGTCGCACAGCGCGTTCAGCGCCTGCGGGCGGTTCAACCGGATGACGGCGACCTTCCCCTGGGTCTCCGTCAGGATCATCTCATGGGCCATGCGCCGCGTTCCTCGCCGTGTTTCGGTGCTTCGCCTGTAGCCCAGCCCGCCGATCCCCTCAACGCTGCCGCCTGGGGCAGAAGAAGGTGGAACGGCCGGACTGCACGATGCGCCGGATGCCCTGGCAGGGCGGCACGCCGGGGCAGGACGGACAGGGCTCGCCCTCCCGCCCATACACTGCGAAGCGGTCCTGGAAGCGGCCGAGCTCCCCATCCGCGCGGACATAGTCGCGCAGCGAGGATCCGCCGGCGCCGATGCTTTCCGTCAGCACCGCCCTGATCGCCAGCACCAGCCGCTCGGCCCGCGCGCCCGTGCAGGTCTGCGCAAGCCGGCGGGGGGAGATGCCGGCGCGGTACAGCGCCTCACATACATAAATGTTGCCGAGACCTGCCACGACGCCCTGGTCCAGAAGCGCCGCCTTGATCGGCGTGCGCTTGCCCGCGAGCGCGGCGGACAGCATGGCGGGGGTGAAGGCGCCCTCCAGCGGTTCCGGGCCGAGACCCTGGAGCAGGCGGTGCGCGTCCTCCTGCGCCGTCGGCACCAGGTCCACGGCGCCGAAGCGGCGCGGGTCCACAAAGCCCACGCGCCATCCGTGGTCGGTGGCGAGCACCAGGTGCTCGTGCGCCTCCGGCGGCGCATTGTGGCCCCGCGCGTCGGACACCGCCCCCTGCGGCCCGATGCGCGATGCCGGCGGCTCGCCGGCGCGGCGCGCCACCATCCGCCCGGACATGCCGAGGTGGATCAGCAGGCTCTCGCCCCCTTCCAGCCGCATCAGCATGTATTTCGCCCGCCGTCGGAAGGAGAGCACGCGTCGCCCCTCGACCCTTCGCGCCAGGTCGGCGGGAAACGGGAAGCGCAGGTCGTGGCGGCGGACCTCGACCTCCGTGATGCGGTGGCCCTGCAGCACGGCGGCCAGGCCGCGCATCACCGTCTCGACTTCCGGCAGTTCGGGCATGGTCCCTCCCGCTATCCCGGCCGCCACGCTATGGTGGCCGCACGATGAACGACAGCCCCCAGGACAGCGCCGATTTCGGCTACCGCACCGTACCCCGCGCCGAGAAGGCCGGCCTGGTGCGGGAGGTCTTCGAAAGCGTGGCGCCGCGCTACGACGTGATGAACGACCTGATGTCGCTCGGCATCCATCGGGTGTGGAAGCGCATCTTCGTCAACGCCATCGGCTGTTCGCCGCGGGAGACGCTGCTCGACCTCGCGGGCGGGACGGGGGACATCTCCTTCCTCGCGAAGGAGCGCGGCGCGGGGCGGGTGATCCTGACCGATGTCAACCCTGCGATGCTGGAAGTCGCGCAGAGGCGCGCGCTGGATCGCGGGCTGGCGGCGGGCCTCGACTTCATGGTCGTGGATGCCGAGCACATCCCGCTGCCCGATCGCAGCGTCGAGAAGGTCTCGATCGCCTTCGGCCTGCGCAACTGCACCGACAAGGACGCGGTGCTGCGCGAGGCGCGGCGCGTGCTGCGCCCGGGCGGACGCTTCCACTGCCTGGAATTCTCGCGGCTGGAGATCTCGGCCCTGGTGCCGCTCTACGACGCCTGGTCCTTCAAGGCCCTGCCGGCCATCGGCGAAAAGGTCGCGAAGGACCGCGAGAGCTACGAATACCTCGCCGAGAGCATCCGCATGTTCCCGGACCAGGAGACGCTGGCAGGGATGATGCGCCAGGCAGGCATGGAGCGGGTGGAAGTCAGGAACCTGTCGGGCGGGATCGTGGCGATCCATACGGGGTGGCGGTTGTGAAGGGTGGGGGGAGAAGGGAACTTCTCCCCCGAAAAAGGGAAGGAGCGCCCATGCCGGCCCAGCGCATCGCCGCCATCTTCGCCGCCCAGCCCATGCTCGCCCATCTCGGCATCTCGCTGGGCGAGGTGGCCCCCGGACGCTGTGCGCTGCATTTGCCTCGCCGCCCAGCGCTGACGCAGCAGAACGGCTTCCTGCATGCCGGCGCGCTCACCACCCTCGCCGACACCGCCTGCGGCTTCGCCGCCTACACGCTGATGCCCGAGGGCGCCAACGTCCTGACCGCCGAGTTCAAGCTCAACCTGCTGCGTCCGGCCGATGGCGACGCGATGGCGCGGGCCGAGGTGATCCGGGCAGGCAAGCTGTTGAGCGTGGCACGGGCCGACATCTTCTGCACCGGACCGCAGGGCGAACGGCTCTGCGCCACCATGACCGCAACGCTCGTCTGCCAGCCGGGCTGAGGCACGAGCCTCAACCCGCAGCTTCGGCGCGCCGGCCGACCCGGCCGAGATGGGTGACGCCGAACCCCGCGGGGGACTTCAGCCCGTAGCCGAGGGCGCGATCGAAGCCGATATGCGCCAGCCAGATCATCGCGACCGGCAGCGCCGCCGGCCACCACGCGGAGCCCGCCGCGGCGAGCGCCAGCGGGCCGATCGTGCTGTGCCCCGCATTGTAGAGCGCCGCCCCCAGCCTGGGGCCGCCGAGGTAGCCGAGCATGGTCAGGTCGGGCGCCAGGAACAGCAGCGCGAACGCCCACCAGTTGCCGTCCAGGACCGCGTAGGCACCGGCCGCCGCGGCCATCAACGCCAAACCTTCCGCCCGCAGCCACGGTCGCGCCGTCGCCATCTCCGCCTCTGGTGCCATCGCCCGCCCCTCGCCTGCATCGCCTCGCCGGGCTAGGGTCCGCCCCATGCTTGCCGGCCGCCGCATCCTACTCATCGTCTCCGGCTCCGTCGCCGCCTACAAGGCGCTGGAACTCACCCGCCTGCTCCGCAAGGAGGGCGCGCAGGTGATGGCCGTGCTCACCGCCGGCGGCGCGCGCTTCGTGACCAAGGAAGCCCTCGCCGCCATCACCGGCGAGCGCGTCCACGACGACCTCTGGGCCGCGGAGGCCGAGATCGGCCATATCCGCCTCGCCCGCTGGCCGGACCTGGTCGCGGTGGTGCCGGCCTCGGCCGATCTGCTGGCGAAGATGGCGCAGGGGCTGACGGATGACCTCGCCACCTGCGTGCTGCTGGCGACGCGAGCCAAGGTGATGGTGGCGCCGGCGATGAACCCGGCCATGTGGGAACACCCGGCGACACGCGCCAACATGGCGGCGTTGCGGGCCCGCGGGGTGCTGGTTGCGGGGCCGGAGAACGGCCCCATGGCCGAACCGGAAAGCGGGCCGGGGCGCCTGATGGAACCGGCGACGCTGCTGGAAGCGATCCGCGCGACGCTGGCCGGCGGGCCACTGGCCGGGAAGCACCTGCTGGTCACCAGCGGGCCGACCCATGAACCGATCGATCCGGTGCGCTACATCGCCAACCGCTCCTCCGGGAAGCAGGGACATTCCATCGCGGCTGCGCTTGCCGCACTCGGCGCGCGCGTCACGCTGGTCTGCGGCCCGGTGGCACAGCCCGACCCGCCCGGCGTGACGGTCGCGCGGGTGGAAAGCGCCCGCGACATGCTCGCCGCCTGCGAAGCCGCCCTGCCGGCCGATGCCGCCATCTGCGCCGCCGCCGTCGCCGACTGGCGCACCGCCCGCGCCGCCGACCAGAAGATGAAGAAGGTGCCCGGCGAAGCGCCGCCGCCGCTGGAACTCGCGCTGAACCCGGACATCCTGGCGACGCTCGCCACCGCCGGCCCGAAGCGCCCGCGCCTGGTCGTCGGCTTCGCGGCGGAGACGGAGAAGGTCGTGGAGAACGCCGTCGCCAAGCGCGCCAGGAAAGGCTGCGACTGGATCGTGGCGAACGACGTCTCCGGCGACATCATGGGCGGGGCGGAGAACGCGGTGCACCTGGTGACCGAGAATGGCGTGGAGGACTGGCCCCGCATGGCGAAGGAAGAGGTGGCGCGCCGGCTCGCGGCCCGCATCGCGGAGGCGCTGGCATGACCGCGCCGGATGACCACGGGACGCCGGGGCCGGAGATGATGAGCACCGGAGGCCCGAAGCCGATGCCCCGTGATCCCGTCATCGAGGTCGTTCGCCTGCCTCACGCCGAAGGCCTGCCGCTCCCCTCCTACGCCACCGAGGGCGCGGCCGGGATGGACCTGCTCGCCGCCGTCGACGCGCCGCTCACCATCCCCGCCGGCGGACGCGCCCTGGTGCCGACCGGGCTGCGCATCGCCCTGCCGCACGGCTACGAGCTGCAGGTGCGCCCGCGTTCGGGCCTGGCGCTGAAGAACGGCATCATGCTGCCGAACAGCCCGGGCACGATCGACGAGGACTACCGCGGCGAACTGGGTGTGATCGTGCTCAACGCGGGGGCCGATGCCTTCACGGTAGAGCGCGGCATGCGCATCGCCCAGGCCGTCATCGCCCCGGTGGTCCGCGCCGCCTGGCGCGAAGTCGCCGAACTGCCCGACACCGCGCGCGGCGCCGGCGGCTTCGGTTCGACCGGCACCGGAACCTAGACGCCGCCCCGGCGAAGGGTGGGATGCAGGAGGACAGACCGACATGCCGCAGGATGCCCAGGGCCTCGCCATCACTGTCGCCTCCGACGCGGCCGCGGCCGCCTTCGATCACGTGGTCGAAGGCTACCTGAAATACCGCGCCGATGCCGGGCAGAGGCTCAAGGCGCTGATGGGCCTCGATGCCGGGATGCCGATGGCGCATGTGCTGCAGGGCGTCTTCGCCATGCTCGCCTACAACGCCGCGCTGGTGCCGCGCGCGCAGGAAGCCGCGGCCAATGCCGCGCGCCTCGCCGGCAATGACCGCGAGCGCGCCCATGCGGCCGCGCTCGGCCTGTGGGCGGATGGCGAGATGGATCGCGCCCTCGCCGCCTGGGAAGGCATCATGGCGGCGCATCCGCACGACATCCTGGCTTTCCGGATGCACCATTTCTGCGCCTTCTGGCTCGGCCGCGCGGGGCAGATGCTGCGCGCGGTCGACGCTGTCTCCCCACGCTGGTCGGCCGCCATCCCGGGCTACGGCAGCATCCTCGCCTGTCGCTGCTTCGCCAACGAGGAATGCGGCAATTACCAGGTGGCCGAGGAAGCCGGCCGCGCCGCCGTCGCGCTCGACCCCGGCGATCTCTGGGCCACCCATGGCGTCGCCCACATCCTGGAGATGCAGGGACGGCGCGGGGAGGGCATCGCCTGGCTCAAGGCGCTGGAGCCGCACTGGGACGGCGGCTCCAACCTGCTGCATCACCTCTGGTGGCACCGCGCCATGTACCACCTGGAACGCGGCGAGCACGCCGAGGTGCTGGCCCTCTACGACCGCGGCTTCCGCAACCACGCCAGCGCGCTGACCCAGGCCATGCCGGACCTCTATATCGACGTGCAGAACGCGGCCTCGATGCTGTTCCGCCTGCAGCGCCACGGCGTCGATGTCGGCGACCGCTGGGTGGAGCTCGCCGACAAGGCCGAGGAGCGGATCGGCGACTGCCTGTCCACCTTCACCCTGCCGCACTGGATGATGGCGCTCGCCGCCACCGGCCGCACCCAGGCCGCCGCGCGCATGCTGGACGGGATGCGTCAGGCCGCGACAGGCCCCGGCACGGTGGCGCCGATCCTGCGGGACGCCGCGATCCCGGTCTGCGAGGCGGTGCTCGCCCACGCCCAGGGCGACCACGCCCGGGCGGTGGAGGCCATGCGCCCGGCCATCGGCGTGATGCACCGGATGGGCGGCAGCCATGCACAGCAGGACGTGCTGGAACAATTGTTCCTCGATGCCGCGATGAAGGCGGGGATGCAGGAGGACGCGCGGATGCTGCTGGAGCGCGTCGCCGGGCGGCATCCGGTGCCGCCGGAACGGCGCGCCGGGTACGCGGAAGCGGCAAGGGCCGTCGCGCATTGATCAGCCGGGGGGAGAAGGGAACTTCTCCCCCCGGCCCCCCCTCAACCTTTTTTGGCACTTGGGGACTGACCTCGGACGTCAGTTCCCACAAGACAAAGAAGGGAGGGGGATCGGGGGAGGTTCTCCTCCCCCGACCTTGGTTGCGGCCCGGCTCGCCCGGGTCTATGCGCCGCCCCATGAGCGACCTCCTCCCCATCCGCCGTGCCCTTCTTTCCGTCTCGGACAAGACGGGCCTGATCGATTTCGGCCGTTTCCTCGCCGCGCGGGGGGTCGAGATCCTGTCCACCGGCGGCACCGCCAAGGCGCTGCGCGACGCCGGCGTGCCGGTGAAGGATGTCAGCGAGCACACGGGCTTTCCGGAGATCCTCGACGGCCGGGTGAAGACGCTGGTGCCGCAGGTGCATGGCGGCCTGCTCGGCCGTCGGGACATGGCCGAGCATGTCGCGCAGATGGAAAAGCACGGCCTCGCGCCGATCGACCTCGTGGCGGTCAACCTCTACCCCTTCGAGGCGACGGTCGCGCAGGGCGCCTCCTTCGACGATTGCATCGAGAACATCGACATCGGCGGCCCGGCGATGATCCGCAGCGCCGCCAAGAACCACGCCGGCGTCGCGGTGCTGACCGAACCCGCCCACTTCGCCGAAGTCCAGTCCGAGATCGAGGCCCGAGGCGGCACCACGCTGGCGACGCGCCGGCGCCTCGCGGCCGCGGCCTATGCGCGCACGGCGGCCTATGACGCGGCGATTTCCGGCTGGTTCGCGAAGCAGGAAGGCCAGGACTTCCCGCAGCGCCTGTCGTTGCCTGGCGTGCTGCGCCAGGGCTTGCGCTATGGCGAGAACCCGCACCAGGCGGCGGCCTTCTACGTGGATGGTTCCAACCGCCCGGGCATCGCCACGGCGGCGCAGGTGCAGGGCAAGGAGCTCTCCTACAACAACCTGAACGACACCGACGCCGCCTATGAATGCGTGGCGGAGTTCGACAAGCCGGCGATCGTCATCGTCAAGCACGCCAACCCCTGCGGCGTGGCGGTGGCGGGCGACCTGTCCAAGGCCTGGGACGCGGCGCTGCTCTGCGACCCGGTCTCGGCCTTCGGCGGCATCGTGGCGGCGAACCGGACGCTCGATGCGGCGGCGGCGGAGAAGATCACCGCCATCTTCACCGAGGTGGTGATCGCCCCGGATGCGGATGAGGCGGCAAAGGCGGTCTTCGCGAGGAAGAAGAACCTGCGCCTGCTGCTGACCGGCGGCCTGCCGGACGCGGCCGCACCGGGCCTCGCCTTCAAGTCCGTCGCCGGCGGCTTCCTGGCGCAGTCGCGCGACGCCGGGCGCGTGACCGAGGGTTCGCTGAAGGTGGTGACGCAGCGCGCACCGTCGCGCGCCGAGATGGCCGACCTGCTGTTCGCCTTTCGCGTCTGCAAGCACGTGAAGTCGAATGCCATCGTCTATGCCAAGGGGCTGGCGACGGTGGGCATCGGCGCGGGGCAGATGAACCGCGCGGAATCCTCCCGCATCGCCGCCTGGAAGTCCGAGGCGGCGGCCAAGGCGGCGGGGCTCGAGCGACCGCTGGCGGAAGGGTCCGTCGTCGCTTCCGATGCCTTCTTCCCCTTCGCCGATGGGCTGGAGATCGCCGCTTCCGCCGGCGCCACCGCCGTCATCCAGCCGGGCGGGTCGATCCGCGATGCGGAGGTCATCGCGGCCGCCGACAAGGCAGGGCTGGCGATGGTGTTCACCGGGATGCGGCACTTCCGGCACTGACGAGGGGGAGGGGCGCCGCCCCTCCCCCCGAAGTCGGCAAGGTCTTTGGAAACCGCTGGCTGGGATCGGGCGGTGCAGTCGCCTCTTCCCATCGGCGGTAAGCCGTGGTTTCCAGGGCGTCGCGGCCTCTGGCGGGGAGGCCCGGAGGGGCAGCACCCTTCCGGCTGAAGGACATGCGCAATGGATGAACTGATCGCCGGCTATCGCCGTTTCCGCCAGGAGACCTGGCCGCAGCAACGCGCCCGCTTCGAGGAACTGGCCGCCAAGGGCCAGCGCCCGCGGACCATGGTCATCGCCTGCTCGGACAGCCGCGTGGACCCGCAGATGATCTTCTCGGCCGGTCCGGGGGAACTCTTCGTCCTGCGCAACGTGGCGAACCTGGTGCCGCCCTACATGCCGGACGCGCTGTTCCACGGCACCAGCGCGGCGGTCGAATTCGCCGTGCGGGTGCTGCAGGTGGAGCGCATCGTGGTCATGGGCCATGCGCTGTGCGGCGGCGTGCGCGCCCTGCTGCAAGGCGCCCCGCCCGAGGCGCAGGACTTCGTCGCCGGCTGGATGGGCATCGCGCAGCGCGCGCGCGACGTCGCGCTGCGTTGCGACAACCCCGTCGAGCGCCAGGAAGTCGCCGAGCACGAGGCGGTCCGCATCTCGCTCACGAACCTGCTGACCTTCCCCTGGGTGGAGGAGGCGATCGCCGCCGGCCGGCTGACGCTGCACGGCGCCCATTTCGGAGTGGCGACGGGCCGGCTTGTGCTGGTGCCGGCGGAAGGGGCGCCGGTCCCCGCCGCCTGACACCCGTCCGGGCCTCGCCAGCGCCGGGCCCGCGATGCGAGACTCGCCGCCTCGACTCGGGGGACTTCACATGGCGACGGAAAGCCTGGCGCTGCTCGGCGGTCTGGCGGTCGTGGCGGTGCTGGTGCTCGCGCTGCTGCTGCGGCGCCCGGCACCCGACCCGGTGCTGGCGCAGCGCCTGACCGACCTGCAATCGGCGCTGGACCGACAGGGCGAACGCATCGCCGCCTTGCCTGCGGAATTCGAACGCGGCCTCGGCCGCGAAGCGGGCGCGATCGGCGACCGCGTCGCCGCCGGCGCGCTCGATCAGACCAAGGCGCTGGGGGAGGGCATCGGCCGCATCGCGGACCGCCTCTCGGCGCAGGAGAAGGCGGTGCTCGACCGGCTTGCCGCCGATGCGGCGCTGCTGACGGACCGCCTGGCCCAGGACGCCCAGGCGACGCGCGATGCCATCGCCGAACAGCGCACCGCCGTGGTGAAGGCGCTGACCGAGCACAAGGACGACACCGCCCTGCTGCGCCGCGACGTGACGCAGGGCATCGCCGAGATCCGCCTCGCCTTCGCCGAGGGCCTGGCGAAACTGCAGGAGACGCTCGCCGCCGAGAACGCCCGCGCCCGCGACCTGCTGGATGCCAAGCTGAAGGAACTGCGCGAGGGCAACGAGGCGCGCCTCGCCGAGATCCAGAGGACGGTGAACGAGCAGCTCCAATCCGCCGTCGAGAAGCAGATGAACGAGAGCTTTTCGCGCGTCATCGACCAGTTCGCCGCGGTGCAGAAGGCGATGACCGACGTGCAGGCGGTGACGACGCAGATCGTCGACATCAAGCGGCTGTTCTCCAACGTGAAGACGCGCGGCGGCTGGGGCGAGGCGCAGGTGCGCGCCCTGCTCGACGACATCCTGCCGCCCGGCTCCTACGAGGAGAACAAGAAGCTGTCGGAGGACAGCGCCGAGGCGGTGGAATTCGCGATCCGCATGCCGAGCGAGGCGGGCCGCGAGGTCTTCCTTGCCGTCGATGCCAAATTCCCGACCGAGGACTGGGACCGCCTGGTGCTGGCCTCCGAGGCCGGCGAGGCCGAGGCCGAGAAATCCGCCCGCCGTGCCCTGGAACTGCGGGTGCGCGCGGAAGCGGCGAAGATCGCCCAGAAATACATCCGCCCGCCGCTGACGGTGGAATTCGCGGTGCTCTATTTGCCGACCGAGGGCCTCTACGCCGAGATCGCCCGCATCCCCGGCGCCATCGAGGAGATCGGCCGCGCCAACCGCGTGCTGGTGCTGGGCCCCTCACTCCTGCCGGCCATGCTGCGCACCATACAGATGGGCCATGTGACCATCGCGCTCGGCGAGAAGGCCGACATGGTCCGCGAATTGCTGGGCGCCACCAAGGCCGAGATGGGCAAGATGGACGAGGTGCTGCAACGCCTCGGCAAGCAGGTGCGCACCATGGGCAACACGATCGAGGACGCGCAGCGCCGCACCCGCGCCGTGGCGCGCAAGCTGCGCGGCGTGGACGCGGTGGACGGATCCCGCGCCGCCGCCCTGCTCGACATCGAGGCGGAGGAACCCCCGGGCGAAGGTGATGAATCGTGAGCGCCCTGCAGGTCCAGTCCGCGGCCGGGCTGCTGCTGCTGGCGGCGCTGGCCTGGGCGCTGGGCGGCTTCCGCCGCGGTGTCGCCATCCGCGTGATCTTGGCCGGCATCGGGTTGCAGCTCGCCCTCGCCGCCGTGCTGCTGAACGTGCCGCCGGTGCGCGCCACCTTCTTCCTGCTCGGCGATGCGGTGGATGCGCTCGCCACCGCGACCCGGGCCGGCACCTCGCTGGTCTTCGGCTATCTCGGCGGCGGGCCGCTGCCCTTCGCCGAGAACCGGCCCGGTGCCTCCTTCATCCTGTTCTTCCAGGCGCTGCCGCTGGTGCTGGTGGTGGGCGCGCTGTCGGCGGTGCTCTACCACTGGGGCGTGCTGCCCTGGGTGGTGCGCGGCATGGCCGGGGTGCTGAAGCGCGTCTTCGGCCTCGGCGGCGCCACCGGCTTCAGTGTGGCGGCGAATGTCTTCGTCGGCATGGTCGAGGCGCCGCTGATGATCCGCGCCTGGCTGGCGCGGCTGACGCGATCCGAGATGTTCGTGGTGATGACGGCTGGGCTCGCCACGATCTCCGGCAACACGCTGGTGGTCTATGCGCTCATCATCTCCCCGGTCGTGCCGGATGCGGCCGGCCAGCTGATGACGGCGAGCCTGATCGCGGCGCCTGCTTCGATCCTCGCCGCCCTGCTGATGCTGCCGCCGGCGGACGGGGAGATCGCGACCGAAGGCGGTGAGGGCATCCCGGAAAAGCTCTACGACAGCAGCATGGACGCGCTGGTGCAGGGCACGCAGGACGGGCTGAACCTGCTGCTCGGCATCATGGCCTCGCTGATCGTCTTCGTGTCCATCGTCGCACTGGTGAACCTGGCGATCGAACCGCTGACCGGGCTGACGCTGCAGAAGATCGCCGGCTGGGTGCTGTGGCCGGTGGCCTGGGCCATGGGCATTCCGGTGGGCGAGGCGGCGACGGTCGCCTCCTCCCTCGGCGTGAAGATGATCATCAACGAGTTCGTCTCCTACCTCGAGCTCGCCGCCTCGGGCGGGGCGGGGCTGTCGGACCGCTCGCGGCTGATCCTGACCTATGCGCTGTGCGGGTTCACGAACCTCGGCTCGGTCGGGATCATGGTGGGCGGCATGACGGCGATGTGCCCGGAACGACGGACGGATATCGTGAAGCTCGGGCTGCCGTCGCTGATCTCCGGCACCATCGCCTGCTGCATGACGGGGGCGGTGGTGGGCGTACTGACGGCACCGTAGCGGGCGAGAGGGGCTTTGCCCCTCTCGCGCTCTCCCCACCAAAGGCCGAAAGGCCTTTGGAAACCGGTTCGGGGTATTGCCCAAATGCGGGCAGGCGGCAGGATGGCGCGACGAAGGAGCCACCCATGACCCACATCGTCCACCGCAACCTGCGCGAAGCCCCGCCGATCGCCGCCTCCGGCCGCGGCATCTGGCTGCGCGACGCCTCGGGCCACGAAGTGATCGATGGCTCCGGCGGCGCCGCCGTCGCCTGCCTCGGGCATGGCCACCCGCATGTCGTGGCGGCGATGAAGGCGCAGATCGACCGGCTCTGCT
Organism: Neoroseomonas eburnea; assembly: GCF_018129005.1. Lineage (GTDB taxonomy): Bacteria > Pseudomonadota > Alphaproteobacteria > Acetobacterales > Acetobacteraceae > Neoroseomonas > Neoroseomonas eburnea. The sequence continues at coordinate 40,629 of NZ_JAAEDL010000012.1, forward strand.
ACGCCCACACCGCGCTGTTCACGGCCGAGAGCGCCGAACGCCTCGCCGACATGCTGGTCGGCCACGCGCCGGGCGGGCTGACGCATGCCTATTTCGTGTCGTCCGGCTCGGAGGGCATGGAAGCGGCGCTGAAGATCGCCCGCCAATGGGCGCTGGAAGCCGGCCAGCCGCAGCGCACGAAGTTCATCGCGCGGCGGCAATCCTACCACGGCAACACGCTCGGCGCGCTGGCCGCCGGCGGCAACGCCATGCGCCGCGCGCCCTATGCGCCGATCCTGTCGGACGCCTTCAGCCATGTCTCGCCCTGCTACCCGTATCGCGATCGGCATGACGGCGAAACGGACGCGGAATACGTGGCGCGCCTCGCGGCCGAACTCGAAGCCGAGTTCCAGCGCCTCGGCCCGCAGAACGTGATCGCCTTCTGCGCCGAGACCGTGGTCGGCGCGACCCTCGGCTGCGCCGCCGCGCTGCCCGGCTATTTCCCCGCGATGAAGGCGGTGTGCGAACGCCACGGCGCGCTGCTCATCCTGGACGAGGTGATGTCCGGCATGGGCCGCACCGGCACGTTGCACGCCTGGGAACAGGAAGGCGTGACGCCCGACGTCCAGGTCATCGCCAAGGGCCTCGGCGGCGGCTACCAGCCGATCGGCGGCATCCTCGTCGCCGGCCGGGTGGTGGAGGCGCTCACCAGGGGCTCGGGCACCTTCAAGCACGGCCACACCTACCAGGCGCATCCCGTCGCATGCGCCGCCGCGCTCGCGGTGCAGGAAGTGATCCGCGACGAGAACCTGCTCGACAACGTGAAGGCCATGGGCGAATTGCTGGAACAGGGGCTGACGGAGCGCCTCGGCAACCACGCCCATGTCGGGGACATCCGCGGCCGCGGCCTGTTCTGGGCGGTGGAGCTGGTGAAGGACCGTGCCTCCAAGGCAGTGTTCGACCCGGCCCTGGCGGTGAACGAGAAGGTGAAGAAGGAAGCCTTCGCGCGGGGGCTCGCCTGCTACCCGATGGGTGGCACAATCGACGGGAAGTACGGCGACCATGTCATCCTGGCACCGCCCTATATCTGCACCGAGAGCGACATCGCCATGATCGTCGATCGCTTCGGCGCGGCCGTCGAAGCGGCCGTCGCCGGGCTGTGACCGCGGGCACCGCGCCCCACCATCCGAACCCAGTACCTGACGGGAGCCCTGCACCGTGCCGATCCTGAACCGCATCGCCGAATTCCACCCCGAGCTGACCGCCACGCGGCGCGACATCCACGCGCATCCGGAGCTCGGCTTCCAGGAGCACCGCACCTCCGACCTGGTGGCGCAGCAGCTCCAGGCCTGGGGGATCGAGGTGCATCGCGGCATTGCCGGCACCGGCCTGGTGGGCGTGCTGCGCAACGGCGGTTCCGGCCGCAGCATCGGCCTGCGCGCCGACATGGACTGCCTGCCGATGCAGGAGACCAGCGACGTCGCGCATCGTTCGACCGTCCCCGGCCAGATGCATGCCTGCGGCCATGACGGCCACACCACCATGCTGCTCGGCGCCGCGCGCTACCTCGCCGAGACGAAGAACTTCGACGGCACCGTGCACTTCATCTTCCAGCCGGCCGAGGAAGGCGGCGGCGGCGGCCGCGTGATGGTCGAGGAAGGCCTGTTCGACCGCTTCCCCTGCGACGCCGTCTACGCCATGCACAACACGCCCGAGCTGCCGCTCGGCGAGGCACGCATCGTCGCCGGCCCGGTGCTCGCCGCCGCCGACCGCATCGCCATCACGGTGCACGGCAAGGGGGGCCACGCCTCCCGCCCGCATGCGTGCATCGACCCGGTCCTTGTCGGCGCGCAGATCGTCGTCGCGGCGCAGTCGATCGTCTCGCGCTCGATGGATCCGCTCGACAGCGCCGTCATCAGCCTCTGCCAGTTCCACGCCGGCTCGGCGGGCAACGTCATCCCTGAAGTGGCGGAGCTCAACGGCACGGTGCGCACCTTCCGGCCGGAGGTGCAGGACCTGGTCGAGGCGCGGCTCGGCGCGATCGTGCGCTCGATTGCCGAGGCCCACGGCACGCACGCCGAGCTCGCCTACACGCGCGGCTACCCGCCCACCATCAACCACGCGGAGCAGACGCTGCGCGCGCAGAAGGCCGCCGCCGCGGTGCTCGGCGATGCGCGCGTCCAACGGGAGGGGCCGCCGCGCATGGGGGCGGAGGATTTCTCCTACATGCTGCAGAAGTGCCCCGGCGCCTTCATCGGCATCGGCCAGGGCGATGGCGGACGGTATTCCGTCTCGCTGCACAACCCACGCTTCGACTTCAACGACGACCTGATCCCGCTGGGCTCCTCGCTCTTCGCGCGGCTGGTGGAACAGGAACTGCCGCGCGGCTGAACCCGCGGGTATCGGGGCTCCGCTCGGGGGCGCCGCCCCCGAGACCCCCGCCAGGGGACCGGGTCCCCTGGACCTCCGGGACCAAGGGGTCCCGCGGAGCCGCTTGCAGCGCCCTGCTGAACGCGGATGTTGCGTGCCCTGATCATGTCGCGCCACTCGGCGTTCTCCGCGACGAAAGAGGCCGGCCAGTCGTCGGGCGAACGGACCATCGGCACCACCGCGAGCGTCGCCAGGCGCTGCGGCGTCTCCTGCGCCTCCATCGTCCTGCGCGCCGCCTCACGGGCGCGGCGGATGATCTCGGGCAGCAGGCCGGCCGGGCAGGCGCAGGGCCCGCGCCGCCGACGGCCTGCCGAGGTTCCGCGCCGTTGGGTTGATCCGAATCAACACACCCGCCACCCCACGGTCCTTTGATGTTGGCAATAGGATGACAGGCCGGCGCATGCTGGTCCCGCGTATGGCTGGGGAGCAGTCCGCATGAAGAAGCACGCCAAGCCACGCCCCGCCGCAGCCGCGAAGCCGGCGCCCGAGGCCGCCCCGGCGCCGCCGCCTTCGGCGACCACCGCGCATGGCGGCTCCCTTGATGAGCGCAACGAGGCCGGCAAGGCGCTGCGCAACACCGTCCCGCGCACCGCCCACGCGCCCTGGAAGCGCCTGGCCGACCGAAGGGACCCGGTGGAACTGCTCCAGGACTCCGACCCCGACCGCCTGCCGGAACTGGTGCCGATCCGCTACGGCCGCATGCTGCAATCGCCCTTCGCCTTCTACCGCGGCTCGGCGGCGGTGATGGCGGCGGACCTGGCGACGACGCCGACGACCGGGCTGCGCGTACAGGCCTGCGGCGACTGCCACCTGATGAATTTCGGCGGCTTCGCCACGCCCGAGCGCAACATCCTGTTCGACATCAACGATTTCGACGAGACGCTTCCGGCACCCTGGGAATGGGACGTGAAGCGCCTGGCTGCCTCCTTCGTGCTGGCGTCGCGCTCGAACGGGCTTGCCGACACCGTGGGGCGGGAGGCAGCGATGGCCTGCGCGCGCAGCTACCGCAAGCGCCTGCGCGAATACGCCGAGATGCACCCGCTCGAGGTCTGGTACGCGCGGGTGACGGCGCAGGACGTGCTGGACACGGTGCCGCCTTCGATCCGGGCACGGCTGCAGGCGCGGCTTGCGAAGACGCTCGCCGGCAGCGGCTCGGAGCTCGACTTCCCGAAGCTTGCCGGCGTCGTGGGCGGGCGCACTGCCATCCGTGACACACCGCCGCTGATCTTCCACCCGGAAGGCGCGCGCGCGCCGGATTTCCACAAGACCCTGGACAGTGTCTTCGCGACCTACCGCGAGACGCTCGCGGAGGACCGTCGCGTGCTGCTCGACCGCTACCGGGTGGTCGATGCGGCGATCAAGGTGGTCGGCGTCGGCAGCGTCGGCCGGCGCTGCTGGATCGTGCTGATGATGTCGGCCTCCAACGACCCGCTCTTCCTGCAGTTCAAGGAAGCGGTGGCCTCGGTGCTCGAACCCCATGCCGGCCCGAGCCACCATGCGCATCACGGCGAGCGCGTGGTGATCGGGCAGCGGCTGATGCAGCCAGCCTCGGACATGTTCCTCGGCTGGATGACGGCGCCGAACGGGCGGCAGTTCTACGTGCGGCAACTGCGCGACGCGAAGATCAAGCCGCTGGTCGAAACCTTCGACGCGGAGCTGATGCTGCTCTACGCGCGGCTGTGAGGCTGGTCGCTCGCGCGTTCCCACGCCAAGAGCGCGGAGGTGGCGGAGATTGCCGGCTATCTCGGCTCCGGGGCGCAGTTCGACGATGCGATGGGCGCGTTCGCCCTCGCCTATGCCGACCAGGCGGAGCGCGACCACGCGGCGCTGAAGACGGCGGTGCGCAAGGGGACGGTGGAAGTCCACACGGAGTCCTAGGGCAGATCCCGATCAGGTGGAATCACCTGATCGGGCAAAGATGCTCGCGAAAACAAGAGGCTGGAGCGGTCGCCGTGAGCCAAGGCGAACGGAAACCGCTCTAGGGCAGATCCCGATCGGGTGGGCTCACCTGATCGGGATCCGCGCTGGGCGCGCGACCGCTCTCCGGATCTCGCGCTCGATGCGAGCCGGCATGAAGCACAGCCTTCGTCAAGCATGAATCCGTCCTTTCTTCAGGACTTCTCCAACCCGTCTCCAAGTCTCCGTGGCTGCCGCTGCGTAGGGTCCGCACACGTCCCCAAGGGCCCTGGTGCCTGGGAAGGCCGGATGGTCCGGCGAGGGGCGCCATTCAACAGCGAACCGCGCCGTGCAGCCGTGGGCCGTGCGGCCAGACCCCAGGAGTGGACCATGTCGAACAGCATCATCCGCATCGTCGTCGCCGCAGCGGTGGCGGTCTCGGGCGGCGCGCCCGGCGCGCAGGCCTACCGGCACGCGGGAAGCTACACCCCGCAGATCGAGGGCTCGGGCGAGAACCAGTCGGTCGCGCATCCGTCCGCCGCCGTGTTCGGTGCCGTGCAGCCGCGCGCCGTCATCACCGGCTCGGGCGAGAACCAGTCCGTGGAGCACCAGGGCGTGCCGGCCCCGACGCCGCCCGGCTATGTCGCCCGCATCGTCGGCGGCGGCGAGAACGTCTCGGTGATGCATTTCCCGTCCGGCGGCTGACCACCGGTTCCGGGTGCCAAGGGTCTTGCGGCCCTTGGCTGGGAGGTCCGGAGGGGCGGCGCCCCTCCGGTGCCTTCACGCGTCCTGCGCCTCGATCGCCGCGACGGCGGATTCCACCGAGGAGCCGCGCTCCACCCCGCCCACCGACTCCGCCACCCCGGCATTCCGCAGCAGGTCGCGCACGCGCGCATGGGCGCCGACCAGCCACAAGCGGATGCCCTGCCCCGCCAGTGCCCCATGCAGGCTGCGCAGCATCTCCGCTCCCGCGACGTCGATGAAGGGCGTGGCCGACAGGTCGAACACCACATGCCGAAGCGACCCATCCGGCGCCGCGAGCGCGGCGGCGAGCACCCTGTCCTGCACATGCTCCGCCCCGACGTAGAGCAGCGCCGCCTCCGGCCGGACGATGAGCACGCCGGGCACGGTTTCGTTCTCGGGGTGCCGGTCGCGGTCGCCGAACAGCTGCGTGCCCGGGATGCGCCCGAGGATGGCGACGTAGGGCGTGGTCCCCTCCGCGACGAGCATGAGCACGGAGGCGAGCGCCGCCAGCAGCACGCCTTGCAGGATGCCGAGCAGCAGCACGCCCGCCAGGGCGCAGAGCGCGGCGATGAAATCGAAGCGGCTGATGCGCCAGAGCCGGATCATGGCCGGCACGTCGATCAGCCCCGCCACCGCCGTCAGCACGATGGCGGCGAGCGCCGCCTTGGGCAGGTCGGCCAGCGCGCCGGTGAGGAACAGCAGGCAGAGCGCCAGCGCCGCGGAGGCGAAGACCAGCGAGAGCGGCGACTTCGCCCCGGCCTTCTCGTTCACCGCGGTCTGGGACAGCCCGCCCGCCACCGGATAGCCGTGGCCGAGCCCCGCCAGCAGGTTGGCGCCGCCGAGGCCGAGCAGTTCCTGCCGCGCGTTGACCGCGTAGCCGTGCTTCGCCGCGAATCCGCGCGCAGCCGAGACGCCTTCGATATAGGCCAGCAGCACGCAGCCGGCGGCGACGGGAAAGAGGTCCGGCACGTCGCCGAAGCGGAGCGTGGGCAGGCCGATCTCCGGCAGCCCGGGCGGGATCTCCCCGGTCACGGCGACGCCGTGCGCCGCCAGTCCGAGGACCGACACGACAAGGATCGACAGCGCGACGACCGCCAGGCTGACCGGCTTGCCCGGCAGCAGCCGCCCTCCGGCGACCAGCAGCACGACGGCAACGACGCCGAGCGCCAGCGTCACGGGGTTGAGGTCGCCGAGCTGTCCGAGCAGCAGCCAGGCCCGCTCGATGATGTGCGACCCTCCGCCCGCCACGCCGAAGAGGCTCGGCAACTGCGTCATGGCGATGGTCAGGCCGGCGCCGAAGCGGAAGCCCACCAGCACGCTGTCGCTGATCAGCTTCACCAGGACGGAGAGCCGCGCGGCCCACGCCACCAGGCAGATCGTCGTGACCATGAAGGCGGCGAGGCTCGCGACCGCGGCATGCATCGCCGGATCGCCCGCCGCGATCACCGCGACATTCGCCCCCACCATCAGCGAAATGGCGGAGGTCGGCCCGACCGCGAGATGCCGCGAGGAGCCGAGCAGCGCATAGCCGAGCCCGCCGAGCAGGTAGCCGTAGATGCCGACCTGCGGCGGCAGCCCCGCCAGCGTCGCATAGGCGAGCGCCACCGGGATGGCGTAGGCCGCCAGCGTGACTCCGGCGAGGAGGTCGGCGCCAAGCCAGCCCGGCGCATAGCCCCGCAACCAGCCGAGCACCGGGAAGCCGCGGCCCTGGCCGGAAGGCATCGCGTTCGTGTCGCTCATCGAGCCTCACCTCCCGTCCCGGACGCGTCGCCGGCCGGCGCATTCTGAACGAGCCGCGGCCGGCCGACGCTCATTTTGCGCCAGGAGGCCGGCATCGCCTCGCGAGGGCGCCCATGCGGGCGCGCCTCCGGCGCGGCACGGCCAACCCCGCCGTCCGGGCGGCGGAAGACCCCTGCCCTGGGGCGACAGCGGCGAAACGTGCGGGCGTCGGCCCTCGGCGGCCGGCGCGGGCATCGGGAATGCGCCGGATGGCGCATTCCCGAACGACCTCTCAGCCGACCACCGACCCCGGATCGCAGTTCGCCCCGCAGACCACCACGCCGATGCGCGCGCCCTTGGGAGGCGTCCAGCCGCCCCCGAGCACGGCGGCAAGCGCCGTCGCGCCGCCCGGCTCGGCAACCACGCGCAGCCTGTCCCACAGCCATGTCTGGGCGTTGCGGATCACCTGGTCCTGCACGGCCACGCTGCGGCCGCCCTGGGCCATCATGATGCCGAAGGCGAGCTCGCCGACCCGCCGGGCGCCGAGGCTGTCGGCCGCGATCCCACCCGAGGGCACGTCCACCGGCCGCCCGACCATGCCGGCCGAGAACAGCGTCGGGCATTCCTCCGGCTCGGCGATCACCATGTTGGCGCGGCCGGCATACCAGGAGGCGATGCCGCCATAGAGCCCGCCGCCGCCGGCGGCGACCACCACATGGGTCAGGTCCGGCGCATCGGCCTCGAGTTCCATCCCCACCGTGCCCTGGCCCGCCAGGACCTCCTCCTGGTCATAGGCATGGACCAGCAGGGCGCCGGTTTCGGCGGCGCGGGCCTCGCTCGCGATGCGCGCCTGGTCGTAGGCGGCGCCGCCCACGGTCAACGTCGCCCCGGTGGCGGCGATACGGGCGCGCTTCACCTCGGCGGTGATCTCGGGGACGAAGATCTCGGCCTTGATGCCGAGCACCTTGGCGGCATAGGCCACCGCGAGGCCGTGATTGCCGCCCGAGGCGGCCACCACCCCCGCCTTCGGCACCTCGGCCGAGAGGATGCGGTTGAAGGCCCCGCGCGGCTTGAAGGAGCCGGTGACCTGAAGCTGCTCGAGCTTCAGGGTGAGCGGGTTCTCAAGCCCCGTCTCCGCCGGCGCGAGCCGGATGACCGGCGTGCGGCGGATATGGGGGGCGATGCGGGCAGCGGCCGCGCGAATCTGTTCCTGGGTCGGCATGGCGGCGAAGGGTGGCATCGGCGTGGCAAGCGGGCAACGCCGCGGCGCCACCTTGGGGGGGCGCTTTCCCCCGTGCCCCAATTCTGCCATCGTCCGCCGCCGAACGGGATGGCCGGGCTGGGATGCAGGTCCACGGAAGTTGCGCATCGCGCGATGGTGCGGCTGTGCTGCTGCTGGGTCCCCCGGGGTCCGGCAAGTCCGACCTCGTTCTGCGGCTGATCGGCCGGGGCTGGGGTCTGGTCGCGGACGACCAGGTGGTGGTGGAAGGGGTCGTGGTCTCGGCGCCGCCCGCGTTGCGGGGGATGCTCGAGGTCCGGGGCCTTGGGATATTCCAGGACGTGGCGGTGGCCGAGGGGGCTCGACTGGCGCTGGTGGTGGACCTTGTGGCGCGTGACGGCATGGACCGTCTGCCGATGCCTTCCGTCTGGGGGGCGGCGCGTGTGCCGCGCGTGGCCCTGCATGCCTTCGAGGCCTCGGCCTGCGACAAGGTCGCCTTCGCGCTGGATGCCGCGCTCGGGCGGCTCGCCCAGCGCGCCGGGGCCTTCGCGGCATGATGGACATGGCAATCCCCGAACGACGCCAGGTGGTGCTGGTCACCGGGCTCTCCGGAGCCGGCAAGGCCTCGATCCTGCGGGTGCTCGAGGATCTCGGCTACGAAACGGTGGACAATCCGCCGCTGTCGGTGCTGGAGGCGCTGGTGGGCGACGGCGAACAGCCGCTCGCCGCCGGGGTGGACAGCCGAACGCGCGACTTCGACCCGGCCGGTGCGATCCGGCTGCTGGAGCGGTTGCGAATGCGTCCCGATATCGCGGTGACGCTCATCTTCGCCACCGCCGAGGAGGACGTGCTGCTGCGCCGCTACACCGAGACGCGGCGGCGCCATCCGCTGGCTCCGGGGGGGCCGCTCGGCCACAAGGTGTCGGACGGCATTGCGCGGGAGGTGGCGCTGATGGCGCCGCTGCGCGACACGGCGGACATGGTGGTGGACACCTCCGACCTGCCGCTGCCCGACCTGCGCCGCATGGTCGAGAGGCGCTTCGGACAGGATGCCGGGGCGGGCCTCGGGGTCTCGGTCGTCTCCTTTGCCTTTCCCAAGGGTCTGCCGCGCGAGGCGGACATGGTCTTCGACCTGCGCTTCCTGCGTAACCCGCACTATGTTGATGAACTACGGCCGCTGACGGGACGGGACCCGGCGGTGGCCGACTTCATCGAGGCGGACCCCGATTTCGCGCCCTTCTGGCGCTGCATGACGGAAATGCTGGGGCCGCTCTTGCCCCGCTACGCCCAGGAAGGAAAGAAGTACCTGACGATCGCTCTGGGTTGCACGGGGGGCAAGCACCGATCCGTGCTGGCGGCAGAGCGCCTGGCACACCATCTACAATCGCAAGGCTGGCGGGTGGAGCTTTCCCACCGCGAGCTTTCGGCCGGCCCGGCGCCCGTGCGGGCCGGCCGAGAAGCGGGGCGGGAGGCCCTGACGCAGACATCATGATCGGCATGGTTCTGGTCACCCACGGCCGTCTGGCCGAGGAGTTGCGGCACGCCATGGAACACGTGGTCGGGCCGCAGCAGGCGGTGGCGACTGTTTGTATCGGCCCCGAGGACGACATGGAGCACACGCGCGCCGACATCCGGCGCTCGATCGACTCCGTCGACCAGGGCGACGGGGTGGTGGTGCTGACCGACATGTTCGGCGGCACGCCCTCCAACCTGGCGATGCAGATGGCCGGCGGCGGCCGGCCGATCGAGGTGCTCGCCGGGGTGAACCTGCCGCTGCTGGTCAAGCTTGCGAAAGTGCGCGGCAGCGAACCGCTCGCCGAAGCGGTTGACCATGCGGTCGCCGCCGGGCGGAAGTATATTGCCTGCGGGCGGGACGTGATGGCCGGCGCGGCCGTCGCGCCTCCGCGGCCCAACGGAGGGGGCGGCCAGTGAACGAATGGCCCGACGAGCCTGGCGCGAAGGTGGTCGCGGATGTGCCGCCCGCCGAGAGCTGCGGCTGCGACGCCGGTGATTCCGGCATGGTGCTGCGACGCAACGTCGTCATCTCCAACAGCCGTGGCCTGCACGCCCGCGCCGCGGCCAAGCTGGTGACCATGGCCGAGCGCTTCTCCTCCTGCGTCAATGTGGTGCGCGGCGGCGAGAGCGTGCCGGCCTGCTCGATCATGGGGCTGATGATGCTCGGCGCCGGGCAGGGCGCCGAGATCACCATCGAGGCAGAGGGCTGGGACGCCAAGGAAGCGCTCGAGGCGGTCGCCGGCCTGGTCGAGGCCGGCTTCCATGAAGACTGAGACGCCCAAGGCCAAGTCGAAGGCGAAGGCGCGCGAGGTCGCCGTTTCCGGCATCGCGGTCTCCCCGGGGGTCGCGATCGGGCCGGTCTTCGATACCTCCGACCCGCCGGCCGAGGCGCCGCGGCGGCGCATCGTGGCCGAGGAGGTTGAGGAGGAGCGGCAGAAGCTCGCCGCCGCCGTCGCCTTCTCCCGCAAGCAGATCGGCAAGCTCAAGACGCGCATCGGCGTGCTGCCGGAGGAAGCGCAGGAGGAGATCGCGCCGCTGCTCGACGCGCACCTGATGATGCTGGGCAATTCCCGGCTCATCCGTGGCGCGCGCAAGCGAATCGAGGCCGAGCTGCTCTCCGCCGAAACCTCGGTGCTGGACGAATCGGAGGACATCCGCGCCGCCATCCTGGCGGCGAAGGATGACGACAAGGCCGGCCTCGCGCGCCGTGCCAACGAGGTGCGCGACATCGCCCGCCGCCTGATGCGCAACCTGACGGCGACGCCCTTCCGCAGCCTGAAGGATCTGCCCGAGGGCTGCATCCTGGTCGCCGAGGAGCTGACGCCGGCCGATGCCGCGCTGCTCGACCCTTCGCGCATCGCCGGCGTGGCGACGGAGGAAGGCGGTGCGGACGGGCACACGGCGATCATGCTGCGGGCGCTGGGGATTCCCTCGGTGCTCGGCGCGCACGGGCTGACCGAGGCGGCGCAGCGCGGCGACCAGGTGGTGCTGGACGGCACGGCAGGCGTCGTGACGGTGCATCCCTCCGCTGCCACGCTGGCGACGGCGAAGGAGAAGCTCGCCGCCTTCGCCAAGGAACGGGCGAAGCTGTCCAAGCTGCGCCGCCTGCCGGCCGAGACCACCGACGGCGAGCCGGTGGAACTGCAGGCCAACCTCGAGATCCCGCAGGAACTGCCGCTGATCGCCCAGGCCGGTGCCCAGGGTATCGGCCTGTTGCGGACCGAGTTCCTGTTCATGAACCGCGAGGACCTGCCGGACGAGGAGGCACAGGTCGAGGCCTACACGCAGATCGTCGGGGCGATGGAAGGCCAGCCGGTGACGATCCGCGTGCTCGACTGGGGCGGCGAGAAGGACATGGAAGCGCTGGCCGAGGGCGTGGTGCCCGCCCATGCCGGCGCCAACCCGGCGCTCGGCCTGCGCGGGCTGCGCATGCTGCTGAAGCATCCCGAGTTGCTGGAGGTGCAGTTCGCCGCCGTGCTGCGCGTCGCGTCCGGCGGCGCGGATGGTGCGGTGCGCCTGTTGCTGCCGATGGTCACGGTGCCCGAGGAGGTGCGCCAGGCACGCGAGATCTACGAGCGCGTCGCCCGTCGCCTGCGCCGCCGCGGCGAGAAGCTGCCCGAGAAGCTGCCGCTGCTCGGGGCCATGATCGAGACGCCGGGCGCCGCCCTGGCCGCCGATGCCATCGCGCTGGAGGCGGATTTCTTCGCCATCGGCACCAACGATCTCGCCATGTACACGCTGGCGGTCGATCGCGGCGAGGCGGACGTCGCGCACCTCTATGATCCGCTGCACCCGGCGGTGCTGCGGCTGGTGCAATTCGCCACCGAGGCGGCGCTTCGCCTGCGCATGCCGGTGTCCGTCTGCGGCGAGATGGCGGGCAACCCGCAGCTCACGCCGCTGCTGCTCGGGCTCGGCGTGCGCACCTTCTCGATGAACGCGAGTGCGATCCCGCGGGTGAAGCAGGCGGTGCGCGGGCTCGACATCGGCGACTGCGCGCGCTTCGCGCGGCGCGTGATGGAACAGAGCGACCCGGGGCGGATCCGGGAGCTGGTGGCAGGATTCGCGCAGGGGCTGACGGAGCGGGCGTGACCCTCGGCCGGATGACGGGCCGCCCTTCGTCCGGCGCGCCGCGGAATCCTCGCCTCGCGCGCGGTCGTCCCGCCGGCTGTCCCATCGCCCAGGCTGCCGCCGCCCGGACGGCGTGCGCTGACCCCGCGAGGCCCGCCGATCACCCTCCTTCGGCAAGGCCGGCCGGTATCATTCGGAAATACGTCGCCCCGAAGCTGCCACCTTTCCGCCCCGCGGAGGACCGCCAGCCTCGCGAACCTCTCCTGGCCAGCAACCAGGAATACCGCCATGCGCCGTATCCGCCGCGCCGCCGTCACCGGGCTCTTCGCGATCTGGCTTGCTCCGCTCTCGGCCGGGGCCGAAAGCCAGTCCTCGAACTCCTCCTCCAATTGCTCGAACGGCCGCTGCACGCGCGTCGAGAGCATGGTGATCGAGGACCGCTACGGTCGCCGCGGTTGGGTGCGGGAGGAAAGCTGGCGGGAAAGGAACGGGCGCCGCCCGTCCAGCGCCAGGCCGGCCGGGCGGCGCTACGACGACGCGGCCCGCGGGCGCGACGACGACGACTGACGGCCGCGCCGCCGGCCCCATGCCGGCCGCAGCCCGGATGACGCCGCGGACGACAGGCAGCCGCCAACGCATGGCGGTCCCGCCTGCGACATCGGCCGCGCGGGAGCGGCCGCGCATCAGGGCCGCTTCGCGATTGCCTCGATCTCGATCAGCGCGCCGCGCACCAGCGCGGTGACGCCGATGCAGGTGCGCACCGGCCGTTCGCCTGGCGGCAGCGCCGCGGCATAGGCCGCGTTCATCGCCGCGTAGTCGCGCTCGAAGGCCACCAGGTAGACCCGTACCGACACCAGGTGCTCAAGCCCCAGGCCAAGCGCGGCCAGGGCGCGGGCGAGGTTGCCCAAGGTCCGCGCGGTCTGTGCCGCGATGCCCTCGGGCAGCGGCGCCTCGGGGTCGTCGAGGTCGCGCGGGAACTGGCCCGTCAGGAAGACGAAGCCATCGGCCTCCACCGCGTGCGACGATGGCGAGACCGAGGGAGGGAAGCCCGCGAGGATGTGGCGGGACAGGCTCATTCCTCCCGTTTCGTCCCGTCCAGCAGCGCCTGGCGGCGCGCCTCGGCGCGCACGTCGTTCGCCTTCTCGGCCTTGGTGCGCCCGTGCTTCGTGCGGCGGGCGGCGGCCTGCGCCTCCGCTTCCTGCCGCGCGCGCGCCTTGCGCGCCTTGTTCAGGTTGACGATCTCGGCCATGCGCGGAGGATACGCCCATCATCCCCCGAGGAAAACGCCCATGCCCATGATCTCGCTGACCGCGGCCGACGGCCACCGCCTGTCCGCCTATCGCACCGGGCCGCAGAATGCTGCCCGCGCCCTGGTGGTGGTGCAGGAGATCTTCGGCGTGAACCGCCACATGCGGAACGTGGCCGACCGCTTCGCTGCCGAGGGCTATGCCGTCATCGCTCCCGCCCTGTTCGATCGCGTGGCCCCGGGCATCGAGCTCGGCTACGAGGCCGCGGACGTGGCCCAGGGGCGCGAGTTGCGCGGCAGGATCCAGGATGGGCTGACGGTCCTCGACATCCTGGCCGCCGCCGCGGCTCTGCCGCGCGGCGTGAAGCGCGGGATCGTCGGATATTGCTGGGGCGGCACCGTCACCTGGCACGGCGCGACGCGCACCAGCGCCTTCGGCGCGGCCTCCTGCTGGTACGGCGGCGGTATCGCCGCGGCGAAGGACGAACAGCCGCGCTGCCCGGTGCAGATGCACTTCGGAGAGACGGACGCCTCCATCCCGATGAGCGACGTGGACGCCATCCGCACGGCGCAGCCGGGAGTGGAGGTCCATGTTTATGCCGGTGCAGGGCACGGGTTCGGCTGCGACGAACGCGGATCCTTCTCGGCGAAGGACGCGGCGGTGGCACAGCGGCGGACGCTGGAGTTCTTTGGGAAGAACTTGTGACAGGCCGGGGGGAGAAGGGAACTTCTCCCCCCGCACCCCCCTCAACCATCTTTGTGATGGGGACCTCATCGGCGAAGGTGGGGGATCGGGAGGCGCGCGGAACCGGGGGCGACCACCATGAACGGCTTCATGTTCGCGCCACACTTCCGGGCACAGATTGCGGATCAAAGGAGACCGCCATGCGCCACGCCATGCGCCACGCCATTGCCGCCGCCATCGTCGCCGCCCTTCCTGTCGCTGCCCAGGCCCAGGACCGGCCACAGATCTTCCCCACCCGCGACGTTGCCGTGACCTACCGCGTCGCCGGCCAGGGCCAGGCGGCCGAGCTGACGATGCTGTGGTCCGCGGCGCAGCGCCTGATGCGCATGAACATGCCGCAAGGCGCCGGCTACTTGGTGGCCGATCATCAGAGCCAGCGCGGCTTCATGGTGATGGAAGCAATGCGCATGATCATGGACGTGCCGATGGAGCAGGCCGCGGGCTATCAGCGCGACCTCGAAAACGCCCGCTTCACCCGTGGCGGCACGGAAAAGATCGCCGGCACCGACTGCACCGTCTGGCGCTACCAGGGCCAGGGCCAGAGCGGCGAGGCCTGCATCACCTCCGACGGCGTGATGCTGCGCGCCCAGGGCGCCGCGCAGGGCCAGCAGGGGCGCATGGAGGCGGTCCGCGTCGTCTATGCGCCGCAGGACGCGTCGCTCTTCCGCCGTCCGCAGGGCTACCAGACGATGCAGGCCCCGGCGATGCAGCCGGGCATGGTCGCCCCTGGTGCGCGCCCAGGGACACCCCGCTGAAGCGATGCTGCCCGGGGGTGGCCCTTCTCGGATGTCGCTGCCTCGGCCATCGCGGCCCGCGTAATCGGCTTGAGAATGCGCCGGGCGGCCCATGCCCGGACCGTCCCTGGTGCCGGTCAGCCTTGTCTGCTCAAGGGCATCGTAGGCCTGCCGTCACGCGCGGCCGCCCCACCTGCGCCGCGCGCCATGCCGACACGGCTTGCCGAGGACGGCATCGACAAGGCGCGGCGATACCATCCCTGCGCGCCGGAGCTTCGACCGCCGGCGCGCAGCCATGGCATGCGGGGCCGGGATGCCCCTCGCAGCCAGACCCGATGCCCCCCGGCGCGGCAGCCACACGCATGGCGGGACCCGATACCGCCACCCGGACGTGCATTCCTCGTGGTGTCCTGACCGCGAAGTCCGCCGGATCTCGAGCGATCGAAGCGGACAAGCAAGCCCCCTGAAAACAAGGGCGAGCGTCCCGAGTCGGCAGTCGTCAGGACTTCGGAATCAGGATGGCGGGTCCCGCGCAGGCCGTCAGGACCGCTTCGCGGCGAGGGCCGCGCCTGACCGCCGCCGCCGCAGCATATGCAGGACCTCGCGCGGATCGAAGGCGCCGAGCCAGGTCCCGCCGCCCGCGAAGACCGCGCCGCCGAGCCCGATCAGCACCGCTGCCATCAGCGCGCGACCCAACGAATCCGCCGCGGCCGGCAGGGCGTATGCCGCCGCCGCCACCGCCACGCCCATCGCCGCCGCCGCCGCCAGGATGCGCGGCACGGCGCGGCGCGCCCGCCGGTCCGCGACGAAGTGCCTGCGCCGCGTCAGCAGACAGAGCAGCATCGCCGCATTCGCCCAGGCGGCGAGCGAGGTGGAAAGCGCCACGCCTACATGCTGCAGCGGCCCCATCAGCACCAGGTTCAGCGCCAGGTTCAGCGCCACGGCGAAGAGCCCCAGCTTCACCGGTGTCGCCGTGTCCCCCCGCGCGAAGAAGCCCGGAGCGAAGACCTTCACCAGCACGAAGGCCGGCAGCCCCACGGCATAGGCGATCAGCGCCATGCTGCTGGCGGAGGCCTCCACTGCCCCGAAGGCGCCGCGCTGGAACAGCGCCGCGATGATCGGCCCGGCGGCGGCGGCCAGCCCGACCGCCGCCGGCAGCGTCAGCAGCAGCGACATCTCCACTGCCCGGTTCATCGAGCGATGCGCCGAAAGCGGCTGCCCCGCGCGCAACTGCCGCGACAGCAGCGGCAGCAGCGCGGTCCCGACCGCCGCGCCGATCACCCCGAGCGGCAGCTGCGCCACCCGATCCGCGTAGTAGAGGAAGGAGATCGCGCCCGAGGGCAGCAGCGAGGCGATGACGACGTCCACCGCCAGGTTGAGCTGCACCACCCCTGCCCCGATCACGCCCGGCACCATGCGACGCAGCACCTGGCGCACCTCCGGCGTGATCGCCGGCGGGCGCAGGATGTTGAGCGCCATGCCCGCCTGCGCCGTCGCCCACAGCACGATGGCGAGCTGCACCACGCCCGAGGCCAGCACGCCCCAGGCCAGCGCATGGCCGGCCGTCGCGACATAGGGCGTCAGGAACAGCAGCGTCGCCATCGAGATCAGGTTGAAGAAGACCGGCGCCGCGGCCGCAGCGGCGAAGCGATCCAGCCCGTTCAGCACGCCGCCCACCAGCGCCGTCAGGCAGATCAGCATCAGGTAGGGGAAGGTGATGCGCGTCAGTTCGACGGTGAGGGCGAACTTCGCCGGATCCTCGACGAAGCCCGGCGCCAGCACGCGCATCATCTGCGGCATGAACAGGATGCCGAGCAGCACCAGCATGCCGAGCCACAGCGCCATCAGCGCGCCCATGCGCTCGGCCAGCGCCTGGGCGTTCGCGCGGCCCTCCGCGGCGAGGGTCCCGGCGAAGGCGGGCACGAAGGCGGCGTTGAAGGCGCCTTCCCCGAACAGGCGGCGGAACAGGTTGGGCAGCTTCAGCGCGATGAAGAAGGCGTCGGCCACCGGCCCGGCGCCGAGGCGGGAGGCGATCAGCATGTCCCGCGCGAAGCCGAGGATGCGGCTCGCCATGGTCCAGCCGCCGACGGTGAGCGCAGAACGGAGCATGGAGGCGGATTGCCTGGGGTTCGGGGCGGAAGCAAGGCGGGAGCGATCGGTCCGCCGCGTGGCGGGCCGGTGCGGAGCGGCCGCGGGCTGCGTCAGGGCCGGCGGTTCAGCAGCCGGCCGCGGATGCTCTCGATCTCCCGCTGGATCCTGTCGAGATCGTCCAGGGACATGTCGAGGACCTCGCGGACGCAGGCGGCGATGTGCTTCGCCTCCGCGCGCAGGGCGCGGCCCTGCTCGGTGAGCCGAACACGGACCTGGCGCTCATCCTCCGGGTCGCGGGACCGCTGGATGTGGCCAAGGCCCTCGAGCCGCTTGAGCAGCGGGGTGAGCGTGTTGGATTCGAGATGCAGGGCCTCGCCCAGTTCCTTGACCGTGCGGTCGTCCCGCGCCCAGAGCGCCACCATCGCGAGGTACTGCGGATAGGTCAGGCCGATCCGGTCGAGCAGCGGCCGGTAGAACTGGTTGAAGGCGTGGCCGGTCGAATAGATCGAGAAGCACAGCATCTCATCGAGGGCCGGCCCCTGCTCGCCTGGGGGCTTCGATGGGTCGGGCATGGTGTTTCCCCGGTCGGGTGAATTGGTCTCAGCATATAAGTCGCACACGATTGAATCGCCAACGCTTGACAATCGGGATCGAAGCAGGCAAATAACTCGTACGCGATTAAATCGTGTGCGCTCGAAAATCCCTCGGGCGCTGCTGCAAGGATGCCGACGAATGGCCCCGCCCCCCGAACGGTCTGCGCCCCTGGCACGGCGGGATGCGCTTTTCGCCGGTGGCGCGCTGATCGCGGCAGGCGCGCTGCCGGCAACGACGGAAGCCGCCGCACCCCCCGTTCAATCCACCCGACAAGGAGCACGCGACATGAACTTCATCACCACCCGGGACGGCACGCGGATCGCCTACAAGGATTGGGGCAGCGGCCAACCGATCGTGTTCGCCCATGGCTGGCCCCTCAGCGGCGATGCCTGGGACGCCCAGATGCTGTTCTTCGGGCAGAACGGCTATCGCGTCATCGCCCATGACCGGCGTGGCCATGGCCGTTCCGACCAGCCCTGGCAGGGCAACAACATGGACCAGTACGCCGACGACCTGGCCGAGCTGATCGAGACGCTCGACCTGCGGAACCTGGTGTTGGTCGGGCATTCCACCGGTGGCGGGGAGGTGGTGCACTACATCGGCCGTCACGGCACGGCGCGTGTCGCCAAGGTGGTGCTGGTCGGCGCCGTGCCGCCGATCATGCTGAAGACAGACGCCAATCCCGAGGGCACGCCGATCGAGGCCTTCGACGGCATCCGCAAGGGCACGGCGACCAACCGGGCGCAGCTCTTCCGCGACCTGACGACGCCCTTCTACGGCTTCAACCGTCCCGGCGCGCAGGTCAGCGAGGGGCTGCGCGAGTCCTTCTGGCTGATGGGCATGCAGGGCGGCATCAAGGGCCAGTACGACTGCATCCGCGAGTTCTCGGAGGTGGACTACACCGCCGATCTCAGGAAGGTCGACAGGCCGACCCTGATCATCCACGGCGATGACGACCAGATCGTGCCGATCGCCGCCTCCGCCGAAAAGGCGGCGCGGATCGTCCCGGACGCGGAACTCAGGATCTACCAGGGTGCCAGCCACGGCCTGGCGCAGGTCGACCCGGACAGCTTCAACGCCGACGTGCTGCGCTTCGTCCGCGCCTGAAGCGGTGGCCGACCGCCCTCGCTCGCGGCGCGCACCGCAAGGGCCAGAAAGGTTGAGGGAGGGGGGGAGTTGCCTTCTCCCCCCTCTACAACCCCAGCAGGTCGAGCGTCCGCCCGATGATCTTCGCCTCGTCGAAGCGTTCGAGCGCCAGCGCCCGCCCGGCCTCGCCCATCCGCGCCCGCAGTGCCGGGTCCGCGGCCAGCCGCGACAGCGCCGCCGCCAGCGGCCCGTCCTGCATCGGCGGCACGATGAGGCCGGTTTCGCCGTCCACCACCTGTTCGCGCGGGCCGCGGATGTCGGTGGCGACCACCGGCAGGCCGGTCATCATCGCCTCGATGACGCTCATCGGCAGGCCCTCGAAATGGGAGGGCAGGCAGAAGACGTCGGCGGCGGCGAGCACGCGCGCGACGTCGTGGCGGTAGCCGAGGCGCCGGATGCGGCCGCCGAGCGCGGCCTCGGCCTGGGCGAAGAGGGGTTCGAGGTCCTCCCCATGGTCGGAGGCCAGGCGCTCCCCCACCACCCAGAGCACCGTGTTCGCCGGCGTCGCCGCCATCGCGCGCAGCAGTTCCGGGTGGCCCTTGT
The DNA here is from genome assembly GCF_018129005.1 of Neoroseomonas eburnea. GTDB lineage: Bacteria > Pseudomonadota > Alphaproteobacteria > Acetobacterales > Acetobacteraceae > Neoroseomonas > Neoroseomonas eburnea. The sequence continues at coordinate 59,798 of NZ_JAAEDL010000012.1, forward strand.
GGCGCACCAGGCGGGAGACCACGACGACGACGCAATCCTCCGCGCGTGCGCCGAGCTCCGCCCGCAGCGTGGTGCGTGCCGCGGCGTCAGGATGGAACAGCGCGGGGTCGCGTCCGTTCAGCACCGCCGTCGCGTCGCGATGGATGCCGAGGCGGCGGGCATCGGCGGCTTCCTCCGCGCTGACGGTGAGGAAGACGTCGGTGACGCGGCCGGCGACCTGCTCCATCCGCAACGAGAGCTGCCGCCGCCACCAGGGCCCGGGCTGATTGAAGAGGAAGCCGTGGCAGGTATAGGCGATGCGCGGAACGCCGGCGGCCCTGGCCGCGAGCCGTGCGAGCAGGCCGCTGATCGGCATGTGCGCGTGCACCAGGTCGAAGCGTTCCCGCCGGAACAGGTCGTACAGGGCGCGAAAGGCGCGGGCCTGGGCGACCGGGTTGAGGCTGCGCGCCATCGGCACGGGCTCGATGCGGAAGCCCTCGGCGCGGGGGATCTCGAGCAGCGGGCCCTCGGCGCAGACGCCGACGACCTCGTGGCCGCGGTCACGGGCGCCGCGCATGACCGGCAGCAGGAAGTGCCGGAGGGAGAAGTCGACGTTGGTGATCTCGCAGATCTTCATGCGCGGCGGGGCTTAGGCCAGATCACGGGGTGGGGCGAGGGGGGGGGAGAGACATCGCGGCAGGGGTGTGAAGGCCGGAGGGGCGCTGCCCCATGCGCACCATGATGTTGCGCTGTTGGTTGGAGAGGGGCCCTGCCCCTCTCCAAACCTCACCCCGCCAGGGTGCAGTGCACCCTGGACCCGCCGATACCTGGTGCCGGACATGGAAACGCGCCGCGAGGCGCGTTTCCAAGCGGGCTCTCAGCCAAGGATCTCCAGCGCGTCCATCCCCGCCGCGAGCAGCCTCCGCAGCTCGCCCTCCGGCAGTGCCACGCAGCCTTCTGTCGGTCCCAGCCCGGGCCGTGCGACGTGCAGGAAGATGGCGCTGCCCCGCCCTGGCACGACCGGTGCGTCGTTCCAGCCGAGCACGCCGATGACGTCGTACACCGTGTCATCCCGCCAGAGTCGTTCGTGCCGCGCCGGGTGAGGAAGGCGGACCGGCCGGTTGTAGTCGCGATGTCCGGGGTCGTCGCACCAGCCATCCTCCGGGGCGATCGGCTCGGCGGGCAGTGCGCAGGCCGGGCGCGCCCCGCGATCGGCGCGCCAGAGAATGCGGCGGACAGGCAGCAGGCCGATCGGCGTGGCGCCGTCGCCTTCGATCTTGTCCGCACGGATGCCGCCGGCGCCGAGGGCACAGCGCAGGGTCTCGCCGCGGAAGCGGAGCAGGCCGTCCGGGGTGACGCGGGCGATGCCGGTCATGCTGCGCGCCGCCGCGCAAGGCGGCCGGACAGCGCCAGCCCATCGCGGACCATCAGGCCCATCAGCGTGATGTTGAGGGCACCGGCGGCCAGCTCGATGGCCTGCACCACCAGGAAGCCAGTCCCGAAATCGCCGGCCGCCGCCCGCGCCTGAAGAAAGATGGCCGAGGGCAGCAGGATCAGCAGCCCGTTCGCCGCGATCAGCGGCATGCGCCGGCGCTTGGCCGCGATGCGCGGCTGCGCCGCCTTGCCGCCGAGGCGGAAGCCCGTCCCCCCGGCCATCGCCATGGCCGGGACCAGCACGACCATGCCCCAGAGAATGGCAGTCTTGGCCGTGCGGATGGCCTCGGCGCTGCCTGTGAGTTCGCTGAGCGCGGTCGCGGTCCAGAAGCCCAGGATGCAGAGCAGGGCGGTCATTCCGGCGATCGGATGCAGGCGGCGGATCATGGGGCGGGCTCCTCGCTGCGGAGAGTGTCCAGGCGTGTGCGGAGCAGGCGCAGCAACGCGGCGGCGGCGTCCGCCTCTGCGGGTGGGATTCCGCGAAGCAGCGTGTCCGCAAGCGGCCCCCAGCGTGCCGAGGCGCCTTCGAAGGCTGCGCGCCCGGCATCGGTGAGGTGCAGCAGCGGCGCACGCCGATGCCCCGGATTGGCGGCGAAGGCCACGAGACCAGCGGCAGCCAGGTCGTTGGCGACGCGCTGCACGGACTGGCGTGCCAAGCCCATGGCGCGGGCGATTCCCGCGACGGTGAGGGCGCCGCCGGCCTCGGCGACGGCGCCAAGGATCTGCCAGCGCGCGCTGGTGAGCCCGAGCGGTGCCACCAGCGCATCGCCGGTGGCGAGCAGCGCGCCGTTGAGGCGGAAGACCTCCAGCGCCAGGCGGCTGGCGGGATGGTCGAAGGTGTTGGCGGACATTACGACATCATACTGTCGTTTTGACAGGATGCTGTCAATATACTGCGAAGAGCGCCCCGCACGCTTGAAGCGGCTCCCGTGCCGGGAGGCTCCGATCCAGGCCTCCATCACGATGAAAGCGGGGCGACGCGATCCGTCCTGTTCCGGCGCCGGGCGGAAGCCGAAATCTTCGGCGGCACCTCCGCGAGGGGCACGCACCGCCGGCGCCCCTCCCCGCCGTGGATCCCGTTGCGGAGGCGGTGCATCCGCAATCGGGCAGCGTCGGCCAAAAGGCCTCCGGAAAACCATGATCACGGCATCGCGGGTGCAGGGGACCGCGTCCCCTGCTGGGGGAGTACGAGGGGACGACGCCCCCTCGATCCGGCACCTACCCGAGGATGTGCCCGAAGCGTTCCGCCTTGGTCCGAAGGTAGCCGTCGTTCACGCCGTTGGGGTCGAAAGCGTGTGCCTCGCGGCCCAACACCTCGATCCCGCAGGCGGACAGGCCTTCGATCTTGTCCGGATTGTTGGTCAGCAACCGCACGCGTTCGACGCCGACCGCGCGCAGCATGGTGGCTGCGACCAGGAAGCTGCGCTCATCCGCCCCGTAACCGAGTGCCCGGTTCGCATCGAGCGTGTCGAGCCCGCCGTCCTGCAGCGTGTAGGCGCGCAGCTTGTTCACCAGGCCGATGCCGCGGCCTTCCTGCGCCAGGTAGAGCAGCACTCCGCCTTCCGGGTCCTGCGCCATGCGCCTGATGGCGCCGCGGAGTTGCGGCCCGCAGTCGCATCGCAGCGACCCCAGCAGATCGCCGGTGAAGCACTCTGAATGTGCGCGGACGAGGGGAGCGCCGCCCTCGGCGGCGGTCTTCTCCGGCGTGCCGACGAGGATCGCGAGATGCTCGATGCCGCCATCGGCGGCGCGGAAGGCGATGATCCGGGCTTGCGGCGCGTCCTCAAGGGGCACGCGGGCCTCCGCCACGCGCGCGAGGGAAGTCGCGGCGGCGGCGGGATAGGCGAGCACCTCCGCTGCCGGCACCTGCAGCAGCCCGAGCCGCGGCGCCGCCGCCTCGCTCGCCGGTGCGGCGACGAGGGCAGGCAGCAGCCGGCCGAGCTTGGCAAGCGCGATCGCGGCCTGGGCGAGCGGCGGCGCGGCGACGCGTTCGGGCACCTCGGGCAGAAGACGCTCGGCGGTGGGATCCGCAAGACTGCGCAGCGCCTCGGGTGCGAGCAGGGTGGGCAGCAGGCGCAGTGCGACGATGCCATCCTCCTCCGCCGCATGGGGGACCGGGCGCTGCAGCACGGCGGCGGCGCGCACCGGGGCGAGCAGCAGCGCCGCCGGGGCCAGCGCCGCGCCGGCAAGATCCGCCAGGCCCCGCGCGCCCACCGTCTCCGCCGCTGCGACGACGAGGGCGGTGTCACCCCCTTGCAGGACGACGGGGGTGCCGCGCCGCAGCTCCGACATCGCGCGGTGCACCTGACGGAGCGCCATCACTCGCGGGTCTGCCTGCTGCGGTGCGCCGAGAGAGGGCTCTGTGGCAGGGCTGCCGGAAGGCGTCATCGTCTGGCGTTCCATTCTTCAGGCCATGGCGCTCCGGGAATGTGGCGCGCGCGTGGCGTCGGTTCGGCCCGACGGCATGTGGTGCGGGTGGCCCGAGCGTCCAGATGCGGATGATCCGAGCGCGCCGATGCATGAAACAGCAGTCACAGTGCTGCGAGAATGACCCCTGCTGCGCTCGCATATGGCAGACGCCTCGCCTACAAACCATAGTAGACGTGGGGAATCGGCCTTCCGCTCGTATGTTGCAGGGCCGATTGATGATAGGGGATATGGAGCATGACCGGTCCGCGCCCGGTGCTGATCGTGGATGATGACCCGGCGCTCCTGGCAACGCTTGTGGAGCAGCTGGCGCTGGATGGCGAGTTCGCGCCCGTCGAAGCGAAGTCCTTGGCGGAGGCCGATGCGCGGCTTTCCGCCGATGGTGCGCGGTTCGACATCGTGCTGCTCGACATCGGCCTGCCGGACGGAGACGGGCGCGAATTCTGCGCCAGGATGCGGCGGCTTGGCCGTCGCATGCCGGTGGTGATGCTGACGGGCTCGGACAGCGAGGCGGATGTGGTCAGCGGCCTCGATGCCGGGGCCAACGACTACATCGCCAAGCCTTTCCGGCTGAACGAGCTGCTCGCGCGCATGCGCGCCCAGCTGCGCGGCTACGACAGCAGTGAGGACGCGATCTTCAAGGTCGGCCCCTACCTGTTCCGGCCTTCGGCCAAGCAGTTGCACGACCCGTCCCGGGGCAAGCGGATCCGCCTGACCGAGAAGGAGGCGGCAATCCTCAAGTTCCTCTACCGGGCGGGGGGCCGGCCGGTGCCGCGCACCGTGCTGCTGAACGACGTGTGGGGCTACAACAGCAACGTCACCACGCACACGCTCGAGACGCACATCTATCGCCTGCGGCAGAAGATCGAGCCGAACCCGGCGGAGGCGCGGCTGTTGGTGACCGAGGGCGGCGGCTACCGCCTTGAGCACACCGCGGTGGTCGAGGCGGGCTGAACCGCGGTGCCGGCGTCCGACCGGAGGCCTGGTCCCGCTAAGGATCGCGCGGAGCCCGCCGGGCTGATAGGGGCGGCGGCAATGATTGATTTCCTGCGCTGCCGCCGCCGCCGTTCGTGCGCGGCCGCACCGCCAGACCCGTGCGCCATACCGATGGGGCACTGCGCCGCCGGTCCGAGCGTGCGCGTCGTCAGCCGGGCGAAGGCAAGGACAGGCGCCAGGCGCGCCGTTGCCAGCCGGAAGCCGACCCCGCCGCTGAAGTCGCCGCACTTGCCCAGCGCGGCGCCATGCGATGGCGGCGGCAGGCGCAGCGGCCCCATGAACATCATTGCCGACCGCCGAAGCGAGAACCTTTGAGCAGATCCCGATCGGGCGGGACCATCTGATCGGTGAAGATGCTTGCAAAAACAAGGAGCTAGAGCGGTCCCCGTGAGCCAAGGCGACCGGAGACCGCTCTGGAGGGTGATTGGGCGCGGGCTCCCTTGTCGGCCCGCCGCCGATCGCCCTGCCGGTGGGGACCTGGCGCGGAAGATGCGACAGGCGAGGCGATCCCGCGCAGGAAAGCCACTGATCGCATAAAGATATCCTTATGAGTGATCGAGGAGTCTGGCCTCCCCTGCCCGGCCGTGCTACCGGCCCCACCAACCCGTGGTGAAAGAGAGCTAGACCCGCATGTCCGCTGCCGCCGATTTCGTCGTGAAGGACCTCTCCCTGGCCGGATGGGGCCGCAAGGAGATCTCGATGGCCGAGGACGAGATGCCCGGCCTGATGGCGACGCGCGCCGAATACGGCCCGTCCCAGCCGCTGAAGGGCGCGCGCGTCGCCGGCTGCCTGCACATGACCATCCAGACCGCCGTGCTGATCGAGACGCTGAAGGCACTCGGCGCGGATGTGCGCTGGTCGTCCTGCAACATCTTCTCGACCCAGGACCACGCCGCCGCGGCCATCGCCGCCACCGGCACGCCGGTCTTCGCGGTGAAGGGCGAAACGCTGCCGGAGTACTGGCAGTACGTGAGGCGCACGCTGGAATGGGGCGATGGCGGCACGCCGAACGTGCTGCTGGACGATGGCGGCGACATGACGCTGCTGGTCCATTACGGCCTGCGCGCCGAGCAGGGCGACACCGCCTTCCTCGACAAGGCGACGAACGAGGAAGAGACGGTCTTCTTCGCGCTGATCAAGGAATGCCTCGCCGCCAAGCCGGGATGGTTCGCGCAGCTCGCCAAGTCCATCGTCGGCGTGTCCGAGGAGACGACGACGGGCGTGCACCGCCTCTACAACATGGCGAAGGAGGGCAAGCTGCTCTTCCCCGCCATCAACGTGAACGACAGCGTCACCAAGTCGAAGTTCGACAACCTGTACGGCTGCCGTGAGTCGCTGGTGGACGCGATCCGCCGCGGCACCGACGTGATGATGGCCGGCAAGGTCGCCATGGTCTGCGGCTTCGGCGACGTGGGCAAGGGCTCGGCGGCGTCGCTGCGCAATGCCGGCTGCCGCGTCATGGTCAGCGAAGTCGATCCGATCTGTGCCCTGCAGGCCGCGATGGAAGGCTATGAGGTGGTGACGATGGAGCAGGCCGCCCCGCAGGCGGACATCTTCGTCACGGCGACCGGCAATGTGGACGTGATCACCGTCGACCACATGCGCGCGATGAAGCATCGCGCCATCGTCTGCAACATCGGCCACTTCGATTCCGAGATCCAGGTCGCCGGGCTGCGCAACTTCAAGTGGGACAACATCAAGCCGCAGGTGGACGAGATCGAGTTCCCGGACGGCAAGCGCATCATCCTGCTGTCCGAAGGCCGCCTGGTGAACCTCGGCAACGCGACCGGCCATCCCTCCTTCGTGATGTCGGCGTCCTTCACCAACCAGACGCTGGCGCAGATCGAGCTGTGGACCAACCCGGGCAAGTACGAGAAGAAGGTCTATGTGCTGCCGAAGCACCTGGACGAGAAGGTGGCCTCGCTGCACCTCGCGAAGGTCGGCGCGACGCTGACCAAGATGTCGCCGCAGCAGGCGGCGTATATCGGCGTCAGCCCGCAGGGGCCGTTCAAGGCGGAGCAGTACCGGTACTGACGGAACGCGGGGGAGAAGAGAACTTCTCCCCCGCACCCCCTCAACCTTCCTTGGCCTTTGGCGCCGCCTGCGGCTGTCATACCGGCCAGCCTTTCGGCTGAATCGGTCTGAGCGTTTTTTTCGCGCGCAGCCGCCACACCAACCCCGCGCGCCATGCCGCCGTGCCTCGCCGCCGACAGGTCCGCAGCAAGGCTCGGCGGCATCAGTTCCCAAATGACAAGGAAGGGAGGGGGATCGGGGGAGGTTCTCCTCCCCCGACCTTCAAGCAACCTCGAACAACCCGGCGGCCCCCTGCCCGCCGCCCACGCACATCGTCACCACCACGAACTTCGCCCCGCGCCGCTTGCCTTCGATGAGCGCGTGGCCCGTCATGCGTGCGCCCGACATGCCATAGGGATGCCCGATCGAGATCGCGCCGCCGTCCACGTTCAGCCGGTCCTGCGGAATGCCGAGCCGGTCGCGGCAGTATATCACCTGGCAGGCGAAGGCCTCATTCAGTTCCCACAGGCCGATGTCGTCGATCTTCAGCCCGTGCTGCTTCAGCAGCCTGGGCACGGCGAAGACGGGACCGATGCCCATTTCTCCCGGATCGCAGCCCGCCACCGCCATGCCGCGATAGATGCCGAGCGGCTGCAGACCACGGCGGGAGGCTTCGCGCTCCTCCATCAGGACGGCGGCGGAAGCCCCGTCGGAGAGCTGGCTCGCATTGCCGGCAGTGATGAAGCGGCCTTCCTTCACGGCCAAGCCATCCTTGAAGACGGGCTTCAGCGACTTCAGGCCTTCGAGCGTCGTATCGGCGCGGTTGCCCTCGTCGCGCCCCAGGGTGGTGGGCACGTCGCGCACCTCGCCGCTGGCCTTGTCGGCCACCTTCATCACCGAGCGCAGCGGCACGATCTCATCGTCGAAGGCGCCGCGGGCCTGGCCGGCGGCGGTGCGCTGCTGGCTCGTCAGCGCGTATTCATCCTGCGCGTCGCGGCTGATGCCGTAGCGGTCGGCGACGATCTCAGCGGTTTCCAGCATGGACATGTAGAGCTGCGGCACCCGTTGCATCAGCGCCGGGTCGGCGCGACGGAACCAGTTGGCCTTCTCGTTCTGCACCAGGGAGATGGATTCCAGCCCGCCGCCGACGGCGACCTGCATCCCATCGTGAATGATCTGCTTCGCCGCGGTGGCGATGGCCATGAGGCCGGAGGAACATTGCCGGTCGAGGCTCATCCCCGGAACGGTGTCCGGCAGGCCGGCGGCGAGTGCCACCTGGCGCCCGACATTCGATCCCTGGCAACCCTGCTGCAAGGCCGCGCCCATGATGACGTCCTCGACCTCGGCCGGATCGACCCGCGCGCGCTGCACCGCGGCATGCACGGCGTGCCCGCCGAGCGTCTGGGCGTTGGTGTCGTTGAAGGCGCCGCGATAGGCACGCCCGATCGGCGTGCGCGCGGTGGAGACGATGACGGCGCTGCGCATGGCGCTTCCCTTCCCTGCCGTGGCGTTCCCGACAGGGTAGCGAAGCGGTCAGGGCGCGCCCAGCCGCTTCCACACCCCGTCGGCGGTGGCGACGATGCGGTCCCCCACGGTGATCTGGCCGCGGACGAAGACCATGGACTTCGTCGCGCGCACCGCTTCCCCGCGCGCCTCCATGAAATCCCCGGCCCGCGCGGCGGAGACGAAATGCGTATTGAGCTGGATGGTCACCACCGGCGCGCGGTGCGCCGCTTCCCAGCAGGTGGCACCGAGGATCTGGTCGAGGAAGGTCACCAGCATGCCGCCATGGACGATGCCATGCGCGTTGCCGTGCTTCTCCTCGGCGAGCAGGCCGTAGGCCCAGGCGTCGCCTTCCTTCTTCGACCAGAAGGGGCCGACCAGGGTGGGGAAGCCGTCGGCGTGCCAGCGGAACGGCTTCCAGCCGGCAGCGACAGGGTCGAAGGGGGCGGGGGTGTCGGTCATGCGTCCGGCTTCGCCCGGCGGGCTGGCGGCGTCAACGGGGGGTGGTAGCGTGGCCCCCATGCGCCTGTTCCACGCCGCCGGATCCCCCTATGCCCGCATCGCCCGCATGGCGGTGATCGAACTCGGATTGCAGGACCGTGTTGCAGTGCAGGAGGCGACGCTGCGCGACCCCTTCTCCGCACTGCTGCCCTTCAACCCGGTGGGCCGGGTGCCGACCCTGGTGCTGGACGACGGCACGACGATCACCGAGACGACGCCGGTGCTGATGATGCTGGATAGCCTGGTCGAGCCCGCGCGCCGCCTGCTGCCGGGGCCGGACCGCCCGCGCGCTCTGGCCGCCTACGGGCGTGTCCTTGGCATGATGGACGGCATCGCGGTGTGGAACCGGGAACTGCGGCGGCCTCCTCATGAACGCTCGCCGGGCGTCATCGCCCTCGAGGCGTTGCGCGCCGTGCGCGTCGCGGATGCGCTGGAGCGCGACGTGGCGGCGGGCGTCTTCGTGGCGGAGGATGCGGCCTTTCTCGCGCTGGTTTCGCTGTTCGGATATTGCGAGCGGCGCCACACGATGTTCGACTGGCGTCAGGGAAGGCCTGCCCTGTCGGACCTGTTCGACGCGGCGCAGGCGCGCCCCTCCGTCGCGCAGACGGTGCCGCCGGCGGGCATGGGCGGCACGGCGCCGCCCATGCGCTGATCAGGTCGGCGCGCGGATGTTGCGCGCGCGGATGAGAGTGCCCCACTTCTCGCTCTCGCGCGTCCAATAGACGGCGAATTCGGCCGGCGTGCCGCCGACCGGATCGGCGCCCTGGGCCACGATCCGCTGGCGGAACGCGGGATCGTTCACCGCGGCGCGCACCGCCTCGGCCAGGCGGTCGGTCAGTGCGGCAGGCAGGCCCGCGGGCGCCATCAGCGCCATGTCGGTCGAGGATTCGAAGCCCGCCACGCCGGCTTCCTGCAGCGTCGGCACATCGGGTGCGAGCGGCGTGCGCGCCGAGGTGGACACCGCCAGCATCTTCAGCGTGCCGGCCGCGCGGTGCGGCAGCGCGGTGACGGCATCGATGAAGGAGACCTTCGTCTCCCCCGCCAGCACCGCCTGGGCGGAGGGTGCGCCGCCGCGATAGGGCACGTGGACCATGTCCAGGTTCGCCGCCGCCATCAGCAGTTCGGTCGCCAGATGGCTGGTCGCGCCGATCCCCGCCGAGGAGAAGTTCACCTGCCCCGGGTGGGTGCGCACATAGGCGAGGAACTCGGCGATGTTCGCGACCGGCAGGGAGGGATGCACGCAGAGCGACTGCGCCGTGCGCGCCACCAGGCTGATGCCGGTGAAGGCGGCGCGGTTGTCGTAGGGCAGTTGCGGCAGCAGATGCGGCGCGATGGCGTAGGTGCTGTTGGTGGCGAACAGCAGCGTGTAGCCATCCGGCCGCTGCTGGGCGACGTGGTTGTGGCCGATGGTGCCGGAGGCGCCGGCACGGTTCTCGACGACGAATTGCTGGCCGAAGACCTCGGTGAAGCGCTGCGCGAAGAGCCGCGTCATGGTGTCGGAGGACCCGCCGGCCGGCCAGGGATTGACCATCTGCACCGGCCGCGTGGGCCAGGTGCCCTGCGCGGCGGCGCCGCGCAGCGCGGGCACGGCAAGCGTGGCGGCGAACAGGGCGCGGCGGTGCAGCGCGGTCATGTCGTGGCCTCCTGTGGGGTGGGCAGGTCGATGACGAGGTTGCGGAAGGCGTCGACCGTGACGGTCGCGCCCGGCGGGACGGCACAGGTGGATTCGCGCTCCTCGACCAGCGCGGGGCCGGCGAAGGTCGCGCCGGGGGCGAGGGCGTAGCGGTCGATCACCGCGCAGTCCTGCCATCCGGCGGTCTCGAACAAAGCACGCCGTGTGCCACGCTCCGCGACGCGGCCCTCGACGACGTTGGCGCCCTTCATGTCGATGTCGCGCCCCGGCGCGGCGGCGGCGAGGCGCCAGGTCAGCGCCTCGACCGGCAGGTCCTCCAGCGCGCGGCCGAAGCGCTCGCGATAGGCGGCGAGAAAGCTCTCGCGGATCGCCGGCAGGTCGGCCGCCGTCGGCGTCATCGTCGGCAGCGGCACCGGGATCTCGAAGCCCTGGCCGACGTAACGCATGTCGGCCGCCGGTCTGAAGGCGATGGTCGCGGGATCGGCGCCGGCACCGGTCAGCAGCGTGCGGGCTTCCTCGGCCATCTCCGCGTACAGCGCGGCGACCTTGCCCCAGTCGAGCCGTTCCAGCCGCCCCACCAGGCTGCGCACCAGGTCGGTGGCCGGCGGCGCGACGAGGAAGCCGAGCGCGGAGGCCACACCCGCGCCGAGCGGCACCACCACGCGCTGCATCTTGAGCAGCCGCGCCAGTTCGCAGGCATGAACGGGCCCCGCACCGCCGAAGGCGATCAGCGTGTAGCGCCGCGGGTCGCGGCCCTTCTCCGCGAGGTGCATGCGCGTCGCCGCCGCCATGGTCTCGTCGACGATGCGGCGGATGCCGAGCGCGGCGTCGTCGGGCGTGACGTGCAGCGCCGTCGCGAGCCGGTCCGTCACCGCGCGCTTCACCGCATCGAGGTCGAGCGCCATCTCGCCACCCAGGAAGTAGGCGGGGTCGAGACGCCCGAGCACGAGGTCGGAATCGGTCACCGTCGGCTCGGTGCCGCCGCGGCCGTAGCAGATCGGTCCGGGCTTCGCGCCGGCGCTGCGCGGGCCGACCTTCATCAGGCCGGAGCCTTCCTCCACGCGGGCGATGGAACCGCCGCCGGCGCCGATCTCGATCATGTCCACGACCGAGACCTTGAGCGGCAGGCCGGAGCCCTTCTGGAAGCGGCGCACGCGGCCGGCCTCGAACTCGAACTTGCGGTCGGGCGCGCCGTTCTCGATCAGGCACATCTTCGCCGTGGTGCCGCCCATGTCGTAGGAGACGACATGCTCGAGCCCCGCCTGCCGCGCGAGCCAGGACGCCGCCATGGCGCCGGCCGCCGGCCCGGATTCGATCAGCCGGATCGGGAAGTCCTTCGCCTCCTGGACGGAAGCGATGCCGCCGCCGGAGAGCATCACATACAGCGCGCCGGTCACGCCGAGCGTCGCCAGCCGCGCTTCCAGCCGGTCCAGGTAACGCAGCATGCGCGGCTGGACGTAGGCATTGGCGCAGGCGGTGGAGATGCGCTCGAACTCGCGGATCTCCGGTGCCACGGCGGAGGAGAGCGTCAGCGCGATCCCCGGATGCGCGGCGCGGACGATCTCCGCGGCGCGCTTCTCGTGCCGCGCATCGCGCCAGGCATGCATGAAGCCGATGGCGATGGCCTCGACGCCTTCGGCGACCAGCGCATCGGCATTGCGGCGCACCGCGGCCTCGTCCAGCGGCTTCAGCTCCTCGCCATGGATGTCGAGGCGGCCCGGCACCTCCAGCCGCAGATGGCGCGGCACCAGCGTCGGCGGGGCTTCGAGGAAGAGGTCGTAGAGATCGTAGCGGGTTTCCTTGCCGATCTCGATGGAGTCGCGGAAACCCTCGGTCGTCAGCAGGCCAACCTTGCAGCCGGTGCGCTCGATGATGGTGTTGGTCACCAGCGTCGTGCCGTGCACCACGGAATGCAGCGCGCCGGGCGGCAGGCCGGTTTCCTCCAGCAGGCGGGCGATGCCGCCGACGATCGCCTCGGACGGGTCGTCGGGCGTCGTCAGGCGCTTGCCGGTGGCGACCAGGTTGCGCGCCGGGTCGTGCAGGACGAAGTCGGTGAAGGTGCCGCCGACGTCGACACCGATGCGGGCGGTGGCGGTCATGCTGCACGCGGGGGAAGGAGAACCTTCCCCCGCACCCCCATCCCTTTCTTCTGTCTATTGGTGCTGGCCACCGCTGTCAGTTCCCAAATGCCAAAAAAGGTTGGGGGGCGCGGGGGGAAGTTCCCTTCCCCCCGTCCCTTTTCCTCAGCCGCGATCATGTCGCCCCCCGTAGTCCCGCGCTGCGCCCTCGGGCGTGACGTAGCCATTGCGGATGTCCTCGGAGAGAGCGGCAGGGTCGCGCTCCGCCGGATCCCCGTACCCCCCGCCACCCGCATAGTGCAGGCGCAGCCGCGCGCCCGTGGCCACCGTGGTGCGGGACTTCGGATGTGGCCTGGTGCCGTCGGCGAGCTCGATCACCGAGGCAGCGCCCGGCCCGCCGCCGAGCACGCCCTGCGCCGGATGGTCGCGCCGGTCGGACAGCAGGGAGAGGCGCACCGCCTCGGGTGCGCGCACCTCGATCTCCACTTCCTGCCCGAGGCCGCCGCGGAACTTCCCGGCCCCGCCGGAATCCGGCAGCAGTTGCTTCTTCCAGACGACGAGCGGCGCGACGCTCTCATAGGCCTCGATCGAGCCCGCGCCGACATTGGTCGGGAAGGCGGTGGTCGGCAGGCCATCGCGATGCGGCGAGGCGCCCATGCCGCCGGAGGCGAAGAGCACCTGGGAAAACCGGTCGCCCTCCCGGTCCATGCCGCTGAACAGGGCGCGCATGGTCGGCGCGCCGCCGCATTCGGCGATGATCCTGTCGGGCATCACCGGCGCCAGGGCCTTGTAGATCGCGCCCGCCAGCAGATGGCCGGTGAGCTGCCGCGCGGAACAGGGCGCGGGGAAGCGCGGGTTGAGAATGCTGCCCTCCGGCGCCGCGACGGCGATGGCGCGGTAGGAGCCCTCGTTGCGCGGCGTGAAGGGATCCAGCGCGCATTTCACCGGATAGACCGAATAGGCATGGGTGTAGTTCATCACGCAGTTGATGCCGCGATCGACCTGCGGCGAGGTGCCTGCGTAGTCGATGTGCATGGTATCGCCGCGGATGGTGACCTCGCAGGCGATGCGGGTGATCGCCTCATCGAAGCCGTCCGCTTCGATCACGCTGCGCCAGGTGCCGTCGGGCAGCGCCGCGATGGCGCGGCGCATCGCCGCATCGGTGCGCTTCGACAGCGCCGTCGACAGCCCCTGCAGATTTGGCAGGCCGGTGTCGGCGAGGAATTCCGCCACCCCGGCCGCACAGACCTGGTTGGCGACGACCTGCGCCTCGAGGTCGCCCATCACCTGCCGCGGCACGCGGACATTGGAGAGCAGGACCTCGACGAGGTCGTCGTTGCGCTTGCCTTCGCGGTAGAGCCGCGACGGCGGGATGCGGATGCCTTCCTCGAAGAGCTCGCGGCAATCCGCCGACCACAGCGATCCGCCGACATCCGGCGAATGCGAGATCGAGCCCGCGAAGCCGACCAGCACGCCTTTGGCGAAGATCGGCGTCACGGCCGTGAAATCGGGCAGATGCCCGGTCGCTAGCCAGGGGTCGTTGGTGATGACGCAGTCGCCCGGTCGCCAGGTCTCGGCCGGGAAGCGCTCGAGGAAGGTCTTGGTCGTCTTCGGCAGGATGCAGGAGAAGGAGGCGATCCCGCCGGTGTTCTCGGACACGCTGTCGCCGTTGCTGTCCATCAGCACGGTGGCGAAGTCGTTGGACTCGCGCACGATGGTGGAGAAGGCGGTGCGCAACAGGCCGGTGGCGGCCTCGTCGGCGATGGAGATCAGCCGCGACCAGTGGATCTCGAGGCTGATGGGATCGAAGGCATCGGGATCGGGCATGGAGCGAATGGTTCACCGCCCTCGCCGAATGCGCAACCCTCCCGGCCCGCGTCAGGCCGTCGGCGCCGCCAGCGCGCCATGGAGGAAGACCTCGACCGCCTCGTTGACCACCCGCTCCATCGCGGCCTCGTCGGGCGCGTCCTGCAGGCCGAGCAGCAGCCACATATGCGCCGCGCCGAGGGCCATGGTGAACAGCATCCGGGCGGCCTGCCGCGCGTCGCGCAGGCGCAGGCGTCCGCGTTCCATCTCGACGGCGAGCCTGCGCTCGAGGGAACTCGCCCCCCGCCCCGGTCCGGCGCGATGGAAGGCGTCCGCCAGTTCGGGGGAACGCTTCACCTCGGCGATGACGAGGCGGAAGATGGCGATCTGCCGCGGCTCGAAGAGCTGTCGTACGAAGGACATCAGCATGCCGCGCAGCGCGGCGGCGAGGTCCGGCAGGTTCTCCATCTCCGGATCGACGCCGATCGGCGCGAGGCATTCCTGCATCACCGCCTCGAACAGCGCCTCCTTGGACGGGTAGTGCTGGTAGAGCGTGCGCTTGGACATGCCGGCGACGCGCGCGACCTCATCCATGTGGGCGGCGGCGTAGCCGTCGCGCAGGAAGACCGCCTCGGCCGCCTCCCGCAGGACGCGCGCGCGGTCCGCCTCCGTCAGCCGTCGCCGCGCGAGGAGCTCCGCCGTCGCGCTCATGACCTCCCCGATTGCGCCATGGCCCCGCTCCTCTCCTGCCAGCCGCCCCCGAGGGCACGGTACAGGGAAACGCGGTTCTGGAGTCGCTGCAATTCCAGGCTGATCAGCTCCTGCTGGGCGGTGAAGAGCTGGCGCTGGGAATCGAGCGGGGCCTGGTAGTTGTCGAGCCCGCTGCGGAAGCGCAGCAGCGAGAGCCGGTAGGCGTCCTGGTAGGACGCGACCAGCGCCCGCTGGGCGGCGATCTGCCGGTCGTAGGTGCCGCGCGCGGCGAGCGCGTCCGCCACTTCGCGGAAGGCGGACTGCACCGTGCGCTCATAGGTTGCGACCTGGATGTCGGTGCGGATGCGGGCGGCATCGAGGCTCCCCTGCAGGGCGCCGGCGGTGAAGATCGGCAGGTTGATCTGCGGCGCGAAGGTCCAGGTGCCGCTGCCGGCGCCGAAGAGCTGCGACAGGCCGGCGCTCGCCGTGCCGGCGCTGGCGGTCAGGGTGATGCTCGGGAAGAAGGCGGCACGGGCGGCGCCGATCTCGGCATTCGCGGCGGAAAGGTTGCGCTCCGCCGCCAGCACGTCCGGCCGGCGCAGCAGGATCTCCGAGGAGATGCCGGGCGAGACTTCCGCCACCGCCGGAGCACGGGCGGAGAGGGAGGCGGGCAGCAGGTCCTCCGGAACCGGGCCGCCGAGCAGCAGCGCCAGCGCGTTCACGTCCTGCGCCTTGAGGCGCGTGTAGCGTTCCAGGCTGGCGCGCGCGGTCTCGACCGAGGTCTGCGCCTGGCGGAGCGCGAGTTCCGTCGCCGTCCCGCCCTCATAGGCGGCGCGGGTGATGGACAGCGCCTCCTGCTGGTTGGCGAGCGTCCGCTGCGTGAGGTCGATCGCCTCCTGGTCGGCGGCGACGGCGAGCCAGGCATTGGCCACCTGCGCCACCAGGCTGATCTGGGCGCTGCGTCGGGTCTCGGCATAGCCGAGGTAGCGCTCGAAGGCCGCGGCGCTGAGGCTGCGGACGCGGCCGAAGAGGTCGATCTCATAGGCGCTGAAGCCGATGCCCGCGCCGTAGATGCGCCGGGTGATGCCCGCGGTGCTGTCGATCGGCACGGAGGACGAGCCGACGGCGAGCGGCGTGCGGCTGGCCTCCAGGCTGCCGGTGGCGCCGACCTGCGGGAAGAGGTCGGCGCGCTGCACGCGGAACTGCGCCTCGGCCAGCGCGACGTTCAGCACGGCGATGCGCAGGTCGCGGTTGCCGGCGAGCGCCGCCTCGATGGCACGGTGCAGGCGGGCATCGGTGAAGACGTCGCGCCAGCCGATGGCGTCGGCGTCCCGCACCGGATCCACCGGCGCCGGCGCAGCAGCGGTGCGACGGTAGGCAGGCCCGTCGGGCCAGCCGCCCGGCACCGAGGCATCGGTCGCCGGCCGGTCGGGAATCAGGCTGCAGCCGGCGGTGAGCAGCAGCGCGAGGGTCAGGGTCGGAAGGCGATGCATGGTCATTCCCCGGCCGCCGGCAGCGGGACCGGCGTGGCGGTTTCGGTGGTCCTCGGCTTGGTGCGGAACAGGCGCAGCACGACGAGGAAGAACACCGGCACGAAGGTGATGGCGAGCAGCGTGCCGGCGGCCACGCCGCCCAGCACGCCGATGCCGATGGCGTTCTGCCCGCCCGCGCCGGCGCCGGTGGAGATGGCGAGCGGCACCACGCCGAGGCCGAAGGCGAGCGAGGTCATGACGATCGGCCGCAGCCGCTGGCGCGCGGCGTCCACTGCCGCTTCCAGCAATCCCATCCCGCGGTCGAAATTCTCCTTGGCGAATTCGACGATGAGGATCGCGTTCTTGGCCGACAGCCCGATGGTGGTGAGCAGCCCGACCTGGAAGTAGATGTCGTTGGACAACCCGCGCAGCAGCGAGGCCCCGACCGCGCCGAGCACGCCGAGCGGCACCACCATCATCACCGCGGCCGGGATCGACCAGCTCTCGTAGAGCGCGGCGAGGCAGAGGAACACCACCAGCAGCGACAGCGCATAGAGCGCCGGCGCCTGCCCGGAGGACTGGCGTTCCTCGTAGGAGATGCCGCTCCAGGCATGGGTGAAGCCGGGCGGGAGCTGGGCGGCGAGGCGTTCCATCTCCGCCATGGCGTCGCCGGTGGTGAAGCCCGGCGCCGGCGCGCCGGCGATCTCGCGCGAGGCGATGCCGTTGAAGCGTTCGAGCCGCGGCGAGCCGTAGACCCATTCGGTGTGCCCGAAGGCCGAGAAGGGCACCATCTGCCCGGTCGCGTTGCGCACGAACCAGCGGTCGAGGTCGCCCGGCAGCATGCGCGCGCCGGCCTCGCCCTGCAGATAGACGCGCTTCACCCGGCCACGATCCAT
Source organism: Neoroseomonas eburnea (assembly GCF_018129005.1). Lineage (GTDB taxonomy): Bacteria > Pseudomonadota > Alphaproteobacteria > Acetobacterales > Acetobacteraceae > Neoroseomonas > Neoroseomonas eburnea. The sequence goes on from NZ_JAAEDL010000012.1 coordinate 77,226, forward strand.
GAAGTCGTTGACGTAGGTGGACCCCCAGGCAGTGGAGAGCGTGGTGTTGATGTCGGAAACCGACAGGCCGAGGGCGCTCGCGCGTTCCCAGTCGATGACCAGGCGGAACTGCGCCTCGTCGTTCAGGCCGTTGGGGCGCACGGCCACCAGCATCGGGCTCTGCGCGGCGAGGCCGAGGAGCTGGTTGCGCGCGGCCATCAGTGCCTCATGCCCGCGGCCGCCCTGGTCGAGGAGCTGGAAGGTGAAGCCGGTGGCGTTGCCGAGCTCGGTGATCGCCGGCGGGGCGAAGCCGAAGATCATCGCGTCGCGGTAGGTGCCGAAGCGCCGCATGATGCGACCCGTCAGCGCCTGCACGCTGTTGGCGGCGCCGGGGCGCTCGCTCCAGTCGCGCAGCTTGACGAAGGCCATGCCGGAATTCTGGCCACGGCCGCTGAAGTTGAAGCCGTTGATGGCGAAGACCGAGGCGACGACGCCGCCTTCCTCCTCGAGCAGGTAGCGCGTCACCTCGTCCAGCGCGCGCTGGGTGCGGTCGGCGGTCGCGCCCGGCGGCGCGACGACCTGGACGAAGGCGATCCCCTGGTCCTCATCCGGCAGGAAGCCGCCGGGCAGGCGCAGGAACATCACGCCGAGCCCGGCCAGCAGCGCGGCATAGATCACCAGCATGCGGAAGGGCCGCCGCAGGCTGGCGCCGACGCCGCGCGTATAGCCGCGGTTGGCGCGGTCGAAGCCGCGGTTGAACCAGCCGAAGAAGCCGCAGGTGCCATGGCCGGGCTTGTGCGGCTTCAGCAGCGTGGCGCACAGGGCCGGGGTGAAGAAGATCGCCACCAGCACCGACAGCCCCATCGCGGTCGCGATGGTGATGGAGAACTGGCGGTAGATGACGCCGGTTGATCCGCCGAAGAAGGCCATCGGCAGGAAGACGGCGGAGAGCACCATGCCGATGCCGATCAGCGCGCCGGTGATCTGGTCCATCGAGCGGCGCGTGGCTTCGACAGGGGAGAGATGCTCCTCCGCCATCACGCGTTCGACGTTCTCGACGACGACGATGGCGTCGTCCACCAGCAGGCCGATCGCCAGCACCATGCCGAACATGGTCAGCGTGTTGATGCTGAAGCCCGCCGCCTGCAGCACCGCGAAGGTGCCCAGCAGCACGACCGGCACGGCGATGGTCGGGATCAGCGTGGCGCGGAAATTCTGCAGGAACAGGAACATCACCAGGAAGACGAGGCCGATGGCTTCGATCAGCGTGTGCACCACGCTGGTGATGGACAGCACGACAAAGGGCGTCGTGTCGTAGGGATAGACCACCTCGAGCCCCGATGGCAGCAGCGGGCGCAGCCGGTCGATGGTGGCGCGCACCGCCGCGGCGGTGTCGAGCGCATTGGCGCCGCTCGCCAGCTTCACGCCGATGCCCGCGGCGGGCCGGCCGTTGTAGAGGGAGCCGATGGCGTAGCTCTCGCTGCCGACCTCGACGCGGGCAACGTCGCGCAGCCTCACCTGCGACCCGTCCGTGCGCACGCGCAGCAGGATGCTGCCGAATTCCTCCGGCGAACGCAGGTAGGACGGGCCGATGACGGTGGCGTTGAGCTGCTGGCCCTCGACCGAGGGCAACGCGCCCATCTCGCCGCTCGCGACCTGGACGTTCTGCGCGCGGATCGCATCGGCGACATCGCCCGGCGTCAGGCCGAAATTCACCAGCTTCGCCGGGTCGAGCCAGATGCGCATGGCGTATTGCGACCCGAAGACCTGGTAGTCGCCCACGCCGGGCGTGCGGCTCAGCGGGTCCTGCACATTGGTCGTCAGGAAGTCCGAAATGTCGGAGTTCGTCATCCGCCCGTCGGACGAGACGAAGCCCACCACCATCAGGAAGTTGTTGGTCGCCTTGGCGACGCGGATGCCCTGCTGCTGGACGGTCTGCGGCAGGCGAGGCACGGCGAGCTGCACCTTGTTCTGCACCTGCACCTGCGCCGTGTCCGGGTTGGTGCCCTGGGCAAAGGTCAGCGTGATGGTGGCGCTGCCGTCCTTGCTGGCATTGGAGGAGAAGTAGAGCAGGTTGTCGATGCCGGTGAGCTGCTGCTCGATCACCTGCACGACGGTGCTCTGCACCGTCTCGGCCGAAGCGCCGGGATAGGTGACGGTGACGGAGATCGCCGGCGGCGCGATGGAAGGATACTGCGCGACCGGCAGTGCCCGCAGGGACAGCAGGCCGGCCAGCATGATGGCGATGGCAAGGACCCAGGCGAAGACCGGGCGGTCGATGAAGAAGCGGGCCATGTCGCGTGCCTCAGCCGCCGGTGCGCGCGTCGGCGACCTGGCCGGGTCGGGCCGGAGCCTCGGAGGCATTCACCCGCGCGCCGGGCCGGATGCGCAGCACGCCTTCGAGCACCACGCGGTCGCCGGCGGCGAGGCCCTCCGTCACCAGCCAGTTGGTGCCGATGGCGCGGCTGGTCTTCAGCACGCGCTGCTCCACCACGCCCTGCGCATTCACGACATAGGTCATGGGCTCGCCGCGCGGCGTGCGGAGCACGGCCTGTTGCGGCACCAGCAGGGCCTGGTCGATCACACCCTCCTCGACGCGGGCCCGGACGAACATGCCCGGCATCAGCAACCCGTCCGGGTTGGGGAAGACGGCGCGCAGCGTCACCGACCCGGTGCCCTGGTCGACGATGACCTCGGAGAACTGGATCTCCCCGCGGCGGGCGTATTCGGTGCCGTCCTCGAGGATCAGCACCGCCGATGCGCGGTCGGCGGCATCGCGGCGCAGCACGCCCTCGGCGACGTCGCGGCGCTGGCGCAGCAGGGCGGCGCTCGGCTGCGTCACGTCGACGTAGATCGGATCGAGCTGGGTGACGGTGACGAGGGCGCTTGCCTGGCTCGCCGTGACCAGCGCGCCGACGGTGACGGACGATCGCCCGGTGCGCCCCGCGATCGGCGAGTTCACCACCGTGTAGCCGAGATTGATCCGCGCCGTGTCCACCGCCGCCCTGGCCGAGGCGACATCGGCCTCCGCCTGGCGCAGCGTGGCTTCCGCGACGTCGAGATCCTGCTGGCTGACGGCGCGTGCGCGCACCAGCGGGCGGTAGCGGTTGACGGTGATCTCGGCCGAATGGGCCGCGGCCTCGGCGCGGGCGAGGGTCGCCTCGGCGGTTTCCAGCGCCGCCTGGAAGGGCGCGGGATCGATGCGGAACAGCGGCTGCCCGGCCGTGACCTCCTCCCCTTCGGTGAAGAGGCGTTCGCGCAGCACGCCGCCGACCTGCGGGCGAACCTCGGCGACCCGGTAGGCCGCGGTGCGGCCGGGGAGCACGGTGGTCACCGGCGCTGGCTGGTGGCGCAGGGTGACGACGGTGACCTCGGTCGGCGGGGGCGGCGCGGGCGCGGCATTGGCCGCACCAGGCGGCTTGTCGTCGCAGGCGGCGAGGGCGAGCAGCCCCAGCGCCGCGACAACGCGACGGGTCCCGCGTGCGGGCAAGGCGGCGGCGAGGGGCATACCGGGCTCCATATGAGAAAACCAGTCAGTTTCCGATCTTGGAAACTAATGAGTTTCCCATTTCCGTCAAGGCACATATTGCAACGCAACATGACGCGCCACCGGGCCGATACCGAGGCACAGCACCGGATGCCGCGGCTCGGACCGATGGGCATGGGCTTTGACAGAGTGCGACCGCCGGCCTAGGGTTCTCTCTAACGAAAATTCTATTCTCTATGGAGAAGACGTCCCGGTGGCCAAGGAAGTCGGCGCAGTCATCGCCGCCACGCGGATCCTGCGTTTCCTCGCCACGCACCGCCGCCCGGCGGGCGTCACCGAGGTGGCGCGATCGCTCGCGCTCAACCCCTCCACCTGCTTCAACATCCTGCGCACCCTCGCGGCCGAGGGGCTGGTCGCCTTCGATCCTGCGGCGAAGACCTATTCGCCCGGGCTGGGACTGGCGGAGCTCGCCGCCTCGGCGCTCGACGGCGTCGGCGCGGTGCGCGTGGTGCGGCCGCATCTGGAGGCGCTGGCCGACAGTTTCGGCGTGACCATGACGCTATGGCTGCGCGCCGGCCCGGACCGCGTGGTGCTGGTGGACCGCGCGGAAGGCAGCGCCATGGTCCGCATCCACATGAACATCGGCCAGCGCCTGCCGCTGCTGATCGGCGCGCTCGGCCGCTGCATGGCAGCCCATGCCGGCCTGCCGGAGGAGGAACTGGCGCGTCGCTACGCGCTGCTGCGATCCGACGCGCTGCCGCCCTTCGCCACCTTCCTGCGCCAGGTCGCGCAGGCGCGGCGCGACGGCTACGCGGCGGACGTGAACAACTTCGTCTCCGGCATCACCACCGTCTCTGCCGCGGTGCGCGACGGTGCGGGGCAGCCGGTGATGGCGATCTCGGCCGTCGATCTCACGGCCCGGCTCGGCCGCGCCACCACCCGCCGCCTCGGTGCCGCGCTCGCCGCGGCGGCCGAGGAGGTCGGCCGCGCCCTCGGCGCGCGACCGACCGGCGCCGCCATCCTGCCAGCCGCCTGAGGAGAGCATGGACTTCACCTTCACCCCCGAGCAGGAGGCGCTGCGCGACACCGTGCGCCGCTTCGCCGAGACCGAACTCGCCCCGTTGGCGCGCGAGGCCGACGACACCGAGATCTTTCCGAAGCACCTGTTCCGCCGCTTCGGCGAGCTCGGCCTGATCGGCGTGCGCTACCCCGCCGAGGATGGCGGCGCGGGTTTCGACAAGGTCTCCGACTGCATCCTGCGGGAGGAAATGTCGCGGGTCTGCCAGGCCTTCTCCTCCTCCTGGTCCGGGCACAGCCATCTCGGCATCTGGCCGATCTGGAAAGCGGGCACCGAATCGCAGAAGGAGCGCTTCTTCCGCCCTGGCCTGACGGGCGAGAAGATCGCCGGCTTCGCGTTGTCGGAACCCGATGGCGGCTCCGACATCCGCGCCATGCGCACGCGGGCGGAGAAGGTCGAGGGCGGCTGGCGGCTCAAGGGATCGAAGCTCTACATCACCAATGCGCCGATCGCCGATTTCCTGACCCTCGCCGCGCGCACCCGGCCGGAGCTGACGCCGGATGCGATCAGCCTGTTCCTGGTGGAGTTGCCCAACCCGGGCATCACCATCACCCGGCTGAAGAAGGAAGGCATCCGCGGATCGGATACCGGGCTGCTCTACATCGAGGACGCCTTCGTTCCCGATGACTGTCTGCTCGGCGAACGCACCGGCACCTATCCGGTGGTGCTGGAGAGCCTGGTCGAGAACCGCGTCGGCGTCGCGGCGAATGCGCTCGGCATGGCGCAGGGGGCGCTGGAAGCGGCGCTGGACTACGCGAAGACGCGCCTGGTGCGCGGCAAGCCGATCGGGCAGTTCCAGGCCATCGCGCACAAGCTCGCCGATATGGCGGCCGAGATCGAGGCCGCGCGCTGGCTCGTCTACTACGGCGCCTGGCGCGTGGATCAGGGCACGCTGGATGCGGCGACGGCAGCGAAAGTGAAGCTCGTCGCCTCCGAATGCGCGGTGCGCGTCTCCGAAGCCGCGATCCGCATCCATGGCGGCGCCGGGCTGATGCGGGACTACCCGGTCGGGCGCATCCATCGCGACTCCCTCGTCTACGTCATCGGCGAGGGGACATCGGAGATCCAACGCAACCTCATCGCACGGGGGCTCGGACTGTGAGCGACTACCAGGCCATCACCTGGCGGGTGGAGGACGGCGTCGGCGTCCTCACCATGAACCGCCCGGACAAGCGCAATGCGCTCGACGTGACCATGCGGGAGGAGATCGCCGACGTCGTGCTGCGCGCGCGGCGAGATGCGGCGGTGAAGGCGTTGTTGATCACCGGCGCGGGCGGCGCCTTCTGTGCCGGCGGCGACCTCGCCGCGCTGGGCGAGACGCGATCCAGCGTCGAGGCGGCGCGCGAGCGCATCCGCGCCCTGCATGTCTGGTTGCCGGAGCTGATCAACCTGGAGAAGCCTGTCATCGCCGCGGTGGACGGCGCCGCCTTCGGTGCCGGCTTCATGCTGGCGCTCGCGGCGGACTTCGTGCTGGCGAGCCCGCGCGCGCGCTTCTGCGCGGTCTTCGCGCGCGTCGGCCTGGTGCCGGACCTCGGCGCCTTCTGGCTGCTGCCGCGCATCCTCGGCCTGCAGCGCGCGAAGGAGCTGGTGATGACGGCGCGCACGGTGGATGCGGAGGAAGCGAAGTCGCTCGGCTTCGTGCTGGAGATCCATCCGCAGGAAGCGCTGGCCGAGCGCGCCATGGCCTTCGCCGCTCGCTTCCGGAACGCGCCGACCACGGCGCTCGGCATGGCGAAGCACGCGCTGAACCAGTCCTTCAACCTGGATCAGCGGGCGCTCGGCGAGATCGAGGCCTATGCCCAGGGCATGGCGATCGCCGGCGCCTATCATCACGAGGCGGTGCAGCGCTTCCTGACCAAGCAGCCACTGGCCTTCGACTGGGATCGCATGGCCAAGGAGGCGAGTGCATGAAGCAGCGCGCCATCATCACCGGTGCGGCCGACACGGCGGTCGGCGAACTGCCCGGTTCCACCTGCATGGGGCTGCATGCGGAGGCGGCCTCGCTCGCGCTGGCGGATGCCGGGCTGAAGCCTTCCGACATCGACGGCGTGCTCTGTGCCTATTCCTTCACCGAGCCGCACCTGATGCTCGCCTCGGTCTTCTGCGAGTATTTCGGGATCCAGCCGGCCTATTCCGCTGCGATCCATGCGGGCGGCGCGACCGGCTGCGTCATGGCGATGCAGGCCGCCGCGCTGGTGAAGTCCGGCATCTGCCGCCATGTGCTGGTGGTGGCAGGCGACAACCGCCTGAGCGGCCTGTCGCGCGACAGGGCCGTGGCCGCGCTGGCCGAGGTCGGCCACCCGCAGTTCGAACGCCCCTTCGGCGTGACGATCCCCGCGCTCTATGGCCTGGTGGCGCAGGCCTACATGCACGAATACGGCGCCACGCCGGAACACCTGGCGGCGATGGCCGTGGCCAGCCGCACCCATGCGACGCGCAACCCCAAGGCGCAGATGCGCAAGCCGATGACGGTGGCCGATGTGCTCGCCAGCCGCTTCATCTCGGAGCCGCTGCGCCTGCTCGATTGCTGCCTGATCTCCGATGGCGGCGCGGCGATCGTCGTCAGCGCGGCGGATGCGGCGAGGGACACGGCGAAGCGCGCGATTGCCGTGCTCGGCACCGGGCAGAAGAACACGCATGAGCATCTGGTCGCCGCGCCCAGCCTGACGGAGTTCGGCTGCCGCGACAGCGCCGCCCAGGCCTTCGGCCGCGCCGGCGTCACACCCGCCGACATCGACGTGGCGGAGATCTACGACAGCTTCACCATCACGCTGCTGGTCGAGCTGGAATCGATCGGCTTCTTCCAGAAGGGCGAGGCCGGGCCGGCGGCGCTCGCCGGCGCGCTCGACCTCGGCGGAAGCCTGCCGTGCAACACGCATGGCGGGCTGATGTCCTACGCCCATTCCGGCGCCGCCGGCGGGCTGTTCCACGTGGTCGAGGCGGTGCGCCAATTGCGCGGCGAAGCCGAGGCGCGCCAGGTGCGTGATGCGGAGCTCGCCTTCGTGCATGGCGATGGCGGCATCCTCTCCGCCCATTGCTCGCTGGTGCTCGGGAGGCAGTGACATGACCGACAAGCCATGGCCCGTGCCGAATGCCGACACCGCATCCTTCTGGGAAGGCTGCGCGCAGGGTGAGCTGCGCCTGCAACGCTGCCTGTCCTGCGGCGCGGCGCAGTTCCCGCCGCGCGCGCTCTGCGCACGCTGCCACGCGCCCTCCCCGGCGTGGGAGAAGGCGAGCGGCCGCGGCCGCATCGTCAGCCATACGCGCGTCCATCGCCCGCCTTCGCCGGCCTTCAAGGCGGAGGTGCCCTACGTCGTCGCGTTGGTCGCGCTGGAGGAAGGGCCGCGCATCATGGTGAACCTGCGTGGCACGGCGGCGGATGACCCGCAGATCGACGACGCCGTGTGCATCGGCTTCGACCCGCCGGCCGGCCCAAATGGCATTGCCCTGCCGCATGCCGTCGCCGCGGAGGCGCCATGATCACCTACGAGAGCTTCACCCCCGGCCAGGTGATGGGGCGCAGCGAGGCGGTGCTCGATGCCGCGAAGCTGCAGGCCTGGCAGGCGCTGTTCCCGGAGGACGACCTGGGCGGCGCGATGCCGCACGGCATGGTCGCCGCCATCGCCATGCGTGCCTATGCCGAGGTGCTGCAACCGCGCCCGCCGGGCAACGTCCACGCCGCGCAGCATTTCGACCTGCTGCGCCTGCCGCATGTCGGCGAGCACCTGACCACCACCATCACCTGCCTTGAGAAGGAAGTGCGCAAGGGCCGCTTCCGGGTGACGCTCGGCATGGACACCGCCGGCACGGAAGGCCCCGCCTTTCGCGGCCGCATGACGGTGCTGTGGGCCGCATGATGCCGGACACCCTGCCCGAGGTGAGCAGGATGGTGGATCGCAGCGCCATCCTCGCCTACGCCGCCATCACCGACGACTACAACCCGCTGCACGTGGACGAGGCCTTCGCCGCCGGCACGCCCTTCGGCAAGCCGATCGCGCACGGGATGCTGTCGCTGAACCTGGTGTGGCAATCGCTGCGCCGCGCCTTCGGGCAGGCCATGCCGATCGCGCTCGATGTGCGGTTCGTGCGGCCGGTCCTGCAGGACACTCGGGTCACCGCCGGAGGCCATCGCCGCAAGGACGGCGCCTACGACGTCTGGGTCCGCAATGGCGCCGGCGACGACGTGATCATCGGCACCGCCTGGCCGGCCGGCAGTGTGGCGCGGAAGCCGGATCAACCGGCATGACGAAGCAGGAGGAAACACCCCAATGAGCACGATATCCCGCCGGGCCGTCCTGGCGGCACCCCTCGCGACGCTGATGCCGCTGCGCCAGGCCGCGGCGCAATCCTGGCGGCCGTCCGGGCAGATGCGCATCCTGGTCAACGCCGCGCCCGGCGGCACCACGGACATCATGGCACGCATGCTGGCCGCGCATCTCCAGCAGCGCTGGGGTGCGACCGTGGTGGTCGAGAACAAGGGCGGCGGCGGCGGCACCATCGCCACCGCGGAGATCGCGCGCGCCGCACCCGACATGCTGAACCTGCTCAGCACCAATATCGGCCCGAGCAGCATCGCCTATTCCCTGTTCCGCAACCTGCCCTACCGGCCGGAGAGCTTCCAGCCGGTCTCCTGCATGATCCGCGGGCCGAATGTGTTGGTGGTGCATCCTTCGGTGCCGGCGAACACGGTGCCGGAGCTGGTTGCGCTGCTGCGGCGCGATCCGGGGAAGCTGACCTACGGCACGGCCGGCGTCGGGCAGTCACCGCATCTCTCCGCCGCCTGGTTCCTCCAACTGACCAACACGCAGGCAGTGCCCTCGCACTATCGCGGCTCGGCGCCGGCGATGCTCGACCTGCTGGGCGGCAACATCCAGTTCATGTTCGACAACCTCTCCACCGCGATGCCGCACATCCGTGGCGGGCGCGTGCGGGCATTGGCGGTCACGAGCGCCGAGCGGAATCCGCAACTGCCCGAGCTGCCTGCCATGCGCGAAGCGATGCCGGAACTCGCGGAGTACGAGGTCAACACCTGGTTCGGCATCATGGCCCCGGCCGGCGTGCCCGCCGATGCGTTGCGCACGGTGAACCTGGAGATCAAGGCGCTGCTCGATGCGCCCGCCACCATTTCCCGCTTCGCGGAAATGGGCGGCGTCCCAGCCTACGGCACGCCGGAGCAGTTCGCCGCCTTCATTCGCGCCGAGATCGAGAAATGGGGCGCGGTGGTGCGTCGCGAGGGAGTTCAGATCGATGCCACGTGAACCGCACGCGACGCGGCGCGGCATCATCGCCACCCTCGGCGTCTGGCCGGGACTGGCGACAGCGCAGGATGCAGGCCGGCCGGTCCGCATCATCGTGCCGATCGCACCGGGCGGCCTGACGGATGGGCTGGCACGTCTGCTCGCCCGGCGCCTGTCGGAACGCACCGGCCAGTCCTTCGTGGTGGAGAACCGCCCTGGCGGCGGCGGCATCATCGGCATGGAGGCAGCGGCCCGCGCCGCACCCGACGGATCGACCCTGGTGCTGGTCTACCAGGGCGTCGCCAGCGTGAACCCGGTGCTGCACCGGAACCTGCCCTACGACACGCTGCGCGACTTCAGCGGCATCGGCATGGTTGGCCGCTTTCCCATCCTGCTGACGGTGCCCGCGGCCATGGAGGTGCGCGACGCCGCCGGCTTCATCGCAGCGGCGAGGCGGCAGCCGGGCACGCTGAGCTACGGCTCCGCCGGCAATGCCACGACCTCCCACCTCGCGATGGAGTTGTTCAAGCACCAGGCTGGCATCGACATCGTGCACGTGCCGTTCCGGGGTGAGGCGCCTGCACTCACCGAGCTTGCCGCGGGGCGCGTCGCGGCGGTCTTCGCGAGCGTTGCGGCCGCACGGCCGCTCATCGAGGGCGGGCGGATCCGTGCCATCGGCGTCGCCACCGCGCAGGCGAGTGCGCTGACGCCCGGCGTGGCGCCGATCGCGACGAGCGGCCTGCCCGGCTTCGAGGTCTCCGGATGGTACGGGCTGCTCGCGCCGCGCGGCACGCCGGCGCCGGCGATCCAGCGTCTCAATGCGGAACTGCACGCCATACTGGCCGAGGCGGAGACGCGCGAGCGCCTCGCCGCCATGGGCCTGGAGCCCGCGACCGGCACACCGGAGGCCAGCGAAGCCTGGATTCGCGCGGAGACCGAGACCTGGCGCGGCGTCATCGCCACCGCCGGCATCCGCGCGGACTGACGGCGTGATGGCCTTCCCGTCTTTGACGGCGGGGCGGCCGGCATGACAGCCTGCGTACCGCACGCCATGGCCAGAACCGCCCGCACCACGCCCGCTTCGACGGCGAAGCCGACTACCCGACGCGTTCGCCTGCGCCGGGAGGAGAAGGCCGAGCAGGTGCGCCAGGCCCTGTTCGACGCGGCGGCGCGCGTCGTCGGCAAGCATGGCTATGCCGGCGCCTCCATCTCGCGCATCACCACGCTCGCGGGCGTCGCGCAGGGCACTTTCTACAATTACTTCGCCTCTCGCCAGGATCTGCTGGACCAGCTCCTGCCTGCGATGGGTGAGGAAATGCTGGCGCACATCGCTGCGGCGGTGCGGGACGAGCGCGACGAGTTCATGCGGGAAGAGAAGCGCTTCCGCGCCTTCTTCGCCTTCCTGCAGAAGCGCCCCGCCTTCCTGCGCATCCTGAACGAGGCCGAGGTCTATGCGCCGCGCGGCTTCCGCCAGCACTTCGCCAACATTGCCGCCGGATACCGCCAGGCCCTCGAACGTGCCCAGGGGCGCGGCGCGCTGCCGGGCTTCGCGGAGGACGAGATCGAACCGCTCGTCTTTCTGTTGATGGCCGCGCGCAGCTACACGAGCCTGCGCTACGCCCAGGCCGGAGGCGGGCGGGTCAAGGCGCCGCCGGAGAGCCTGATGCGTGCCTATGCGAAGCTGATCCGGCACGGTCTTTCGGGGGCTGCGCGCGACTGACGGTCCGCGCGCGGGGGGTTGTTTGCGCTATCATAAAATGAATCCTGATTCAGAAGTCATATTCACATTGACCACGCCGCGGCGAGGGCCCTAAGACTCCCGCCAAGGGCGCCGGGCAGGCACCATGGCCCCAACAGGAGGAAGCAATGTCCCAGCACGACCGGGGCGGCATCGGCCGCCGCAGCACCTTGGCGGCCGGTGCCGCGCTAGGCGCCGCCGCCATCGCCGGCTTCCCGATGATCGCGCGCGGCCAGGCGCGCCAGCCGATCAAGATCGGCATGCCGACCATCCTCTCCGGCCGCGTGGCGCAGCTCGGCGTCTCCTCCCGCAATGCGGTGATGATGGAGGTCGAGCGCTTCAACGCCGCCGGCGGGCTCGATGGCCGGCCGATCGAGGTGATCGTGCGCGACAGCCGCGGCGTGCCCGCGGAAGCGGCCCGCATCGCGCGGGAGATGATCACCTCCGACCGCGTCGACCTGATCTTCGACGCCGAAGCCTCCGCCGGTGGTTTCGCCGTCCATGAGGTGGTGCGCGAGACCGGCACGCTGACGCTGCACCTGAACTCCGAGACCTCCTCGCTGACGGCCGACCCCCGGCAGCGCTTCTGGAATGCCTTCCGCGTGGCACGGCAGGGCATCCATGACTCGATCGCCGGCGGCGCCTACGCGGCGGAGATCGTCAAGGCACGCAACCTGACGCGCTGGATGACGGTTTCCCCCGACTACGCCTATGGCCGCGACACCACGGCCGAGTTCGTCGAGTACCTGAAGGCCTTCGCACCCAATGTGCAGGTGATCGGCGAGACCTGGCCGCGGCTCTTCCAGCCCGACTACACCGAGAACGTGACGCGTCTGACGCAGGGTCGCCCGCAGGCGATCTATTCCTGCCTCTGGGCCGGTGACCTGGTGACCTTCGTCGAGCAGGCCTCGCTCTACGGCCTGTTCAACCAGTCGCAGTTCTTCGGCGTGAACCTGGCCGACTACACCACGCTGCAGCAGATCAAGGCGCTGCCGCGCGGCATGCATTCGGGCAACCGCTACCTCAAGACCTTCCCTGCGGTGCCGGGCAACCTTGCCTTCGCCGAGGAATACAACCGCCGCTATCAGACCTTTCCGACCAACTGGGCCTGGCAATCCGCCACCGCGGTGAGCCTGCTGGTCGAAGCCCTCAGGAAGGTCGGCGGCACCGATCCGCGCCAGCTCGCTGCCGCGCTCAAGGGCATGACCATCGACAGCCCCTTCGGCGCCGACGGCAAGGTGACGATGCGCGCCGAGGATCAGACGCTGGTCGGCTACGCGATCGGCTGGGGCACCACCATCTCCGCCGATCCCTTCGTCGAGAACATGACCAAGGCCGACTGGGCGACGATCCTCCGCCACGAGCAGGATTGGAAGCGTTCCAAGGGCTGGGCCTGACGCAGGCGCGCACGCCTGCCCGGAGCGATCAATGGACCTCGGCGAACTCTCTTCCTGCCTCGGCTCGGCCTCCTGCCTCGTCACCCAGGTCTCAGCCGGGCTGACGATCGGGCTGCTGCTGTTCCTGGTCGCCTCCGGGCTGACGCTGATCTTCGGCGTGCTGGGCCTGGTGAACTTCGCGCATGGCACGCTCTATATGCTGGGATCCTACTTCGCGCTGACCGCCTACGGCGCGACGGGCAGCTTCCTGGCGGCGATGGCGGCCGGCGCATTCGGCGTCGCCATCGTCGGGCTGCTGATGGAACGCTTCCTGCTCAGCCGCATCTACGGAAGCGACGTTCTCATGCAGTTGCTCGTCTGCTACGCCATCATCCTGATCGTCGATGATTTGGTGAAGATCATCTGGGGCGGCGACTTCCTGAAGATGGACCTGCCCGATGCATTCCGGCAACCGCCGGTGATCATCGCGGGCGGGATCATTCCTTACTACTACCTCATCCTGTTCGGCATCACGGCAACGATCGCGGTGGCGCTCGCCTACGGTATGGGGCGCACGCGCTTCGGGCGCACGGTGCGTGCCGCGGCGGTCAATCCCGGCATGGTCGGCGCGCTCGGCATCAACACTGCGGCGATCTTCGCCGCGGTGTTCGGCATCGGTTCGCTGCTCGCGGGGCTGGCAGGCGCGCTTTCCGCACCGATCCGGTCCGTGGTGCCGGGCGCCGGCGTTTCGATCCTGATCGAGAGCTTCATCGTCACGGTCATCGGCGGCATGGGCTCGATCTCGGGCGCCCTGATCGCGGCGCTGCTGATAGGCTTCACGCGCTCCTTCGGATCGATCGGCTTCCCGCTCTTCACCGAGGGCATGATGTTCCTGATGATGGCGCTGGTCCTGCTGCTGAAGCCGAGCGGCCTCGCCGGAAAGAGCCAGGCATGAGGACGGCGCTCTCCTGGCGCGGGGATGTGCTGGTCGCGGCGCTCGCCTTCGTCGCATTGGCGGTGCCGGCCTTCGCCCTCGGCGTCTCTTCGGTACATGACTTCGCAGTTCGCTTCGCGATCTTCGGCCTGCTGGCGATGTCGCTCAATCTGCTGATCGGCACCACGGGCCTCGTCTCCTTCGGCCATGCCGCGTTCTTCGGATCCGGCGCCTACGCCTTCGGGCTGCTGATGCAGTCAGGCGGTTGGTCGGTGCCCGCCGCGATCCTGGCGGCAATGGCCTTCACGGCAGTACTCGCGCTGGCGATCGGCACGCTCTGCGTGCGGCTGTCCGAGATCTACTTCGCGTTCCTGACGCTCGCCTTCCAGATGCTGATCCATTCGCTGGTGATCTCGTGGGTGTCGCTGACCGGCGGCGACCAGGGCCTGATGGGTGGCGTGCCGAAGCCGCCATTCCTCGGCATCGACCTCGGAGATGCACGGCACCTGGCGATGTTCTCGGCCTTCTGCCTGCTCGTCTCGGTGGTGGCGCTGCGGCAGATCGTACGCTCGCCCTTCGGGGCGGCGCTGCGCATGCTGCGCGACAATCCGGAGCGTGCGGCCTTCGTCGGCCTGTCCATCTTCCGCTACCGGCTGGCGGCCTTCGTCATCGCCGGCACCTTCGCCGGGCTCGCGGGCGTGCTGATGAGCCTCTACGTCTCCGGTGCATTTCCGACCTTCCTCTACTGGACCACCTCAGGCGAGGCGATCTTCATGATCATGCTGGGCGGGATCACCGTCTTCCTGGGGCCGCTGGTCGGCACGGCGATCTTTCTCGTACTGAACGACCGCATCACCAACATCACGGAGCACCATGGGCTGGTGATGGGCAGCATTCTGCTCGTACTCGTGCTCGGACTCCGCAAGGGCCTGCTGGACTTTGTCGTGGATGCTTGGCGTGAGCGTCAGGAGAAGCGGACATGAGCGAGCAGAACTTCGCCGGCAAGGTGGCCGCGGTCACCGGCGGAGCGAGCGGCATCGGCGCGGCATGCTGCCGCCTGCTCGCCGCGCGCGGCGCGAGGGTAGCGGTGGCAGATCTTGATCTGGCGCGCGCCGAAGCGGTGGCGCGGGAGGTCGGCGGCATCGCCTTCGCGCTCGACGTCTCGACGAAGGCCGCGAACGATGCGGCCGCCGCGGCGGTGGAAGCGCAGCTTGGCCCGGTGGACATCCTCGTGACATCCGCCGGGGTCATTCAACGGCCGTTGCGGGCCGAGGAGCTGCCGGAACGCGATGTCGAGAACGTTGTCCGAATCGACCAGATCGGCACCTGGAATTCGGCTGTCGCCTTCGGGCGCCGCATGGCAGTGCGCGGATCTGGGGCAGTCGTGACGATCGCATCCATCGCCGGCATCCGATCGATGCCGCTGCATGCCTATTCGCCGGCCAAGGCGGCGGTGATCGAGATGACGCGGTGTCTTGCCGCCGAATGGGGGCGTTCGGGCGTGCGCGTGAATGCCGTCTCACCGGGTTTCACCCGCACGCCCGCCTTGCAGGAGGCGATCGACAGGGGCGAACGCGTCGTCTCCCTGCTCGAAGGCGGCAGCGCTCTCGGGCGCATGGTGACGCCGGAGGACATCGCCGAAGCCGTGTGTTTCCTCTGCTCCGACGCAGCCTGTGCCATCACGGGCATCAACCTGCCGGTCGATGCCGGCTGGCTCGTAGCGGGGTCCTGGGCCACCTATGGCGGCCTGCCCGGTCCACGGGGCAACGGCAAATGAGAGGCGGACGGCTCGAACTGCAGGGCCTGCGCCGCACCTTCGGCGGCGTGGTGGCAACCGACAATGTCTCGCTCGACTTTGCCGCGGGCTCGCTGTCCGCGATCATCGGCCCGAATGGCGCCGGCAAGACGACGCTCTTCCATCTGATCAGCGGCCGCGTCAAGCCCACCTCCGGGCGCGTGCTGCTGGATGGGAAGGATGTCACCGGCCTCGACCGGCAGGACATCGTGCGGCATGGGGTCGGCCGCGCCTTCCAGGTGGCGAATCTCTTTCCCAGCTTCACCGTTGCGGAGAGCCTGGCCGCGGCGATCCTCACCCACGAAGGCTGCACTGCCAGCCTGTTGCGCGCATTCCCTCCGGCGGACGTCGCCGCGCGCGCCGCGGAGGTGATGGAGCTTTGCGGACTTCACGACCTGGCCGACGTGACTTCGAAGCACCTCTCGCACGGCGACCAGAAGCTGCTCGACATCGCGCTCGCGTTAGCGCTCGACCCCAAAGTGCTGCTGCTGGACGAGCCGACCGCCGGCATGGGGCCGGAGGAGCGCTGGCGGATGATCGAGCGCGTGCACCGGCTGTGGGAGGCGCGGCGCATGACGCTGGTCTTCATCGAGCACGACATGGACATCGTCTTCCGGATTGCCGAGACAGTGCGCGTGCTTCGCTATGGCGCCGTGCTCGCGCAGGGCACGCCGGAGGAGGTCCGCCGCAACCCCGCAGTGATCAAGGCCTATCTCGGCGCCGAGCACGCGCTGGATGGCGACGCGGCATGACCGCGGAACTCTCGGTGGCCGGTCTCGATGCGGCCTACGGCGCGAGCCAGGTCCTGTTCGATGTGCATTTCGAGATTGAGCGTGGCGAGACCCTCGCCCTCATGGGCCGCAATGGCGCCGGCAAGAGCACGACCTTCAAGGCGATCGCCGGCCTGCTGCCGCCGCGCGCCGGGCACGTCCTGCTGCGTGGGGTGGATCTCGCGGGCGCGAAGCCGTACCGCATCGCGCGCGCCGGGATCGGCTTCGTGCCAGAAGACCGCCAGGTCTTTCCCGATCATACGGTCGAGGAGAATCTCGAGATCGCGCAGAAGCGGGGCCCCGGCGGCGGAGATTGGAACATCGAGCGCGCCTTCGAGGTGTTTCCCCTCCTCGTGCCGCTGCGCAAGCGGATGGCGGGGAAGCTTTCAGGCGGTGAGCAGCAGATGCTCACCATCGTCCGCAGCCTCATGGGGAACCCGGCTGTGCTGCTGTTGGACGAACCCTCCGAGGGACTCGCGCCGCTCATCGTCGCGCAGATCGGCGAGCTGATCCATCGTCTGCGTGAGATGGGCACCACCATCGTACTGGCTGAACAGAACAGCCGCTTCTGTCTCGGCGTGGCGACACGCGTCGCTGTGATCGACAAGGGCACCATCGTCTGGCGCGGGAGCGTGGAGCAGTTCCGCGCCGATCCCTCGATCCAGGCCCGCTATCTCCAGGTATGACCCGCATGGCCGACCCGCTCATCCTGTTCCGCACCATGTTGACGATCCGCGAGGCGGAGCTCGCTCTCGCACGTCTTTTTGCGGATGGCGAGGTGCCCGGCTTCATCCACCTGTCGGTCGGGCAGGAGGCGGTGGCGGCTGGCGTCTGTGCGGCGCTGGGACCGCAGGATTCGGTCGCCTCCACGCATCGGGGCCATGGTCACGCCATCGCGCGCGGCATATCCCTCGAAGGCTTCTTCGCGGAGGTGATGGCGAAATCCACCGGCCTTTGCGGCGGCCGTGGAGGCTCAATGCATGTCGCGGACCTGCAGCGTGGCATGCTCGGTGCAAACGGCATCGTGGGCGCCGGTGCACCGATCGCGCTCGGTGCCGCGCTGGCGCAGCGTACGCGCGGCACGGACGGCGTGGCAGTTGCCTTCTTCGGTGACGGTGCCTTGGCCGAGGGCGCGATGCATGAAACTCTGAACATGGCGGCAATCTGGCGCCTGCCACTGCTGATGGTGTGCGAGAACAACGGCTGGGCCGAGTTCAGCCGCAGCGACACTCAGGTTGCGGCGAAGCTCGGCGCCTGGACGGCCGCCTATGGCGTGCGCCATGTCGAGGTGGACGGCAATGACGCGTCCGCCGTCGCCGCGGCCGCGGAGGATGCGGTCGCCGCACAGCGGCACGGGGAAGGTCCGCGCGTGATCGAGGCGCGCACCCATCGCTGGCGCGGCCATTTCGAAGGCGACCCCCAGCGCTACCGCGATCCGGAGGAGGCCGCCCGCATGGCGGAGCACGACCCCATCGCCCGGAGCCGCGCCACACTGCTCGACGCCGGTACTCCCGCCGCCACCCTGGAGGTCGCGGAAGCCGAGGCGCGCGACGCCGTCGCCACCGCCATCGCCGCTGCACGTGCTGCGCCACCGGCGGATTGGATGGCCGCGCTGTCCGGCGTCTACGCACCAGCGGGAGCATAGGCCATGGCAGAACTGCGCATGGTGCAGGCGGTCAATCGCGCACTGACCGAGTCCATGACCGAGGATGACACCGTCATCCTGCTCGGCGAGGACATCGGCGCCGCCGGCGGTCCCTTCGGCGCGACGCGCGGGCTGCAGGAGAAGTTCGGCCCCGATCGCGTGCGCGACACGCCGATCTCCGAGGCCGGCATCATCGGCGCTGCCGTCGGTGCCGCATTGTCCGGCCTCAAGCCGGTCGCCGAGATCATGTTCATGGACTTCATCACATTGGCCATGGACGCGCTGGTGAACCAGGCGGCGAAGGCGCGCTTCATGTTCGGGGGCCAGCGCGGCGTACCGATGGTGCTGCGCACTCCGCATGGCGGCGGCCTCTCCGCGGGACCACAGCACTCGCAGTGCCTGGAGGCATGGCTCTGCCACATACCCGGCCTGAAGGTGGTCTGCCCGGCGACGCCAGCCGATGCGCACGCCTTGCTGCGCGCCGCGATCGCCGATCCGGATCCGGTGGTGATGGTGGAGAACAAGGCGCTCTACGCCATGAAGGGCGAGGTGGACGACGCGCCGGCGCCGCTGCAGATCGGCCGCGCGCGGGTCGCCCGCCCGGGCCGCGACGCCACCATCGTCGCCTACGGCGCCGCGGTGCATTGGGCGACGGAGGCCGCGACCGCGCTCGCGCGGGACAGCATCGAAGCCGAGGTCATCGACCTGCGCAGCCTGCAGCCCTGGGACGAGGCGACGGTGCTCGAGAGCCTCGCGCGCACTCATCACCTGGTCATCGCGCAGGAAGCCGTGGAAGCCTTCGGCGTCGGTGCGGAGATCGCCGCGCGTATGGCCGATATCGGCTTCGACGAGTTGGACGGCCCAATCCTGCGCGTCGGCGCGCCCTTCACCCCGGTGCCCTTCGCGAAGGAACTGGAGAGCGCGTATCGCCCCGACGCCGCGCGCATTGCCGCTGCCGTCCGCCGCACGCTGGACTAGAGGACACCCCCCATGGCCGACGAAGTGATTCTCTCCGAGACCAAGGGCGCCGTGGCGGTGCTCACCTTCAACCGCCCGGCCGCGCTGAACGCGATCGACGCCGCGACATTGAAGGCCTTTGAGGCGGCCTTCATCGCCGCGGAATCCGATCGGGCGGTGCATGTCATCGTCATCACCGGCGCGGGCGAGAAGGCCTTCGTTGCGGGTGGCGATATCGGCGACCTCGATAGTCGCCAGGGCCTGCCGCATTACATCGAATTCGGCGAGGACCTGCACCGCGTCTTCAATCGCGTCGAGGCGTGCGACAAGCCCACCATCGCCGCGGTGAACGGCTTCGCCCTGGGTGGCGGGACGGAGTTGCTGCTCTGCACGGACATGCGCCTGGTTGCGGACACGGCGCGGCTTGGCCTGCCGGAGATCAATCTTGGGCTCTTCCCCGGCGCCGGCGGCACGCAACGCCTGATCCGCGAGATCGCCCCTTGCCGCGCGCGGGAGATGATGTTCACCGGCAGCCAGATCACGGCACAGGAGGCGGTGGAACTCGGCCTGTGCAACCGCGTCGTGGCGAAGGCGGAGCTGATGGTCGAGGCGATGAAGCTCGCCGAGCGCGTGGCTTCCAAGTCGCCGCTGATCCTCAAGCTGCTGAAGCGCACGCTGCGACAGGGCGCGCAGATGCCGCTGCCGCAGGCACTCGCGCATGAACACGCGATGATCGGCCTGGTGCTGGACGCGGCGGACGCGCATGAGGGCTGCCGCGCCTTCCTCGAGAAGCGGCCCGCGAACTTCACCGGGCGATGATGCGATGATGGCGCTCGCCGATATCGTGATGCCGAAGCTCGGCCTCACCATGACCGAGGGGCTGCTGGCCGAATGGCGCGTGCAGCCCGGCGCGCGCGTCTCCGCCGGTGACATCCTCTTCGTCGTGGAGACGGAGAAGATCGCGACGGATATCGAGGCAGGCGGCGAGGGCGAGATCATCGAGCTGCTCGTCCCTTCCGGGAGCACGGTGGCGGTGGGGACGCCGGTGGCGCGCTGGACCGGCGCCGTCGCCGGCGCGCCGGCGCCGTTCGCCGCGGCGGACCCGCAATCGGCATCGACCGAGGCACCGCCACGCATTGCGCCGGTTGGACGCGTCCTCGCCACGCCGCTGGCACGACGGCTGGCGCGGGAGCGCGGTGTCGATCTCGCCAGCCTCAGCGGCAGCGGCCCGCGAGGGCGGATCAAGGCGAGGGACGTGACCGAGACGCGCCCGGTGCAGACGGTCGCGCCGGCCTTCGGCGAGTTCATCCCGCTCGACCGCGTGCGCGCCGCCTCGGCGCGGCGTCTCACCCAGGCCAAGCAGGAGATGCCGCATTTCTACGTCGGCGCCGCCGCCGAGATCTCCCGCCTGCTCGCACTGCGCGATGAGTGGCGCGAGATCCCCGACGCGCCGCGCCTGACAGTCACGCATGCCGTGCTTGCGGCGATGGGGCGGGCGCTGCTCGCCGCGCCGGCGCTCAACCGCGTGTGGGATCGCGATGGCTGGCGACGCCTCGCCTCGCCCGACGTCGGGCTGGCGGTGGACACGCCGCGCGGACTGTTCGCTCCGCTGCTCCGCGATGCCGGGCGCTTGCCGCTCGAGACGCTTGCCGAACGCGCGAATGCGCTCGTGGACCGTGCCCGCGCCGGACGTCTCTCGACCGACGAGCTCGAAGGCGGCGCGATATCCCTGTCGAATGTCGGAATGTTCGGCGCGCGCTTCCTCGTTCCCATCGTCAATCCGGGGCAGTCCATGATCCTCGGCCTCGGGGCCGTGGAATCGCTGTTCCGCCCCGATGCCAACGGCGCGCCCGCGCTGCGCCGGGAAGTGACGCTGGTGCTCTCCGCCGATCACCGCGTGCTCGATGGCGCGGCCGCTGCCGCCTTTCTCGCCCGTATCGTCGCGCTTCTGGAAAGGCCGCTCGCCCTGCTGCGCCCGCCGGCCGAAGAAAGGACCTGATCCATGGAGTTCCGGCTGTCCGAAGACCAGCGCCTGCTGGTCGAGACCGCCCGCAAGGTCGGCGAGCGCTTCGGCCCCGAGTACTGGCGCGACCTCGATGCGCGTAAGGCCTATCCGACGGAGGCCTGGGCGGCGATCTGCGACGCCGGCCTCTGCGGCATCACCCTGCCGGAGGAATATGGTGGCTCCGGCCTCGGCATGCTGGAACTGGCGCTGGCAATCGAGGCCCTGACGGCTGGCGGCGCGGGGTCCACCCTTGCGCAGATGTTCATGCTCAATCCGATCTTCGGCGGCGTGAGCATCGCGAAGTTCGGCAGCGAGGTGCAGAAGAAGGCGCTGTTGCCGGGCCTTTTGCGCGGCGAGATCACCTTCTGCATGGCGCTGACGGAACCCGATGCCGGCACCAACAGCCTGGAGGTGCGCAGTTTCGCGCGCGTCGACGGAAACGGCTGGCGCCTCAACGGCCGCAAGGTCTGGATCACCGCGGTACCGCAGGCGACGAAGATGCTCGTCGTCGCGCGCACCAGGAAGGTCGAGGAGGTGCAGCGACGCACCCAGGGGATCAGCCTCTTCATGATCGAGCCGGATCGCGCCGGCGTCGGTCACACCCCGATCGACAAGCTCGGCACCAATACGCTGCCATCGTCCTCGGTCTTCTTCGACGAGGTGCGCGTCGAACCCGACGACCTGGTCGGCACGCTCGATGATGGCTGGTCCGCGCTGCTCGACGTGCTGAACACGGAGCGCATCGTCACCACCGCTGGGCTGGTGGGCACGGTGGAACTCGCGATCCGCAGTGCCGTGACCTATGCGCAGGGACGGAAGGTGTTCGGCGGCAAGCCGATCGCGTCCTATCAGGGTCTGCAGTTCCCGCTTGCGCAGGCGCACGCGCTCGGGGAGGCCGCGCGGCTGCTGAACCACAAGGCGGCGGCCCTGTGCGACCTCGGGGAGCCGTACGGTTCGGCCGCGAACCAGGCAAAGCTTCTGGCTGCGCAGGCTGCGGCACAGGCGACCGAGCGCGCCATGCAGACGATGGGCGGCATGGGCTACGCGAAGGAATTCGACGTCGAGCGCCTGTGGCGCGATGCGCGCCTGTTCCGCTTCGCGCCGGTTTCCGAGGAGATGGTGCTGAATTTCATCGCCGTGCACGATCTGGGTATGCCGCGCGGCTACTGAGGGGGGCTGAGAATGCTCAACCTGTCAGCCTTCGTTGCTTTCCACGCACGGCAGCGGCCGGACGCGCTGGCGATCGTCTACGGCGCGCAGCGCGTCACCTACGCCGCCCTCCAGGCACGGACCGAGGCGCTTTCCGCGCTCCTCGCATCGCGCGGCATCGAGGCCGGACAGGTCGTCGCGGCATTCATGAAGAATTCCGCCGCCTTCGTGCAACTGGCGATCGCCACCAGCCGCGTCGGTGCGGTCTTCCTGCCCATCAACTTCCGCCTGGCGCGGGAGGAGGTGGCCTACATCGTGGAGAATGCTCGCGCGCGCCTGGTCTTCTCCGACAGTGAATTCGCGCCCGTGGTGGGCGGCCTGCCGGGCCTGGTGCTGCTCGACGCCGATGCGCAGGAGGATCCTACGCGGCTGGTGCCGCCGGGCCTGCCCATACCATCACCCGTCGCACGGCAGGAAGACGATCTGTTCCGCCTGATGTACACCTCCGGCACGACGGACCGGCCGAAGGGCGTCATGCATTCCTATGGCAACTTCTACTGGAAGTGCATGGAGCATGTCGTCGCACTCGGCCTGACGGCGGCAGATCGGCTGCTCGTGGTCGGCCCACTTTACCATGTCGGCGCGTTCGACCTGCCGGGCCTCGGCGTGCTTTGGGTCGGCGGCACGCTCTGCATCCTGCGGGACTTCGACGCCGCCGCCGCCGTCGCCGCGATCGCGCATGAGAGACTGACCGGCGCGTGGATGGCCCCGGTGATGCTGTCCCGCACTCTGGAGCACGGCAACCCGGATGGGCTCGACCTGTCCTCGCTCCGCTGGTGCGTCGGCGGCGGCGAGAAGACGCCGGAGGCCCGCATCCGCGCCTTCACCGGCCTCTTTCCGAACGGCCGCTACATCGACGCCTACGGCCTGACCGAGACCTGCAGCGGCGACACCTTGATGGAGGCGGGATGGGAGATCGCGAAGATCGGCTCCACCGGCCGCGCCACGCCGCATGTCGAGATCACCATCCGCGACGATGCGGGGCAGATGCTGCCGGCCGGCCAGGAGGGCGAGATCTGCCTGCGCGGCCCGAAGGTGTTCAGGGGCTATTGGCAGGACGCGGCGAAGACCGCGGCATCCTTCCATCCGGACGGCTGGTTCCGCAGCGGCGACGTCGGTTATCTCGATGCCGACGGCTTCCTGTTCCTCACCGACCGCAGGAAGGACATGATCATTTCCGGCGGCGAGAACATCGCGAGCTCGGAAGTGGAGCGCGTCCTCTATGCCATGCCCGAGGTCAGCGAGGCGGCGGTCATCGGCGTGCCTGACCCGCGCTGGGGGGAGAAGCCCGTCGCCGTCGTGGTTCTGCGCGACGGCGCAACGCTCGACCTTGCGGCGGTGCAGGCGCATTGCCGGGCGCATCTCGCGGGATTCAAGGTGCCGAAGGCGCTTGAACTTCGCGACGCGCTGCCGCGCAATCCCTCGGGCAAGGTGCTCAAGCGTGTGCTGCGCGAGGAACTCGCGCACAGGAGCTAGGGTAGGAAACCGCGCCATGATCGATACCGTTCCGCTCGCCCGCGCGCTGGCGCAGTTCATCGACGGGCTGGGTGCAGCGACGATCCCGCCCGAGGTCGAGGCCAAGGCACGCGCCTGTCTGCTGAACGGCTACGGCATCGCGCTGGGTTGCCATGCGACGGAATTCGCACCGGTCGCGCGCGCCGCCGCGATCGCCATGGAAGGCGAGCAGGCGGACGGAGCGACGCTCTGGGGCGATGGCCGGCGCACCACCATCGTCGGCGCGACGCTGGCCAATGCCGCGCTCTCCCACGGCCGCGCGCAGGAAGATGCCTGCGGCGCGGCACATCTCGGCGCCATTCTCATCCCCCTGCTCACGGCGCTCTTCGAGGTGCGACGCCTGCCGCTGGATCGGCTGCTGCCCGCCCTGGTCGCGGGCTACGAGGCCGGTGGTCTGTTCGAGAAGGCACATGCCGGCCACACCACGCCCGCCGGCCTGCGTGCCTCCCCGATCTATGGCACGGTCGCTGCGGCCGCTGCCGTGGCGAAGGCCATGGCGCTGCCGGCCGATCGCATCGCCGCCGCGCTGTCCTACGGTGCGCACTTCGCCGGCGGCATCCTGCAGTCCTTCGCGGACGGCACCGACGAATGGCGCTACCAGGTCGGGCAGGCGGGCGTGAACGGGCTGATGGCGGCCGAGCTCGCGCGCCAGGGCGCCATCGCCGCGCCGCATGCCTTCGAGGGCAGTGCCGGCTACATCCGCGCCTTCGCGCGTGTCGCGCCGGATGCGGCGGGGCTCGCCGCAAAGCTCGGCCAGGAATGGTCCACCATGCGCGTGGCCTTCAAGCCCTTCCCGGTCTGCGCCTTCAACCAGACGCCGGTGACTGCGGCGCTGCGGCTGAAGGATCGCATCGGTGGCCGCGCCATCGCCAGCGTGGCCGTGCGCATGAATCCCTATGAGGTCGGCTATGCCGGCATGGACAGCAAGGGGCCGTTCGGCACCGTCTCCGGCACGCTGATGTCCATCCCCTTCTGCATCGCTGCGACCCTGCTGCGCGGCACACCGACCATGGGCATCATGAAGGACTACGACAACGCTGACGTGAACAGTCTGATGCAGGCGGTGGAAGTCGTGGCGGACGCCGATGTGCCGACGCTTTCCGCCGTCATCTCCGTGCGCCTTGCGGATGGCGGCGAGCTCATCCAGGACCAGCGCATGACCGCCGCCGACTACAGCTACGACCACGCGCGCGCGATGGAACTGGTGCGGCGCATCGGTGCCGAGGAGGGTGTCCCCTCCATCGCCTATGACAGGATGGAGGCCTTCGTCATGGGTCTGCCCGGTGGTGCCGTGGCGGATGTCGTCGGTTGCTTCGGACTGCTGCCGAAGACCTGATCGACGACACCGCCTGCGGCACTGTCAGGATACCGAGATGCCCGCCATGCGCGCGATGCGCGTCCAGGATTCCGTCTCCCGCACCACACGGTCGGAGAGTGCCTCCGGTGAGCTGGGACTGACCAGCGCGCCGGCCGCGAAGGCCCTGTCACGGATCGCCTGGTCGGCGAGCACCTGGTTCAGCTTCTCCGACAGCAGGCGTACCACCGGCGCCGGCACGCCACGCGGCGCGAAAACCGCGAACCAGACGTTCAGGCCGAGGTTGGGCATGCCCTGCTCGGCAGCGGAGGGTACATCCGGCAGGCCGGGATGCCGCACGTCGGAACTAACGCACAGCGCGCGCAGCTTGCCGTCGCGCACCAGCGGCGTCAGCGGCGGCGGCGAGTTCATGTAGAACTGTATGCGCCCGGCGATGAGGTCGCGGATCGTCTCGCCCGTGCCGCGATAGGGCACGTGCAGCAGGTCGATGCCCGCACGATGCTTGAGGTACTCGGTCCCCATGTGGTGCATCGAGCCGATCCCGGCCGAGGCGTAGGTCATCTCACCCGGCCGCCGCTTTGCCAGCGCGATGAATTCCTGCAGCGTCGTTGCCGGCACGGTCGGGTGCGTGACGAAGAGCTGCGGCGTGTCGGTGATCTGGCCGACCGCCTGGAAGTCGCGCGTCGGCACGATATCGCCAAGGCCGCCGATGGCCGGGCGCGCCGTCATCGTCGCGCAGTAGCCACAGAGCAGCGTCGTGCCGTCCGCCGGAGCGCGCAGGACGGATTGCAGCCCGACCACGTCGTTCCCGCCGGGACGGTTCTCCACCACCATGGTGGCGCCGAGTGCGCGGCCGAAGGAATCCGCGACCAGCCGCGCGCTGAAATCGGTGCCGCCTCCGGCCGGGGACGGCACGACGAGAGTGATGGTTCGCCCGGCGAGGCTGCCCTGCGCCGAGGCAAGTCGCGGCGCCGCGAACGTCGCGAGCCCGGCGCCGAGCAAAGCCCGGCGCGGCATGGTGAAGTTCATTTTCGTTTCCTCCGGGTGGACCTTCAGGGCGCTTCAGGGAATGGCAGCGGCGATGGCACCGGCACCTGCCCGACATTCAGGATGAAGGAGAGCAGCGTATAATAGCCGAGCACGCCCAGCAGTTCGACAAGCCGCGCTTCGCCGAGGGTGTCGCGCGCCATAGCGAACTCGGAATCGTCAAGCCGGCCATGCTCGAGTACCGCTTGAGAGATCCGCCAGACAAGCTGCTCCGTCACATCCGCGAATTGCGGATCCTGCCTCTGCAGCAGGCGCCCCAACGCCTCCGCATCCACGCCGGCCTTCAGTGCGATCGGGTGGTGCGCGAACCATTCGTACTGCGCCGACCAGTGGCGCGAGACCGTGAGGATCGCAATCTCCCGCAACCGGTCGTCGAGCAGTCCGGCGAAGCGCAGGCTGGCGCCCAGGTGCTGCACGGCATCGGCCATCGCCGGGGCGCGCAGCAGCACGGTGAAGGGCCCGCCGACGGCGCCGCGCGGACCGGAAGCGATGGCGTCGAACACCGCGCGCTGCGCGTCGTCCAGCGCCTCCCGCGGCAGCGGAGGGAAGCGGCCGCTCATGCCGCCCCCGGCATCATGGCGCTGATGCCGCCATCCACGATGATCTCGGTTCCGGTGATGTAGCGCGCCTCGTCGGAGGCAAGGAACAGCACCGCATGCGCCACGTCCCATCCGGTGCCCATCTTGCCGGTGGGCACCTGCGCGTCGCGCCTGGCGATCAGTGTCGCCGCGTCATTGGCGCCGAGCTGGCGCAGCAGCCGGTTCTCGACCAGCGGCGTGTGCATCAGCCCGGGGATCACGGTGTTGCAGCGCACGCCGCTGCGCGCCTGGTCCATCGCCACGGACTTGGAGAGGCCGATCACGCCCATCTTGGAGGCCGAGTAGGCGATGTGCGGCCGGTCGCCGCTCATTCGGAGCGCGGCGATCGAGGCGACGTTGACGATCGCCGCCGTCTCTTGCCGGCGCAGATGAGGCAGGGCGTGCTTGCAGCCGAGGAAGACGCTCCGCAGGTTAATGTCGAACTGCTTGTCCCATACCTCCTCGCTCATCGTCTCGGCACTGCCGGGGTGCGAGCCGCCGACATTGTTCACGAGGATGTCGAGCCGCCCGAAGGCCGCAACGGCGGCCTCGATGGCGGCCTTCACCTCGTCGCTTCTGGTGACGTCAGCCGTATGCGCGATGGCGCGGCCGCCCTCTGAGGTGATCAGCGCGACCGTTTCTGCGGCTGCCTCCGCGTTGTTGTCGATGCAGAAGACCGCGGCGCCCTGGCGGGCGAAGAGGACGGCCGTGGCCTTGCCGTTGCCCCAACCCGGGCCGACCGATCCGGCGCCGGAGACGATCGCCGCCTTGCCTGTGAGATCGAGCACGTTTCCCCCGTCGTTGCGTTCAACTGACGCTTCCGTACATGCGCGGTGGAATCATGGCAACTGATCGGGGTGTTGTGCGGCGGCAACTCGCGAGCTTGTCCATGAATGGACGCGAGAGCGTTGGTCTTTCAGACGCTCCGGCCGCGAGGCCCCTCCCGCGATGCGACGATGGATGTGCCGATCGCCGGTCGTGTCATGGCCTTGCGGTCGCAAGCTTGTCGCCCTCGGCGATGGATTGAATCCTTCCTT
Source organism: Neoroseomonas eburnea (assembly GCF_018129005.1). GTDB lineage: Bacteria > Pseudomonadota > Alphaproteobacteria > Acetobacterales > Acetobacteraceae > Neoroseomonas > Neoroseomonas eburnea. The sequence goes on from NZ_JAAEDL010000012.1 coordinate 104,928, forward strand.
CGCGCGGCTGTGAACACGCTGCACAGGATACTCGCCGACGCTGGATCCGCTGCACCAGCCGGAGGGTGGTGGGGCCACGCGGACGCGGCCCCACACATTTGGTCAGGCCACGAGGAACTGTTCGGGCGTCGTCGTCCTGAAGTCGAGCAGGGTGACGGTGCTGCCGTCGTCGAAGACGAGGACGGTGTCGACCCAGCTGTCGCCGCCCACATGCTCGATGCGCGAGGATTCCAGGCTGAGGCCGCCATCGAGGCGGATCGAATCGATCTTCCGGAAATCGACGACGATGTCGTTGCCACCGCCAGGACCGAAGACGAAGATGTCCGCGCTCTTGCCGCCGATCAGGACATCGTCGCCCTCGCCGCCCGCGAGGGTGTCCTCGCTGCCGCCGCCATCCAGCGTGTCGTTGCCGGCGCCACCGCGAAGCGCGTCAGGCGCATCCTCGCCGAAGAGCAGGTCGTCGCCTTCATCGCCATCCAGCAGGTCGAAGCCGTGGCCGCCGTGCAGCGTGTCCTGGCCTTCACCGCCCTTCAGGCTGTCATTGTCCTTCTCGCCCATCAGCAGGTCGTTGCCGAGCCCGCCTTGCAGCTGGTCGTGCCAGTTGCCGCCGCGAAGGACATCGTCGTCTGCGCCGCCATCCAGCACGTCGGCACCGATGCCGCCGTCCAGCGTGTCGTTGCCGGCACCGCCATCCAGCCTGTCGTTGCGCTCGCCGCCGGACATCGTATCGTCGCCGAGGCCGCCCGCGAGGCTGTCCGCCCCGCCGAGGCCGGCGATGGTGTCATCGCCGTCGCCGCCGGTCAGGCTGTCGGCGCCGCTCGTCCCCTCCAGCAGCTTCGATTCGGTCGCGGCCGCGGTGAAGGTCCAGCTCGTCTTGTCGGTGATGCCGGCGAAGGCGTTGCCGGTCGTGCCGGCAGCGGTGCCTTCACCCTGCACGACGATGTCGTCGATGGCCCACCACCAGTTGTTGCCGGCCTCGATCATGCCGAACCGGATGATGACCTCGCTCGCGCCGTCCGGGTTGTCGAGCTGGGCCCTCACCGTCTCGTTCGTCGCGCTGGGCTTGTAGTCGGCGGAGCTGGAATCGGAGTCGAACGCCAGAACCTCGGTCCAGGTCACGCCGCCGTCGTAGGAGACCTCGATATTGCCCTTCTGGGTCCCTTCGGCGCGCCAGCTCGAATCGAAGGTGATCGTCGCGGTGCCCGCCTCGACGCCCGCGAGCGAGATGGTCGGCATGGAGATGTAGGCATTGAAGAGGTTCGAGCCGACATCCGCGCTGCCGTCGTCATACTCGTCAGGATCGGCCACCAGCACCGCGCCCGATGCGTTCGTGAAGCTGCTGCGGCTCTGGTCACCCGCCGTGGTGATCCAGGAGTTCTTGTCCATCACCGTCCAGCCGAAGAACTCCACGGGACCGCCCGCAGGGGTCGTGGTGTTGTCCTGCGTCCAGCCCGCCGGCGGGGTGCTGCTGAAGTCGGTGCCATCGCCACCGCCTTCCGTGGGGCTCACGAAGGGCCCGAGCCCGACGCTCTCGAAATCCTCGGTGAACAGCGTGATCAGGTTCGAGGTGTCGCGCAGGGCGCCGGGATCGACCTGCACATAGTATTCCGCCCCGGCCTCCAGCGTGCCGGCCAGGTCGACCGTGACCGTGTCGCCGTCGATGGTGACGCGCGGATCGGTGATGGCGACGGTTTCGAACACGCTGTCGTCCGATGCGCGCCGCACCACGATGTCGCCCTCACCCGCGACCACGTCCTCGTCGAAGCGGATGGTGAGATCGGCGCCGGTCGGAACCGCCTCCGCGTCATCCGCCGGCGTCAGCGCGACGACCTGCGGCGCGGCCAGATCGGCTTCAGTGGTGAAGTTCCAGGTGGTCTCATCGCTGATGCCGAAGAAGGCGTTGGTGCCGTCCGTGAAGGCGCCCTCGTCGATCTTCACGTAGTAGTCGGTCAGCGCCGCCAGCGTGACGGGCAGGCCGATCGTGACCGTGTCGCCGCTGACGGTGACCGCGCCCGAGGTCACATCGACGGTGGCGACGACGCTGTCGTCCTCCGCGCGATGGACGGTGATCGTGCCCGTCCCGATCTGGACCTCCTCGCTGAAGCGGATCGACAGGTCGGTGTCGAGGGTCACGCGCGCCGCGCCGTCCACCGGCGTGAGGATGGCGTCGATGGTGGGCGGCAGCGGGTCGGCCGCACCTTCGAGCAGCGAACCGCTCTGCAGCCCATCCGCGTTCAGCGTGAAGGAGATGTTCAGGAAGTCGAGGATCGTCGTGAGCACGGAGGTCGCGGGCACGGCGTCCGAGAAGGTCGCGAGTTCCTCATTGGCGGCGATGAAGGTCCGCCGCTCCATGTCCGTCTGCTCGCCATGCCCCGATCCGGTCGCCGGGTCGCGGCCGTGATCGGTGGAGACGATGACGAGCCAATCCTCATCCGGGTTGGCCGCCTCGCGGGCCTCGACGGCCGCCAGGATCTCGGCCAGCTGCGCGGAGACGGTGATGATCGACTGGTTGTAGGCCTCGCCGAAGCCGGAGCTGTGCCCAGCCCCGTCCACGTCGTCGAGCTGCAGGAACATGAAATCCGGGGCAACAGTGTCGATCAGGTCCACCGCCTCGTCGGTGACTGCCTGGTCAGACAGGCCGCTCATCGCATAGTCGATGATGCCGGCGTCCACATCGGCCGAGAAATGCCCGGTGTTGATGTCGTCCCAATGGACGATCGAGGCGATCGTCGCGTCGGGAAGCGCACCGTCGATGATCTCGAAGATGCTGTCGACCTCGGCGTCGATCGCCTGGCCGTTGTTGCTGGTGACGCCGTGCTGTTCGGCCCAGACGCCCGTCAGCAGTGTGGACCAGCCGGGGCCGCTGACCGTTGGCTGTTCCGTGGAGGTCCCTTCGGCCCCGCCGGTGTAGCTCTCGACGATATCGAGGCTGTTGAGTGCTTCCGCTTCGCCCTGCAGGCCGAGCAGCAGGAATTGTTCCAGCTGCAGGCCGTCGATCCCGACGAATACGACGTGCTGTTCTGACATTCGAAATCCTCTTGATTCGCGAACGATCGCCGCAGTTCGGGCAATCAGGCCGAGCAGTAGCAGCGATACATGTCATGGCATTGAATTCGACGTGACAGTTTCCCTCCTGCGGTGAAAGGTCCGCCGGCTGCTGCATCCCGGGCCCCGCGATGCCGTGCGGCATGCTTCGCAGCCGGACGTGTCGTGGACGATGGGCGTGTTTCCGGTCGCGCACTTGCTCGACTGGGGGACGGACCGGCAGCAGCCAGGGAGAACGACGCCTGACCGCGGTCGACGCCTGGTGCGCGGCCAGTGCGTCCGGGGCCACGCGCCAGCCTACGTCGGCATCATACGAGCGGCACGAGTTCCTGACTCGTGCCGAGGCCGCGAACGCGGCTCGCCGGTGGTCCGGCGAAGCCAGGCAAGCCGGAGGTTTGCGCCCGGCGTCTGAGGGCAGGAGAAGCCGGATACCATCGGTCGCGAATCGCGGCCCTTGGTATCAGGCCAGGCCTGCGATCACCTCAGGAAGCTCCGCGCGTAGAAATCCTCGTCCCATGCCGGCAAATGCCCGGTCGGAAGCCAACGCGGCGCGGTACGCATCCTGTCCCGCACCAGGGTTTCGAACCACGTCACGACGGACCGTGGATCGGCCTGCTCGGGGGGCATCAGCCAGGTGGAAGGCCGCCCCTCGACGCGCTCGGGGATCGCGCCGACTCCGGTCGCGAGGATCGGCAGGCCGAGCAGCATGCAGTCGGACAAGGCGAAGCTGTGGGTCTCGGGCGCGCGAAACGGCAACCAGGCCAGATGCGGCCGGAGCTCGCAGACGAGCGGATTCAGCATCTCCTCCGCAAAGCCTCCGAGGAGGCGGATCGTGCCGCTGCTCTGCAGCGACACGGGCAGGCGCGCGAGGTCTTCGCCGAGGCAGAGCAGCTGCAGCTTCAGGCCCCGCGCCTCGGCCAGCCGGGCGACCGCCGCGATGTCCTCGATGCCCTTGTGCGGGGCGAGACGACCGAGGCACAGCACGCGCAACGCCTCGCCGTCGGCGAGGTCCGGCGCCTGGATGGCGAAGTTGCGCGGATTGCCCGGCTCCGGCAGCTGGGCCGCGATGATCGGCAGCCCTCCCGACAGCCGCCCGGCACGCCAGGCGAGGTCGCGGCTGCAGGCGATGCGCCGGTCCGCCTTGCGCAGGAGCAGGCGCGGCGGACCGCGGCGCCGCGCCGGATGGTCCGGGTCCTCCAATGCCGCGTCACCGACGAACCGGCCGTCCTCATCCGTCAGATGCGCGCCGTTCGCCACGAGGTGGTAGTCGAGGAGGGTGACGTCGAAGGGCACCGCCATGGCATCGAGGAAATCCTCGATCCAGCGGTCGAAGCCGATCGTGTGCAGCACGTGGACGCGCTCCACTCCGAGGGCGCGCAAGGCCATGACCGGCGCGTCGAGGCCTTCCGACGCGACGTCCCATTCCAGTTCCGCGATGTCCGGCGCCTGCGAGCCGAGCCGGAACAGCCGCTCGTCCACGCCCCAGCCGTAGAGGAGGTTCACCCTCTCACCGAGCCAGCGCCCGAGCGTCTCGACATACCGCAGGGTTCCTCCGCCCCAGTCGTGCAGCAGCATCAGGATCGTGGGGCGTCGCGGATCGGGCATCCTTGCCAGCACGGGCCGATCAGCGATGTGCATGCGAAGCGGGGCAGGCACCGGGGGGCGCGGAATCGACCGGGGCAGGGCAGGCGCCGGCGGAACGTCGGATGGCCCGATGGTCCGGCCAAGGCGCGCCAAGACCGCGGCGGTGGCGGCAGCATTCGCGGCAGGCCCGGCATATGCCGCCTTCAGCGCATCCCGGTCGAAGACCGCGGCGCACAGGCCGGGCCCGGGCGGAGCGATCCAGGCTTCCGACGCGCCCGCTGCGACGGCGCGCAGGCCTTCCACGAGTTCTGCGCCGGGCGGCAGTCCCTGTGCGTCGAGGATGACCGACAGCCTTTCCTCGCCGCTGCCGAGCGCGGCTTCCAGCAGCAGCGCCGCGCTCGGATGCTCCCCGGTCCGGACGACCGTGGCAGTCGCTGCCGTTCCTGGGCATTCGACGGACAGGGCGGGAGCACTGTAGTGCCGCTCATCCGTGACCGTGACGCGTCCCGGCCGAAGACCAGCGTCCAGGACAAGCCGCATCGCGCGGGCGACATCGTCGGGCCCGGCCGGCCGGCGCACCACCAGGTCGGCGCCGAAGGCGCCCATCGCGGAACGCAGGCGCGCCTCCAGGAAGCGCCGCGCGCCGTGATATGGTGCGTGCCGCAGCGTGGCGCCGGCCCTGCGAAGCCGCCTCAGCCGATCGGCCGGCGTACCGCCGAGACTCTCCAGATGTTCGAGCAGCGACACCCAGAGCAGGCTCGCTTCCTCGATATGCCGCGCCATGCGGGAGCCCTGGCCGCCGTGCTGGCGTTGCCGCACCAGCGCCCCGGGAACCGGCAGGAAGGGATGGCGCAGCGCGAGGCGATGCCACAGCGCATAGTCCTGCGTTGTGGGCAGCCCGGGGTCGAAGCCGCCGGCTTCCTCCAAACTGCGGCGGGGAACGATCATGGTGCAGCCGTTGAGCCGTCCCTCGAGGACCGCCCAGATTCCGTTGCCGACTTCCCCGTCATCCGCGAAGCCGTCGGTATGCCTGGCGCGCCCGAGAAAGCGGCCGGCCCGGTCGATCTGATCGGCATCGCCGAAGGAGACCATCGGAACGGGGCGCGCCATCAGTGCCGTGACGTGCCGAGCGATGCGTTCGGGATGGTAGAGGTCGTCATGGCTGAGCCAGGCGAACCAGTCCCCGCGCATGGCGGCGATGCCGGTGTTGAGCGCGGCGGCGACACCGCCGTTCGGCTGCGCGATCAGCCGCACGGAATCGCCGAAGAGCGCAACGGCGCGCTGCGTCGCGCCGCCGTCATCCGACCCGTCGTCGACGACGATGACCTCCGTCTCCGGCCAGGACTGCGCGAGCGCGCTCTCGACTGCCTCGGCGACGAAATCGGCACCGTTGAAGACCGGGATGACAATCGAGACCAGTTCACGGGTCACGCGGCGCTCCTCCCCGGCGCGGCGGCGATCACCTCGCGATAGGCGGCCTTCGCCCTGCCGCCATTGGCGCCGATGTCCCAGCGGGCCTCGACGGTGGCGCGGTTGCGCGGCGCTGCGGCATCAACCAGGGCATCCTCCGCCGCTGCGCGGGCGATCGCCTTGGCCAGGCCGGCGACATCGTGGGGCGAGACGACAAAGCCATCCCGTTCCGCTTCCAGCCATTCGAGCGCGCAGCAACTCTCAGAGACGATCGGGAAGGCGCCAAGGGCCATGGCTTCCAGCAGCGTCGTGCCGATTCCGTCGGAGATGCCGCAGGAAACCATCATGCGCGCCGCGCCCATCCGGGCCAGCGCCGCCGCGTGATTGGGCATCCAGGGTTCCGCGCCGATGTCGAGGCCGTCCGCCGCGGCGATCCTCGCCGCCATGTCGCGCACGACGGGGGAGGCGAGCAGGACACGGATGCGGTGACGCCGCAGGGCGGGCGCCGCGAGATGGATCGCCGACAGTGCGTGCAGCGCGCGCCCCGCCCAGCCGTGATAGCCCTTCACCAGGATGAGCCGCCGCCCTGAGGGGGGCGCGAGCGCCTCCAGCCGCGGCAGAATGGTGACATCCACGCCGCCCGAGGCCGGTTGCGCCGGCAGGATGCGGCCGTCGAAGCCCAGGCCGCGCAACAGCGGCACGTCGCGCTCGCACTCGTTCAGCGCCGCGTCGATGCGGGCGGCGATGGCCTCCAGCACGAGGCGGTGTTCGGCCAGGCGATGATAGAGAAAGATGTCGCTCCCCCAGTTGGAGAGCAGCCATGGCGGGGCATCTCCGTCGAGGCGTGCATGGGCGACGAGGCAGGCATAGCCTGCAAGCTGGATCTCCATGGAATGGAGCAGAAGCGGCCGCAGGACGCGCACGGCGCGGGCCACGGTGGCCCCACGCACGATCGCGTCGCGATCAAGGAAGCCGATCGGCGCCGGCAGATCGTCGGCCGCGAACTCCGGACCTTCGGGTTGGGCGGCCCAGACCCCGATCGCATCGCGCGGCATGACGAGAAGGTCTGACAGCGCGCGGACCGGCCAGGTCCTGCCGAGTTCCGGGGCGAGTTCCGCCTTGGTAGCGGGGATCAACACCAGCGGCCATTCGCCATGGACCATCCGCATCCAGCGCGCCGTGTGCACGCTGTCGGGCAGCGCCACGACGAGGATTGGACGCCCACTCATGCAAGAGGCTGCCGGGGCGGGAGATGCCGCAGCATGCGTTCTGCCAGAAAGCCCGGATCATGCGCAGCACGCGCGAGCAGCAGCGTGCCGGGCGGGGCGTCGTCGGATGGGAACTGCAGCGGCACAAGCACCGGCACCCCGGCGGCAGCGGCCTGCGCTAGCGGCAGGTGATCCGCCCCGGCGACGGCGATCGCGACGAACAGCGCCGCGCCCGGCAAGACGTCTTCCGGCGCCCGCAACGTCGCGCGGACATTCAGCCCGGTTTCCCAGCGCAGCGATTCGATGGCAGCGCGCATCGGCGGCTCCTCCGCATTCATCACTTCGACACACGTGCCGCGCATATGTGGGGCCGCCAGATGCAAGGCGGAGAGAAGCAGCAGACCGCGTCCGCGATCGCTGTCCTCCCCGTCGACCACCAGGCGCGGTGCCGACCCGGCGCCGGAACCCATCCTTGCCATCGCGCCCCCTTCTGCTTGATGAAGCCTCGTATGATCCATCCCATGTATCGCTCAATAGTTGAATTTTCATTAGTCATGTTGCTTACGAGTTGTATTCCCGGCAAGGTCGAGGCCCCCGACTCGGGGCAATGAGGGCAGCAGACAAGGGATGATTGGTCCAGCGACGACAAGACATCGGACGGCCGCGCCATGGACGTCCTGATCCCTGTCCGGGACCTGGTTTCGCGTGGCGGTGTCGAGGCGGCCTTCTACCGCCTCGCCGTTCCGCGCCACGCCGGCATCCGGTTCCATTGGCCCTCGCGCGGTCCCGATCTTCGCGCGCGCCGGGCGGGGCGGTTGCCGCCGAATGCCTTTCCCTTCGCGATGGATGACTGCGCCGCGCTGGATGAGCTTGCAGTGGAAGCCGCCGGGCCCGATGCGACGCTGGTACGGCCCTTGTTCGCGGCACTGCTGGCACAGCAGGGCACGTGCTTTGACGCCATCGACGTTCCCTCGACGCTACCTGTCGCACATCTGGTGCGCCCGGCCTGCGAAGCCTTCGGCGTGACGGTGGGTCGCGTGACGCAGAACTGGCTCGGCCATACGGCCGATGCCGCGCGGCTCGCGTGGCCCGATGCCGCATCCGAGCGGGAAGTGGAAAGGCTCCTGCTCCTCGGCGCGCTGTCGGACGCAGCGGTCGAACTGCGCTACGCCGTGGGCGTCACGCCGCCGGCCTGTGCCAATGGCGCGCCGCAGCTCATGCTTCCGCTGGCGACTCTGTTCGACCGGGCGGAATTGCGCGGGCGTTCCGCTTGCCCGCCTGGGCTCTTCATGCCGTCCGGTGATCCTTCATGGAATCTTGAGCCATTCCTGCGGGTATTGGACCGGCTGCCCGCCGCTCTTCGTGCGCGTGCGCGGCTACCACTGGATCTGCCGAAGGCCTTCACCGCCGTGCTGCGAACCGAGGAAGGCGCAAGGGACCTGTCCCGGTTGCAGCCGGGCGAAGCCGCCATCGCGATGGCCTGCGCCGCGCTGCCCATCTTCGATCCGGCACCGCTGGAGGCACTGCTGCGGGGCGAGACGGTGATCGCATCGCGCAACTCCTGGACGGCCGCAGTGCTGGACGCAGCGGATCCGACCGCTGCGCCCCACGGTATCGACCTCGATGGCAGCGCGATCGCCACTGCGCTCGAGCCACCCGCATCCGCCGTGGCTCCCCCGCCGCTGCGTGGCGTGATGGACGAGGCGCGCGCTCTTCACCTCGCCTACCGTGGCGAGGACCTGCCTCCCATGCCGGCGGCCGCGACGCTGGCGGGCGTGCGGCGCCTGCGACCGCAGTTCGAGGCCTCGCTTCCGTTCCGCCGGGCGACGGCGCGCCCGGACCTGACCTTCATCCTGGCCGGCGAAGGGATGTCGCCCGACAGCATCGCACCGACCCTCGCCTGCCTGGCACGGATCGACGACGTCGCGGTGCAGGCCATCGTCGTCCTCGACGAAACCGCGGAGGAGCCTGGGGCGATCGAGGAGATGGTCGCCGCTGCCGGCGGCTTCGCCCGCGTGCTGCGTCAGGGGCGTGACGCCGGCTTGCTGCGCCCGGCACGGGAGGCCACCGCCCCGCTCGTCGCGCTGGTCGCGCCAGGGGACAGGACCGCGCGCGGATTGGGGCGATGGCTGGTCCACGCGATGTCCCCGGTTATCCGCCGGGGCGCGCTTCCCGCCTGGGCCGGGCTTCGCGCCAGCCAGCCGGGGCGGCCGCGCCTGCCCTCCCCATCCGACGCGATGCTGCGCATCGGTCCGGGCACTGCCCTTCGCCGCACAACACTCCTCGAGTTGGGCGGCGGCCCGGCCGGGCCCGCCGGCACGCGCCGGCTCCTCCGGCGGATCCTCGACCGCCACGGAAAGGATGCCGTCGCGGCGGCCGATGGCGGCCCACCCCTTGCCTTTGCCGCGAAGCCCGAAAACTACCGAGAGGCCGGCGACGCCGGACGGCCCGACGAACGCCGCCTGCCCGCCACGGCGGCGGCTCCGGCCCATGCGGATCCGGCCTGGAGCTGAACATATGCAGGACTTGTCCATGAAGGCGAAGCGAGTGCTCGTGACAGGGGCCGGGGGTTTCATCGGCAGCCATCTCGTGCAGGGCCTGCTCACCGCCGGCGCCGAGGTCACGGCACTGCTCCGCTACAACGCCGATGCGGCGATCGGCAATCTGAGGCTGCTGCCCAGGGACGAACTCGACACAGTGCAGGTCGTGCACGGCGACCTCAACGATGCCGACTTCATCCGGCGGCTGGTCGCCAAGTGCGAGGTGGTGTTCCATCTCGGCGCGCTGATCGCCATCCCGCATTCCTACGCGGCGCCGCGCAGCTACATCCAGACGAACGTCGAGGGCACGCTGAACGTGCTGGAGGCCGTGCGCGCCGGCGGGCAGCGTCTGGTGCACACCAGCACCTCCGAGGTCTATGGCAGCGCCCGCTACGTGCCGATCGACGAGGCCCATCCGCTGCAGGCGCAGTCGCCCTATGCGGCTACCAAGATCGCCGCCGACAAGCTGGTGGAAAGCTACGTGCGCTCCTTCGGCATCAAGGCCGTGACTGTCAGGCCCTTCAACACCTTCGGCCCGCGCCAATCGGCGCGCGCCTTCATCCCGACGGTGATCGGGCAGGTGCTCGGCGGCGCCGAGGCGGTGAAGCTCGGCGCCACCACCCCGGTCCGTGACCTGACCTACGTGTCGGACACCGTCGCGGGCTTCATCACCGCGGCGGGTTGCGAGGCAGCCCAGGGCGGCTGCTTCAACCTCGGGACCGGGAGCGGCGCCTCGGTGGGGGAGGTGGCGAGCCGCATCATCGCGCTGATGGGCTCCGCGGCGCGCATCGAGCTCGACCCTGAGCGGCTGCGCCCGGCGGCGAGCGAGGTCGACCGCCTGGTCTCGGCGAACGGCGCCTTCACCGCGGTCAGCGGATGGCGCCCGGCGGTATCGCTCGACGAGGGCCTGCGGCGGACGATCGCCTTCTTCGACACGCATCGTGACCTGCTGCCGAAGTCCGGATACGTGACATGAAAGCGGGAGCGATCCAGGCCATCGTCATGGCCGGCGGCAAGGGGACACGCCTGCTGCCCTACACCGCGGTCATGCCGAAGCCGCTGATGCCGATCGGCGATGCGCCGGTGCTGGAGCGGCTTCTGCGCCAGCTTGGCCGCGCAGGGCTGCGGCGGATATGCCTTGCGGTGCTGCACCATCGCCAGCTGATCCAGGCGTATTTCGGCGACGGCCGCAGCCTGGGGCTCGAGATCAGCTACGCGATCGAGGACCACCCGCTCGGCACCTGCGGTCCGGTCTCCCAGGTCATCGACGCGATGGAACCGGATTTCCTGCTGCTGAATGCGGATCTCTTCACCGACCTCGGCTTCGCCGCGCTGCTCGCAAGCCATCGGGAGAAGAGCGCGGATGCGACGGTCGCCCTGCAGCGCCGTCTCGTCACGCAGGAGTTCGGCGTTGCCGACGTGGACGAGCAGGGCCGGATCACGGCGTTGCGCGAGAAACCCACCGCCGAGCACCACCTCGTGATGGGCGTCTATGCGCTGCGGCGGGAGGCGATACGGCCCTGGCTCCGGCCGGGCCAGCGGCTCGACATGCCGGAGCTGCTCGACCGCATGCTCCTGGCCGGCCTCAAGGTGGATGGATTCGCGCGCGATTGCGTGTGGCTCGATATCGGGCGCCCCGAGGACTATGCGCGCGCGCAGGAGATGGCGCTGAACCCCGAACCAGCGGTACCGGGGCGCGTGGCCCGCATCGCATGATGGATGTCGCGCCGCCGAAGCTGGTCCACCGGCCCTGCCCGGACAGCGGCTGCTGGGAGCATGCGACCTTCGCCGCCTGGCTGCTCGGGGCGCTGCGCCCGCGGCGATGCGCGGGCAGTGGCGATGCCTTCGCGATGCTGCGCTGCCTGGCGGCGCAGGGCGGTCACGACACCGAGTTCGAGGAGGCGGCAGCGGAGCCTGCCGGCGACGCCGAACTCATCGTGCTCGAAGCGGCTGCCGGGGAATGCGATTCGCGCGGCATCGGGAAACCTTGGCGCGGAGCGGTGCGGCCAGGCGCGATCCTCCTGCTGCACGGGGCGCCGCCGGAGACGTGGCGCGAGTCGATGCTGGACGGCCCGGCGCGACACCTTTCAGCGGGCCGGGGCCTTGCCGTGCTGCGCGGCCCTGGCGCGTCGGAGCCGGCAATACTGTGGAGCCTCTCCCCGGCCGCATTCCAACGCGCCGCGGAGCGCTGCGCCGCTGTCAACGCGGCGTGGCTCGCGGCGCAGCGGCTCGCTGAGGCCGAGGTGGCGAACGAGATGCTCCGCCGGCGCCTCGATCGCCAGGAGCAGCTGTCGGTCCGCAGTCGCGTCGCACCACATCCGCCACGACCGGTTCCGCCTGGCCCGGCCGGCAGCGAAGTCTACAACGTGACCCGCGACCTCGCGGACCTGCTGCGGCAATGGGCGCGCAGGCTGCCGCCATGGGTGCGCAGCCCGTTGCGGCGAGGCCTCGTCGGCTTCATCCACCTGACGCGCGGCGAGATCCGGCCGCCGGCGCGCAGCTTCCTGCGGCGGCGACGCGATTTTGCGGTGCTGCGCGACAGCGGCTTCTTCGACGCGGAGTGGTATAGTGCACGCCACCCCGAGATCGCGTCCTCCGGGCTGCATCCCCTGGCGCATTTCCTCCGCTTCGGGATTCGCACGCAGGACGAGGTGTCGCCCCGCTTCGACGGCGCCTGGTACCTGGCGCAAAACCCCGATCTTCGCGACAGCGCCGAGCACCCGTTGCTGCACTACCTCCGGTACGGACGTGCGGAGGGGCGGGCCATTCGCCCCCACGCTCCGCCGGAGGATGCCGCGGTCGCCGAGGAGCGAAGGAGGGCCGTCGAACGCCGCCTGGGCTTGCATCTCGCTCGCGCGACGCTCTTTCCGGTGACCATCGGCATGGTCGTGCCGGCGGGGATGGAGGCCACGTCCCTGCGCCGGGCCGTGGCGGCGGCGACCGCCGGCCTGGAGCGGATCGGCCAGGTCGAGGCGGGGCGCATCCTGGTCCTCGGCCTGGGCGAGCGGCTGCATCCGGCCATGTTGGCCGAATGGCCCGCCGCCATCGTGCCGCTGCGACAGGGGCTGTCGCCGGCCGCGGCGCACAACCGCCTGATGGACATGGCCTTCGGCCAAGGCGCCGAGATCCACCTCACCCTCAGCGCCGCAGGGCTGCTCCATCCCGACGCGATCGCCGCCATGGTACGGATGCTGCGCGCCGCCGGGCGGCAGGCGCTGGTCGGCGCGCGGCGGGCGTCGGAGCCGAATGGAGGGGGGGAGACGTTCGAGGTGCCGTGGCTCTCCAGCCCCTGCATCGCCATACCGAAGGGCGTCCACGCCGCCATCGGCGCGTTCGACACGCGCTTCGCCGCGCAGGGCGCGGATATCGACCTCTCATGGCGCGCGCGGGCGCGAGGCTACGAATTGCTTCTCTGTCCATCGGCACTGTTCCAGGACACGTCGGCACCGCCAATGCCGACGGAGGCACTGCAGGCCTCCTATCTCCTGGCGCGGAAATGGGGCGATACGGGCGCCGCGCATGCCGCGGCGCAGGACCTGGAGCGGATCGGCGCGCCGCTGCCCGACGGTTCGCCCGAAGTCGAGCCGGCCGTTCCGGGCATCGCATGCTTCGAATTCGACCTCGCCGGGCTGCGGTCGCCATGGTGAAGCCGGAGGTCCTCGCGCTGCTTCGCCCGGATGGCGATGCGGCTGCCGGCGACGTGGAGGTCACGGCCTTCTCGCTGCTCGGCCAGACCGATACGGCGCTGCGGGTCCTGGTCGACCTTCGGGCGCTGGCGCCGGAGGATGCGCGTCGCCTCGCGGTGCGGCTTGCCGATCTCTACGCCCTGCCTGGCGCGCCGCCGCTGGAGATCGCGCTGCCGGATGAGCCGGCGCCGCGCGACCCCGGCAGCGCGCTTCTCTGCCGCCTGCCGGCAGGCATCGCTCTCGAAGCCTTTGCGATCGCGGCGTTGCGCGAGGACGCAGGCGGTGAGGGACTGCGGCTGACGTCACGACGACCGGAAGGTCGCGCGCGTGGCGATTGGCTCGAGGCATGGCTCGCGCCTCGCGCCGCAGAGGCCGATGAGGGCCAGGCGCGCAGCTCCCCCCGTCGCGCGCGCGAGTGGCGTGCGCCGGCGCGCGCCGAGGCGACGCCACGGCCGGCCAGCGCGCCGCAGCCGGCGGAGACCGTCGGGCCGGCCGCGGAGATCGTCCGGCCGCCACCGATGCCGCCCGAGCTGCTCGGCGGTCTGGCACTGCCGCTCGCCTACCCGATACGCGCGCGATCCTGGCCGCGCATCGCGGTCCTGATCCATCTCCACTATGCCGAACTCGGCCCGGAGTTCCGCGAGCATCTGCGCCACATGCCCGGCCCGGCCGACCTCTACGTGACCACCGACACGCAGGCGAAGCGCGCGGCGCTGCAGACGTGCTTTGGCGGATGGCACGGCGGCTCGGTCGAGATCCGTGTCGTTCCCAATCGCGGACGGGACGTTGCGCCGCGCATCGTCGGCCTCGCCGAGGTGCACCGACGCTACGATCTGTGCCTGCACCTGCATGGCAAGCGATCGACCCACTGGGCCCGTGGCGAGGAGTGGCGACGCGACCTGCTGGCGACGTTGCTCGGCAGTCCCGGCATGGTGGCAGGTACCGTCGAGGCCTTCGCGCGCTGGCCGCGGCTCGGCATCATCCTGCCGCGCACATGGCCGCCCCTGCAGTCCGCGATCGACTGGGGGTGGGACTTCCTCCGGGCAAGAGCCCTCGCCGCACGCATGAACATCGACGTCAGTGCGGATCAGGTGCTCGATTTTCCTGCCGGCTCGATGTTCTGGTCGCGCGGGGACGCATTGCGGCCGCTGCTCGATCTGGATCTGAAGGTCACCGATTTCGAGGCCGAGGACGGGCTGCCGAACGGCAGCCTCGCTCACGCGATCGAGCGGCTCATGCTGCATGTCTGCGAAAAGGCAGGGTACCACTGGCTGCGGATCGGCGATCCGCGCCGATCCGTGCCCGGCAGCCTGCGCGCGGCGCGATCGCCGGCGGAACTGGACGAGATCGTCGCGACGAATGTCCTGCGGCTGACCGATCCGGTGCTCAATCCGCCCGCCCGGCCGGCCCGTGCCACCGCGGCGCCGCGCCTGCGCTTCCAGCCGGACCGGACTTCCCCTCCGAGGCTGACGCTCCTGGCGCGCGACATCGCCGGTCGGTCGCATGATGTGCATGACAGGGCACTTCCGCTCCTCGCGCGCATGAGCCTCGCGGCCGGCGAGGATCTTCGCATCCGGATCGCCGCCGAGGGTGGCATCGACCGGGCGTCGCTGCCCGCCGAGCTGGCCGAGGCCGAGGTAATGGACGTCTCCGCCATAGGCCTCGCCGCCGCCTTGCCGCTGGCGCGCGATGACGTGCTGCTCGCCACCTGCTGGCGGAGTGCCGCAGCCGCGCTGCACCTCCGGGAGATGCAGGCGGATCACCACGGTCTACCGGCCCCGCCGGCGTGGTTCCTGCCGGATGGGCAGGATGCGCCGGAAGAGTTTCGGCGTGCCGTGGAAGCGCGAGCCGGCGATTTTCTCGTCCTGTCCCATCCATCCTGCTCGCGGACGCGGTCTTTCCCCGACCGGGTCGCGCTGCCGCCGATCTGGGATCCGCAACTTCCCCTGCCGGCCGGGGAATGGAGCACGGAGGAGCAGCCTCTCCTGCTGGTCGATTGGCGGCCATCTCTCGATCCGGCGCTGCGTGACGCCGTGCAACGCCTGTTGGAAGGATGGGCGTCGTGCGATCCGATCGCTGCGTCACGCTGGCGGCTGCTTGGCCTTGGCGAGGCCGGGCAGGACATTATCCTGCCTGGAGGCGCGCTTCTCCACTGCCGGGCGCTGCCAGCGGGTGCGGAGCGCGCGGCGCTGCTGCGACGCGGACGGGCCGGCATCCTGCCGCCCTGGGGCCAGGTTCCCGGCCGGCTCGGCGGAGAGATGGCGGCCTATGGCCTCAACCTCTTGGGAACAGAATGCTGGCCCGCCGACGCCCCGGCGCTGCGGGACGCGCTGGCCTCGGTGCTGCAGTCGCCAAGACGCATGGGCCGCGCATCGGACCGTCCGCCCCCGCCCTTCGTGACGATGCGGGAACTCGACAGCCTCGCCGGTGCACTCGTACGGCGTGTGCTGTTCCCCAACGGGACGCGCGAGGCGGACTTGCGCGCAGCCGCCCGGATGGCGCCCTCGAGCCCGCACGCGATGACGGAGGAGATGGAGATCACGATGCACGGAAGCATGGCATGACGGGGCAGGCGGGGCCCGTCGAGGGCCGTCCGATGCGCGTGCTGGTTCTCGGTGCCGGCGGCATGCTTGGCCACGCCGCCTATCGCGTGCTGTCGGCCGGGCCGGGGCTGAGCGTCTTCGGCACGCTGCGCGGCGAAGGAGCGCTGCGGCACTTCCCGGCGGAGTTGCAGGACAGGCTGCTCACGGGCATCGACGTGCTGGACACGGATCGCCTCGCCGCCTGCCTCGCGCAGACCCGGCCCGATGTCGTGCTGAACTGCGTCGGCCTGGTGAAGCAGCACCAGGCGGCGGAGGATCCGCTGTCCGCCCTGCCGATCAACGCGCTCCTGCCGCACCGCCTGGCGCGGCTCTGCACGCTGATGGGCGCGAGGCTGGTGCATGTCAGCACCGACTGCGTCTTCCGCGGGGACCGAGGCAGCTACACCGAATCCGATGCGCCCGATGCGGCCGACCTTTACGGGCGCTCCAAGCTGCTGGGAGAGGTCGATGCGCCGAACGCCGTCACGCTGCGCACCAGCATCATCGGCCGCGAACTCGGCAGCCGGCACGGCCTTGTCGAATGGTTCCTCGGCGAGCCGGGGCCGGTGCGTGGCTTCACCCGCGCCGTGTTCAGCGGCCTGACGACGGACGAGCTCAGCCGCGTCATCCTGCGCCACGTCCTGCGCCGGCCGGAACTCCGCGGCGTGTGGCATGTCGCGGCGGCGCCGATCAGCAAGAATGACCTGATCCTGCTGCTGCGCGACGCCTATCGCCGCGACACGGAGATCCGCCCGGATGGCAGCGTGGTGCTCGACCGGTCCCTCGACGGAAGCCGCTTCCGGGCGGCGACGGGCTACACCGCGCCGGCGTGGCCCGAGATGATCCGCACCATGCGCGATGGAGCCTGTCTGCCATGAATCTCCGGGACGTCGTTCGCGGCAAGGTGGTGCTCGTCACCGGGGGCACCGGCTCCTTCGGTCATGCCGTCGTGCGGCGCTTCCTGGCCGCCGGGGTCGCGGAGATCCGGATCCTCTCCCGCGACGAGAAGAAGCAGGAGGACATGCGACTGCGCTTCGCGGATGCACGGCTGAAGTTCTTCCTGGGCGATGTGCGCGAATTCGCGAGCGTGCTGGACGCGATGCATGATGTGGATCTGGTGTTCCACGCCGCGGCGCTGAAGCAGGTGCCATCCTGCGAGTTCCATCCGATGGAGGCGGTGCGCACCAACGTCCTCGGCGCCGAGAACGTCATCACCGCCGCCATCGCCTGCAAGGTCGCGCGGGTGGTGGCGCTCAGCACGGACAAGGCGGTCTACCCGATCAATGCCATGGGCCTGTCGAAGGCGCTGATGGAGAAGATCACCGTTGCGAAGAGCCGCGCCGCCGGCGGCACCGTGCTCTGCGCCACGCGCTACGGCAACGTCATGGCGTCGCGCGGCTCCGTCATTCCGCACTTCGTGCGCCAGATCCGCGAGGGGCGGCCGATGACCGTGACCGATCCGGACATGACGCGCTTCCTGATGTCGCTCGAGGAGTCGGTGGACCTCGTGCTCCATGCCTATGCCCATGCGGAGCAGGGCGACATCTTCGTGCGCAAGGCACCCGCCTGCACCGTCGCCGACCTTGCCGAGGCGGTGCGCCGTGTCTTCGACAGCGATGCGCCGGTCGAGGTGATCGGCACGCGACATGGCGAGAAGCTGTACGAGACCCTCGTCTCGCGCGAGGAAATGGTGCGCGCCGACGACATGGGCGATTTCTACCGGATCCGCCCGGACACGCGCGATCTGAACTACGACAAGTTCTGCAGCGACGGGGAGAAGCTCATCTCCATCGCGGAGGACTACACGAGCCACAACACGCGGCGGCTCGATGCGGAGGAGGTGGCGGCGGTCCTGCGTGGTCTCGACTACATCCGCCATGCGCGTACGGGCATCCTGGAGCCGGCCTGAGACCATGCGCAAGGTGATGACGATCGTCGGGACGAGGCCCGAGCTGATCAAGATGAGCCTCGTGATCGAGCGGCTCGACCGGCTGACCCGGCATGTGCTGGTGCATACCGGGCAGAATCACGACTACACGCTCAATCGCGTCTTCTTCGATGAACTCGGGATCCGCGAGCCGGACCACTTCCTCGCGGTGGCGGGCGGCGGGCCGATGGAGGCGATCGCCCGGGTCCTGACGGCCACCGACGCGGTGCTCGAACAGGAGCGGCCGGAGGCGGTGCTCATCTACGGCGACACCAATTCCGGCCTTGCCGTCATGGCGGCGAAGCGGCGCCGGATCCCGGTGTTCCACATGGAGGCGGGCAACCGCTGCTTCGACCAGCGGGTGCCGGAGGAACTCAACCGCAAGGTCATCGACCACCTCAGCGACATCAACATGACGCTGACCGAGCACGCCCGCCGCTACCTGCTGGCGGAGGGCCTGCCGCCCGAGCGCGTCTTCAAGGTCGGCTCGCACATGGCGCAGGTGCTCGACCGCTTCCGCGACAGGATCGACGCATCCGACTGTCTCGCGCGGCTCGGACTGCAGTCCAGCCGGTACTTCGTGGTGAGCCTGCACCGGGAGGAGAATGTCGACGACCCCGATCGCCTGGCGGCGTTCCTGAGTTGCCTCGATGCCCTGGCGGAGAGCTTCGGCTGGCCGGTCATCGTCTCGACGCATCCGCGCACGCGCAAGCGCCTGCCGGAGATCCCGCCGACGGCACGCTCCGGCCTGATCCGCTTCATGCCCCCCTTCGGTTTCCCGGACTATGTGCACCTGCAGATGCATGCGCATTGCGTGCTGTCCGACAGCGGGACGATCACCGAGGAGGCCTCGCTGCTCGACATCCCGGCGGTGACCTTGCGGAACTCGCATGAGCGGCCGGAGGGCATGGACGCCGGGACCCTGCTGATGTCCTCCCTCGATCCGGCGCGCGTCCTGGATGCGGTGCGCTGCGCGAGGGACGGCATCGGCGAGCGCCGCGCCGGCCGCGTTCCGGACTACGAGGCGGGCGACGTGGCGGGAAAGGTCGTCCGCATCGTCCTCTCCTACATCGACTACGTGAACCGCGAGGTGTGGCGCAAGCATCCATAGCAGCGGCAGGATCGGTCCCGCGCATGTGGAAGCGGCTGCGGATGGCGAATGCTATCCCTCCGTTCGCTCGGCGCGTGGCGCAGCCGGCGGCAGGGGCGGCACTTCCCGGCTGCCTTCCTGCCGGTCCCGGTAGACCGCTGCGCGCGCAAGCAGCATCAGCGTCACGGGCGTGGTGATGACCATGAAGGCCGCGATCAGGATCTCGTGCAGCACGAGGCGGCTCTGCAGGATGGAAAAGCACAGCATCGATGCCAGCAGCACGCAGCCGATGCCGAGCGTCGTGCCGAGGGTCGGGGCGTGCATGCGGTCGTAGAAGCTGCGCAGCCTCACCAGCCCGATCGAGCCGGCGAGCGCCAGCCCGGCGCCCAGCAGCAGCAGCGCCGCGACGGGCAGTGCCGCCCAGAGCGGCAGGTCTGCCGCATGGGTCACTCGATCACCTCGCCGCGCATGAGGAACTTGGACAGCGCCGCGGTGGCGACGAAGCCCAGAAGCGTGATGAGCAGCGCCGCGTGGAAGTAGTGGGTGCTGCCGGTGCGGATACCGAATACCAGCATCAGGATAGCGGCGTTGACATACATGGTGTCGAGCGCGAGGACCCTGTCCTGTGCCCGCGGCCCGCGCAGGATGCGCATGACGGAGCAGCCCATCGCGACGGCGAGCATGATCTGCGCCGCCAGCACCGCGGCCGCCAGGACCGTCGCACTCATTCGAAGATCTCCATCAGCCGCCGCTCCCAGCGATCCTTGACGATACGGACCCAGGCCTCCTCGTCGATCAGGTCAAGCACATGCAGCAGCATGGTGCCGTCCGAGGAATCGTATTCCACCCAGACCGTGCCCGGCGTGGCTGTGAGGATGCAGGCGAGTGCGGCCAGGCCGTAGGGGCTTCGCATGTCGAGCGGCACGCGGACGAAGCCCGAGCGGCGCGTCTTCGCACCCCCCGGCCGCAGGATGATCCGGGCGACCGCGTTGTTCGATCGGACGATCTCCACGAGGATGTCGCGCAGCAGCCCGGGCACGGAGGAGAGGCGCCTCAGGCTCAGCTTCGGCGGCGCCAGCGCCGCGAGCGCGGCCGAGCCGGCGATTGCAAGGACCGCGCCGAGCAGGAGGCTGCCGGGAGAGACGTTCCCGGTCAGCAGCAGCCACATGGCGAACAGCCCGAGCGTCGCGACGCAAGTGGGCAGCCGACGCCTCACCCGCCGCCCCCCCGCGCCGCGACGGGCGCCGTCAGCACGCCATGCAGGTAGTCCGTCGGCGCATGCAGCGCGCGCGCCGCGGCCTGCATGTAGTCCATGGCCGGCCCCGCCCCCAGCGTGAGCGCGCCGCACAGCATCAGCAGCAGCGCCACGGGCGCGATCTCGACAAGGCCGATGCGCGGCACCCGTCCGGCAGGCGAGGCCCAGAAGACGTCGATGCCCACGCGCAGCATCGCCACGACGGTCGCGAGGCCGGACAGGATCAGCGCGGCCATCAGCGCCCAGGTCGCGGCAGGTACGGCGGGCTCTCCGGACCCGAGCAGAGGCGCCAGGATGGCAAACTTCGCGAGGAAGCCGGACAGCGGCGGCAGGCCCGCCAGCAGCAGCGCGCAGGTCATGAAGCTCATGCCGAGCAGCGCCACCGTCCCGGGGATCGCCACCCCGACCTCGTCGTGCTCCTGCAACTCGTCCTCCTCCTCGCCGGAGCCGAAGGCCTCGCGGGTCACGGCGAGCACGTCGGCGCCCACCTCGCGCCCGCGCTCGACCAGTTCGATGAGCAGGAAGAAGGCGCCGATGGCGAGCACCGAGCTGGCCAGGTAGAACAGCGCCCCGCCGGTCACCGCCACCTGGCCCGCGCCGATCGCGGCGAGCAGCGTGCCGGAGGAGACCAGCACGCTCGCCCCCGCGAGGCGCGGCAGGTTCTGCGTGGCCAGCACCGCGATCGAGCCGAAGGCGATGGTGAACAGGCCGCCCGCCAGCAGCCAGGCGCCGCCGAACCCGGCGGAGGCGCCGGCCTCGCCGCCGAACAGCAGCAGCCAGACGCGCAGCACCGCGTAGATCCCCACCTTGCTGAGGATGGAGAGGATCGCGGCCGCCGGTGTGCTCGCCGCGGCGTAGGTGGCCGGCAGCCAAAAGCCGAGCGGCCACATCGCCGCCTTGACCAGAAAGGCGATGCCGAGGACGGCAAGGCCGGTTTCGAGCAGCGCCCGGTCCTCGACGGCCACGTCGCGCATCCGTGCCGCGAGGTCCGCCATGTTGAGCGTGCCGGCGATGCCGTAGACCGCGCTGACGCCGACCAGGAACAGCAGCGAGGCGACCAGGTTGATGACGATGTAGTGCAGCCCCGCCCGCACGCGCGCAACGCCCGAGCCATGCAGGGCCATGCCGTAGGAGGCGGCGAGCATCACCTCGAAGAAGACGAACAGGTTGAACAGGTCGCCGGTCAGGAAGGCGCCGTTCAGACCCATGAGCTGGAACTGGAACAGCGGATGGAAATGCGTCCCCGCGCGATGCCATCGCGCGAGCGAGAAGACGAAGGCCGAGAAGCCCAGCACCGCCGCCAGCGCGAGCATCAGCGCCGAGAGCCGGTCGAGCACCAGCACGATGCCGAACAGGGAGGGCCAGTCGCCCAGCCGGTAGACGCCCACCACCGGCGCATCGGCGAGTCGCAGCAGCACGACGGACAGCACGACCAGCGTGACGGTCGAGCACAGGCCGAGCAGCACCGTCAGGCGTCGCCCGCGGTCGCCGGCGAGGACCATGGCGGCGCCGGCCAGCATCGGCACGACGATCGGCGCGATCAGCAGGTGGCCCATCCAGCCGCTCACCGCTCACGCTCCCGGCCGTCCACATGGTCGGTGCCGGTCAGGCCGCGGGCGGCCAGCAGGACCACCAGCAGCAGTGCGGTGGTCGCGAAGCCGATGACGATCGCCGTCAGCACCAGCGCTTGGGGCAGCGGGTCGGTGTAGCGCGCCAGGGTCCCGGCCTCGCCGGGTTCGAGGATGGCGGCCGCGCCGCTGCGCAGCCCGCCGGTCGAGAAGATGAAGAGGTTCGCAGCGTAGGACAGCAGCGCGAGCCCGATGATGACCTGGAAGGTGCGCGGCCGCAGCAACAGCCACACGCCCGAGCCGGTGAGCACGCCGATGCCGATGGCGACGACGAGTTCCATCAATCGTCCCCCGCCGATGCGGCCGCCCTGCGCGGGGAGGCACGGTGGCCACGGACGGATTGATGCGCCAGCGCGATGAGCATGAGCAGCGTGGCGCCGACGACCAGCGCGAAGACCCCGATGTCGAAGATCAGCGCGCTGGCGGTCGGCACCTTGCCGATGACGGGCAGCTCCGCATAGGCGAAGTAGGAGGTCATGAAGGGGCGGCCGAACAGCCAGGCGGCCAGCCCGGTGCCGCTCGCGACCAGCAGCCCGGTGCCGACCCAGAGCTGCGGCCTCAGGCGCAGCCTGTCCTCGGTCCAGTCCGTGCCACCGATCATGTACTGCAGGATGATCGCGATCGCCACGACCATGCCGGCCGAGAAGCCGCCGCCCGGCAGGTCGTGGCCGCGCAGCAGCAGGAACACCGCGACGATCAGCATGACGGGGAAGAGCAGCCGCGTCAGGGTGAAGGGCACCAGCAGCCAGTCGGCGACGCGGCCCGCCTCGCCGTGCCCCGCGGCGGCGGCCTCCGCCGCCTGGTCGCGCTGCTGCTCGGGCAGCTCGACGCTGTCGGGCGCGGGGCGGAAGCGGCGCAGCAGCGCGTAGGTGGTCAGTGCCACGGCGGCGACGACGAAGATCTCGCCCAGCGTGTCGAAGCCGCGGAAGTCGACGAGGATGACGTTGACCGCATTGGTGCCGCCGCCCTCCGTATAGGCACGCTCGAGGAAATGCTGTGCGAGCAGCTCGGGCGGCGTGCGCGTCATCACCGCGAAGGACAGGGCCGCGAGGCCCGCGCCGGAGCCGATCGCGAGGGCGAGGTCGCGCAGCCGCCGCGTGCGCGTCAGCACCTCCGGACCGCGCTCCCCGGGGATCTGCACGCGCTTCGGCAGCCAGCGCAGGCCGAGCAGCAGCAGCACGGTGGTCACCACCTCGACGGTGAGCTGCGTCAGCGCCAGGTCGGGGGCGGAGAACCAGACGAAGGTCACGCAGACCACCAGCCCCACGCCGCCGACCAGGATCAGCGCGGCCAGCCGATGGAACTTGGCCAGCCATGCGGCGCCGAGGGCGCAGGCCGCGCCGACCGTCCAGACCAGTGCGAGCACCGGGTCGACCGGTGACGGCAGGAGGTTCCCGGGCCCGAAGCCGCGCAACCAGGCAGTGGCAGCCCCGGCGAGGATCGCGATGCCGACGATCAGGCGGAGCTGCGGCTGCAGGCGGCGCGTGCCGATGACCCCTTCCAGCCGCCGTGCCAGCCGCCAGGACAGGAAGACCATCACGCGCTCGAAGATGCGCTGGCCCTCGAGCCGCCGGAGCAGCGGCGGGCCCTCCATCCCGCTCAGCCGGCGCTGCAGCAGCAGGTAGATCGCCACCCCGCCCGCCAGGGCGATCAGGCTCATCAGCAGCGGCAGGTTGAAGCCGTGCCAGACCGCCAGGCTGTAGTAGGGCACGTCGTCGCCCAGCACGGAGCGCACGGCGACGGCGAGATAGGGGCCCACCGTGGCCGCCGGCAGCAGCCCGACCATGATGCAGGTCAGCACCAGGATCTCGACCGGGAAGCGCATCCAGCTCGCCGGTTCATGGGGTGTCCGCGGCAGGTCCTTCGGCACCGGCCCGAAGAAGGCTCCATGGATGAAGCGCAGCGAGTAGACGACGCTGAAGGCGCTCGCCAGCATCGCCGCGAGCGGCAGGATGTTGAGCAGGGGTGAGACCGGCACCGTGGCGGACAGCGCCTCGGCGAAGAACATCTCCTTGGAGATGAAGCCGTTCAGCAGCGGCACGCCGGCCATGGCCGCCGCGGCCACCATCGCGAGCCGCGCCGTGAAGGGCATGGTCTGGTTCAGGCCGGAGAGGCGCCTGATGTCGCGCGTGCCGGTCTCGTGGTCGATGATGCCCGCGGCCATGAACAGCGAGCACTTGAAGGCGGCGTGGTTGATGATGTGGAACACGGCGGCGACCAGCGCGAGCTCGCTCTTGAGCCCGAGCAGCAGCGTGATCAGCCCGAGATGGCTGATCGTGGAATAGGCGAGAAGCCCCTTCAGGTCGTTCTGGAAGATCGCGATGTAGGCGCCGATCAGCAGGGTGATCAGCCCCGCGAGGCCCACCGTCCAGGTCCAGGCGTCGGTGCCGGCCATCACCGGCCACAGCCGCGCCAGCAGGAAGACACCGGCCTTCACCAGTGTCGCCGAATGCAGATAGGCCGAGACAGGCGTCGGCGCCGCCATCGCGTGGGGCAGCCAGAAATGGAAGGGGAACTGCGCGCTCTTCGTGAGCGCGCCGAGCACCACCAGCAGCAGCGCCGGCAGGTAGAGCGGATGCTCCCGGATGCGATCGCCGGCGGCCAGCACGATGTCGAGGTCGTAGCTGCCGACGATGTGGCCCAGCACCAGGATGCCCCCGAACAGCGCCAGCCCGCCCGCGGCCGTGACGGTCAGCGCCATGCGCGCCCCGTCGCGCGCGGCCGCCGTGTGGTGCCAGTAGCCGATCAGCAGGAAGGAGAAGAGGCTCGTCAGCTCCCAGAAGAAGGCAAGCTGGATCAGGTTGCCGGAAATCACCACGCCGGTCATCGAACCCATGAAGGCCAGCAGGAAGGCGAAGAACCGCGGCACCGGATCGTCGGCCGACATGTAGTAGCGCGCGTAGAGCACCACGAGTGCGCCGATGCCGCTGACCATGCCGGCAAAGAGCCAGGCGAAGCCGTCCATGCGCAGCACGAGGTTCAGCCCGAGCCCCGGCATCCAGGCCAATTCGGCGCGCAGCACGCCGCCCTCCGAGACCGTCGGATAGGCCGTCCAGACGAGGGCGAGGCCGATGAGCGCGACCGCGCCCGCAAGTCCCGAGGCGAGGTCGCGCGCGCCGATCGGCAGAAGACCGGCCGTGATCGCGGCGGCGAAGGGCAGCCCGACCAGGGCGAGGAGGAGAACGGCGTCAGGCATCGCCCGTCTCGCGATGCCGGGTCACGGCTCCTCCTCCTCGGAGGATGGCCGCCCGTAGCGGTCCAGCAGCGCGACGACCTCCTCGGCGGAGGCGGCGGAGCGCAGGCGCCGCAGCGCCTGCGGTTCCCGCAGCGCCCGGCATGTTTCCGAAAGGGCCGGCAGGAAGCCCTCTGGCTCGGCCTCCGGCCACAGCACGAGGATGGCAAGATCGACCGGCTCCTCGTCGCGCGCCTCGTAGTCGATCGGCCGGCGCAGCCGGGCGAAGAGCATCACCGGCGGCGGATCCCCGGCGAGCCGGGCATGGGGCAGCGCGACGCCCCTGCCGAGGGCGGTCGAGCCGAGCGCCTCGCGATCCTGCAGGGCGCCGAGGATCTCCTCCTCCGGCCGCTCCAGGCGTCGGGCGGCCTCGGCCGCAAGCTGCTGCAGAAGGTTGCGCTTGCTGCTCGCGCTCAGGTCGAGGACGACATCGGCGGCGGTGATGCGGTCCGAGATGCCCATACCTTCCCTCCATGGGGCGCGCGGCCGTGATCCGGCAACGGCACCCCTGCAATCGGTCTCCGGTGGGCCGGAGCAGGCACGCGAGCGACAAGGACGGTTCTCCCCTTTCCCTTGGGTGGGAAGCCGCGTGCCTCACTGTCCCTCTGCGTTGCGCCTACCAACTGCATTACGTTCTTGCAATCCGGGGCGGCGAGATGGCGCCGGATGTGACGCCCCGGCTCCACGGCGTGACGAAGGGTAGCGTGGCAGTCGCGACCGCCCGGCGCCCGCCTTGGCGCCCTTCGGCGGCACGCCGTCGATGAGCGAAGACGTGCGCTGGCGATCAAGAAGGGGTCCGCATCGCCGGTCGGCGCCGCTCCGTGCCGATCGCCGCGCGCGCGATGGTCGCGCAGCAACCTTCCGGCGTTCATCAGGCTGGCAGAGATGGGACGTCGCCGCTCCGTCCCTCGACCGATCGCGCTCCAACGGGTTTGGCGGCACGGAAGGCGAGGAAGGCGGCGCCGAGGGTGGTGACGCGGGATATTCGGCTGTCGAAGCGGGCCATGAGCCTGGCCACCGAACCAAGCCGGGGGAAGTAGATCGCGCCGCGTACAGGCCCAGGCTGCAGACCCGCCTCATGCGCCAGGGCATGCAACTCCCGGCCGGTCCGGAAGTGCCCCTTGCGCCAGAGCGGCGAGCCGAGCCAGGCGCGGATCCGCCGCATGGCCGCCCAGGAGCTCCATTTTCCGAGTTCGCCGATTACCAAGGCGCCGCCTGGGCGCAGCACGCGCGCCACCTCCCGGAAGACGGGGGCCGCGTCGGCGACGAAGCAGAGGATGGTGACCGCGACCACGATGTCGAAATGGCCAGTCGGAAAGGGCAGCGCCTCGGCACCCGCGGGGCGAAAATCGACGGGGACGCCCTCGCTTTCCGCCCGCCGTCCTGCGTCCTCGATCATCGCCGGGGAGGCGTCGATGCCGGTGACGTCGGCGCCGCGCCGGGCAAGCTCGATCGCGAAGTCGCCGTCGCCGCAGCCGAGGTCGAGGATGCGGCGGCCGCGCACATCGCCGAGCAGCTCGAGAATCAGCCGCCGCTCGAGCCGCTCGGCGATCGTGCCCAGATCCGAGGCCCGCCAACGCGCATAGTCGGGCGGGCCGAGCCCCGGAAGGTCGCGGCCAGGTTCAGCCTCCACGGCCGATGCCCCTGCCCGCCGGCGCGACTCAGCGGCGCGCGCCGCCGGCGCGTTCCGCGTCGTCCTCGCGCATCTCGAACCACATCGCGTTCAGCACCGCGAAGGCGGCGGCGAGCGGCAGGCCGAGCAGCCAGGCGAAGTACCACATCGTGTCGTCTCCTCTCGTGCTCAGTAGAAGTGGCCGGCCTCGTTGCGGACCTCCGCCTCCTGCACCTTGCCCCACAGGACGCGGTACACGAAGGCGGTGTAGGCCAGCACGATCGGCAGGAAGATCAGCGTCACGGCCAGCATGATGAACAGCGTCTGGTGGGAGGAGGAACTGTCCCACACCGTCAGGCTGGAGCGCGGGTCGATGGAGGAAGGCAGGATGAAGGGGAACATCGCCACCCCCACCGTCGCGATCACGCCGAGCACGGACAGGCCGGAGGCGATGAGCGGCAGCCCCTCCCACCGCGCCTTCATGCCGAGGAAGGCGACCAGCGCGCCGGCGAAGCCCATCGCCGGCGCCACCAGCAGCCAGGGCCGCGCGGCGTAGTTCGTGAACCAGGCCATGCCGTCCCGCACCACCTCCTTGTGCAGCGGGTTGGACGGGCCGTCGGGGATGATCGGGCTGGTGATGCGGAAGCCGTCGAGGAACAGCCAGAGCGACAGCCCGCCCAGCGCGAACAGCGCGATGGTCGCGAGCGCCGCCAGCGCGCCATAGGCCCGCGCCCGCTCCGCCACCGCGCCGGATGCCTTGAGCGAGAGCCAGGCCCCCCCGTGCATCACCAGCATGGAGACAGACAGCAGCCCGCACAGCAGGGCGAAGGGGTTGAGCAGGCCGAAGAAGGACCCCTCGTAGAAGGCGCGCAGGTCGTCGTCGAAGCGGAAGGGCACGCCCTCCAGCACGTTGCCCACCGCGACGCCGAAGATCAGCGCCGGCACGAAGCCGCCGATGAACAGCGCCCAGTCCCAGGCGGCGCGCCAGCGCGCATCGTCCCGCTTGCTGCGGTACTTGAAGGCGACGGGACGCAGGATCAGCGCCGCCAGCACCACGAACATGGCGAGGTAGAAGCCGGAGAAGGAGACCGCATAGAGCGGCGGCCAGGCGGCGAAGATCGCGCCGCCGCCCAGGATGAACCACACCTGGTTGCCCTCCCAGACCGGCCCGATCGTGTTGATGGCGACGCGCCGCTCGACATCCGTCTTCGCGACGAAGGGCAGCAGCGCGCCGACCCCCATGTCGAAGCCGTCCGTCGCGGCGAAGGCGATCAGCAGCACGCCGAGCAGCACCCACCAGATGAGCCGCAGCGTGCCGTAGTCGATCAGTTCGTGCAGGATCATGGCCGTCACTCCGCCGGCAGGGGGGCGGCGCGCGGCGCCGCGGCGGTGAGCGGGGCGGGCAGCCCGTGGTCGGGCTCCGGTCCCTTGCGGATGGCGCGGATCATCAGCCCCATCTCGATGATGAAGAGCACGCTGTAGAGCGTCACGAAGCCCGCGAGGGTCAGCAGGATCTCGGTGATGCCGAGGCTGGAGACGGCGATCGCGGTCGGCAGCACGCCCTCGATGATCCAGGGCTGGCGGCCGAACTCGGCGACGAACCAGCCGAGCTCCGCGGCGATCCAGGGCAGCGGGATGGACAGCACCGCCACCCACAGCAGCCAGCGCCGGCGGTCCAGCGCCTGCCGCGCCGACAGCCAGAAGAACAGGCCGAGCAGCAGGATGAAGTAGAAGCCGAGGCCGACCATGATGCGGAAGGACCAGAACAGCGGCGCCACCTGCGGCACCGTGCTCCAGGCGGCGGCCTCGATCTGCTCCGCCGTCGCCTGCCGCGGATCGGCGACATGACGGCCGAGCAGATACGCATAGCCGAGGTTTCGGCCATTCGCCTCGAAGGCCTCGCGCACCGCCGGGCTGACGCGGTCGAGGCCACGCGCGGCGCGGATCTGCTGCAGGGCGTCGTAGGCGATGATGCCGCTGCGGATGCGCTCCTGCGCATGGCCCACCAGCTCGCGGATGCCCGGCACCTGGGTGTCGAGCGAACGCGTCGCGATCAGCCCCAGCGCCGCCGGGATCTGCAGCACGTGATGCGTCTCGCGCGCCTGCTGGTCGGGGAAGCCGATCAGGGTGAAGGGCGCGGGGGCGGGCTCGGTTTCCCACATGCCCTCGATCGCCGCGAGCTTCATGCGCTGGTGCTCGGTGGCGAGGTAGCCGCTCTCGTCGCCCAGCACGACGACCGAAAGCGAGGAGAGCAGCCCGAAGGACGCCGCCACCGCCATGGAGCGCTTGGCGAGCGCGACATGGCGCCCCTTCAGCACGTACCAGGCCGAGACGCCGAGCACGAAGATCGCCGCCGTGACGTAGCCGGCGGAGACGGTGTGCACGAACTTCGCCTGCGCGACCGGGTTGAACACCACCTCGTAGAAGTCGGTGATCTCCATCCGCATGGTCGCCGGGTTGAAGGCGGCGCCGACCGGATTCTGCATCCAGCCATTGGCGATCAGGATCCACAGCGCCGAGAAGTTGGAGCCCGCCGCGACCGCCCAGGTGGCCGCGAGGTGCCCGAGCTTCGACATCCGGTCCCAGCCGAAGAAGAACAGGCCGAC
Organism: Neoroseomonas eburnea; assembly: GCF_018129005.1. GTDB lineage: Bacteria > Pseudomonadota > Alphaproteobacteria > Acetobacterales > Acetobacteraceae > Neoroseomonas > Neoroseomonas eburnea. The sequence goes on from NZ_JAAEDL010000012.1 coordinate 134,333, forward strand.
GAAGGTGGCCTCCAGGAAGAAGGCCATCAGCCCTTCGATCGCCAGCGGCGCGCCGAAGATGTCGCCGACATAGTGGCTGTAGTAGCTCCAGTTCATGCCGAACTGGAACTCCATGGTGATGCCGGTGGCCACGCCGAGCACGAAGTTGATGCCGAACAGCGTGCCCCAGAACTTCGTCATCTGCCGCCAGACGGGACGGTCGGTCATCACATAGACCGTCTCCATGATGGCGAGGATGATGGACAGGCCGAGCGTCAGCGGCACGAACAGGAAGTGGTACATGGCCGTCATCGCGAATTGCAGGCGAGACAGCGAAACGACGTCGAGCTCCATGCGGTTCCTCGCCGGTTGAAAGCCGGCTCCCCAGCGGAGGTTCAGGCGGAGCAGGATGGCACCGACTGACGCATCCGTGCCCGCTCAGTCCGGCCGGAGCGTTTCGAGGGCGATCTTGAAGCCGCCCTCGCCACGGCGCCAGTCAGCGATCAGCCGACCCCGGTCGAATTGCAGAAGGCGGTCGGCGATCATTGCCTCGCGCCTAAGATGCGTGATTGCTAATATACATATCCCGGGCCCGGCGTCCATGACCCAGCTCAAGACGCGGCCGGCGTGCTCCGCATCCAGCCCTTCGGTCGGCTCGTCGAGCAGCCAGAGCGGCGCCCGCCGCAGGATCATCCGCGCGAGACCCAGTCTGCGTCGCTGCCCCGATGACAGGCCCTCGCCACCCTCGCCGAGAGGCGTATCGAGGCCGCGCGGCAGGGCGCGCACATGCCCGGCGAGCTGCACCGCCTCCAGCGCCTGCCAGAGCCGTGCGTCGTCGGCGCCCGGATCGGCCAGCAGCAGGTTGCCGCGCACCGAATCGTGAAAGAGATCCACGCGCTGGCTCAGCACCGCCGAGCGCAACGCCGCGACCTGCCCGGCCTGCGGCGCGACTTCGCCGGTGAGCAGGCCGAGCAGGGTGGACTTGCCTGCGCCGCTCGCGCCGATCACCGCGACGCGTTCGCCGCGCGCCACCGACAGGTCGAGCCCGTCGAACAACGGGCCCGGCGCACCCGGATGGGCGAAGCCGACGCCACGCAGGGACAGCGCCAGCCCCGGCTCCGGCGCGGCGATCGCGGGCACGGCCGGGGGGGCTTCCAGCGCGGGGGAGAGGCGCGCCGCGGCGCGGGCGCTGCGGCCCAGTTCGATCGCGCCGCGCCGCAGCGCCGCGAAGGGCTCGAGCGCCGCGAGCGCCACCAGCATGACCAGCGCCGCCTGCGGGGCGGAGATCGCGTCCTGCCCCGCAAGCCCAGCCGCGGCGAGCGCGGCCCCCGCCAGCAGCAGTGCCGAGGCCGCGCCGAAGCCGAAGCCGGCCGCGGTCTCCATCCGATGCAGCGCGTCCTCCGCCTCGGCGAGCCGCGCCTCGGCCGCCATCACCGCCTCGGCCTGGGCGCCGAGCCGGCCCGCCAACAGCAGCGCCACCTGGCCGCCGACGAGGTCCACGCCGCGGGCGCGCAACGCCTCCAGCGCCGCGGCCCGGCGGCGGGCGGCCCGCTCCGCGGCGCGCGCGAGCCACAGCGGCAGGCCAAGGCCCACGATGATCAGCGCGCCAGCGAGCCCCGCCCCGAGCCGGACATCCAGCAACGCCAACCCCGCCCCGGCGGCGAGCGCGGTGGCCAGCGCCGCGACGCCCGGCAGCAGCAGGCGGAGATAGACCGAATCCAGCGCATCCACGTCGCTGGTCAGGCGGAACAGCAGCCGCGCCGGCCGCGCTGCCAGCGTCCGCGCCGTCTCCGGTGCGGTGTAACCGCGGAACAGCCTTTCCCGCAGCGCGGCGAGCAGGCCGAGGGTGGCGTCGTGCGCCACCACGCGCTCGCCATAGCGCGCCGCGGTGCGTGCCAGCGCCAGGAAACGGATGCCGGCGGAGGGCTGGAACACGTCGAAGGCCAGGGCGCCGGCGGCGGTCAGCCCGGCGAGCGCGGTCGCCGTGATGAACCACCCGGACAGCCCGAGCAGCGCCACGCCGGCGAGCACGGTGAGCGCCGCGAAACCGGCACCGGCGAGCAGCGCGCCGCGCCGTTCGGCGAGGAACAGGCGCAGCACAAGCCCAAGTGGCGCCCAGCGCCTCATGGCAGGCGCACCACGCGGTCCATGCGCGCGGCCAGCACCGGGTCATGGGTGGCGAGCACGAGGGTGCGCCCCTTCGCCGCCTGCAGCAGGGCTTCCGTGGCGTCCGCCGCGGTCGCGCGGTCCAGGTGCGCGGTCGGCTCGTCGGCCAGGATCAGGCTGGCGCCGGCTCCTGCGATCGCGCGGGCGAGGCCGAGGCGCAGGGCCTCCCCGCCCGACAGGCCGGCACCGCCCTCGCCGATCGGGCGATCGGGCGGCAGGCCGGGCAGCAGCGCGGCGCGCGCCGCCTCCGTCCCGGCCCCGGCGCGGCCGAGGGCGATATTGGCGCGCAGGCTGCCGGCGAAGAGGTGGGGCCGCTGCCCCAGCCAGGCGATGCGCGCCCGCAGCGCGGCGGCGGTGCCGGGCGCCATCGCCTGCCCGCCGATGGCGATGCGGCCGGCCTCGGGCAGTGCGAGCCCGGCGAGCAGGGCGAGCAGCGTGGATTTTCCGCCGCCGGATTCGGCGAACAGCGCGACGTGCTCGCCGGGCGCGACCGTCAGGCTGAAGCCATTGAAGACCGCCGTCGCGGTGCCGGGGTAGCGGAAGACGAGGTCATCCACCTCCAGACCCGGCGGCGGCGGATGTTCGCCCAGCGGCGGCACGGCAGCGACGGGCGCGAGGGACCGCGCGCCGTCCGGCACCGCGGCCCGTTCCGGAATGGCGGGCATCGAGCAGCCGGCGCAGCCGAGTTGCGCGGACAGCCCCGCGTCCAGCGCATCGGGCAACACCACGGCGGGCGGCGCCGCCAGCCCGGCCAGGGCACCGAGCGCGGCTTCCCCCGCCGCGCGGTCGTGCCAGGCGGCGGCGAGGTCGCGCAGCGGTTCGAAGAAGGCGGGTGCCAGCAGCAGCACGAACAGCGCCGGGCCGAGGCCGAGCGTGCCGCCCCAGGCCCCGAAGGGCAGCGCGCCGAGTAGGTGGAAGCCGACATAGACCGCGACCATCGCGACGCCCAGCGCGGCAAACAGTTCCAGCACCGCCGAGGAGAGGAAGGCGATGCGCAGCACCGCCATGCTGCGATGGCGCAGGCCCTCGGCGGCGGCGCGCAGCCTGGCGGCGGTGGCATCGACCGCATCGAAGGCGCGGATGGTCGAAAGGCCGCGCAGCCGGTCGAGCAGCAGCGCGTTCATGCCGCCGATCTCGAGCATCTGCGCCTCGCTCGCCTCCTGCGCGCGCAGGCCGATCAGGGCCATGAAGATCGGGATGAGCGGCGCGGCGAACAGCAGCACCAGCGCCGCCGCCCAGGATTGCGTCAGCACCGCGAGCAGCAGCACGGGCGGCACGATGGCGGTGCGCAGCCGCGCGGTGCGGAAGCGCAGCAGGTAGGGCAGCACCGCCTCGGCCTGTTCGGCGAGGGCCGCCGCCGCCGCGCCGGAGGACGGCCGCCCGGCATCGAGCGGCGAGCGCGCGGCGAGCACGGCCACGGCCTCGGCGCGCAGGCGCGTCAGCGCGCCACGCGCGGCGCGGAAGGCGATCCGCGCGCCGAGCGCATCGAGCCCCGCCCGCGCGAGGCCGAGCAGCAGGATCGCGCCGGCGGGCAGCAGCGCATCGCCCACCCCGCCGCCGGCCGCGAGCGACCCGACGATGCCGGCGAGCAGCGCCGCCTGCGGCAGCCACAGAAGGGCGGCGGCCGACTGGATCAGTCCGGCGTGGCGAAGCGGGGCGGCTGCATCCCGGAGGGCGACATGCGGCTTGGGAAGCGGCGTCCTCGGCATCGGCGGGTGTGTAGCGCCCCCTCCAGTCGCGGCATAGGCGTAGGCAGACCGGGCGTGGCGCCACCCGCGACAGCCTGGACCCCGTTGCTTCCGGCGGGGCGGCGCCGCATCGCGCTTCGTTCGCGTCGACACGGGGCGCGAACCTCCGTTGGCTTGCCCCCGCCGCCCGCGGCGACGTGCTGCGAATGGGAGGGCCGGATGCGCCTGCGCCGCCGCGACGCCGCGCATGTTGCACGTTGCGCTGTCCCTGCTGGCGAAGCCGGACATCCTTCGCGATCATTCGGAACTGTCATGCCTGCGAGAGGAGCCGCGCCATGAAGATGATCGGGTTGTCGGGAAGCCTGCGAGGAGCCTCGCTGAACACCGCCCTGCTGCGCGCCGCCGCGCGGTCGATGCCGGATGGCGCAACGCTCGAAGTCGAGACGATCCACGGCATCCCGCTCTACGATGGCGATCTCGAGGCTGCCGAGGGCATTCCCGCCAGGGTCGCAGAGCTTAAGGAGCGGATCGCCGCGGCCGATGCCCTGCTGCTGGTGACGCCCGAGTACAACAACTCGATCCCTGGGGCGTTCAAGAACGCCATCGACTGGCTGTCGCGCCCGCCGGCGGATATCCGGCGGGTCTTCGGCGCCAGGCCCGTGGCGCTGATCGGCGCCTCGCCGGGCGGCTTCGGGACCATCCTCGCGCAGAACGCCTGGCTGCCCGTGCTGCGGACGCTCGGCATGGATCTGTGGGCGGGCGGCAGGCTGATGCTGTCCCGCGCGCAGGGAGTCTTCGGCGCGGACGGCGCGCTCACCGACGCCACCGCCGAGAAGCAGCTCCGTGCCTTCCTGCAGGGCTTTGTCGCCTTCGTGGCGTCCCGGCCGCGCTGATCACGGGCGCGGCGGAGCTGACGGGCCGGGCGAGGTTGCGGCGCGGCGCGCGCCACCGACGGAACCGGCCGCGGCAGGCCCCCGCGCGCGCCTACGCCTGCGCCAGGAAATCGCGCAGCAGCGCCACCGTCTCGGCCGCCTTCTCCTGCTGGACCCAATGCCCGGCACCGGGGACAAGGTGCGTGCCGCGCCAGTCGGCGCAGGCCTCGGTCTCCATCTTCCGCAGCGCGCCGGGCGCCTGCTGCACGCCCCAGTCCTGGCTGCCGGCGATGAAGCAGGCCGGTACCTCGATGCGCCGGCCGGCGAAGGCCTCCATCTCCATGTTCGTGCCGGCGAAGCGGGTGCGGTACCAGTTGAGCCCGCCCTGGAAGCCACTGCGCCCGTACTCCTGCGCATAGACGGCGAGTTCCTCCTCCGTGAGCCAGGGACACGCCGCGACCTGCTGCGGCGTCGGCATCGCATGCGCCACCGTCTGCGGCATCGTCTCCGCGATATCCATCACGTAGTAGGTCGGAAGCTTCGCCAGTTCCTCCGCCGTCCAGCCCTTCAGCGGGAAGACGTCGTTGCCCGTCCAGTCGCCGCTCTTGTGGTGGTAGTAGGCGCGGATGAAGGCGGGCAGCCCCTGCGGCGCCGCCATCAGGTCGCCGTTCGCCGCGCGCGTCGCGTAGTACCAATGGTAGTGCTTGCGCGGCCGCGGCAGCGCGGCGAGATCCTTCGCGATGTCCGACACCGGCGCCCTTTGCGCCGCGCCGATCGCCGGCGGGCCGGCGAAGGGCGCGCTCATCAGCGCGACGCGGCGGAACACGTCGGGCCGCACCAGGGCGCAATGCGCCGCGACGGGCGAGCCGAAATCATGGCCGATCACCGCATGCAGCCGGGCGATGCCGAGCGCGACGAGCAAGGCGAGCTGGTCGCGGATCAGGTTGAGCAGCGCGAAGGGCCTGAGGTCCGCGTCATAGGCGTCGTTCCAGCCCGTGGTGCGGCCGTAGCCGCGCTGGTCGGGGGCGATGACGTGGAACCCCGCCTCGGCCAGCGGCAGCATGACCCTGCGCCAGGAATAGGCGAGTTCCGGGAAGCCGTGCAGCAGCAGCACGGCGGGGCGGCCGGCCTCGCCGGCCTCCAGCACATGCATCGTCAGCCCGTTGATGCCCTCGACCATCCGCGATCGGATGCCGGCAGGCAGCGTGGCGTGGCGCAGCGGTTCCATGGCGTGTCCTTCCCGTCCCGCACCATCCGGCCCGCGAAGCGCGGCGGGATCAAGACCCTCTGCGTTCGGTGCGCCTGTCCCACGTGGCTCCGGCGCGCCTGGCGCCGCTCGCCTCCGGGCGGCCGGTTTGACGCCCGCGCCGCCGGCGCCGAACCTGCGCGCCATGCGGGATGGAATCGCCTGGTCGAATGACCTGCTCACCCTCGCCGCGCGCTTCGGTGACCGCGTCGCGGTCACCGACGGCGTCGCGACGCTGTCCTATCAATCGCTCGCCGCGCGCGCCCATGCGCTTGGGCACAGGCTGCGGGTGGCGGGGCTCGCCCCCGGCGCGCCGGTGGCCTCGCTGGTGCCGAACGGCTGCGACGCGCCCTGGGTCAGCGCCGGCATCACCCTCGCCGGCGCCGCGGAGGTGCCGGTCAACGCGGCCTCCACCGATGCGGAACTCGGCTGGTTCGCCGAGCTGACCGGCTTCCACCGCATCCTCGCGCCGCAGGCGCAGGCCGCGCGCCTCGCCGCCCTCGGCTTCGAGCCCTGGCCGATCGAGGCCATCACGCCCGACCCCTCGCCCGCCGCGCTGCCGCCCGTCCCGGCGGAGGCCTGGGGCCGCATCCTCTTCACTTCCGGCACCACCGGCCGGCCCAAGGGCATCGTGCACACCCATGGCGGGCGCTGGACGGCGCACCTGCTGCAGCGGGCCGTGCTGCCCTTCTCCCCCGGCGCGGGCGACCGCGTGCTGCTGATGACGCCCTTCGTCCATGGCGCCTCCCTCATCGCCGCGGCCTGGCTCGAGCAGGGCGGGGAGGTGGTGCTGCAGGAGGGCGTGCGCGCAGAGCGCGTGGGTCCGATCCTGGAAGCCGGTCCGGCCGCCATCTTCGCCCCGCCCACCGTGCTCGCGAAGCTGCTCACGCTGTTCCCCGGCCGGCGCTTCGAAGGCGTGCGCTGCATCTTCACCGGCACCGCGACGCTGTCCCGCGAGCTCTGGCGCCGCGCGGCCGAAGCCTTCGGCCCGGTGGTGCGCGTCACCTACGGCATGAGCGAGTGCTTCAACCCCATCACCGTGCTGGAAGCGCCCGATGTCGCGGCCGCGATGGCCGAGGCGGAGGACGGTCTCGGCGCCAATCTCGGCTGGCCGGCGCCGGGGGTCGAGATCGCCATCCGTGCCGAGGACGGCACGCCCCTGCCGACCGGCGAGCCCGGCGAGATCCACCTGCGCGCCCGCCACATGGCGGCCGGCACCATCACCGCGGCCGGCGTGGCGCTGCGCCCGCCGGGCGGTTGGCATCGTACGGGGGATCTCGGGGCGATCGATGCGCGCGGGCGGCTTCGCCTCTCCGGCCGGGCGGCGGATGTGATGAAGTCCGGCGGCTACCGCATCCATCCCGGCGAGATCGAAGCCGTGCTGGACGGCGCCGCGGGTGAGCGGGCGCTTTGCGTACTCGGCATCCCCTCGGATTACTGGGGGGAGGTGATCGTTGCGGTCGCCGAGGCCCCGCCGGAGGGCTGGGTGGCCGAGGCCGAGGCGCGCGTCGCGACGCTGGCGCGCCACAAGCGCCCGCGCGCCTGGCTCACCCTGCCGGAGCTGCCGCGCAACGCCCAGGGCAAGGTGGTCCGCGCCCGGGTGCGGGAGGCCGTCCTCGCCGCTCACGCGCTCGAGGACGGGCCGCATCCGAAGCTTGTTGCGCGGGCGCCGCAGTAGCCTGCCGGAGCGCTGCGCGGGGCGTCATCGCGCTTGCCCCCGCGCGCGTCCGGCGGAATGATCCGCCCCGACGCAATTCCGGGGGAATAGGCATGTTTTCGAGACGTCTGCTGGCCGGCGCGGCGCTGCTCGCGGTGGTCGGCACCGGCGGTGTGGCGGCGCAGAACTACAATCTGCGCCCGTCCTTCGGCACGGTGAACCTGCGCTTCAACTTCGCACCCGACCCCTTCGTCGTGAACGTGACGGCGGGCGGCACGATCCCGGCCGAACGCATCGGCGGTCCCGGCTGTGTCGGCTCCATCGCGCAGCCGCCCGATGTGCGGCTGAACTACCAGGCGGGTGGCGGGCTGCCGCTCTACCTCGCCGCGCAGTCGCGCTACGACGTCACGCTGGTGGTGAACCTGCCCAATGGGCAGTGGGTGTGCAATGACGACCTCATCGGCACCAACCCCGGCCTGATCTTCCCCCAGCCGATGTCCGGCCAGTACGATATCTGGATCGGCCACTACGATCGCGGCCGCGGCGTGCCGACGCAGCTGCTGATCTCCGAAGTGCCGCCGCGCTGAGGCGCCCGTGGGGCCGGGACGGACCGGCCCCGCGCGGCGACGCCGCCGCTCCGGGCGGACACCGGGCACCGACCCTTGCGGCAAGCCGCGCGGCATGCTGAGTCGCGGCAAGGGCGGTGCGCCAACGGTGCCGCCGTGGGGAAGGAATGTCCTGATGCGGAAGGCTCTCAGCCTCGCGCTTGCACTTGCCGCCTGCTGCCTGCCCGGCCTCGCCGCGGCGCAGTCCCAGGCGCCCTGGCCCAACCGTCCGATCCGCCTGGTGATCCCCTGGCCGCCAGGCCAGGCGACCGATCTCGCCGGCCGCGTCATGGCGCAGCACCTGCAGGAACGCCTGGGCGTGGCGGTGGTGCCGGAGAACCGCGCCGGCGCCGGCGGCACCATCGGCACCGACGCCGTCGCGAAGGCGGCGCCGGATGGCTACACCATCCTGGCCGCCTCCTCCGGTCCGGTGACCATCGCGCCGCTGCTGCAGCGCGTGCCCTTCGACCCGGAGCGCGACCTGGCGCCGGTCGCGATGATCGGCATCTCGCCCTACCTGCTGGTGGTGAAGCCGGACTTCCCCGCGCGCACCACACAGGAGTTCATCGCGCTGCTGCGCGCCCGGCCGGGGCAGTATGCGTTCGGATCCTCCGGCACGGCGGCGACCGCGCACCTGATCGCCGAGGCCTTCAACGCCCGTGCCCGGGTGGAAGCGCTGCACGTGCCGTTCCCGGGCAGCGCGCCTTCCATGACGGCGCTGATCGGCGGACAGATCCAATACAGCATCGAGACGCTGGCGGCGACCAACCCGCTGGTCCGGCAGGGCAACCTGCGCGCGCTCGGCATCTCGCTCGCCTCCGGCAGTTCCCTGGCGCCGGGCGTGCAGCCCTTTGCGCAGGTGCCTGGCATGGAGGGATTCGACGCCGGCGCCTGGCTCGGGATCATGGTGCCGACGGGCACGCCGCGCCCGATCATCGAACGCCTGGCCGCCGAGGTCGCGAACGGCGTCGCCGCGCCCGCCGTGCGCAGCCGCATCGAGAGCATCAGCGTGGAGCCCGTGGCACGTGGCACGGATGATTTCGCCACCTACCTGCGCGGCCAGCGCGAGCTGTTCCAGGGCATCATCCGCAGCGCCAATATCCGGGTCGACTGAAGCGGCTTGCGTTTGCGCCAGTTCGCGGCAAGCGCTCCGGCGGCCTTCCGCGAGCATGCTCGTCCGATCGGGCGGGGACGCCGGATCGGGAACCGCCCCGACGCGGATCGCTCAAGGCGGGGCGCCGGTGCCTGCTGCGCGAGGGTGCGCGGAAAGGAAGACCTTCCGCGCGGCCGGTTTACGGACCCGCAGCCTGCCCGCGGCCGGGCGCGAAACCGGGACGTTGAAACCGGCCGGCAGAAGGCTGGCCGTGATCACCCCGGCGGCGCCAGGCCCCGCCCGGCGGCCAATCCCGTCGCGCCGCCAATCCCCATGGCCCGCCTGGCAAAGAACCGCTTGAGCCCCGGCAGCCGGTCCACCGCGGCGATGCCCAGGCGGCGCGCCAGGCGCACCGGCGGCAGGCGACAGGTGAAGAGCCGCTCCAGCGCATGGGTCGCGCCCAGCATCACCAGGCTGTCGGGGCGCCTTGCCGCCTGGTAGCGAGCCAGCACCTGCGGGGCGCCGGGGTCCTCGCCGGCCTTCACCGCCGCGATCACCTGCTCCGCCAGGGCGGCGACATCGCGGAAGCCGAGATTCAGCCCCTGCCCCGCGATGGGATGGATGCCATGTGCCGCATCCCCCACCAGCGCCAGCCGCTCCGCCGTGTAGCGGGCCGCATGCATCGCTGTCAGGGGATAGGACCAGCGCCGCCCGATCGGCCGGACGCCGCCGAGGTGGTCCCCGAGCCGCGCCGCGATCTGCCGGCCATAGGCGGCATCCTCCATCGCCAGCGCCGCCCTGGCGATCGCCGCGCGCTCGGTCCAGACGATCGCGCTCACATGGGGATGGCCCGGGATGCCGTTCATGGGCAATTGCGCGAAGGGACCGTGCGGCAGGAACTGCTCGATCGCGATGTTGTGGTGCGGCCTGTCATGGGCGATAGCGCCGACGATCCCGAGGCAATGGTAGTCGAGCCGCGCGGCGGGGATGCCCGCCTGCCGGCGCAGCGGAGAATTCCGTCCTTCCGCCCCCACCACGAGGCGCGCGCGGATCTCCTCGCCGGTGGACAGGCCGAGCACCACGCCGTCCGGCCCGCGCGCGACCTCCGCCCGGGCCGGCGCGAAGACGGCGAGATTCGGCAGATGCGGCAGGCCGGCATTCAGCGCGACCCGAAGCGAGCGGGCCTCGACCATCCAGCCGAAGGGTTCCTCCCCCAGATCCGCGTGGTCGAAATGCAGCGAGAGCGGCGAGGCCGCCTCCCCCGGCCGACCATCGGCGACGCGGATGCCGAGGATCGGGCATGGCGCCTCGGGCAGCCTGTCCCACACCCCCGCCGAGGCGAGCAGCCGCTGCGAGGTCAGCGCGATGGCATAGGCTCGCCCGTCGAAGGCCGGCAGTTCCATGGGCGGCAGCGGCGCGGCGTCGACCGCGGCGACGCGCAGCCCTGCGGCCGCGAGCGACGCGGCCAGGGTGGCGCCGACCGGGCCGGCACCGACAACGCAGATATCGACCTCGATGGGCGTGCTCATTCCCGCAATCTAGGCGCGTAAGCTCACAGCGCCAGCCTGCCCACAAAGAAGCCGTTTGCCCATGAATTAGCCAGCACTAACGCGCCGGTTGCGGACTCCCGCGCCGCACCGCGCCCGCATGCTCTGGCACGCCTCTTGGAAGTGCATTCGACCAGTCCGCCCCAGAGAGGAACAGTACGGGCCATGAAACTGGTGATGGCTGTCATCAAGCCCTTCAAGCTCGACGAGGTGCGCGAGGCGCTCACCCCGCTCGGCGTCCAGGGGCTGACGGTGACCGAGGTGAAGGGGTTCGGCCGGCAGAAGGGCCAGACCGAAATCTACCGCGGTGCCGAGTACCATGTGAGCTTCCTGCCCAAGGTGAAGATCGAGGTCACCGTCCCCGACGAGCTCGCGGACGCGGTGGTCGAGGCGATCGCCACGACAGCGCGCACCGGCAAGATCGGCGACGGCAAGATCTTCGTCCTCGATGTGGAGCGCGCGCTGCGCATCCGCACGGGCGAGACCGACGGCTCGGCCCTGTGAGGCAGCGTCCCATGATCGGAAAGGAAGAATCGACAGTGAAGCGCATGCTCGCGCGCTGCGGCCTGGCCGCGGCCACCCTGATGCTGGCGGCGGCCCCGGCGCTGGCGGACGATCCCAAGGTGGACACCGGCGACGCCGCCTGGATGCTGACCTCGACGGCCCTGGTGCTGATGATGACGGTGCCGGGCGTGGCGCTCTTCTACGCGGGCATGGTCCGCAAGAAGAACGTTCTCGCCACCATGATGCAGTCCTTCTTCATCACGGCGCTGGTCACGGTGCTGTGGATGGTGGCGGGCTACTCGATCGCCTTCGGCGAGGGCGGCGCCTACTACGGCGACATGTCGCGCCTGCTGCTTTCGGGCATCACCGAGAGCTGGGACAAGCCCTTCACGCTCGGCACGGGCGATTCGGCGGTGGCCTTTACCATCCCCGAATCCGTCTTCCTGATGTTCCAGATGACCTTCGCGATCATCACCGCCGCGCTGATCACCGGCGCCATCGCGGACCGCATGAAGTTCTCGGCGCTGGTGCTGTTCATCACGCTGTGGACGCTGCTGGTCTACTCGCCGATCGCGCACTGGGTCTGGCATCCGAACGGCTGGCTCTTCGCCCTCGGCGCGCTCGACTTCGCGGGCGGCACGGTGGTGCACATCAACGCCGGCGTGGCCGGCCTGGTGGCGGCGCTCGTCCTCGGCAAGCGCATCGGCTACGGCACCGAGAACATGTCGCCGTTCAACCTCGGGCTCGCCGTGATCGGCGCCTCCCTGCTGTGGGTGGGCTGGTTCGGCTTCAACGCCGGCTCGGCAGGCTCCTCGGGCGGCGGCCGCGCGGGCATGGCCATGCTGGTGACGCAGATCGCGGCCGGCGGCGCCGTGCTCTCCTGGACCTTCGCGGAATGGATAATCAAGGGGAAGCCCTCCGTGCTCGGTGCCATTTCCGGCGCGGTGGCGGGTCTGGTCGCCATCACCCCGGCGGCGGGCTTCGTGCTGCCGGGCTCGGCACTGATCATCGGCGTGGTGGCGGGCCTCGCCGGCCTGTGGGGCGCGACGGCGCTCAAGCATGCGCTCGGCTATGACGACAGCCTGGACGCCTTCGGCGTGCACGGCATCTGCGGCATCGTCGGGGCGCTGCTGGTGGGCTTCCTGGCCTACGGGCCGCTCTCGGCGACCACGGCGGCGCCGGATGGCTCGGGCGGCAGCATGGAGCAGTTCATCAAGCAGGCTTACGCGGTCGGCGCGACGCTGATCTTCACCGCGGTCGGCACCTTCATCCTGCTCAAGGTGGTCGATGTCATCATCGGCCTGCGCGTGAGCGAGGAGGAGGAGCGCGAGGGCCTCGACGTGACCCTGCACGGGGAACGACTCAACTGATCTGCCGGATACGGCGGGGGACGGCGACGGGCGCGGGGGGCAACCTCCGCGCCCGCTGCTTCTGGAGGCGCTGCCCGATCAGGCCGCCGGAACGGAACGACGCGGCGGGTCCGGCACCTCGCGCACCGAAGGCGGCACGCCGGCCGGGCCGGCATCAGCCGCGCAGCAGGTTGCCCTTCCGCGCGAGATAGTCGCGCACCGCCACATCCGTCATCCGCGCGGCCAGGAGGTACCACTCCTTGTCCTCGCGCCGTCGCTCGATCCACTTCCCCGCGACATCCTTCAGGTCCTCGACGATCGACAGCGCCTCCCCCAGCACCGGCACGTAGTGCAGGGGCTTCGCGACCCAGCCCGCGACCTCGAAGGCGTCCTCCACGCGCTCGGCCGAGGCCGCGCTCCGGTGGCTCTCCTGCATGGCGCGCAGCAGGGCGACCTGGCCTTCCTCGGCATGGGCGGCCGCAATCGCCTCCCGCACCCTTGCCGCGTAGCGGTTCACTGCCTTGTCGCGGCGTATGGCCATCAGCGATTCGGCATCCGGCGGCGCGAAGTTCAGCAGGCCGGCGGCGAAATCGTCGCCCTGCAGGACCTGGCCGCGCAACTGCGGGAGATCGAACGGAAGGGGAACCCGCTGCGCCTCGAGGACGCGCACCACGTCCTGCAGCAAGGCCAGGTCGTCCTCGGCCAGGACGAGGAAGGCCCCGCCTTCCTGCGCCGCGCGGATCTGCAGGAAGAGGCGGCACAGGAAGTGATGGCTGATCCCTTCCTTGCAGGCGTCGAGATGCTCCTCGATCTGCGCGCGCGCCTCCGCGTCGAACTGGCTCAGATCCAGGTAGCGCAGGTTGTCGGTCGAGGCCGGTGAGAGCTGGCCGGAGCGGAGCAGGAAGCGGGAGAGCAGGTCCGCACCGTCATCCCATTCCCGGCCACCCCAGTCCGTGTGCACGAGGCCGAGCGCCAGGCCGCTGAGCGCGCCCGGCTCGCCGCTGCCCGAGAAGCCCCAGTCGATGGATGGCACCAGCGTCTCGTTCGCGAGCGCGACGAAGGTGGCGGTACGGTCGAAATAGGCCTTCGGGAGCTTCCGGTTGAGACAGACGTAGTAGCGGTGCGTGGTGCCGTTCCGCTGCGGATAGACGGCAGCGTCGAAGCTCCGGACGAGCGCCGTCTCGAAGCGGCCGCCGAGGATGATCCGCATGCTGGCCCCGCCATGCCGAACACGGCGGAGCATAGGCGGCGATACAGGCTGCCTGCACCATCGGAATGGTCGTCGCGCGGCAGCTTGAGGCAGCGGTGCTGCGTTGCCGCGACCGTCACATGCGCGTGACGGCGCCGAACCGCGCCGGGAACCAGCCATCGGCAGGGCGCGGCGCCATCGGCGGGCGGCATGCGCCGGGGTCTTGCCGGAACTGCCGGCAGCCATCGCGCGCGCACGGCTCCGAAGGCGCGAAAAAGGCCGGGCGCCCTGCGGCACCCGGCCCTTTTCGCTGCGTCGTCCCGGAAACCGGGGGCACCCGTCAGTGCGCGTCGGCCCAGATCTTCCGCTTCACCGCATAGGCGAGGCCGGCGAGGACCGTGAGGAACAGGATGATCTTCACGCCCATGCCGCGGCGCTGCTCGAGTTCCGGCTCCGCCGCCCACTGCAGGAAGGTGGCGACGTCGCGCGCCATGTTCTCGACCGTCGCGGGGGTGCCGTCGGCGAACTGGACCTGGTCCGGGTTCAAGGGCGGGGCCATCGCGATCTGGTGGCCGGGGAAGTACTGGTTGTAGTTCATCCCCTCCGCCACCGTGACGCCGGCGGGCGGTTCGGAATAGCCGGTCATCAGTGCGTAGATGTAGGCCGCGCCGCCCGCCCGCGCCTTGGTGATGACCGACAGGTCCGGCGGCAGGGAGTTGTTGTTCGCCGCGCGCGCCGCCGCATCGTTCGGGAAGGGGCTGCGGAAGCGGTCGGAAGGACGGCCCGGCCGCTCGAACATCTGCCCTTCGTCGTTCGGACCGTCCTGGATCTGCACCTGGGACGCTATGGCCGCGACCTGCTGCTCGGTGAGGCCGAGTTCGCGCAGGTTGCGGTAGGAGATCAGCCGCATCGCATGGCAGGCCGCGCAGACTTCCTTGTAGACCTGGAAGCCCCGCTGGGCGCTGGCGCGGTCATAGGTCCCGAACACCCCGTCGAAGGAGAAACGAACGGGGGGGAGGTGGATCTCATCCCCCGCCGCGCCGGCGGGGGACGGAAGGGCGGCGAGCAGGCCGCCAATGACGGCGAAGGCCTTGAGCGTGGTGCGGAACATGGTCAGGCCTTCTCCATCGGCTTCGCTGCGGCACCCGCGGGCAGCGGCCCGCCGCCGCGCAGCACGGCGCGGGAGATGCTCTCGGGCAGCGGCAGCGGCCGTTCGAGCCGCCCGAGCAGCGGCAGGATCACCAGGAAATACGCGAAGTAGTAGGCGGTCGCGATCCGGCTGATGGTCACGAAGGGCTCTTCCGCCGGCTTGCCGCCGCAGTACAGCAGCACCAGGAAGGCCACCGTCCACAGCAGGAAGGCGATGCGCGCCAGCGGGCGGAAGCGCATGGAGCGCACCGGCGAACGGTCGAGCCAGGGCAGCACGAACCACACCAGGATGGACCCGAACATCAGCAGCACGCCGCCGAGCTTGTCCGGCACCGCGCGCAGGATCGCGTAGTACGGCAGGAAGTACCATTCCGGCACGATGTGCGCGGGCGTCACCAGCGGATTGGCCGGGATGTAGTTGTCCGGGTGGCCGAGGTAGTTCGGCGCGAAGAACACCAGCACGGCGAAGACGATGAAGTAGATCACCAGGCCGAAGCTGTCCTTCGCCGTGTAGTACGGGTGGAAGGGCAGGGTGTCCTGCGGGCCCTTCGGCTCGATGCCGAGCGGGTTGTTCGACCCGGTGATGTGCAGCGCGACGATATGGAGGAAGACCACGCCCACGATCACGAAGGGCAGCAGGTAGTGCAGGCTGAAGAAGCGGTTCAGCGTCGGGTTGTCGACGCTGAAGCCGCCCCACAGCAGCGAGACGATCCACTGGCCGACGACCGGGAAGGCGCTGAACAGGTTGGTGATGACGGTCGCGCCCCAGAAGGACATCTGGCCCCAGGGCAGCACGTAGCCCATGAAGGCGGTGGCCATCATCAGCAGGAAGATGACGACGCCCAGCATCCAGAGCAGCTCGCGCGGCGCCTTGTAGGACCCGTAGTACATCCCGCGCCAGATGTGGATGTAGACGACGATGAAGAACATCGACGCGCCGTTGGCGTGCACGTAGCGCATCAGCCAGCCGAAGTTCACGTCGCGCATGATCCGCTCGACGCTGTCGAAGGCGAGCGTGGTGTGCGGCGTGTAGTGCATCGCCAGGAAGATGCCGGTGGCGATCATGATCATCAGGTTGACCATCGCCAACGCGCCGAAATTCCAGAAGTAGTTGAAATTCCGCGGAGTCGGGAAGGAGCCGTACTCCTTCTGCATCATCGTGAAAATCGGCATGCGCTGGTCGATCCAGCGCACCACCGGGTTCTTCATGTCGCTGTTGTGCAGGCCGATCGCCATCGTCGCGTTCCTCAGCCGATCCGGATCTTGGTGTCGGACGTGAAGGCGTATTGCGGCACGTCAAGGTTCCGCGGCGCCGGGCCCTTACGAATGCGTCCGGAGGTATCGTAGTGGCTGCCATGGCAGGGGCAGAACCATCCGCCATACTCGCCGCGCGGATCGGTCGGCTTCTGGCCGAGCGGCACGCAGCCCAGATGGGTGCAGATGCCGATGACGACCAGCCATTGATCCTTCTGCACGCGGGACTGGTCGGTCGCGGGGTCCGGCAGCTGGGCTGGCGGGACATCGCGCGCGGCGGTGATCTCGGCACCCGTGCGGTGCCGCACGAAGATCGGCTTGCCGCGCCACATCACGGTCACTGCCTGGCCTTCGGCGATCGGCGCCAGCTCGACGTCGGTGCTCGCCAGCGCAAGCACGTCGCGCGCCGGCTGCATGGACGCGATGAAGGGCCAGGCGATGGCGCCGACGCCCACCGCGGCAAAGGAGGCCGTCACCAGGTTCAGGAAATCCCGCCGCGGCGTCCCATCGGACGCGGTGGCCGCACCACTCTCCGCCATGCCTCACCATCCCTTTCGCCGGCGCGCCCCGGGCGAAGGGACATCGACGGCCGCATCGATCGATTTCCGGACGCCTTGCGAACGACGCCCGCCAATTGGAGGAAGGCGAGCGCCACCGTGCGCTGCCCTCCTTGCGCGGCGGACCTTATAAGGGGCGGCCGCGCGGGGTGTCCATGCCACCTCCGCCCGGAAGGAGCGTTCGATGCACGAAGAGACCGCCGCCGGAACCACCCTGCCCGCCCCGGCGGACCACCCCCTGGCCGGCCCGGCGCGCGCCTGGTTCGAAAGCCTGCGCGACCGCATCTGCGCCGGGTTCGAGGCGATCGAGGACGAACTCCGCCACGGACCGCACCGCGACCTGCCCCCGGGCCGCTTCGAGCGCACCGCCTGGGCCCGGCCCGAAGGCGGCGGAGGCGTGATGTCCGTGATGCGCGGCCGTGTCTTCGAGAAGGTGGGCGTCAACGTTTCCACCGTCTTCGGCGAGTTCTCCCCGGAATTCCGCAAGACCATCCCGGGGGCGGAACAGGACCCCCGATTCCTGGCGACCGGCATCTCGCTGGTGTCCCACATGCGGAACCCGCGCGTGCCGGCCGCGCACATGAACACCCGCTTCATCGTCACCACCCGCGCCTGGTTCGGCGGCGGCGGAGACCTGACGCCGATGTTCCCCGACAGCGCCGAGGCGCAGGAGGATGCGCGCGGCTTCCATGCCGCCTTCAAGGCCGCCTGCGACAAGGCCGACCCTGGCTACTATCCGCGCTTCAGGCAGTGGTGCGACGAGTATTTCTTCCTGCCCCACCGCAACGAGCCCCGCGGCCTGGGCGGCATCTTCTACGACTGGCTGGGGGATCGCACGCCCGGGCACGGGGCCGAGGCGGACTTCGCCTTCACCAAGGATGTCGGCCTCGCCTTCCTCGACGCCTACCCCGCCATCGTGCGCCGCCGCATGCATGAACCCTGGACGGCGGCCGAGCGCCAGCATCAGCTCGTCCGCCGCGGGCGCTACGTCGAATTCAACCTGATCCATGACCGCGGCACGCTCTTCGGCCTCAAGACCGGGGGCAATGTGGAGGCGATCCTGATGTCGCTGCCGCCGGAGGTGGCCTGGCCCTGACGGGCCGTCACGAATGCGCCGCAGGTGGTTCCGAGAGGGGCGCTGCCCCTCTCGTGCTCTCCCCGCCAAAGGCCGAAAGGCCTTCGGAAACCGATACTTGAGGTATCTCGGGTGCAGGGGACCGTGTTCCCTGCCGGGCAAGTTCGAGGGGGCAAAGCCCCTCGATCCGCAGCCGTCGCGCATGGCACCGGACCGGATCGCGCTCCCCCCAAGCGTGAAGCTCGGCACTTCCGCCGGTCCGCAGCGGTTCCTTCCGAGCAGCCTTGATGTTCCGGTATCGTTTCATCTTGCGCGCCGTGACGGAGTCCGCCTAAGCAGCCCCCTTGGCAGAGTTGCAGGGGGTGGTTTCCATGACCATGCGCTCTCCGACCCGGCGCGCGGTGCTGTCCTGCCTCGTCATCATGTCAGGCACCGCGAGCCGCGCCGCTGCGCAGGCGCCGGCCGATCCGCAGGCCTTCGTGGCAGAGCTGTACCGCGCGCACATGCCCTCCGTCACGGGGAGTGCGCGCGGCGTGGTGCACGACCCTCGGCTGCGGGCGCGCTTCTTCGCGCCGGATCTCGCCGCCGCGATCGGCCGCGACTTCCGGGAGGCCGACCGGACCGGCGAGGTCGCCACCCTGATGATGGACCCGATCACTGCCTCGCAGGATCCGGAAGTCCGGAACCTCTCCCTGCACACCGTCGCACGGGATGGCGACTCGGCACGCGTGGAAGCGAGGTTCCGCCAGCGCGGCGGGACAACGCGCGTGCTGTTCCTCCTGCGCCGCGGGCGCTCCGGCTGGGCGATCTGGGATATCGGATGGAACGGCCGCCCGCCCGAACTGCGCTCGCTCTACGGTCTGCCCTGAGCCCCACGACCTTTCACCTCGCCGGCAGCTACACCATGTTCCGGCCGAACAGGGCACAGGCAGCGACACGATGATCGAAATGAACGTCAATGGGACGGTCCACAGGCTCGACGTGGAAGACGATACGCCGCTGCTGTGGGTGCTGCGCGAACAACTCGGCCTGACCGGCACCAAGTACGGTTGCGGCGTCGCGCAGTGCGGCGCCTGCACGGTGCTGGTGGACGGGGAGGCCATGCGTTCCTGCTCCCTGCCGGCCGAGGCCGCCGCCGGCCGCACCATCACCACCATCGAGGCAATCGAGGACCACCCCGTCGGCCGCAGGGTGGTCGAGGCCTGGGTCGAGGCCCAGGCGCCGCAATGCGGCTACTGCCAGTCCGGCCAGGTGATGGCGGCGACGGCGCTGCTCGCCGCGACGCCGAAGCCGACGCCGGAGGAGGTCGGGGCGGCGATGACCAATATCTGCCGCTGCGGCACCTACAATGCCATCGCCCGCGCGATCGGCCTCGCCGCCGAGCGGGCATGAGGGAAGCCGCCATGCGCACCGAGGACGCCCTCGCCGCCGCCATGCCGCCTGGCCGGCCCGTCAACCTCTCCCGCCGCGGCATGTTCGCCGCCGCCGGGGCGGGCCTGTTCCTCGGCCTTGCCCTGCCCGCGCGAACGCCGCGCGCGCAGGGCTCCGCCGCCGCCGCGCTGCGCCATGCGACCAAGGTGAACGCCTATCTCCGCATCGCGCCGGACGGGAAGATCCACCTGCAGAATCCCTTCGTCGAAGGTGGGCAAGGCATCGATTCCGCCGTCGCGCAGATCGTGGCGGAGGAACTCGATGCCGACCCGGCAGGCTTCGTCGTCGCCTGCGCACCCCCGGGGGAGGACTTCCGGGTCATGCAGGGCGGCAATGTGCGCTTCACCGGCGGGTCCTTCTCGGTGCGCTCCTCCTTCGCGCATTTCCGCACCCTGGGCGCCACCGCGCGGGCGATGCTGATCGAGGCCGCCGCCACGCGGCTTGCATTGCCCGCCACGGCGCTGACGACCGAACCGGGGCGCGTCGTCCACCGCGAGTCCGCGCGTGCCTTGACCTACGGCGAACTCGCCGAGGCCGCCGCGGCGCTGACCCCGCCGGTCAATGTCCCTCTCAAGGACCCGGCCGCCTTCCGTGTCATCGGCAGGCGGGTGCCGCGCTTCGACGTGCGCGCGAAATCCACCGGCAAGGTCACCTACGGCATCGACGTGAAGGTCGAGGGCATGCTGCTCGCGGCCGTCGTGCACGCCCCGCGCGCCGGCGCGCAGCCCGCCGCCGTGACCAATGAGGCCGCCCTGCGCGCCCTGCCCGGCGTGCATTCCGTCCATCGCCTGCCCGGCGCCGTCGCCGTGGCGGCGGACACCTGGTGGCATGCGAAGAAGGCGGTGGAGCAGGCGCAGGTCGCCTGGCAGGCACTCGCCGGCCCCGTCATGGCGGAGGATTTCTCGCCCGCCGCCATGCTGGACCGCCTGAAGGCGGCGGCCGGCACACCGGGCAATACCGCCGAGGAGGCGGGTGACCTCCGCGTCGCCCTCGCCGGCGCCGCCCGCGTGATCGAAGCCGAATACGACGCGCCCTACCTCGCGCATGCGCAGATGGAGCCGCCCTCCGCCACCGCGCGCTTCAATGACGACGGCACGCTCGATGTCTGGGTGCCGAACCAGGCGCCGGACTTCTTCCTGGCGACGGCCGCCCGCGTCGCGCAGCTCGAGCCTGCGAAGGTCCGCATCCATTCCCCGCCGCTGGGGGGCTTCTTCGGCCGGCACTTCGCCTATGGCAGCGCCAATGCGCACCCACAGGCGATCCTGCTCGCCAAGGCCACGGGCCGCCCGGTGAAGGTGATCTGGAGCCGCGAGGAGGAATTCGCCCGCGACGCCTATCGCCCGCTCACCTTCGCAACCTTCCGCGCCGGGCTGGACGTGGTGGGCGACGTCGTCGCCCTGCAGGCGGCGGGCTACGGCGAAGGTCCGATGACCAGGCATTTCGGCGCGGCCTCGCTCGGCAACCCGCCGGTCGATGCTTCCATCATGGAAGGGCTGACAGGCAAGCCGTACCGCTTCGCCGCCAAGCGCGTGGAATTCGTGCCCGTGCCGCACCCGCCGGGGGTGAATCTAGGCTTCTGGCGCTCGGTCGGGCATTCGATGAACGACTTCTTCTTCGAGTCCTTCCTCGACGAGATCGCCCACGCCGCGAACAAGGATCCCTTCGCCTTCCGCATGGCGTTGCTGGCCCACAGCGAACGCCACCGGACCCTGCTGAACGCGGTGGCGGAACTGTCCGGCGGCTGGCGGCGCGGGCCCTTCCAGGCACCGGACGGCACGCGCCGCGCCCGCGGCGTCGCCATGGCCTCGCCCTTCGGGTCCGAAGTCGCGACCATCGCCGAGGCCTCGGTGAAGGATGGCGAGGTCGTGGTCCATGACGTCTGGGTCGCCATCGATCCGGGGCGCATCGTCAACCCGCGCACCATCGAGGAACAGGTCCAGTCCGCGGTCGCGATCGGCCTCTCCTCCGCGCTCGCCGAGGAAGTGCTGTTCGAACGCGGCGAGGTCACAACCCGCAATTTCGACACCTACCAGGTGATGCGCCGCGACCGCATGCCGCGCGTGCATGTGCGCATCGTCGAAAGCGGCGCGCCGATGGGCGGCGTGGGCGAGCCCGGCACGCCGGGCGTGCCGCCGGCGGTGGCGAACGCGGTGTTCGCGCTGACGGGGCAGAGGATGCGCAGCCTGCCGTTCAGCAAGACCAGGCTTTCGGGTTCATAGGGGAAGGTCGGGGGAGGGGAACCTCCCCCGAGCCCCCTTCCTTCTCTGGCCCTTGGAAACTGACAGCCGAAGTCAGTTCCCACATGACAGAGAAGGTTGGGGGGTGCGGGGGGAAGTTCCCTTCGCCCCGCCTACTGCCCCTCCTGCTCGAAAAACCTGGCCACCCGTTCCGCCGTATCCGCGATGGCATGCGGCGGTGCCTTTTCCCGCGGCCGGCAGGCCTCGGCCATCGCCCGCAGTTCCGGCCGCAGGTCCACTCCTGCGGCGCGCAGCCCGAAGGATGCCGCGACGACGCCGATCGCGAGTTCGTGTGCCTCGGCATAGAGCCGGTCGCGGCTGTCTTCCGCCGCCGGGTCAATGGCTTCGGCGATGCGGACCACCTCCGCAGCCCGTGCGCGCACCGCGTCGCCGAGTTCCGCCGGCGCGGGCCGCATCTCCCCGATGATGTACATCGCCTCTCGCGCCGCCGCCGCGTCCGGCCCGGCGATGTGCCCGACGATCGCGGCCGCGAAATCGGGCCGCGCTGTCGCGATACGGATCGCCTCGGTCCGCACCTCGTCCCACCCGTCGGTGATGGCGAAGTCCAGGAAGGCGGCTGTCGGCGCATCGGGTGCCAGTGCCGCGAAGGCGGCCTGGCGCAGCGCCGCCGCGCTCGGCGGGGCGGGCGGCGGCGGTGCCGGCGGAGGGCGGCGCACGACGCGATAGCGGACATGGTGCGAGGCCTCGGCCGGGTCCGGACTGCCCGAGCCGAGATACGACCCGATCCAGGGGCTCCAGGCCTCCTCCAGCGCTCCCGGCCGCGCCGGGACGGGCAGCGAGACATACTGTGACTCCGGCCCGAAGCGCCCGACGGTGAGGATGCGCGGCGCCTGCGAGATGGTGACCGGAACGCGGCCGGGAACGATCCAGTGCCCGTCCTCGAACCGCGCCTCCTCCAGGTTCCAGTCGCCCATGCTGGAGCGCAGGTTGGGCCCGGAGGACAGGTGCACATAGGGCGTCTCCGCCGGCTCCGGCGCGGGCCGTTCCGCGCCCGCCGGCAGGCGGAGCTCCAGCGCCAGGTCGATCGGCTGCCCGCCCACCAGGGGCTGCACGTCCCGCTGGGCCCAGGCGAGCAAGCCGGCGGCGGTGATCAGCCCGCCGACCACCAGCAGCGCTGCGCCGAAGCCGCGGGCGATGCCCGCGCCGCCCGGTTCGCCCGCCAGCCGGCAGGTGGTGATGCCGGCGATGGTGCTGCCGAGGAAGCCGAGCAGCGCCATGAACACCACGAAGTAGCCGGACCCGCCCTCGAAGGAGGAGATGCGCAGCCAGGGCGCCGCGCGGTCCGCGACGAGGCCGGCATAGATGCCGCCGATCAGGCCGGTGAGAAGGCCAAGGAAGATGGCGGCTGGCCAAGGCATGTGGGGGTTTCCGTCGGTCAGTCTTCGATGGCCAGGCCATGCATGCCGAGGTGGCGGCGGCAATGCTCGGCGATGCGGGCGACGAGGCGGGCGCGTTCCTCCGGCGCGATGGGCACGGAACGGCTCTCCGCCGGAACCCACCAACCCTCGAGCGTGCGCGGCACCAGACGGGGCTCGGGGCCGAAGGTGCAGATGATGGTGGCGACGCGGTCCCCCTCCCGGCAGGTCAGCATCTCGCCGCGGCGATCGATCTCGACGGTCAGGTGGGGCGGGCCGGCCCTCGGGGCGGGCGGCGGCGGGTTCGCCGCGCGGCGGATCGCATCCATGTCGGGCATGGTCGACGGCAGAGAGGGCGGTTCGAGGACGAAGAAGTGGCGCCGCGCATCGGTCCATTCGCCGGACCAGAGGGGGCTCTGCCGGTCGTGGAAACCGATCTCCGCGGTGGGGGCGCGCGGCCGCGTGGCAACCGGGCGGGCCAGCCGCGCAAAGGCGCCGACCGGCGGCGCGGGCGACCCGAAGCCGACCTCCAGCACGGTGTTGCCGGCGGCGAGCTCGGCCTCGAGCAGCGCGCGCAGCGTCGGCGGGAAGCACCCGATCCCCTGGCACTTCTCGGCAGTCACCGCGCCTCCCTTGTCCGTGGGGGGGGGGGGAGTATTGCCGGCACGATGGTGCAGGCCAAGCCATTCCGAAGGCGGGCCGGTGCGGAGGCGCACCGAGGGGGCCGTGCCCCCGCGGGCTCCCCCAGCAGGGGACACGGTCCCCTGCACCCGCGAGAACGCATGCGGTGCCGGCCGAAGGACCAGCGGTGACGCGCCGCCACGCCCGCGGGAGGGACGGCGCCGCTTTTGGTCGAGCCAGCGCAAAGCCCGGTCAGGCGGGATCACGTGATCGGGCAAGAATGCTCGTGAAAACCGTGCGCAACATGGGCTGCCACGAGCCAAGGCGAACGGAATCCAATCTTGTCTCCTGATTCCGAGGTCCGCAGGATCTCGGAATCAGGACACTACGGTGCCCAATCCATGGCCGGGTCGAGCGGCCAGATCGGCCGCGGCACCTGGCGCCAGGGCACGCGCTGCAGCACCACCGTCGTCAGGCCCGGCACGTCCACCTCCAGGATGCGGTCCGGCGAGAAGACCTCGTCGAAGCCCGCGCGGAAATGGCCGCGCGACTTCACCACCAGGCTGCGCACCGCGGCGAGGTCCAAGCCGAGCGCCTCCAGCATCGCGGGCTCGCAGAGCTGGCGGCGCTGCGTGGCGACGGCGACGCGCAGCCCGCCGATGCGCAGCAGCGCCATCGGGCCGAGATCCACCTCCCGGCCGGCATAGATGCCGCGGCGGCCGGCGATACGGCCGTCATGCAGGGCTTCCACCACCGCGCCGGCCGCGAAGCCGTGGGAGAGCGGGTGAGTCTCGGCGCGGTTGAAGCGGGCGACGAAGCGTGCGCCGACACCCAGCAGATGCGCCTCCGCCGCCAGTTCGGGGTCGTTGAACACGCCGAGCACCGCGCCCTCCACGCCGGCGGCGTGGAAGGCCTCGAGGATCCAGACCGTGTTGCCGCGCCCGCCGCCGCCCGGATTGTCGGCGACATCGGCGAAGAGCAGCGAAGGCGCACGCGGGTCGGCGCCTGCTGCTCTGGCGCGGCGCACGGCGTCCTCCAGCGGCAGCAGCTTGGTCACCCAGCGGCCGCGGGACGACCAGACGAAGCGCGCGATCTCCTCCGCCACCGCCTGCGCGCGCGCCTGGTCCGTGCGCGTGGTGACGATCACCGACAGCCCGTTCTTCGGCGTGTCCCCCAGCGAGAAGCCCGAGGAGATGGAGACGTTCATCACCTCATGATCCAGGAAGGAGCGGCCATGGGCGATGGCGTCCGCATAGGGGCCGCAGTCGGTGTTCTGGCTGGTCGCCGGCGGGATCATCGGCAGCTTCACGAAGGCGCTGCGCGGGCGCAGCCCGCCGAGCATGGCGCGCATCGCAGCCGCCGCCTCCGCACCGCGTTCCATCATGTCGACATGCGGATTGGTGACGAAGGCGATCAGCACGTCCGCGTGCTCGACCATGGCGCGGGAGACGTTGGCGTGCAGGTCGAGCGTCGCGATGACCGGCACATCCGGCCCCACCACCGCGCGAACGCGGGCCAGCAGCACGCCATCGGGATCGACTTCCACCGTCGCCGTGGCGGCACCATGCAGGGAGAGGAAGACGCCCTGCAGCGGCATGGCGGCGCGCAGGCCGTGCTCGACCTGCATCACCAGGTCATCGAACACCTCCTGCTCGATCGGGCCGGAGGCGCCGGCGGCGGCGGCGACCAGCGGCACCGGGGTCCATGGCCGGCCGGAACCCATCGCCCGGACGAAACCCGTCAGCGCGGTGGGCGCACGCGGCACCGGGCGCGCCAGGTCGGCTCCGAGGGCGCTGCCTTCCAGCCAGCAGGCAGCCTCGAACTCGGCCCGCGTGGCGGGGGGCGCGTGGCCGTTGCTCTCCAGCATGAAGGCGGCGAGCGCGATGCGGGGCGCGGTCATGGACAAGCCTTGGAAATCGTGTCGGGAAGGTGCGGCGGGCGGCAAGGCGCCGATCGGCGCCCTCCCGGGGGTTGTGGCTCACTCGCTCGCCGCGGCGGGCGCCTGTTCGGCCGGGTGGCGGTCCCCCGACTTCTCGAGGACCAGCTTCTGGTGCGGATACGGGATCTCGATGCCGAGCTCGTCGAAGCGCCTCTTGATGCGGCGGTTCATCTCGCGCCCCACCGCCCAGCGCTGGGACGGCTCAGTCTTCAGCCGCACCCGGATCACGACGCCGGAATCGGCGAGCCGCTCGACGCCCAGGATGTCGAGGTCGTCCCGTATCGCCGGGCGGAACTTGAGGTCCTCCCGCAGTTCGGCGGCGACCTCCTTCAGCACCTCGGTCACGCGGTCGGTGTCCTCGCCGTAGGCGACGCTCACGTCAACCACGGCGAAGGCGAAGTCACGCGTCATGTTCGTCACCGTGGTCACGGCGCTGAACGGGATGATGTGCAGGCTGCCGTCCATCGCGCGCAGCTTGATGGAGCGGATCGACAATTGCTCGACCACGCCCGAGAGCCCGCCCACCTGCACCACGTCGCCCACCGCCATCGCATCCTCGAACAGCAGGAAGATGCCGGTGATGACGTCCCGTACCAAGGTCTGGGAGCCGAAGCCGATGGCGATGCCGACGACACCGGCACCGGCGATCAGCGGCGCGACGTTCACCCCGATCTCGGTCAGGATGATGAAGCCGACGATGATGACGATGGTGATCATCAGCGCCGTGCGCAGCATGGGCAGCAGCGTGCGCACGCGGGCGCTGCGCGCCGCCTTGGCGTCGCGCGAAAGATGCGCGAGGTGGCGCTGGATCGCGGCGTTGGCGGCCTCCCACGCCGCCAGCGCCACCAGCAGGGTGAAGCCCATGGAGGCCAGCGAGCCGACCAGGCGGCTGCCGAGCTTGCCCTGGCCGAACCAGGCGAAGGCGTCGAGCCCCCAGGCTTCGAGCAGGAACAGCAGCGTCAGCGCGCCGATGATGAAGGAGAGCGTGCCCTTCAGGATCGGCAGGTAGCGGTTGGCCCGTGCCTCCAGCCCCGGGTAGCGGCGTGCAAGGTCCGGCGTGATGCGGAAGGCGCGGGCCAGGGCGCGCCGCATCGCCAGGTCCACCAGCTTGGCGATGCCGAGCACCACCAGCGTCATCAGCGAAATGCGCGACAGCCGCCAGAAGCCGCCCTGCACCTCCAGCGCCCAGACGCCCCAGGCGGCGATCAGCCAGGCGATGGCGAGCAGGTGCCAGATATCCGCCAGGCGGTCCCGTACGGCGCGCAGCACGCGGCGCTGCGGCGCCACGCCGTCGCCATCCTCGGTCCCGGGGGCGCGCAACAGGTCGGAGACCGCGGTCCGGTTCTGCAGGATGACGATGATGAGGAAGAGCGTCACCAGCAGCAGGCAGACCCGCAGGATGGAATCATAGGCGCTCCACGGCAGGCCGAATTGCAGCCCGGCCTCGGCCGTGGCGTAGCCGACCACCAGCACGAAGGTGATCCGCCGCAGCCAGACGGTGATGTAGGCCGCCGTCTCGTCGCCGACCGGCAGGAGCCGCAGCATCGGCGAGGCCGGCGAGAGCGCCATGCGGGAGGCCACCATCACCGCGCGCGACGCCATGTAGGCGTTGTTGACCGTCAGCATCACCAGCTCGGTGGTCGGCAGCGGCCCCACGGCGCCGATCAGCCCATAGGAGACGATGGCGAAGGCGGCGATCGGCAGCAGGTCGAGCCCGAGGCGGGCGATCACCAGCGGCACCTTGCGCAGCCAGGAGAAGGCCTCGCCTTCCTCCGGCGCGCGCGAATCGAGCGCATCGCGCGCCCGTCCGAGCAGCCGGACGGCCATCCACTCGGCGAACAGACCGAGGCCGAGAACGAGCATCAGCTTCCAGGAGGCATCCATGACCCGGTACTGGGTCACCGGGTCCCGCGCCATCGAGGACAGCCAGGCGACCATCGACGGCAGGTCCGCGATCGCCTGCACCGTCGCCACGAGCTGTTCGGACAGGGCCGAGAGGCGCTGCGACGCGCCGGTGAGCAATTGCGCGCCGAGCGTGTTGGGCGCGAGCAGCGCCGGCTCGCCCGGGGTGGCGGGAGCGCCCGGGGTTGCCGGCGTCGCCGGCGCGGCGGCGCCGGGCGCCGGG
>NZ_JAAEDL010000013.1 GCF_018129005.1 Neoroseomonas eburnea
GCCACGCCGGCGCCGGCGCCGCGTGCGCTGCCGCAGATGGACGAGGCCCCGCCGCCCCCGCCGCCGGCCGAACTCCTCGCCCCGGGCGCCGGCCCGCCGCCTCCGCCGCCGGCCGAACTGCTCGCCCCGCCGCGCCGCTGAAGGCGGCGATACACAGCGGCCGGCGGTTGCTCTATGGTCCGCGCCCCTCTCACCCACGGACCCCGAGCATGACCGAGGACTTCCACCGCATCCGCCGCCTGCCGCCCTATGTCTTCGCCGAGGTCAACGCGGCGAAGGCGAAGGCGCGCGCGGCCGCGGAGGACATCGTGGACCTCGGCATGGGCAACCCGGACAGCCCGACGCCGCCCCACATCGTCGCCAAGCTGATCGAGGCGGTGCAGGACCCGCGCACGCACCGCTATTCCGTCTCGAAGGGCATCCCCGGCCTGCGCAAGGCGCTGGCCGGCTACTACGCCCGCCGCTTCGGCGTGAAGCTCGACCCGGAGACCGAGGTCGTCGCGACGCTGGGCTCGAAGGAGGGTCTCGCGAACCTCGCGCAGGCCATATCGAGCCCGGGCGACACCATCCTGGTGCCGAATCCGTCCTATCCCATCCACCAGTTCGGCTTCATCATCGCCGGCGCCTCGGTGCGCTCGATCCCCTACACGCCGGACGATTCGATGCTGGCGGCGATCGACCGCGCGGTGCGGCATTCCGTGCCGAAGCCGACCGCCGTGATCGTCAACTTCCCATCGAACCCGACCGCGCTCGTCGCACCCATCGAGTTCTACCGCGAACTCGTGGCGCTCTGCCGGCGGCACGAACTCTTCATCCTCTCGGACCTCGCCTACGCGGAACTCTATTTCGGCGCCACGCCGCCGCCCTCCGTGCTTGAGGTGCCGGGGGCGAAGGACATCACGGTGGAATTCACCTCGATGTCCAAGACCTACAACATGCCGGGCTGGCGCATGGGCTTCGCGGCGGGCAACCCGCGGCTGATCGCGGCGCTTGCGCGGGTGAAGTCCTACCTCGACTACGGCGCCTTCACGCCGATCCAGGTCGCGGCCACCGCCGCGCTGAACGGGCCGCAGGACTGCATCGAGGAGATGCGCGTCCTCTACAGGGACCGCCGCGAGGTGCTGGTGAAGGGCCTCAGGGCCGCGGGCTGGGACGTGCCGGCGCCGGAGGCCTCGATGTTCCTCTGGGCGCCCATTCCGGAGCGTTTCCGCCATCTCGGCTCGGTCGGCTTCTCCAAGCTGCTGCTCGAGAAGGCGAAGGTCGCCGTCGCCCCTGGCCTCGGCTTCGGCGAATACGGCGACGAGCACGTGCGCATCGCGCTGGTGGAGAACAGCCACCGCATCCGCCAGGCGCTGCGCGGCATCAAGTCCTTCCTCGCCGGCGACAATGCCGCGCCGGCCGACGTGCAGCAGGAACTGACCAACGCATGAACCGTCCGCTTGCCATTGCGGTCGCCGGCCTGGGAACGGTCGGCGCCGGGGTCGTCAACGTGCTGCGCGCGAATGCGGACATCATCGCCGCGCGCGCCGGCCGGCCGATCGCCGTGACGGCGGTCTCGGCGCGCGACCGCGCGCGGGACCGCGGCATCCCGCTCTCGGGCCTGCGCTGGTACGAGGATCCCGTCGCGCTCGCCGCCGACCCGCAGGTCGAGGTGGTGGTGGAATGCATCGGTGGCTCCGACGGTGCCGCCAAGGCGCTGGTCGAAGCCGCCATCGCCGCCGGCAAGCACGTGGTCACCGCCAACAAGGCGCTGCTCGCCGTGCATGGCGCGGCACTCGCCGAGGCATCGGAGGCCCGGGGCGTCGCACTCGCCTTCGAGGCCGCGGTCGCCGGCGGCATCCCGGCGATCAAGGCGGTGCGCGAGGGCCTTGCCGCCAACCGCATCCAGCGCGTCGCCGGCATCCTGAACGGCACCTGCAACTACATCCTGACCACGATGCGCACGGAGCGGCGGGAATTCGCCGAGGTGCTGCACGAGGCGCAGAGGCTCGGCTACGCCGAGGCCGATCCCTCCTTCGACATCGACGGCATCGACGCGGCGCACAAGCTCGCGATCCTGGCGGCGCTCGCCTTCGGGCGGCCGGTGGATTTCTCCGCCGTGCATGTCGAGGGCATCCGCGACGTCAGCGCGCTCGACATCGCGCTGGCGGAGGAACTCGGCTACCGGATCAAGCTGCTCGGCATCGCCAAGCGGGAGGAAGGCGGCATCTCGACCCGCGTGCACCCCTGCATGGTGCCCGCCGGCGCGCCGATCGCCCGCGTCGATGGCGTGTTCAACGCGGTGGTGGCGGAAGGCGACTTCGTCGGCCGGGTGATGATGGAAGGGCGCGGCGCCGGGGCGGGGCCGACCGCCTCGGCCGTGGTGGCGGACCTGGTGGACATCGCGCGCGGGCGCTTCACCCCGGTCTGGGGGGCGGCGACCAGCGCGCTGAAGCCCGAGCCTTCGCTGCCGATGGACCGGCACACCGGCGCCTACTACCTGCGCCTGATGGTGGTCGACCGGCCGGGCGTGATCGCCGATGTGACGGGCGTGCTGCGCGACCACGCGATCAGCCTCGAATCCATGCTCCAGCGCGGCCGCGCGCCGGGCGAGGCGGTGCCGGTGGTGCTCACCACGCATGAGACGAGCGAGGCCTCGGTGCGGGCCGCACTGGCGCGCATCGCCGCACTCGATGCCGTGGTGGAGAAGCCGGGGCTGATCCGGATCGAGGCGCTGTAGCATCCGGGCGGGCAGGGGGCATCACCCCCTGGGCGCGCGAATCCAGGCGCTGGTATAGACTGGTCAGGATTCGCTGGAGGAAGCCCCCATGCCCGAGACCGCAGCCCCGCCCGGGATGGTCGTCGATCGCAACCTGGCCCTGGAACTGGTGCGCGTCACCGAGGCCGCAGCGCTTGCCGCCTCCCGCTGGATCGGCCGGGGCGACAAGAACGCCGCCGACGGCGCGGCGGTCGAGGCGATGCGCAAGGCCTTCGACACCGTCGCCATCACCGGCACCGTCGTCATCGGCGAAGGCGAGATGGACGAGGCGCCGATGCTCTACATCGGCGAGAGGGTTGGCCTCTATGCACGCACCGGCGGCGGGCCCGAGGTCGATATCGCCGTCGATCCGCTCGAAGGCACCTCGATCACCGCCAAGGGCGGGCCGAATGCCATCGCGACGGTGGCGCTGGCGGAAAAGGGCGGCTTCCTGCACGCCCCCGACATCTACATGGACAAGATCGCGGTCGGCCCCGGCCTGCCGGACGGCGTGGTCAACCTCGACGCATCGCCGGAGGAGAACCTGCGCGAGCTCGCCCGCGCCAAGAAGTGCGACATCAGCGACCTGATGGTCTGCACCCTCGATCGCGACCGCCACAAGGACATGATCAAGGCTTGTCGCGCCGTCGGCGCGCGCATCAGCCTGATCGGCGACGGCGACGTGGCGGGCGTGATCAATGTCAGCCAGCGCGATGCCGGCATCGATATCTACATGGGTTCGGGCGGCGCGCCGGAAGGCGTGCTGGCGGCGGCCGCGCTGCGCTGCATCGGCGGCCAGATGCAGGGCCGGCTGATGTTCGAGAACGAGGAGCAGATCGCCCGCGCCGCCACGATGGGCGTGACCGACCCGAACCGCATCTACGGCGTCGAGGACATGGCCCGGGGCGACGTGATGTTCGCCGCGACCGGCGTGACCTCCGGCGCCATGCTGCGCGGCGTGCGGCGCTTCGCCGGCGGGGCCTACACGCATTCGATCGTCATGCGCTCGAAGTCCGGCACCGTCCGCTATGTGGAGGGCCACCACAATTTCGCGCGCAAGCCTTCCGCCTTCGTCGCCTGATGGACGGCGCAGGGGCTGACGCCCCGGTCCTTGGCGTCGCGCGGAGCGTCACCGGCCGCCGCTGGATGTGGCGGCCGGCCGATCCGCGCACCGGGCTCGGCATCGCCCAGCGCCTCGGCCTGCCGGAGATGGTGGGCCGGCTGCTCGCCGCGCGCGGCATCGGGCTCGACCACGCCGCCCAGTACCTGGAGCCGACGCTCCGCGCGCTGATGCCGGACCCCTCGGCGCTGACGGACATGGACGCGGCGGCCGACCGGCTGGCTGCGGCGGTGCGCAGCGGCGAGCATGTCGCGGTCTTCGGCGACTATGACGTGGACGGCGCCTGTTCCGGCGCCCTGATGTCGCGCTTCCTGCGCGACCTCGGCTGCGAGGTGACACCCTATGTGCCTGACCGGCTGAAGGAAGGCTACGGCCCCAACGCACCCGCCATCGCGGCGCTGTGCGAGCGCGGCGCCTCGCTGATCGTCTGCGTGGATTGCGGCATCGCCGCGGTGGAGGCGCTCGCCGCCGCCGAGGGCCATGCCGACGTCGTGGTGCTCGACCATCACAAGGCGGAGGGGCCGTTGCCGCGCATCCTCGCGGCGGTGAACCCGAACCGGCTCGATTGCGGCTCCGGCCTGCACGATGTCTGCGCCGCGGCGGTCGCCTTCCTGGCGGCGGCGGCGACGGTGCGCGTGCTGCGCAAGGCGGGCTGGTTCGGGCGCCGGCCGGAGCCCGACCTGCTCGGCCTGCTCGACCTGGTGGCGCTGGCGACCGTCTGCGACGTGATGCCGCTCACCGGCTTCAACCGAGCCCTGGTGGCGCAGGGGTTGAAGGTGATGGGCCGGCGGGGCAGGGCGGGGGTCGCCGCGCTGCTCGACGTCACCGCGGCGCGCGATGCGCCCACGGCGCATACGCTCGGCTTCCTGCTGGGGCCGCGGATCAACGCCTCGGGGCGCATCGGGGAGCCGGATCTCGGCCTCCGGCTGCTGCTCTGCGAGGATCCGGTCGAGGCGCGCGCCATCGCCGAGAAGCTCGATGCGGTGAACCGCCGCCGGCAGGAGGTGGAGGGCGAGGTCCTCGCCGCCGCCCACGCCATGGCCGAGGCCCAGGCCGCCGCCGGCCGCGCGGTGCTGCTGCTGGTGGGAGAGGGCTGGCACCCGGGTGTCGTCGGCATCGTCGCCGGCCGCATGAAGGAGAGGTTCAACCGCCCGACCTGCGTCGCCGGGTTGGCGGACGGCCTCGCCAAGGGGTCCGGGCGCTCCGTGCCGGGGGTCGATCTCGGCGCGGCGGTGATCGCGGCGCGCCAGTCGGGGCTGCTCGAGACCGGCGGCGGCCACGCCATGGCGGCCGGCTTCTCCTTCCGCGCCGGCCGGCATGAGGAGGTGCATGCCTTCCTCGAGGACCGGCTGCGCCACGCCGCCCTGCTGCCCGCCGCGGCCGACCTGCTGGTGGAAGGCACGCTCAACGTCATCGCCGCCCAGGCGGAACTGGCGAAGGAGGTGGCGCGCCTCGCCCCCTTCGGTCCCGGCAATGAGGAACCGATCTTCGCCATCCAGCGCGCCCGCGTGGTCAAGGCCGACCGCGTCGGCAAGGAGGGCGCGACGGTGCGCGCCATCGTCGAAGGCGAGGGCGGCGGGCGGCTCAAGACCATCTGCTTCCGCGCCAAGGACGGCCCGCTCGCGCAGGCGCTGCTGGCCGCGGACCGGCTGCCGCTGCATCTCTGCGGGCATCTGCGGGCCGAGCATTGGAACGGGGAGGTCACGGCCTCCCTGCAGGTGGTGGACGCGGCGCCGGCCTGATCCGCAGGTGCTGCGTCGAACCGATTGCGATGGCGCAAGGCCCGCGCGATCGGAATCGGCGATGCGCCCATCCGCATGCCGGCGACGATGCGCGGCGGGGAGCGGATGATGGACAGGATCGAGTGGGTGCTGGTGCCCGGCCCGGCCGGACGCGCGATCGGGGCGGTCGGCTTCATCGACGGCGAGGCCGCGGTGGTCGTCGCCTTCTACGAGGACCAGGACGGCAACCGCGACGGCACGGTGGACTGGGGCGAGTGGCTGCTGGCCCGCGTCTCGCCCGTGCATGTCGACGGCAAGGCCGTGCTGGAGGTGGCGATGACCGCGCGCTACCTGCCGGCGGTGGCCGAGCGCGGCCCGGGCTTCGATCGCTGGGTCGGCGAGCAGTTCGTCAGCTTCGCCGGCGGGCTCGTGGTCGACGCCGCCTACGCGGTGTATTTCTCGCAGGCCATCCAGGCCCTGACCGGCGGGATCGCGGGCGCGATCGGCGGCGGGCTGGTGCGCGAATACGTCATCCGCCGCGGCCTCGAAGCCGCCGTCCATCGCGTCTACGACGCGACCGTCCGCGACGTCGTCACGGCGATGCCGGTGCGCGCAGCAGCGCTCTGACCTCGGCCTCGCGCGGGATGGGCGCGACCGCGCCGTAGCCGGTGGTGGACAGCGCGGCGGCGGCATTGGCGTAGCGCGCTGCTTCCTCCGGCGGGTCGCCCGCCAGGCTGCGCGCGAGGAAGGCGCCGGCAAAGGTGTCCCCCGCGCCGGTCGCGTCCACCGCCGCGACGCGGTGCGCCGGGATGCGCGTGCGGCCCGCTCGCGTCGCCACCAGGCAGCCGGCCGCGCCGCATTTCACCAGCACCAGCGGGCAGAGGCGCAGGTAGCAATCCGCCACGGCATCGGCATTGGTCAGCCCGGTCAGCGCGGTTGCGTCGTCGAGCGAAGGCAGGGCGATATCGGCCATGCCGATGGTGGCGTGGATCACCGCCGCCGCCCGTGCCGCCGGCCACAGGCGCAGCCGCAGGTTGGTGTCGTAGGAAACCTTCACCCCCGCCTCGCGCGCCAGCTCGATGGCGCGGAAGGCGGCGTCGCAGGCGCTGTCCGAGATCGCCTGGCTGATGCCCGAGAGGTGCAGGATGCGCGCGGCGCGGATCGCCGCCTCCGGCACCTCCTCCGGCCGGTAGCGCGCGGCGGCGCTGCCGGTCCGGTAGAAGGTGAAGTGGTGGCCGGCGGCGTCGTGGCTGACGAAGTAGATGCCGGTCGGTGCCTCGGTGCGGCGGATGACGGTCGTGGTGTCCACTCCCTCCCTTGCCCAAAGCGCCATGAAGCTCTCACCCGGCGTGTCGTGCCCGATCGCGGTGACGTAGCCGACCGAGGCGCCCGACCGTGCCGCGGCGATGGCGGCGTTGGAGGTGTCCCCGCCATGGCCTTCGAGATACAGCCGCCTGCCATCCGGCCCGGCCGGCTGCTGGTTGAATTCCAGCATGGGTTCGCCCATGCAGAGGAGGTCCGGCATGTCAGGCCCTCATGATGCCGAGCGCTTCCTCGGCCGCCTTCTGCACCGCCGCACGGTCCCCGGCGGCGACCAGGGCCTCGTCCACCAGCTTGCCGCCGATGCCGACGAAGGCGGCGCCGGCCGCCAAGTAGTCGGGGGTGTTGCGGGCATCCACGCCGCCGGTCGGGCAGAAGGCGACATCGGGGAAGACCGCGCGCAGCGCCTTGATATGCGCCGGCCCCCCAGCCGAAGCGGCAGGGAAGATCTTCACCACGTCGGCGCCCGCCGCGAGGGCGGCGCGCACCTCGGTCGGCGTCATCGCGCCGAGCATCAGGCAGGCGCCGGCCTCCTGCACCGTGGCGGAGAGGGCGGGGTCCACCCAGGGCGCGACGATGAAGCGCGCCCCGGCCTCGAGGCAGGCTTCGGCCGTCCGGGCATCGGGCACCGTGCCTGCACCGACGAGGAGTTCGGGCTCGGAGGCCAGGGCGCGGATCAGCGCCGGCGCCTCCGGGACCGTCATGGTGATTTCGAAGACACGCAGCCCGGCTTCCTGCAGCCAGGCGACGGCGGTGGCGGCGCGGGCTGCGGAGGAGGCGCGCACCACCGGGATGATGCGGGCCTCCCTCAGGCGGGGAATCAGCGTGTGCATGGCGGCCTCGGTCCTGGCGGCGCCATGCTCGGGGCACGGGGCGCGGGAGGCAAGGGCGGAGGCCGGGTCGCGCGCGATCCGTTCCGGTTCCGGCGTGTCGATCGGGCGGCGCGCGCGGGCGCGGTGCAGGCGGCAACGGTCCCGATGCGCGCCCGGCCGAAAGCCTGGCCGCTATCAGACCGCCATGCGGTCGGCGGTGGCTTGCAGGGTGCGGGCGGCGGCGAGGGCGCGCTCGATTTCGGCGGCGGTGCTGTCGAGGGCGCCGCGATAGCCGACGACGCTGTCCCCGAGGCGTGACATCGTGCGGGAAAGGTCGCCGATGGCCTGGCGCAGGCCGGCGGTGGCGGTGGCCTGCTCGCCTATGGCCTCATCCAGGCGTCGCAGCGCCAGGCGGAGACGATCCTCGGGGCGCAGCGGGAAGCTGGCGATGCTCGCCGAGGTTGCGGGTTCGTGGCTGGGATCGACTGCGGACATGTGGCCTCAGCGGAACGCGTTAACCACTTCTTAGGGAATCTTCCCCGGTGAGGCGAGAAAAAAGTCTCGGTTTTGTCCAATTGTCGCGAAAAAACGCGAATGGCCGAGATCGCGGCCCGACCGAGGCTCCAGCCCAAAATTAGCATAATATCAATATACTGCAGTAAAAAGATCCCAGCCTGGAAGAGAGCGTCAAGGCCATCTTGTGGCGCGCGAGGCTCGATGACCACAATCCCTGGTGGCGCTTCTCACGCCCGACCGCGAAGGCCGCGGTGCCGCCACACGCGGCAGCGAGAATTCCAAGCCTCCGCCCGATCCTCTATGAGGCAGGTCGGAGGTGCTACCCCATGGGCCTGATCCTCGAGATCGGCGTCATTCTGCTGCTCGTGCTGTTGAACGGCGCTTTCGCCATGAGCGAACTCGCCATCGTCTCCTCGCGGCGGTCGCGCCTGATCGCCCTGGAACGCCGCGGCAGCCTGGGGGCCGCCGCGGCGCTCGCCCTGGCCGACGACCCGCAGCGCTTCCTGCCCACCGTGCAGGTCGGCATCACCCTGGTCGGCATCGTCGCCGGCGCCTTCGGCGGCGCGCGACTGTCGGGGACCCTCGGCGCGGCGCTCGACGCCATCCCGGGCATCGCGCCCTATGGGGGCGAGGCGAGCTTCGCGCTGGTGGTCATCGTGATCACCTATCTGAGCCTGATCCTCGGCGAGCTGGTCCCGAAGCAGGTCGCCTTGCGCAACCCGGAACGGGTGGCCGTGGTGGTTTCCCGCCCGCTCGCCTCGCTGGCGCGGGTCTCCGCGCCCGTCGTCTGGGTGCTCGGCAAGTCCTCGGCCTTCGTCCTGCGCTTGTTCGGCCCGGCCGTGCCCGGGGAGCAGTCGGTGACGGAGGAGGAGGTCAAGGCCGTGGTCGCCGAGGGCGCCCAGGCCGGCGCGCTGGAGACCGAGGAGCGCCACATGATCGAGCGCGTGCTCCGCCTGGCGGACAAGCCGGTGCGCGCGCTGATGACGCCGAGAAACGACCTTGCCTGGCTCGACCGCTCCGACACGCCGGCGGACATCGCCGCCCGGCTGCGCGCCAGCACCGTGACCCGCTTCGTCGTCGCCGATGGCCGGGTGGACAACGTGGTCGGCGTGGTGGCG
Organism: Neoroseomonas eburnea; assembly: GCF_018129005.1. Lineage (GTDB taxonomy): Bacteria > Pseudomonadota > Alphaproteobacteria > Acetobacterales > Acetobacteraceae > Neoroseomonas > Neoroseomonas eburnea. The sequence goes on from NZ_JAAEDL010000013.1 coordinate 9,345, forward strand.
GCCAAGGACCTGCTCGACCAGATGCTGGAAGGCGGGCCGATGTCGATCGCCGCCGCGCTGCGCCAGCCCCTGGTGCTGCCGGACACCCTGACCGCGCTGGATGCGCTGGAGCGGCTGCGCGGCGACCGGCTCGGCATGGCGCTGGTGATGGACGAGTACGGGTCCTTCGAGGGCGTCGTCACCGCCTCCGACCTGCTGGAGGCGATCGTCGGGGATCTCGGCCCGCCCGAGCCGGCTGCCGACGGCGTGGCGGTGGAACGGGCCGACGGCTCGCTGCTGCTGGACGGGTCCATGCCGTCGGATGAGCTGCGCGCGCGCCTGGAACTGCCGGAACTGCCGGGCGCCGGCACCTACCACACGGTGGCGGGGCTGATGCTGGCGCTGCTCAAGCGGGTGCCGAAGGAAGGCGACCGCATCGTCTGGGCCGGCTGGCGCTTCGAGGTCGTCGACATGGATGGCCGCCGCGTCGACAAGGTGCTGGCGAGCCGCGAGGAAGCCGTGGCGTGAGCCGTCACTTCGCGGCGGTCTTGGCGATCGGCGCGATGAATTGCGGCTCGGTGTCCCAGGGGAACAGGATCCAGGTGTCCTGGGACACCTCGGTGATGAAGGTGTCCACCACCGGCTTGCCGGCGGGCTTGGCGTAGACGGTGGCGAAATGCGCCCGGGGCAGCAGGGCGCGGATGACGCGGGCGGTGGTGCCGGTGTCCACCAGGTCGTCCACGATCAGCCAGCCGGTGCCGTCGCCGGCCGCGGCGGGCGGCTTGGCGACGCGCGGCTCGCCGCGCGCCTCCTCGTCATAGGTGAGGATGGAGACGCTCTCGATCAGCCGGCAGTCGAGCTCGCGGGCGATGATCGCCGCCGGGATCAGGCCGCCTCGGGTGATGGCGACGATCCCGGCCCAGGGGCCCTTCTCCAGCAGCCGCCAGGCGAGCGCCTTGCTGTCGCGGTGAAGCTGGTCCCAGGTGACCGTGTAGTAGCGCTCCGCCATCAGTACATCTTTCCCCCATCGGGCACCCGCATGTCGGGCCTGAGCAGCACCACCTCGCCGTTCTCGTCCGGCACGCCGAGGGTCAGCACCTCGCTGTCGAAGCCGGCGATGCGCCGCGGCGGGAAATTCACCACCGCCATCACCTGCCGGCCGATCAGGCGGTCCGGCGCGTAGTGCGCGGTGACCTGCGCCGCGGAGCGCTTCACCCCCAGCGCCCCGCCGAAATCCACCCAGAGGCGGAAGGAGGGCTTGCGGGCCTCCGGGAAGGGCTGGGCGTCCACGATCGTGCCGACGCGGATGTCCAGGCGGAGGAAGTCCTCGATGGTGGCCGGGGTGTCCATGGGCAGCGTCTAGAGCAGGTCGCGGGGGCCTGGGAACACCCTTCGACATGGCCGAGGGGCTTTCCTGCGGGGCGCGGGCGTTGCATGGAGGGGGCCAACACCTCTGGAAACGGACCCGCGATGCGCGATTTCCACTTGCCCGGCCGCAGCGCCGCCTATGGCACCAACGGCATGGCCGCGACCTCGATGCCGCAGGCGACGCTGGCCGCCCTCGACATCCTGCGCGCGGGGGGCAATGCGCTCGATGCCGCCATCGCGGCCTGCGCGGTACAGTGCGTGATCGAGCCGCAGTCCACCGGCATCGGCGGCGACTGCTTCTGCCTCTATGTCCCGGCGGGCTCGTCCAAGGTCATCGCCATCAACGGGTCGGGCCGCGCGCCAGGGGCGGCGACGCCGGAGGCGCTGCGCGCCGCCGGGCTGACCGCGATGGTCAATACCTCGGCCCATTCGGTGACCATCCCCGGCGCCATCAGCGCCTGGGAATTGCTGAACCGGACGCATGGCAAGCTCGGCCTTGACCGCATCCTGCAGGCCGCCATCGGCTATGCCGAGGAAGGCTTCGCCGTTTCCCCGCGCGTGGCCGGTGACTGGCAGGGCTCGGTGGGCAAGCTGTCCAAGCACCCGGCCTCGGCGCGGCGCTTCCTGAGGGACGGGGAGGCGCCGGCGCTGGGCAGCCGCTTCACCCAGCCGGAACTGGCACGGACGCTCCGCGCGATCGCAGCCCGCGGCAAGAAGGCCTTCTACGAGGGCGAGGTCGCCGCCGACATGGTCGCGACGCTGCGCGCCGCCGGCGGCCTGCACACCGAGGAGGACTTCGCCCGCGGCGCCGATGTGGCCGAGTTCGTCGAGCCCATTTCCATCAAGTGGCGCGACGTCGAGGTGTTCCAGTGCCCGCCGAACGGTTCGGGGATGCACGTGCTGCAGATCCTCGGCATCCTCGGCAAGCTGCCGACGCCGGAGCAGGGGCCGCTCTCGGCCGAGCGCCTGCACCGCCACATCGAGGCCGCGCGGCTGGTCTATCGCGACCGCGATGCCTTCCTCGCCGATCCGTCGATGGTGGAGGTGCCGGTCGCGAAGCTGACCTCGGACGAGTATCTCGGGCGGCTGGCGGGCCTCATTCGCGACGACGCGGCGATGCCCGAGCTGCCGCCGGCGGGCGAGAGCGACTTCGCCAAGCACAAGGACACGGTCTACCTCTCCGTCGTCGACAAGGACGGCAACGCCTGCTCCTTCATCAACTCGCTGTTCGAGGGCTTCGGCTCCGGCATCCTCGCCGAGAAGGCGGGCGTCATGCTGCAGAACCGCGGCTTCGGCTTCCGCATCCAGGACGGCCATCCGAACTGCATCGCGCCCTACAAGCGGCCGCTGCACACCATCATTCCCGGCATGGTGATGAAGGACGGCCAGGCGATCATGCCCTATGGCGTGATGGGCGGGCGCTTCCAGCCGACCGGCCAGACGCTTTTCCTGGCGAACCATTTCGAGTTCGGCCTCGACGTGCAGGAGGCGATCGACCTGCCCCGCCTGATGCCGCAGGACGGCAAGGTGCAGATCGAACGCGGCATCCCGGGTTCGGTGGTGGACCGGCTGAACCGGCTCGGCCATGTCTGCGAACTGGTCGACAAGCCGCATGGCGGCGGCCAGGCGATCTTCATCGACCGGAAGAATGGTTGCCTTGTGGGCGGGTCCGATCCGCGCAAGGACGGCTGCGCGATGGGCTATTGATGCCCCCGCACGCCGGGCGGGCCTGTCGCCCGGCGTGGCCAGGGAGGTCACGACCATGCCGCTCCATGCCATCCGTGCCGACATCACGACGCTGCCCGTCGATGCGATCGTGAATGCCGCGAATGAACGCCTGGCGCAGGGCGGCGGCGTCTGCGGCGCGATCTTCAGGGCGGCGGGCGCGGCGAAGCTGGCCGAGGCCTGCGACCGCGTCGCCCCGTGCCCGACCGGGGAGGCCCGCATCACCCCGGGCTTCGCGTTGCCGGCGAGGCACGTGATCCACGCCGTCGGCCCGGTCTGGCACGGCGGCGGGGCAGGGGAGGCGGCGCTGCTCGCCTCCTGCTACCGCGAATCCCTGCGGCTGTTGCGGGAGGCTGGCGGGCGTTCCATCGCCTTCCCGGCCATCTCCACCGGCATCTTCGGCTATCCGCTCGACCAGGCGACACGGATTGCCGTCGCGACGGTCCGGGAGGAAATTGCGCGCCATGGCGAGGTGGAGGTCACCTTCGCCTGTTTCGACCAGCACACGCTCGACATGTACGTGAAGGAAATCGGTCCATGACGGAAGCCTGCGATCTCTCCGCGGTCGAGGCGCGGCGCCTGATCGGGCGCAAGGCGCTTTCCCCGGTCGAATTGCTGGAGTCCTGCCTCACGCGCGTCTCCGAGGTGAACCACGCCGTCAACGCCATGGTGGCGATGGACGAACTCGCCGCGCGCGCCGCCGCCAAGGCCGCGGAACAGGCGGTGATGAGGGGCGAGACGCTCGGCCCGCTGCACGGCCTGCCGGTGGGCATCAAGGACCTCGAGGAGACGAAGGGGCTGCGCACCACCTATGGCAGCCCGATCTTCGCCGACTTCGTGCCCGAGGCCGACTGCACCATGGTCGCCAACCTGCGCCGCGCGGGCGCGATCGTCATCGGCAAGACCAACACGCCGGAATTCGGCGCCGGGGCCAATACGCGCAACGCCGTCTATGGCGTGACGGGCAATCCCTTCGATCCGACGAAGTCGGCGGCGGGTTCCTCCGGCGGCTCGGGCGTGGCGCTGGCCTGCGGCATGGCGCCGATCTGCTCCGGCTCGGACACGGGCGGGTCGCTGCGCAACCCGGCGGCGTTCAACGGCATCGTCGGCTACCGGCCCTCGCCGGGGCTGGTGCCGTCTGAGAAGCGTGCGCATGGCTGGTCGGGCCTGCCGGTGCTCGGGCCGATGGCGCGCAGCGTGCAGGATGCGGCGCTGATGCTCTCGGCCATGGCGTCCGACGATGCGGCCGATCCGCTGGCCTACACGCTGCACGGCGCGGCGGGGCGGGGCGTGCCGGAGATGTACTACCCGGTGAAGCCGATCGACCTCGGCTCGCTGCGGCTCGCCGTCAGCGCCGATTTCGGCCAGGCGCCGGTCGAGAAGCACATCCGCGACATCTTCGCCGGCCGCGCGCGGGCCATCGCGCCGATGTTCGGCTCGGCCGACGAAGCGAGCCCCGATTGCCGCGGCGGCGACGAGGCCTTCGAGGTGCTGCGCGCCACCGGCTTCCTGACCTCGCATCTGGAGAAGGTGCGGACGCGCCCGCAGGATGTCGGCCCGAACGTGCGCGCCAATGTCGAGGAAGGTCTGCGCTACACGCTCGAGGATTCGGCGCGGGCGCTGGCGGCGCAGACGCGCATGTACCGCGCCTGGCAGCATTTCTTCGCCCGCCACGACATCCTGATCACGCCGGCGATCACTGTCTCGCCGCGGCCGTGGAAGGAACTGTATCCGGCGGAGATCGACGGCCAGCCGACGCGCACCTACTTCCACTGGCTGGCGATGGCCTACTATGTGACGCTGTGCGGCCACCCGGCGGTGTCGATCCCGATGGGCCTCGACCGCAACGGCATGCCCTTCGGCCTGCAGGTGGTCGGCCCGCGCGGCGGCGATGCGCTGCTGCTGCGCGTCGCCGCGGCGATCGAGGAGGCCTTCGCGGGCGACGCCGCACTGAGCCGCCCGGCACCGGATCTCGCGGCGCTGAAGGCGGCACCGCCGGTGAAGGAGATGCCGGGCGCCGTGGGCTGGGACTGATCCCGCCCTACCAGCCCCGGTAGTAGCCCCGCGGCGGGCCGTAATAGGCCCGCGGCGGCGGCGCATGGTAGTGGCGCGGACCGTAGTCGTAACGCGGCTGGGACGCGGCGGCGACGCCGAGCCCCGCCGCCGCGCCGATGCCGGCGCCGAGCAGCGCGGTGCGGGTCGGGTCCATCCGGCCATAGGCGTCGTAGCAGCCTGCGGTGAGCAGCGCGGCCCCGAGGGCCAGGATCGGCATGGCTCGCATGGCGGGACTCCTCCGCAGCGGTGAAGGCTTCGTCATGCGAGGAAGCAGACACCACGGGCGGGGAGGTCTCGCGGCCGAAACAAGGCCGCGGCGAGGCGCTTCGTAACCGGGCGTCACCTTCGCCGATCGCGGCGGTACCCGGCGCGGTGGAGGTTCAGCGCGGCGTGCCGCTTTGCCCCCGCGACTGGGAAACCGCCGCGCCGGTGACGGCGAGCGACCCGCCGACCCGGATCGAGACCGGACGGTCCTGCGCCGTCTCGGATGGGCCGGCGGCGGACCCGCATCCGGCGAGCAACGCGGCGGCGATGAGGAGGCAGCAGCGGGTGCCGGGCAGGGGGATGCGGCGTTCCACGGCGCGGCGGCGCCTCAGCCCCGCTGGCCCGAGAAGGCGTTGAAGGTCTGCAGCGTGTAGGTGTCCTTCACGCCCGGCACGGTCTGGACCTTCTCCACCACGAAGAGGCCGATGTCGCGGTCCGGCTCCAGGTAGAACTTCCCGAGCAGGTCGTACTGGCCGGAGATGGAGTGCATCTCCGACAATTCCTCGATGCCGTCGGCCATTTCCCGGGCCACCCGGTAGGCCTGGCCCATTTCGCATTTGATCATCACGAAGATCGCGCGCATCCGAAGGTCCTTGAATTCTGTGCCGGCGAACCGCCTCAGGCGCGCCGAGTTTCCCATGTCCAGGCCCGCCAAAGAAGCAGGGGCAGCGCCAGGGCCTTCACGATCGTCATCAGCAGAAGCAGGCCGAAATTGTTCGGCGCGAAGTCATGGGCCTGCGCCGCCTGGATGACATGCCCGGCCGCGACACCAGCGTAGAACAGGCTGATATACGCGACCACCGCGCTCTTGAACGCGAGGCTGCGCCGGAAGGCGGCGATGGCAACCACGCCGATGGCGGCATCCGCGACGCCGACCTCGAACTGGAACGGGCTGACCTGCCAGCCGATCGAGGCCGCCGCGACGTGCGGGGCGAAGATGTGGAACAGCCCGGCCCACAGCGTTTCCACCCCCACCGCCAGCAGCAGCAGCCAGTCGAGAAGGCGCCGCGCCGCCGGCTGCCCGTCCCGCCGCAGCGCGGCGATCAGCAGGGCGGCGACGAGGAGGATGATCGGCAGGTGGCTGAGGACCAGGCGGATGAGGTCGGCCATGCCAGGATTCGGCGCATCGCCGCCTTTCAGGGATCGTGCCGTCTCCGATAGCACAGGCAGTGCCTCCGTGGTCCGCCCCCGGCGCCGTGGCGCATGCGCGGGCGGCCCGCCCAAGACTTGGGCAGCTTTCCGCCACGCCCGGAGTCGCCACCCCCGCCGGGCGCGGCACGGCGATTGCTTCGCGTCATCGCATGACCGTCATCACCCAGGCGCCGGACCGCGGCGGCCCCGCCCAGCCGCTTCTCACCGTGAAGGGGCTCGTGAAGCACTTCCCGATCCATGGCGGGCTGCTCGGCCGCCGCGTGGCCGAGGTGCGCGCGGTGGACGGCGTCGATCTGACGATCCTGAAGGGCGAGACGCTCGGCATCGTGGGCGAATCCGGCTGCGGCAAATCCACCACCGCTCGGCTGCTGATGCGGCTGGTGGAACCCGACGCCGGGGAGATGATCTTCGACGGCGAGACGGTCGGCGGCAACGACCAGGCGGGCGGCATGCCGCTGCGCGACTACCGCCGCCAGGTGCAGATGGTGTTCCAGGATTCCTACGCCTCCCTGAACCCGCGCCTGACCATCGAGGAGACCATCGCCTTCGCCCCCAAGGTGCACGGCGTCTCCGCCTACGAGGCGCGGGAGCGCTCGCATGAGCTGCTCGCCGCGGTCGGCCTCGCGCCCGGCCAGTTCGCCCGGCGCTACCCGCATGAGCTCTCGGGCGGCCAGCGCCAGCGCATCAACATCGCCCGCGCGCTCGCGCTGCAGCCGAGGCTGGTGATCCTCGACGAGCCGGTCTCGGCGCTCGACAAGTCGGTCGAGGCGCAGGTGCTGAACCTGCTGGTCGACCTCAAGGACAAGTTCGGGCTGACCTACGCCTTCATCAGCCACGACCTGAACGTGGTGCAGTACATCTCCGACCGCGTGCTGGTGATGTATCTCGGCAAGGTGGCCGAACACGGCCCGGTCGAGGAGATCTACGAGCGTCCGGCGCATCCCTACACCCGCGCGCTGCTCGCCTCCCGCCCCTCGATGGACCCGGCGATGCGGCGCACCGAGCCGCCGCTGACCGGCGACCCGCCCAATCCGGTGAATCCGCCCTCCGGCTGCCGCTTCCGCACCCGCTGCACCATGGCCGAGGCGGTCTGCGCCGAGCGCGAGCCCGTGGCCGCCGGCCTCAGCGCCGGGCACGAAGCGGCCTGCCATGCCGCCATGCCGGGCAGCGGGCATTCCGCCGCGCCGAGGATCGCCGCATGAGCGCCGCCCTGAAGCCCGCCGCGCCCGCCCCGCTGGTCCGCGCCCGCGACCTGACGGTGCGCTTCGTCTCCCGCGACGCCACCATCCACGCGGTGAACGGCGTCGACCTCGACCTGGCGCAGGGGGAGGTGCTGTGCCTGCTGGGTGAATCCGGCTCCGGCAAGTCGGTGACGTTGCGCGCGCTGATGGGACTGCTGCCGAAGCGGGCGAAGGTCGGCGGGACGATCGAAGTCGCCGGCCGCGACGTGCAGGCGATGAACGAGCGCCAGCTCTCGGCCTTCCGCGGCGGCGACGTGGCGATGATCTTCCAGGAGCCGATGACCGCACTCGACCCGGTCTTCACCATCGGCCGCCAGATCGCCGAGGCGGTGCAGCGGCATGAGGGCGTGTCGCGTTCTGCGGCGGATGCGCGGGCGCTCGAATTGCTGGAACTGGTGCACATCCCCTCCGCGAAGCGTCGTCTCGCGGCCTACCCGCATGAGTTGTCCGGCGGCCTTCGTCAGCGCGCCATGATTGCGGTGGCGCTCGCCTGCAAACCCAAGCTGCTGCTGGCGGACGAGCCGACCACCGCGCTCGACGCCACGGTGCAGATCCAGGTGCTGCTGCTGCTGCGCGAGTTGCAGGAAAAGCTCGGCATGGGCGTCATCTTCGTGACGCACGACCTCGGCGTGGCGGGCGAGATCGCCGACCGGGTCGCGGTGATGTATGCCGGCCGGGTGGTGGAGGAAGGGCCGATCGGGCCGTTCATGGCTGGTCCGCTGCATCCCTACCCGCAGGGATTGCTCGGTGCGACGGTGCATGCCGGCATGCGCGGCAAGCGGCTGACGACGATCCCGGGCGCGCCGCCGAGCCTCGAATGCCTGCCCGCCGGCTGTGCCTTCGCGCCGCGCTGCGCCTTCGCCGAGCCCGCCTGCACGGCGGCCGTGCCCGAACCCCGCTTCGCCGGCGGCGGCCGCATGGCCTGCTGCATCCGCGTGCCGGCGGCGTGAGGCGACGCGGTCCGGAGTCTTGTGGATTGCGGCCGGCGGCGTCACATAGACGGGAACGCGGGGCGGACACGGAATGCGGACCATAACCCAGGTGGCGGTGCTGGCATTGCTCGGCGGCGCCGGCGCGGCTTGGCACCTCTATGGCGACAGGGTGGGGCTGCCACCGCCGCTCGAACTTCTGGGCGTGAAGTCGGGGTCCCAGCGTGCCGCCGGGGGTGGCGCCGCCGGCGGGCCGGTGGGCGTGATCGTCCAGGCGGTCCGGGTCGCCCCGGTGGTGGAGAAGGTCGAGAGCGTCGGCACGGTCCGCGCGCGGGAAGCCGTCATCATCACCAGCAAGGTCGCCGGCATGGTGGAGCAGATCCGCTTCGCCGAAGGCCAGCGCGTCGCTGCCGGCGAGGCGCTGGTGCAGCTCGACGCCGCGGCTCTGCGGGCCGAGCTCGACCAGGCGCGCGCCCTGCTCGACGACGCGCGCAACCAGCTCGTGCGCGCGCGCCAGCTCCAGCCGGGCGCCACCATCGCCGCCCAGCGGCTCGAGACGCTGGAGGCGCTCGCGCGCCAGGCGGAGGGACGGGTGCGCCAGGCGGAGGCCCGGCTCGAGGAGCTGCGCGTGACCGCCCCCTTCGCCGGCCGCGTCGGCCTGCGCCAGGTCAGCCCCGGCGCACTGATCCAGCCCGGAACCCCGATCACCACGCTGGACGACACCTCCCGCGTGCGCGTCGAGTTCTCTGTGCCCGAGGTGCATCTCGCGCGCATCCGCGTCGGCAGCGGCGTGACCGCGCGCAGCAGCGCCTACGGCGCGCGCCGCTTTCAGGGCACGGTCGCGGTGATCGACACGCGCATCGATCCGGCGACGCGATCGGTGCGCGTCATCAGCGAATTCGACAATGCGGACGAGGCGCTGCGCCCCGGCCTGTTCCTCACGGTGGAACTGGTGCTGGAGGAACGCGAGCGCGCGCTGCTGGTTGCCGAGGAGGCGATCGACCCGGTCGGCGACCGCGCCTACGTCTTCGTCGTGCGCGACGGCCGCGCGCGCCGGCAGGAGGTCAGGCTCGGCCTGCGCCTGCCGGGCGAGGTCGAGGTTAGGGAAGGGCTGAACGCCGGCGAGCCGGTGGTGGTCCGCGGCGTGCAGCGCCTGCGCAACGACCTGCCCGTGCGGGTGGTCGAGACCCTCGCGCGGCCGACGAGCTGAGCGGGGAGGGCGGGCGGCGATGGTCCTTTCCGACGTCTCGATCAAGCGGCCGGTCTTCGCGACCGTCATCAGCCTGCTGCTCACCGTGCTCGGCCTCTTCGCGCTGCTGCGCATGCCGATCCGCGAATACCCGGCGATCGATCCGCCCATCATCCAGATCACCACCACCTATACGGGCGCCTCCGCCCCGGTGGTGGACAGCCAGATCACCGAGATCCTCGAAGGCGCCGTCGCCGGCATCGAGGGGATCAAGACCATCTCCTCCCAGTCGCGCGACGAGCGCAGCCAGATCACGCTGGAATTCCGCCTGACACGCAACGTGGATTCGGCGGCGAACGACGTGCGCGACCGCGTCGCGCGCGCGCTCGCGCGCATGCCGGAACAGGCGGACACGCCCGTCGTCGCCAAGGTGGACGGCGACAGCCGGCCGATCCTGTGGATCGCGCTCGCCTCCGACCGGCTTTCGCCACTCGACCTGACCGACATCGCGCGGCGGCGCATCGTCGACCGGCTGGCGATCGTCGAGGGCGTGGCGCAGGTCATCATCTCGGGCGAGCGGCGCTTCGCCATGCGGATCTGGCTCGACCGCCAGGCCATGGCGGCGCGCAACCTGACGGTGCAGGACATCGAGGAGGCGATCCGGCGCGAGAATGTCGAGCTGCCCGGCGGGCGCATCGAGAGCACGGCGCGTGAGCTGACCGTGCGCACCGACACGCGCATGAGCCGCCCCGAGCAGTTCCGCGAGGTGGTGGTGGTGCGCGGGGCCGGCGGCGCCCAGGTGCTGCTCGGCGAGGTGGCGCGCATCGAGGTCGCGGCGGAGGACACCCGCGGCGCCTACCGCATCAATGGTCGCCCGGCCATCGGCCTCGGCATCCTCCGCCAGTCCACCGCCAACACGCTGTCCGTCGCCAACGGCGTGAAGGCGGAGATGGAGCTGATCCGCCCCTCCCTGCCCGAGGGCGTGGACGTGATGACGGGCTATGACGAGAGCCTGTTCATCAGCCAGTCCATCTACGAGGTCGAGCACGCGCTGATGATCGCGCTGCTGCTGGTGATCGGCGTCATCTTCCTGTTCCTGCGCAGCGTGCGGGCGACGATCATCCCGGCGGTGGCCATCCCGGTCTCCATCATCGCCTCCTTCATCGCCATGGCGGCGCTCGGCTTCTCGGTGAACGTGCTGACGCTGCTCGGCCTGGTGCTGGCGATCGGGCTCGTGGTGGACGACGCCATCGTCGTGCTCGAGAACATACACCGCCGGATCGAGGAGGGGGAGGAGCCGCTGCTCGCCTCCCTCTACGGCGCGCGGGAGATCGCCTTCGCGGTCGTCGCGACGACGCTGGTGCTGATCTCGGTCTTCGTGCCGCTGTCCTTCATGGGCGGCAATACCGGGCGGCTGTTCACCGAATTCGGCCTCGCGCTCGCGGCCTCGGTGCTGTTCTCGGGCCTCATCGCGCTGACGCTGACGCCGATGATGTGCTCGAAGCTGCTCAAGCCGCACCAGGGCGAGACATGGCTGGTGCGCCTGACCGAGCCCTTCTTCCTCGGCATGAACAACCTGCTGCGCTGGACGCTCGACCGCGCCTTGCGGGCGCCGCTGCTGGTGCTCGGCGCCTCCGCGCTGCTCTCGGCCTTCGCGGTGGTGCTCTACACCGCCTTGCCGAAGGAATTCGCACCGACCGAGGACCGCGGCGTCGTCATCATTCCGACGACCGGGCCGGAGGGCGCCTCCTTCCCCTATACCATCGAGCACGTGATGCAGATCGAGCGCCTGCTGCAGCGCTATGTGGAGAGCGGCGAGGCCACGGCGGTCTTCGCGACGGTGGGCGGCTTCCAGCGGCCCGCCATCGGCAATGTGGCGAACATCTTCATCCGCCTGGCGCCGTGGGCGCAGCGCACGCGCAAGCAGCAGCAGATCGCCGCCGAGGTCTTCCCGGCCATCGCTGCGGTCCCCGGCGTGCGCGGCTTCGCGCTGAACCCGCCCTCGCTCGGCCAGCGCGGCTTCCAGCCGCCGGTGCAGTTCGTCATCGGCGGGCCGGACTACGATACGCTGATCCAGTGGCGCGACCGGTTCCTCGAACGCGCGCGGGAGAATCCGCGGCTGCTCAACCTCGACCACAACTTCAAGGAGACGAAGCCCGAGGTCCGCGTCGAGATCGACCGGCGCAAGGCCGCCGACCTCGGCATCTCCATCGCCGCGGTCGGCCGCACCATCGAGACGATGATGGGCTCGCGCGAGGTGACGACCTACGTGGTGGGCGGACAGGAATACAAGGTGCTGCTCCAGGCGCCGGACGATCTGCGCCTGTCGCCCTACGACCTGCAGAACGTCTTCGTGCGCACGGCCTCGGGCGGACTGGTGCCGCTGTCCAACGTCGTCACCCTGTCCGAGCGCGCGCGGGCGCAGACCCTCGCGCGCGAGGACCGCGTGCGCGCCATCACCATCACGGCCTCCCTCGCGCCGGGCTACTCGCTGGGCGATGCTCTCGACTTCCTCGATGGTGTCGCGCGGGAGGTGCTGCCGGCCGAGGCACGCATCGCCTATCGCGGGCAGTCGCTCGAGTTCCGCGAATCCTCGGGTGCTCTCTACGTCACCTTCGCCATGGCGCTGCTGGTGGTCTTCCTGGTGCTGGCGGCGCAGTTCGAGAGCTTCATCCACCCCTTCGTGATCCTGCTCTCGACGCCGCTCGCGGTGACCGGCGGGCTGCTCGCGCTGTGGTGGACGGGCCAGTCGCTCAACGTCTTCAGCCAGATCGGCATGATCCTGCTGATCGGCCTGATGGCTAAGAACGGCATCCTCGTCGTCGAGTTCGCCAACCAGTTGCGCGACCGCGGCATGACCGTGCGCGAGGCGGTGCTGGAAGCCTCGGTGGTGCGCCTGCGGCCGATCCTGATGACGTCCATCGCCACCGTGCTGGGTGCCGTTCCGCTGGCCATCGCCACCGGGGCGGGAGCGGAAAGCCGCTCCGCGCTCGGCGTCGTGATCGTCGGCGGCATCACGCTGTCGACCTTCGTCACGCTCTACGCGGTGCCGGCGCTGTACCTGCTGCTGGCGCCGTACACCCGGCCGATCGGGGCGATCGCGGCGAAGCTCGCCGCGCTCGAAGCCCGGCAGGGCGCGGGCCCCGACAAGGGCCACGGACACGGGCCGCAGCCGGCGGAGTGACGCGGCCGGCGGGACGGGATAGGTTCCCGCCCCTTGCTGCCATGACCACGAGAAGGATGGCCGGATGACCGAGCGACGGGGCGCCCCTGCCGGGCGTACGGGGGGAAAGCTGCTGGCGGATGCGCTGGTCGCACAGGGCGTGACGCACGCCTTCTGCGTGCCGGGCGAATCCTACCTGGACCTGCTCGATGGCCTGTATTCGGTGCGCAATCGCCTGCAACTCGTGACCTGCCGCTTCGAGGCCGGCGCCGTCCACATGGCCGAGGCCTACGGCAAGCTGACCGGCAGGCCGGGTGTCGCCATCGTCACCCGCGGCCCGGGCGCCTGCCACGCGGCGATCGGCGTGCATGTCGCCTTCCAGGACTCGACGCCGCTGGTGCTGCTGGTCGGCCAGATCCCGGTCGAGGAGACCGACCGCGAGACCTTCCAGGAGGTCGACTACCGCCAGATGTTCGGCCCGCTGGCGAAGTGGGTGACGCAGATCGACGATGAGAAGCGCATCCCCGAACTGATGGCCCATGCCTTCGACGTCGCGACCTCCGGCCGGCCCGGTCCGGTGGTGGTGGCGATCAGCGAGGAGATGCAGAAGCGACTCGCGGCCGTGCCCGATATCGGCCCGGCCGAGGTGCTGCCGCCGAACCCGGCGCCGGATGCGCTGCCGCGGCTGATGGAGATGCTCGCCAAGGCGCGGAAGCCGCTCGCCATCCTCGGCGGGTCCCGCTGGACCGCGCAGGGCAAGGCCGATATCCGCGACTGGCTGCTGGCCAATGACCTGCCGGTCTCCGTCGCCTTCCGCCGCATGGGGCTGTTCGACGGCACCTCGCCCAACTACGTCGGCGATCTCGGGGTCGGCGCCGATGCCTCGCTGGTGGCCAAGGCGAAGGAGAGCGACCTCATCCTCGCCATCGGCACCCGCATCGGCGAGCCGGTGAGCCAGGGCTACACGCTCTTCGACATGGCCGGCGAGACGCCGATCGTGCACGTCTATCCGGACCAGGCTGAGATCGGGCGTGTCTATCGGCCCGCCCTCGGCATCGTCTCCGAGGTGAACGCCTTCGCCGCCGCGGCCAAGGCCGCGGGCGCGGTGAAGTCGCCGGCCTGGGGCGGCTGGACGAAGGAACTGCGCGCCGCACGCCTCGCACAGGCGGAGCCGCAGGACTACGAGGGGCCGCTGAACCTCGCGACCGCCCTGCAGGCACTCGAGAAGGTCCTGCCCGAGGACACGATCTTCACCACCGACGCCGGCAATTTCGCCACCTGGCCGAACCGCTTCATGCATTTCGGCGAGAAGCAGGACTTCCTCGGCCCGACCAACGGCGCCATGGGCTACTCCGTGCCGGCGGCGATCGGCGCCAAGATCACCCATCCCGACCGCGCCGTGATCGCCTTCGTGGGCGACGGCGGCTTCCTGATGACGGGGCAGGAGATCGCGACGGCGTTCCACCACTCGGTGAACCCGGTGATCCTGGTCTTCAACAACCAGATGTACGGCACCATCCGGATGTACCAGGAGCGCGCCTACCCGGCCCGGGTGTCCGGCACCGCGCTGACCAATCCCGACTTCGCGAAGTTCATCGAGGCCTTCGGCGGCCATGGCGAGATCGTGGAACGCACGGAGGAGCTGGTGCCGGCGGTGCAGCGCGCGCTCGCGTCGGGCAAGCCGGCGATCGTCGAGGTCCGCACCAACCCCGAGCAGGTGACCAACCGCGCCACCATCGCCGAGCTTCGCGCCCAGGCGACGAAGGCGGCAGCCGGGACGGCCGGTCCGGTGCCGGCCCAGGCGAGCCGCACGCCGGCCCCGCGGCGCACCGGCCCGCGCACACGCTGAAGCGCCGCCGGGTTCGGGGGGAGGGCATCCCCCCGGACCCGGCGCGGCCCCGGGGCGCCTCTTTCCCCGGTGGGGTGGGCCTCGTGCATTCCGCCTTGGGCGGGCTCTGCCGCGGGCCCTAGGATGACCGCTGTTCCCCCCCGGTTCTGCATGCTGTCCTTCCGCGCCCAATCCCGCTTCCTGCCCCGACTCGCGCTGGCATTCCTGCTGGCATGGGCGGCGATCGCCGGCACCGTGTTGCTGGGTACGGAAAGCTACGTGGCCCGGCAGCGCCGGCTCGCCGTCACCGAGGGCCTCGCCTTCGCCGAGGCCGATGTCCGCGCGGCCGAGCAATACCTGCTGCGTACGCTCGCGCATGTGGAGGGGCTTCACGCCCTGGCACGGACTCGCGAGTTGCTGGTGGCGCGCGGGGAACCCGGCGACGCCGTCACGGCCATCGAAAGCCATCTCGCCGAGGTCGCCCGCGCCAGGGCGGGCCTCGTGCTTCAGGTCGCGGCCATCGGCGCCGATGCGCTGCTCACCTATTCGACGACCGACGGCTGGCAGCCCGTGGACCTGGCCGACCGCGAGCATTTCCGCGTGCACGCCATGGGCGAGGAGAGCGGGCTGCATGTGAGCGCGCCACTCGTCGGGCGCACCTCCGGGCGCTGGAGCGTGCAGATGAGCCGGGCGATCTACGACACCGACGGCCGCTTCCTGGGCGTCAGTGTGGTGTCCCTGGATCCGGTCGCGCTGTCCCGCGGGCTGGCTTCGCTGGGTTCCCTGCCCTCGGCGCGCGGCGAGCTGACCACCCTGTTCCGCGACGTGGACGGCGCGGTGCTGGCCCGCACGCTGGATCCGGAGACCCGCATCGGGCAGCGGCTGACCAACCAGTCCGACGGCGTCCATGCCGCCCTGCTGCGCGGCGACCGGTCCGGCAGCGCGCACGGCCGCAGCCTGGATGGCAAGGAGGTGCTGCTCGCCTTCCGGCGCGTCGAGGGCACCTCCATCGTCGCCGTCTCCGCGGTCGAAACCGCCCGCATCCTCGCCGCTGCCGGGCATGCCGCCTCGACGCTGCGGCTCGCGGTGGCGGGGCTGCTGCTGCTGCTGCTGGCGCTCGGCGTGGCGGCCGGGCTGTGGGCGGCGCGCCGGCGTGCCGGGATCACGCTCGCGCAGCTCGACGAGACGCTGACCAACCTTCCCTTCGTCGTCTATCGCGGGGCGATCGGTGCCGATGGCGCCCTGTCGCTGCTCTATGTCAGCCCGAGCGTCGGGGATGTCACCGGCTGGCCGCGGGACCCCGAGAGCTGGACGCCCGCCGCCTGGGCACAGCGCGCCGATGCGCAGGCGCGGTCGAGCGCCGGTGCTTTCGCCGCCCGCCTGCGCGACGCCGGCGCGGCGGAGCGCGAATACCGCATGGCGCGCCCGGACGGCAGCACGCTGCTGGTGGTGGAACGCGCGCGCTCCCTGGGGCGCCGCTACGACGGCACGCTCGAGATCGTCGGCTCGCTGACCGACGTCTCGGCGGCGCGAGAGGTCGAGGCCAAGGCGGCGGCCGCGGCCAAGCTCGCCACGCTCGGCGAGATGGCGGCGGGCATGGCGCATGAGCTGAACCAGCCGCTCGCCGCCATGCTGCTCGCCGCGGAGAATGCGCAGCGCGCCTTCCGGCGCGGCAACGGGCCGGGCGTCGAGGCACGGCACGAGATCATCATCGGCGAGGCCGAGCGTGCCCGCGACATCATCGACCACCTGCGCATCTTCGCGCGCGGCGACGAGGGCACGCCGATCGGTGCCGCCGATCCGGCGGCGGCGGTGCGGGGTGGCCTGCTGCTGGTACGCTCCGCGTTGCGCGAGGCCGAGGTCGAGGTGACGGTGGACCTGCCGGAGGATCTGCCCGAGGTGCGCGGGCGCCAGGTGCAGCTCGAGCAGGTGCTCGTGAACCTCCTGATCAATGCGCGCGATTCCCTGATGCGACTCCCGCCAGGCGGGGAGGGCCGCAGGCTCGGCATCGCCGCCCGCCAGGTGGCGCAAGGCAGCGTCGAGCTCTGCGTGCGGGACAATGGCGGCGGCGTGCCGCCGGCGCTGCTGGGCCGCATCTTCGACCCCTTCTTCACCACCAAGCCGCCGGGGGAAGGCACGGGCATCGGCCTGTCCATCTGCCACGGCATCATCACGAGCTTCGGCGGGACCATCGCCTGCCGAAATGCCGGGGGCGGGGCGGAATTCACCATCACCCTGCCCGCCGCGACGGAGCGGATGCCTGCGACGGACGAGCCGGTGCCTTCCATTCCGGCGTGACGCCGGCGGCGGGCCCGACCGCATCACGATGCGCATTTCCCGGCCTTCGCGCGCCGGGGGTGCCGTAGCGGCCAGCCTTCCGGCGGCCGCGCCGTGCCGGGCGGGGCTGGCGTGGCGGCGGCGCGCGAGGGCACGAAGGGACGAATGCCACCGGGCGCCGTTCGCGACCGGTGGCATTCGTCTTTTCGTGCGTGGCTGCCGCCTCAGTCGTAGCCGCTACGCCAATCCTGCCCGCTTCCGCCGGTTGCCCTGCCGATGACCCGATTGCCGGCGAGGCGAACGGCATCAGCCCTGGGCTGCGTGCACCATGCCGCGCCGCTCGGCGGCCCGCCGCTGCGCCCGGACGATCGCGGCCTGGATGTCGCGCAGGCGGAAGGGCTTGCGCACGAGTTCGGCCGTGCCGTCCGGCATGGCCAGGGCGAGCTCTTCCGGGGTCGCGTGGCCGGTGATGAGCACCACGGCCAGCGTCGCGGCCTCGCCGCGCGCCTCCGCCGCCGCCCGTGCCAGGGTGATGCCGTCCGTGCCGGGCATGCGGATGTCGGTGACGAGGACGCCGATCTCGGGCCTGGCCGCGAGGATCCGCATGGCCGCGAAGGCGGAAACCGCGTGGCTCGCCTCATGTCCCAGGTCGCGAAGGCCGGCGGCGAGTTCGCTGGCGACAATGGGTTCGTCGTCGACGACCAGCACGACGGAGTGCGTGGAGGTCGACCCGGTGTCCTGCATCGCGGGCTCGAAGGTGAGGCACATCGGCTGATGGTCCCTGCCGGCGGGGGGGGGGGAGTGGCACCGAACACGCCGCGGCGGCGTCCGGCGAGCCCTTCGGGCCGGAGGTGACGCTCCCACGGGTGATCCGCCCCGGCAAGAATCGCTGGCCGGCCCCGACAAAAAACGACCTTCACCTCCAGGACGTTCCGCGTGAGAAGGACGGCATGATCAAACTGAGCGCGCCTCGGGCCGCCCGCGTGGTCTGCCCCGCGATGCCCAGCGCGCCGCGCCAAGGTGGGATGCGGCGCGCGCAGGCGCGCGGCGTGACCGGGGCGTGACGGCAGACCGGCCGGATGGGGCCGCGCCGCGCTCGCCCTGGTGGCGGGCCAGGATGGTGATGCTCGCGATCGGCGCCCTGCTGCCTCTCGGTGCCTTCTCGGGCGTCATGACCTTCGAGACGCTGCGCTCCTACCAGGCTGCCGACGAGGCGCGCCTGCGCGAGACCGCGCGGGCGCTCGCCGCGGCGGTCGACGCGCAGTTCGCGGCGATGATGCTGACCGCAACCGCCATCTCGGAATCCTCCTATCTCGATCCCCCTGCCGACATCGCGGCCTTCGAGCGCAGTGCCGCGCGCCAGGCGGCGCATTTCGAAGGCTGGATCGCGGTCCTCAGCGGCCCGCCCGAGCACCGGCTGCTCGCGGTCTCGGCGCCGCGGGTGAATCGGGAGGTGCCGGCCGCGCTCTCGGCCGATGTCGTCGCGAGCCTCGCGGAGCCGATGGCCGACGTCTTCGGGCGCGGCCTTCCGGCGGTGTCGGACCTCTTCACCGTCGCCGAACTGCCCCACGCGATCATCGCCGTGATCGTGCCCGTCGACCGGGAGCATGCGCCCCGCCAGGCGCTCGGGCTCGCCTTCGGTCCGGAACTCATGCGACGCATCCTGGCGCGCCAGGATCTTCCGGGCGGGACCTTTGCCGCGATCGCCGACGGCCGGCTGCGCATCGTCGCCCACACCATGGATCCGAATGGGGAGCGCGCGGGCGCCGAGGCGCCCGACTGGGTCCGCGGGGCCATCGCCGGCCGGCAGCGCGGCATCATCATCGGTCCCGGCTGGTCGGGCCGGGACAACATCTACGCCATGGAGCGGCCGATGACCGCGCCTGGCTGGACCGTCGTCGTCGCACGTCCGGCGAGCGAGCAGGCGCAGGCCGCCTGGCGCGTCATCGGCTGGCTCGCCCTCGGCTTCCTCGCCTTCGGCCTTGGCCTGGCGGCGCTTGCCTGGGCCGGCCGGCGGGAGGCGCTGAAGGACGTGCAGCGGCAGGCCGAGGCGCTGCGCCGCGGCCGCGAGCAGGTGGAGCGGCTGCATGGCGGCCTGCCAGCCGTGCTCTTCCTGCGGGAGGTTGCCGCGGACGGCACCTCCCGGCTGCTCTACCGCGGCGGCGCGATCGAGGCGGTCACCGGCTGGCCCCCCGAGGCCTTCCCGCGCGAGGACGGCATGGCGGAGCAGACCCATCCCGAGGATCCGCGCGTCGAGGCGCTGCTGCGCGAATCCCTGCGCAGCGGCTCGGCGGAGCAGGAATGGCGGCTGCGCCAGCCGGACGGCAGTTGGCGCTGGATGCGCACGCATTGCCGGCGGCTGGCGCTGCGGCCGGATGGCGGCGGCGACATCGTCGGCTACATCCTCAACGTCACCGCCGAACGGGAGGCGCGCGGCCGTGCCCTGACCAGCGCGCGCCTCGCCTCGCTCGGCGAGATGGCGGCCGGCCTCGCGCACGAGCTCAAGCAGCCGCTGCAGGCCATCTCCCTCGCCGCCGAGAACGCGCAGTTCGCCTCGGCGTCGCTCGGCGCGCCGGAGCTCAATCGGCGGCTCGAGCGCATCATCGGCCAGGCGCAGCGCGCCGGCGACATCATCGAGCATCTCCGCCGCTTCGCCCGCGGCGCCGACGACCGGGCGGCCCCATCCGCGGTCGGCCTCGACCAGGTGGCGGAGGGCGTGCTGGCCATGATCGGGCACAGCCTGCGCGACCAGGAGATCGAGATCGGGATCGACCTCGGAACCCCGCCGCTCCGCGTGCTGGGGGACCGCATCGGCCTGGAGCAGGTGCTGACCAACCTGCTGCTCAATGCGCGGGACGCAATCATCCAGCAGCCCTTCGACGCCCGCCGCGCCATCGCCATCACCGCCACGGCCGGCCCGCCGGGGCGGGTCACGCTGCGCATCGCCGACACCGGCGGCGGCATTCCCGCGCAGGTCATGCCGCGCATCTTCGAACCCTTCGTGACGACCAAGGAGCTCGAGAAGGGGACAGGGCTCGGCCTCGCCGTCTGCCACGGGCTGCTGGCCTCCATGGGGGGCAGCATCGCGGTCGAGAACGGGACGGAAGGTGCCGTCTTCACCCTGACCTTGCCGGCCGCGCCGGAGGAGGGCGGCGGCGCCGATCAGACGGCGCCGGGGAATCCCGTGAAGGCGTAGCCCTTGTTGCGGACCGTCGTGATGACGGAGGCCCCCCGCTCGCCGCCGAATTTGAGCCGTATATTGTGCACCAGGTTGTCGATCGCGCGGTCTTCCGGCCGGTAGGGACGCTTGAGGATGCGCTGCGACAGGACCGCGCGGTCCACGGGTTCGCCAGGCGTCTCCATCAGGGCCATCAGCAGGTCGAATTCGGTGCCGGTCAGCGGCAGCGGTTCGCCATCCGGGCCGAGGACGCGGCGCGCCCCTTCCGCGACGCGCCACCGCTCGGCTGTCGTCGCGGGCGCCGGCGCGGGCGGTTCGGCTGCGGCCGGTCGGGCAGGGGCCTGGCGGCGCAGATGCGCCCGCACGCGGGCCACCAGCTCGCGCCCCGAGATCGGCTTCTGCAGGAAGTCGTCGGCGCCGACCTCCAGCCCGACGATGCGATCGGACTCGGCCTTGTTGCCGGTCAGGATCACGATGTGCGCCGGGGTGACGGCGCGCATCTGCGGCAGGACGGTCAGCGCATCGACCCTGCCGAGCCACTGGTCGAGGATGACGAGGTCCACCGGCGCGGCGGCGATCGCCTGCATCGCCGAGTCCCAGTCCGCGACCCGGAGCGCCTGCATGCCGTAGGCCTGGAGGATGGCGGCGAGTTCCTCGCCGATGGCGTCGTCATCCTCGACGACCAGGATCCGGGGCGGCTCCGAACTGGTGCCCGTGTCGCGCTCCGGCGCCCGTTCGATGCGGCCGGGAGTGGGGTCGGTGTCCTCGTTCAAGGTCATCGTCGGTTCCGCGGGGCGACGCGACATGCCGCGCGCGCCGGGGTCGGCATATTGGGCGGCGCGTGTCGCCGAGGCGAGAAAATATCACGCTGCCGGGTCGAACGACACCCCGCCGCTGGGGTGGCCAGACCGCCGGCTGGGCTCAACGTCCCCCCCGGATCGGGTTCACGCGCCCGGCACCGGTCTCGCCGGCATGCGGCGAGCCGGATCACGCCCATGGCCGAAGCGGGCCCGCCCTCAGACGGCGCCGATCTCCCGCAGCACGTCCTCCGCCGTGCGCAGCGCGGCGATCGCGTAAGGGAAGCCGACATAGGCTGAAGAATGGGTGAGGACCTCGGCGATCTCCTCCGGCGTGCAGCCATTGTTGATGGCGCCGACCAGGTGGCCGCGCAGCTCGTGGTGCTGGTTGAGGGCGGAGAGGATGCCGAGCGTGACCAGGCTGCGTTCCCGCCGCGTCAGCGTCCCGCGCGTCCACAGCGAGGCGTAGGGGAATTCCTCCGACAGGTGCCGCAGCGCCTGGTTCAGCGGTGTGGTGGAGGCATCGCGGCGGGCCATGTAGGCGTCCCCCAGCACCTCCCGCATCGCCTGCCGTCCTGTCCTGCGCAGGGCCTCGTGCGCCGACTCGTCATCCATGCGTCCCGCTCCCATCATTGGTCCGGCAATCCTAGGCGCGGACGGGGCGATGACGAAGACGCTGCTGGTCGTCTTCCATTCCATGACGGGCGGCACGCGGCAGATGGCCGCGGCGGCGGCGCGCGCGGCGGAGGGCGAGGGCGTGCGGGTGCGGCTGCTGGAGGCGCGCGATGCCTCGGCCGAGGACGTGCTGTCGGCCGAGGGCTACCTTTTCGCGACGCCGGAGAACCTCGCCGCCATCGCCGGGGTGATGAAGGACTTCTTCGACCGGACCTACTACCCGGTGCTCGGGCGCATCGAGGGGCGGCCCTATGCGCTGATGATCTGCGCCGGCAGCGACGGTTCGAACGCGGCGCGGCAGGTGGCGCGCATCGCCACCGGCTGGCGGCTGCGCGCGGTGGCGGAACCGCTGATCGTCTGCACCCATGCGCAGACGCCGGAGGCGATCCTTGCGCCCAAGATCATCGCAGCGGAGGAAATCGCGCGGTGCGAGGAACTCGGCGCGACGCTCGCCGCTGGCATGGCGATCGGGATGTTCTAGGTGACGACGGGCGAGGATGAGGCGGCGTCGCCCCCTCAGACTCCCCCACCAGGGGACTGCGGTCCCCTGGACCCGCGGTGACTCATACCAGCGGCCGCTATTCGCGACCGTTGGCATGAGGCTTTTTCGAGCCCTCAGACGCCGGGCGCAAACCTCCGGTTTGCCTGGCTTCGACGGACCACATTCGCGGCCTCGGCACGGGTCAAGAACTCGTGCCGCTGGTATCAGGTATCGGTTTCCAAAGGCCTTTCGGCCTTTGGTGGGGTGAGCCCGAGAGGGGCAAGGCCCCTCTCGGAGAGCTTCGTCAGCCGAACGGCTTCCGCCAGCCGATCCACTCGCAGATGCCGCGGCCCATCACGCGCTCCATCGGCGGGCCCTGCAGCCAGGGCAGTTCCTCGGTGAACAGGGTGATGCACTGCGTCCAGGAACACGGCATGCGCGTGATGTCGGTGCCCCAGAAGAAGCGATCCGGCCCGAAGGCGTCATAGAGGCGGTGCAGCCCGTCATGGATGTCGTGGAAGGGGTAGGGCTCCAGCGAGTAGGCCGGCGCCCCGGTCGCCTTGAGCGCGACGTTCGGATGGCGCGCCAGGGCGGTGACCTCATCGATGTTGGCGAAGGCCGCCTTGCCCTTCTCGTGCCGGATCAGGCCGCAATGGTCGATGATCAGGCGCAGGCGCGGGTGGCGTTCGGCGATGCGGGCGAATTCCGGCAGGAAGCGCCAGGCCATGGTGGCAACGGGCAGGCCGGCTTCCTCCGCCGCCGGCCACAGCCAGTCGAGCGTGCCGTCGAAGGGCCAGCTCCGCTGGTCGGCGCGCACCAGCGGGTAGCGCATCCCGCACTGGCCCGGGCGGTCGCGCCAGCGCGCGAGCAGCGGCCGGCTCGCCTCCGGCGTGTCGAGCGGCACCTGGCCGAGAACGGCGAAGCGATCCGGATACCGCGCCGCGGCGGCTTCGGAGATGGCGTTGGCGTCGGGGTCCCAGGAGACCGGCGGGTGCAGGATGGCGGCGTCCACGCCGGCCGCGTCCATCTCGGCGAGCGCCTGCTCGGCGCTGAAGACGGAGATCTGGCGGTGGTCGCCGCTCGGCGTGCCGCTGCCCCAGATATGCACCTGGGCGTCGATGATCTTCATGGCGCGTTCCCCTTTCGCGCCAGTCTCCGCCCCTGGGGCGCGCCACGCAATCTCAGGCGCGCGGCAGGCTCATGCCGGAGAAGCGGGTGTCGAGGTGCTCGATCTCGAGGAAGCCGGCATCCGGGCCGAAGGCCTTGTAGACCGGGAAGGTCTTCATCACGCCGAGCGTCGCCGCACTTTCCAGCGGCGAGATGAAGGCACAATCCCCGTCGCCGAAATGCGGCTGGCGCATCCAATAGGCGAGCTGCGTCGCCGTGACGGCATGGAAGCCGCTGTGGGGATTGAGCGCACGGCGGAAGGTGGTGGGGCCGAGGCGCAGGAACTCCTCGTCCGGCAGCGGGTTGCGCCAGCGCTCCGTCGCAGCGGGGCGCAGGTCGCCGTCGATCCAGGTCTTGAGCGTCGGGCCTTTCGGGTTCCACTCGAAGCGGTTCGGCATCAGCAGGCGGCGCCAGCCGAAGGCGTCCTGGAAGGCGGCGATCTTGGCCACGAAGCCGGGGTCGGCGACGCGCAGGTCGTCCTCGGAGAAGCAGAACAGGTCGTAGGTGTTCCGCGTGTCCGCGAACAGGCGCTGCGCGGCGAAGCCGAGCAGGCGCGGATTGTCCACCTGCACGGTGACATGCCGCACGCCGCGGGCCTTGGCGTGTTCCTCGTCGAGCAGATGGTCGGTGCCATTGGTCAGCACGACGATGTCGAGCCCGTCCACCGTACCGCGGATGCGCTCGAAGCGCTTGGTCTCGATGTTGAGCGCCGTCGTCGCGCTGAAGGTGCCGCGCCAGGAATCGATCGCCACGCGCAGCGCGGCGGCGCGCTGGTCGCGCCGATGCGCATCGGTGGAGGAATGGCGCGAACCTTCCTCCGCCTTGAAGTAGTGGACGAGGGCGACGAGGACGCGCATCAGCGTCCGACCGCGTAGCCCTGCATGCCGCGCGGATTGGCGCCGGCGCGGATGGTGCCGTCCGGTTCGCGCCGCGCGCCCGTCAGGCGCCCCTCGGACCATTCGCCGCCCATTTCCGCGACATGGCCGCGCGCGGTGAGGTCGGCCAGCACCTCCGGCGCGTAGCGGCCTTCGATCACCACCTTCCCGGGCTTGGCGCCGCGCGGCCAGAAGCTGCTGATCCAGTGCTCCGAGTGGAAGGAGGGCAGGTCGATCGCCTGCTGGATGTTCAGCCCGTGGTGGATCATGCGCATCAGCATGATGGGCTGCCACTGGTCCTGCTGCTCGCCGCCCGGCGTGCCGAAGGACATCCAGGGCTTGCCGTCGCGCAGCACCATCGAGGGCGAGAGCGTGGTGCGCGGCCGCTTGCCGGGCTTGAGGCCGTTCGGCAGCGTCTCATCCAGCCAGAACATCTGGCAGCGCGAGCCGAGGCAGAAGCCGAGCTCCGGAATCGCCGGCGAGGATTGCAGCCAGCCGGCCGAGGGCGTGGCGCTGACCATGTTGCCGTCCTTGTCGATGACATCGACATGGCAGGTGTCGCCGCCGGCGGCGCCGAGGCGGGAGACGGTCGGCTCGCCCGACCCCATCGCCCCGGCGAGGTCCTGCGCGCGGCGGATGGCGGCGGCGTAGTCCGTGCGCGGCGCGCGGCCGTCCGGGCTGCCGGGGCGGAAGTCGAGCGAGGCGCGGTCGGTGATCAGCGCGCGGCGGGCGTCGTTGTAGGCGGGCGAGAGCAGCGTCGCCATCGGCACGTCGGTGAAGTCCGGGTCGCCGTAGAAGGCCTCGCGGTCGGCGAAGGCGAGCTTCTGCGCCTCGATGACATGATGGATGAAGTCCGCGCCGACCGGGTCCATGGCGCCGACGTCGAAGCCGGCCATCAGCGCCAGGGTCTGGAGCATCGCCGGGCCCTGGCTCCATGGTCCGCACTTCAGGACGGTATGGCCATGGTAGTCGAGCGTCGTCGGTGCCTCGATCCCGGCGGACCAGCGCGCCATGTCGTCGGCCGTCAGCACGCCGCGGTGGCGCTGGCCGGAGGTGTCCATCGCTTCGGTCCTCGCGGCGAAGCGGCCGATCGCCTCGGCGACGAAGCCGCGGTACCAGGCGGCGCGGGCGGCATCGACCTGCTTCTCGCGGCTGCCGCCGGTGGCCTCGGCCTCGCGCACCACGCGTTCATAGGTGTCGGCGAGAGTCGGGTTGGCATAGAGGCCGTTCGGCTCCGGCCCGCCATCGCGCAGCCACAGCGCGGCGGAGGTCCGCCATTCGGATTCGAACAGCGGCCGCACGCTCTCGATCGTCGCGCGCACGCGCGGCACCATCGGCGCGCCATGGCGGGCATAGCCGATGGCGTAGGCCAGCACGTCGCGCACGCCCCAGGTGCCGTGGTCGCGCAGCATCAGCATCCAGGCATCGAAGGCGCCGGGGATGGGCGTGGCCAGCAGCCCGGTGCCGGGCATGATGTCGAGGCCGAGATGGTCCTTCACATGCGCGACCGTCAGCCCCGCCGGCGCCGGCCCCTGGCCGCAGATGACCTGCTGCGTGCCGATCCGTGCGCTGTGCAGGATGATCGGGCAGTCGCCCCCCGGACCGTTCAGGTGCGGCTCGACGATCTGGAGCGTGAAGCCGGCGGCAGCCGCCGCGTCGAAGGCGTTCCCGCCGCGTTCCAGCACCGCCATGCCGACCTGGCTCGCCAGCCAGTGGGTGGAGGCGACGGCGCCGAAGGTGCCGATGATCTCGGGGCGGGTGGTGAACATGCGGGGCGGTTCCTTGGCGGGGAAGCCGATCATTTCCGGCGACACGGCGGACATGTGGGCGGTTCCTCGGTCTTGCGCCGATCGTCGTCGCGCAGCAGAGGAAGCGCGTCAATCCTGCGTGCGGGGATGGTGGATGCTGGTGGCGGTGGTGGGGCCCTCGGGCGCGGGCAAGGACACGCTGATGGGGCTGGCGCGGGCGCGGCTCGCGGATGATCCGCGCTTCCGCTTCGTCACGCGCGCGATCACGCGCCCGGCGGAAGCGGGCGGAGAGGTGCATCGCGCGCTCGACGTCCCGGCCTTCGAGGCGGAGCGCGATGCCGGCGCCTTCGCCCTGTGGTGGCGCGCGCATGGGCTGCTCTACGGCATTCCGCGCGACATCGAGCACGACCTCGCGGAGCGGCGCGTGGTGGTGGCGAACCTCTCGCGCGGCGTGCTGGCGGAGGCCGCGATGCGCTATCGGCTGCGCGTGCTGCAGGTAACGGCGCCGGCCCGCGCGTTGGCTGCGCGGCTGGCAGCGCGTGGCCGGGAAAGCGCGGCCGACATCGCCGCGAGGCTGCGACGCGAAGCCGCGCTGCCCGCGGGCCTCGACATCGCGACGGTGATGAACGACGCGACGCCCGAGGAAGGTGCGGCGCGCGTCGTCGAGACGCTCAGCCGCGCAGCGGAAGACGCTCGGCGATCGTGAAGGGCGCGCCGGGCTCCGGCTGCACGAAGATCGAGATGGCCGCGACGCGCCGTGGCACGCCCGGTGTCTCGCCGAGATGCGCGGTGACCGCGGGGAGGATTGCCGCCTTCTCCTCCGGCTTCAGCCGGCGTGTCAGCGTGACGTGGAAGCGCCATTCCCCGAAGACGTAGGGGTAGCCCCAGCGCATCAGGTGGTCCCGCTGCGCCTCGCTCAGGCGCTCGGGGCGGCGTCGGGCGATCTCATCCTCCGACGGCGGCGCGCGGTGGGCATCGATCGCCTCGACACAGGCATCGGCGAGGGCATGGAGGGGCGGGCAGGGCTCCGTCTCCCGCAGCGCCAGGAAGCCGTCGAGGTCATGCACGGCGAGCGGCGGCATGTCGAAGGGCGCGAGGCGCGCGGCCAGCGCCGCCACGGCGCCGCGCGCCGCGCCGTAGCCATTGGCCAGCCGGAAGGGCGGCTTCAGCGTCGCGTGCAGCCCGTAGCCGCGCGGGTCGGCGGTCGCCTCGGCGATGTCGATCCCCGGCAGCGGCGGCTGCGGCAGCGCCTGCCCGGTCGCGGCATCGCGGCCGAGCCAGGCGCTGCCGCGCGCATGCAGCGGGTCATCCTCCTCGGGTGCCCAGTAGAGGGCCAGGCGATGCGGCGTCATGCGACGCGGCTGCCCTCGCGCCACACCCGGCGCACCACCGGAATGCCCTGCACCGGGCGCACCTGCACGAGGTCCGCGCGCAGCCCGGGCGCCAGCCGCCCGCGATCGGCGATCCGCGCCATGCGGGCGGGGCGGTCGGTGATCATGGCGACGGCGGCGGGCAGAGAGATGCCGGTCTCCTCCACCGTGCGCCAGGCGGCCTCGATCATCGAGGCCGGCACGTAGTCGGAGGCGAAGGCATCCGCCGCGCCGGCGCGCACGAGTTCGGCGGCCGAGACATTGCCGGAATGGCTGCCGCCGCGGACGATGTTCGGCGCGCCGGCGATCACCTCCACCTTCGCGTCGCGCGCCGCCTCGGCGGCCGCCATCGTCACCGGGAACTCGCTGATGGTGATGCCGTCAGCCAGGTTGCGCCGCACCTCCTCCGCGGTCTCGTCGTCATGGGAGGCGAGCGGCAGATCGCGATGGCGGATACGATCCATCAGCCAGGCGCGCTGAGGTTCACGCAGGCGTTCCCGCTGGTCGAGCAGGAAGGCGATGCGGTCCTCCACCTGCTCCACCGTCATCTGCGTCTGCTTGCGGCGCATGGCGACGTAGCGCGGGATGTCGCGGTACTGGCCGACGCCCGGGGAGTGGTCCATCAGGCTGACCATGCGCACGCGCGGATGATCGGCGACCGGGTCCATCGCCGGCTTCATGTCGGGCGCCGGCAATTCGCAGCGCAGATGCAGGAAGTGCTCGGAGCGCAGCACGCCGGTGTCGGCGAGCGCATCGAGGTCGGCGACACCGTCGAGGAAGGTCTGCCCGCGCCCCTGGTCGAAGCCGAGGTCGCCGAGGCAGAGCGCGTCGAACACCGTGGTCACGCCGGCGGCGGCGCATTGCGCATCATGCGCGATCATCGCCGAGCGCGACGGCCAGCGCGCATTCTGCCGCGGCTGCACCTGGCGTTCGAGGTTGTCGGTGTGCACGTCCACGACACCCGGGATCAGATGGTCGCCGTCCAGGTCGCGAGCGGCGGCGACATGGCTGCGGCCCGTCTGCACATCCGCGATGCGGCCGTCGCGGATCACCAGCGTGCCGTGGATCGTCTCCTGAGGCAGGACGAGGAGGGCATTGGTCAGGATGGTCTCGGCGGTCATGCGGCGTCCTGCTGGGGGAGCACGTCGAAAAGGCGGTCGGCCACCGCCTCGCGCACCTCGGCATCGTGGAAGATGCCGACGATGGCGGTGCCTTGTGCCTTGGCTTCGTTGATCAGGGCAACCACGATGGCGCGGTTGGCGGCGTCGAGGCTGGCAGTGGGTTCGTCCAGCAGCAGCACGGGGTAGCCGGGGGCGAAGCCGCGGGCGAGGTTCACCCGCTGCTGCTCGCCGCCCGAGAAGGTGGCGGGCGGCAGGCCGTGCAGCCGGTCGGGCAGGTTCAGCCGGCGCAGCAGGGCGGTGGCGCGCGCCAGCGCCTCCTCGCGCGGCACGCCGCGGGCGATCATCGGCTCGGCGACGATGTCGCGCGTGGCGACGCGGGGAATGACGCGCAGGAACTGCGAGACATAGCCGAGCGTCTCCCGCCGCGCCTCGATCACCGCGCGCGGATCGGCGGTGGCGAGGTCGAGCTCCTCCCCGCGATGGCGCAGGAGGATGCGGCCCGTGCCCGCGCCGTAGTTGCCGTAGAGGCAGCGCATCAGCGTGGACTTGCCGGCGCCCGAGGGGCCCCAGAGCGCCACGCATTCGCCCCGTTGCACGGCGAGATCGACGCCGCCGAGCACCGGGATGCGCGTGCCGCCCTGCAGGTGCAGCGTGAAGGCCTTGGCGAGGCCCTCGGTCCGAAGCGCGGGGATCATGCGGCGAGCACCGAGGAGACGAGGAGTTGCGTATAGGGATGCTGCGGGTCGTCGAGCACGCGGTCGGTCAGCCCCTGTTCCACCACGCGCCCGCGCCGCATGACCAGGATGCGGTCGGCGAGCAGCCGTGCGGCGGCGATGTCATGCGTCACGATCAGCACCGACAGCCCGAGTTCCCGCGACAGGGAACGGATCAGGTCGAGCAGCCGCGCCTGCACCGAGACGTCGAGCCCGCCGGTCGGCTCGTCCATGAATACCAGGCGCGGGCGCGTGACCAGCGTGCGGGCGATCTGCAGCCGCTGCTGCATGCCGCCCGAGAAGGTGCGCGGCAGGTCGTCGATCCGCGCCGCATCCACCTCGACGCGGGCGAGCCAGGACAGCGCCTCCGTGCGGATGTTCCCGTAGTGGCGGGCGCCGACGGCCATCAGGCGTTCTCCGACATTGCCGCCGGCGGAGACGTTCAGCCGCAGCCCGTCACGCGGGTTCTGGTGCACGAAGCCCCATTCGGTGCGCATCAGGCGGCGGCGCGCCGCCTCGCCCATCGCGTGCACGTCCTGGCCGAGCCAGCGCACCGTGCCGGCATCCGGCGACATCAGGCCGGACAGCACGCGCAGCAGCGTGGTCTTGCCGGAGCCGGACTCGCCGACGATGGCGACGACCTCGCCCTCGGCGACGTCGATCGCGACGTCGAGCAGCGCGGGGATGGCCCCGAAGCGGAGCGTCAGCCCCTCGGCGGTGAGCAGGGGGGTGGTCATTCGGCGGCCTCCCTCGACGCCGCGGCATCCTGGCGCTCGGTGCAGAAATCGGTGTCGGAGCAGACGAACATCCGCCCGCCGGCGTCGTCGGTGATCACCTCGTCCAGATAGGTGTCCGTGCTGCCGCAGAAGGCGCAGGCATGCGGCGCGCGGATCGGGCGGAAGGGATGGTCCTCGAAATCCAGGCTGCGGACTTCGGTATAGGGCGGGATGGCGTAGATGCGCTTCTCCCGGCCCGCGCCGAACAATTGCAGCGCCGCCATGCGGTGCATCTTCGGATTGTCGAAGGCCGGGATGGGGGAGGGCGACATCAGGTAGCGCCCGTTCACCATCACCGGATAGTCGTAGGCCTTGGCGATGTGGCCGAGCCGCGCGATGTCCTCATAGAGCCGCACATGCATCAGCCCGTAGTCGGCCAGCGCATGCAGCCGCTTCGTCTCGGCGCGGCGGGGCTCCAGCTTGAACAGCGGCTCCGGCTGGGGGACCTGGTAGACCATGATCTGGTCCTCCCGCAGCGTCCGTTCCGGGATGCGGTGGCGCGTCTGGATGACGCTGGCCTCGGCCGTGCGCTCGGTCGTCGCCACGCCGGCGACGCGGCGGAAGAAGCGGCGGATCGAGATGGCGTTGGTGGTGTCGTCCGATCCCTGGTCGATCACCTTCAGCGTGTCGGCCGGCCCGAGGATCGAGGCCGTCACCTGGATGCCGCCGGTGCCCCAGCCATAGGGCAGCGGCATCTCGCGCGCACCGAAGGGGATCTGGTGGCCGGGGATGGCGACCGCCTTGAGGATGGCGCGGCGGATCATCCGCTTCGTCGCCTCGTCCAGGTAGGCGAAGTTGTAGCCTTCCATCATCGTGCCTTCGTTCGGGCGCGACCGGTTCAGGTGTCCGCGTCCCTCGGCGCTCCGGTCATCGGGCGTGCTCATTCCGCGGCCTCCGGCAGCGCCGCTTCCGCCGTGCGGCGGATGCTGCGCAGGTTCTCCAGCTCCGATTGGAAGTCGACGTAGTGCGGCAGCTTCAGGTGCTCGACGAAGCCGGTCGCCTCGATGTTGTCGGAGTGATACAGCACGAATTCCTCGTCCTGCGCCGGGGCGGTGATGTCCTCCCCGAGCTCCCGCGCGCGCAGGCCGCGATCGACCAGGGACATCGCCATGGCGCGGCGTTCCCCGTGGCCGAAGACCAGGCCGTAGCCGCGGGTGAACTGCGCCGGCTCGGTGCGGCTGCCCTTGAACTGGTTGACCATCTGGCATTCGGTGATGCCGATCTCGCCCAACTCGATGGGGAAGCCGAGTTCCGGCGGGGTGAATTCCACCGTCACATGCCCGACGCGGATCTCGCCGACGAAGGGGTGCGCATTGCCGTAGCCGCGCTGCGTGGAATAGCCGAGGGCGAGCAGGAAGCCCTCATCCCCGCGCGCCAGGTTCTGCAGCCGCACCGGCCGCTCGGCGGGGAAGGCGAGGGGCTGGCGCGTCAGGTCGCCGGGCTCCTCCTCGGCCAACGCCTCGCGCTGCATCAACCCCTCGCGCGCCAGCAGCTCCGTCACGCGCGGCACCTCGGCGGCCGGCGCGGGCATCTCCGGCGCGACGGCGCGATCCTCGCCTTCCGCCGCCAGCGCGAAATCCAGCAGCCGGTGCGTGTAGTCGAAGGTCGGCCCCAGCACCTGCCCGCCGGGCAGATCCTTGTAGGTCGCGCTGATGCGCCGGCGCAGGCGCATGCGCGTGGTGTCGAGCGGCTCGCTCGCGCCGAAGCGCGGCAGGGTGGTGCGGTAGGCGCGCAGCAGGAAGGCGGCCTCGATCAGGTCGCCCTTGGCCTGCTTGATCGCCAGCGCGGCGAGGAAGCGGTCATGGCAGGACCCCTCCGCCATCACCCGGTCAACCGCGAGCGGCATCTGCTGCTCGATCTGCGCGATCGTCAGTTCGGGCACGGCGGGGTCGCCGCGCCGCGTCTCCTCCAGCCAGGCATGGGCGGCGCTGATCGCGCGTTCCCCGCCCTTGACCGCGACATACATGCTTCAGCCCTCCGCGATCATGACGCTGCGCGGTAGGGCGGCGAGCCGATCCCCCGCACAGAGGATGACATCGACGCCGCAGGGGAGGCCCGCGCGATTGGCGGCCCATGCCGCGACGAAGCCCGCGGGTGCACCGGTCACGCGCAGCCGGTGCTCGCGCTCGATGCCGGGGCCGGTGAGGTGCCAGCCCTCGCCTTCCTCCAGCGCTTCCACCTGCAGGACCAGGGTGGCGCCGCGCTGCGGTTCCTCCTCCGTGCCCTGGTCCAGCGCCGCCAGCGCCGGCGGCGCTGCCGTGGCGAGCGCGAAGGCGGCCGCGCCGGCAGCGGCGGCGACCGGGGCGCCGCAATGGAAGCGCAACCACGCCTCCGCCTCCGCCCCGGCATCGAGCCAAAGCGGCGTGTCGGCATCGGCGAGCGCCAGCAGCACCGCCGCGGCGGCCTGGTTCAGCGGTGCAGGCGGGGTCAGGGCGCTGCCCGCGCGCTGGATGCGGCCGGGGCGGCTCATCGCCTCCAGCACGGCTCGGAAGCAGGCCTGGGCGTCGAGGACGGGGTCGGCGAAGCCGGCGGTCAGCATGGTCATCGCGTCGTCTGCATGGCGAAGAAATCCACCCGGGTCGCGGCGGCCTTGCGCGCCTCGGCGTCGCGCGCCGCCTGCTGGCCGGCGGCCAGCGGCGCGATCACGCCCTCCATCAGCGCAGCGCGGCGCGCGGGGTCCTGCAAGGCGGCGTCGAGCAGCGCGGCGAGTTCCGCCTGCCGCTTGTCCCGTCCCGCAACATAGGCGTGGCCCACCGCCTCGCCGAGCCGCACGGAGCAGCGCGTCACGGTCATCTCGCCGAGGTTGAAGGGGCCGCCATCGCCGCCGGCGCGGCCGCGCACCATGACAAGGCCGGTTTCCGGCGCACGCAGGCGCTCGGGAGCGGGAAGCGAGGGCAGGCTGGCGAGCAGGCCGGCGATCTCGTCGGCGGAAGCGCGGGCGAGCACGGCCATCCAGTGGCGGCGCTCCTCGGTGTCGGCGGGTGTCATCGGGCTCATCGAATTTGTCTAGACAGTTAGACATCCGCCCGCCACAAAGTCCATGCGGATATCCCACGGACTTGCGCAGGCATGGTTGAAGTTTCGATGACAGGCGCGCCGCTGGCGCGCGGGCAGGGTGTGGCGCTGTGGCGCCAGATCGCGGCCATGATCGAGGGCGAGATCGCCCGCGGCGCCAAATCGGCCGGCGAACGCCTGCCGACCGAGGCGGTGCTGACCAGCCGCTTCGGGGTCAACCGCCACACCGTGCGCCGTGCGCTCGAGGATCTGGAGGCGCGCGGGCTGATCCGCGTCGAGCAGGGCCGCGGCGCCTTCGTCGCCGAGGACGTGGTCGACTACCGCCTCGGGCCCCGCACGCGCTTCTCGGAACTGGTGCGCGGGCAGAACCGGGAGCCCGCGGGCCGCATCCTGCGCATCTCCGAGATCCAGGCCGAGACGCAGCTTGCCGAGGCGCTCGGCATCCGCCGCGGCCGGCCGGTGCTGCGCATCGACCGGCTGGGCCTGGCGGATGGAAGGCCGGTGGTGCTCGGCGCGCATCACCTGCCGCTGCCGCGTTGCACGAAGGCGGCGGAGGCGCTGGAGACCAACGCCTCCATCACCGCCGCGCTCGAGGCCTGCGGCATTCCCGACTACCGTCGCCGTGCCTCCCGCATCACCGCCCGCCTGCCGACGCCGGAGGAGGCCGACCTGTTGCAGCAGTCGCGCTCGCGCCCGGTGCTCGTCGCGGAATCGCTGAACGTCGACCCGGCGGGGGAGCCGGTCGACTGGACCCAGGCGATCTACGCCGCGGGTCGCGTGCAACTCGTGGTGGAGCCCTGATCGCATGGATTGGCTACTGACCGGCGGCACTGTCCTCAGGGACGGCGCCATGGTGGAGGATGCGCTGGCCCTGACCGACGGCCGCGTGGCGGAGGCGCCCGACGCGCGTGCGATGCGCTTCGACGCCTCCGGCCTGCTGGTGCTGCCGGGGCTGGTGGACATCCATGGCGACGCGCATGAGCGGCAGCTCCAGCCGCGCCCGGGCGTCGACCTGCCAGCGGGCTTGGCGCTGCGCGATTCGGCGGCGCAGCTCCTCGCCTGCGGCATCACCACGGCCTATCTCGGCGTGACGCTGTCCTGGGAGCCGGGGCTGCGCTCGCGCGCCGCTTGGCGCGCGCTGAAGGCGGCGCTGCCCGAGGCGCGCGCGCGTTCCGCCACCGATCTGCGCGTGCATCTGCGATTCGAGGCGGACAATCTCGACGCGCTGGAGGATGCGCTGGACGGCATCGCCGATGGCAGCGTGCATCTGCTCGGCTTCAACGACCACACGCCGGCGATCGTGAAGAAGCTGCACGATCCGGTGCAGGTGGCGAAATACGCCGGCCGCGCGGGGATGAAGGCGGGGGATTTCCGCGGCCTCGCCGAATCGGTGATGGCGCGGCGCGAGGAGATCCCGGCCGCGCGCGAACGCCTCGCCGCCGCCGCGCGCGCTGCCGGCATTCCGCTGCTGAGCCATGACGACGCGACGCTCGACGACCGCGCGCATTACCGCGCCTACGGCGCCACCATCTGCGAATTCCCGATGGCCGAGGAGGTCGCGGCCGATGCCCGCGCCGCGGGGGAGCATGTGGTGATGGGGGCGCCCAACGTGGTGCGCGGGGGCAGCCATCTGGGCTGGGCCAGCGCGGCGCCGCTCGCCGAGCGCGGGCTCGTGACCGTGCTGGCCTCCGACTATGTCTGGCCGGCGATGCTGGAGGCGGCCTTCGCCATGGTCCGGCGCGGCGTGATGGACCTGCCGCGCGCCTGGGCGCTGGTTTCGGCGAATCCGGCCGAGGCCTGCGGGTTGGCCGATCGGGGGAGGCTCGCGCCCGGGCTGCGCGGCGACGTGGTGCTGGTGGACCCGGCGACACAGGCGCCGGTCGCGGTCTTCGCCGCCGGAGGGCTCGCCTGGCTCGCGCCGGGGGCGGTGCTGCGGCTGCGGCGCTGAGGCGGCGGCAACATACCGCCGAGCCTTGCCGATGACCTCATCGGAGAGGTTCAGCGGTACGGTGCGTGGGGCTGGCGGGGCGGCCGCGCGCGAAACCAGGACGCTGATGCCGGGTCAGCCGTAAGGCTGGCCGGTATCAGCCCTCCGGCGGGCATCGCCCGGGACCGATGCCCGCCGGATACCCACCACTGCTTCAGGATGATGCGGAAGTGTCCGTAACCGCCAGGAAAGCACGAACGCTGCCCAAGGCCGCTTCGATGCGGCCTCCGGGGCGATCCCGGACTGTGGCGGAGAAGGGCTTGGCTCCCCGAGTAGGACTCGAACCTACGACCTAGGGATTAACAGTCCCGCGCTCTACCAACTGAGCTATCGGGGAACGGAGCCGGGCGCCGCGTATAGTGCCGGGCGGCGCCTGTGTAAACCCATCCCGCGCAGTGGAGGTCCGGGGCGGAATTGAACCGCCGTAGCAGGTTTTGCAGACCTGTGCCTGACCACTCGGCCACCGGACCCTGCGCGGGCGCCCCATATCGTCTGCGCGCCGTCCCGGGTCAAGCGCCCGCTTGGCGCCCGCGCGCCGGCGGACCTATAAGGCCGCGAGGATCCTGCACGAGGCCGACAGAGATGGATTTCGCGGAAGCGCGCCGGCACATGGTGGACGGGCAGTTGCGGCCGAACCGGGTCGACGACCCGCGCATCGTCGCCGCCCTGCGCGAATTGCCGCGGGAACGCTTCGCGCCTGCCGCGCTTGCCGCCCGCGCCTATGCCGATGCCGACCTGCCGCTGCCCGGCGGGCGGGCCATGCTGAAGCCTCTGGTGATTGCCTGGCTGGTGCAGCTCGCTGCCCTCAAGCGCGGGGAGCGCGCCCTGGTGCTGTGCTCCGGCACGGGCTTCGGCGCGGCGCTGATGGCGGCGATGGGCGGAATCGTGACGGCGGTCGAGGACGACGCGGCGCTGCTCGGGATCGCCCGCGCCGCCCTGCCGGCGGCGGTGCCCGCGGGCAGCGTCACGCTGGTCGAGGCCGACCCGGCGCGCGGCCACGCCGCCGGCGCGCCCTACGACGTCATCATGATCGAGGGTGGTGTGGCCGAAGTGCCGCGCGCGATCGAGGAGCAGCTTGCCGAGGGCGGGCGTCTCGTCGCCATCCGCCTGGCCGGCGGGCCGCCCGGGCGCGCCGTGCTGGTGCGACGCGCGGGCGGGGCCTTCTCCGCCACGCAGGAATTCGATGCGCACGCGCCGATGCTGGCGGCCTTCGCAGCAACGCCCACCTTCGCCTTCTAGCCACGCATGCGGTGGCGGCCTGCCGCCACCGTGATGCTGCGGTCACACTTCTTTTCCGGGTCGGGCTGGCGTGCGGCTGTTGCGGTGCGTTAAGACTTTTGCCCGACACTCGCGGCGCGCCCCGGGCACTGGCCCGGCCGGTGCGGCCGACCGGCCAAACTGGGGAACGGCAGACGTGATGACGAGCCTGCGCAAGACCTTGCTGCTGACCGCCGCCCTGGCCCTGTTGCCCGCCACCGAAGGCTGGTCGCAGACGCTGCAGGAGGCGCTGGCCGCAGCCTATTCGAACAACCCGACCCTGCTCGCCGCGCGCGCCCAGCTGCGCGCGGTGGACGAGAACGTGCCCCAGGCGCTGGCCGGCTGGCGGCCGACCGTGGTGATCGCCGGCTCGGCAGGGTATTCGGATACGAGCCTGCGCAGCCAGCAGACCGTGACGGCCCAGCGCGACCAGTTCGGCAACCTGCTCAACCCGAGCACCGCGGGCCAGCCCTTTTCGCTCTACACGGATTCCCCGCGCGACACCGCGACCCTCCAGGCGACGGTGAGCCAGCCGGTCTACCGCGGCGGCCGCACCACGGCCTCAACCCGGCGCGCCGAGAACCAGGTCTATGGCCAGCGCGCACGGCTGCTCGCCACCGAACAGCAGGTGCTGCTCGATTCCGTCTCGGCCTATGTCGGCGTGATCCGCGACACCGAGGTGGTGCGGCTCAACGCCAACAACGTCGAGGTGCTGAACCGCCAGTTGCAGGCGACCAACGAGCGCTTCCGAGTCGGCGAGATCACCCGCACCGACGTCGCGCAGGCGGAATCGCGCCTGGCCGGCGCGCGCGCCTCGCTGCAGCAGGCGGAAGGCAATCTGCAGTCCTCCCGCGCCATCTTCGTCCGGCTGATCGGCATCGAACCCACGCGCGTGCAGGCGCCGCCGCCTCTGGTGCCGCCGGTGCGTTCCCAGCAGGATGCGGTGCGGATCGCTTCCGACAACAATCCCACCGTCGTCGCCGCCATGTTCGAGGAAGCCGCAGCGCGCGATTTCATCGACGTGCAGTTTTCCACTCTGCTGCCGCAAGTGTCGGTGAACGCCTCCGCCTTCCGGCTCGACAACCAGAACGCGCGCGGGGCACGGCAGACCGGCGCGCAGGTGACCGCGAACCTCAACGTGCCGCTCTACCAGGGTGGCGCGGAGCATGCGGCCGTGCGCCAGGCGCGCCAGCAGGCGCAGCAGGCGCGCCAGGCGGTGGCCGATGCGCGGCGCCTCGCCGCCCAGCAGGCGACCCAGACCTGGGAATCGTTGCGCACGGCCCGCGCCCAGGTGGAAAGCGTCCGCGCGCAGATCCGCGCACAGGAAATCGCGCTCGACGGCGTGCAGCGAGAGGCGATCGTCGGCAGCCGCACCACGCTCGACGTACTGAACGCCGAACAGGAACTGCTGAATGCCCGCGTCAACCTGGTGCAGGCCCTGGCGACGCTGATCAACGCCTCCTACCAGCTCACCGCCTCGATCGGGCGGCTGACGGCGCGCGACCTCGGCCTGCAGGTGCAACTCTACGACCCGCAGGCCTACTACAATGCGGTCCGCGACCGCTGGGTGGGCACGGGTGACTACTCCGAGGCCGCTGCGCAGCAGCCGCAGGGCTCGGTGGTGGTCCAGACGCTGCCTCCCGCCGCGCCGGCACCGGCACGGCGCGGCCCGTGAGCGGTACCCCGCAACCTCCGGCCAGCCCTTCCCCAGGATT
Source organism: Neoroseomonas eburnea (assembly GCF_018129005.1). Lineage (GTDB taxonomy): Bacteria > Pseudomonadota > Alphaproteobacteria > Acetobacterales > Acetobacteraceae > Neoroseomonas > Neoroseomonas eburnea. Next base: position 47,390 of record NZ_JAAEDL010000013.1, read on the forward strand.
GGCCAACGATCAGTCGATGGAGGACATCCTTGCCTCCATCCGGCGTATCCTGAACGAGGACGAGGTCACGTCGGCCCCGACGCCGGGTGGACCGGATGCGGCCCCGGTGGGGGATGAACCTCTGGTCCTGACGGAGGAGATGATGGTCGCCGCCCCCGACGAACCGGAGCCTCCGGCGGCCGCTCCGGCGGCAGGCCAGCCGCCCCTCCCCGATGAGGTGCCGGTCTCCGAACCGACGCCCGTCCTGGCCGAGTCGCCAGCGGCCGACGCCCTCCTCGCGCCTGCCGCAGCAGCGGCCGCGACGGCGGCGGTCGGGCAGTTGCTGCGCGCGGTCAGCAGCGAGCGCGGCGCTGCCGTCACCCGCGGCGGTCCCTCCATCGAGGATGTCGTGCGGGAGGAACTCCGCCCCCTGCTGAAGGACTGGCTGGACCAGCACCTCCCCGGCATCGTCGAGCGGCTGGTCCGCGCCGAGATCGAGCGGGTGGCCGGACGCGCCCTGTCCTGACGCGCCCGCCGCCCGGGTCAGTCCGGGCGGATGTTGTTGTCGCGGACCACCCGGCCCCAGATGTCCATCTGGGTGTCGAGGAATGCGCCGAAGGCCTCGGGCGTCGAGCCGACGATGTCGATGCCGAGCGGGCCCGACAGCCGCGCGCGCACCTCCGGCACGGCCAGCGCCTTGGCGAGCGCGGCATGGAAGCGCGCCAGGATCGGCGCCGGCGTGCCGGCGCGGCCGATCGCCGCCCACCAGGCGAGGGAATCGATCCCCGGTATGCCGGATTCGGCCACCGTCGGCAGATCCGGAAACAACGGCGAGCGGCGCCCGCCGGTCTGCGCCAGCGGCCGCAGCGTCTGGCCGACCTGGCCGCCGAGGCCGGCATTGGTCGCCATCGGCATGTCCAGCTCCCCGGCGGCGGCGGCCGCGCTCATCGGCCCGCCGCCGCGATAGGGCACGTGGACCACGCGGAAATCGCCCTGCTGCTGCATCAGCGACATGGTCAGGTGCGCCAGGCTGCCATTGCCGATGGAGCCGTAGGTCAGGGTGTCCGGCCGTGCCTTCGCCGCCGCGATCACGTCCTGCAGGTTCCTCCAGGGGCGGGAATTGTGGGTGGTGATGAGCATGGGAGAGGTCCCGACCAGCATCACCGGGACCAGGTCCCGCCTGGTGTCGAAGCCGGGGTTGCTGATCAGCGCGGGGTTCACCGCATGGGTGTCGAACACCATGGCCCAGCTGTTACCGTCGGCCTGGCTGCGCGCCAGGACGGCGGTGCCGATGGCGCCGGAGGCGCCGGGGCGGTTCTCGATCACCACCGGAACGCCGAGATCCGCCGCGAGATGGGGCTGCAGCAGGCGACAGATGGTGTCCACCGACCCGCCGGGCGGGAAGGGGGCGATGATGCGGATCGGCCCGTTCGGCCAGGGCGCCTGGGCAAGCGCAGGGCGGGCCAGGGCGGCCGCGGGCAGGGCCAGGAGCGGGCGGCGGAAAAGGGTCATGGACGGTTCCTCCTGCTGCCGCCGCCATAGCCCGGCACCCGGCGCGCGTCCAACCGGCGCGCAGCGCCCTTGACGCGGGGCGGCGGGCGGGGAAGGGATGCGCCCCATGCTGGACAAGTCCTTCGACCCCGCCGCGATCGAGCAGCGCCTCTATGAGGTCTGGGAGAAGTCGGGCGCCTTCTCGGCCGACCCCGCTTCGCCCGCCAGGCCCTTCACCATCATGATCCCGCCGCCCAACGTCACGGGCAGCCTGCATATCGGGCACGCGCTCGACAACACGCTGCAGGACGTGCTGATCCGCTGGCGCCGGATGCAGGGGCGCGATGCGCTGTGGCAGCCCGGCACCGACCATGCCGGCATCGCCACCCAGATGGTGGTCGAAAGGCTTCTGGCGCAGCAGGGCAATGCCGATCGCCGCGCCATGGGGCGGGAGGCCTTCGTCGAGCGCGTCTGGCAGTGGAAGGCGGAATCCGGCGGCACCATCACGCGGCAGTTGCGGCGCCTCGGCGCCTCGCTGGACTGGCCGCGCGAGCGCTTCACCATGGATGCGGGCCTGTCCGAGGCGGTGCGCGAAGTCTTCGTGCGGCTGTATCGCGAGGGCCTGCTCTATCGCGACAAGCGTCTGGTGAACTGGGACCCGAAGTTCCTGACCGCGATTTCCGACCTGGAAGTCGAGAGCAAGGAGGTGAAGGGCCACCTGTGGCACCTGCGCTATCCCGTGCAGGGCGAGCCGGGCCGCTTCCTGGTGGTCGCGACAACGCGCCCCGAGACCATGCTGGGCGACACGGCCGTCGCCGTGCACCCCGATGACGACCGCTTCCGCGACCTGGTCGGCAAGCGCGTGATCCTGCCGCTGGTGGGGCGCTCCATCCCGGTGGTGGCGGATGAGTATTCCGACCCGGAGAAGGGCTCGGGAGCGGTGAAGATCACGCCGGCGCACGACTTCAACGATTTCGAGCTCGGCAAGCGGCATGCGCTGCCGATGCCCTCCGTGCTGGATGCCGAAGGGCGGGTGATGCTGGACGAGATCGCGGCCTCCATGGCGGCGATCGAGGGCGTGTCGGATCCCGGCTTCGTGCGCGGCCTTGCCGGCCGGGACCGCTTCGCGGCGCGCAAGGCGATCGTCGCGCGGCTCGAGGAGATGGACCTCGTCGAGAAGATCGAGCCGCACACCCACGCCGTGCCGCATGGCGACCGCTCCGGCGTGCCGATCGAGCCGCGGCTGACCATGCAGTGGTATGTCGATGCGAAGACGCTGGCGCAGCCGGCGATCCGCGCGGTCGAGACGGGGCAGACCGTGTTCACGCCCAAGCAGTGGGAGAACACCTTCTTCGCCTGGATGCGCGACATCCAGCCCTGGTGCGTCTCGCGCCAGCTCTGGTGGGGGCATCAGATCCCGGCCTGGTACGCACCGGACGGCGAGGTCTTCGTCGCGCACAGCGAGGACGAGGCGCGCGCCCTCGCGCGCGGGAAGTTCGGCCGCGACGTGGATCTCACGCGCGACGAGGACGTGCTGGACACCTGGTTCAGCAGCGCGCTGTGGCCGTTCAGCACGATCGGCTGGCCGCAGAAGACGCCGGAACTCGCGAAATACTACCCCGGCGACGTCCTGGTGACGGGCTTCGACATCATCTTCTTCTGGGTCGCCCGGATGATGATGATGGGTATCCACTTCATGGGTGAGACGCCGTTCAAGACGGTGTGCATCCACGGCCTGGTGCGCGACGAGAAGGGACAGAAGATGTCCAAGTCGCGCGGCAACGTCATGGATCCGCTGGAGCTGATCGACGCGCATGGCGCCGATGCGGTGCGCTTCACGCTCTGCGCGCTGGCGGGCCCCGGGCGTGACATCAAGCTCGCGAAGCAGCGCATCGAGGGCTACCGCGCCTTCGCGACGAAGATCTGGAACGCGTCGCGCTTCTGCGAGATGAACGGCATCGGGCCGCGCAAGGACTTCGATCCGTCCTCCGCGAGGCTGCCGCTGTCGCGCTGGATTCTCGATGCTGCGAACGGCGCCGTCGCGGAAGCCGATGCCGCGCTGGAGGCCTTCCGCTTCGACGACTACGCCGGCGCCTGCTACCGCTTCACCTGGAACACCTTCTGCGATTGGTTCCTGGAATTCGCCAAGCCCGTGCTGAACGGGCCGGATGGCGCGGAGAAGGAGGAAGTGAAGGGCGCCGCGCAGCATGTGCTCGGCACCATCCTGAAGCTGTTGCATCCGGTGATGCCGTTCCTGACGGAGGAACTCTGGTTCCGCATGGGCTATGGGCCGGAAGGTTCGCTGATCCGCACCGTCTGGCCGGAGCCCGTGGCGGTGGATGGCGCCGCCGAGGCGCGCGCGGAACTCGATTGGGTGGTGCGGTTGATCTCCGAGATCCGCACGGTGCGGTCGGAGATGAACGTCGCGCCGTCCATCACCGTGCCGCTGCTGCTGTCCGGGGCATCCGGCGAAAGCCTGGATCGCGCGGCGCGCTGGTCGGACGCCATCAGGCGCCTGGGCCGCGCCACCGAGATCCGCGAACTGGCCGGCGAGGCGCCCAGGGGCGCCGTGCAGGCCGTGGTGGGGGAGGCGACGATCATGCTGCCGCTGGCGGATGTGATCGACCTTGGCGCCGAGCGGGCGCGCCTCGCCAAGGAGCGCGCCCGCATCGCCGGCGAAGCGCAGAAGATCGAGGCCAAGCTCGGCAACGAGACCTTCGTCTCCCGCGCGCCCGAGGAGGTGGTGGAGGAGAACCGCGAACGCCTGGCCGCCGCGCAGGTGGAGATGGCGCGGCTCGACGCCGCCATGGCGCGCATCGCCGGGTGATATCTTCGGCAGCGGTAGGCTGAACCGGTTCGTCGCCGTCGCGACCATTGCCGTCGCGACGGTGGCGGGCAGGGACCTGCCGGGGCGCTTCGGACTGGCCGGGGCGGTGGGGCAGGGGATTGCCGGCCCGGTCGCCATCGATGTCGGGGTCGTGCTTCTGTTGCATGTGGGGGGGAGGCTGTCGGAGGGGCGCCGTCCCTCCAGACCACCCCGCCAAAGGGCAGTGCCCTTTGGACTGCCGGGACTTGGTGCCGCGCGCCGCTGCCATTCCGCGTGTCAGGGCCGCCTTTGTGCAGGACGAGTGCCCGGCGGGTGCGTGGTGTCCGCCTGCAGGGCGGAATCGAGGTGTCCAAGGGCCCTGAGGCCTTTGGTGGCGAGAGATCGGGAGTGGGGCAAAGCCCCTCTCCGTCACGGAGCAGGGCGATGGCGAGGATCCACATCGGCGTCGGCGGCTGGACCTTTCCGCCCTGGCGCGGCGTCTTCTACCCCAAGGGCCTGCCGCAGAAGGACGAGCTTGCCCATGCCGGGCGGCACCTGACCGGCCTTGAGATCAACGGCACCTACTACCGCCTGCAATCGCCGGAGAGCTTCGCCAAGTGGCATGACGAGGTGCCGGAAGGCTTCGTCTTCGCGCTGAAGGGCTCGCGCTTCGTCACCAATCGCCGCGTGCTGGCCGAGGCCGGTCCGTCGCTGGAGAAGTTCTTCGCGAGCGGCCTTTCCGCGCTGAAGGACAAGCTCGGCCCGATCAACTGGCAGCTTGCCGGGACGAAGCAGTTCGATGGCGCGGATATCGACGCCTTCCTGTCCCTGCTGCCGAGGTCGGTCGATGGGGTGCCGCTGCGCCACGCGATCGAGGCGCGGCACGAGAGCTTCCGGCATCCGGAGTTCGTCGCCATCGCGCGCAATCATGGCGTGGCGATCGTCGTGGCGGCGGACGGCGAGTATCCGCTCTTCACCGACCTCACCGCGCCTTTCGCCTATCTGCGCATCATGGGCACGACGGCGGCGCATGCCGCCGGCTATGCGCCGAAGGCACTCGACGCCTGGGCGAAGCGCGCGAAGGCGCTGGCGAAGGGGGAGGGGCTCGAGGACCTCGCCGCGCCCGTGGCGCAAGCCGCGCCGAAAGCGCCGCGGGATGTCTTCCTCTTCGTCATCAGCGGGGAGAAGGAACGCAACCCGGCGGCCGCCCGGGAACTGATCGCGCGGGTCAAGGGCTGACGGCCCGCACCGGCAGCCCATATGCGGGGCATGATCCCGCTCTCGGTCCTCGACCTCTCCCCGATCCCGGAAGGCAGCGACGCCGGCCAGGCGCTGCGCCACTCCCGCGATCTCGCCCGCCATGCCGATGCGCTGGGCTACCGGCGCTTCTGGATGGCGGAACACCACAACATGCCCGGCATCGCCAGCGCGGCGACGGCGGTCGCACTCGCGCATGTCGCCGAAGGCACGCAGCGCATCCGCATCGGCGCCGGCGGCGTCATGCTGCCCAACCATGCGCCGCTGGTCGTCGCCGAGCAGTTCGGCACCCTCGCTGCGCTCTATCCGGGGCGGGTCGATCTCGGCCTCGGCCGCGCGCCGGGGACGGACCAGGTCGCGGCGCGCGCGCTGCGGCGGAACCTCGCGGGCGATTCGGATGCCTTTCCGCAGGATGTGGTGGAGCTGCTGGACTATTTCCGCCCGGCGGCACCGGACCAGGCGCTCCGCGCCGTCCCCGGCGCGGGTGAGGCGGTGGAGGCCTGGATCCTCGGCTCCAGCACCTTCGGCGCGCAGCTCGCGGCCTATCTCGGCCTGCCCTATGCCTTTGCCTCGCATTTCGCGCCGGCGCAGATGATGGATGCGATTGCCGTTTATCGGGATCGCTTCCGCCCCTCGGACCGTCTCGCGGCGCCGCGCGTCATGGTCGGCGTCAACGTCTTCGCCGCGGAGACCGAGGCCGAGGCGCGCTTCCTCTTCTCCTCCCTGCAGCAGGCCTTCCTGAACCTGCGGCGCGGCCGCCCCGGCAAGCTGCCGGCACCGGTCGAGGGGCTGGAGGCGCGGCTCGACCGGCATGAGCGCGCCATGCTCGACCATTCCCTGTCCTGCTCGGTCGTGGGTTCGCGGGAGACGGTGCGGCAGGGCATCGCCGAGATCGCCGCCCGCACCGGCGCCGACGAGCTGATGGTCACCGCGCAGATCTTCGACCACGCCGCCAGGCTGCGGTCCTTCGCGATCCTCGCCGAGGCGCACCAGCCCGCCGCGGCCCCGGCATGACGACCGGCCGCCCGATGCCGGTATGGCCACCTTCCCGCCGGTGCGCACTTGACGCACCCCCCATCGGCCCTGGATAGCCCGCTGATGCAGGGAAGCCGGCCGGGACCGGCTTCCGAAAAGCCCGAGGAGACCGTCCGTGTCCGCAAGTGCCTGGGACAAGTCCAAGCTGCCGAGCCGCCACACCACCATGGGGCCGGAGCGGGCGCCGCACCGTTCCTACTACTACGCCATGGGGCTGACGGCGGAGGAGATCGCGGCCCCGCTCGTCGGCGTCGCCTCCTGCTGGAACGAGGCCGCGCCCTGCAACATCGCGCTCTCCCGCCAGGCGCAGGCCGCCAAGAAGGGCGTGAAGGACGCCGGCGCGACGCCGCGCGAATTCACCACCATCACGGTGACCGACGGCATCGCCATGGGCCACCAGTCGATGAAGTCCTCCCTGGCCTCGCGCGAGGCCATCGCGGATTCCATCGAACTCACCATGCGCGGCCATTGCTACGACGCGCTGGTCGGCATCGCCGGCTGCGACAAGTCGCTGCCGGGCGTGATGATGTCCATGCTGCGGCTGAACGTGCCGAGCGTGTTCATGTATGGCGGCTCGATCATGCCGGGGAAGCACCATGGGCGTGACGTGACCGTGCTCGACGTCTTCGAGGCGGTCGGCCAGCACGCCGCCGGCAACATGTCGGACGAGGAACTCGACGAGCTCGAACGTCACGCCTGCCCCGGTGCCGGCGCCTGCGGCGGCCAGTTCACCGCCAATACCATGGCCTGTGTCAGCGAGATGATCGGCCTCGCTCTGCCCTTTTCAGCCGGCGCGCCGGCGCCGAACGTGGAACGCGACGACTACGCCGTCGCTTCGGGCAAGGCGGTGGTCGAGCTCATCCGCCGCAACATCCGGCCGCGCGACATCGTGACGCTGGACGCGCTGCACAACGCCGCGGCGATCGTCGGCGCGACCGGCGGTTCCACCAACGCCGCGCTGCACCTGCCGGCGATGGCGCACGAGGCCGGCATCCGCTTCACCCTGCAGGATGTCGCCGAGATCATGCGCAGGACGCCGCACATCGCCGACCTCAAGCCCGGCGGGAAATACGTTGCGGCCGATGTCCACCGCATCGGCGGCGTGCCGGTCATCATCAAGGCGCTGCTCGACGGCGGCTATGTGAAGGGCGACTGCCTGACGGTCACGGGGAAGACCCTCGCGGAGAACCACCGCGAGGTGATCGTGCCCGCCGGCCAGGACGTGGTGCGCCCGACGATCAGCCCGATCAGCCCGATCGGCGGCGTCGTCGCCCTGCACGGCAACCTGGCGCCCGAGGGCGCGATCGTGAAGATCGCCGGGATGACGAAGCTGCGCTTCGAAGGCACCGCATTGTGCTTCGACTGCGAGGAGGACGCCTTCAAGGCCGTCGAGATGCGGGCCTACAAGGCCGGGGACGTCATCATCGTTCGCTACGAAGGGCCCAAGGGCGGGCCGGGCATGCGGGAGATGCTCTCGACCACCTCGGCGATCTACGGCCAGGGCATGGGCGACAAGGTGGCGTTGATCACCGACGGGCGCTTCAGCGGCGCCACGCGCGGCTTCTGCATCGGCCATGTCGGCCCGGAGGCGGCGGTCGGCGGGCCGATCGCCCTGCTGCGGAACGGCGATCGCATCGTCATCGACGCGGAAGCGGGCACCATCGACATGATCGTGCCGGAGGAGGAGATCGCCCGCCGGCGCGCCGCCTGGACGCCGCGCGGGACGGACTACAATTCCGGAGCCCTGTGGAAGTATGGCCAGCTCGTCGGGCCGGCCTATCTCGGCGCCGTGACGAACCCCGGCGCGGCCGCCGAGACGCATTGCTACGCGGACCAGTAGTGCTCGTCGCACGCAGGATCGACCTCCGGCCCGCGGAGCCGGGCGCGCGGTCGCGCGACGCGGCGCATGCCGTGAAGCCGAGGGCCGCGCCTGCGGCCGGCCGGGCGTCCGAGGCGGACGAAGGCGGAACCCCCGTCCGCTTGGCATGATCCGCCACGCCTTTGCCATGCCGGCGATGGCAGAATTCCCGTTCGGCGGGGCGGCACGCTGCCCCGCCGTCGGGAGGCTGCCATGTTGGGCATGCGTCTGCTGCTTCCATTCTGCGCCGGCCTCGGGCTGGTCGGCTGCATCGCCTATCCCGCGCCGGTACCCTACGCGGCGGGACCCTACGGGACGGCACCGGTCTATGTTGAGCCGGCGCCACCGCCAGCGCGGGTCTATGTGGCGCCGCCCCCGCGGCGGCATTGGGTGCCGCGGCGCTGCGACGCCTGGGGACGCTGCTGGGGCGGCTATTGGCGCTGAGCGCGGGAGGGAGCGATGGCCCGGATGCGCGCTGCCATTGGGCTTGGCATGCTGCTTGGCGCCTGCGCCGTCTACCCGGACGGCGCCATAGGGCCGTTGCCGCCGCCGCCGGCTCCGGTCGTGCCCTACGCGCCGCCCGCCTATGGCTACGGCTACGGGGGCGCATCGGAGGAAGGCGTGCCGATCTACGTGGTCCCGCAGCCGCCCCCGCCGGTGGTGGTGTCGCCGTCGATCGGAATTGGCCTTGGCTGGGGTTGGGGCTGGGGCTGGGGATGGGGTGGTCGCGGCTATTGGGGGCCGCGCGGCGGCTACTGGGGCCGGCCCTACTACAGGCGCCGGTGGTAGAGCGGATGCCGGTCAGGTGGCATCGCCTCATCGGGTGAAGACGCTCGCAGGACCAAGAGGCTGGAGCGGTTGCCGTGAGCCGAGGCGAACGGAAACCGCTCCAGGCCCGGTCAGCGCAGCGTGGCGATCACCGGCGTGTGGTCGGAAGGCTGCGGCTCGGACCGCGGAGCGGTGTCCACCTCGCAGGAGTCCAGGCGCTCGGCCAGTTCGGGGCTCAGCAGCACATGGTCGATCCGCAGGCCGCGGTTGATCTCGAAGGCCGCGCCGTAGTCCCAGTACGTGTAGAGCGTCTCCGCCGGGTGCAGCGCCCGCAGCGCGTCGGTCAGGCCGAGATGCAGCAGGGCGCGGAAGCGCGCGCGGCTTTCCGGCCGGACCAGCGCGTCGGTGGGCGGCAGGGCGCCCGGCGCCAGGTCCGCATCGGTCGGGCAGACGTTGAAGTCGCCGAGCATCGCGAAGGGCGTGAAGCTGTCGAGCCGCTCCGCCGCCACTGCCCGCAGCCGGTCCATCCAGGCCAGCTTGAAGGCGAAGCCGGCCTCGCCGCCGGAATTGCCATTGGGCAGGTAGATGCCGGCGGCATTGAGGCCACCCGCGCGCACCTCGATGTAGCGGGCCTGGGTGTCCTCCTCGTCGCCGGGCAGGTGCTCGGCGACCACCTCGAAGGGGATGCGGGCGATCACCGCGACGCCATTGCGCCCGCCCGGCTGCCCGACGGCATGGGTCCTGTAGCCCAGCGCCTCGAATTCCGTCGTCGGCACCTGCTCCGCCGTGCAGCGCGTCTCCTGCAGGAAGAGCAGGTCAGGCTGCACACGCTCCAGGAAGCGCACGACATGGCCGGCACGCTGGCGGATCGAATTGACGTTGAAGGTGCCGAGTTTCATGGGGCCTCGAGAAGGTCGGGGGGAAGGGAACTTCCCCCCGAACCCCCCAACCTTCTTTGGCACCTGGGACCTGACTTTGGCTGTCAGTTCCCAAAGGACAAAGAAGGGAGGGGGCGTGGGGGAGGTTCTCCTCCCCCACCCTTATCCCACCGAAAACGACGTCCCGCATCCACAGGCCGACACTGCCTGCGGATTGCGGATGGCGAAATGCGCCCCGATCAGCTCCTCGGCCCAGTCGAGTTCCGCCCCCGCCAGCAGGTCCAGCGAGACGGGATCCACGAAGACCCGCCCTTCGCCCTCGCCCACCACCAGGTCATCCTCGGCCGGCGAATCCTCAAGTCCGAACTTGTACTGGAACCCCGAGCAGCCGCCGGCCTCCACCGCAAGGCGCAGACCCGCGGCGGGGCGCCCTTCGCGCGCGGCGATCTCGGCCACCTGGGCGCGGGCGCGGTCGGTCACACGGAAGGCTGGGGCGGTGCTGGCACCGTCGGGCATGGTGGGGTCACTCCTCGGAACCCGAAGATAGGCGCTTCGGCGCTCCGTTCCAACGCAGGGGTGCGGTTGCCGGGGGGCGCGCCCGGGTGCTACGGCCCCCGGCCATGACTCTCGCGCCCTATGCCGTCCGGCCCGAGACCTCCCGCGGCCGGCTCCATCCGGAAGCGGGGGGTGATGCGCGCTCGCCCTTCCAGCGGGACCGCGACCGCATCATCCATGCCACGGCCTTCCGGCGCCTGCAGTACAAGACGCAGGTCTTCGTCTACCATGAAGGCGACCATTTCCGGACGCGCCTGACCCATTCCATCGAGGTCGCGCAGATCGCCCGCTCCATCGCCCGGCAACTGGCGCTGGACGAGGACCTGGCCGAGGCGCTCGCGCTCGCCCACGACCTCGGCCACCCGCCCTTCGGCCATGCCGGCGAGGACGCGCTGAACAGCGCGATGAAGCCCTATGGCGGCTTCGACCACAATGCGCAGTCGCTCAAGGCGGTGACGGCGCTGGAGACGCGCTACGCCGGCTTCGACGGGCTGAACCTCACCTGGGAGACGCTGGAGGGCCTCGCCAAGCACAACGGCCCGCTGCGCCGCCCATCGCCCTATATCGCGGCCTATGACGCGCGGCACCCGCTCGACCTCGACACCCATGCCTCGGCCGAAGCGCAGGTCGCCGCGCTGGCCGACGACATCGCCTACAACAACCACGACCTCGATGACGGGCTGCGGGCGCGGCTCTTCGCGCTCGAGGAAGTCGCCGGGCTGCCCCTGATCGGGGAGGCGCTGGCGGAAGCCCGCGCCTGCGCCGCCGACGTCGCCCCCGAGCGGCTGGCGCCGGAGATGATCCGCCGCGTCATCAACCACATGGTGGGCGACGTGGTGGCGGAAAGCCGCCGGCGGCTCGCCGCCCTGGCGCCCGAAGGCGTGGACGACATCCGCCGCGCCGGCCACCCGGTGATCGCCTTCTCCGAAGCGATGACGCAGGCGAACCTCGCGGTGCGCGACTTCCTGTTCCACCGCATGTACCGGCATTGGCGGGTCAACCGCACCATGGCGAAGTCGAAGCGCGTGGTGCAGTTGCTGTTCAGCCTGCTGCACGGCGGGCCGCAGATGCTGCCGCCGATGTGGCGCGCCCGCGCCGGCGACCCCGGCAGCGCCCAATGCGCCCTGGTGGTGTGCGACTACATCGCCGGCATGACCGACCGCTACGCGCTGGAGGAACACCGGCGCATGACCGACCCCGACATCCCTGGCTGAGCACCCCATGACCGAGAACATCTTCACCCTGCTGACGCAGGAGGTGCGCGGCGCGCTGGCGGCCCTGGTGCCCGAACTGCCGGCCGAAGCCCTGGCGCGCGTACAGGTCGAGCCGCCGCGCGACGCCGCGCATGGCGACATGGCGACCAATGCCGCGCTGGTCGCCGCCAAGCCGGCGCGCATGCCGCCGCCCAAGCTCGCTGCGGCGCTGGCCGGGCGCCTGATGGCCCTGCCGATGGTCAGCGAGGCGGCACCCGCCGGTCCCGGCTTCGTAAACCTCCGGCTGAGGGAGGACTTCCTCCGCGCCCAGGTGCCGACCGTACTGCGCGTCGGGGAACGCTACGGCGACAGCAGGCTCGGCGCCGGCGTGCGGGCGAATGTCGAATACGTCTCGGCCAATCCGACGGGGCCGATGCATGTCGGCCATTGCCGCGGAGCCGTGGTGGGCGATGCGCTGGCGAACCTGCTCGCCAAGGCGGGCTGGGACGTCACCAAGGAATACTACGTCAACGACGCCGGCAACCAGGTCGCGGCCCTCGGCTGGGCGGCCTACTGGCGGTACATGCGCGCCATCACCCTCAACGGCGAGGACTGGACCGCGGAAGCCACCGAGCGCCGCTTCGGCGTCACGCTGCAATACCGGGGCGACTACCTCGTCGCGGTGGGCGATGCGCTGGCCGAGCGCTTCGGCGACAGCCTCGCCGCACGGCGCATCGAAGGCACCAAGGTGCCGGCTGAGGAGACGCTCTCCGCCTTCGCCCCGGCGCTGGAGCGCGGCTGGCTGGTGAAGACCGCCTGGCTCGACACCGTGCGCGAGACGGCGGTGGCGATGATGATGGCGGAGATCCGCGAGGACCTCGCGCTGCTCGGCGTGAACCAGGATGTCTTCCTGTCCGAGCGCTCGCTGGTCGAGGCCGGCGCCGTCGAGGGCGCGGTGAAGCTGCTCGAGGACAGGGGCCTGATCTACGAGGGCGTGCTCGAACCGCCCAAGGGCAAGACGCCGGAGGATTGGGAACCGCGCCCGCAGACGCTGTTCCGCGCCACCGATTTCGGCGATGACGTGGACCGGCCGCTGCGCAAGTCCGACGGCTCCAACACCTACTTCGCCAACGACATCGCCTGCCACGCGGACAAGATCGCGCGCGGGCACGATCTGCTGATCGACGTCTGGGGCGCCGACCATGGCGGCTATGTCTCCCGCATGCAGGCGGCGGTGCGCGCGGTCTCGGACGGCAAGGTGCCGCTCGAGGTGGTGCTCTGCCAGATCGTCCACGTGATGAAGGCGGGCGAGCCGGTGCGCATGTCGAAGCGCGCCGGCACCTACGTCACGCTGCGCGACCTGATCGAGGAGGTCGGCCGCGACGCCGTGCGCTTCACGATGCTGACGCGCAAGTCGGATGCGCAGATGGAATTCGACCTCGACAAGGTGGTCGAGCAGTCGCGCGACAACCCGGTCTTCTACGTGCAGTACGCCCATGCGCGCTGCCGCTCGGTGCTGCGCCAGGCCGGGGACCCCGCGGTGGCCGATCTGGCGGGCGCGCCGCTCGATGCGCTGACCGACCCGGCGGAGACCGCCCTGATCCGCCGGATCGCCGCCTGGCCGCGCACGGTCGAAGCCGCCGCAACAGCCCGTGAGCCCCATCGGATCGCGTTCTATCTTGGGGACTTGGCCGGGGACTTTCATGTATTGTGGAACCGTGGTCGCGACGATTCGACGCTGCGCTTCATCCGCGCGGAGGAACCGGAAGCGACCCGGGCCCGGCTGGCCCTCGTCGCGGCGACCGCGACGGTGATCCGTTCGGGCCTCGGCGTCATGGGGGTGACGCCGGTCGAGGAGATGCGCTGACGGGCTGATGCGCGGCCCAGGGGGTGGGGCGTGAACGACATTCCGGTACCGTCCTATCGTGTGCGCCCGTCGGGGGACGGCGGGCCGCCCTGGCGGATGATCGCGGTCGGCGGGGGGCTTGCCATGGCGCTTCTCGTCGGGGCCGGCGTGGTCTGGGGCGTATCGCGCATGGGCGGGTCCCGCTCCGTGCCGCTGATCGAACCCGATCCGCGCCCGTTCAAGGTGCGGCCCGACGATCCGGGCGGGCTGCGGGTGCCGAACCAGGACGAGTTGATCTTCGAGCGCAACCGTGGCCCGGCGCAGTCCGGCGGCGGCCAGCTTGCGCCCGAGCCCGAGGCGCCGCGGCTCGACGCGCTGCGCGCCCAGGTGGCGCAGCCGGCGCCGCGCCCGGCCGAACCCGCACCGCAGGCAGCCGTACCGGGGTCGCAGGCACTGGCCCCGCAGGCGGCCGCACCGCAGGCCACGGCCCCTGCCGCCCCGGAAGCACCCGCCCGGCCCGCACCGGCACCGAATGGCCGTATCCGCGTCCAGCTCGGCGCGCTGACGAGCGAGGAGGCGGCGCAGGGTGAATGGGACCGCCTGGCGCGGCGCCATGCCGAGCTGCTCGGCGCCTTCCGCCCGCAGGTGGTGCGCTTCGAGCGGGAAGGGCAGGCGACGCTGTTCCGCCTGCGTACCGGCGGCTTCGCCGATGTCGCGGCCGCGCAGGCGTTCTGCGAGCAGGCGCGCGCCCGCGGCATGCCCTGCGTCGTCATCCGCTGATCCGCCGCGCTGCATCGTGACCCCCCGCGCGGCGATCGTCGGCCTGTCCGGGCCCTCCCTGACGGCCGAGGAGGCGGCGCTGTTGCGCGCCCGCCGCCCGGCCGGTGCCATCCTTTTCGCCCGCAATGTCGTGGCCCCGGCGCAACTCCGTGCCCTGACGGCGGCGATCCGGGAGGCGCTGGGCGAACACGCGCCGATCCTGGTCGATCAGGAAGGCGGCCGCGTCGCGCGGCTGAAGCCGCCGCATTGGGAGGCCTTCCCCGCCGCCGCCGCCTTCGAGGGCGCCCCGGCGCCCGCCGCGCGCGCCAATGCCCTGCTGCTCGGCGCCGCCTGCGTGGCGGAAGGGCTCGACGTGGTCTGCGCGCCGGTGCTCGACCTGCGCCTGCCCGGCGCCCATGGGGTGATCGGCGACCGCGCCTTCTCGGCCGAGCCGGCGGAGATCGCGCGGCTCGGCGCCGCCTTCGTCGCCGGCTTGCAGGATGCCGGCGCCATTCCGGTGATCAAGCACATTCCCGGCCATGGCCGCGCGCTCGCCGACAGCCACCATGAACTGCCGCGCGTCGGCGCCCCGGCGGCGGAGCTTGCCGCCGACATCGCACCGTTCCGGGCGCTCGCGTGTTGCGGCGCCTGGGCAATGACGGCGCATGTGCTCTACGAGGCCTGGGATGCGGCGCTGCCCGCCACCATCTCTCCCGCGGTGGTACGGAACGTGATCCGTGACGAGATCGGCTTCGACGGGGTGCTGGTGACCGACGACCTGGCGATGGGCGCGCTGCAGGGGGCCTCGAACGACTTGGCCACGGCGGCGCTGGCGGCCGGCTGCGACCTGGTACTGCATTGCACGGGACGGCTGGCGGATACCGCCGCGCTGCTGGCCGATTGCCCGCGGCTGACCGACCGCGCCGCGGCGCGCATGGCGGCCGCCCGCGCCGCGCGCGACGCCTTCCGCGACCGCGACCCGGGCAGCCTGCGCGCCCTGCGGGATGCGATGCTCGGTGCCCGCACCGCCGGCCCGGCCGGCGCCGACCCGACCGCCCGGGAGGCCTGATGCCCGACTGGCTGCCGGAAGCCGCGGCGGCGGTGCTCGCCGCCGTGCTCGCCATCACCATCCATGAGGCCGCGCACGGCTATGCCGCGCTGGCGCTGGGCGACGACACCGCGCAGCGGGCCGGGCGGATCAGCCTCAATCCGCTGCGCCATGTGGACCCGCTGGGCACGCTGATCGTGCCGGGGCTGATGGTGCTCGGCCAGTTGCTGACGATCGGGCAGGTGCAGGCGATGTTCGGCTGGGCGAAGCCCGTGCCGGTGGATATCTGGCGGCTGCGCAGCCCACGCTGGGGCATGGTGCTGGTCGCCGCGGCGGGGCCGGGGGTCAATGCGCTGCTGGCCTTCTCGGCGGCGCTGCTGGCGCATCTCGTCCTGGCTGCGCAGGGGATGATCGGGCCGGAGCTGACACAGTTCCTGCTGCGCTTCGTCGCGCTGTCCATCGTGGCGAACCTGGTGCTCGGCCTGTTCAACCTGCTGCCGGTGCCGCCGCTCGACGGCGGGCGGATCATGGTGGGGATCCTGCCGCGGGCGCCGGCCATCGCGCTGGCGCGCGCCGAGCCCTATGGCATGATGATCGTGATCCTGGTGCTGTTCGTGCTGCCCATGGCGGTGCCGGCCTGGGACCCGATGGCCTGGTTCGTCCGGCATGTCGTGGCACCCGCCTTCGACCTCGTGCTGCTGGCGGCCGGGCATGGAGGCGGAGGATGAGCGAGTCGCTCCAGCTCCATCTCGAAGGGTTCGAGGGGCCGCTCGACCTGCTGCTGGAACTCGCTCGCGCGCAGAAGGTGGACATCGCGAAGATCTCCATCGTCGCGCTGGTAGACCAGTACCTGGCGGTGATCGAGGGGGCGCGGCGGGTGCGCCTGGAACTCGCCGCGGATTGGCTGGTGATGGCGGCCTGGCTCGCCTGGCTGAAATCCCGCCTGCTGGTGCCGCCCGAGGAGGCCGAGGGCGAGGACGCCGAGGCGCTGGCCGAACAGCTCGCCGACCGGCTGGCCGAGCTGGAACGCATGCGCGCCGCCGCCCTGTGGCTGAACCGCCGGCCCTGGCTGGGGCATGACGTCTTCGCCCGCGGCGCGCCGGAAAGCCTGCGCGTCGAGGACCGCACCGGGCTGCATGCCGACCTGCCGGCGCTGCTGCAATCCTACGTGGCGGCGCGCCGGCGCGCCCTGGCCCGCCGCCCGTACCGGCCGAAGCCGCGAAAGCTCTTCACCGTGCAGGAGGCGCTCGACCGCCTGACCCGGCTGGTCGGCGCGCTGCCCTCCTGGTCGGTGCTGCAGGGATTCCTGCCGGATACCATCCTCGACCCGCTGGAACGTCGCGCGGCCCTTGCCAGCACGCTCGTGGCAGGCTTGGAGATGGCGCGCGGCGGCGGGATCGAGATCCGCCAGGAGGAGGCCTTCGGCCCCATCCTGCTCCGCCGCCGGCCGGAGGAGGATTCATCGGATGAACGGACGGCCTGAGGCGGCGGGCGAGGGGCCCGCCCCGGCGCCGGAACGGGGCGAGGGAGGGGAGGACACCCCCGCCCTGGCGCCGGTCGCGCCCGTGCCGTCGGAGGCCCTGCCGCAGGGCGAGGCATCGCTCGCCGCAGCGGGCGACGATGCGGGCTGTCGGCCCGAGACGGACGAGGCCGCGAGCGAGCACGCGGTCGGCCCGGCGCCCGGGGATGGGCCGGAAACGGCACCCGGGACCGAGGGCGTCGGTGACGTGCCCGTCGCCTCCGCCGATGAGATCTCGCCTTTGGCGGACGCGCCCGACCCCGCGCTGCTCGCCGCCGGCGTGCGCATCGCCGAGGCGCTGATCTTCGCCTCCGACCGCCCTGTGACCCCGGCGGTGCTGTCGGCGGTGTTGCCGGAGGGGCTCTCCGCGGCCGTGGCGGTCGCGGCCCTCGCCGCCGCCTGCGAAGGGCGTGGCGTGGTGCTGGCCGAGGTCGCCGGCGGCTGGGCCTTCCGTACCGCGCCGGACCTGGCGCAGCGCCTGACCAAGGTGGTGCAGGCGCCGCGCCGCCTGCCGCGCGCGGCGATGGAGGCGCTGTCCGTCATCGCCTACCACCAGCCCTGCACGCGCGGCGAGATCGAGGAGATCCGCGGCGCGAGTCTCGCCCAGACGACGCTCGAGGCGCTGCTGGAACTTGGCCTGATCGCCCCGCGGGGACGGCGCGAGGTGCCGGGGCGGCCGACCCTGTGGGGCACCACGCCGAAGTTCCTCGAGCAGTTCGGCCTCAAGGCGCTGTCCGACCTGCCGCGCAAGGAGGAACTGGTTACCGCCGAGACCGGCCCCGCCCTGCCGGGCCTGGCGACTGCGGCGGCGCAGGTCCCGGGGCCAGCCGATGGTGATGCCGACTCCGAGGCGGCGGAAGTATCGCCCGCGATCGGGTCGGAAGCGCCACCGGTCGCGGCCGAGCCGGGCGCGCCCGCCGATGCGCGCCCCCTGGCGGCCGACAGCCCGCCCGGCGCCTGAGGGCGAAGCAGACTTGTCTCTCATCTTTCACGATATCCACCACGCCTATGGTGTCCGCGAGGTGCTGCGCGGCATCGATCTCTCGGTGGCCCCCGGCGAGATCGTCTGCCTGCTGGGTGCCTCGGGCTGCGGCAAGACGACGCTGCTGCGTCTCGCCGCCGGGCTTGAGCCCTTGCAGGCCGGACGCATCGAACTCGGCGGCCAGGTCATTGCCGAGCCAGGACGGGACGTGCCGCCGGAACGCCGCGGCGTCGGCTTCGTCTTCCAGGACTACGCGCTGTTCCCGCATCTCACGGTGGCCGAAAACGTCGCCTTCGGCCTGCGCTTCGCACCCAAGGGCGAACGCGGCTGGCGGGTGATGGACGCGCTCGCGCGCGTGGGGCTTGAAGCCTACCAGGCGGCCTTCCCGCACATGCTCTCCGGCGGGCAGCAGCAGCGCGTCGCGCTCGCCCGGGCGCTGGCGCCGCGCCCCTCGGTGCTGCTGCTGGACGAGGCCTTCGCCAGCCTCGATGCGCGCCTGCGGGAACAGGTGCGCGACGACACGCTGCATGTGCTGCAGACCTCCGGCATCGCCACCCTGCTGGTGACGCACGACTCGGAGGAGGCGATGTTCATGGGCGACCGCATCGCCCTGATGCGGGAAGGGCGGATCCTGCAGCTCGGCCCGCCCGAAGCGCTCTATTTCGGCCCGGTGGACCGCTATGTGGCGACCTTCCTCGGCGAGGTGAACCGCTTGCCCTCCCGCGTGCAGGATGGCCAGGCGGAAACCGCGATCGGCACCCTGCCGGCGCGGGAGATGGCCGACGGCACGGTGGTCGAGGTGCTGGTCCGCCCCGAAGGCCTGCGCCTCGGCGCCGAGAATGCGCACGAGGCGGAGGTCGAGGCCTGCCGTCTGCTCGGCGCCACCACGCTCGTCCACCTGGCGCTACCGGATGGGGCGGGGGGGCTGCTGCACCTGCATGCCCGGCTGCCCCCGGGGCGGCGCCTCGCACGTGGCGAGCGCGTAACGGTCGCGATCGACCCCGAGCGGGCCTTCGTCTTTCCGCCCGAGGCTACCTAGATAGACGTGGCCGCATTGGCGGCTTGCCGGCTTCCTGCTAACGGGGCGTCCCCCGAGGCGCATGGAGCCGGGGAAGGGAGCGCATGTTCGACCTGGCCTGGTCCGAGATCGCCTTGATTGCCGTGGTGGCGCTTGTCGTCATCGGGCCCAAGGACCTGCCCGACGCCATCAAGGGCGTGGCGAAGGGCATCCAGTCGCTGCGCCGCAAGGTGGCGGAGTTCCAGCAGCAGGCCGACGAGCTGGTGCGTGAGGCCAAGCTCGACGACGTGCGCAACCAGATCGCCGAAGTACGCAGCACCATCAGCGACATCCGCAACTTCGACATCAAGGGCGAGATCGAGAAGGCGGTGGATGCGGACGGCACGGTCCGCAAGACCTTCCAGGACGACCCGCTGAGCAGCGGGCCGACACCCGAGCCCTGGGCGCCGCCGCCGGTGCCCGATGCGCCGCCCTTCGTGCCGCCGGAGGTCGCGCGGTGGTCCGCGCCGCCGCCGCCCCCGCTGCCCGAGCCGCCGCCGCCCGCGCCTGCCCCCGCCTTCGTGCCGCCGTCGACCGAGCCGCCGAAGCCCACCGCCACTCCGAGCGTCTGAGGGACCGGCAGCCTTGGCTCTCTCCCCTGAAGAAGACACCATCGACGACAAGCCGATGCCGCTGATGGACCACCTCAAGGAGCTGCGTCAGCGGCTCCTGTGGTCGGTCGGCGCCTTCATCCTGGCATTTGCCGTCTGCTACTACTTCTCGCAGCAGATCTACGCCTTCCTCGCGCAGCCGCTCGCCGACATCCTGCATCGGCAATCGGGCAGCGAGCGGCGGATGATCTTCACCGCGCTCTACGAGGCCTTCTTCACCTACCTGAAGGTGGCCTTCTTCGGCGCCGTGTTCTTCTCCTTCCCGATGTGGGCGACGCAGCTCTGGCTGTTCATCGCGCCGGGGCTGTACCGCAGCGAGAAGCGGGCGATCTACCCGTTCCTCATCGCCTCGCCCTTCCTGTTCGTGATGGGTGCGGCGCTCGCCTACTACTTCATCTTCCCGCTGGCCTGGCAGTTCTTCATCTCCTTCGAGACGCCGCCGGGGTCGGGCGGCATCCCGATCCAGCTCGAGGCGAAGGTCGGCGAGTACCTCTCCCTCGTCATGCACATGATCCTGGCCTTCGGGATTGCCTTCCAGTTGCCGGTGCTGCTGACGCTGCTGGTCAAGGTCGGCATTCTCAACGTCGAGACGCTGCGCAAGGGGCGGCGCTACGCCGTGGTCGGCATGTTCGTGGTGGCGGCGGTGATCACGCCGCCCGACATCATCAGCCAGATCGGCCTCGCGGTGCCGCTGATCCTGCTCTACGAGATCTCCATCTTCGCGGCGCGCTGGGTGGCGCCGAAGCGCGACGACAGTTGATCCCCGCGGCGCGGCGTGCCGGTGGCGCGCCGCGCGAGGACGGGATACCCCCAGCTCGGTTCGAGAGGCTTTTCGCGATGCATGACATCAGGGCGGTGCGGGCGGACCCCGCGGGCTTCGACGCGGCGCTGGCGCGGCGCGGGGTGGATCCGGTGTCCGCGGCGATCCTGCGGCATGACGAGGCGCGCCGCGCGGCCCACACCGCGCTGCAGGAAAGGCAGGCCCGCCGCAACGCCATCGCCAAGGAGATCGGCATGGCGAAGCGCCAGGGCGGCGACACCGCCGCCCTGGAAGCCGAGGCCGTCGCGCTGCGCGACGAGATGGCCGCGCTGGAGGCCGCCGCCGCCGCCGCGGAAGGCGAACAGACCGCGCTGCTGGAGGCCCTGCCCAATATCCTCGACGCCGAGGTGCCGGACGGCGCGGACGAGACCGCCAATGTCGTCCTGCACCAGCACGGCGATATCCCGAACCATCCCTTCCTGCCGAAGCAGCATTTCGAGCTCGGCGAGGCGCTCGGGCTGATGGATTTCGGCATGGCGGCGAAGCTCGCCGGGTCGCGCTTCACCGTGCTGAAGGGCGCGCTGGCGCGGCTCGAACGCGCGCTGGGGCAGTGGATGATCAGCCTGCACACCGAGGCGCACGGCTACAGCGAGACCTCCGTGCCGCTGCTGGTGAACGACGCCACCATGTACGGCACGGGCCAGCTTCCGAAGTTCAGCGAGGACCTGTTCCGCACCACGGACGGCCGCTGGCTGGTGCCGACCGCCGAGGTGCCGCTGACCAATTTCGCGCGGGACGAGATCCTGTCCGAGGCCGAACTGCCGATCCGCCTGACTGCGCTGACGCCCTGCTTCCGCTCGGAAGCCGGCAGCGCCGGGCGCGACACGCGCGGCATGCTGCGCCAGCACCAGTTCTGGAAGGTGGAGATGGTCTCCATCACCACTCCGGGAGAAAGCGCCGCCGAGCACGAGCGCATGACGCGCTGCGCCGAGCGGGTGCTGACCGACCTCGGCCTGACCTGGAGGCGGATCATCCTGTCCTCCGGCGATACCGGATTCGGGGCGGCGCGGACCTATGACCTGGAGGTCTGGCTGCCGGGCCAGCAGGCCTGGCGGGAGATCTCCTCCTGCTCCAACTGCCGCGACTTCCAGGCCCGGCGGATGAATGCGCGCTTCAAGCCGAAGGAAGGCAAGGGCAACGTCTTCGTCCACACGCTGAACGGTTCGGGCGTCGCGGTCGGGCGCGCGCTGATCGCGGTGATGGAAACCTACCAGCAGGAGGACGGCAGCATCCGCGTCCCCGATGTGCTGCTGCCCTTCATGGGCGGGGTCAGCCGGATCGGCTGAGCGGGATCGTCAGCGTCTCGCCGAAGGCGGGGATGCGGAAATCGGCATCCCCGCGAAGCGCGATCAGGCGCTGGGCGGGTTCGCCGATCGGCTCGCGCGTCAGCTTGAAGACGCCGAAATGCATGGCGATCGAGGTGCGGGCGCGCAGCGTGTGGTGCGCCTGCAGGGCCTCGGTCACGTCCATGTGGACGGTGCGCATGAACCAGCGGGGATCGTAGGCACCGATCGGCACCATCGCCACGTCGAAGGGGCCGAGCCGTTCGCCGATCTCGGCGAAATGCGGACCCCAGGCGCTGTCGCCGCAGAAGAAGGCCCGCACGCCGCCCGAGGTTTCCACCGCGAAGCCGCCCCACAGCGCGCGGCAGCGATCGCCCAGGCCGCGCGCCGAGCCGTGCCGCATCGGCAGGTAGGTGATGTGGTGCCCGCCGGGCAGCCGATGCGTCTGCCACCAATCCAGTTCACGAACCGGGTCGAGCCCCGCGCGGGCGATCAGCGCCGCGTTGCCGAGACCGGTCAGCACCGGCGGCGCCCAGAGCCGGGCGATGCGCCGCAGCGTCGCCAGGTCCAGATGGTCGTAGTGATTGTGGGAGACCAGCACCGCATCGGGCCGGGGCAGGGCCTCCAACTGCTGCCCGGGTGGCCTCGCACGACGCGGACCGATGAAGCGGAAGGGGCTGGCGCGCTCGCTCCAGACCGGGTCGGTCAGCAGCACGGGACCGCCGGAAAAGGCGATGCAGAAGCTCGCATGGCCGATCGCCGTCACCGCCACGTGACCGGGCGGCGGCGGCGCGGGCGGGGGGTGCGGCGGGTCCGTCAGGCGGCGCGGCCAGCGAGCGCCGTCCCCGCCCAGCATCAGCCGCAGCACCTCAGGCAGCCGCTTGCCGCCCGGCGAACCGTCCGGGTTCAGGAAGCGTCCGGCCGCGTCGCGCTGCGCCGGCCGGCTCACGCCGCGATCTTCACCCCGAGCCGTCCGGCGAGGTCGAGGATGAACTGCCAGGCCACGCGCCCGGACCGGCCGCCACGCGTCACCGACCATTCCACCGCCTGGCGGTGAAGCTCCTCGGTTTCGACCGGCAGGCCGAAATGCGCCGCGTAGCCCTCGATCATGGCGAAGAAGGTGTCCTGGTCGGCATTGTGGAAGCCGATCCAGAGGCCGAAGCGGTCGGAGAGGGAGACCTTCTCCTCCACCGCCTCGCCCGGGTTGATGGCCGTGCTGCGCTCGTTCTCGATCATGTCGCGCGACATCAGGTGGCGGCGGTTGGAGGTCGCGTAGAACAGCACGTTCTCGGGCCGGCCCTCGATGCCGCCGTCCAGCACCGACTTCAGCGCCTTGTAGTCGGCGTCCTCCTTCTCGAAGGAGAGGTCGTCGCAGAACACCAGGCAGCGGCGCGGCTGGGCGCGCAGCAGGCCGAGCAGGTCGGGCAGGGTGCGGATGTCCTCGCGGTGGATCTCGATCAGCGCCAGGCTGCCCGCGATCTCCCCGTTCGCCGCGGCATGCGCGGCCTTGACCAGGGAGGACTTGCCGGTGCCGCGGGCGCCCCACAGCATGGCGTTGTTGGCGGTGAAGCCGCGCGCGAAGCGCATCGTGTTCTCGAGCAGCAGGGACTTCTGGCGCTCCACCCCGCGCAGCAGCGCGATGGGCACGGCGGCGACGCGCGGCACGGGGGCGAGCCGCGCATGCGGCTCCGGGTGCCAGACGAAGGCATCCGCACCTTCCAGGCGCGGCGCGGCAGCCGGCGGCGGGGCCAGGCGCTCCAGCGCCTCGGCGATTCGGGTCAGGGCAGGGAGGAGGGTGGCGTCGTCCATGCTCCGCCGAATAGGCCCGGACGCTATTGACGGGAAGGGGCGGGCGGCTAGGTTGCCGCGCCTTCACGCCGGTAGACGGAACAACGCCACATGTGGACCCCCTTCGGGATCTCGACCGCCCACGCCCAGGATGCCGCCGCCGGCGGCGCCGCCGGGATCGCGATGCAGCTCATGCCGCTGGTGCTGATCTTCGTCGTCTTCTACTTCCTGTTGATCCGTCCGCAGCAGAAGAAGATGAAGGAGCACCGGGAGATGCTCGGCCAGCTCAAGCGCAACGACCGCGTGGTGACGGCGGGCGGCATCGTCGCGACCATCACCAAGGTGAAGGAAGGCTCGGACGAGATCGAGGCCGAGATCGCGCCGAATGTGCGCGTGAGCCTCGTGCGCGGCACCATCACCAGCGTGATCCGCCCGCAGGCGGCCAATGACGAGAAGGCGGGCTGAGAGGCATTCCCGGGCCTCGCGGATTCGTCCGTGACTGGATCGGCCGGCCGCACGGGCCGGTAAAGCACCCACCCTCCGATCGTCCTCCGCAAGGGCCGGCGGCGGCGGCGTACACCGCGCCGCGTCCCGCGCGTGGCGTCGCCGATGGCGCGCCGTGCACCGCTTGACGGCACGTGCCGACCGGCCATCTGGCCCGGCGGGCACGGGGCCGTGCCGTGGCTGCGGCTTCGGCGGTGCCCGGGGCGAGCGCTCCGTCAGCGATCCGATGCATGTTGGTCCGCCGCCGGATGCATGTAAGGATTTGTAGTGTAGGGGCCACGCCCTACTACCGGCGGTTCACCATGCGGTGGTAATGGCCCGATATACGGGCATGAGTTTCGATCCTACAACCGCCTTCGCAATTGGCTGCCTGCTCGCCCTGATCCTGGGATGCGTGCAGCTCTGGCTCTGGTACCAGGACCGCCAGCAGCACGCGCTAGCGTCGATCGGCGCCGCCTATCTGGTGGGGGCCTTCGGCGCGATCCTGGTGGCGTGCCGCGGGCAGATCCCCGACCGGGTCTCGATCGACATCGCCAATGCGCTGATCGCGGGCGGCTACGGCCTGGTCTGGACCGGCATGCGGCAGTTCGAGCGGCGCCGGCCGCTGCCGCTCCCTGCCCTGGCCGGCGCGCTGGCCTGGCTTGGCGCCTGCCAGGTGCCACCCTTCTATGAGAGCCTGCCGGCCCGTGTCGCGCTCATGTCCATCATCGTTGGGGCCTACTGCACCGCCGCGGCCATCGAGCTGCTGCGCGGCGATGTCAGCCGGCGGCTGCCCTCACGCCGCCCGCTCGCCCTGCTGCTGCTGGTCAACGCGCTGCTGCACGCGATGAGGGCCCCGCTGCTCGTGCTCTCCCCGATCCGCGAGGAGGGGAACTTCCTGCCGACCACCTCCGCCTGGTTCGCCTTCATCTCCCTGTCGTCGATCGTCGTGATCGTCGGCATCTCGATGCTGATGGTCGCGCTCGCGAAGGAGCAGGCGGAGCAGCGGTCCAATGCCGCGCTGGCGGCGGCGCGGGATGCCTCCGAACGGGCCAGCGAGGAGAAGTCCCGCTTCCTGGCGCGCATGAGCCACGAGCTGCGCACGCTGCTCAACTCGGTGCTCGGCATGGCGCAATTGCTCGCCCGCGACCCCAGGCTCGACATCGTCCAGCGGGAACGCGCGGCGACGCTGGAGCGCGCCGGCCGGCATCTGGTCGCCATCGTGAACGACATTCTCGACCTCGGGCGCGTCGAGGCCGGGCGGCTGGAACTCGCCCCCCGTCCGGCCGAGTTGCGCGGCCTGCTGGAGGAGGCGGTCGAGCTGGCAAGGCCGGCCGCCGTGATGAAGCGAATCAGGCTCGATCTGCGGATGCATCCGCAGCTGCCCGCGGCCGTGCTCGTCGACCCCGTCCGGCTCCGCCAGATCCTTCTGAACCTGCTCGGCAATGCGGTGAAGTTCACGCCCGATGGCGGGCAGGTGACGCTCTCCGTCCGCCCGGGGCCGGC
This sequence comes from Neoroseomonas eburnea, assembly GCF_018129005.1. Taxonomy (GTDB): domain Bacteria; phylum Pseudomonadota; class Alphaproteobacteria; order Acetobacterales; family Acetobacteraceae; genus Neoroseomonas; species Neoroseomonas eburnea. The sequence continues at coordinate 72,912 of NZ_JAAEDL010000013.1, forward strand.
CGCACTGGAATTCGTCGTGACCGACACCGGGCCCGGCGTGCCGGCCGACCAGCGCGAACGCCTGTTCAGGGACTACGAGCGCATGGGCGCCGAAGCCGCGGGAACCGAGGGCACCGGCCTTGGCCTCGCCATCACCGCCGCGCTCGCCCGGACAATGGGCGGCGGCGCCTCCTATGCGCCCGGCCCGGAAGGCAAGGGAAGTTGCTTCAGCGTGACGCTGCCCCTGCCCGCCGCGACGCTGCCGGCGGCGGTCGAGCGGACGGCGCCGGAACCGCCCCGCCCCGCCGATGGCCTGCGCATCCTTGTGGTGGACGACATCGCCGCCAACCGGATGGTGGCCGAGGCCCTGCTGACCCAGGCCGGCCACCGGGTGCAGTGTTGCGCCGACGGCGCCTCGGCGGTCGCCGCGATCGCGCGCGGGCCGCTGCCCGACGTGGTGCTGATGGATGTGCACATGCCCGACATGGACGGCTTCGCCGCCACGGCCCGAATCCGTGCGCTGCCGGGCCCCGCGGGCCATGTGCCGGTGCTCGCCGTCACCGCCGAGGCGGCGCCGGACGAGGTGCGCGCCTGCCTCAACAGGGGCATGGACGGGCATGTCTCGAAGCCGATCGACCGGCAGGCCCTGCTCGCCGCCATCGCGGAGGTAACGCTTGTGAGGCGTGGCGCCCTGTCGGAGACCGCGTGACGAAAAAGGCGCCGGGCAGGCCACTGCCCCGGCGCCTTCGGCGTGGCAGGGAGGGCCGCAGCCCCCCCCGGCGATATTCAGGCCGACTGGCCGGCGGTGAAGCTGCCCTTGGCGAGCAGGTCGGCCACGACTTCCCAGTTCACCAGCTTGTCGAGGAAGTTCGCCAGGTAGTTCGGGCGGACGTTGCGGAAGTCGAGATAGTAGGCGTGCTCCCACACGTCGCAGCCGAGGATCGGCTGGCCTTCGCCGGTGCTCAACGGGTTGGCGCCGTTGGGCGTCTTGGTCACCTTCAGCTTGCCGTCGGCGCCGATCACCAGCCAGGCCCAGCCGGAGCCGAACTGCGTCGCGCCGGCGGTCTTGAAGGCCTCCTTGAAGGCTGCGAGGCCGCCGAGGTCGGCGTCGATCTTCGCGGCAAGCGCGGCGGGCAGGCTTTCGCCATGCGAACCGCCGGGCGCCATCACCTGCCAGAACAGGCAGTGGTTCCAATGCTGGCCGGCCTGGTTCAGCACCGGCAGGCCGTCGGCGCCCGCCTTGCCGGCCTCCGCGCAGATCGTCTCCAGCGACTTGCCGGCGAGGCCCTTGCTCTCGACCAGGCCGTTGAGCGCGGTGACGTAGGCGTTGTGGTGCTTGCCGTGATGGAGTTCGAGCGTCTCCTGGCACATGCCGTTGGCGGCGAGCGCGCCGGTGGCGTAGGGCAGAGGAGGAAGGCTGAAGGCCATGGGGGTCTCTCCCGATCGTCGGACGAAGCGCGGGCCGCGCCACGGTTCGAGGTAGGCGGGGGTTTGATGCGCGTCAACCGCGCCGCGCGGGCTATCGCGGCGCCCCAGGCTCGCGCATATCGGCGCGGTGAGCCCCTCTGCCATCGGCGCCTTCGCGCGCGCGCACGATCCCGACCGCTTCCTCTGCGCGCTGTTCGCGCCGGCGGAGAAGCGCGAGGCGATCTTCGCCCTGATCGCCTTCAACCATGAGCTCGCCCGCGCGCGGGAGGCGACGAGCAACCCGATGGCCGCGCTGATCCGCCTGCAATGGTGGCGCGACGCGGTGGAGGAGGCGCGCGCCGGCCGCCCCGCGCGACGGCACGAGGTCGCGGCGCCGCTGCATGCCGCGATTGCCGCCGGCCTGCTCGACGCCGATGCGCTGATCGCCCTGGTCGATGCGCGCGATGCCGAGACGGAGGAGGGCGGACTCGCAACCGAGGAAGCCTTCGTCGCCTGGCTGCGCGGCACCGCCGGAGGATGGTCGGCGGCGGCCGGCGCCGCGCTGGGTGCCGATGCCGAGGCCTGCGAGGTGCTGCGCGCGCTTGGTGCCGCATACGGACTCGCGGGCGTGCTGCGGTCGGTCGCCGCGCATGCCTCGCAGGGGCGTTGCCTGCTGCCGGTGGACCGGCTGGCGGCGAGCGGTCTGCGGCCGGCGCAGGTGATGGAGAAGCCTGGCGATGCGGCCCTCGGAGCGCTGCTGCGTGAGATGGCGGCGGAGGGCCTCGCCGCCCTGGCCGGTGCGCGGCGCGACGTGCCGCCTGGCGCCATCGCCGCGGCGCTGCCCGTCGTGCTGGCGCGCCGCGACCTCGCGCGCATCGCGCGCGGGCATGGGCCGGGCGGGCGTGGCCTGGGCGACCGGCTCGCGGTGTCGTGGGCCGGGCTGCGGCATCGGGTGTGATCCACTTCGTCGCCCGGCGCGGAGGGAGGCGCTAGCAGTCCCGCCGCATCCGAATGAGCGACAGGAGCGACGGAGCATGGCAGCGAACGACGCCGAGTTCGGCGGCGACGCGGGGCAGCGGAACCTGGCCTTCGCCCAGGGCTGGAATCCCGGCACACGGTCGGCCCGGGGCGGCATTTCCTTTCCGCAGCAGGTCAAGATCCGGCCCGGCGAGATCCTGATCCGCATCGGCCATTCGGTGGACCAGGCGGGCAATCCGCTGCCGGACTGGATGAACCTGACCTCGCCCTGGTGGATGACCAGCAGCACCTTCCTCGAAATCGGCGGGCGCAGCGAGGATTCCGGCACCGGCATCGGGCAGATGGTGCGCATGAAGCTTGCGCTGACGCCGGATTTCGGCGTGGCGGATACGCTGTTCTGGGTGATCGTCCGGCAGACCCTGCGGGCCTGGAACGGGCGCGGCTTCCCGGTGCTGGAGGATCCCGACCCGGCGGTGCGCGAGAAGCAGGGCGTGCCGCTGGCCTGGCATGGCGGCTACGAGATCTCGCAGAACTTCATCCCCGGGCTGCGTGACTTCGCCGCCGGGCGGCCTTCGCCGCTCGCGCTCGGGAGCTTCGACGTGCTGCCGAAGATGCCGCTGGCCTCCTGGAGCTCATTGCGTGACGGCAACTTCGCCCCGGTACCGTTTCCCCTGCCGTGATGCTTCATCCGTGACCGGAACCGACGGAGCCTGACCTTGACCCCCGTGCTTGCCGCCTTTCCGCAACGTCCCCTCACGCTGAAGCCCGGGCGCGGCGCGCTCGGCGGCTGGATGACCACGCTTGCCGGCCTGCTGCTCTTCGGCGCCTTCCTCGCGATGCTGGCGATCGAGATCGGCCCGGCGCTGCGCACCGACCTGCAGATCCGCGACCAGGCGGTGCCGGCGCCCCAGGTGCGCGTGACCGATGGGCGCTGCCGGTCGCGCCTCTTTCTCTTCCAGAGCTGCGAGGTGACGCTGAGCTGGCGCGGCAAGGACGGCACCGGCACGCGCAAGGTGTCCTACATGTTCGTCGAGCCGCACATGGGCTCGTGGTCCGTGCAGGCGATGATGGACCCGTCGCGGCCGGACCTCGTCAGCACCGATCTCGGGCTGGATCGGCTGTGGAACCGGATCGCGACGCTGGTGGGCGGCGCGATCTTCGCGCTCGTGCTCATCTTCGGCCTCTTTCTCGTGGCGCGGAAGGCGCAGGCGAAGAAGCGGGAGGTGAAGGCGCTGTCCGGCCGCGCCCTGAGGGCGGTGCCGGTGCGTTTCGCCGGCTGGGGGGATGGTCCGAGCTGGCGCGTGCAGGACGAGCACGGCGCGACCTTCGAATGGCCGGTGCGCAAATCCGACAAGCCCTTCGTGCTGGATGAGGCGCGCGGCCTGGTGCTGGCGCTGCGCGATCCCGCGGGCGGGCCGGCCTTTCCGCTGGATGAGAAGCTGCGCTTCGTGCAACTGACGGCCGAGGAGCGTGCGCGCATCGAGGCGGCGCGCTGGCGGCCCGGTTGAGGGGGCCTTGCCCCCTCAAACTCCCCCAGCAGGGGACACGGTCCCCTGCACCCGCGATGACCTGAAGTATCGGCTTCCAGAGGCCCTGTGGCCCTTGGCGGGGTGAGCCCGCGAGGGGCGGCGCTCCTCCCGGTCCGTCAGGCCCGCCGGCGCTTCGCCGTGGCCGGCACCTGCAGGCGCGCCAGCAGCGGCGCCAGGAAGCGCCCGGTATGGCTTTCCGCCACCCCCGCGATGTCCTCGGGCGTGCCTTCCGCGACCAGCCTTCCGCCGCCTTCGCCGCCCTCCGGGCCGAGGTCGAGCACCCAGTCGGCGGTCTTGATGACCTCCAGGTTGTGCTCGATCACCACCACGGTATTGCCCTGCTCGACCAGCGCATGCAGCACCTCGAGCAGCTTGCGCACATCCTCGAAATGCAGGCCGGTGGTGGGTTCGTCGAGGATGTAGAGCGTCCGCCCCGTGGCGCGGCGGGAGAGTTCCTTCGACAGCTTGATGCGCTGCGCCTCCCCGCCCGACAGCGTCGTCGCCTGCTGGCCGAGATGGATGTAGCCGAGGCCGACATCGCGCAGCACGGTCAGCTTGTCGCGGATCGACGGCACGGCGGAGAAGAACTCCACGCCCTCGTCCACCGTCATGTCGAGCACATCGGCGATCGACTTGCCGCGGAACTTCACTTCCAGCGTCTCGCGGTTGTAGCGCTTGCCCTTGCAGGTGTCGCAGGTGACGTAGACGTCGGGCAGGAAGTGCATCTCGATCTTGATGAGGCCGTCGCCCTGGCAGGCCTCGCAGCGGCCGCCCTTCACGTTGAAGCTGAAGCGGCCGGCCTTGTAGCCGCGGGCGCGGGATTCCGGCATCTCGGCGAACCAGTCGCGGATCGGCGCGAACAGCCCCGTATAGGTCGCGGGGTTCGACCGCGGCGTGCGGCCGATCGGCGACTGGTCGATGTCGATGATCTTGTCGAGGTGCTCCAGCCCCTCGATGCGGTCGTGCGGGGCGGGAACCTCGCCGGCGCCCATCAGGCGGCGGGCGGCGGCTTTGTAGAGCGTCTCGACCACCAGCGTGGACTTGCCGCCGCCGGAGACGCCGGTGATGCAGGTGAAGGTGCCGAGCGGGATCGAGGCGGTCAGGTTCTTCAGGTTGTTGCCCGTGGCGCCGACGACGCGGAGCTGTTTCTTCCGGTCCGGCCTGCGGCGCGTCGCCGGCACCTCGATGCGGCGGATGCCGGAGAGGTACTGCCCGGTCAGGCTGGCGGCATTGGCCGCGACCTCGGCGGGCGTGCCCTGGGCGATGACGCGGCCGCCGCCCTTGCCGGCGGCGGGGCCGATGTCGATGAGGTGATCGGCCTGGCGGATCGCGTCCTCGTCGTGTTCCACCACCAGCACGGTGTTGCCGAGGTCCCGCAGCCGCCGCAGCGTCGTCAGCAGGCGCTCATTGTCGCGCTGGTGCAGGCCGATCGAGGGCTCGTCCAGCACGTAGAGCACGCCCGTCAGCCCCGAACCGATCTGCGAGGCGAGGCGGATGCGCTGCGATTCGCCGCCCGAGAGCGTTGCCGAAGAGCGTCCGAGGGTGAGGTAGTCGAGGCCGACATCCACCAGGAACTGCAGCCGTTCCTCGATCTCGCGCAGGATGCGGCGGGCGATTTCCTGGCGCTGCGGCGTCAGCGTCTCCATCACCGTCGCGAACCATTCCCGCGCGCGGCGGATGGAAAGGTCGCTGACCTCGCCGATGTGCCTGCCCGCGACCTTCACCGACAGCGCCTGCGGCTTGAGCCGGTAGCCGGAACAGGCCTGGCAGGGCTTCTGCGCCTGGTAGCGGGACAGGTCTTCCCGCACCCAGGGATTGTCGGTCTCCTTGAAGCGGCGTTCGAGGTTCGGGATCACGCCTTCGAAGGGCTTCTTCACCTCGTAGGCGCGCAGCCCGTCCTTGTAGCGCAGCGTGACCACCTCATCGCCGGTGCCGTGCAGGATGGCATCGCGCGTGGCGGCGGGGATGTCCTGCCAGGCGGTGCTCATCGGCAGCCTGAAGTGCCTCGCCAGGCTTTCGAGCGTCTGCGTGTAGTAGGGCGACTGCGCGCCGGTCCACGGCGCGACGGCACCATCCTTCAGCGAGACGTCGTCCTGCGGGACGACAAGCTGCGGGTCGAAGAAGGTCTCGGTCCCGAGCCCGTCGCAGGCCGGGCAGGCGCCGTGCGGCGAATTGAAGGAGAACAGCCGCGGCTCGATCTCCTCGATGGTGAAGCCGGAAACCGGGCAGGCGAATTTCGCGCTGAACACAGTGCGTTCGCCGGTGTCGGCATTCTCGGCATAGACGATGCCGTCGGACAGGCCGAGCGCCGTCTCGAAGGAATCGGCGAGGCGCGCGGCGATGCCCTCGCGCACCACGATGCGGTCCACCACCGCCTCGATGTCGTGCTTCAGCTTCTTGTCGAGCTTCGGTACCTCGGCGATCAGGTGCAGCGCGCCGTTGACCTTCACGCGTTCGAAGCCGCGGCGCTGGAGCTCGGCGATCTCCTTCTTGAACTCGCCCTTCTTGCCGCGGGCGATCGGCGCCAGCAGCAGCAGCCGGGTGCCCTCCTCCATCGCCATCACGCGATCGACCATCTGGGAGACGGTCTGCGCCTCGATCGGCAGGCCGGTGGCGGGCGAATAGGGCACGCCGACGCGCGCCCAGAGCAGGCGCATGTAGTCGTTGATCTCCGTCACCGTGCCGACCGTCGAGCGCGGGTTGTGGCTGGTGGTCTTCTGTTCGATGGAGATCGCCGGACTGAGCCCCTCGATCGAATCCACGTCGGGCTTCTGCATCAGTTGCAGGAACTGCCGCGCATAGGCCGAAAGCGACTCGACGTAGCGGCGCTGGCCCTCGGCATAGATGGTGTCGAAGGCGAGCGACGACTTGCCCGACCCCGACAGGCCGGTGACGACCGTCAGCGTGTCCCTCGGGATGTCGAGGTCCACGTCCTTGAGGTTGTGCTGTCGCGCGCCGCGGATACGGATGTGGCCGGTCATGCAAGGGGCTCCGCACGCGGCGCGGCGGGGCCGGCCGGTGGTGTTCCGGTGATGTTCTCACCATATATGCCCCCTGCGTCGTCGCCTGGGAAGGGTTCGCTGCGCCGCCGAGACGGCAGCGGCCCCGCCGGGGGGTATGGCCGCGGCGGTGCGGAGAGGGTATTTTGTCCGGCTCAAATCCTGGGAAACAGCGGCATGGCTGGTGTCAACAAGGTCATTATTCTCGGGCGGCTCGGCCGCGATCCGGAAGTCCGGAATTTCCAGAACGGCGGCAAGGTGGTGAATCTGCGCCTTGCAACCTCCGAGCGATACAAGGATCGCGAAGGAAACCCGCAGGAGAGGACCGAGTGGCACTCGGTCGCGATCTTCAATGATCGCCTGGGCGAGGTTGCCGAAAAGTACCTGCGCAAGGGCAGCGAGGTCTACATCGAGGGCCAGCTCGAAACCCGCAAGTGGCAGGACAAGGACGGCCAGGACCGCTACACGACCGAGATCGTGCTGCGCCAGTACCGCGGCGAGTTGCAGCTCGTCGGCGGGCGCGGTGGCGGCTCCTCGGCCGATGAGGGTGGCGGGTATTCCGAGCGGCCGGCGAGCGGCGGCGGCGCCTCCCGCGGCGGCTACGAAGGCGGTGGCGGCGGCCGGCCCGGCGGCGGTGCCCGCGGCGGCGGGGGCTGGGATTCAAGGAAGACCGACCTCGACGACGAGATCCCCTTCTGACCCCATGCCCGCGCGGCGGTTGACGCAGGCCGCCGCGCGGGGCCTATGGCGCCGACGCCCCGCATCGCGCCGCGTCGCGCCGCGTGAACCACGACATCGGATCGAGATCCCCCCCGCGTGAGCGACCCCAGCACCCCCGGCGAGACCCCCTCGGACACGACGCCCGTCGCGCTCGAGGAGGAGATGCGCCGTTCCTACCTCGACTACGCGATGAGCGTGATCGTCGCGCGCGCCCTGCCGGATGCGCGCGACGGCCTCAAGCCGGTGCACCGCCGCATCCTGTTTGCGATGCAGGAGGCCGGCTACACATCCGACAAGCCGTACCGCAAGTCGGCCCGCGTCGTCGGCGACGTTATGGGTAAGTACCACCCGCACGGCGACGCCTCGATCTACGACGCCATGGTGCGCATGGCGCAGCCCTTCTCGATGCGCGTGCCGCTGATCGACGGGCAGGGGAATTTCGGGTCGGTCGACGGCGATCCGCCGGCGGCGATGCGCTACACCGAGGCGCGCCTCGCGCCCTCCGCCATGGCGCTGCTGGAAGGCATCGACGAGGACACCGTCGACTTCCAGCCGAACTACGACGAGAGCGCGGACGAGCCGCGCGTCCTGCCGGCCGCCTTCCCGAACCTGCTGGTGAACGGTGCGGGCGGCATCGCCGTCGGCATGGCGACCAATATCCCGACGCACAACCCGACCGAGGTCATCGACGCGACGCTGGCCCTGGTCGCCGACAACTCGCTGACGCTCGACGACCTGATGAAGATCATCCCCGGGCCGGATTTCCCGACCGGCGGGCTGATCCTCGGCCGGTCCGGCATCCGCGCGGCCTTCGAGACGGGCAGGGGCTCCATCCCGCTGCGCGCGCGCGCCGAGATCGAGGAGATGCGCGGCAACCGCCAGGCCATCGCCGTCACCGAGATTCCGTACCAGGTGAACAAGGCGACGCTGCTCGAGAAGATCGCCGAACTGGTCCGCGCCAAGGCGATCGAGGGCATCTCCGACCTGCGCGACGAATCCGACCGCTCGGGGATGCGCATCGTCATCGAGCTGAAGCGCGACGCGACGGCGGAAGTGGTGCTGAACCAGCTCTACCGCATGACGCAGCTCCAGACCTCCTTCGCGGTGAACTTCCTCGCGCTGCACAACGGCCGCCCGCAGCAGATGGGGCTGAAGGACGCGCTGATGGCGTTCATCGGCTTCCGCGAGGACGTGATCCTGCGCCGGTCCCGCCACCGCCTCGCCAAGGCGCGCGAACGCGGCCACCTGCTGATCGGCCTCGCCATCGCGGTCGCCAATATCGACGAGGTGATCCGCGTCATCCGCGCCAGCGCCGACGCCGCGACGGCGCGCGCCGCGCTGATGGAGCGCGACTGGCCGGCGGGCGATGTCGGCGTGCTGCTGGAACTGGTGGATGACTACCGCAACGTCATCACCCCGGCGGGCACGGTGCGCCTGACCGAGGAGCAGGCGCGCGGCATCCTCGACCTGCGCCTGCAGCGCCTGACGGGCCTCGAGCGCGAGAAGATCACCGGCGAGCTCGGCGAGGTCGGCGAGAAGATCCGCGAGCTGCTCGACATCCTCGGCTCCCGCACCCGCCGCATGGAGGTGATGTCGGCGGAACTGCTCGCCGTGCGCGCCAAGATCGCGGCGCCGCGCCTGACGCAGATCGTCGACGGCCTCGCCGATGTGGACGACGAGAGCCTGATCGAGCCGGGCACCATGGTGGTGACGCTGACGCGCGACGGCTACGTCAAGCGCACGCCGCTCGACACCTTCCGCGCCCAGGGGCGCGGCGGGAAGGGGCGGACGGGCGCGGGGACGCGGGAGGATGACGTCGTCATCCGTTCCTTCGTCGCGCATACCCACCAGTTCGTGCTGTTCTTCACCAGCCGCGGCATGGCCTTCCGGGAGAAGGTCTGGCAGTTGCCGGAAGGTGGCGCCACCGGCCGCGGGCGGTCGCTGCGCCAGGTGCTGGCGCTGCAGGAAGGCGAGAGCGTGACGGCAGTGCTGCCGCTGCCGCTCGACGAATCGCTGTGGGACGGACTGCACCTGGTCTTCGCGACGGTGCAGGGCAATGTCCGGCGCAACCGGCTGTCCGACTTCAGGAACGTCCGCTCCTCCGGCCTCATCGCCATGAAGCTGGACGAGGGCGACAGCCTGGTCGGCGTCGCCACCTGCCGCGAGGGCGACGACGTGCTGCTGGCGACGCGCCTCGGCAAGTGCATCCGCTTCCAGGCGGAACCGGACACGCTGCGCCTGTTCGCAGGCCGCGATTCGACCGGCGTGCGCGGCATCCGCCTGGCCGAGGGCGACAGCGTGATCGCGCTGTCGGTGCTGCGCCATAGCGATGCATCGCCGGAGGATCGCGTGGCCTATCTCAAGGCCGCTGCCGCCCGCCGCCGCGCCGCCGATGAGGAGGCCGAGGCCGCGCCCGCCGAGGATGGCGAGGAGGCCGTCGCCGACATCGCGCTGAGCCCCGAGCGCTTCGACGCGCTGGCCGAGGCCGAGGAACTGATCCTTGCCGTCACCGATGGCGGCTTCGGCAAGCGCACCTCCTCCCACGAGTATCGCGTCACCGGTCGCGGCGGGCAGGGCATCAACGGCATCACCCTGTCGCGCCGCACGGGGCGCGAGGTCGTCGCGACCTTCCCGGTGCGCGCGGGCGACCATCTCATGCTGGTCACCGATGGCGGGCAGCTCATCCGCATCGAGGCCGATGCGGTGCGCATCACGGGCCGGCAGGGCATGGGTGTCACGCTGATGCGCCTGGCCGAGGGCGAGCGGGTCATCTCCTGCTTCCCGGTGGCCGACGAGGATGAAGGCGGCGAAGACACGCCGCCGGAGGAAACGGCAGAAAACAATGGCTGAGCGCATCGCCCTCTACCCGGGCACCTTCGATCCCGTGACCAACGGGCATCTCGACATCATCGGCCGTGCCGCGCGGCTGGTGGACCGGCTGGTGGTCGGCGTCGCCATCAACATCGGCAAGGGGCCGCTCTTCGAGCTCGAGGAGCGGGTGGAGCTGGTGCGTGCCGAGACGGCGGCGATCGCTGCGCGCAACGGCACCATCATCGAGGTCCGACCCTTCGAGGGGCTGCTCGTGCACTACGCGCGCGAGATCGGGGCGCGCATGATCATCCGCGGCCTGCGGGCCGTCTCCGATTTCGACTACGAGTTCCAGATGGTCGGCATGAACCGCCGCCTGGACCAGGAGATCGAGACCGTCTTCCTGATGGCGTCCGAGACCAACCAGTTCATTGCCTCGCGCCTCGTGAAAGAGATCGCGCGGCTGGGCGGCGACATCGCGGGCTTCGTGCCCAGGACGACACTGGAGCGCACGCTTGCGAAGCTGCGCGCAACACAGGGCTGAAGAGGACCCCCCACATGGAACGCAGGACGCTTCTCGGCGGCAGCATCGCCGTCCTCGGGCTCTCTGCATGCGCGCGTGACGCGCGGGCGCAGGCCGCGCTCGACCCCGAGAACACGCTGATCCTGGAACTGCCCGCCGGGCGCGTGACCATCCAGCTCCTGCCCGACCTCGCGCCGCGCCATGTCGAGCGGGTGAAGCTGCTGGTGCGCCGCGGCTTCTACGACAACACGCCCTTCCATCGCGTGATCGAGGGCTTCATGGCGCAAGGCGGCGACCCGACCGGCACCGGCCGCGGCGGCTCCGACCTGCCGGACCTGCCGGCCGAGTTCAGCCCGCCCTCCCGCGCGCGCTTCATCCGTGGCACGGTGGGGGCGGCGCGCTCGCAGAACCCGAACAGCGCGAACAGCCAGTTCTTCATCATGTTCGCGCCCAATGCCGGCCTCGACGGCCAGTACACCATCTGGGGCCGCGTGGTGGCCGGCATGGACGCCGTTGACCGCATCAAGCGTGGATCGGGCCAGATGGGCATGGTGCCGGCGCCGGCCGACCGCATCCGCACGGCGCGCATCGCCGCCGATATCCGCTGATATTCTCCAGGACGAGATACCGATGACCGAGACCACCGCCGCCGACCCCGAGAACACCCTGATCCTCGAGCTCGAGCACGGCACCGTGACCATCGCGCTGCGGCCCGACCTGGCGCCCAGGCACGTCGAGCAGATCAAGGCGCTGGTGCGCCGCGGCTTCTACAACGACGTGCCCTTCCACCGCGTGATCGAGGGCTTCATGGCGCAGGGCGGCGACCCGACCGGCACCGGCCGCGGCGGATCCGACCTGCCGGATATCGAGGCCGAGTTCAGCCAGCCCGGCACGGCGCGCTTCCTGCGCGGCACCTGCGGCATGGCGCGCACCCAGGACCCGAACAGCGCGAACAGCCAGTTCTTCATCATGTTCGCCCCGGCGCCGAGCCTCGATGGCCAGTACACCATCTGGGGCCAGGTCACCGCGGGCATGGAGGCGGTGGACAAGATCAAGCGCGGCGCGGGGATGTCCGGCATGGTCCAGGGCCCCGACAAGATCCGCAGCATCAGGGTGGCGGCGGACGCCGCCTGACGCTATCACCCCGGCGCCGGGTCCACCTGGCCGGCGGCGCAGGCGGTGTCCCGGCCGCGCCGGGCCGGTGATGCCCGGCAAGGTCCGCGCGGCGTTCCGTGCCTCCCCGGGCATGGAGCTTCGGAGCCGGTAGCTCAGCGGTAGAGCATCCGACTTTTAATCGGATGGCCGAGGGTTCGAATCCCTCCCGGCTCATTCCCGCCCGCGCCGCAATCGCCGGGAGCCGATTCCGACCGGGTGGAACGGCCCGATCGGCTGGAACTGCTCGCGAAGTCGTACCGCCGAGCATGGCCGACGACCTCGTCGGCGCGGCGCAGTGGCGCTGCGCGCAAGGCTGGTGGGGTCGCCGCACGCGAAGCCGTAACCCTGTGGCGAGGCGGCCGAAAGTCCGGGCGGGATCAGCAGGCGAAGGCGGTTGCCGTGCGCCAGTTCGAGCGCGGGTCGCTTCAGGCCGCCTGATGACAATCCGCCCCGGGGCAGGCCGCGCCCGGATGCCGGCGGCGCGCAATCGGATCACCCCCCGCGTCGGTCCAGCCGCTTCTCCATGAACACCCGGAGGAAGCCGGCCTGCTCCTCGCGACCCGTCTCGATGAAGCCGAGGCGCAGGTAGAGCGCGAGGTTCCGTTCCATCTTCTCGTGGGTATAGAGCCAGACCCGGCCTTGGCCGCGGCGCCGCGCCTCCGCCTCGGCGAAGGCCAGCAGGGCACGGCCGAGACCCTTGCCCTGCGCGCCCTGCGCCACCGCGACGTTGTCGATCAGCAATCCGGTCGGCGTGTCCTCGAGGATCAGCGCGGCCTGCAGCACGCCGTCCTCCTCGACCAGCCAGGCCTGTCCGCTGCCGATGCGGGCGACATAGTCATCGGCCATCGGCGCGGGTTCGCGGCCGATGATGGCCACCCAGGGCGCGTAGGCCGCGCGGACCAGATCGCGCAGCGCGGCGGCGTCCTCGGGTCGTGCGGGGCGGGGGTTCGTCACCTGTTGCGGGGCAGCCGCCGCGCCAGGATGTCGAGCACCGCCATCCGGCAGGCGACCCCCATCTCCACCTGCTCGCCGATCACGCTGCGCGTCGGGTGGTCGGCGATGGCGCTGTCGATCTCGACGCCGCGGTTCATCGGGCCGGGGTGCATGACGATGCTGTCCGGCTTGGCGACCGCGAGCTTCTCCGCGTCCAGCCCGTAGAAGCGGAAGAATTCGCGCGCCGAGGGCACCAGCCCGCCCGACATGCGTTCCCGCTGCAGGCGCAGCATCATCACCACGTCGGCGTCCTTGAGGCCCGCCTTCATGTCGTGGAAGACCTCGACGCCGAGCCGCGCCGCATCCGCCGGGATCAGCGTCGGCGGGCCGACGATGCGCACGCGGCTGCCCATGGTCGTCAGCAGGTGGATGTTCGACCTTGCGACGCGGGAATGGGTGATGTCGCCGCAGATGGCGACGGTCAGCCCCTCCAGCCGGCCCTTGTGGCGGCGGATGGTGAGCGCATCGAGCAGCGCCTGGGTCGGGTGCTCGTGCGTGCCGTCGCCGGCATTGATGACCGCCGCATCGACCTTCTGGGAGAGCAGCGCCGGCGCGCCGGACTGGGCGTGGCGGATGACCAGCAGGTCGCACTGCATGGCGTTCAGCGTGCTCGCGGTGTCGAGCAGCGTCTCGCCCTTGTTCACCGAGGAGGTGCTGACCGACATGTTGATCACGTCCGCGCCCAGCCGCTTGCCGGCCAGTTCGAAGGAGGTGCGGGTGCGCGTGCTGTCCTCGAAGAACAGGTTGATCAGCGTGCGGCCCTTCAGCAGGTCCCGCTGCGTCTTCCCGGAACGATTGAGCAGCGCATAGGATTCCGCGAGGTCGAGCAGATCCGCGATATGCGGCGGCTCAAGGCCTTCGATGGCGAGCAGGTGCTTGGCGGGGAAGGCGACCATCGCGATTCGTCCAGGGGGCGGGGGCGCGCCACCCTAGAGCAAGTTCCGCCCGGCTGAAATCGGCCGGGCGGACGGGGTGGCGCAGCCCGGTCAGGCGGCGCGGATATCGGTGAGGAAGTGCTCCACCTGGCCGCGCAGGGATTCCGCCTGCCGCGCGAGTTCGGCGGAGGCGCTGCGCAGTTCCGCCGCCGCCCCGCCGGTGCGCTCGGCGCCCTCCCGCACGCCTGCGGCGTGGCGGGAGGCGTCGCGCGTGCCGTTCGCCGCCTCGGCCACCGCGCGGCCGATCTCCTGCGTGGCAGCCGCCTGCTGCTCAGCGGCGGCGGCGACCTGGGTGGTGGTACTGTCCAACTCGGCGATGGCCTGGGCGATGGTCGCGATGGCCTCCACCGTCCGGCCGGTTTCCTGCTGGATGGCGCTGATCTGGGCGCCGATGTCCTCGGTCGCCTTGGCGGTCTGGGCGGCGAGCTGCTTCACCTCGCTCGCCACCACGGCGAAGCCCTTGCCGGCTTCCCCGGCGCGCGCGGCCTCGATGGTCGCGTTCAGCGCCAGCAGGTTGGTCTGCCCGGCGATGTCGCTGATCAGCCGCACCACGTCGCCGATGCGGCTCGCCGCCTCGGCCAGGGTGCGGACCGTCTGGTCGGTGGCGCCGGCGGTCTCCGCGGCGCGGCGGGCCATGGTGGCGCTCGTCTGCACCTGGCGCGTCACCTCCCGGATGCTGGCGCCGAGTTCCTCCGCCGAAGCCGCGACGGTCTGCACATTGGCGCTGGCCTGCTCCGCCGCCGCGGCGACGGAGGCGGCGCGGGTCGCGCCATCCTCGGCCGTGGAGGTCATCCCCGCCGCGGTGGCATCGAGTTCCGTCGCCGCGGCGGCGACGCCGCGCAGCACGCCGGCGGTCTCGCTCTCGAAGCCCTTGAGCAGGCGCTCGAGACGCTCGCCGCGGGCGGCGCGCGCTTCCTGCTCCGCCGCGGCGGCGGCCGCCATGGCGTTGCGCTCGACGGAAGCCGCGCGCAGCACCTCGACCGCGCCGGCCATCTCGCCCAGCTCATCGGAGCGGTTGCGCTGCGGCACCTCGAGCGCGAGGTCGCCACCGGCGATGCGGGTGACGGTATCGGTCAGCTCGCGCACCGGCGAGACCACCCGGCGCAGCACCACGGCCACGCCGCCGGCGGCCGCGGCGAGCGCCAGCAACAGCACGGCGAGGGCCGCGATCAGCTGGGTCTGCGCCACCTGCCGAAGTTCCTCCGCGCGGGTCACCGCCTGGTCGAGCATCGCGTCGCGCGCCGGCATCAGGGAGGCGAGGGCAGGCACGCTCCAGGCGCGGAAGGTCTGCAGATCCTCGGGCCAGGGCGTGGTGGCGCCGGCCATGCGCGCCTGGATCAGGCGGACCCAGCTGCGGTAGCGCGGCTCCGACCGGGCAATGAAGCCGGACCGCAAGGCTTCCAGCGCGGCGGCAACCTCGGGCCCGGTGCCGACGGAGAGCTGTTCCGTCGTCGCGAAGGCCTGCTCGATCCTGCCGGTTGTGATCAGGAGCTGCTCGAGCGTCTCGGGCGGGATCGTGGCCACGTCCATGACGCTGTTGATCATCAGGCTGCGGCCGCCGGCGAGGGTGCGCGCCTGCATGATCTGGGAGGCCATCCGGATCAGCGGCGTGATCGCGGGCTGGAGGTCCTGGATGCGCTGTTCCGCACCGGCGCCCAGGCGCCCGAGCTGCGCGACCGATTCATCCCGCGCCGCCATGATGTCCCGCGCCAGGTTGCCGTCGGCGGGGGCGGCGGGCGCGGCGACCACGGCGGCGACGCGTTCCCGCAGGGCGGTCTGCCGGGCCGCGATTTCGCGCGGGGTGCTGGCGTCGAGGCCGGCGGCAGCGGCGGCGCGGGCGGCGTTGGCGAGGCTCATGTCGGTCTGCGTGGACGAGCGCCGCATGGCCGCGGCGTCGGCGCGGCGGGTGCTGCCGGCGGCATTGAGATCGCCGGATTCGATTGCGAGCGCGGTCTGCGCCTGCATGGTCGCGCGCAGCACCTCGGTTGCCGCATAGGCTTCCGCGGCGCGATCCATCCGTTGCCAGGCATTCTGCGCGAACCAGGCCGATCCAAGGAGGCCGGGCGCGGCGACGGACGCGAAGCCGATCAGGAAGACCTTGGTGATGCGCATGCTCTGGCAGCCTCTGGCGGTGGGGCCGTCAGGATGCTGTCGCCGGCCTTACGGGACGCCTAATGCGAGTCGGTTGTTCCGGCGCCGGGGCTTCATTCCGTCGCATGCCTTCCGAGGGGCGCGGGAGGGCCGGGCTCGTGCGGCGATGGACGCGGCGATGAGCGGGGCGGTGCGGGCCGGTGGCGGCATTCTCAAAGGGGCTCCCGACCACTGTTTCGGTCGCGCGTCGCGTCGAGGGCCGCCTGCAGCATGTAGGCCGCCGCCGCCCGGTCCACGGCCTCGGCCCGCTTCGCCCGCGTCAGGTCGGCCTCGCTCACCAGCATGCGGTTGACCGCCGCGGAGGAAAGGCGCTCGTCGAACAGGGCGACGGGCAGGCCGGTGGCGTCCGAGACCGCCCGCGCCCAGTCCCTGGCCGCCTGGGCGGCCGGGCCCATGCTGCCGTCCATCGACAAGGGCAGGCCGACGACCAGGCCGGCCGCGCCTTCCTTCCTGGCTATGGCGGCGATCTCGGCGGCATTGGCCGCCAGCTTCCCCCGCTTCAGGGCACCATAGGGACTGGCCAGCATGAGGGTGACGTCCGACAGCGCGACCCCGATCGTCTTCGTTCCGGGATCGAGGCCGATGAGCCGCGCATGCCGGGGCAGGGCGGCGCGGAGGTCCTTCAGGTTGATGATGGCCATGCCGGGCCTTATGGTCCGCGACCCGTTTCCCTGGAAGTAGAGAGTAATGTCCCTCGATACCGCCACCGTGCGGCGTGTCGCCGCCCTTGCCCGCATCCGCCTGGAGGAGGAGGAGGTCGCCCGTGTCCAGGGCGAGCTCAACGGCATCCTCGGCTGGATCGAGCAATTGCAGGCGGTGAACACCGACGGCGTGGAGCCGATGGCGGGCGGCACGCCGGAGGGCATCGCCGCCATGCCGATGCGCGAGGACGTCGTGACCGATGGCGGCCAGGCGGAAGCGGTGCTGGCGAATGCGCCGGACCGCGAGGGCGAGTATTTCGGCGTGCCGAAGGTGGTCGAGTGATGCATCCGACGGAATTCACCCTGGCTGGCGCCGTGGCGGCGCTGGAGGAAGGCGTCATCAGCTCCGAGGAGCTGACCCGCGCCCATGTCGAGGCGGTCGAGGCGCTGAACCCGCGGCTCAACGCCTTCATCACCGTGACCTCCGAGCAGGCGATGGCGGCCGCCAAGGCCTCTGACGCCAAGCGCCAGCGGGGCGATGCCGGGCCGCTGGAAGGCATCCCGATCGCCATCAAGGATCTGTTCTGCACCGAGGGGGTGCAGACCACCGCCGCGTCGAAGATCCTCGGCGGCTTCATCCCCCCCTATGAGAGCACGGTCACATCGCGGCTGAAGCGCGACGGGGCGGTGTTCCTGGGCAAGGCGAACCTCGATGAGTTCGCCATGGGCTCCTCCAACCTGACCTCGGCCTATGGCGGGGTGGCCAATCCCTGGTCGCGGCGCAACGACCCTGATGTCCGGCTGGTGCCGGGCGGCTCCTCGGGTGGCTCGGCCGCCGCCGTGGCGGCGCGGATGGCCCTGGGTGCGACCGGCACCGACACCGGCGGGTCGATCCGCCAGCCGGCGGCCTTCTGCGGCATCGCGGGCATCAAGCCGACCTATGGGCGCTGCTCGCGCTTCGGGATCGTGGCGTTTGCGTCCTCGCTCGATCAGGCGGGGCCGTTCGGCCGCACCGTCGAGGACTGCGCCATCCTGCTGCGCTCGATGGCCGGGCATGATCCGAAGGATTCGACCTCCGCCGACCGCCCGGTACCGGATTTCGCCAAGGCCTGCGGGCGGAGCGTGAAGGGGCTGCGCATCGGCGTGCCGAAGGAATACCGGCTCGACGGCACGCCGCCGGAGATCGAGAAGCTGTGGCGGCAGGGGCTCGACTGGCTGCGCGAGGCGGGGGCGGAGATCGTCGATATCTCCCTGCCGCATACGAAATACGCGCTGCCGACCTACTACATCGTCGCACCGGCGGAGGCGTCGTCGAACCTCGCGCGCTATGACGGCGTGCGCTTCGGGCTGCGGGTGGCGGAGCAGAATTCCGACCTGCGCGACCTCTATGAGCGCACCCGCGCCGCGGGCTTCGGGCAGGAGGTGCGGCGGCGCATCATGATCGGCACCTATGTGCTGAGCGCCGGCTACTACGACGCGTATTACCTCAAGGCGCAGAAGGTGCGGGCGCTGATCGCGCGCGACTTCCGCGAGGCCTGGGGGAAGGTGGATGCGATCCTGACGCCGGCGACGCCCTCCGCCGCCTTTGCGGAAGGCGAGAACACCGACGACCCGATCAAGATGTACCTGAACGACGTGTTCACGGTGACGGCGAACCTCGCCGGGCTGCCTGGGCTCTCGGTGCCGGCGGGGCTCGACCCGCAGGGGCTGCCGCTCGGGCTGCAGGTGATCGGGCGGCCCTTCGACGAGGAGACGGTGTTCGCGGTGGGCGCGGCGATCGAGCGCGCCGCCGACTTCAGGGCAGTTCCGAGCATGAGGGCCGGGGCATGAGCTACACCATCGACGGCGAGACGGGCGCCTGGGAACTCGTCATCGGGCTGGAAGTCCACGCGCAGGTCGTCAGCAACGCGAAGCTGTTCTCCGGCGCGGCGACAGCCTTCGGCGCCGAGCCGAACAGCCAGGTCTCCTTCATCGATGCCGGCTTCCCCGGCATGCTGCCGGTGATCAACCGCGAATGCGTGGCGCAGGCCGTGCGCACCGGGCTGGGGCTGAACGCGCAGGTGAACCTGTGGTCGCGCTTCGACCGCAAGAACTACTTCTATGCGGACCTGCCGCAGGGCTACCAGATCAGCCAGTACGCCCATCCGATCATCGGCGAGGGAAAGATCGAGATCGAGCTGCAGGATGGCAGCACGAAGACGATCGGCATCACGCGCCTGCACCTGGAGCAGGACGCCGGCAAGTCGCTGCACGACCAGCACCCGACCAAGTCGTTCATCGACCTGAACCGCTCGGGCGTGGCGCTGATGGAGATCGTGTCGGAACCGGACATGCGGTCCCCCGAGGAGGCCGGCGCGTATCTGACGAAGCTGCGGCAGATCCTGCGCTACCTCGGCACCTGCGACGGCAACATGGAGGAAGGCTCCATGCGCGCCGACGTGAACGTCTCCGTGCGCAAGCCCGGCGAAGGCTATCGCACGCGCTGCGAGGTGAAGAACGTCAACTCCATCCGCTTCGTCATGCAGGCGGTGGAGGCCGAGGCGCGCCGCCAGATCGAGGTGTGGGAATCCGGCGGCACGGTGGAGCAGGAAACCCGCCTGTTCGACACCGGCCGCGGCGTGACGCGGTCGATGCGGTCCAAGGAGGACGCGCACGACTACCGCTATTTCCCGGACCCCGACCTGCCGCCGCTGGTGATCGAGCAGTCCTGGGTCGATCAGCTCAAGGCCGCGCTGCCGGAACTGCCGGATCAGCGCCGGGCACGCTATGTCCGCGACTACGGTGTCACGCCCTATGACGCGCATGTGCTGACGCTCGAGAAGGAGACCGCCGCCTATTACGAGGCGGTCGCCAGGGGGCGCGACGCCAAGCTGGCGGCGAACTGGGTGATGGGCGACCTGTTCGCGGCCATCAACCGGACCAAGACCTCGATCGCCGAGCCGCCGGTCAGCGCGGCCGATCTCGGCGCGCTGCTGGACCTGATGGCGGACAACACGCTGTCGGGAAAGCTGGCGAAGGAAGTCTTCGAGGTGATGGTCGAGACCGGCCGCGCGCCGGGGACCATCGTCGAGGAGCGCGGCCTCAGGCAGGTGACCGATACCGGCGCGATCGAGGCGGTGGTGGATGGCGTGCTCGCCGCCAATGCCGACAAGGTCGCCGAGTTCAGGTCGGGCAAGGAGAAGCTGTTCGGCTTCTTCGTCGGCCAGACCATGAAGGCCATGCAGGGCAAGGGGAACCCGGCCCTGGTGAACGAGGTCCTGAAGAAGAAACTCGCCTGACGGCGCGCTTTCCCCGGGGCGGCGTGGCATGCTTCGCTGCGCCGCCCAGCAGGGGAAGCGCCATGCAGCCCGAGTCGCCAGTACCCGACGAACGTTACGCCGCGACGGTGCTGCTCGCCGAGCGGGCGGCAGTGCTGATCCTGCTCGCCGTCCTGCTCTACGGCGTGTTGCGGGTGCTCGAGCCCTTCGGCATGGCGATCGCCTTCGGCGCCTTCATCGCCATCGGCACCTGGCCGATGCGGGCTGCCCTGGTCCGCCGCGGGGTGCGGCCCGGCGCGGCGGCGGCGGCGATGCTGATCGCGGTGATCCTGCTGATTGCCGTGCCGGCCGTACTGATGGCACCGGGCCTTGCCGAGCAGATCGGCAGCGTCGTCGCCAAGGGGCGCACGGTGCTCGAGAACCTGCCCCCTGAGGCGCCCGCCTGGCTGGCGGATCTGCCGCTGGTCGGCGGGCGCATCGCCGCGGGCTGGCCGCGGCTGCAGGCGCTGCAGGGGGACATCAACTCGCTGCTCGCCCCCTACAGCGGGCAGATTGCGCGGCTGCTGGTGGAGATCGGCCAGCAGGCGGCGGCAAGCCTGCTGCAGATCCTGCTCGCCCTGATCGTCGCGACGATGTTCTGGACGAGCGGTGAGCGGATGGCGGAGCAACTGAAGGACATCGCCGGGCGGCTGGGCGGGACGACC
Organism: Neoroseomonas eburnea; assembly: GCF_018129005.1. Lineage (GTDB taxonomy): Bacteria > Pseudomonadota > Alphaproteobacteria > Acetobacterales > Acetobacteraceae > Neoroseomonas > Neoroseomonas eburnea. The sequence goes on from NZ_JAAEDL010000013.1 coordinate 93,691, forward strand.
GGTGTCGCGGCGGTGGAAGCCGCCGGCGGCGCGGTGCGCGGCGTGGCATGGGGCGTGGTCGGCACCGGCATGCTGCAGGCGGTGCTGATGGGGATCGGCCTGGCTGTCGCGGGCGTGCCCGGCGCCGCTGTGCTGGCGTTCCTGACCATGATCTTCTCGATCAGCCAGGTTCTCGGGCCGCTGGTGATCGTGACCTGGGTGGCGGCCGCCGCCTGGCTCTACGGCCAGGGGGAGACCGGTTGGGCGCTGTTCATGCTCGTCTGGGGGGCGATACCGGTCTCGGGCAGCGACAACATCGTGCGGCCGCTGCTGATCCAGCGGGGCAGCGCGATGCCGCTGGGCCTCATCATCCTGGGCGTCTTCGGGGGGCTGATCGCCTTCGGCTTCCTGGGGCTCTTCATCGGGCCGGCGCTGCTGGCGGTCGGGCACGGGTTGCTCGACGCCTGGCGCCGGGCAGGGGCAGGGGGCGTTCACCCGGAGGCATGACCGCCTGGGGCGGTGGACGGGCAGGGGTCGCCATGCGAAGCCTGCCGTCGAAGCCTGCGGAGGACATGCGCGGATGAGCATCGAGTTCTGGACGTGGAATACGCCCAACGGGCGCAAGATCAGCGTTGCGCTCGAGGAGATGGGGCTGCCCTACACGGTGAAGACCGTGAACATCTCCAAGGATGAGCAGTTCAATCCCGAGTTCCTCGCCTTCAGCCCGAACAACCGCATCCCGGCGATCAAGGACCCCGATGGGCCTGACGGCAAGCCGATCACGGTGTTCGAGAGCGGGGCGATCCTGCTGTACCTCGCTGAAAAGACCGGGAAGTTCCTGCCGAAGAGCCTGCGAGACCGTGTGCCGGTCTATGAATGGCTGATGTGGCAGATGGGTGGGTTCGGGCCGATGCCCGGCCAGGTGCACCATTTCCTGATGCAGCCGGAGGGGCCTGCGCGGGACTACGGCTTCAGCCGCTACCACAAGGAGACGGTGCGGCTGTACGGGGTGCTGGACCGGCGGCTGGCGGGGCGGGATTTCGTGGCGACGACTGGCGAGCCCAGCGTGGCCGATTTCGCGATTCTCGGCTGGGCCTGGCGGCATGAGCGGCACCAGGTGGACCTGGCGGCGCTGCCGAACGTGAAGCGCTGGTACGAGACGATGATGGCCCGTCCGGCGACGAAGCGCGGATTCGAGGTGGCGCTGTCCTAGGCTTGCGCGGCGGGCGGCGCGGGATGTTTGACGATCCGCGCCCCCGCCGGTAGAAGCAGCGCCCTGCAACGCCGTGTGACTTTCCACTCCTGCGGAGGGGTGGCCGAGTGGCCGAAGGCGGCGGTTTGCTAAACCGTTATAGGATGTCAAGTCCTATCGTGGGTTCGAATCCCATCCCCTCCGCCATTCCTATTTATCTCAAGAAAATCAACGACTTATAGCCTGTCCCCACACAGGTTAACCTCTTGGGGTTCTGCGTTAGGCCGCCTTCCTTTCGGCGCTTGCGCTTCATCGTCGAGCGGTTAGTGACCGTTGACACGAGCTTCCGTGAAGCCCTGCGCCGCGACGATGGCCGACCGGATGAGAGGCGGGAGCCGAAGCGCCGGTGGGAGAGGGTGTCAGTTGGACAATGGGATGGATTGTCGGCGCTGTTTGAAGAGCGGTCCCCCTGGTCCGACGCGAACGACGCTCGGATCGCGATCATAGAGGCTAAGCGCACAATCGAGGACACCGCCTGGGAACTTCTGGCAGACCGTCAAGCCGGCATGAAGCTCCGTCACCTGCGAGGCCTCTTGGTGCGAGCCGCCGCCCCGCTGGAACGCTGTCGCGCCGCCTTTCGAGACGCATCCGAACTTCTTTCTCCGTCCAGCCTCCGCGCATTGTCCGCCTGGGTGAGCGATCCAGATTGCGAACTGGGCTACGAGGGGGGCACGGAAATCCGTGTCACTAAGTCCGGGTTTCGGGTTCTCGCGGCGGGAGGCATCACATCCTTTGAGGCGCCGGCGGGCTTTCAGGAGGCTGAAATTCCCAACGTGCGGCGGCTCGCGGACCTTGCGAAGCAACTGGGGAGTTGATGGCCTCGGGGCTTTTCATTGCGCCCCGACGCCAATAGCGACCTGAACCGCCCCGGGTTTGTCGGAGGCTCCAACACCTGAGAGGCTGGAGCGATGACGAGCAAGACGACGAACAAGTTTTCGCCTGAGGTTCGCGAGCGTGCGGTGCGAATGGTGCTCGATCACGAGGCGCAGCACGCGTGGCGCTGGACGACGATCGTCTCGATCGCGGCCAAGATTGGCTGCACGGGCCAGACGCTGAACGAATGGGTGAAACAGTCGGAGCGTGACACCTCACGTTCTCGCCCTCATGAAGTGGGGCCGAAGACCGAGGGACCGAGCATGGGGACGGGGCCCGGGCGAGCTGCCGCGAATCTCCTGCACTCCCGACCAATCCAACTTCGGGAGCGGTTTACGGTGCAGTCGCGGCTGCAACGGAAGGGACCGGGAGATATCCCCCAGTATCGCACGCCCCAAGCATCGCAGGCGGCAACGCATTCGGGGCAATCTCCCCGAACCGTCGGCCCCGCCTCGTCAACGCCCACGAGCGACCACGGCAACCGGACGCGGGAGCCCGTGACCGTACTGACCGCCTACGCCGCCGCGGCCCGGCTTTCGTTCACGATCCGCCCATCCTCCATTTCGATCATCCGGTCGAACAGATCGATCGATCGCGGGTCATGCGTCACCACCGCAACGGCAGCCAGCCGTCGCCGGGCGATGCCCAGCAGCAGTTCCATCACCTGACGGCCGCGACGGCTGTCGAGCGCTGCGGTGGGCTCGTCCGCCAGCAGCAGCACCGGGTCGTTCGCGAGGGCGCGGGCCACCGCGACGCGCTGCTGTTCCCCGCCTGACAGCCCGGCCGGCCGATTGCCGGCCCGGTGCGCGATATCGAGGGCGGCGAGCAGCCCCATCGCACGCTGCTCCGCCTCCCCCGCCGGCACGCCGTCGATCACCATGGCGAGCGCGACATTCTCGACCGCCGTCAGGAAGGGCACCAGGTTCGGCTTCTGGAAGACGAAGCCGATGTGGCGGCGGCGGAAGTCGCGCAGCGCGGCCTCCCCGGCCATGGTGTCCGCCTGCGTGCCGCTGAAGCGCACCGTGCCCTCGGTCGGAATCTCCAGCAGCCCCGCCGCCATCAGCAGCGTGGTCTTGCCGCAGCCGGAGGGACCGAAGATCCCGAGCATCTCGCCCGCGACGAGACGCAGCGTCACATCCTCGAGCGCATTCACCAGGCTGCCGTCGCCGCCGCGATAACGGATGCTGACGGCATCGAGCGAGAGCACCGGCACGCCGGCCCCCGGCATCATGCCAGGACCTCCTTCGCGCGCACGCGCAGCGCGCGCGCGATGCCGATCCAGCTTCCGAACGCGCAGGCCAGCATCAATCCGCAGAAGATCAGCGCGAGATCCTCGGGCAGCAGCACGACGCGGCGCGGGAATTGCGGGAACAGCAGCACCGACAGCGCCAGCGCGACGCCATAGGCCAGCAGACCGATCAGCACCGCCTGCTGCAGGATCATCGACAGGATGAAGCCGTCGCGCGCGCCGATCAGCTTCAGCATCGCGATCTCGTGCAGCTTCTCGATCGTGCTGTTGTAGATGGTCATGGCGATGACGACGCCGGTCACCGTCAGCAGCAGGACCGCGAAGAACAGGATCTGCAGGCGCAGCCGCCACAGCCGGCCATCGACCAGCACGTCGCGCTGCTGGGAGCGGGACAGCACGGCAACGTCGCCCCAGGCCTCGATGATGGTCGCGACCTCGTCCGTCATACCCGGCGCCGTCGTCACGATCACGGCGGCGATGCGGCTCGGCCGGTCGGCGGTCGTTCCCAGCCCCTGCGCACGGTCGAGCAGCACCGCCTCCGGCCGGCGGCTGTCGGCGATGTCCATCGTGTCCGGGACGGTGACGAAGAGTTGGCCGTCGCCCGACATGTCGACCTGGCCTTCCGTCAGCCCCACCACGCGGTAGAGGTCGCGGCCAAGCCGCACCTCCTGCCCCAGCGCGAGGCCGAGGCTCGCATCGGCGATCGCCTCTCCGCGCGCCTCCTCGATCAGCCGACCTGCCGTCAGCCCCACCCAGGCGCCCTGGTCCTTGGGGAAGTCGAGCCCCGTCACCGCGATGCGCTGGCGCCGTCCGCCGATCTCGAACTGCAGGTTGTTCTGCACGAAGCGGCGCACGGCCTGCGCCCCCGCCACCCCCTCCACCCGGCGGTCGAGGCTGGCGGAGACGGTGGAGGCCTCGGCGAAGGGCCCCGCGCGGCCGCCCTGCACCACCCAGAGATCGGCGCCGATCTCCTCGATGGTCAGCAGCGCGTCGTGCAGAACGCCGCGATAGAGGCCGGTGATGCCCATGCAGCCGGTGAGCAGGAAGCCGACGCCGGCGGCGGCGAGCACGAAGCGCAGCATATTGGCCGAGAGATCGCGCCAGGCGAGGTAGTTCATCGCGGCTCTCCCTCCAGCACCGGCGCGACGGGCGCGGCGGCATAGAGCCCGCGCGGCCGGCGCAGCACGATCTCGCCCTCGCCGAGCCCCTCCAGCACCTCGATCCGTCCCTGCGCCGCCGCCCCCAGCCGCACCTCGCGCCAGCGCGCGCGCTGTCCGCCCTCGGCGATCCAGAGGCCGGTGCGGCCGCCCCGCGGGGCGAGCGCATCCTGCGGCACGGCGATCACCGCCGGCGCGCTGCCGGTGACGAGGCTGACCGTCGCCCGCTGGCCGATCGCCCAGTGCGGCGGCAGGGTCCCGGGCGTGACCTCGATGGTGAATTCGCGCGTCGTCGTGTCCACGCTGCGCCCGAGCCGCAGCACCGTGCCGGGGAAGACGCGCCCCGGATAGGAGACGTAGCGGATCTCCGCCGCCTGCCCGGGCGCCACCATGGCCATGACGGATTCGTCGAGCCGCGCGGCGAGGACGATGCTCGCCGGATCGACCAGGCGCAGGATGGTGGTGCCGGCGGCGACGACATCGCCCACGCTGTGCAGGCGGTCGGTGACGATGCCGCCGACCGGCGCGGCGACGGTGCCGTCCGCGACCCGCAGTTCGGCCACGCGCTCCGCGGCCTCGGTGGCGGCGAGCTTGTCGCGCGCACGCAGCACCGCGCTGCGGCTGCGCTCGGCGCTGGCCACGGCCTGGTCCAGCGTGGCGCGCGCGGCGTCGAATTCCGCCCGTGTCGCGAAGCCGCGCGGCAGCAGCTCCGCCTTGCGCCCGTGATCGGCGCGCGCGCGCAGCAGCGCGGCCTCGGCGCCGTCGCGGTCGCTTTCGGCTTCGGTGACGGCGCGGCGCGCCGCCTCGGTCTCCGCCCGTGCCTGGGCAAGCTGATGCGCGGCATCGGCGACGTCGAGCCGGGCGAGGATCTCCCCGGCTTCGACGCGTGCCCCTTCCTCGACCGGGAGGTCGAGGATGCGGCCCTGGATGCGCGCGCTGACCTCCACCTTGACCAGCGCATCGAGCAGCGCCGGGCCGGTCACGCTGCGGGTGAAGGGTGCCGCGCGGACGAGGACGGCATCCGCCCGCGCCGGCACCGCATAGCGCCAGCCGAACAGCGCGAGGCCGGCGGCGGCGGCGAGCAGCAGCCATCGCCGCCCACGGCGCCGGCGCGGCGGCGGGGGCGGGCGGGCCTCCGACAGGCTGGGCAAGGCACCCTGGTGCGCGGCTGCTCCATCATCCATGCGTTGCGTCTCCTGTCCGTGTGGCATCCGGGCGGCGCGACCGTCCGCCCGGATGCAGGATCACCACGCGCGGCGCGGTCGCGTGCCGGAGACGCTGCCCGAGCGCGTCACCGTCCCGCCCCGGGGTCCGGTGGCCGTGCTCTGCACGGACCACTGGCCGGGAGCGTTGCGCGTCACGTTGCGGCTGCGCGTGGCGCTGTTGCCCTGCGGCCCGGTGACCGTCCCGGTGCGGGTGCAGTTGCCCCCCTCGCAGCTTGCCGAGCCGGAGCGGGTCACGGACTGGCCCTGCGGCCCGGTGACGGTGCCGGTGCGGGTGCAATCGCCACCCGCGCAGCTTGCCGAACCGGAGCGGGTCACGGTCTGGCCCTGCGGCCCGGTGACCGTGCCGGTGCGGGTGCAGTTGCCGCCCTCGCAGCTCGCCGAGCCGGAGCGGGTCACGGTCTGGCCCTGCGGCCCGGTGACGGTGCTCTCCGCCGTCCAGGCGAAGGCGATGGCGGGGGCGAAGGCGGCGACGCCCAATATCGCGGACGCCAGGAGGATCTTGCGCATGAGGTCGGGTTTCCCGGTCGGTTGTCGTGTGCCGTCAGCGCTGCAGGCTGCTCATCGCCTGGCGGCAGTTCGGCGACAGCCGCTCGCTGTTCTGCTGCAGGCAGGCGAGGATGCGGCCGCCGCCGCGTTCCACGCCGGAGCAGTAGCTGCGCACGTCCGGCATGCAGGCCTGCGCGGCCTGTCGCTGCGACTGCGTCATGCGGCCCTGCGCCATCGCCGGCGTCGCGAGGAGCGGCAGGGCGGTCAGCCCCAGCAGGCCGAGCCGCAGGATCAGGGGAGGGGTCATGGGCGGAATCTCCTTTCAGCAAGAGCGGGCGGATCAGCCGCGCCGCGGGGTCACGTCGCCAGGGCCGGCGATGGCCGGTCCGCCGACGGCGGGAACGGACAGCGGCTCGGCCTGGCGATCCCAGCCGACCTGCCGGAAGTAGGTGACGGTCCGCTCGACCACGGCCTCGGCCAGGTCGCGCAGGTCCCGCGACGGGCCGCGGCCGCGGAACTCGGCCGCGGCGGTGCCGGCCGCGCCGGCCACGGCCAAGACGCTTCGCGTGCCCAGGCCGACGCCCAGCGGCATGACGAGGCCGGGGCGGTAGCCGCTGTGCGAGCTGCCATGGAGGAACAGCAGGTCCTGCGAGGCGGCCTGGCCGCCAGGCGGCAGCAGCCGCGCCTGCACCTCGAGCCGCGACTGCCCCAGCCCGAAGCCGAGGGCGATGCGCTGGAGCCGGCTGCCTTCCTCGACGCGCAGCAACCGGAGCGAAAGGCGTGCGGCGTCGGGGCCGGCGCGGTCGACGGTCGCCGTCTCGGCAGGAATGCCGCGCTCCTGCAGCCCCTGGACGATCGCCGCGGTCAGCTGGGTCGCGGTGCGGCCGGCGAGCAGGGGATCCGCCCCCTCCGTCGCGGCCTGCGCGGCCTCGGTGACCACGAGCAGCCGGGCGGGCGGCGGTCCGGCCTGGTGGGCGGCGGTGGCGGTCTCCGTCAGCCGCGCTCCGCCGCAGCCGGTGAGCAGCAGCAGGACGAGGATCGGCGCGAAGCACTCCCGGCGGCCCGCACCGGCCTCCGTCTTTGCCGCCAAGGCATGCGTCGCTGCTGTCATCGCTTCCGCTTCCGTCCGGGTTGCCCCTTCGGCATCCCGTCTTCGCGGCCTGATACGGAGGGGCGCGGAGGAAGTTGTCGGCGCCGCGAGCGACATATTCGTGAGGGGAGTGCGACAACTCTGCCGGCTCGCCCCGTAGCATGGGCGTGATGCCAATCCTCTTGCCGCCCCGGCCATGCGGACCGCCCTGAACGCCTCGATGGCCGAGCCGGACGATGCCGCGCTGATGGCGCGCATCGCCGAGGGGGACGAGGCCGCCTTCCGCCTCTTCGCCACCCGCCATGTCGGGCGGATGCTGCGCGTCGCGCAGTCGATCCTCGGCTCCGCGGCGGAAGCGGACGAGGTGTCGCAGGAGGCGCTGCTGCGCGTCTGGCGCCATGCCGCGCGCTGGGACGCGTCGCGCGCGCAGCTCGGCACCTGGATCCACACCATCGTCGTGCGGCTTTGCGTCGACCGGCTCCGGCTGCGCCGGCACGAGCCGATCGACGCCGCGATGGAGGTGCCCGATCCGGCGCCGGGCGCGCTCGAGTCGCTGTCGTCGAGGGACGAGCAGCGCCAGCTTCGGGCCGCGATGGCCACCCTGCCGCGCCGCCAGCGCGCGGCGCTGGTCCTCTTCTACCAGGAAGAGCTTGCCGGCACCGAGGCGGCGCGGACGCTGGGCCTCAGCCTGAGCGCCTTCTGGTCGCTGCTGCAGCGGGCGCGCCGCACCGTGCAGCAGCAGATGCAGCGCGCCACCGGGTCCGATGAGAGGATGTGAGGAATGACGACGATGACCCCCCAGGAATTCACTCGCCTTCTCGATACCTACGGCGCCGATGCCGAACGCTGGCCGGAGGAAGCGCGCGCCGCGGCGCGGCGGCTGTGCGAGGCCTCGCCCGCCGCGCGCAGGCAGTGGGCGGCGGCGCGGCGGCTCGATGCGCAGCTTGCCGCCGGGCGGTCGATGCCGCGCGACCCGGCCCGCGAGTCCCGCATCGTCGCCGGCGCGATGGCGCGCATCCGCGCCTTGGCCGAGCCTGTCCTCGACTGGCGCTGGTTCTTCACCCGGTCGATGGGGGCGGCGCTTGCGGCGAGCGTCGTCGTCGGCTGGCTGGTCGGCATGGGGCTGCCCGGGGAGGTGCCGCCGCATCACCTCGCCGGCGGCTTTCGGTTCGAGGATCTGATCCAGTGATGCTGCAGCTCACGCCCCGGCGGCTCCGCCTCATCCTCGGCGTCTCCATCGCGCTGAACCTGTTCCTCGCGGCCTTCGTGGGGGGGCAGCGGTGGCGCGCGCGAGGGCTCGAGATGCTGGCGCTGCAGCCGGGGCCGGGCCTGATGGAGCAGGGCGCGCCTGACCCGGAGGGCACCCTGGCGCACCTCGTGCGGGCGCTGCCGCCGGCGGATGCCGCGATCCTGCGCGCGTCGGTCCGTGCCCGCATGTTCGAGCTTCTCGACGCGCGGCGCGGCTTCGTCGAGGCGGCGGCCGCGGCGCGCGAGGAAGTGGCGCGCGACCCGGTGAACCCCGCGGCGCTGCAGGCCGCGATCGCCGAGGCGCGGCGGCAGAGGCTGCGCTTCGGTCCGCTGCTGGAGGCGGTGCTGCTGGAGGCCGTGCCGCGCATGTCGCCGGAAGGGCGGAGGGTGCTGGCGCAGTTCCGCGCCATCCCTCGGCGATGACGGGATCCTGAAGCGGTCTCCGTTCGCCTTGGCGCGCGGCAACCACTCCGGCCTCCTGTCTTCGCGAGCATCTTCGGCCTGATCAGGTGATTCCACCCGAGCGGGATCTGCTCCGGGCGGCGGGCGCGCTTTCGTCCCGCGTCCGCCGCCACCATGCCATCGTCCGGATCGCTGCCGGCGTCAGCCGCTCCAGCCGAAGCGCCGGAAGGCGGCGCGGCCTTCATCGGCGGTCAGGAACGCCTCGAAGCGGCGCACCTCGGCGCGTTGGGCGCCGCCGCGCGACAGCACCGACCCGGCCGAGCGCCAGATGCGGAAGGGTTCCTCGATCTCGACCAGGCTCGCATGGTCCGGGGCGGCGATCTGCCAGTGGTTCCACACCAGCCAGACATCATAGGCATCGGGCTTGCCGCGCCATTCCTGCTGCGCCGCGCCGGTGTTCGGCGCGACCACGACGATGCGCTCGCGCATCGCGCGCAGCAGCGCGACATCCCCGGTCCGGCCGGCGATGTCCTCGTACAGCCCGAGCTGCCCGGCGCCGCCCGTGGCCAGGATGCGAGCCTCTGCCGGCGGGCGTGAGAGCAGGTCGCGCAGCCCGGCGTAGCCACGCGGATTGCCGGGACGCACGAGCAGCGCCGAGGGGCGCAGGTACAGCGAGCGCCGCGTCGCCGGATCCAGCGTGTCGCGGAAGCGCTCGAGGAACTCGTCCATCATGTATTCGGCGCCGGTGAAGACCAGGTCGGCCTCGCCGGCGACGCGCCCGGCCCATTGCGGCGTGGGGCCGGCGATGATCTCGACCGGGATGCCCTGGGACGCGCGGAAGGCCTCGGCCGCGACGCGCATCGCCGGGGCAGGCCCGCCTGGCCCGAAGCAGCGGATCGGGGCCGGCGCCTGTGCGCGGGCGAGGGCCGGCGCCGTCAGCGCGGCGACGAGCAGGGTGCGCCGCGGCAGGGACGGCAGGCGGCGAGCAGTGCCGCGACTGTCAGGCGTCATGAGCGGTCTCCATGGGGTCGAGCTCTCGCCGCGCGGCATCGTACCGGAATGGCAGAGAATCGCGGCCCCATCCATTAGGGAACGGGTATGAATGGCGCCAAGGGGGGTATCCCCGGCGAGCAGGCGACGCGGTACCGTGCCGGCGCGCCAGGGGCTTGAGCTTCGGCGGCCCTGCACGGCGCGCGACGTAGGTGCTGCGGGCGCGCGCCGGGCGGTGGCGGATGCCGGCTCCACCAGGATCAATCCATCGTGAAGCCGCGTCGTCGCCGCCCTCGGCCTGGGCCGCCCGTGGTGAGGAGCAGCGCCGAAGAGGCTGACGGCGTCGGACCGCCCATGGTCCGCCCGCGATCCATCGGCTTCCGAACCGATCGCGACCGCTGATCGAACCCATCGCAATCCAGCGTTGGAGTCGTTTTCGGGTCGCGGCCAGTTTCCCGCCCCCCGAGACACGCTGGACTTCGCCATGCAACCGCCACCCGCATCCGCCGGCGCCCGTGCCGCGCGACTCCTGCCCGGCATCGCGCTCTGCGCTGCCGTCAGCCTTGCGGCGCTCGCCGTCGAATGGACGGAGGCGGCACTTTTCGGCCGTGCCTGGTTCGGCGCGCTGGTGCTGGCCATCCTGATCGGCACCGCCATCCGCACCGCCTGGACCCCGCCCGCACGCTGGCAGGCCGGCATCGCCTTCAGCGCCAGGACGCTGCTCGAAATCGCCGTGGCGCTGCTCGGCGCCTCGCTCGGCGCCGAGGCGCTCGCGGCGCTCGGCCCCGCCCTGCTGCTCGGCATCGCCGGCCTGGTGGCGGTGGCGCTGGCGAGCAGCTACGGCATCGGCCGGCTGCTTGGCCTGCCGCGGCGCCTCGCGCTGCTGGTCGCCTGCGGCAATGCCATCTGCGGCAATTCGGCGATCGTCGCGGTGGCTCCGGTGATCGGCGCGAGGGGGCAGGAGATCGCATCCTCCATCGCCTTCACGGCGGTGCTCGGCGTGTTGCTGGTGCTTGGCCTGCCGCCAGCGGCGTCGGCACTCGGCATGTCGGAGGCGCAGTTCGGCGTGCTGGCGGGGTTGACCGTCTATGCGGTGCCGCAGGTGCTCGCCGCCACCGCGTCCGGCGGCGCCGTCGCGATCCATCTCGGCACGCTGGTCAAGCTGGTGCGCGTGCTGATGCTCGGCCCGGTGGTGGTGGGCCTCTCGGTGCTGGCGCGCGGCCGGCGGGGCGAGGCCGATGCCGCGAAGCTGCACCGGCTCGTACCCTGGTTCGTCCTCGCCTTCCTCGCGCTGGCCGTGCTGCGGGGCGTGGGGCTGCTGCCGCAGGCGGTGCTGGCGCCGGCGGCGACCGCGGCGGGCATGCTGACGCTCATCTCGATGGCGGCGCTCGGCCTCGGTGTCGATCTGCGCGCGGTGACGCGCGCCGGCGGGCGGGTGACGGCGGCGGTGCTCGCGTCGATGCTCACGCTGGGTCTCGCCAGCCTTGCGCTGATCCACCTGCTCGGCATCGCCTGATGGCGGCGGGGCGGGGTCCTGCGTCGTGCCGAGGCCGCGAATGCGGCACGCCGTTCGTCCGGCGGAGCCAGGCAACCGGGGGTTTGCGCCCGGCGCATGAGGGCAGGATAAGCCACCGGAGGTCCGGATCAGGTGGAGTCGCCTGACCGGGTCAGGATGCTCGCAAGAACAGAAGGCTGGAGTTGCCTCCGGGAGCCAAGGCGAACGGAACCGCTCCAATGCGAGCGGTCGCGAGCAGCGGCCGTTGGTATGACGTCACCCGCGGCCGGCGATCCGCGCGAGCAGCGCTTCCGCCGCGCGGCTCGGTTGCCGCTGCTGGTGGCGCAGCGCCTGGAAGGCACGCTCGGGCAGCGGCAGCCGGACCTGGTGCAGCAGCCCGGCCTCCAGGCTCGGCGCCGCCACCGAGGCGGAGATCACGGTCGCGCCCATCCCGGCCTCGACCGCCGCCCGCACTGCCTCGTTCGACGGCAGTTCCAGCACCGTCCGCAGCCGGCCCGGGGGCACGCCTGCGGCGGCCAGCGCCGCCTCGAAGGCGGAGCGGGTGCCGGAGCCGGGCTCCCGCAGCACCCATTCGCCCGTCCTTGCCGCGTCCGGCAGCGTGAGGCCGGGGACGGCGACCCAGGGATGATCCGGCGCCACCACCAGCACGAGCTGGTCGTGCGCGACCGTCGTGGCGACCAGGCCGTCATCCTCCACCGCGCCCTCGATGAAGCCGAGCTCCGCCAGCCCCTCATGCACCGCGGCGGCGACCTGCGCGGTGTTGCCGATGGCCAGCCGGATGCTGATGCCGGGATGCGCGCGCCGGAAGGCGACGAGATGGCGGGGCAGCCAGTAGCTGGCGATGGTCTGGCTCGCATGGACCGTGAGCACGCCGCGCGCGAGGCCGCCCAATTCGAACAGGGCGAGCTCCGCCGCCTCGGCGCGGGCGAGCACCGCGCGCGCTTCGGCCAGGAAGCCGCGCCCGGCCTCGGTCAGCTCGATGCGGCGGCCGACCCGGTCGAACAGCCGGATGCCGTATCGCGCCTCCAGCGAGGCGATGGTCGCGCTGGCGGCCGACTGGGCGATGGCGAGCGAAGCCGCGGCCCGGGTCATATGCTGCCGCTCCGCCACCGCCACGAAGACGCGGAGCTGGTCCAGGGTCATCCTCATCGCGCTTGATGGTCCATGGCTGCGGTGGCGGGAAGAAGACCTCGCGGCGCCGCCGGCAGCGCATGGCGGTGCCGTCGCGACGGGGGGTGATCCGCCCTACATGCGCGCGCGGCGCCGGGGCCGTCAAAGGCGTGGTCAAGGGCCGCTCGCGAGGGAGGGGACGGCGTCCGGCGCTCGCGGTGGCCATGGCCGGGCGGCGCGGTTGCCTGATCCGCCGTGGCCGCGGAAGCCGTTCGGGAATGCCGGCCGGCATAGGCCTGCACTCGCGACCGGGCCGCTCGGCGCGGCCTGCGGGGGGGAGCTCGGCGGCGGTGCCGCGCGGGTGTTGTCAGGCGATCATGCGGGGCACGGGATCGCTTCCTGGACCTCCTCGAGAAATCGCTGCAGTTGCGAGGCGAACAGCCACGCCTCCACCCGCTTCGCGACCGCGATGCCTTCATGGAGTTCGGCGATGGCCTGCTCCCTTTCCCCGAGAGCCAGCCGCGCCCGGGCCAATCCGAGGAGCAGCAGCGGCCGCAGCAGCTCGCCCTGTGCGCGGCGATAGGCCGCGAGCCCCTCCTCGATGAGGGCCACGCCTTCGGCGTGCTCGCCGAGCCGCACCTTCTCCTCGCCGCGCGCCACGTTGCTCATCGCGGTCCAGTAGGTGATGCCGCGGGAGGTGGCGATGTCGTGCACCTCGTCCGTGAGAGCAGAGGCCTTGGCGTGGTCGTCCGCCGCCGCATGGACCCGTGCCGCGAGCTGGAACGCGTAGCATTGAAGGATGGCGTTGCCGGAGCTTCTCGCCGCCTCCTCGGCGGCACGGGCGATCGGCGTCGCCGCCGCCGGGCCCTCGGTGTCGAGGGCGAGCCAGGCGAGGTTCGACAGGCCGGTGACGAAGGGATCCTGGCTCAGCACGAGGGTCCGGCTCCGTTCGGCGGGCTGCCCCGCGAGCCGGATCGCGGCGGTCAGGTGCCTGCGGGCCTTGGCGGTCTGACCCATGCAGAAGAGGCACCAGCCGGCCCGCCGATGGGCATCGGCGCGCGCCATGGCATCGCCGTACTCGCGCGTCAGCGTGAGAAGGCGGCCGGTCAGCCGCTGCGCCACCGAAAGCGGCCCGCGCACCTGGTAGAAGCCGATGATGCCTGGAAGCAGGGAGAGCAGGCCGGCCTGGTCCTCGAGCCCTTCCGCCGCCTCATGGGCGCGGTCGAAGGCTTCCTGCACCGCCGCGGAGGCATAGCCCTCGGTCTCGACGAGGACGTAGCCGCGCAGCAGCCAGACCCGCAACTCGGCCGCGCAGCGCGCCTGCCCGGCCAGGTCCTTGGTGAGGGCGGCGGCGCGCGCGAGGAGGTTCTCCGCATCGCGATGGGCGTTGTTGCTGAGCGCGATCTCCGCCGCGCGGTCGAGCAGCGGCAGGGCATCCGCCGGCCGGCGCCCGAGCTCGTAGTGGCGGGCCAGGACCTCAGGCTGCTGTTCGCGGATCTCGGGGCTCAGGCGCAGCCTCACCTCCGCGGCGCGGCGATGCAGCGCGGGGCGCTGGGCCAGCAGCAGGGATTCGTAGGCGGCCTCCTGCAGCAGCATGTGCCGGAAGGACAGGCCCCTGGCGTCGCGCCCGCTGTCCATCACGACGATGTCGGCGTCGAGCAGGCGGCGGATGCCGCGGTCGAGCGCCTCGGGGTCGAGATCGGTCATCGCGGCGAGCGAGTCGCGGTCGAATTCGCGACCGAGCACCGCGGCGCGCTGCGCGAGATCCTTGACCTCCCCGAGCGCATCGAGGCGCGCGACGAAAAGCTGCTGCAGCGTGTGCGGCAGGGTCGGCACCTCGGCCGCGAGGGCGAATTCCTCGACGAAGAAGGGCACGCCCTCGCTGCGCAGCAGGATGATGTCCTGCATGAGCGGGCTCATCTGCGGCGCCAGGTCACCGAGCAGCGCGGCCGCCTCCTCCATCTTCAGGCGGCTGAGCGTCAGCCGCAGGGTATTGGCGCGGTCGGGCCAGGAGAGGACGAAGTCGCTGCGATAGGTCGCGACCAGCAGGATCGGCAGCGAGCCGACGGCGTTGGCGACGAACTGCAGGAAGTCGAGGAGGCTGGCATCGGCCCATTGGATGTCCTCGACGCGGACGAGGACGGGCTGCTCCCGGGCATGGGACACGATCCAGGCGAGCAGGGTCTCGCGCAGGGCGCGCCGGCGCTCGAAGGGCGTCAGGTCCTCGCGCATGGGGGGCGAGGCTTCGGAAGGGCCGGACGGCCCGGCCCCGGACAGCGCCCGTTGCAGCACGCCCGCATAGGGGTCGGGCGCCAGGCCGAGAGCGACGACGCACGCCTCGACCGGGGTGCCCGAGGCGTCGAGTTCCTCGCGCAGCGTCGCGAGGACCGGCAGCAGCGGCGTCGCCGTGGTCTGGGGCGCGCAACTCATGGTCAGGACCTGGCCGGGCTCCACCCCGTTGCGCAGGATGAATTCATCGACCAGGCGGGTCTTGCCGATGCCGGGTTCGCCGCCGATCAGCACGATCTGACCGTTCTTCCCCCCCGCCAGCGCCCATCGTTCCCGGAGGAGCGACAATTCGACGTCGCGGCCCGCCATCGGCGCGGTCCGCCCGCGCGCCCGGTTCAGGGCCGCGGTGACGACGAAGCCGTGCGGCATGTCCGCTGCGTTCGTCGCGGGCAGAGGGGCACAGGTGAACTCGGCCGCGACGACGGCATGGGTGGCGGTGCCGATCACGACGCCGTTCGGCGGCGCCCTGTGCTGGAGGTGCGCCGCATCGTTCGGCGCGGTGCCGATCAGGGCGTCGATCTCGGTGGCGGCCCCCGGGCCGAGCCGGCCGGCGACGACCATGCCGGTCTCGATGCCGATGCGCACCCGGAGCTGGAGGTCCGCGACCCTCGGATGGTCGGACGAGCTCGCGTTGAGCCTCTTGTTGAGGTTGGGCATCTCGGCGGCGATGGCGAGGCCGCAGGCCACCGCCGACTGCGCATCCCGCCCGCGTGCGCGGGGATAGCCGAAGCAGGCCAGGATGCCGTCGCCGACATAGCGTGCGACATGGCCGTTGTGCCGGGAGATGATGGCCGCGCAGGTTTCGCGATAGGCAAGCAGCAGCGTGGCGAAGGCCTCGGGATCCATCGAGGCGGTCAGTGCGCTCGAGCCGACGATGTCGATGAACATCACGGTGACGATGCGGCGGTCGGCCTCGCCATTGGATGCCGGCGGGGTCACGACGGAAGAGGAGATGGCCGACCGCACCGCTTCTCCGCAATGCGGACAGAAGCGTGCCAGGGGAGGGGTCCGCGAACCGCAAGCGGTGCAATACATTGTGACCTGGATCGCAGCACGGCCACGCGAAAAGTGCAACGCGCTCCACGCCCGGGTTGCGCAGGTATTGCCGCGCCAAGCCGCAGGCTGCACGATCGGAACGAATGCTTCCCATCGCGTGAAGGTTCAATGACTTGAATCCAAGGCTGACCGCTCCCCCCAAGGTGGCGATCTCGATCACCGAGGCCTGCCCGCTGTCGTGCAAGCATTGCTACGGCGATTGCGGGCGGGAGGCGCGGCCGGCGGAGCTGTCGATCGGGGAATGGCGCGAAGCGATCGCGCGGCTCGCCGCCGATGGCGTGATCAGCCTGCACATCGAGGGCGGGGAGCCCCTGCTCAAGCCGGGCTTCCTCGACCTGCTCGCGGAGGCCTCGCGCTCCATGTTCACCATGGTGCGCACGCACGGCACCCTGATCGACGCCGCGATGGCGCGGGCGCTGCGCGATGCCGGGGTGGGGCGGGTCCTGGTGGACGTGATGGGCGCCACCGGGCCGACGCATGAGTGGTTCACCGGGGCCCCGGGCAGCTTCGATGCCTCGGTGGCGGCGGTGCGGCACCTGGTCGCGTGCGGCGTGGCGACCGACATGCTCCTTATCCTCACCCGCCAGAACGCGCCCGAGGTGCAGGACCTGCTCGACCTCGCCGCCGGCCTCGGGGCCGAGCGGGTGGGCGTGCTGCGGCTCTATCCGCTGGGACGGGCGAAGCGCATCTGGCAGGAGATCGCGCTGCCGCTCGCCGATCAGATGCGGACCCTCGGGGCGCTGCGCGTGCCGGCGGGGCTGACGCTGATGCAGTCCTGGCACCCGAACGACCACAATTGCTGCTGGCAGTCGGCGGCGGTGATCGCGAACGGCGAGATCGTCGGCTGCCCCTACCTCCGCGAATATGTCAGCCACGGCAACCTGCGCAGCACGACCCTGCTCGAAGCCTGGCGGACCGCCCCGCTGTGGCAGGTGCTGCGGGCCGGCGCGGTCGAGCGGAGCTGCCCGGATTGCAGCGCCGCCGAGGGCAGCCATGGCGGCTGCCGCGCCACCGCCTATGCCTGGCATGGTCGCTGGACGGCGCCGGATCCCTTCGACGTGACCCTCAATGACGGTGTCGATCTCAGTGTTCTGCCCGACCGACTGCTTCCGGCTTGAACCGGGTGTGCGGCTGCGGCCGGTGCCGGAGCTCGGGCATTGCCTGGCCTATACGCCGGCACGGCCGGCGCTGCACCGGCTGAACCCTTCGGCCTGGCTGCTGGCGGAGCTGGCGGACGGGCGCCCGCTGGCGGCGATCGCCGCGGATTTTGGGGAGGCGATGGCCGAGATCGGCGGCGAGGCGAAGCTGTCGGATGTCGAGGCTGCTCTCGTCGGCCTGATCGAGCTCGGAATCGTCGGGAAACTTGCGACACCTGCAACGGAAGGAAGCCAGAATGCATGATGAGAGCGGGAGGGCGCAGGCGCGCCTGTTGCTTCGCCAGTTCGGCCTGTCCGCCGGCGCCGCGCCGCGCGCGGCGCGCACCACGCCTGTCGTGCGGACCCCGGGCACCATCCCGCACGACAAGAACGCGCCGATGGCCGCCTGGGTCGATCGCGACGCCCTGAAGAACGAGCTCGGCCTCTACCATGAATGGCGCTTCCGGCTGCCGCACCAGGAAGGCCGGAACGAGCAGGCGAGCACGCTCCTCGCCTGGCTGCGCGAGCCGGCCGGAACGCCGGAGGAGCTCAAGCTTCCGCCGGGCACGAGCTACGTCACGAAGGAAGGGCCGCACGCCGGCCGCGTGACGAACGAGGCGCTGATGGCGCATTTCTTCCAGACGAAGGCGACCACCGTGCCCTGCTTCTACCTGGGCACCTTCATCGCCGCCTTCGTCGCGGACATGATCGAGTTCCGCAGCGTCTTCGTCTTCGCCACCGGCAATGAGCCCGCCACCTGCATGGACAGCTGGGCCGCCGGCCTTGCCACGCTCGGGCCGAACAACCCGTATGTCCCGGTGCTGCGGAGCTTCTGGCGGATGATCGCCGGCGCCGCGCCGGAGCAGTCCTGGCTGATGCTGGGGCAGTCCCTGGCGAGCATCGACTTCACCAAGGACCCGCTGAAGGCGCCGGCGAACCCGATCGCCGCGCTCTGAGGCGGCTTTCGTTCGCCTTGGCTCACGGCAATCGCCCTCGCCCCGTGCTCTTGCGAGCACCTTCGCCCGATCAGGTGATTCCACCTGATCGGGATCTGCTTCAGCCGCCGGCGGGATGAACCCGAAGCCGCGGCGCGGGGAGGCCGTCGGCCCCTGGGGGCGGGCGGATCTGCGTACCCTCCGGGCGACGCTGCTCGCCATCCTCCTGGCGGCGGAGGCGACGGAGAGAGGCCCGGGGATCGAGGCGGTCCGTTCCGCCGGGCCTCGCAGCGAATGCGACCTGCTGCTCGACTTCGACGGGCATCCTGCGGATCTTGCCGGGTTGCGGTCGGCGGATGGCGCGCGGCCGGTGCAGTTCGTCGCGCAGGTCGGCAGCCTCTTCGCCGTCCGCATCGACGCCGAGTACCTCCGCGGCCAGCTCGACCTGCTCGATCGGTGGAACGACGACGGGCCGCCGCCGCCGGAGATGGCCGATGGCGACAGCCTGGCGGGGCTGGTGGCTGCGGGCGCGATCCGGCGCGCCTCGCTCGGCCGCGCGGCCCGTGTCGCCTCCGGCCAGGCCGGGCAGCCCACCGGCGGCCGCCGGGCCGTGCGCGACGTGGCGCGCGCCGAGGTCACGGCCGAGGGCGCCGGCGTCACCATCGGCATCATCGACACGGTCTTCGACTACGCGCACGTCGCCATGCTGCCACCCGGCCATACGCTCGAGGCACCGCCGCCGCCGAACGAGGCCCTGCGCGTCGTCAGCCTCTTCGATCCCTATGCGAGGCGCGCGGCGGGCGGCTTCGGCGTGCGCCACACGCGCTCCGAACTGGCGCAGGACATCGCCGATTGCCTGGCGGCGGGCGATGACCGGCCGCTGCGGCTCGCGCAGCGGGATGCCGCGGCCGGCGGCGACACCGAGGCGACCCGGAGGCAGCTCTTCGCCAATCACGGCACCTTCTGCGCCGGCATCGCGGCCGGCAGCGGCAACGCCTCGATTGGCGGGCGCTACCGGGGCATCGCCCCGGCGGCGCGCATCGCCTGCGCGATCGCCGGCATCCAGGACAATGCGGCGCTCGCCGACAGCCTCGATGTCGTCACCGCCGTCGTCCGCATGGTCGAGGAGTCCGACACGCCGCTCGCCCTGCTGCTCAACAACGGCGACTGCCTCGGCGCGCATGACGGCACGCTGCTGGGCGAGCTGATGCTCGACGAACTGCTGCTGCACCCGGGCCGCGCCATCGTGCTGCCGGCGGGCAACCAGAATGTCGGCAACACCGAGACGGTAGGCGCCGGCAAGACGCGCATCGTGCCGCATCTCGCCATTCCGGGCAGCATGACGGAACCGAGGCTCGAACGGCTCGCCTTCAGCTACACGACGCGGGCGAGCAAGGCCGACACCATCGAGATCTGGTTCCGGGCGCAGGATACGCCGACCGCGACGGTGCGCGTCGAACCGGCGCAGCCGCCGATCGAGCCTCTCCGCGGCGACGAGGGCAGGCCGATCCGGGTGCTCTCCCTCATCGACGGCGATGCGCGGGCGACGGTGATCGCCGAACTCGGCCGTGCGATGGAGCGCGGCCTCTGGCGGCTGCACATCCTGCTGCTGCCGATACGTGGTGCCATGCCCATCGACACCCTGCGCTTCGAGATTGCCGGCGTGGTCGGCGAGCTGCACGCCTGGTGCGACTGGAACAACGCGACGCAGCGGGACTGGAGCGAGCCGCCCGCCGGCCGCGAGGACGACGTCACCACGCTGACGACGCCGGCCACGGCGCATCGCGTCATCGTCGTCGGCGAGTGCGAGGACGATGCGACCGGCTTCCACGCCGCCGAGGCGAGCGGCCGCGGACCGACCCGGGACGGGCGCTTCAAGCCGGATCTCGTCGCGATCGGCGCCTCGGTGGCGGTGCCGGTGCCGCAGCGTTCGCCGGAGGCGCACCGCAATCTCGCCGCCGCCTTCGCCGCCAGGCCCGAGCTGCTGGAGCGGCACGCCTACGGCGCCACCATCGCCGGGACGAGCTTCACTGCCCCGCAGGTGGTAGGCCTTGCGGCCCTGCTGTTCGAGAAGTGGCCGGACGCGACCTGGGCCGATATCCGCCAGGCCATCGTGGAAGGCGCTGTGAGGCCCGAGCACTGGATCGCCGGCGATGCGGGGGAGGGCGATGCCGCGCCGACGCCCCTCGGCGCGGCGGCGTCACGCGCCTTGGAAGCCCTGCCACCCGAACCCGGCATTCGTGCGATCGGCTGGGACCGCGCGCTTGGCTATGGCCGCATGGATGTCGCGCGCACGCTGTCTCCGCCGCCGCCACGCTTCGATGTCTGGCTGCGCAAGTCGGCGGGCGATGACGGGCGTGAGCCTTGTGTCGGCGCCGTGCTGTGGGATGCGCCGGGCATCACGCCCATCGGCCCGCACCGCCTGCGCGTGGAGACACTGCAGCGAGGCCGCGAGCCCATCGCCGGCCCGGCCCGGCTGTACCTGTTCCGCGCGCCCTTCGGCGCCGTCCATCCGCTGCCGCGTCTCGAGGGCGCCCGCTCGGCACGCGGCGCGTGGGAGCCGCTGCTGACCAGGGAGGACGGCTCGCCGGCCTTCGTGAGCGTCATGCCGGGCGAGGCGGTCGAGGTCTCCACCCGTGCCGACATCGATCTCTCGCGCAGCGCCGGGGTGATCGCGGCGGTGCTCGATCACGATGACGATCGCTACGAACCCGCGGCGACGCTCGGCATGCGCAACAATGTCGCCGTCCTCGCGACCCATGAGGCGAAGCTGAACCTCGATGGCACCATCGATGCCCCGGTCTTCTCCATCATCGGCAGCGAGGACGTCGATAGCCTGCTGGTATGGGGCGAGAACATCAGCGGGAAGCTGCGCCTCGGCGGGCTGCCGATCACCGCGCTGCCATGGCGCGCCATGCGAATGTTCCTGGAGTGCAGCCGCCTTCGCTCCTGGAAGCGTCCCTATTTCGGGCAGCAGGACGACGCCGCGGCGGATCCCGCAAACCAGCTTGCACGCGAATCCGACATGCATGATCGCGGCAACCTGGCCGACGCCATCGCAGGACTCACTGGGGTCGTCGGCGCCGACGGCATGGAGTTGCGTCGAAGCGAGGGGGACGCATACGCCCGCCTCGGCTTTGCCGCTGCGGGGAACAGGCTGTGGATTCCGCGCCTGCGGCTGGCGCAGGACCAGCAACTGCCGTTTGACGTGACCTATGCGGACGCGAGGCTGCGGAGCGACCAGCCGGTAGGATGGGTGCACGCTGTCCATTTCTCCGGTGGACGTCGTGTCGGCGGCGGCAGTCTTCGCATCACGCGGACGTCGGACTGATCAGCGCGCCGTGATGTGCTGATCCCGACGGCATGAGGCTTTGAGCCCCGCCGGGCGCTCGCAGGGGCGCCGCCGGAGGTCCGGCAAAGCCCCGCAAACAGCGGGTTTGCGCCCGGCGTTCGAGGGCACGAAAGGACGAATGCCAACGGTCGCGAACAGCGACGGTTGGGTTGAGGCCTCCGGATGACGATCGGCCCTGGCCGCTAGCGATCATGGAAATTTGATGCGGCACTTGGTGCCCGGATTCACTTGTGAGTGAGTTCTTGTTCGAGCGACGCGGGATCAGCGTTCTCGCGCCGTCGCCCGTCCCGCCATCCTTAGCCGGCGGATCGATGGCAGGAAGCGGACGAGCAGCCCTGCGGTCGCATGAACTGCGGCATGCGGCGGGCATGCCCTTCGAGGCTCTTCGGGCAAGCGCGAAGCATTCGACGTCGAGGACCGATCGCTCACGACAACGCGTGTCGCCGCGCGATCCCCGCCCCGCATCCGAACTTCCGTTGCGCGTTGCGGCGGGCCGGTCCGCTTCCGGCCCGTTTCGCCGATGCCGTCCGTGACGCGCGGGTGAGCGCCTTGCGCAGGGTGCTGCTAGCGCCTGCATCCCGAGACCGGGGAGCGATGCGCGAGAAGGCGGCAGGAACTCGCCTAATGCGCTTATGATGATTCATTCACACAGCTCTGGGTCGTATTTTGGTCAGAAACCCATCCGATTGGTTGTGTCGACCAAGGGCTACAGGTGAACCACATGCACGACACGAGCGCTCTTGTTCTGCGACGCCATGTCATCCTGGCGGTGGATCATGATGATGTCAGGACCTTCGCCGGCGATCTCGCGCGGCGGGGGTTCACCGTCACCGTCACGCCGTCCGCCGAGGCGCTCATGCGCGCCGTCGCGGATGGATCGCCGGACGCGGTGCTGCTGGCGTCCGGCAGCACCTCCGGACTGCCTGCGGCCGAGGCGGTACGCCGCCTGCGCGATCTGTCCGGCGTTCCCTGCGTCGTCATCGCGCCTCCGAGCGAAGGCATCGAGGAGCGGATCGACGCGCTCGAAGCCGGCGCAGACGAAGTGCTGCACGTCGGAATTCCGCCCATCGAGGCGGTGGCGCGCATCCGCGCGGTGTTGCGCCGGGTCGGTCCGCCCGCGGGGGCGCTGGCGCCGTGGCGGCTGGTCCGCGCTGGCCGCCGCCTCCTGCCGCCTGTCGGCGACGAGGTGCGCCTGACCGGCGCCGAGTTCGAATTCCTCGCTCTGCTCGCCGCGGCCGAGGGTGCGCCGGTGGATCGCGAAACTCTCTCCATCGAGGTCTTCCGACGTCCTTGGCGCACAGAGGATCGCGCCGTGGACAGCCTGGTGCGCCGACTGCGACGGAAGCTTCCGCTCGATGCGATCAATTCCATCCGCAATGTCGGCTATGCGCTCGCCGTGCCGGTCGAGTTCACGGAAGCGCGTGTGTAAACTTGTGCACTGCACCCAAATCCAACTTCTGAACCGATAGAGCACAACCTATACGTGTGGCGTACCGGTCGAAACGACCAAACCCCTCGATAGGGAGCTCATGATGGCCGATTTCGCGACCCTTCCCGGCGGCCTGCTGTTCGGAACGGACAGAGCCGACCTGGTTCATGCAGATGCCGACATTCCAGGCAGCTTCGACAACCTGATCATGACCTTCGGCGGCTCGGACACGATCCACGCCGGGCAGGGTGACGACATCGTCTTCGCCGGCGGAAGCGGCGGCGGTGACGACGACCGCGGTCGCGGACGTGGCCGCGACCGCGACGACGATGACCATGGCCGTGGCCGTGGCCGCGACGACGACCACGGCCATGGCGGCTCGCGTGGTGGCGATGATCATCACGGAGGGCCGGCGCTGCCGGCGCGTGGCGGTGACAGCGACTGGGTGTTCGGCGACGAGGGCAACGACATCCTCTTCGGCGGCAAGGGCGACGACGTGATGAGCGGCGGCGCCGACAACGACATCCTGTTCGGCGACGAGGGCAATGACGTGCTCTCCGGCGATGCCGGCGCCGACCTCATCTACGGCGGCAAGGGCAAGGACCTGCTCGTCGGCGGCGCTGGGGCGGACACGCTGCTCGGCGGCGCGGGCGCCGACACGCTGGCCGGCCAGGGCGGCGCCGACACCTTCTACTTCGAGAGCGGCTTCGGCCGCGACGTGGTGCTCGACTTCCGCCCCGGCGACGACGTGATCGCGATCCAGGCGAACATCAACGGCACCGGCATCAACAGTGCCGACGACCTCGCGGACCGCATCTCGAGCAGCGGCACCGGCGCGGTCATCGACCTCGGCGACGGCGACCAGATCAAGCTGGTCGGCGTGTCCAGCGAGGACCTGCTGAACAACCTGTCCAGCTACGTCAAGATCGTCTGAGGCCGCCCCTGAACGGCGAACTCGCCACGCGAAGCCTGCCGGCGGAGGCCACGCGCCCTCGCCGGCAGCATCTCTCGGCCGCACCGCGGATGCTGGTCTCGGCAGCAGGCCTGCTGGTGCTGGACCTGATGCTGCCGGGCGGCGTGCCCTCCGGCAGCGCCCGCCTGGCGCTGGGCGGCAGGGTCCTGCCGCCGCCCGGCGCGACGATGGTGCTGGACGCGGCGGAGGCGCCGCGCCTCGTTCATCTCGCCCGCCTTCCGGCCGGGGCGCAGTGCGGCGCCGCGGCGGAGCTCGGCTTCGATGCCGGTGAGGCGATCGCCTTCACGATGCCCGAGCCGCTGCCCGCGGCAGACTTTGCCTTCGGATTCGCGCCTCGGGAACGCCAGCGCCTGCTGCGCTTCCTCGTCGGCACCGGCGCATCGGCGATGCGCGCGGCGCCCGATCCGGATCTCGCCGCGCTCTGCCTCGCCCTCGCGGTGCCGTCCCGGGCCGCGACCCTGCTCGCGCGGCCTGAGGCCGGCCTGTTCTTCTGGCATGTCCCGACGGCACCGAAGGGAGCCTGGCGGCTGATCTCGCCTGCCGGCATCCGGGCCCTGCGCCCGCCGGTCGGCGACGTGCTCGTGACGGAGGGCGCGCCGCCGCCGGGCGCGGTGCTGCTGCCGCCCGCGCCGCTGTCCGCCCTGCGTTTCGCCGCCGCCGGCACCCCGGCGCCCCTGCGCGCCGCGCTGCGCGAGGCTCTGGCCGGCCGCGGAACTGCCGTCTCGCTGCCGGCGGCACTCGCAGCGCGGGCAGCCGAGCACCCGCGGTTGCGCGCATTGCTGCAACAGGAGGCGCTGCTGCGCCCCGCCCGCACGACGCGCATCGAGGATGCGGCGGGGCCACTCGGCGCGGCGCTCGAACTCGCCCTGTCCGACCATGGCGGTGGTGTCTTCCTCTGCGGCTGGCTGCGCGATCCGCTCGGCCTCGTCGAGCGCATGTCGCTGCTCGCTCCCGGTCTCGACATCGCCGTCCCGGCGGAGCGGCTGCACCGTGTCGCGCGGCCCGACCTCGCCGCGACCTTCGCGCGCGCGCCGCTCGGCGGGGCAGGGGATCGGCCGGGTTTCCTCGCTCATCTGGCGGGCATCGATCCGGTCGGCATGGCGCAGTGGCGCCTCGCGCTGCAACTGCGCGGCGGCGGCGCGGTCGAGGTGACGGCGCCGCCGGGACTCATGCCGCCGGCGGTCGCGCGGGACCTGGTGCTGCGCGCGGCGCATCCCTCCGCGGTGGAACCCGCGCTGCTCGACGCCTGCATCGCCCCGGCCGCGTCGCTGCTGCACGCAGCCGCTCTGCGCGAGGCGACCGGGTCGGTCGAGGAACTTGCCTACGGCACCGCCCCCGCGCGCCCGCGCGTGAGCCTCATCATCCCGCTCTACCGCAACCTGCGCTTCCTGCGCTTCCAGGTCGCCGCCTTCGCGCGCGACCCGCAGACGCACGGCACCGATCTGGTCTACGTGCTCGACAGCCCGGAGCAGCGGCACGAGGTCGATCACCTGCTGCGCGGCATGGCGACGATGCTCGGCCTGCCCATGCGCCTGCTGGTGATGCCGCGCAACGGCGGCTACGCGGCAGCCTGCAATGCGGGCGCCGCGGCGGCGCGCGCCCCCGCGCTGCTGTTCCTGAATTCCGACGTCCTGCCGGCGGGCGAGGGCTGGCTCGGCGCGATGCTCGGCCGCCTCGGGCGTGAGCGGCGGCTCGCCGCGGTCGGGCCGCGGCTGCTCTTCGACGACGGCTCGATCCAGCATGCCGGGCTGCTGTTCCGGCGCGGCCAGGACGAGGTCTGGCTGAACGACCACTACTGCAAGGGCTATCCGCGCCACCACGCGGAAGCCGCGCGCCCGCGGCGCGTGCCGGCGGTGACCGGCGCGGCGATGCTCGCCCGCCGTGCCGCCTTCGAGCGCGCCGGCGGATTCTGCACCGACTACATCGTCGGCGACTTCGAGGATTCCGATCTCTGCCTGCGCTTCCGTGCCGACGGCGGGGAGATCGCCTACGAGCCGGCGGCCGAGCTGTACCACTTCGAACGCCAGTCCATCGCGCTGCACGACGGGCATGCGCGCACCCTCGCAGGCGCGGTGAACCGGCGCCTGCATCACCGGCGTTGGGATGGCGCCATCGCCGCGCTGATGGCGCGCTTCACGGAGGCGTGAGGGCAATGCGCGTGCTCTTCCTCACGCACAACCATCCGCGCCTGCAGCCGGGCGGCACGGAGGCCTTCGCCCACGGCCTGTTCCGCGCGCTGCGCGACATGATCGGCGTGCAGGGTCTCTTCCTCGCCGGCACCACGGAGCTGCTGCGCGAAAGGCGGCCCGGCACGCTGCTGCAGGCGGCGGGGGCGGCGTCGGACGAGATGCTCGTCTCGCTCGACCATTTCGACCGCTTCTACCTGTCGCAGGGCGATGTGTACGGCCTCGCTTCCCTTGCGCCGATGATCGAGCGGCTGGCGCCGGATGTCGTGCACCTGCACCACCCGCTGCTCTGGGGCATGGAAGGCATCGACATGCTGCGCCGCGCGGCTCCGCGCGCGGCGATGGTGGCGACGCTGCACGACTATTTCTGCCTGTGCCCGCGGGAGGGCCAGTTGCTGACGGCGGATGGCCGGCTCTGCCATGGCCCGTCGCCGGATTCGTGCCGGCGTTGCCTGCCCGATCGGCACGGCAGCGACTTCACCCTGCGCGACCTCGGCATCCGCAGTTCCTTCGCCGCCTTCGACGCGCTGCTGGCGCCGAGCGAGTTCCTGCGCGGACGCTTCGCCGCCGCCGGCTGGGATGCCGCGCGCATCCGCGTCATGCGCAATGCCGTCGCGGCGGCCCAGCCGGCGCCGCCGCGCGCGTCACCCGATGGCCGGCGCGACCGCTTCGCCGTCTTCGGCAATGTCAACCGCTTCAAGGGCACGCTCGCCGCGCTCGTTGCCTCGGCGCGGCTGTCGCGGGAAGGCGTCGCGCATCGCCTCGACATCCATGGTGGCACCACCTGGACGTCCGAGGAGTTCCGCGCGGAGTTCGCCGCCGCGCTGGACGCCGCGCCCGAAGCCGCCCATCGCGGCGCCTACGCGCCCGAGGAGATGGCCACGCGCATGGCCGCCGCGGACTGGGTCGTGGTGCCCTCGATCTGGTGGGAGAACGCGCCCCTCGTCGTGCTGGAGGCCTTCCGCCACGGGCGCCCGGTGATCTGTGGCGATGTCGGCGGCATGGCCGAATCGGTGCGGGATGGCGTCGATGGACTGCACGCGCCCGTCGGCGATGCGGCGGGCCTCGCCGGCGTGCTGCGGCACGCGGCCGACACCCCCGGCCTGTGGGAACGCCTGCGCGCCGGCATCCGCCCGCCGCCCGACTTCGCGGCCGCCGCCGCGGCGCATCTCGAGCTCTACCGCGACCTCGTCTCGTCCCGAACCAGGAGGACGCCACATGCCATCCGATCTCGCATCCCCGCCGCCCCGTGCTGAGGCCGCACCCGCGCGTGGCGCCGAGCTGCGTGGGCTCGTCGACAATGCGGCGGCCGACAAGCTCTATGGCTGGGCGTGGAACGCCGCGGCGCCGCAGGAACGCGTGGCGATCGAGCTGCGCCTCGGCAGCGCGACCGTGTTCCGCACCGTCGCGGATTTCGCCCGCGCGGACCTCGCCAAGGCCGGCATCGGCGACGGTTCCCACGCCTTCGAGATCCCGCTCGAGCCGGAATGGGCGCAGCGGCGGTCGGATCTCGCCGTCGTCGCGCGCGCGGCCGACGGCACCGAGGTGCCTATGCCCATGCGCATCCCCCGCCCGCCCGCCGAGGAGCGGACCGAGGCGGCACCGCAACGGCTGCTGGAGGCCGTCGCCGCCGGCCAGCGGCGCCTGCATGAGGAACTCCGCGCCATCGCCGCCCGTGTCCCCGAGGCCGGGGAGCGTGCGGCGCTGGAGGCGCTGGAACGCGGGCAGCGCGACCTGACTGAACGGCTGGCGACGCTGACGCTCTGGCTGACACGTCTCGACGAGCGGCTGGCGGCGATCCCGGTCGCGCCGCCGCGTCCGCCGCGCCGCCGCGCCGGCGGCTGGACCTTCGCGCTGGTGGTGCTGCTCGCGGCGATCGGCGTCGCCGCGCTGGTCGCCTCGCGTGACCTCGGGGTGCACTGAGCATGGCCTCCGCGGCCATGGCCGGGCTGTCCGCCGAGCTGGCGCGCACCGCGCGCGCCTCGGCGCTGCTTGGCCTGGCCGGGGCCTTCGGGCCCTTCGCGCTGGTGATGCTGACGGTGCAGTTCTACTCGCTGGTGGTGCCGACCGGCAGCCTGTCCACCGCGGTTGGCCTCGGCGCCGGCTTCGCATTGGTGGCGGTGGCGGTGGTGGCGCTGACGCTGATCCGCGAGCGGTTGCTGCTGGCGAGCGCCGAGCGCCTGGTGCGCCGCCTGACCGCCCGCGCATTGCCGGCGGCGACGGCGCGCGCCGCGGTGCCCGCCGCGGCGGCCGACCAGGCGTTGCGCGACATCGACGCGGTGCGGCGCGGCGTCGTCGGGCCGCTTTCGGCCATCGCGCTGGATGCCGTGCTGGTGCCGGCGGTGCTGATCCTGCTCGCCATCTTCCACTGGGCCTTCGCGCTCTTCGCCGTCGCCGCCGCCGTGGTGGCGCTGCTGCTCGGCCTTTCGGCGGAGCGCGCGACGCGCGAGGCGCTGGTCGAGGCGAACGACGCGTCGGCGCGCGGAGCGCGCCTGGTCGCCGACGCGGCGCGCGCGGCCGAGGCGGTGGAGGCGATGGGCATGCTGCCCGCGCTGGTCGGCCGCTGGGCCCGGATGCTGGCGCGCGGCGCCGGCGGGCTGCGGCGCGCGCAGGGCACGGCGCGCATGGCGCAGGCGGCGACGGCCACGCTGTTCGGCGTGGCGCAGGGCGGCGCGGTCGCGGTCGGCGTGCTGGTGATCATCGAGAGCGGCAGTTCCGTGGGCTACGGCATCCTCGCCGGCCTGCTGCTGACGGCGCGGGTGATGGAACCCTTCTCCCGCATCGGCAGCCAGTTCGAGGACGCGGCCGCCGCGCGCGCCGCCTGGCGCCGGCTGGACCGCCTCCTGGCCGCGGATGAGGCGGCACCGGCGCCGGCCACCCGCGCCTTCCCCTGCCCGGAAGGGCGGCTGGTGGTGGAGCACATCACGCTCGTCTTTCCCGGCGCGGCGCGACCGCTCCTGCGCGACGTCAACCTGGTGGTGGGGCCGGGCGACGTGGTCGGTCTCGCCGGCCCGCCGGGTTGCGGCAAGTCGACCCTGCTGCGCGTGCTGCTCGGCCTCCAGGGCAGCAATGCGGGCGAGGTCTTCCTCGACGGCCACGCCACGGCGCAGTGGGACCGCACGGACCTCGCGCGGCACATCGGCTACCTGCCGCAGGAGCCGGTGCTCGCCGAGGGCACGGTGGCGGAAGCGATCGCGCGGCTCGAGGACGCGCCGGACATGGAGGCGGTGATGGAAGCCGCCCGCCTGGCCGGGGCGCTGCGCATGGTCGCCGGGCTGCCGCAGGGCTTTTCGACGCGGATCGGCGGGCGCGCCGTGCTCTCCATGGGGCAGCGGCAGCGCATCGCGCTGGCGCGTGCGGTCTATGGCACCCCCCGCCTCGTCCTGCTGGATGAACCCGCGGCCTTTCTTGACGCGGAGGGGGAGGTTGCGGTCGCGGCGATGATCGCGGCCCTCGCCGCGGCAGGGAAGGCCGTGGTCTTCACCTCCCACCGCGAGGGGCTGCTGCGCGCCGCGGGCCGGGTGATGACGCTGCGCGACGGTGCGCTCGCGGAGGTCGGCGAGCGTCGCCGCCTGCTCGCCGCACCTGCCGCGCGGCGCGCATTGCCGCAGCCGCCGCGCCGCATCGCGGCGCCGGAGGCGACGTGAGCGGCGTGCTCTCCCTCCCGGCGCCGGCGACCGCCCCGCGCGGCGCGACGGCCGGCACGGTGCTGCCGGTCCTGCTGGTCTGCATCCTGCTGTCCATGGCGGTGCAGGCGACCATGCTGACGACGCCGCTGCTCACCATGCATGTCTTCGACGGCGTGCTGGAAAGCCGCAGCCTCGACACGCTCTGGGTGCTGGCCCTGGCCTTCCTGGCAGTGCTGATGCTCGGCGGCGCGCTGCGCCACATGCGGGCGGCGCTGCTGGCGGCGATGGCCGAGCGTGTCGGCCGGCGGCTCGAACTGCGCGCGCTGGCCGCGACGGTGCGCGTGAGCCTCGCGGGCGATCGCGTGGCAGCGGCGCGGGCGCTGCAGGATGTCGCGGCGCTGCGGCGGCTGCTCGGCGGAACGGTTCCGGCGGATGTGCTGGATCTGCTCTCCATCCCGCTGGCGCTCGGCTTCCTGTGGATGCTGCATCCGCTGTTCTTCGCCGTGACCTTCGCGGCTGCGCTGGCGCAGGCGGTGATCGGCGTGCTGGCGGACCGCACGGCGCGCGGCACGCTCGCCGCCGCCATGCTCGCCGAAGGGCAGGGGCGGCGGGAACTGATCGGGCGGCTGGGGCAGCGCGACCTGGTGCTCGGCCTCGGCCTGCTGCCGGCGGTGCTGGCCCGCTTCGCGCCGGTGCAGGCGCGCGCCATCGCCGGGCGGGGGGATGCCGAACGGCAGGCCCGCGCGCTGGCGGGCCTGCTCCAGCTTGCCGGCTTCGCGCAGCAGATCGCGGTCGTCGGCACCGGCGTCTGGCTGCTGCTCGACCACCGCATCTCGCCCGGTTCGATGATCGCCGCGACGTCGATGGTGAACCTCGCGACGCAGCCGGTGATGCACCTGGTCGGGCATTGGCGCGACTGGAGCGAGGGCATGGCCGCGGCCCGCCGCCTTTCCGGCGTCGTTCGCCGCGGCGCGCCGCCGGCACCGGTGCCGCCGGAAGTCTCCGCGCCGTCCGGATTGCTCATCGAGGACCTGACGCTGCGCGTGCCGGGTGCTGCACGGTCACTGCTGGAGGGGATGTCGCTGTCGCTCCCGCCGGGGAACGCGGTCGTCATCGCGGGGCCGAACGGCGCGGGCAAGACCACGCTGCTGCGCGCCATCCTGGGACTGGCCGAGCCCGAGGGCGGGCGGGTGCTGCTCGACGGGTGGGACACGCTGCGCGCGCCGCGCGGGGAGATCGGGCCGCGGCTCGGCTACCTGCCGCAGGATGCGCAGCTTCTCGAAGGCAGCGTGATGGAGAATATCGGCCGCTTCGGCACCGATGGCGCCGCCGGCGCCGTCGCGGCCGCGCGGATGGTCGGCGCGCATGACGCGATCGGGCGGCTGCCGCGCGGCTACGAGAACGCTGCCGGTCCGGATGCCGGTCTGTCGGGCGGCCAGGCGCGGCTGGTGGCCCTCGCCCGCGCCTTCCACGGCGCGCCGCGGCTGATCGTGCTGGACGAACCCGAGGCCGGGCTCGACGCGCCCGCGCGCGCCGGGCTGCGCAACGCCGTCGCCGCCGCGCGCGACGGAGGCGCGGTGGTGCTGCTCGTCTCCCACGCCCCGTCGGCCTGGCAGGAGGTGGCGGACGGCGTGCTGACGCTCAAGGGCGACGGGTCCTGGTCATTGGAGATGGATGCATGAGCGCCGCGGCAGATGCCTTGGAAGCGGCCTTCGATGCGGCGGTGCCGCCGCCGCGCATCGGGCGCCTCGTGCTCGCGGCGCTGCTGGTGCTGGTCGCCGGCGCCGGCGGGCTGCTCGGCTGGGCAGCGATCACGCCGGTGGAACGCGCGGTGATCGGGCAGGGCAGCCTCGTCGCCGAGGGGCGGCGCAAGACGGTGATGCTGCTCGAAGCCGGCATCCTGCGCACGCTGCTGGTGCGGGAAGGGGAGCGCGTCGCCGAAGGCCAGGCGCTGCTGCAACTGGATACGACGCAGGCCGATGCTGCCGCGTCGCAGGCGCGGGCACTGTTCTGGGCGCAGGCGGTGCGCGCGGCGCGGCTGACCGCCGAACAGCAGGACAGCCGCCAGATGGTGCTGCCGGAGGGTGCCGGCGCCGCCGGGCGCGCCGACCCGGCGATCGCCTCCCTGATCGAGGCCGAGGGCCGGCTCTTCGCCGCACGCTGGGAAGCCTATGAGGGGGCCATCGGCGTCAGCCGCACCCGCATCGCGCAGCAGCAGGAACAGATGGCGGCCCATGCCGCGCAGCGGGAGGCGACGGCGACGCGGCTCGCGGCGATCCGCGAGGAGCTGGCCGGCGTGACGCAACTCGTGCAGCGTGGTTTCGCCACGCGCACGCGCCAGTGGGAATTGCAACGCACCGAGGCGGAACTCGCCGGCAACCTCGGCCAGTACCAGGCGCAGGAAGCCCAGTCGCGCGAGGCGATCGCCCAGGCCGAGCTCGAGATGGCCAATACCCGGCTCAACCGCCAGCAGGAGGTGGCGCGCGAACTGCAGGACGCCCGCGCCCAGCGGGCCGATGCCGAGCAGCGCCTGCGCGGCGCGCAGGACGTGCTCGCGCGCCGCGCGGTGGCCGCGCCCGAGGCCGGCGTGGTCACCGAGATCCGCTTCTTCACCCCCGGCAGCAGCATCGGCGCCGGGCAGCCGGTGCTCGACCTGGTGCCGCTCGACGACCGCCTGGTGGCCGAGGTCCGGCTGGCGCTCACCGATGTGGAGAACGTCGCGGTCGGCCAGCCCGCGCGGCTGCGGCTCGCTGCCTTCCGCACGCGGGAGGTGCCGCTGATGGACACCACGGTGACCTACGTCTCGGCGGACCGGCAGACCGATGCGCAGGGCAATTCCTACTTCCTCGCCCGCCTGGCGATCGACCCGGATGCGGCGGCGAGCCTGCCCCCCGGCGCGTCGCTCGCGCCGGGCATGCCGGTCGAGGCCTTCGTCCTCGGCGAGCGCCGCACGGCGCTCGACTACGTGCTGCGACCGATCACCGACGCGCTGCGGCGCTCGCTGAGGGACTGAGCCATGTCTGAAGCCCCCGGATACCAAGAGGCCCCTCACATGACCGACTTCTTCGCCCTGCTCGAGAAGCGCCGCGTCGAGGCAGGGCCGCCGCCGCCCGCACCGCCCCGCCACGATGCCGGGCCGGCGCCGCTTTCGGGCGAGGCGCTGCGCGCGGCCTACATGGCGAGCCTGGCGCGGACGGGACTGTTCGACGCGGATTTCTACCTCGCCACCTATCCCGACATCGCGGCCGCCGGCATCGAGCCCTTCGAGCACTTCTACGACCACGGCTATCGCGAGGGCCGCCGGCCCAACCCGTACTTCGATCCGCTCTGGTATCTCGGGCAGCATCCGGATGTGGTGGCGGGCGGGCTCAATCCGCTGCTGCACTACGCGCTGCACGGCGATGCGGAGGGACGGAAGCCCGGGCCGCTCTTCGATCCCGGCTGGTATCGCACACGCTATTCGCTGCCGGCGGGGGAACTCGCGCTGGCGCATTGGCTCAGGCATCGCGCGAGCGGCCGCTACAGCCCGATGCCGGAATTCGACGTTGACTACTACCTCGGGCGCAACCCGGACGTGGCGGCGGCCGGTGTCGATCCTTTCGAGCACTTCTGGTGCCAGGGCTACAAGGAAGGGCGCAATCCGTCCGCGGAATTCGACGTGCGCTTCTACGCGCAACGCTACCTGCGCGGCGATCTCTCGGAGAACCCCTTCGCGCATTGGCTCGCGCACCGGAATGAGGCCGGCGTGTACGGGCGCATGCCGGACGACGAGGCGACGGTGCCGCGCGAGGTGCGTCGCTTCACCAGGCCCGGCCCGGATTTCGAGGAGTTCCGCCCGCTGCCCGCCGATGCGCCGCGGCGGGTGAAGCTGCTCGCCTACTACCTGCCGCAGTTCCACGCCTTCGAGCAGAACGACGCCTGGTGGGGCAGGGGCTTCACCGAATGGACCAACGTCCCGCGCGGCCTGCCGCGGTTCAAGGGGCATTACCAGCCGCGCGTGCCGCGCGACCTCGGCTTCTACACGCTGCAAGGCGACGAGACCTTCCGCCGCCAGGTCGAGATGGCCAAGGCCGGCGGCGTCCACGGCTTCGTCTTCTACTGGTACTGGTTCAACGGCACGCGGCTGATGGAGAAGCCGGTCGAGCGCTTCCTCGCCGATCCGTCGATCGACATGCCCTTCTGCCTGATGTGGGCGAACGAGAACTGGACCCGCCGCTGGGACGGGGCGGAGAGCGAGGTGCTGATCTCGCAGGACTACCGCCCCGACGACGACGAGCGGATGGTCGCCGAATTCGCACGCCACTTCCGCGATGCCCGCTACATCCGCGTCGGAGGCCGTCCGGTGCTGATGGTCTATCGCCCGGCGCTGATCCCCGAGACCAAGGCCACCATCGCCCGCTGGCGCCACCTGTTCCGCGAGCAGCATGGCGAGGACCCGCTGCTGGTCATGGCGCAGGGCTTCGGCGACACCGACCCACGGCCCTACGGGCTCGACGGCGCCATCGAGTTCCCGCCGCACAAGCTGACGCAAGACCTGCAGCCGATCGCGACCGGGCTCGACATCCTCGACCCGGACTTCACCGGCAAGGTGCACCAGTATGAAAGCGTGGTGCGCGTCTCCCTCGAGGAACCGGCGCCGCCCTATCCGCTGATCCGCACCGCCGTGCCGTCCTGGGACAACGACGCGCGGCGGCAGGGCAACGGCCTCGTCATCACCGGCAGCACGCCGGCGAAGTACGAGGCCTGGCTCGCCGCGCTGATCGAGCACGCCGCGCAGCATCCCTTCCACGGCGAATCCATCGTCTGCGTGAATGCCTGGAACGAGTGGTGCGAGGGCGCCTATCTCGAGCCCGACCTGCATTTCGGCAGCGCCTACCTGAACGCGACGGGCCGTGCCGTCTCGGGGGCGACGCGGCGCGGACAGGACACGCCGCCGCGCCTGCTGCTGGTGGGCCATGACGCCTTCCCGGGCGGCGCGCAGCAATTGCTGCTGTCGATCGGCACCACGCTGCGCCGCGCCTTCGGCGTCGAGATCGAGTTCCTGCTGCTCGGCGGCGGTGCCATGGAGGCGGCCTATCGCCGTGTCGCGCCGACCACCGTGGTGGCGGGGGAGGCGGCACTCGCCGCCCGCGCCGGCGCGCTGGCGGCGCGCGGCTTCGGCCATGCCATCGTCAACACCACGGCGGCCGGGCATGCGGTCGCGGCGCTGAAATCGGCGGGCGTCAGTTCCGTGCTCCTGGTACACGAACTCCCTCGGTTGATCCGGGAGAAGCACCTGGCCGATCCCGCGCGCGCCGGCATCGCCGCGGCGCGGCGCGTGGTCTTCCCGGCGCCCTTCGTCCGGGACGAGGTGCTCGGCCTGCTCGGCCTGCCGGAGGACGAGCGCGTCCTGCTGCGGCATCAGGGGATCTACAAGAACCTCGCCGCCGCACCGGGCGCGGAGGCGGCGATCCGCGCCGAACTCGGCATGGCGCCGGAGGACCGGCTCGTCCTCGGCATGGGCTATGCCGACATGCGCAAGGGCTTCGACCTCTTTCTCCAGCTCTGGCGCCTGCTGCGCTGGCGCGGGCGGCGGCGGGTGCATCTCTGCTGGCTCGGCGCCATGGATCCGGGCATGCAGGGCTGGCTCGCCGAGGAGATCGCCGCGGCCAGGGCGACCGGCACCTTCCATATGCCGGGGCACCGGGAGGATGTCGGCGCCTTCCTGCGCGCGGCGGACGCCTATGCGCTGACCTCGCGGGAGGACCCGTTCCCCTCCGTCGCCCTGGAGGCGCTGGCGAGCGGTGTCGGCGTCGTCGCCTTCGAGCGCAGCGGCGGCGTGCCGGATCTGCTGTCCGAGACCGGGGTGGGCGCCGTGGTGCCCTATGGCGACGTGACGGCGATGGCCGAGGCTCTCGCCACCATGGTGCGGGGAGAGCGCGACGATCCCGGGCATCGGCGCGACGCCGCGACCCGCCAGCGCCTGGCCGCCTCGCGCTTCGGTTGGCGGCCCTATGTGCGGGACCTGCTGCATCTCGCGGTGCCGGACCTGCCTTCGGTCTCCGTCGCGGTGCCGAACTACAACTATGCGCGCTTCATGCCGGAACGGCTGGGCTCCGTCTTCCGTCAGAGCCTGCCGGTGCGGGAGGTGATCGTCCTCGACGACTGCTCGACGGATGACAGCCTGCAGGTCATCCCAGCGGTCGCCGCGCGGCACGGCCGTGACACCAGGTTCGAGCCGAACACGGTCAATTCCGGCTCGGTCTTCGCGCAGTGGCGCAAGGCCGCGAGCCTCGCGCAGGGCGAATTCCTCTGGATCGCGGAAGCGGACGACCTCTCCGACCCCGACTTCCTGCTGCGCGCGGTGTCGCAGCTGAAGTCGGACCCGGCGATCCGCTTCGCCTTCACCGACAGCAGCACCATCCATGCCGACGGCACGCCGATGTGGCCGGACTACAAGCAGTACTACGCGACGCTGGAGCCCGGCGCGCTGGCGCGGTCCGAGGTGTTCGAGGCAGCGGACTTCGTCCGCCGCTTCCTCGCGGTGAAGAACCTGATCCTCAACGTCAGCGCCGTGGTCTGGCGACGCGGCGCCCTGCTGGAGGCGCTGGAACAATGCGGGGATGCGCTCGCCGGCTTCCGCATGGCGGGCGACTGGCGGCTGTACCTGCAGGCGCTCGCGGCCCCTGGTGCGCGCGTCGCCTATGAGGCGGCGCCGCTCAATGTCCACCGCCGCCATGCGCAGAGCGTGACGCATGCGCTCGATGCCGGGCGGCATGTCGAGGAGATCGCCCGCTGCCACGCCTTCGCGCGCGAGGCCTTCGCCGAGGCCGCGCGCGCCGCGGCGGCGCAGCAATCCTATCTGGCGGAGGTCGCGGCCCAGCTCGGGCTGGCGCCGGCTTCCCCCGCCGGCAAGCGGCGGCGCACGCGCCGCAGCAAGAGCCGCGCGGTCTGACGCGGCCATCACCATCAACACCCACCGCCAACCCAGGAGCCACGACCATGTACATCCCGCCCTATGACGCCGTCCTCCGCAGCATCGGCACCTCCCGCGAGGAGCTGAAGGGCGAGCAGGCCGTGACGGTGCCGCTGAGCCTCTTCCGCTTCCTGCTGCAGATCGCGGTCGCCAACGGCGACTTCAACGAGGCCGGATACCTTGCCGCCAACCCCGACGTCGCCACGGCGGTGAAGTCCGGCGCGATCGAGAATGCGCGCCTGCACTACATCGGCTTCGGCTACTTTGAAGGCCGCCAGGGCGGCACGCCGGATGTCGACGAGCGCTGGTACCTCCGCTCCTACCCCGACGTGGAAGCGGCGGTGAAGGCGGGCAAGCTCGCCTCCGGCCGCGAGCATTTCAGCATGATCGGCGCGGCCGAGTGGCGCAGCCCGAGCCCCCGCTACGAGGCCGATACGCAGCAGTGGAAGCGTGCACTCGAGGCCGCCTGACACGGCGAGCCGGCCGGGGCGGCATCGCACGCCCCGGCCATCGCCGCCCCGCAGCACGACGCGAACCGGGAGGAAGACCCCATGACCCATCCTGACATGCCGGCGCTGTTCCGCATCTCGGCGCCCGGCAAGCGCGTCTGCTTCTGGGGGGCGCCGGCGCATGTCCCGCCCTTCCGCAGCCTGGCCGAGGGGCTGGAGGCGACCGGCGCGAATACCGGCAACCTCTTCATCGGCCACGGCCTGTTCCACGGCACCGACTGCGCGCACAAGGCCTTCCACCCGGGCTTCGGCGCCATCCCGGCGGAACGGCTGCACGAGCATTTCGACATGCTCTTCGTGCCGGCCTCCAATTTCGTGGGCAATGGCGTCGATCTCACCGCCCATGCGGAGTATTTCGCGCGGACGAAGCTGCCGATCTTCTGCTTCGGCCTCGGCTCGCAGCTGCGGCCGGGGGAGGCGCCCGCGCTCAAGCCCGGCACGGAGGCGTTCCTGCGCCTGATGGCCGAACGCGGCGGCTCGATCGGCGTGCGCGGCGCCTTCACGGCGGAAGTGCTGTGGGACATGGGCATCCGCAACACCAGCATCGTCGGCTGCCCCTCCTTGCTCGGACTGCGGACGACGACGCTCGAGCGGCTCGCCGCCGCCACGCCGTCGCGCGGGCGGATGGCGGTCAATTTCTCGAACAACGTGCGGCGCCATGCGCTGCACCCGGAGGCGATGCGCGCCTGCGAGAACGCCCTGCTCCAGCGCCTGCTGGGCGAGAACGCCTACTACGTGCTGCAGAACGAGCAGCCCGAGATGGAGTTCCTCGCGGCGATGGCCGAAGGCCGGGCGGACCGCGCCTCCGCCGCCGCACGCAGCATCGCCGAACTGTTCGACGTCTCCGCGACGCGCGAGGATTTCCGCAGCTTCGTCGAGCGCCGCATCCGCGTCTTCTTCTCGGTCGAGGACTGGGTCGGCTGCATGGCGACGATGGACGTCTCGATCGGCTCGCGCTTCCATGGCAATGTCGCCGCGCTGCTGGCCGGGACGCCGGCGCTGTTCCTGGTGCACGACATGCGCACCCGGGAACTCTGCGAGCTGCTGCGCGTGCCGCATGTGATGCTCGACCGCCCCCTGCCGGCGGAGGAGATCCTCGAGCGCGCCGCGGAGGTGGACTACGGGCCGTTCCTGGCGCAGTTCCGCCGGCTCGGCATCGAGTGGCGGCTCTTCCTCGAACGCAACGGGCTCGGCCTCGGCTTCCACCAGATGGAGGTTCCGCAGCAGGTCGCGGCGTGACCTCCATTCTGCGCCGCAGGGCGCTGCTGACCGGGGCGGCGGCGGGGCTCCTGGCACCGCGCGCGACCCGCGCGGCGGCGGAAGTGCCGGTCGGCGCGATCCGCTGGGATGCCTGGCAGGTGCCGGGCAGCGCCGAGACGCGCGCCGTGGAGCGCAGCCTTTCGCCGCCCGAGTACCGTGCGCGGCTGCCCTTCTTCGCGGAACTCGCCCCCGACGGCACGCCACACATCGATGGCGGAAGGCAGGAGGTGATGGACCGCGAGATCGCCCTCGCGCGCCGCGCCGGCCTCGGCTTCTTCGCCTTCGTCGCCTATCCGGAAGGCAGCGCGATGGGACGGGGGCTCGACCTCTTCCTCGCGAGCCGGGCGCGTGAGGGCTTCCGCTTCTGCCTGGTCTGCGAGTTGCGGAACTGGGGCACGGCGGAGCGGCCCGCGGCCATCCTCCGCCGCCACGCCGCGCTGATGCGCCACCCGGACCATCTGCGCCTCGGCGGGCGGCCGGTCTATTTCCTCGGCTTCATCACGCCTGAACTGGTCGAGCAGCGCTGGGGCGGGATCGACGGGCTTGCGGCGCAGGTCCGCAGCTTCCGGGCCGGGGCGCGGGAGGAAGCGGGGGCCGATCCCCTGCTGGTGCTGATGGTGCGCCGTTCGCTCGCGGGCCTGGCGCGACGCCTCGGCGCGGATGCGCTCGGCGCCTACACCCATGCGGATGGCGAGGCGCGCGGTGCGTCCTACGCCGCGCTCGCGGCGCTGGCGGAGGCGCGATGGCGGGAGCAGGCGGCGACCGGGTTGCGGGTCCTGCCGACCGCCATGGCGGGGTGGGACCGGCGGCCGCGCGTCGCCAACCCCGTGCCGTGGGAGGCCTGGCAGCGTCCCGGCGCGGGGCTGGACCGCCACTATCTGCCGGGCAGCGCGGAGGAGATCGCCGCCCATGTCGCGCGCTGCCGCGACTGGGCGGCGCGGAGCCCGGCCTCGGCCGGCGCCTGCCTCGTCTATGCGTGGAACGAGAATGACGAGGGCGGCTGGCTGGTGCCGACCCTGCCCTTCGACGATGCGCGTATCGAGGCGCTGGCCCGCCGCCTGTCGAGAGGAACTCCATAGGCCCGGAAACCCGGCGATTCGGGGGGCTCGTGCGCCTCGCGGGCAGGGGGCAGGTTGCGGCGGGGCTACGGCGCCGCGGCACGGCAGGCGTGCCGGAATGCCGTGGCCATCCCCGGGTCACGGCCGCCGCGCGGATTCGCGACGCTCCGAGGCGCGTGCAGCCGGATCGGCTCCCCGTCATCGGGCTGTCATTGCTGCCGGGGTATCTTCGTAGGATCGGCGTGCCGGTCATCCTTGCATGCCGCCCGGACCTGGAAAGCCACTCCGGCGGGCAGTGGCTTCGGCACGGGACCGGGCTGTGCAAGGCTTCAGGGACACGCCGCCGCAAATGCTGCGAGAAGCGGAGCGGGCGGTGGCTTCCGTGGTCCTGCCCAGGGCAGTATGTTTCCCGACCGTGCAGATCGGGCGGGACGGAGGCGAAGCCAGTGAACTACGACCAGACCAACCGCATCCTCGCGATCAACACGAAGCTCGGGACGGACAAGGCCGTCCTCACCGAACTCGAGGGTGACGACGCGATCTCGAAGCCCTTCCTGTTCAGGATCAAGTTCGCGACCGAGGAGCCGGCCGACAAGGTCAAGGCTCTGCTCGGCACCGAGGTGACGCTGTGGTTCGGCCGCCCGGGCGATACCGAAGGCGGCCCGACCGGGCTCGAACGTCGTCCGCTGCATGGCCATTTCAGCCGCCTCACGCGCGGCTTCGCGCAGCGCGGCGACGCCACGGAGTGGCGGGCGGAGGTCGTGCCGGCGCTGTGGTTCCTCTCGCGCACGAGCGATTGCCGCATCTTCCAGCAGAAATCCGTGCCGGACATCGTCAGCGAGGTGCTGCGGCTGCACGGCGTCACCAACTTTCAGATGAAGGTGACGGGGCAGCACGACCCGCTCGAATACTGCGTCCAGTACCGCGAGACGGCGCTCGACTTCATCTCCCGCCTGATGGAGCAGAGCGGCATCTTCTTCTGGCACGAGCACCAGATGAGCCGGCACACGCTGGTCATGGCCGATGCCAACGGCTCGACCTTCCAGGCGCCCTTTGCCATCGACCTGCCGGTCACCGGCCGTCAGGATTCGAGCGGAATCCGGCGGCTCGACGAGGAATTCGCCGTCCGCTCGGGCAAGTGGACGCTGCGCGACTTCAACTTCGAGACACCGACCAACAACCTCGAGGTGGAAGAACCGACGCAGATCAACGTCGAGCAGATGAAGTCGCGCGAGCGCTACGACTATCCCGGTCTCTACCCCGACAAGGGCCTCGGCAGGCAGGCCGCGCGGCTCGAGATCGAGCGCGAGGAGGCCTTCTACCAGCAGCGCCACGGCGAGAGCGGCATCGCCGGCTTCGACGCCGGCATGCGCGTGAAGATCGAGGGCATCGACGACCCCGAGGTGCTGATCACCGAGGTGCATCACCGCGCCGAGGACTACAGCCACTGG
Source organism: Neoroseomonas eburnea (assembly GCF_018129005.1). Classification (GTDB taxonomy): domain Bacteria; phylum Pseudomonadota; class Alphaproteobacteria; order Acetobacterales; family Acetobacteraceae; genus Neoroseomonas; species Neoroseomonas eburnea. Next base: position 134,487 of record NZ_JAAEDL010000013.1, read on the forward strand.
ACCAGGCAGGCCTGGGGCCGCCGCGAGCCGGTCGAGCCTTCCTACGACAACACCTTCGTCTGCATCCCGAAGCGCGTGCCCTTCCGGCCCGAACGGGTGACTCCGAAGCCCTTCGTGCACGGGCCGCAGACGGCGATCGTCGTCGGCACGGCGGGCGAGGAGATCGACACCGACGAATATGGGCGTGTGAAGGTGCAGTTCCACTGGGACCGGCTGGGTCAGAAGAACGAGAAGTCGTCCTGCTGGATCCGCGTCTCCCAGGGCTGGGCGGGGCAGGGTTGGGGCCAGATCCACATCCCGCGCATCGGGCATGAGGTGATCGTCGACTTCCTGGAAGGCGACCCCGACCGGCCGATCATCACCGGCCGCGTCTACAATGCCGACAACCAGGTGCCCTACGGCCTGCCGGGGAACAAGACGCAGTCGGGCATCAAGACCAATTCCTCCAAGGGTGGCGGCGGATCGAACGAGTACCGCTTCGAGGACAAGAAGGGCTCGGAGCAGATCTACATCCACGCCGAGAAGGACTACGACACCGAGATCGAGAACAACGAGACGCGCAAGGTCGGCCTGAAGGGCACCGGCGACCGCACCACCACGATCAAGAACAACGAGACGCTCACCGTCGGCAACGACAAGAACACGACGGTCAACGGCCACTTCACCGAGCTCGTCCAGAAGACCGAGTTCCGCGCCGTGAACGGCGACGTGACCGAGACCTTCATGGCCAACGAGACGCGCACCATCGCCGGTTCGATGACGGAGACGATCGGCGGCAGCGTGGCGCAGACCATCGGCGCGTCCTTCGTCCAGACCGTCGGCGCCTCCGTCGCCCAGACCGTCGGGGCCTCGATCGCGCAGACCGCCGGCGTGTCCATCGCGGTCACGGCGGGCGCGTCCATCACGCTCACCGCGCCCTCGATCAAGCAGATCGGACCGAGCTGGTTCAAGACCGGCATCCAGACGGGCGACGCCTACGTGGTCAAGCTCAGCAACGCGGCGATGAAGACCGACGTCTCGGGCGTCTCGATCGGCATCGTCGCCGGGCTCAAGTTCGACGTCGCCGGCATCAAGATGGACAATTTCGGCCTGTCCATCAAAACCGGCGGCATCGAGATCAAGAACAAGGCGCTCGGCGTGCGCAGCAAGGCCTTCGAGACCAAGCGCGGCCTCAAGCTCTACTCCGCGTGAGGGATCTGCTGCGCATGGGGCCCTGGACATGGATCCTGGGCGCGCTGGTACTGCTGGCCATCGCGCTGCCGGCCGCCATCATGGGACCGAATCTCCTGCGCAGCCTGCAGGAACGGCGCATTCGCGCGCACGGCATGCCGGCGACGGCGGTTGTCGTCGGCATGGAGGAGACCGGGCGGCGCTTCGGCATCGAGCTGGTGCCCGAACTCGTCATCCACTTCGAGGTGCGCGCCCAGGGACGGCCCCCATGGCGCGCCTCCATCGTGCGGATTCCCGGCGCGGCGGAGGTTCCCTTCTTCATGCCGGGGCGGACCTTCGAGGTGCGCTACGATCCCGCCCACCCCGAACGCGTCGCGGTCATGCCGTGACCCTGGACCGCCATCCGGCATGAAGATCCTCAAGCCTTTCGCCCTCGGCATGCTGTCGCGGCCGGTCGAGTTCCAGCGCCGCTTCTTCCTGAGCGTCGCCTCGCTGGCCTTCTGCCCGATGGGCGAGCGGCCGGGCCTGCTCGGCGACATCGCCATGTGGAAATTCCTGCCCGAGGTGCTGCCGCCCGGCCAGGCGATCGACCTCTGCCTGCCGAAGACCGCGGCGGAGTTCCTGGTGACCGGCAGCGCCTTTGCCCCGGGCGGGCGCCCGGTGCAGACGGTGACCGTCTCGGCACGGCTCGGCGGCGTCACCAAGCGCCTTGCCGCCGTGGGCGACCGTCACATCGAGGACGGCGTGCCGACCCAGCCCATTCCCTTCACCGAAATGCCGATGGGCTGGGACCGCGCCTATGGCGGGCCGAAATTTGCGCAGAACCCGCTCGGCCGCGGCATCGAGGAAATGCCGATCCCGGGCGTCGGCTACCGCGTCACCCTGCCCAATGTCGTGCTGCCCCAGGGCGCGGAACGGCCGCGTTCGCCCGAACCGGTGAATTTCGGCGCCATCGACATCGCCTGGCCGCAGCGCCAGCGCCTCGCCGGCACCCACGACCAGCGCTGGATCGACGAGGATTTCCCCGGCTTCGCCCGCGACATCGACTGGCGCATCTTCATGGCGGCGAGCCCCGACCAGCGTTTCCCGGGCTTCCTGCGCGGCGACGAGGATTACGCCTTCACCAACATGCATCCCGAGGCGCCTGAACTGACCGGCCGGCTGCCGGGCGTGCAGCCGCGCATCCTCATCGAGCGGCGCGGATCTGGCCGGCTCGAGGACGTGCCGCTCTCGCTGACCACGGTGTGGTTCTTCCCCGCGCAGAAGCGGCTGGTGATGATCCATCACGGCCGCGTCCGCGTGGAGGAGGAGGATGCGCGGGACGTGACGCTCGCGATCATCGGCGCCGACCGCCTCGGCGCGCCGCGTCCGGTCTCGGAGTTCGAGGCGGTGATGGCCGCGCGCCTCGATCCCGAGTACGGCCTGCTCGAGGCGATGCGCGACAGCGCGCTGGTACCCGAGGAACTGATCGTCCCCGATCCCGGCATGGAGGAGGCGCGCCTCCGCCACGAGGAGCAGGGCCTGCTGCGCAAGCGTGCCCATGCCCGGCGGCTGAAGGAATACGAGCGGCAGCGCCAGGTCCTGGCCGAGAACGGCCTCGACCCCGACAAGCACGGCCCGCCGCGGCCGCAGGAGGCGGAGCCGGTCCCGAAGCTCGACGAACTGCCGGCCATCATCGAGCGGGTGCGCGCGGAAGCGGAGAAGGCGAAGCAGGAGAACGAGGTCTTCCTGGCCGCGCAGATGGCGGAATCGGAGGCCGCCGCCGCGGCGGCCGGCCAGCCGCTGCCGGATCCGAAGAAGCGGCCTGCCGGCCCGCCGACCTTCTCCGCCGCCCGGATGCGCGCCGAGATCGAGGCCGATGCGGACCAGATGGAGCGCGAGGGGCGGGATGCCGCCGTCCTGCGGAACACCCTCGCCGATCCCGCGATCGGCAAGCTGTGGGTCGATTCCGAGGAGGGCGAGCGCAAGGCCTACCTGCTTGCCGCCGACCAGCGGGACCCGGCGCCGCGGCTCGATGCCGCCGCCAATGCGGCCCTGCGCGCCCGCCTGTTCGACGGCAGTCGCGGGGGGCCGCGGCTCGACCTGTGCGGCGCGGACCTCGCGGGGCTGGACCTCTCGGGCTTCGACCTGACGGAGGCCTGGCTCGACGGCGCCGACCTGACCGGGACGAACCTGCGCGGCGCCAAGCTGGAACGCGCGGTGCTCGCCCATGCGAAGCTTGAAGGCGCGAACCTGTCGCGGGCGGATCTCGACGAAGCCAATCTCGGCCGCGCGATGCTCGCCGGCGCCGATCTCTCGCAGGCGGTCCTGCACGGCGCGGTGCTGCGCGGCGCGCATCTGCGGCGGGCACGCTTCGTGCAAGCGGACCTGACCGGCGCGGTGCTCGGCGATGCCTCGCTCGAGGAAGCCGACCTGAGCGGCGCGGTGGCGCCGAACCTGGTGTTGAGCGAGGCCTCGCTTGCCGGGCTGCGGGCGGCGGGGGCGATGCTGGAAGGCGCCGTCTTCGTGAAGACGCGCATGGACGGGGTGGATTTCACCGACGCCATTCTGCGCAAGGCGGCCTTCGTCGGCTCGCGCGGGGTCGGGGCGATCTTCGAGGGGGCGGACCTCTCGCGCGGCGCCTTCGCCGAAGCTTGCGACTTCACCGCCGCGCGCTTCGCCCGCGCGCGCTGCGTCGGCACCAACCTGCGCGGGACGGTGCTGGAAGGTGCGGTGTTCGACGGCGCGGTGCTCGATGAGGCCGATTTCTCCGATTGCCGGCTGCAGGGTGCCTCCTTCGATCTCGCGCGGGCGCGGCAGGCGCGCTTCGTCGTCGCCGACCTGCGCGGGGCGCGCATCACCCGCGCCGACCTGATGGGCGCGAGCCTGGCGCGCGCCGATCTCCGCGGCGCCGACCTCAGCGACAGCAGCCTCTACGAAGCCGATCTTGCGCGCATTCACGGCGACGGCGCGACGCGCTACGAGCGGATCCAGCGCACCCGCGTGCGCCTCAACCCACGCAGGACGCCGACATGAGCCGGGCCGAGATCGAGGCGCTGGTGCGCGACGGGGAGGTGATCGACCGCACGCGGAGCTGGGCGGGGCTGAACCTCGCCGGGGCCGATCTGTCGGGCGGCATCTTCGAGGGGGCGGACCTCGCCAATGCCGACCTGCGCGGCGCCAACCTGCGTGAATCCATGCTGCACGCCGTGCGGCTGGACGGCGCCAACCTCGCGGGCGCCAACCTGACCCAGGCGAGCTTCGTCGAATGCGGCATGACGCGCGCGAACCTCGGCGGGATCGAGGCGCCGATGTGGAACGCGGTGAACTGCGGCCTGCGCGGCGCCAACTTCGCCAGGGCGAACCTGACCGGCGCGAACATCATCCAGTGCCGGCTGACCCGCGCCTCCTTCGCCGGCGCCACCATGGCCAAGGTCAACATGATGAAGTGCCGTACCGACGAGATCGATCTCGGCGGTACGCTGTGCGAGGACATGGTCATCATCGAGGGCGACTTCACGCGCGTCGGCATCGCCGGCACGCGCTTCGTCCGCACCGCCTTCATCCAGGTCTATTTCGCCGGCAGGGCGCTGCCGGGCTTCCCGGTCGCCGGCTGCTTCTTCCAGGATTGCGATATCTCGGGCTGCGACCTCTCGGGCGCGGACCTGACGCAGGCGGGGCTGCAGAAGGCCAAGGCCGTGGGGACGAATTTCGAGGGCGCGCGCATGGCCAAGGCCGTGCTGCTCGAAGCCTCGCTGGTCGGCGCCGTGCTGCGCGGGGCGGACCTGTCGAACGCCATCCTGCAGGACGCCGACCTGACCGAGGCGGATGCCACCGGCGCGCGGATGGTCCAGGCGATCTGCGTGCGGATGAAGGCGCCGCGGGCGCGCTTCGGCCAGTGCGACATGACCTATGCCGACCTCAGCCACGCCGAGCTCGAACAGGCCGACCTCGCCGGCGCGACGCTGACACGTGCAAACCTTCATATGATCCGCGATGCGGGTGCGCGTATCCCGGACCGGCGCGCGGCCTTGCCGCCCGACCAGGACCGCGCGCAGGCCGAACGATGGCAGGAACGCTTCGCACCGCGTTGAGCCGAAGGACGGGAAGGAGAGGCAGATGAACGCGATCACCGGGATGACCGGCCTGGCCATGGCGGACACCGAAGCGGCGGAGGTGCTGGCACGGGATGGCGATGCCTTCGCCGTCCGTCTCGAAGGCCGCGAGGCTCCGGCGAGGCGCGCCTTCTCCTGCCTGGTGGAACCCGAGCCGGGCGACATCGTGCTGCTCGGCCGCGCCGGGTCGGTGCGCTACATCCTCGCGGTGCTGGAGCGCCCCGGCGCGGCGCCGATGCGCCTCGCGCTGCCGGACGGGGCGACGCTCGCCGCCGATGGCGGGCGGCTCAACCTTTCCGCCGGGACGCTGGTGATGGAGGCGGAGACCACGCAGCTCGCCACCAAGGCGCTCGGCGTGACAGCGCGCAAGGCGGACGCGAATCTCGGCCGCGCCTCGCTGGTCGCCGAGGCGATCGAATCCCTCGCCGAGCGCATCATCGGCCGCTTCCGCCGCAGCTACCGCTTCATCGAGGAGAGCGAGCAGCTCCGCGCGCGCGACATCGACCAGCGCGCCAGCGGCCACCTGCACCTGCGCGGCGAGACGGCGAACCTGCAGGCCGGCGTGCTGGTGAAGCTGCACGGCTCGCAGATCCACCTGGGCTGAGGGCAGGCCGATGTTCGCCAACACCCAGATGATGGGAATGGACTTCGCCTTCCCCGATGTCTGCATCACGCCGGCCGTGCCGCCGGTGCCGATCCCCTATCCGAACATCGCCATGGGGCCGACGGCGATCCCGAACCAGTTCTCGACGCTGGTGCTCGGCGCGCCGATGCACAACATGGGCACCACGATTCCCATGACCAATGGTGACAATCCCGGCGTGCTGCTGGGCGTCGCCTCCGGCACTGTGATGGGGCCGTCGCGGCACCTGCTCGGGTCCTTCACCACTCTCATCGAGGGCATGCCGGCGACCCGGCTGACCTCGATGTCGCTGCAGAACAGCACCAACATCCCCGGCTGCCGGGTGGTGCCGAGCCAGACCCTGGTGCTGATCCTGGCACCGTGACCGCGCAAGGCATTTGACGGGGGGCGGGTGGCGGCGTAAGTTAACCGCATGGTTGACTTACAACGCCCCGCCCTGGATCGCGTCTTCGGCGCGCTCGCCGACCCGACGCGGCGCGCGTTGATCGAGCGTCTGGCCGCCGAGGACGGGCTTTCGGTCTCCGAACTGGCCAAGCCTTTCGCCATGTCGCTGCCGGCGGTGATGAAGCACCTCGACGTGCTCGAGGGCGCCGGGCTGATCGCCCGCCACAAATCCGGCCGCACCGTTTCCTGCCGCCTGGTGGCGGAGCCGATGGAGGACGCCATGGGCTGGCTCGCCCGCTATGCGCGCTTCTGGTCGGAGAGCCTCGACCGCCTCGCGGCCGAACTGGAGGCCAAGGCGTGAACGAGGCCGTCATTCCCAGCCTGACCATGGTCCGCCGGATCAAGGCGGCGCCGGCGGCGGTCTTCGAGGCCTGGATCCGGCCGGAGATCCTCGCCCGCTGGTGGGGCCCGCACCACACCATGGTGCACACCGCCGAGATCGATGCGCGGGTCGGCGGGAATTTCCGCATCAGCCTGGTCGAGGACAGCGGCGCCCGCCACACCGTCTCCGGCACCTATGCCGAGATCGTGCCGGAGCAGCGCCTGGTCTTCTCCTGGGCCTGGGAGGCGACGGCGGAGCTCGTCTCCCGCGTCACCGTGACCTTCCGGCCCGTGCCCGAGGGCACCGAGGTCACGCTGGTCCATGACCGCTTCGCCAATGAAGCCACCGCGACGCGCCATCGCCGCGGCTGGACGGAATCCTTCGAGCGCCTGGCCGCCAGCTTCGAAACGGCGGCCTGACACAGCCCCAACAACGCCAGGAAGGCGACCATGCAGGCACCGGAACGCACCCCCGAGCATCGCTGGCTGCAGCGCCTGGTCGGCGCCTGGAGCATGGAGGGCGAATGCCCCGCCGGCCCTGGCCAGCCGCCGATGGCGGTGAAGGCGAGGGAGCGGGTGCGCGGCCTCGGCGAGTTCTGGGCCATCGCGGAGGGCGAGACGGAGATGCCCGGCGGCGGCATCGGCCTCACGCACATGATGCTCGGCTACGATCCGGCGCAGGGCCGCTTCCTCGGCACCTTCGCGGCGTCGATGATGACGTATCTCTGGATCTATCGCGGCAGCCTCGACGCGGGCGGCACGACGCTGACGCTCGACACCGAGGGGCCGGACATGGGCACGCCCGGCCGCATCGCGCCCTACCAGGACATCATCACCCTGGATGCGGAGGGGAACCGCACGCTGACGACGCTCATGCAGGGCGCGGACGGGACCTGGCAGCAGATCATTTTCGCCCGCTACCGCCGCGCGGGCTGAGGAGGGCAGGGAGATGGCACAGCGCATCCTGCTGCTGATCGGCACCAAGAAGGGCGCCTTCATCATGGAGGGCGACGCGGCGCGGAAGGAGTGGCGCCTGCGCGGCCCCTTCTGCGATGCCTGGCCGATCAACCACGTGATCGCCGACCCGGCGACCGGCGCCATCCACGCCGGCGGCGGCAATGAATGGTTCGGGCCGGCGGTCTGGACCTCGCCCGATCTCGGGGCGAGCTGGACGCATTCCAGCGCCGGCCTCGCTTATGCCGCCGGGGAGACGCCGATCAAGTCGGTGTGGTGTCTGGCGCGCGGGCCCGACGGTCTGTTCGCCGGCGTCGAGCCGGCCGGGCTGTTCCGCAGCGAGGATGGCGGCGCCACCTGGTCGCATGTGGCGGGGCTGCGCGACCATCCCTCCCGTCCCGAATGGCAGCCGGGCGGCGGCGGGCTGATCCTGCACCACATCGTGCCGCATCCGGAGGATCCGGACCGGGTCTGGGTGGCGATCTCGACCGGCGGCGTCTTCTACACCGGCGACGGCGGCGCCACCTGGGAACCGCGCAACCGCGGCACGCGCCAGGACTACGCGCCGGAGGACCAGCGCTATCCGGAGTTCGGGCAATGCGTGCATTCCCTGGTGCTCGCCCCCGGCAGGCCCGACCGGCTGTACCAGCAGAACCACTGCGGCATGTACCGCAGCGAGGATGGCGGCCGGCAATGGGTCAGCATCGAGAAGGGGCTGCCCTCCACCTTCGGCTTCCCCGCCGCGGCGCACCCGCGCGACCCGGAGACGCTGTTCCTGCTGCCGCTCAACGGCGACACGGCCGGCCGCTTCGTGCCGGACGCGCAGGCGGCGGTGTGGCGCACGCGGGATGCGGGGGCGACCTGGCAGGCATTGCGGAATGGCCTGCCGCAGGAAAACGCCTTCTTCGGCGTGCTGCGCCAGGCCATGGCGACCGACACGCTGGAGCCCGCGGGGGTCTATTTCGGCACCAGCGGCGGCGGACTATACGCCAGCGCGGATGAGGGCGAGAGCTGGACCTGCCTCGCGCAGCACCTGCCCACCATCACCTCGGTCGAGACGCTGCTGGTCGAGGCCTAGCGCCGTGGCGACGGTGCTGCTGCCGGCGGCACTGGCGCGGCTGTTCCCGGGCGCGCCGCGCGTCGTCGAGATCGAAGCGGGCGACGTCGCCGCGGCGATCGCCGCGTTGGATGCGCGCTGGCCGGGCATGCGCGACCGGCTCTGCGATTCCACGCCGGCGATCCGGCGCCACCTCAACATCTTCGTGGAGGGCGAGCGCGCGACGCTCGCCACCCCGCTGCGCCCCGGCGGGGAGATGCTGGTGATGACGGCGATGAGCGGGGGGTGATCCCCCCGCCGTCGCGTCATACCAGCGGCACGAGGCTGTGACTCGTGCCGAGGCCGCGACTGCGGCCCGCCGGTGGTCCGGCGAAGCCCGGCAAGCCGGAGGTTTGCGCCCGGCGCCTGAGGGCACGAAACGGCGGATACCAGCGGCCGCACATAGCGGCCGATGGCATCAGCCGATGCCGTCCATGCCGGCCAGGGCGAGAATGGTCGCGAGGCTGGTGCGCATGCCGCGCAGGCTCTCCTGCGGCTCGACGTCGAGCCATTCCTCCAGCGAATGCGCCCGCCCGCTGCGCCCGCCGGCGCCGACCTTGAGCGCCGGGATGCCGAGGCTCATCGGCACGTTGGCGTCGGTCGAGGAGAATTCGAACTGCGGCGTGTAACCCTCCGCCGCGACCGAGGCGGCGGCGACGTCGCGGATCGGCGAGCCTGCCGGCGTCTCGCCCGCCGGGCGGTCGCCGACGCGGACGAGCTCGGCCGTGATCAGCCCGGCGCTGGTGGAGCGCGCGGCGTTCTCGGTCGCCACGGCTTCGTCCACGATCTGCAGGAAGCGCCTGTCGAGCCTGTCGAGCTCGGTGGCCGAGGCGGAGCGCAGGTCCACCTCGATGGTCACCGCATTGGCGATGGCGTTGATCGAGGTGCCGCCGGAGACGACGCTGACGCAATGCGTCGTCGGCGGCGATTTCGGCACCTCCACCGCCGCGAGGCCGCGCGCGGCTTCCGCCATGGCGTACATCGGGTTCACCAGGCCGAAGGCGGCATAGGAATGCCCGCCGGGGCCGCGGAAGGTCACGCGGTAGCGGCGGGAGCCGACGCCGCCCGAGACGATGTGGTCCACCTGCGGGCTGTCCACCGTCAGGAAGCCACGGATGCGCGGGCGATGGCGCGAATGGGCGAAGAGGTGCCGCACCCCGCGCAGGTCGCCGAGGCCTTCCTCGCCGACATCGCCGACGAAGAGGATGTCGTGCCGCGTGCGGATGCCGGCCGCGTCCAGCGCGCGGATGAAGGCGAGGTTCACCGCCAGCGACCAGGTGTCGTCGCTGACGCCGGGGGCGAACAGCTTCGTGCCGTCGCGCCGCACGCGCACATCGGTGCCGGCGGGGAAGACGGTGTCGAGATGCGCCGCGACCACCAGCATGTCGCCGTTGCCGAAACCGCGGCGGATGCCCATGACGTTGCCGATCTCGTCCTGCTCCACCTCCTCAAGGCCGTGGGCGCGGAGCATGCCGAGATAGGCCGCGGCGCGCTTCTCCTCGCCGAAGGGTGGGGAGGGGATTTCCGTGAGCGTGATGACGTCGGCCACGGTGCGGTCATGCTCCGCGGCGAGCGTCTCGGCGGCCTTGGCGAAGCGGGCATCGGCGCGGATCGCGGCGATGGTCTCGGAAGCGTTCATGCAGTGCGGTCCATATGCGCGCGGAGGTGATCGAACTCGGCGGTGAAGGTGGCGGCGAGGCCGCGCTTGTCGTCCTCGGGGATGAAGGCGCCGAGGATGCCGTTCAACATGAAGCGGCGGAGATCGTCGAGGTCGAAGCCGAAATCCTCGACCATCATGCGCCAGCAGCGTTGCGGATCGACGCGGTGCAGCGGCGGATCGTCGGTGTTCGGGTGGATCAGCAGGCCGGCCTGCGGCATGCGGCGGATCGGGTGGTCCTGCGCCCAGCGGTCCTCCGGCAGGGTGCGCAGGTAGTAGGAATTGGTCGGCACCACGGTGAAGACGATGCCGCGCTCGGCGCAGCGCCGCGCCAGCGCCGGGTTGTCCAGCACGGTGTAGCCGTGGTCGATGCGCTCGACCTCCAGCAGGTCGATCGCGGTTTCCACGTTGCGCCAGTGGCAGCCGAACTCGCCGGCATGGGCGGTCAGGCGGAAGCCGGCGCGCTTCGCCGCCCGGTATGCCTTCCAGAAGGCTTCGGGCGGGTGGTCGGTCTCGCGGTAGTCGATGCCGAGGCCGATGATGCGGTCGTGGCGGTGCGCGACCATCCATTCCACCATCTGCGCGGCGTCCTCGGGGTCGGCCTCGCGGTCGATGGACGGGATCAGCAGGGCGGAAATGCCGTGGTCGTGCTTGGCGTCGTCGAAGGCGGCGAGGATGGCGTCCGCGCCGGCGGCAAAGGAAATGCCGCTGTCGCGCGCGGTGCCGGTCGGGTTCCAGAAGATCTCGGCATGGCGGACACCCTGGGATGCCGCATCTTCGAGGTACTCGTAGGCGATGCGGTGCAGGTCCTCGGGCCCGCGCAGGATGCGCTGTTCCAGCGCGCGCAGGATGTGCAGCACGCCCTTCGGCCTGGCGTCGCGCCGCGCCAGCTCGGCGACCTCCTCCGGCGAATAGCCGGCGCCCTGGCGCTGGGCCATTTCGGCCAGGGTCTCCAGGCGGATGGCGCCGAGCAGGTGGACATGCAGTTCCACCTTCGGCATCGCGCGGCAGAATTCCGACAGGGTCATCAGGCGACGCCGGCCGCGTAGCCGTCCCGCTGCGGATCGGCGGCGCCCTCCAGCATGCCGTCCCACATGGCGATGCCATGCACGCCCGCGAAGGCGTAGGTGGTCGGCACGCGCTTCACCTTGTAGCCCTCCGCCATGAGCGCCGCCTCCGTCGCGCGCGGGACGCGCAGCGAAAGGTCCAGCGTCTCGCTGGTGGCGCTGATGCGTGGCGCCAGTACCGCTTCCTGGATGCCCATGCCGAAATCGAGCAGGTTCACCAGCACCTGCGCCAGCGCGACCCCGATCCAGGCCCCGCCCGGCGCGCCGAGCGTCGCGACGGGCGTCTCGCCCTCCATCACGATCAGCGGCGACATCGACGAAAATCGCCGCTTGCCCGGCGCGATCGAGGTCGCCCGCCCCGGCCGAGGATCGTACCAGTTCATCGCCCCGTTCAACATGAAGCCGAGGCCCGGCGGAATGACACCGGAGGGCATGCCGAGCGTGTGGGTGACGCTCACCACCAGCCCGTCCGCATCGACGCAGGAAATGGTGGTCGTCCCCTTCGGCTCCGCCCCCAGGCGCGCGAGCGACGCCTGTTCCCCCGCCTTGATGCGCGCCGCGCATTCGGCCGCGTAGCCATCGGAGAGCAGCCGATGGAGCGGAATGGCGACGAAATCCGGATCGCCGACATGGCGATCCTTGTCGATGCCGGCGATCTTCAGCGCCTCGGCCAGCGCGGCGATCATCGCCGGGCTGTTGTGGCCCATCGCCGGCAGGTCGAAATGTTCGAGGATGCGCAGCACCTCGGCGACGAAGATGCCGCCGGCCGGCGGCGGCGGCAGCACCAGGGTGCGACCGCGATAGGGCAGGCGCAGCGGCTCCACGCGGCGGCTGCGGATCGCGGCGAGGTCGGCCTCGGTGACCAGCCCGCCATGCGCTGCCATGTCGGCGGCGATGCGCCGGGCGATCTCGCCCGTATAGAAGGCGTCGGCGCCGTCGCGCGCGATGATGCCGAGCGTCGCCGCCAGGTCCGGGTTGACCACGCGCTCGCCCGGCCGCTTCGGCGTGCCGTCGGCGCGCAGGTACAGCCGCGCGCTGTCGACCGACGCCGCGAGCTTGTCCGCGATGTTGACCCGGCCATAGGCGCGCTCGTCGGCCACCATCATCATGTGGACATGCGGGCGGACCATCCAGCCGTCGCGCGCGCAGGCGATGGCGCCGCCGAACAGCTCGCCCCAGGGCAGCCGCCCGAAGGCCGCATGCGCATCGGCGAAGCTGCGCAGGATGGAGGGCACCGTCACCGAACCGTGCCCGACCTCGTTCGGCGCGCCCTTCAGCACGAAGCCGTAGCCGTCGCTGCATTCGCGCTCGAACAGGTTCGACCACATCTCGGCATGCGCGCCGGCGGGGCAGGGGGACAGCCCATCGAACACCACCTGCGTGCCGGTGCGCGGATCATGGACCGTCAGCACGCCGAGGCCGCCCAGCCCGCACATCATCGGGTCCACCACGCCCTGGGTGAAGGCGCAGGCCAGCGTCGCGTCGATCGCATTGCCGCCGGCGGCGAGCACGGCGGCGCCGGCCTCCACCGCCTCGGGCTGCGGCGCGACGATCATCGCGCGTGGTGTCGGGATGCGGCGGGCGGGGCGTGGCATGGGCTACTTCCTGCCCCAGGCGATGATGCCCTCGGCATCGGGAAGGCGTTCCACCCGCCCCATGGCCTCCAGGCGGCGCAGATGCGCGAGCGTCTCGCCCAGCCCGAAGCCCAGGCTGCCCTGGTCGAGCGGCCGCCGGAACAGCGTCGGCAGCAGCGCATGCGCGGTGGCCGGCGCGCGGCAGGCTTCCTCCAGCGCCGCCAGGCGGTCCGCGTGGTGCGCGTCCAGCGCATCGAGCCGCCCATGCAGCGGCCGGAACGGCTCGCCATGGGAGGGCAGCACCAGAGTATCCTCCGGCAGGTCGCGGAAGCGCGTGAGCGACGCGAGGAAGGCGCCGAGCGGATCGGCCATCGGCTCGCCCGCATGCAGCCCGACATAGGGCGAGATGCGCGGCAGGATCTGGTCGGCCGCGATCAGCACCTTCGCCTCGGCGCAGTAGAGGCAGGCCATGTCCGGCGCATGCCCCTGGCCGGTGATGACGCGCCATTCCCGTCCGCCGATGCGCAGGACATCGCCGTCGGCGATGCAGGTGAAGGCGCGCGGCAGCGGCGAGACGGCGCGGACATAGAGCGGCCCGCGGCCGCGCAGGAAGGCGCAGTAATCGGCCGGCGCGCCGGCGATGCGGGCGAATTCCGCCTGGTGCTCCAGCATCTCCGCGCCGGTGTCGAACCACAGGGACCGCGCCTGCAGCCATTCGATGCGCGTCATCATCGGCGTGACGCCGTGCCCGGCAGAGAGCCAGCCCATCAGCCCGGCGTGATCCGGATGGAAATGGGTGATCAGCAAGCCGGTCAGCGCGCGGTTGCCGAAGGCCTCGCCGGTCAGCGCCGCACGCCAGTTGTCCCGCGTCTGGTCATTGGCGACGGCGGCGTCGACCGCCAGCCAGCCGGCGCCGTCCTCCAGCAGCCAGACATTCACGTGATGCGGCGCGAAGGGCAGCGGGAAGCGCAGCCATCGCAGGCCGGGCAGGATGGTGCGGGCCTCGCCCGGCGGGGGGATGTCGATGTCCATGTCCCCGGCAGCGTGGCCCGCCGGGGCGGGGGGCTCAATCCCTCCCGCGGGCATGGCTGCCGTCAGTCCAGCAGGGCGCTGTGCAACTCGGCCAGGGCGGCGCGATCGAGGCCGAGGCCCTCCCGTGCCAGGCCCTCGACGCTGCCGAAGCGGGAGATGGCGGCGTCCAGCGCCTCATGCAGCAGGGCGGGGTGGGTGGCGAGGATCGCCTCCGCCGCCGCGCGCGGCACGTCCTGCGGCAGCGGGTGGTCGCGGCGCCAGAAGCGGTCCGTCGCCTGGTAGTCCGCCATCACCGTGGCGCGGTCCGCGCCGAGCACCGTCAGGATCAGCGCCGCGCCGAGCCCCGTGCGGTCCTTGCCGGCCGAGCAGTGGAACAGCAGCGGCCGGCGCTCTTCCTCCAGCAGGAGGGCGAAGAGCTGCCGATAGGTCGGCAGGTGGTCGGTGGCATAGGCGAGATAGGCCTGGCGCAGCAGGTCCGTCGCCCCTTCGCCGGTCGCCGCGCCGCGTTCCAGCATGTCCTTGAGCGAGGCGCCGACGAAGGGCTCGATCGGCAGGGGATGCGGCTCGGCGCCCGGAGGCAGGCGGGACGGGGCGCGCGTCGCCTCGCGCGCGCCGCGCAGGTCGCAGACGGTGCGCAGGCCGGTCCGCCCGAGCTGCGCGAGGTCCACATCCGTGAGCCCGTGCAGCGCGGCGGAGCGGAACACCATGCCGTGGCGCACGCGCCGCCCGCCGGCGGCCTGCCAGCCGCCGAGGTCACGCAGGTTGGAAGCCCCTTCGAGGGGCAGCACGCGAGGCAGGTCCTGGTCCATGGGCGCGAGTATCGCCCGATGCGCCCCGCCTGCCCATTGCCCTGCGCGCCGATCGGGTCGAACCTGGGCGCGACGCCAGCAAACGGCGCGGAGGAAACGTGACGACGGCCGCCATCGACTGCGACCTGCACCCGGGCGTGCCCGGTGTGGCGGCGCTGCTGCCCTACATGGACGAGCACTGGCGCCACTCGCTGGTCGAGCGCGGGATCGAGGTGCTGGAGAGCGCCTCCTATCCGCCCAACGCGCCCTCGACGGTGCGCCGGGACTGGCGCGGGGCGAAGGGCGGCGCGCCGTCCACGGTGGCCGAGGTGCAGTCCCAGGCGCTCGACCGCTGGGGCGCGGCGGCCGGCATCCTGAACCCGCTCTTCCCGGTGCAACTGCCTTTCAGCCGGGACATGTCCGCGGCGATGGCGCGCGCGGTGAACGACTGGGTGCGGGCCGAATGGCTCGACCGCGACGCCCGGCTGCGCGCCTCCATCCTGCTGCCCAACGGGGTGGAGGAGGCGGTGGCGGAGATCGAGCGGCTCGCCCCCGATACCCGCTTCGTGCAGGGCATGGTGCTCTGCATGGCGGAGATCCCGCTCGGCCGGCGCGAATGGTGGCCGGTGCATGCGGCGCTCGAACGCCACGGCCTGCCGCTCGGCATCCACGCCGGCAGCGCCTGGCGGCATCCGCCGACCTCGGTGGGCTGGCCATCCTGGCATGTCGAGGAATACGCCTCGAATTCCTTCGGCTTCCAGGCCTCGCTGGCCTCCCTGGTGACCGAGGGCGTGTTCCAGAAGTACCCGGGGCTCAAGGTGGTGCTGATCGAATCCGGCGTCTCCTGGCTGCCGGCCTTCCTCTGGCGGCTGACCAAGTCCTGGAAGGGCGTGCGTTTCGAGATCCCGTGGATCGACCGCGCGCCGGCCGAGATCGTGCGCGACCACGTCCGCATGACCATCCGCCCCTTCGACGCGCCGGAGGATGCCGACACCGTCCGGCGCCTGCTCGACCATCTGCGCTCGGACGAGATGCTGCTCTGGGCGACCGACTGGCCGCACGCGCATTTCGAGGGCGACGCCACGGTCCCGCCCGGCTTCCCGGAGGGGCTGCTGCCGAAGATCATGGTGGACAACCCGCGCGCGACCTATGCTCGCCTGCGGGAGGGAGGAAGCGCATGAACCTCGTCCGGCCCATCGCCGCCCCGGGGCGCCCGGCGGCGGCCACGTTCGGCCTCGTGGACTGCGACATCCATCCGCGCGTGCGCGACCTGTCGGAGTTCCGGCCCTTCCTGTCGGAGGCCGCCTGGCACAGGCTGGCGACCTATGGCATCCATGCGCGGCACGGCTTCGCCAAGGGCTATCCCTTCCCGAAGGCGGCGCCGCTCGCCTGCCGGCGGGACGCCTGGCCGCCGGGCGGCGGGCCGCCGGCCTCGGACCTGCCCTTCCTGCGGGAGCAATTGCTCGACCGCTACGGCCTCGACATGGGCGTGCTGAACCCGTTGCAGCCCTCGGGGCAGGGGGATGTGAACGATGGGTTGTCGATCGCGCTCGCCCGCGCGGTGAACGAGTGGCAGGTGGCGCATTGGGTGGACCATGATGCGCGGCTGAAGGCCTCGATCGTCGTGCCCTACGAGGATGGCGCGGCCTCGGCCGAGGAGATCCGCCGCTGGGCCGGCGATCCGCGCTTCTGCCAGGTGCTGCTGATGAGCCGCACCTGCGAGCCGCTCGGCCGCACGCGCTACTGGCCGATCTGGCAGGCGGCGGCCGAGGCCGGGCTGCCGGTCGGCATCCATGCCTTCGGCTATTCCGGCCATGCCATGACCAATGGCGGCTGGCCTTCCTTCTACGTCGAGGAAGTGCAGGAACACGCCACCAGCGCGCAGGCGCAGGTCGCCTCGATGGTGGTGGAGGGCATCTTCGAACGCTTCCCGAAGCTGCGGGTGCTGATGATCGAGTGCGGCTTCGGCTGGATGCCGTCGCTGGCCTGGCGGCTCGACGCGAGCTGGAAGCGGCTGAAGGACGAGGTGCCGCACCTGAGGCGGGCACCGTCGGAATACATGCGCGAGCACGTCTTCGTCTCCACCCAGCCGATCGAGGAGCCGGAGCGGCCGGAGCACCTGCTCGACATCATGGAATGGATCGGGTGGGACCGGATCCTCTTCGCCTCCGACTACCCGCACTGGGATTTCGACGATCCGCGCCTCGCCATCCCCTCCTTCATCCCGGAGGAGAAGCGGGCGGCGATCTACGGCGGCAACGCGCGCGCGCTGTACGGCACCTGATGGCGAAGCATGTGGTGGCGCCGGTGGCGGAGATCCCGCCCGGCGGGCGCAAGGTGGTCGAGGCGGCGGGCAAGCGCATCGTCGTCTTCAACCTGGAGGGCGAGTTCTTCGCCCTGCTGGACCGCTGCCCGCACCAGGGCGGCCCGCTTTCGGGCGGGATCCTGTGCGGGCTGACGCAGTCGGAGGAGCCGGGCAGCTATCGCTTCTCCCGCGCCGGGGAGTTCATCCGCTGCCCCTGGCACCAGTGGGAATTCGACATCCGCACCGGGAAATCCTGGTTCGATCCGCGCCGGACCAAGGTGCGGCCCTTCCCGGCCGGGGTGGAGGAGGGTGCGACCCTGGTCGAAGGCCCCTACCAGGCCGAGACAGTGTCGGTGCGGGTCGAGGAGGCCTATGTCGTGGTCGAGGCCTGAGCCCTGGACCCTGACCCGGCCGCCTGGTCACTGTGGAGCAATGGCCCGAGGCGGCCGCCACCCCCTTGCATCATCCCCGGATGAACCCGAACCGGACCGCCTGCGCCCTGGCTTGCCGCGCGCCATGGCCTTCGCCTGCTCGGTGAGACCTGACCGCACGGTGCCAAGTCCCGGTTTCCAAAGGCCTTTCGGCCTTTGGCGGGTGGGGTCCGGGGAGGGCGGCGCCCTCCCTGGTCAGCACCCGTAGGTCCGCTGGCACGACAGGTATTGCTGGAAGCACCGCTGCATGCACCCCGCGCGGTCCGTCGGCGTGAAGGCCGGCGCGGCGGGGTTGGTGCTCCAGATCCCCGGGCAGGCCATCTGGCAGGAGGCCTGCATCCTCATGCAGCCCTGGGCGAGGGGTGCCGCGCAGCGACCGCCGGCGGCAGGCGCGGCCGGCTCCGTGGGCGCGCCCATGGCGGGCGGCGGCGCGGCCAGCGCGGGCGGCGGCACCTGCATGGCACCGAGCGGCGCCGGCTTCTGCGTCGGCAGCATCTGGCCGAAGGCCGGTGCGGCCAACAGCAGGAGCAGGGGAAGGATGCGAAGCATCGGCGGATCTCTTCAGGCGACGGTGCGAAGGGATGCGTCGGCACGCCGCCGAGCGCAACGATACCACGTCACACCGCGTGAAGCGCTTCACCGCCTGGCCGCCTTGCGCCGTCGCAAGGTGACCATCGCCACGGCGGCGCCATTCTCGCGCATCATCCTGGCCTCTACAGTCGCAACCTGAGGCGCGGGATTCGGACGCGCCCCTGCAGCCTACCGCCCGGAGCCGACGAAACCATGGCGAGCCCGCGCTTCATCCTGAAGACCGACCTCCAGGGGCTCGAGCCCGTCACGGTGGGCGGCACCGCCGTGCTGGAAGCGGATGCGCGGCTGCGCGCGCTGCTCGGGCCGGAGCGCGCGGCGCTGTTCGCCGAGCCCGTCGTCACCTGGGGCAACGGGCGCAATGCCGGCTCGGTGTCCTGGTATGCGGAAGGGGCTGGGGATCCGGTGCCGCTCGCTGCCCTGCCGCCGCAGCGCCGTGCGGCAGCGGAGGCGCAGCTCCAGGCCGAGTTCGCCGCGCTGGCGCCGCTGATGGCGGACCCGCTGCTGCGCGCTGCCCTGGTGCTTGCCGGTCCCGGCTCCGTGCTCGCGCTCGACGACCGCCCGCTGCTGACGGGATGGGGCCTGGCGCCACCCGGCGCGCTGCGCGACCCGGCTGCCCGGCTGCAGCACCTGCGCGGAATCTACGGCGCGGCCCTGCCGCCGGCGCTCGCCGCCGAGGGCGCTACGGCCGCCGAGCCGCCGCGCGCCGCGCCGCCGCCGCCCCGTCCCGTCG
>NZ_JAAEDL010000014.1 GCF_018129005.1 Neoroseomonas eburnea
CCTCGTCCACCTGCCGCCCTACTCGCCCGAGCTGAACGCCATCGAGAAGGTCTGGCAGTATCTGCGCGACCGCTACCTGTCGGGGCGGCTGTTCCCCGGCACGCGGGCCATCGTCGAGGCCTGCTGCACCGCCTGGAATAGCCTCATCGCCGAGACCGGACGCATCCGCTCCCTCACCGACTTCGAGTGGGCGCGACAGGTCAATCCATAGTGCGCTTGGTATAAGCAAGGACTCGGAGGGGCGGCCCCCATGCGTGCGAAGTTGTGGCGCTGTGGATCGGAGAGGGGCCCTGCCCCTCTCCGAACCTCACCCCGCCAGGGTGCTGGGCACCCTGGACCGGCCGGTGCCTGGTGCCGGGCTTGACTGCCGCACCGGCAGGACGAAGCGCGCTTCGGGCACGGCGCGCGGGAGGAATCCCGGCCTCCCGGCGCGGCGCATCCTTCGTCGCCGCGGAACTCCTGCCCTGCCCAACACCAGGTGACGGTTTCCAAGGGCCTTTCGGCCTTTGGTGGGGTGGCCCGGAGGGGCAAGGCCACTCCGGCCTTCAGGCGCCACGGGACCAGGACATCGTCCCGTCCTACCGTCGCGCCCGCTCCACGAATGGCGCATCGCGGCACGCCGCCAGCGCATCCCACGCCGCCCGCACATGCTGCGCCCCATGCGCCCGTTCCAGCCGCCGCAGCGTGAAATGCCCGCGCGCCACGCCGCGGAAATGTTCCAGGAAGGCCAGGTTCACCGCCGCCCCCGCCGCCGCGCCAAGCACCGGCGCCGCCTGCGCCGACAGCTTCAGCCCGATCGGCCCGACGAAGCGCGAGGCCACCGCCGCGACGAAGCCCGGCAAGATGGTGCGCCCGGCGGCGCCCTTCAGCGCCTCCGCCAGCGCCAGGCGCACCGCGAAGTAGCCGCTCTCCGCCGCGTCATCGGAGGGCGAGGTGCCGCCGAGGGCGAAGACCTTCAGGCATTCCGCCGCTGCCTCGGGCGTCCCCAGGTCCTCGCCTTCCTCCGCGCCGATGGCGGCGACCTGGCGCAGCAGGATGGTGGTGGAAACCGGCAGTTCGACCAGCGTGCCCGGCAGGCCGAAGGCGCCGCCCAGCGCGCCGCTCGCCGCCGCGAGCCCGCGGTGGAACCAAGCCGAGGGGACCGGCAGCGGCGTCGTCGCCGGGCCGGAGCGCAGCGCGGCGGTCATCGCAGTGGTCAGCGCCGTGCGCACCGCGCCATCCACGCCGCCCTGCACGCTCCTGGGCAGGCGCGCGCGGAGCGCCTCCACCGGCACGCCGGCCACGGCCGCGAGGCGCGCGGCGAGGGAGGGGCGCTCCAGCGCCATGAAGGCGGCACGCAGGTCGCGCCGCGCGGCGTCGTTCAGCCCTGGGGTGGTCAGTGTCAGGCTCATGCGTGCCGTGCCAGATGGCCCTGGCCTCGCGCCCGGTCCAGGGCCGCGTCGTCGCGTTCGGCCGCGGCGGCATAGGGCGCGAGCCGCTCGGCGATCACCCGCGCCACCGCCTCCACCGCGGCGCGGCGCGGGAAGGCGGCACGCCAGGCGATGCGCACGGTGCGCGACGCCTTCTGCCGCAGTGGCCGCAGCACGATGCCGGAATCCTGAGCGGCGCCGGCGGCCAGGCCCGGAATGAGCGTGGTGCCGTAGCCGGCGGCGACCATGTTGATCAGCGTCGCCAGGCTTGCCGCGCGCAGCGAGCCGCCGAGCGGCCCCGCCAGGCCGCAGGCCGCGAGCGCCTGGTCGCGCAGGCAGTGCCCGTCCGCCAGCACCAGCACGTCGGGGGCGAGGTCGTCCTCCCCGATGCGCTTCTGGGCGGCGAGCGGATGATCGGGCGGCAGGGCCGCGAGGAAGGGCTCGGTGAACAGCGGCCGGGTCACCAAGTCCGTGCCGTCCGGCTCGGTGGCGATCAGCGCGGCATCCAGCTCGTGCCCGCGCAGGCGCTCGAGCAGGGTCGCGGTGACGTCCTCCCACGGTTCGATCTCAAGATCCGGCAGCGCCTCCTGCAGCGGCGCGAGCACCAGCGGCAACAGGTAGGGGCCGAGCGTCGGGATGATGCCGAGACGCAGCGTGCCCCGGAGCGGGTCCATCGCGCTGCGCGCGAGCGCGGCCATCGCGTCGATTTCCGCCACCGCGACGCGGGCGTGGGAGAGCAGCAGCTCGCAGATCGGCGTCGGCACCACCTGCTTGCTGTTGCGCTCGAACAGCACGATGCCGAGTTCCTCCTCCAGTTTGCGGAGCTGGACGGAGAGCGTGGGCTGGCTGACGCGGCAGCTCTCGGCGGCCTTGCCGAAATGCCGGTGTTCGGCGACGGCGAGGAGATAGCGAAGATCGCGGAGGTTCATCGCGGGATCGTCGGGACCGATGCTGCACCGCAGCGGCACCTTGCCGCCGCGCAAGAGAAGTGACGCCATCCCACGGCAAAGCACAATGATTGGCAATGCCTATCGTGATCTTCGGAAACTGTCACTTCCGTGATCGTTGGCGCGGCGCATAGGCTTCAACCGGAACCGCTGGAGGAGGAACCGCGCATGACCATGCCGCTTGCCTTGCGCCTGGTCGTCGCGCCGGTGATGGGCCCGGGTCGCTTCCCGGGGCTTCGCGGTCTCGATCCACGGACCAGTTCCATCAACGCAGTCACGATCGGAGAAGAACATGGACGGAAATGACGTCGCGACCGCGGGCAAGTGCCCGGTGATGCACGGAAGGCCGACGGCTGCGCGCTTCACGACCCGGTCCAACCGCGACTGGTGGCCGAACCAGCTCAACCTGCGCATCCTGAGCCAGCAATCGGCCAAGTCCAATCCGATGGGCGCGGCGTTCGACTATGCCGCGGAGTTCAGGAAGCTCGACCTCGATGCGCTGAAGAAGGACCTCATCGCGCTGATGACGGTCTCGCAGGATTGGTGGCCGGCGGATTACGGCCACTACGGCCCGCTGTTCATCCGCATGTCCTGGCACGCCGCTGGCACCTACCGCACGGCGGACGGCCGCGGCGGCGGATCGACCGGCGCGCAGCGCTTCGCGCCGGAGAATTCCTGGCCCGACAATGCGAACCTCGACAAGGCGCGGCGCCTGCTGTGGCCGATCAAGCAGAAGTACGGCAACAGCATCTCCTGGGCCGACCTGCTGGTCTTCGCCGGCACCTGCGCGATGGAATCCATGGGCCTGAAGCCCTTCGGCTTCGGCTTCGGCCGCGTCGACATCTGGGAGCCCGAGGAGGACATCTACTGGGGCTCCGAGGACACCTGGCTCGGCGACATGCGCTACACGGGCGACCGCCAGCTCGAGAATCCGCTCGCGGCCGTGCAGATGGGCCTCATCTACGTCAACCCGGAAGGGCCGAACGGGAATCCGGACCCGGTCGCCTCGGGCCGCGACATCCGCGAGACCTTCTCGCGCATGGCGATGAACGACGAGGAGACGGTGGCGCTCACCGCCGGCGGACACACCTTCGGCAAGTGCCACGGCGCCGGCGATGCGGGGCTTGTCGGCCGCGAGCCGGAAGCCGCGCCGATGGAGCAGATGGGCCTCGGCTGGAAGAGCAGCTTCGGCAGCGGCAAGGGCGGGGACGCCATCACCAGCGGCATCGAGGGCGCCTGGACCCCGACGCCGACCAAGTGGGACAATTCCTACTTCGACATGCTGCTGGGCTACGAATGGGAGCTGACGAAGAGCCCGGCCGGCGCGCATCAGTGGAAGCCCAAGGACCCCGCCGCGGCGACGCTGGTGCCCGACGCGCATGACCCGACCAGGCGCCACCCGCCGATGATGACCACGGCGGACATGGCGATGAAGATGGATCCGGAATACCGGAAGATCTCCGAGCGCTTCCACAAGAACCCGGACCAGTTCGCCGACGCCTTCGCCCGCGCCTGGTTCAAGCTGACGCATCGCGACATGGGGCCGAAGTCCCGCTACCTCGGCGCGATGGTCCCGAAGGAGGACCTGATCTGGCAGGACCCCGTCCCGCCGGTCACGCACAAGCTGGTGGAGGAGGCGGACGTCGCGGCGCTGAAGGCGAAGATCCTCGCCTCCGGCCTGTCGGTTTCGCAGCTCGTTGCCACCGCCTGGGCCTCGGCGTCGACTTTCCGCGGGTCGGACCGCCGCGGCGGAGCGAACGGCGCGCGCATCCGCCTCGCGCCGCAGAAGGATTGGGAAGTGAACCAGCCGGCGCAGCTCGCCACGGTGCTGGCGAAGCTCGAGGGCATCCAGAAGGAGTTCAACGCCTCCGCGACCGACGGCAAGCAGGTCTCGCTCGCCGACCTGATCGTGCTCGCCGGCGGCGCGGCGATCGAGCAGGCGGCGACGGCCGCCGGCCATGACGTCAAGGTGCCCTTCGCGCCGGGCCGGACGGATGCGACGGCGGAGCAGACCGACGCGGCCTCCTTCGCGGTGCTCGAACCGGAGGCGGACGGGTTCCGCAACTACCGAAAGGCCCGCTACACGGTCTCGGCCGAGGAGCAGCTCATCGACAAGGCGCAGCTCCTGACGCTGACCGCGCCGGAGATGACGGTGCTGGTCGGTGGCCTGCGCGTGTTGGGCGCGAATCACGGCGGGTCGCCGCACGGCGTCTTCACCAGCCGTCCGGGCACGCTGACGAACGACTTCTTCGTCAATCTTCTCGACATGGGCACGGCCTGGGCGCCGACGGACGACACGGCGGAGGAATTCCAGGGCCGCGACCGCGCGACGGGCACCGTGAAATGGACGGGCACGCGCGTCGACCTGGTGTTCGGGTCGAACTCGCAGCTCCGCGCCCTGTCGGAAGTCTATGCGCAGGCCGACAACCAGGCGAAGTTCGTGAACGACTTCGTGGCCGCCTGGACCAAGGTGATGAACGCGGATCGCTTCGACCTGGCCTGACGTCGGCGGAACGGCGTCCCGACGCGGCAGCGCTTCAGCCGCGTCGGGAGGTGAGGTCCGGGTACGATCGCAGCCATTCACGCCTGTGGTCATTCCGGACACTGTGGCGGCGGCTCCCGGCACATATGGCCGGGGCCGCGGGCGGGGGCCGGAGGGCGGGGACCCGCTGCCCGGCTGGGTGCGGCCAGGGCGCTAGCTGCCCGGGCATCAAGGGGCGCGAGACCCCGGGGGAGGAGAAGGATGGCCAGCACCGCGGATGCCGCGGCGCGGGGAGAGGTGCGCCGGGCGGGCCTCGCCGCCGACGGGCCGCTGCCGCGCCTGCTGACGTTGCTGCGCACCGCCGAGGAGACCCACGTCGACGCCGCCGGGGCGCAGCGCCTTGCCGTCGCGGGGGGGCTAGCACTTGGCCGGGCGGAGGTGGCCGATCTGCTCGAGGCGCTGGCGGGCAAGGGCCTGCTCGGCCGGGTGCCGTCGATGGGTGGCGGGGCGGTCTACGACACCGTGCCGCATCCACATTCCCATCTGGTGGACGAGGCGACCGACACGGTCGTCGATCTCGATGTCTCGCCCGAGACTTTGTCGGCCATCATCCGCCAGGCCATCGCCGACCAGCCCGGCCGGGTGGAGGTGCTGCTGCGGATCCGGGCGCCGGCCGGCGAGACGGCACCGGCGCGGCGCGGGAGGCCGCGACGGGCGCCGGGCCGGTGATCCTCCCGCAGCCGGGTCGCCGGCCTGCCTTCGCCCGTCCGTGCCGGCGCATCGCGACCGGGTTCCGTCCTATTCGCGGACGACGCGATAGAGCGCCGGGAAGAAGGCCGGTCCGGCCGGCGGCGGGGTGCGCAGGTCCGCCTGCATGCGCCGCATGGCCTCGGCGAAGGCCTCGGGGCTCTCCCACAAGGCGACATTGACGAACTGGAATCGTGCCCCCGGCGCCATGGCCTGGTGCAGGCGTGTCGAGACATGGCCCGGCTGGCGCGCCAGCAGGTCGCGCGCCGCTTCCCAGGAGCGGATCGCTTCCTCCAGCCCGCCGGCGGGCACCTCGAGGACGTTGATGAGCATGACCGATTCCGCCGAAGCCTGCGGCGGGAAGTCGGGTGTCCGGCGGGGCGGTTGCAGCCATAAACCTATGCCGTCAATTTGGTGCTTCGTTGTCAATCATGCCGCAACGAAGGCGCCGGCTAGGTTGGCGCCCCTTGCGCCACGCCCCTGCCAGCGCCTACTCCCCTCCCGTCGGCGCCGACGCCGAGGGGATGCGATGAACTGGATTTCCGACTGGGCCCTGCCGAAGATCTCGGGCCTCTTCAAGCGGGAGGTGCCGGAGAATCTCTGGCACAAATGCCCCGCCTGCGAGCAGATGATCTTCCGCCGCGACCTGGAAGCGGCCCTGCATGTCTGCCCGCATTGCGGCCACCACATGCGCATCTCCGCGGTGCGCCGGCTGGAATGCACGCTCGATGCCGGCTTCTCCCGCATCGAGCTGCCGAAGGCGCCGGCCGACCCGCTGCGCTTCCGCGACCAGCGTCGCTACTCCGACCGGCTGAGGGAAGCGCAGGTAAAGTCGGCGATGGATGACGCCGTCGCCGTCGCGCACGGCACCATCGAGGGCGAGCGGGCTGTCGTCGCCGCCTTCGAATTCGCCTTCATGGGCGGGTCGATGGGCGCCGGGGTGGGGGAGGCGATCGTCACCGCCGCCAAGCTCGCCGTGCTGCAGGACAGCCCGCTGGTCGTCTTCACCGCCTCGGGCGGGGCGCGCATGCAGGAAGGCGCGATCTCGCTCATGCAGATGCCGCGCACCGTCATCGCGACGCGGCTGGTGAAGGAAGCCGGCCTGCCCTTCATCGTCGTGATGTGCGACCCGACGACGGGCGGCGTCACCGCCTCCTTCGCCATGCTGGGCGACATCCATATCGCCGAGCCGGGGGCGATGATCGGCTTCGCCGGCGCGCGGGTGATCGAGCAGACGGTGCGCGAGAAGCTGCCCGAGGGTTTTCAGCGGGCGGAGTACCTGCTGGAGCACGGCATCCTCGACATGGTGGTGAAGCGGGGGGAGATGCGCGGCGTCCTCGCGCGCGTGCTCGGCCTGCTGCGCGTGCCGCTGGTCGCACCCGCCGCCGCGGTGGAGCCGGAGCCCGAGGCACCGCCCGCCGAGGAACCCGCCGCACCCGCCCAGCCCTGACCGCAACGGACCCCCCGAAGCCATGTCCCGCGCCGAGGCGATCGTCGAGCGCCTGCACGCGCTGCATCCGAAGCTGATCGACCTCAGCCTCGAGCGGATGGAGCGCGCGCTGGCCGCGCTCGGCCACCCGGAGCGGCACCTGCCGCCCGTGGTGCATGTCGCCGGCACCAATGGCAAGGGCAGCACCTGCGCCTTCCTGCGCGCGATCGGGGAGGCGGCAGGGCAACGCGTGCACGTCTTCACCTCCCCCCATCTGGTGCATTTCCACGAGCGCGTGCGGCTGGCCGGCACGTTGGTCTCCGACGCCGAGCTGACCGCGGCGCTGGAGGAGGCCGAGGCGAGGAACGCCGGCGAACCCATCACCGTCTTCGAGATCACCACCGCCGCCGCCCTGCTGCTGTTCAGCCGCGTGCCGGCGGATCTGCTGGTGCTGGAGGTCGGCCTCGGCGGGTTGTACGACGCCACCAATGTCGTGGCACGGCCGGCGGCGACGGCGATCACCAGCGTGTCGATGGACCACATGGAATTCCTCGGCGACACGCTGGGCGGCATCGCCGTGGAGAAGGCCGGCATCATCAAGCCGGGTGTGCCCTGCGCCACCGGCCAGCAAGCCCCGGAAGCCGCCGAGGCGATCGCCCGCATCGCCGCCGAGCGCGGCGCGCCGCTGCTGGTGCGCGGGCGCGACTGGCGCTGCGATGCCACCGAGGGGGGCGGGCTGCGCTACGCCGATGCGCGCGGCGCGCTCGACCTGCCGCCGGCCGCCCTGCCCGGCCCGCACCAGGCGGAGAATGCCGGCATCGCCATCGCCGCGCTGCGCGCCTGGAACCCGTCCTGGCTGACCGACATCGCCGTGGCGCGCGGCGTCGCCGCCGCGGAATGGCCGGCGCGGCTGCAACGCCTGCGCGGCGCCCTGGCGGCGACCCTGCCGGCGGGTTTCGAGCTGTGGCTCGACGGCGGGCACAATGCGGGGGCGGGGCTGGCGCTGGCGTCGCACCTGCCGTCCTGGCGCGACCGGCCGCTGCACCTCGTCGTCGGCATGAAGCAGGGCAAGGCGAGCGGGGAATTCCTCCGCCCGCTGATCCCCTTCGCGACCTCGCTGACCGCCGTGGCCGAGCCCGGCCAGCACCTGGCGATGCCGGTCGAGGACATCGTCGCCGCCAGCGGCGGCGTCGCCCGGCCCGGCCCCACGGTGGCCGAGGCGCTGGCGCGCATCGGGCGGGAGGAGCCGCCCGGCCGCGTGCTGATCTGCGGCAGCCTCTATCTGGCGGGCGAGGTGCTGAAGGCGGAGGCCATCGCTCTCGCCTGAGGCCCGTGACGCGTGGCACGATGCGGGATGCCTTGCCGCCACCACGCTGCGCCGGTGAGGGATCGGCGCCAACGGCGCGTCCCTGTCCTGCGCGCCGCCGATCCGCCCCCCCCCCGGCCGCCGTGCCGCGTGCCGCCGCCAGCCTCGCCCACGCCGGAGCGTGACTGAGCGGATGCAGACAGCGGATTTCGACCTGCTGGTGGTGGGCGGCGGCATCAACGGCGCCGGCATCGCGCGGGACGCGGCCGGGCGGGGCTTTTCCGTCTGCCTCGTGGAGCGCGGCGATCTGGCCGGCGCGACCTCCTCGGCCTCCACGAAGCTGATCCATGGCGGGCTGCGCTACCTCGAGCACTACGAGTTCCGCCTGGTGCGGGAGGCCCTGGCCGAGCGCGAGGTGATGCTGCGCATCGCCCCGCACATCGTCTGGCCGATGCGCTTCGTGCTGCCGCACCGGCCGGAGATGCGGCCGCGCTGGATGATCCGCGCGGGGCTGTTCCTGTATGACCATCTGGCGCGGCGGGTCAGCCTGCCGGGCCACGAGGCGATCGACTGCCGCTCCCACCCCTACGGCGCGGCGCTGAAGCCGGAACAGACGCACGCCTTCGTCTATTCCGATTGCTGGGTGGAGGATTCGCGCCTGGTCGTGCTGAACGCGCGCGACGCGGTGGCGCGCGGTGCGGAGGTGCATGTGCGCACGGCGCTGCTCTCCGCGCGGCGCGAGGCGGACGGCTGGTCCTGCGAGATCGGCGGGCTCGGCCAGCCTTCGCGGCAGGTGCGGGCGCGGGCGCTGGTGAATGCCGCCGGCCCCTGGGCGCTGGAGGCACTGGGCCTTGCGGGCGTGAAGCCGCGCGGCCGGGTGCGGCTGATCAAGGGCAGCCACATCGTCGTGCCCGCGCTGCAGGCCGGGGAGCAGGCCTACCTGCTGCAGAACGACGACCGGCGGGTGGTGTTCGTCATCCCTTACCAGGGGCGGTTCTCGCTGATCGGCACCACCGACATTCCCTACGAGGGCGATGCGCGGGACGCGAAGGCCTCGCCGGAGGAGATCGCCTATCTCTGCGGCGCGGTGGCGAAGCAGTTCCGCCGCGCGCCGATGCCGGGCGAGGTGGTGTGGACCTACAGCGGCGTGCGGCCGCTCTACGACGACGGTGCGTCGGACGCGTCGAAAGTGACGCGGGACTACGTGCTGGAACTGGATGACGGCAAGGGGCGGCCGCCGGTGCTGTCGGTGCTGGGCGGGAAGATCACCACCTACCGGCGGCTGGCGGAGGAGGCGGTGGAGAAGGTTGCCGATGCGCTAGGACGTCCGGCGGGGACGAGTTGGACGGCGACCGCGGCGCTGCCGGGTGGCGATGTCGGCGCCGCTGGATTCGATGCCTTCGCGGCCGAGGCGGCGCGGCGGTATGCGTGGGTGCCGCCGGCGATGCTGCGGCGGCTGCTGCGGGCCTATGGCAGCGAGGTGGATGCGCTGTTGGCCGGGGCGACGAAGATGGATGACCTCGGGCGCGACTACGGCGCCGGGCTGACGGAGCGTGAGATCGACTGGCTCGTCGGCCAGGAATGGGCGCGCAGCGCGGAGGACGTGCTGTGGCGGCGGTCGCGTCTTGGGCTGCACATGAGCGCGGAGGAGCGGCAGGCGGTGGCGGCGCGGCTCTGACCCGCTACGCCTGCTTCCGCTCGATCAGCTCCCTGCGGATCTTCCGCCCGCGGCGGATGCGATCCTCGATGAATTCCGCCTGCCCGTAGCGCACCGCGCGGCCCAGCGCGTGCGCGTCCTCGCTGAAGCGCGCCAGCATCTCGAGCAGCGCCTCGCGGTTGTTGAGGAACACGTCGCGCCACATGTCCACGTCGCTCGCCGCGATACGCGTGAAGTCGCGGAAGCCGGCAGCGGCGAATTTCAGCACCGCCTCCTTCGTCTCCTCCGCCAGGTCGTCGGCCGTGCCGCAGATGGTGAAGGCGATCAGGTGCGGCAGGTGGGAGACGATGGCGACCACGCGGTCATGCGTCGCCGGGTCCATCGTCTCGGTCATCGAGCCGCAGCGCCGCCAGAACTCCCGCACCTTGGCGACCGCGTCGGGGTCGCTGTCCGGCAGCGGCGTGACGATGCAGTAGCGGCCCTGGAACAGCTCGGCGAAGCCGGCATCCGGGCCGGAATGCTCGGTGCCCGCCATCGGGTGCGCGGGCACGAGACGGACGCCCGCCGGCACCAGCGGCGTCAGGTCCCGCACCACGCTGCCCTTGGTGGACCCCACGTCGGTCAGCACGCAGCCCGGCGCGAGATGCGGCGCGATCGCCTGCATCACGCTCGCATAGGCACCGACCGGCACGCAGAGGATCACCCCGTCGCAGCCCTCCACCGCCTTGGCGACGTCATCCTCCACCACATCGACGATGCCGAGCTCGCGCACCCGGGCGAGAGTCTCCGGCCGCCGCGCGGTGGCGACGACGGTGCGCGCGATGTCCCCGCGCTTGCGCGCGACACGCGCGATGGACGACCCGATCAGCCCGATGCCGATCAGGCAGAGGCGGTTGAAGACGGGCTCAACCATTCTGCGCCATGAAGGCGGTCAGCGCCTCGATCACCATGGAGCATTCCTCGGCGTTGCCGATGGTGATGCGCAGGCAGGAACCGAGGCCGTAGGACGCCATGGCGCGCACGATCAGCCCGCGCTGCTTCATCGCCTCGTCCGCCGCCTTCGCCCTGGCCGCGTCGCCGAAATCGGCAAGCACGAAATTCCCTTCGCTCGGCCAGACCTTGATGCCGGCCGCGGTCAGCCCGGCGGACACCTTGCCGCGCCATTCGGTGTTGTGCGCGACCGAGGTCTCGACCCAGCCCTTCTCGGCCAGCGCCGCGATGCCGGCCGCCATCGCCGCCGCATTCACGTTGAACGGCCCGCGCACCCGGCTCAGCACATCGACCACCGCGGCCGGCGCATAGCACCAGCCGAGTCGCATGCCGCCCATGCCGAAGATCTTCGAGAAGGTGCGCGTCATCACGGTGTTGCCGGAGGCATCCACCAGCTTCGCTCCGGCGTCGTAGTCCGGCCGGGTGACGTATTCGGCGTAGGCGGAATCCAGCACCAGCAGGATGTCGTCGCGCAGCCCGGCACGCAGCCGATCCACCTCGGATTGCGGCAGGATGGAGCCGGTCGGATTGTTCGGGTTGGCGAGGAAGACCAGCCGCGTGCGCGGCCCGACGGCGGCGAGCATGCCGTCCACGTCGGTCGTCAGGTTCTTCTCCGGCACCTTGATGATCCGGCAGCCGGCCCAGCGGCCGGTGATCTCGTACATCAGGAAGCCGTGCGCGCTCATCACCAGCTCGGTGCCCTCCCCGCCATAGGCGAGGATCAGCAGCGCCAGCAGCTCGTCCGACCCGTTGCCGACGACGATGCGCGCGGGGTCGAGCCCGAAGCGCGCGCCGATCGCCTCACGGATCGCCTTGGCGCCGCCATCCGGGTAGCGGTGCGCCTCGCCCGCCATGGCGCGGATCGCCTCGATCGCGCCGGGCGGCGGGCCGAAGGCGCCCTCATTGGAGGACAGCTTCACGATGCGGTTCACGCCCGGGATCTTGGACTCGCCGCCGACATAGGGTTCGACGGACAGGATCGAGGGACGGGGCATCACGGTCATGGCGTGTCTCCGACGACCGGCACCGCATAGGCGCCGAGGATGGTGCGCCGCGCCCAGGGCAGCGCGGCCAGGCGCGCATCCTCCGGGTGCAGGAAGCCTTCGATCTCGGCGAGCGCGAGCGTCTCCTCGCCGGCGCGCGTCACCAGCAGCGCCGCCGCGGGCAGGCCGGCATCGGCCAGCGCCTGGGCGATGCGCCCGCGGGCGGCGCTGGGCTCGGCCTCGACCAGAAGCAGGGTGCGGTCCTCGCCCGAGGCGTCCGCCGGCACCGGCCCCACCACCAGCGCCCCCGGTCCCCCGGGGTCGGTGACGAAAGGCAGCCGCGCCACCACCTGCAGCCGCGGCACGTCGAGATGCGCCCACCAGGCGGCTTCCTCCCCGTCGGTCTCCGCCGGCGCGGGCAGCACCGCGACCGAAACCTCGCCCCCGCTCAACGCCGCCAGGGCACGCGCCGGGGTGGGGTGGACGCGGATGGCGGCGATCGGGCCGAAATGCTCGCGCGCAAGGCGGGCATGGCCGGATTGCGGGTTGGGGGCGTGCACCGCGACGGAAAACTCGCCCTGGATGGCGATGCTCGCCATGAAGACCTCGCGCCAGATCCGCACCACGCGGGCGCGCGGGAGCGGCCCGGCATGGCGCGCCAGCAGCCGGCGCAGCACCGCCGCCTCCCGCCCCGGACGGACGGGAGATCCGCTGCCCTTGGCGCGGCTGCCGGCCAGGCGCGCAACGACCGCCGAACGCCGCATCAGCAGGTCGTGCATGGCGTCGTCGATCGCGTCGATCTCGGCGCGAAGGGCGGCGATCTCGGCCTCGGCGGGGGCGGTCGGGGGGATGTCGGGCATGCGGTCGGACCCAATAGACGGCGCGGCCCTGCCCGCCAAGCACTCGCGGTGGCGCTCGCCCGTTGCGGCGGCGGCGCGCGGGGCCTAATCCTGCCCGGCCATGTCACAGGCCATCGCCCCCTTCCCGGAGGTCGCGCACCAGCACGCCGTCTTTCCCGACGGATTGCCGCTGGATTGTGGCGCCGTGGTCGTACCGCTCACCGTCGCCTACCGCACCTATGGCACGCTGAACGCCGAGCGCAGCAACGCCGTGCTGGTCTGCCATGCGCTGACCGGGGACCAGTACCTGGCCGAGCCGCACCCCGTCACCGGCAAGCCCGGCTGGTGGGAGAGCATCGTCGGCCCCGGCAAGCCGCTCGACACCGACCGGTACTTCCTGGTCTGCGCCAATGTGCTCGGCGGCTGCATGGGATCGACCGGGCCGCGGAGCGAGATGACGGATGCGGAAGGGCGCGGCCTCGGCCGCCCCTGGGGGACGGATTTTCCCTCCGTGACCATCCGCGACATGGTCCGCGCGCAGAAGCGGCTGATGGAGCATCTCGGCATTGCGCGCTGGCTCGCGGTGATCGGCGGGTCGATGGGCGGGATGCAGGTGCTGGAATGGGCGGCGACCTATCCGGATGCCGTCCTGGCCGCGGCGCCGATCGCCTGTGCCGCGCATCACTCGGCGCAGAACATCGCCTTCCACGAGGTCGGCCGACAGGCGATCCATGGCGACCCGGACTGGATGGGCGGGCGGTACTGGGAGGAAGGGCGCATCCCCGCGCGCGGCCTCGCGGTGGCGCGGATGGTCGCGCATATCACCTACCTGTCGGAGCAGGCGCTGACGCGGAAATTCGGGCGGCGGCTGCGCGGGGCGAGCGCGCTGACGTTCCTCGAGGACGTGTTCGAGGTGGAGTCCTACCTGCGCTACCAGGGCTCGACCTTCGTGCAGCGCTTCGACGCGAATTCCTACCTGACCATCACGCGGGCGATGGATTTCTTCGACCTGGCGGCGGAGCACGAGGGCGACCTCTCGGCCGCCTTCCGCGGCACGGCGACGCGCTTCTTCCTGGCGTCCTTCAGCAGCGACTGGCTGTTCCCGACCAGCGAGAGCCGCGCCATCGTGCGCGCGCTGAACGCGGCGGGGGCCAGCGTGTCCTTCGTGGAGATCGCCTCCGACAAGGGGCACGACGCCTTCCTGCTGGAGGAACCGGAGTTCCACGCGGCGCTGGGCGGGTTCCTGCGTGGGGCGGCCGAGAAGGCGGGGGTCTGAGCATGCCCGAAGCCCCCACCGACATCCGCTACGTCGCCAAGAACATGCGCCTCGACCTCCGCCTGATCGCGGAGATGATCCCCCACGGCGCCAAGGTGCTCGACATCGGCTGCGGCGACGGCGCGCTGATCGAACACCTCACGCGCGAGAAGCAGGCCGATGCCCGCGGCATCGAGATCGACATGGCGGAGGTCACCAAGGCCGTCTCCTCCGGCCTCGCGGTCATCCACGGCGATGCCGACAACGACCTCGCCTTCTATCCGGATGGCGGCTTCGACTACGTGGTGCTGTCGCGCACGCTGCAGGCGGTGGAACGCCCGCGCGAGGTGCTGCGCCAGATGCTGCGCATCGGCGCCCACGCCATCGTCTCCTTCCCCAATTTCGGCCACTGGGAATTGCGCTGGCGGCTGCTGACGCGCGGGCGCATGCCCGACACCGAGACCTGGAACCGCCCCTGGTACGAGACGCCGAACATCCACCCCTGCACGATCCTCGACTTCATCGCGCTGTGCGAGATGGAAGGGTATCGCGTGGAGAAGTGGCTGGCGGTGGATGAGCGGGGCCTCAAGGCCCCGTGGCGCCGCTCCGTGCGGCTGGCGAACCTGTTCGGCGAACAGGCGCTGTTCCTGCTGCGCCGCGCCGGATAGCGCGGCGCGGACGCCGTCAGTGCAGCGGCGCGAGCCGCTGTTCGTCACCGCGCGGCACGCAATCCGTCGCGCAGTGGAGTTTCACACCCTGCACCAGCGTCGCGGCCATGCAGGCATGCCGCGCCGCTTCCTCCGAACCGAGCCTCCTGCATTCTGCCGCCACGTAGGTCAGCATCATCAGGATCGCACTGCGGTCCGTGCATTCTGCATCCGGCTCCTCTGTCAACATCGCCTCATCCATGGCCGTCTCTCGTTGCGCTCCGCCGCCCCGCACCCACGTCACGGAGGGGTGAAAGCCCTCAACCTTTAACGCTGCTCTGGCGGGAGTCGACAGGGCTCTGACGGGCTGAAGTCAAGGTTTGACGTCCTTTTCACGCCGCTCTCGCGCTGTGCGCGAAAAACGACAGATTGCGCTCACGCTGCGTTAGTTTTTCGTGGGGTGGACGATATGGAGGCCGTGCCGACAACCGGCGCGCTTGCGCATGCCGCGCGCGATTCAGCGCGGCGACATCGCCCGCTGCGGCACGGCGGCATCGGGCCAGGCGAGCGGCGCAAGGCGCAGCAGCGGAATGCGTGCGAGGGCGACGGTGCCGTTGGCGACCATCAGCGGCAACTCCACCTGCGGTACGCGACCGCCTTCGGGCACGCGCCCGAGCAGCGTGGCGATGCCCTGCGCGGTGCGTGCGGCGCCGCGCGTGATGACGCCCGCCGCGGCCATCGATTCCAGCGCCGCCGGCGCGTCGCTCAGCCGCAGCGTGCCCGCCGCCGCAGGCTGCAGGGCGGGATCGAGCGTCACCCTCATTTCCCCCTCGCCCACCAGGGTCCCCCAGCGCAGCGACATGCGGCGCAGCTCGACCGCACCGCCGGCATCGCGCCAGGCCGCGGCGACCGCCGCCGGCCCGTAGGCGGGCAGCGCGCCGGGCAAGGGCAAGGGGCCGGTCAGCACCGCTTCCAGCCGCGCCTGCTCGACATGCCGCCCGAAGGCCGCCAGCGCCGGGGAGGCCGGGGCAGGCGGCAGCATCACGCCCTCGGCCGCCGCCTCCAACATGACGATCGGCTCCGCATCGGCCATGCCGCTCCGGGCCGACAGCGCAGCCGCGACGCGCTGCGCCTCGAAGGGTCCCTCGGGTGTCGTCGCGCGCAGGCGCTCGGCCAGCACATCCAGCGCGCGCGGCGGCAGACCCGGCTCGAGAGCCAGCGTCGCTTCCAGCCGCTCCGCACCGAGCAGGATCTCGGCATTGCCCAGCCGCAGCCGCAGTTCGCCCGGCATCGTCAACACCAGGCGATCGAGGCGCGGCGGGGCGATCTGCAGCACGAACTCCGGTGCATCGAACCCGAAGTCATCCGGCAGGGCGGCGCTGCGGCCGGCAACGCGCAGTCCGGGGACGGTCAGGCGGGCAGCGAAAGGCCAGCCGCCGCGATAGGGCAGTTCGTGTTCGATCTCCCATCCCTGGGCGCGGCGCATCGTCGCCCAGTCCGAGAAGCCGACGGCGAGGGCCCCGGTCATCCAGCGCCAGGCGAGACCATGCGCCAGCAGCAGCGCGGCCAGGGTGGAGACCAGCCCGAGCGCGGTGCGGCGGAAGAGCCTTCGGGGGCGGGGGGGCGGCGTCTTGGCGGCGGTCACGCGCGACGGTATAGCGCCGCGCCCGCCGTGGCGCGACGCCACGCGGGGCGGGGCCCCGCATGCACCATCACATCGCCGAGCGGCACGACATCCTCGATGCCGACGGGCACCTCTACGTTTTCGCCTATGGTTCGCTGATCTGGCGGCCGGGCTTCGTGCATGCGGCGGCGCATCCGGCGCTGCTGCGCGGCTTTCATCGCCGCTTCTGCCTGTGGTCGCACCGCTACCGCGGCACGCCCGAACGGCCAGGCCTCGTGCTCGGGCTCGATCGCGGCGGCGCCTGCCGCGGCCTTGCCTTTCGTGTGGCGGCCACGGAGGCGGCCGAGGTGCTCGCCTATCTCGACGACCGCGAGCTGCCGGATGGGGCGGAGCAGGTCTATTTCCGCCGCATGCTGCCGCTGCGCCTGCTTGATTCCGGACGGATGGTGCGCGCCGCGGCCTATGTCGCGAACCGCGGTTGCCGGCTCTATGTCGGCCGCCTTCCGCCCGACCGCGCAGCCGCGGCGATCGCGGCGGGGCATGGGCAGATGGGTCCGAACCGCGACTACCTGCTCAACACGTTGCGACACCTGAATCAGATGGGTGTGCGCGATGCCGGGCTCGACCGGATCGCCGCGCTCTTGCCGGCGGAGTGATCCTCGCCGGGGCGGCGCACATCCCAGCGCGTCGGGCGGCGATGGGTCGCTGAGGCTCGTCAGCCCCCTCTTGTTCCGCAACCACAACGCACATGTCTGCGGCGGCTTATCCACAGCAGTTGAGAGGCCGTAGAAAACGATGCTGTTTCAATGGATTGGGTGGCCCTCCTGACCCATCCATTGAATTTTTCCGCAGGGCTATTCCCCAGACTTATCCACAAGGCCGGATAAGGAGGCCAAACGATCGCTTTCGCGTTCGATCACTTCCTGCAGCCTTGCCATCATGGCCCCCCGCGGCAGTCCGGACGGTAGCGGCGGCAGCACGGAGACGTGGATGCAGCCCCGTCGCTTGTGGAATGCCCGGCGGCCCCAGGTGAGCCCGCTATCCGTGGCAACCGGCACCAGCGGCGCGCCGGTCGCCAGCGCCAGCGCGGCCACGCCCGGCTGGTACGGCACGCGTTCCCCGGGGGCGGTGCGCGTGCCCTCGGGGAAGATCACCACCGGCCGGCCCGCGCCGAGCGCCGCCTGCGCCGCCCGCACCATGGCCTTCAGCGCGGAGGCGCCGCCCTTCCGATCCACCGCCACATGCCCGCAACGACGCGCCAGCAGGCCCCAGACCGGGATCGACAGCAGCTCCTGCTTCAGCACGTAGACCGGTGCCGGCAGCAGCATCAGCCACACCACCGTGTCGAAGGCCGATTGGTGCTTGGCGGCGATGATCGCCCCCTGCGGCGGGATGTGCTCGAGCCCCGACACCTCCAGCCGGATGCCGCAGACCGCGCGCAACAGCGCGACCACGCCGCGCGCCCAGGCGCGGACATAGGCGATCATCCAGGACGGCGGCGCCAGCAGCAGCGGCAGCGCGGCTATCGCCATCATCGCGCTGCCGCCGAGGAACAGCGCGTTGAACACGGCGGAACGCAGGAAGGTCACAGGTCGCGCATCTCCCGTCTGGTCGCGACGAGGCCCGAGAGCCCCGCCCGCGCCAGCAGGTAGCGCCCGTACTCGCCGAGCAGAAGGGCCCATACCGCCGGTCGTCGCAACGCGCCCGGCGCCCGCAGCACGGCGGAGGGCACCGGGTGCGGCACCAGTTCCGTCCTCGGCAGGGCGCGGCGCAGCTCCAGCATGGCGCGCGGCATGTGGTAGCCGGCGGTGACGATACGCAGCGAGCGCGCTTCTTCCCCACGGACCCAGGCGGCGGCCTCGGCGGCGTTGCCGCGGGTGCTGGCGGCGGCGTGGCCGATGGTGACGCGCCCGGCGAAGCGCGCGGGGTCGACGCCGGCCGCGGTGGCGATCTCGGCGAGACCGGCCTCCGGATGCGCGCCGGAGATCAGCATGCGTCGCGCGCTACCCTCGGCGAGCAGGCGGAAGCCCGTGGCAACGCGCTCGCTGCCGCCGGTCAGCACCACGATGCCGTCGGTCTCCGCCGCCGAAGGCGCCGGCGGATCGAGCACGGCGACGAGAAAGGCGGCGAAACCCACCACCAGGGCAAGGGACAGGAGCGCCGCAGCCCCGATGGCGACACGCCGCGCGGGGCGGCTACGCGACGGCGGCGTGTCGCTCACGGCAGGCGCCGCAGCCACAGCCTCACCGAGGCCTGGGTGGCGACCCAGCCGACGGCGGCCGCCGCCAGCGGCACGGCGGCGAGGTCGAGCCAGGGCAGGGCATGCCAGGATGTCGCCCCGGCCAACGGCCCCGCGAGCCGCACCAGCCCCGCCAGCGCCGGCAACGCGAGCGCCGTGCCCAGGGCACCGCCCACGCCGGCGAGATAGGCGGCGCGGCGGGCGAAGCGCCCGGCGACCTCGGCATCCGTGGCGCCGAGGCCATGCAGCACCAGCACCGCGTCGCGTCGCGCCGAGAGACCCGCGCGCACCGCCACCGCCACCACCGCCGCGCTGACGGCGGCGACGAGTGCGAGCACCGCCAGCGCCACGCCCTGCACCGCGGCGGCCAGCGCCGAGAGGTGCGCGACCCAGATGCCGTGCGCTTCCGTGACCGCGCCGGGCACTTCCTCGGCCACGCGATCGCCGATCAGCACGGGATCGGCGGAGAGATCAGCGAGGCGCAGCTCGATCACGCCGGGCAGCGGCAGCGACTGCGCGCCGCCCAGCCAGGGGCGCAGCAGCTCTGCCATGCGGGCGGGGTCCACCGCTTCGGCACCGGCCACCTCCGGCATGGCGCGAAGAATGGCGAGCGCCCGTTCCATCCGCGCCACATCCGGCTGCGGGATCTGCACCGTCACCGCGGCCTGGGCGCCCTCCCGCCAGCGCTGCGCCAGCCGCTCGGCGCCGCCCCGCCCCGCCAGGGCCAGCGCGGCAAGCAGCGCCATCGCCGCCACCATGCCGATCAGCAGCCGGTCCGCCAGCGCTTTGCGCAGGCCGAGCGGGTCGCGGGCCAAGCGGCGCCGGGGTTCAGCCATCCGACACCAGCCGCCCGCCCTCGAGCGCCAGCATGCGCGCCGGGTGGCGCGCGGGGAGATCCTCGGAATGCGTGGCGACCACCACGATCGTGCCCTGGCGGTTCATCTCGGCAAGCAGGGCGAGGGTGCGGCGAGCCTGGCGGGCGTCGAGCTCCGAGGTCGGCTCGTCCGCCACCAGCAGGGCAGGGCGCGTCACCACGGCGCGGGCGATGGTCAGGCGCTGCTGTTCGCCGCCCGAGAGCTCCGCCGGCCGGCGTTCCTCCTTGCCGGCGAGTCCCATCCAGTCGAGCAGCTCGGCGACGTCGTTGCGGACGGTCGACTCCGCGGTGCCGGCGAGGCGCAGCGGCAGCGCGATGTTGTCCCAGGCCGAAAGATGCGCGAGCAGGCGGAATTCCTGATGGACCACGCCGATGCGGCGGCGCAGCGGCGGCAGGTCCCGCCGACGCGCGCCGGAGAGCGGGATGCCGAGCAGTTCCACCTCCCCCTGGGTCGGGCGCAACGCAGCCTGCATCAGGCGCAGCACCGAGGTCTTGCCCGCGCCGGAAGGGCCGAGGATCCAGGTGAAGGACCCTTCGCCCAGGGTGAAGGAAATGTCGCGCAGCACTTCGGTTCCGCCGCGTCCGCGCGGATCCGGGTAGGCCAGGGCCACGCGGCTGAATCGCACCATCGGCCTGTTGTGCCCGCCCCGGCGTCGCGCCTCAACCGCTGCTTGCCGTCAGCGGCGCGGCGGTCGAGGATGCGTGCTCGATGCGCATCGCCTGCCCTTCCTGCTCAACCGAATATGATGTGCCGGACCGGCTGCTCGCCGGGGCCGCGCGTACGTTGCGCTGTTCGCGCTGCGCGGCGGTGTTCCCGCTGCCGCATGCGGAACCGCCCGCCGCCGAGGCGCCTCGGCCGCCGCCAGCTCTGCCGTCCCCGGCGCGCGACGCCGAACCCGCGCCGACGGCGGTCCCGCTGCCGCCCATGGGGCCACGGCCACCGATCGCCGCCGAGCCGAAGACGGATCGCGCGCTGATCAGGGCCTGGGTGGCGTCGCTGGTCGTCGTGGTGGGCGCCGCGGTCGCACTGGTGATGTTCCGCAGCTCGGTCATGACGGCGTGGCCGCCGGCGACGCGCCTCTTCGGCGCGATCGGGCTTGGCTGAAGAGGGGGGGTTTTGGCGGGGCTGAGAATGCAATATTATAACATTGCATTCTCTCCTGGAGCCTGCCGCATGTCCTTTCTCTGCGAGGTGTTTCCGCCCGACTCCGGGCCGACCTGGGTGGGCACGGCCGCCTGCGCCACCGCAAGCGACGATCAGGCAGTGCTGCTCGAGATCCTGCGCCCCGAGGTCGCCCTCGCCCTCTGGCTGCGACCGGAGCCGGCGGGGTGGCGCCGGCTGACCGCGCCGCTGCTGGCCGCCGCCCCCTTCCGCGCTGCCCGCGAGGACAGCCCCAAGGCGGCCGTGGACGGCGTGCTCGCCGCGCTCGGCCTGCCTGTGCCGGTCGAGCTGGCGGCAGACATGACACTGCTCGCACGGATCTTCGCCTCCATGACCGGGCAGGACCGCGTGCGCGTCCGGCTGGATGGCGTGACGCATGATGCCTGCCGCCGCTTCCACACGGATGCGGTCGGGCTGCGCCTTCTCTGCACCTATCGCGGCGCCGGCACGCAATGGACGATGTGCGGGCCGGACTGTCGCACGCCACACCAGGCGCCGCCTTGCTCGGTGGCGCTGCTCAAGGGCAGCCGCCACGACCCGCCACCGCCCACCGGCTGCCTGCACCGCTCTCCGCCGGTCTCCCGCCTGCCCGAACCGCGGCGGGCACGGCTCCTGCTCTGCATCGACGAAGCCGGGATCTTCCAATGACCAGGACCGACCATCGCCTGCCGGTGACGGTGCTCTCGGGCTTCCTCGGCGCCGGGAAGACCACGCTGCTCAACCACGTGCTGGCGAACCGCGAGCGGCGGCGCGTCGCCGTCATCGTCAACGACATGAGCGAGGTGAACATCGACGCGGCGCTGATCGGCAATGCCGGCACGCTCTCCCGCACCGAGGAGCGACTGGTGGAAATGTCCAACGGCTGCATCTGCTGCACCCTGCGCGAGGATCTGATGCAGGAGGTTGCGGCGCTCGCGCGGGAAGGCCGCTTCGACGCATTGCTGATCGAGAGCACCGGCATCAGCGAGCCCATGCCCGTCGCCGCCACCTTCGACTTCCGTACCGAAGATGGCTTCTCGCTTGCCGACCTCGCACGGCTCGACACCATGGTGACGGTGGTGGATGCCAAGGCCTGGCTCGAGGACTACGCCTCGGCCGACACCCTGGTGAAGCGCGGCGAGACGACGGGGGAGGGCGATACGCGGCTGCTGGTCGATCTCCTGGTCGAACAGGTGGAGTTCGCCGACGTCATCGTGCTGAACAAGGCGGACCTGGTGCCGGAGGAGGAGCTGCGCCGGCTCGGCGGCATCATCGCGACCTTCAATCCGCGCGCCGAGATCGTGGCGAGCATCCGCGGGCAGGTACCGCTTTCGCGTGTGCTCGACACCGGGCTGTTCGACTTCGACGCGGCGCGCCAGGCCGCGGGCTGGATCCAGGCGCTGTCGGGACACCATTTGCCGGAGAGCGAGGAATTCGGCATCCGGTCCTTCGTCTGGCGTGCACGGCGACCGCTGCATCCGGCGCGGTTCAAGCGGCTGATCGAGGGCGACCTGCCAGGAGTGGTGCGGGCGAAGGGATTCTTCTGGCTGGCGACGCGGCTCGCCTGGGCGGGGGAATGGCAGCTCGCCGGGCGCATCGGGCAGCACGAGCCGGCCGGGTTCTGGTGGGCGGCGCAGCCGCGGAGCCAGTGGCCGGACGATCCCGACTGGCGTGCCATGGTCGCGTCCCAATGGCAGGAACCCTGGGGGGATCGGCGGCAGGAGATCGTCTTCATCGGGGTGGGGATGGACGAGGCCGGGTTGCGGCAGGACCTCGACGCCTGCCTGCTGACGGAGGCGGAGATGACGGCGGGGGCGGAGGGTTGGGCGAAGCTGGCGGATCCGTTTCCGGGCTGGCGGGAAGGTTAGGTTAGGTTAGGGGCGCCTCGCCGGCGGCATGCAGGCCGAAGGGGCTTTGCCCCTCCGGGCCACCCCACCAAAGGCCGAAAGGCCTTTGGGAACCATTGCCTGGTGCTGGGCACCGCTGGTGTTCCGGCGCGCGCGGGCGCGGGTTTCGGCACCAATCCCAACCGCAGAGCGCGGCGCCGGATGGTGGTTTCGAGAAGCCGTTCGGCCGATCAGGGCCGGTTCAGATGCAAGGCATCGGCAATGGGAACCCGCGGCGGAGTGGCCTCTGGAGGAGCGCGCCCCTCCGACTTTCCTCCGCCCCCAGGGCCCCGGCATCAGGGCAGGAGAACGGTGCTGCCGGTCGTCTGACGCGCTTCAAGCGCGCGATGGGCGTCTGCCGCGTCCTTCAGCGCGAAGGTCTGGTTGACACGGATCTTCACGGCGCCGGAACCGACCACCTCGAAAAGGTCGTTGGCGCGGTCGATCAGATCCTCGCGCTTCGCGGTGTAGGTCGCGAGCGTGGGGCGCGTGACATAGAGCGAACCCTTGGCCGCCAGGATGCCGAGGTCGGGGATCGCCACCGGGCCCGAGGCATTGCCGTAGGACACCATCATCCCGAAGGGCGCCAGGCAATCGAGCGAGGTATTGAAGGTGTCACGCCCGACGCTGTCGAAGACCACGGGCAGCATGGCGCCGCCGGTGATGTCCTTCACCCGGGCCGGCACGTCGTCCTTTGTCAGCAGCACGTGAGCGGCGCCATGGGCCTTGGCCAGCGCGGCCTTCTCCTCGGTGCTGACCACACCGATCACGGTGCAGCCGAGGTGCTTCAGCCACTGGCACATGATCAGGCCGACACCGCCGGCCGCCGCATGCACCAGCACCGTCTGGCCAGACTGCACCGGGTAGCACTTCTTGATGAGGAAGGCAGCGGTCATGCCCTGCAGCATCATCGCGGCGCCCTGCTCGAAGGGAATGGCTTCGGGCAGCTTCACCAGGCGGTCGGCCTTGATGCAGCGCGCCTCGGCATAGGCACCGATCGGGGCGGTGGCATAGGCGACCCGGTCGCCCGGCGCGACCTCGGTGACGCCTTCGCCGACCGCCTCGACGATGCCCGAACCCTCCATGCCGATGATCGCGGGCAGGGAGGGCGCCTTGTAGAGGCCGGTGCGGAAATAGACGTCGATGAAATTCAGGCCGACGGCCTTGTGGCGGACCAGCGCCTCCCCGGGCTTGGGCGCGGGGAGGGGGATGTCCTCCCAGACCATCTTCTCGGGGCCGCCGGTCTCGTGGATGCGGATGGCGTGGGTCATGAAGTCCTGGTCCGTCGCTTGGCCCGCGTGCTGGCGGCCGTGAAGAGTGGCCCGTCCCCCAGCGCCCGGCGCTCGAGGTCGAGGAGATACCGCTTGGTAGCCTCTCCCTCGCCGCCCGAATAGCCGCCGAGGGAGCCGTCCGCCGCCACCACCCGGTGGCAGGGAATCAGGATCGGGATGGGGTTGGCACCGTTGGCCTGGCCAATGGCGCGCGGGGCGCGGCAGCCGACCTGCTTCGCGATATCGAGGTAGGAACGCGTCTCGCCGGACGGGATGGTGCAGAGCGCATCCCAGACCTTGCGCTGGAACGCCGTACCATGCGGGGCGAGGGGGAGATCGAATTCGGCCCGCGCCCCGTCGAAATAGTCGTGAAGCTGGTCCCGCGCCTGCCGGAGCAGCGGAGTCTCGACCTGGTCTCGCCCACGACCCCAGTCGAGGGCGACGATGGCGCCGTCCTCCTCTGAAACAGTGAGGTCGCCGAGCGGTGTGTGGAGGGATAGCTGCGGCATCGGTCGGCGACACCACACCGGGCCGCGGGTCCCGTCAAGCGCGGCGGCCGTTGGTGTTCATTCCCGCGCATGGGTGCGTCTTGGAGCGGCAGGGCACGGCCGCTACATGCTGCCGCAGCCTGCATCCGGAGCCGCCCGCGTGACCGACGCCGACCCGCCGCTCTTCTACGCCGCACACGTCTTCGTCTGCACCAACCGGCGGCCCGACAACCATCCGCGCGGCTGCTGCGCGGCACGCGGGTCCGAGAAGCTGCGCGACTACATGAAGGCGCGCGCGAAGGAGCTGAAGATCCCGAACATCCGCGTCAACAGCGCCGGCTGCCTGGAACGCTGCGAATTCGGCCCGGCGATGGTCATCTACCCGGAGGGGATCTGGTACCGGCCGACCAACGTCGATGACGTGGAGGAGATCCTGCAGGTCCACGTCATCGGCGGGGGGCGGGTCAGGCGGTTGATGCTGACCGAGAAGGACGTGGTGCCGGCGAAGGGGTAAGGGTGTTTCACGTGGAACAGAAGGTCGGGGGAGAGAACTCCCCCGAACCCCCTCCTTCTTCTGGCCGGGCACCCGGCCATCGGCCAGGTGCGACGCAATGACCGCGGCCGACACCATCTTCGCACTGGCAAGCGGCGGCGGACGCGGCGCCATCGCCGTGCTGCGCGTCTCCGGAGCGGAGAGTCGGGGCATCATCGCCCGGCTGGCCGGCGGGCTGCCCACCGCGCGAATGGCAAGCCTGCGATGGCTGCGGGACCCCACCACCGGCGACGCATTGGACCAGGCCCTGGTGCTCTGGTTCCCCGGGCCAAAATCCTACACGGGGGAGGATTCGGCCGAACTGCACCTGCATGGCGGGCCGGCAGTCATCGCCGCGGTGGGCGGCGCCCTGGCGGCGCTGGGGGCTCGGCCGGCGGAGGCGGGGGAATTCACCCGCCGCGCCTTCCTGAACGGCCGGTTGGACCTGACAGCCGCCGAGGGGATCGCCGACCTGATCGCGGCCGAGACAGAAGCACAGCGGCGGCAGGCTCTGCGCCAGGCGGATGGCGCGCTGGCGAAGCTCTATGGCGCCTGGTCGGAACGGCTGACCCGGCTGCTGGCGCACCAGGAAGCGGCGATCGAATTCGCCGAGGACGACCTGCCGACCGACCTCGGCGACCGGGCGCGCGACGGCGCCGCGACGCTCCGGGCCGAAATCGTCGCGCACCTGGCCGATGGCGGACGGGGAGAGCGGCTGCGGGAAGGCGTGCTGGTCGCGATCCTGGGCGCGCCGAATGCGGGGAAGTCGTCCCTGCTGAACGCCCTGGCGGGACGGGATGCGGCGATCGTCTCCGCCCGCGCCGGCACGACGCGGGACGTGGTGGAGGTGCGGCTGGCGCTCGCCGGCGTGCCGGTGACGCTGGCCGATACCGCCGGGCTCCGCGAGGCAGCCGACGAAATCGAGCAGGAAGGCATCCGCCGCGCCCACCGGCGGGCGGAGGAGGCCGACCTGGTGCTGGCCGTCTTCGCCGCCGATACCGCGCCGGACGCGGAGACCCTGGCCTGGGTGACAC
This sequence comes from Neoroseomonas eburnea, assembly GCF_018129005.1. Lineage (GTDB taxonomy): Bacteria > Pseudomonadota > Alphaproteobacteria > Acetobacterales > Acetobacteraceae > Neoroseomonas > Neoroseomonas eburnea. Next base: position 25,781 of record NZ_JAAEDL010000014.1, read on the forward strand.
CCGGCGCGGTGGTACTGGCAAACAAGGTCGACCTGGCCCCGGCTCCGGGAAAGATCGGCGGCGTGGCGCCCTTGCCTGTTTCCGCGCGGACCGGCGCCGGACTCGAGGCGCTGCGCACGCGGCTGGAGGCGGAAGCCCGGCGCCTCGCCGGCGCGGCCGATGCCGCCGTCCTGACCCGGCCGCGGCATCGTGCGGCGCTGACCGAGGCCTCGGCCTGGCTCGCCGAAGCGGAGACCGCGCTGCTGCCCGAACTGGCGTCGGAGGCGCTCCGCGCCGCCCTTCGCGCCCTTGGCCGCCTGACCGGCCGGGTCGGCGTCGAGGACGTCCTCGACGTCATCTTCCGCGACTTCTGCATCGGCAAATAGCCCGTCTGCGAAGGCGGAGTCGCAAAGAAGGAGGGGGTTCGCGGGGGAGTTCTCTCCCCCGCGCCTTCCGTCTGCCTTATACCGCCGCACCATGGATTTCATCTTCGATGTCGTCGTCGTCGGTGGCGGCCATGCCGGCTGCGAGGCTGCGGCCGCAGCCGCCCGCTGCGGCGCCCGCACCCTGCTGCTGACCCACAAGGTCGAGACCATCGGCGAGATGTCCTGCAACCCGGCGATCGGCGGCGTCGGCAAGGGCCATTTGGTGCGGGAGGTCGATGCCCTGGACGGCATCATGGCCCGTGCCGCCGATGCCGCCGCCATTCATGTGAAGATGCTGAACCGATCCAAGGGCCCGGCGGTGCGCGGACCGCGGGCGCAGGCTGACCGGAGGCTCTACCGCGCGGCAGTGCGGGGCCTGCTGGAAGCGCAGGACGGCCTCACCATCCTCGCCGCTGCCGCGGAGGGGATCGAAACCGCGCCGGACCGCGGGGTGGTGGCGGTCGTCACCGGCGACGGGCGGCGGATCGCCTGCGGGGCGCTGGTGGTGACGACCGGTACCTTCCTGCGCGGCGAGATCCATATCGGCGAGACGCGCATCCCCGCCGGCCGTGTCGGCGATGCGCCGGCGGTCGGGCTGGCCCTGGCCTTCGAGCGGCTGGGCCTGCCCTTGGCCCGCCTGAAGACCGGCACCCCGCCGCGGCTCGACGGCCGGACCATCGCCTGGGGGGAACTGGAGGCGCAGCCGGGCGATGACCCACCCGAGCCGCTTTCCTGGATGACCGAACGGATCACCAACCGCCAGGTCGTTTGCGGCATCACCACGACGACGCCCGAGACCCATGCGGTCATCCGCGCCAATCTCCATCACAGCGCCGTCTATGGCGGCCGCATCCAGGGGGTGGGCCCGCGCTATTGCCCCTCGATCGAGGACAAGGTCGTCCGCTTCGCCGATCGCGAACGCCACCAGGTCTTCCTGGAGCCCGAGGGGCTCGACGACGACACGGTCTATCCGAACGGCATCTCCACCAGCCTGCCGGAGGATGTGCAGGCGGCGATGATCGCCTCCATGCCCGGGTTGCAGCGGGCGCGGATCGTCCGCCCCGGCTATGCGATCGAATACGACCATGTGGATCCTCGGGCACTGTCGCCGTCGCTTGAGGTCCGCGCCGTGCCACGGCTGTTCCTGGCCGGGCAGATCAACGGCACGACCGGCTACGAGGAAGCGGCGGCGCAGGGACTGATGGCCGGGCTGAACGCGGCGCAGCGCGCTTCGGGGGGCGCACCGGATCGGGTGCTGACGCGCGGCGAGGCCTATATCGGCGTGCTGGCGGACGACCTGACACTGCACGGCGTGTCGGAGCCTTACCGCATGCTGACCGCGCGGGCGGAGCATCGGCTGGTGTTGCGGGCCGACAATGCCGGGCTGCGCCTGACCGGGAAGGGCATCGCCTGGGGTTGCGTGGGGCCCGCACGATCCGCCCGCCATCGGGCCTTTGCCGCGGCGCTGGCGGATGCCCTGGCCCGTGCACGGTCGGACGGCACGACACCGGCCGCCCTGGCCGCCGCCGGGATCGCCGTGAACCAGGACGGCAAGCGGCGTTCGGTACTGGAAGTGCTGGCGCTGCCCGGCATCGATGCGCCGGCGGTCGACGGCGTCTTTCCCTGGCTGCGGGACCTCGCCCCGGCGCTGCGCGCGCAGCTTGAGGCAGAGGCGCTCTACGCCCCCTATCTCCGGCGGCAGGAGGCGGAGATGCGCCTGCTCGAGCGGGAGGAGCGCATGCCCATCCCCGACCATCTCGATTTCGGCGCCGTCCCCGGCCTGTCCTCCGAGATGCGTCAGCGCCTGACAGCGGCGCGCCCGGCTACGTTGGGGTCGGCCGGGCGCCTGCCCGGAATCACGCCCGCCGCCATCGCGGCGTTGGCCGTCGCTCTCCGCCGGGACGGGGTGCGTTCCACGTGAAACACCCCATCCCGCCCGTGGGGCCGGATCCGGCGCGGGAGGCGCTGCTCGCCGCCTATCGCGACCTGTTGCTGCGCTGGAACGCGACGATCAACCTCGTGGCGGCGAAGACGGCCGCCGACATCGATCGCCGGCACATCGCGGACAGCCTGCAGCTTCTGCCGCTGCTGCCGACCGAAGGCCCGATCGCGGACCTCGGTTCCGGGGCCGGCCTGCCGGGGCTGGTACTCGCCGCCGCCATGCCGGAGCGCGAAATCCACCTTGTCGAGTCGGACAAGCGCAAGGCCGCCTTCCTGATCGAGGCCGCCGGCACGCTGAAGCTGACGAAAGTGAAAGTGCATGCGACACGCATCGAGCAGGCCGCCCTCCCGCCGCTCGCCGCAGTCACGGCGCGGGCACTTGCGCCGCTCGCCGCACTCCTCGTCCATGCCGCGGAGTTCCTCGCCCCCGGTGGCATCGCCATCTTCCCGAAGGGCCGCACGGCCGAGCAGGAGTTGACGAGCGCCGCCGCGGACTGGCACTTCACCGTGGAGCGGTTCGCAAGCCGCACGGACCCCGAGGCCACCATCCTTCGCCTGAGCGAGATCAGCCGTGCCGGCCATTGAGCGCGCGCATCCCCGCATCATCGCCCTCGCCAACCAAAAGGGCGGCGTCGGCAAGACCACGACTGCCATCAACCTCGGCACGGCGCTGGCCGCCAAGCGCCGCGTCCTGCTCATCGACATGGACCCGCAGGGCAACGCCTCTACCGGCCTCGGCATCTCCCGCCAGGACCGCGGCGCCGGATCCTACGCGCTGCTCACCGGGGAACGGCGCCTGGCGGAGCTGCTGCGGCCGACGAAGATCCCGAACCTCACCCTCCTGCCGGCCGACCCGGAACTCGCCGGCGCGGAGATCGAACTCGTCGGCCTCGAGCACCGCGAACGCCGCCTGCGCGAGGCGCTGGAAACCCAGGCGGACGCCCTTGCGGGCATCGAGATCATCCTGATCGACTGCCCGCCCTCGCTCGGCCTGCTGACGCTGAATGCCCTGGTCGCGGCGAACGCCGTCCTGGTGCCGCTACAGACCGAATTCTTCGCCCTCGAAGGCGTCTCCCAGATCACCCGCACGGTGGACCGGGTAAAGCGCGTGCTGAACCCGACGCTTGAACTCGAAGGCATCGTGCTGACGATGTTCGATCGGCGGAACAACCTCTCGGAGCTCGTCGCCGCCGACGTTCGCGCCTTTTTCGGGGACAAGGTCTACACGACCATCATCCCGCGCAATGTCCGCATCTCGGAAGCACCGTCCCACGGGCTGCCGGTGATCCTCTACGACCACCGCTCCGCCGGCGCGCAGGCCTATGTGGACCTGGCAGCCGAACTGCTGCGGCGCGAACGCAAGGCGAGGAAATCCGCCGCATGAAGAAGCCCGCGCGGCTCGGCATGGGCCTCTCCGCCCTGATGGGCGACAACCAGGCTCCGGCGACGACGGCAAATGCTGCGCCGCGCACGCTGCCGATCGAGGCACTCGAACCCGGCCCATTCCAGGCCCGCTCCACGCCCGACCCGGCCGGGCTCGCCGAGCTCGCGGCCTCCATCCAGGAACACGGCATCCTTCAGCCGATCCTCGTGCGGCCCAAGCCGGGTGCGACAGGGCGCTTCGAGATCCTCGGCGGGGAACGCCGCTGGCGCGCCGCACAGCAGGCGAAGCTGCACGACGTGCCGGTCGTCATCCGCGACCTCGACGATCGCGCCGCCATGGCCGCCGGCCTGGTCGAGAACCTCCAGCGCGAGGACCTCAACGCCCTCGAGGAAGCCGAAGGCTACTCCCGGCTGATCGAGGAATTCGGCCTCAAGCACGAAGGCCTCGGCCAGGCCGTCGGCAAATCCCGCAGCCATGTCGCCAACACCCTCCGCCTGCTTAACCTGCCGGCACGCGTTCGGGAGATGCTGCGGCAGGGGACACTCTCCGCCGGCCACGCGCGCGCCCTGCTCGGCGCGGATGATCCGGAGAAGCTCGCCATGCTCGTCGCAGTGCGCGGGCTGTCAGTGCGGCAGACGGAGGCGCTGGCAGCGGCCCAGCCGCGCGATCCCACGACACGGCGCGCTGCCCGGCAGGACCCCGACACGGCAGCACTGGAACGGCGGCTGACGGAACGGATCGGGCTCAAGGTCGCGATCAAGGCCACCGGAAAAGGGGGGCAGGTCACGATCGCCTACCGAGACCTCGACCAGCTCGACGGGGTGCTCAAACTGCTCGATCCCGAAGGGTGATGCCGAGGGGGCGCCACCCCCTCGGGCTCCCCCGCCAGGAAACTCAGCTTCCTGGACCTTCGGCAAGAGGGCCGTTCAGCCTCGTCAGAATCACTGACGAAGAATGGCAGATCCTCTGACGATCGCCGCGATCATGCCTGGCGATGCTCCGGGCCCTCAAGGCATGCCGCCGGTAGCGGTTTCCGAGGTCCTTTCGGCCCTCGGCGGGGTGGTCCGGAGGGGCGGCGCCCCTCCGCCTTCACCCTCGCCTGCCCCGCACCGCCTCTCTCGCCAGCCCCAGGATCGCCGCCCGTGCCACCGCCTCGTCCGGCGTCCCGGTGGTCTTGGTCAGCCGCTCCGCCTCCAGCAGAGCGCTGCCGGCCGCCGCCAGCATCTCCGGCTTCCAGATCCGCAGCGCGCGCTCGAAGGCAGGGCGGCTCTTGAAGAAGACCGGCGGCCGCAACCCTTCCAGCGCGTCCCGTGGCGCAGCGCCCTTGGCCACGGCCTGCGCCGCGACTTCCAGCCGCTGCACGTGGCGCAGCGCCCCGCGCACCACCTGAACGGCATGCGCGCCCTCGGCAAAGGCCGCGTCCAGGGCGCGGTCCGCCCGCGGTGCATCGCCCTCGGTCGCTGCCAGCAATGCCGCGTCCAGGTCGAGCGCCGACCCTTCCGCCAGCGAGGCCAGCGCGTCCTCCTCCGTCACGCGACCGCCGGCGCCGACATACAGCGCCAGCTTCTCGCATTCCCGCCGCATCAGCAGCCGGTCCTCGCCGAGGCGCTGCGCCATCCAGGCGACCGCCAAGGGCTCGGCGGAGACGCCGAATTCCCGCAGCAGCGCGGTGATGGCGGTTTCCAGCGCCGCGCCGGTCTCCGCGTAGCAGGCGATCACCGCCGCCTCGGGCCCGGCCTTCTCCAGCGCCGCGCGCAGCCCCTTGCGGCCGTCGAGCGTCCCGGCCTCGAGCAGCACGATCCCCGGCCCCCTGCCGGCCAGCACCGCCTTGGCGGCGTTGGCGAGGCCATCCGTAGCGTCCCGCACCCGCACCAGACGGCCTCCGCCGGTCAGCGCCGGCGTCCCGGCTTCGCCCGCGAGCAGCGTCGCGTCCTTCGCCGCCATCTCGCGCGGGATCTCCACCAGGCGGAAGGGATCATCGCCGGCGACCGCGCGGGTCAGCGCCTCGCCGCGCTCGCGCACCAGGCCGCCATCCTCGCCGTGGATCAGTACGATCCGCACCGCACCGGGATCCGCCAGAAAGCCCGCGATCCGGCGCGCGTCGAGCTTGGCCATCGGCCGCTCAGCCTGCCTGCGTCCGCTCAGCCTCGAAGCGGACCGCGAGCCGCCGGACCATGTCGTCCGCGAGCTGCTCCACCAGCCGACGTTCCGTCGCCTCGCGTGCCGCCTCCGCCGCGAAGAACTGGTTCTCCGGCACGTTGTAGGCATCGAAGCTGCGTTCGACGCCATTGGCGACCAGCCGGGGCGGGGCCGCGGTGTCATAGAGGAACCAGTTCGCCGTGGCGGTAACGCGCACCCGGCTTGGGGTGCCATCGCGGGCGAAGCCCTGCAGCTCGACGCCATAGGCCAGGCCGACGCGCAGGTCGTAGCGCGCGGGGGCGCCCGTGCCCGAACCGAGCCGCTCCTCGAGCTGGCGGCGCAGGAGCTGCCCGTTGCGCTCGACGATCAGGCCGACGCGAACGGTCTCCAGACCCGGTGCCGTGGCGCCGGGGGCGCGAGGACCGTGCAGGGGCCGGAACCCGCAACCCGAGAGCAGGAGCAGCCCGAGGACCGCCCGGCGCGGCGAGGGCTCCGTCCTGCCCAAACCCGTCCGGCCAAATGCCTCGAGGCCTTCGAAGATGTCGGGTCCCGAGGGCCTTTCGGCCCGCGGTGGGGAAAGGTCCGGAGCAGGGCGGCGCCCTGCTCCGCGGCGCGCCCTAGACCACAAGGTTCACCACCCGTCCCGGCACATGGATGCGCTTGCGGATCGGCTTGCCGCCGAGAGCGCGCTGCACGTTCTCTTCCGCCTCCGCCGCGGCGAAGATCGCTTCCTCGCTGGCGCCGACCGGCACTTCGATGGTCGCGCGCAGCTTGCCCAGCACCTGCACGGCGAGGGTCACGCTTTCCGCCACCAGCAGGGCCGGGTCGGCCTCAGGCCACGGAAGCTGCGCCACCAGCGCGGCATCGTCCGGCCGCAGCATCGACCACGCCTCCTCCGCCAGGTGCGGCATCATCGGCGCGGACAGGCGCGCCAGCATCTCCAGCGCCTCCCGCTTCGCGCCGCCCGGCGCGTCCTTCGCCGCCTCGATCGCATTGGCGAATTCATAGAGCCGCGCGACCGCGACATTGAAGGCAAAGGTTTCCAGCGCCTCCGTCACCGCCGCGATGGTCCGGTGCGTCGCGCGGCGCAGCGCCTTGCCCTCCGCCTCCGGCGCCGTGCCGGCGGGCGGCAGGGACGGCAGCGCGTTCTCCACCATGCGGAAGACGCGCTGGGTGAAGCGGTAGGCGCCGGCGACGCCGGATTCGGTCCACTCCATGTCCCGGTCCGGCGGATTGTCGCTCAGGATGAACCAGCGCGCCGTGTCGGCACCGTACTTCGCGATGATCGCGCCCGGGTCGACGGTGTTGCGCTTCGACTTCGACATCGCCTCGACGCGGCCGATGCTGACAGGCTCGTTGCCGCCCTTCAGCGTGGCGACGCGCGTGCCGTCCGCCGCGGTGCCGAACTCGACTTCCTCGGGGTACAGCCAGCGGCCATCGGCGCCCTTGTAGCTCTCGTGCTGCACCATGCCCTGGGTGAACAGGCCGGCGAAGGGTTCCTCCACGCTCAAATGCCCGGTCGCCTTCATCGCGCGGGAGAAGAAGCGCGAATAGAGCAGGTGCAGGATCGCGTGCTCGATGCCACCGATGTACTGGTCCACCGGCAGCCAAGCATCGACCGCGGCCTTCGTGACCGGCGTCTCGGCGCGCGGGGAGCAGAAGCGCGCGAAGTACCAGGAGCTGTCGACGAAGGTATCGCAGGTGTCCGTCTCCCGCCGCGCGGGCTTGCCGCAGGACGGGCAGTTGACGTGCTTCCAGGTCGGATGGTGGTCGAGCGGATTGCCCGGCTTCGAGAAATCAACGTCCTCCGGCAGCCGCACCGGCAGGTCGCCCACCGGCACCGGCACCGCGCCGCAATCGTCGCAGTGGATCACCGGGATCGGGCAGCCCCAGTAGCGCTGGCGGGAGACACCCCAGTCGCGCAGGCGCCAGTTCACAACGCCGGTGCCGACGCCGAGGCGTTCCAGCTCCTCGATCGCGCTGCGCTTCGCCTGCGCGACGGGCAGCCCATCGAGGAAGCCGGAGTTGAACGCCGTGCCATCATCGGTGAAGGCCACGTCGGCCACGCTGAAGCGCGCCGGATCGGCGCCATGCGGCAGCACGACGGGCGTGACCGAGAGCCCGTACTTGCGCGCGAATTCAAGGTCGCGCTGGTCGTGCGCCGGGCAACCGAAGATCGCGCCGGTGCCGTATTCCATCAGCACGAAATTGGCGATCCACACCGGGTATTCCTGGCCAGTGAAGGGGTGCTTCACGCGGAAACCTGTGTCGAAGCCCTTCTTCTCGGCCTGTTCGATCGCCGCTTCCGAGGTGCCCATGCGGCGGCATTCCGCGACGAACTCGGCCGCGGCGGGATTCTGCGTGGCGGTCGCGGCGGCCAGCGGATGCTCCGCTGCGACGGCGAGGAAGGACATCCCGAACAGCGTGTCCGGCCGCGTCGTGAAGACCTCGACATCGCGGATGCCGTCCACCGGCTGCGCCAGGGCGAATTTCAGCCGCGCGCCCTCGCTCCGCCCGATCCAGTTGGACTGCATGAGCTTCACGCGCTCGGGCCAGCGATCCAGCGTGTTCAGCGCTTCCAGCAACTCGGGCGCGAATTTCGTGATCGTGAGGAACCACTGGGAAAGCTTCTTCTTCTCGACCAGCGCGCCGGAACGCCAGCCGCGTCCGTCGATCACCTGCTCGTTCGCGAGCACCGTGCTGTCCACCGGATCCCAGTTCACCCAGGATTCCTTGCGCTCGACCAGCCCGGCCTTCCAGAAGTCCAGGAACAGCCTCTGCTGCTGGCCGTAGTATTCGGGGTCGCAGGTGGCGAATTCGCGCGCCCATTCCAGCGACAGGCCCATGCGCTTCAGCTCGTCGCGCATGTTGGCGATGTTCTGGTAGGTCCAGGCGGCCGGGTGCACGCCGCGCTCGCGCGCCGCATTCTCGGCGGGCAGGCCGAAGGCGTCCCAGCCCATCGGGTGCATTACCAAGTGTCCGCGCGCCCGCTTGTAGCGCGCCACCACGTCGCCCAGCGTGTAGTTCCGCACATGCCCCATGTGGATCTTGCCACTGGGGTAGGGAAACATCTCCAGCACGTAGTACTTGCGCGCGCCCGCCGGCGGCACGTCGGGCACGGAGAAGCAGCCACGCTCCTCCCATGCCTGCTGCCAACGCGGCTCGGCGGCGGCGAAGTCGTAGCGGGGGACCGCCTTGTCCTGGGGTGCTGGGATGTCGTTCATTGCGCGCGCGCGTCTCGTGCCAAGCGGAAGCGGAAGGAGACGGATGCATAAGCCCCGCCGCGCCGGATTCCTAGGGCGCGACGCGCCACTCGCCGCCCTTCGCGTCACGCTGGCCCGCCTGCGGGGTCCCAGCATGGGCCTCGCCGCCGTTCCGGGCTGGCCGCGCAGGGGCGCCACACGGCCATGCCGCCAGCTTCCATTGGCAAACTGGATGCGCCGGACCACCTTCCCGGCGCTGGTGCGGCTGACCAGGGGCGCAGAGGCGTTCAGCCTGGCCAGCGCATCCCCTGTGGCGGAGGGTGGTGGCCGGCTGGGCAGATCCGCCCCTCGCCCTCGGGCGGGCTTCCCCTACCGCGTCGCCGTCGACTGGCTCCGCAGCTCGCGCGCGCGGGCCAGAACACGGTCCTCAAGCTCGGCGCCCGTGGCCGGGGCCACCAGCGCGTCCACCCAGTTGTTGCCCTGGCGCACCTGGCGGAACACCGAAATACGCACCCCGTCCGAACGAAGCTGCCGTCCCATGACATAGGCGGTGGCCTTGAAGCGCTCGTTCCCGGCACCCGGGGGCGAATACCAGTCGGTGATGATGACGCCGCCGAAGGGGTCGGCTGAGGCCAACGGCATGAAGGCCAGCGTGTCCAGCGTGGCGCGCCAGAGGAAGGCGTTCACGCCGAGGCCGGTGCCGCCGCCGGTGTCGTCCCGCGGCGTGCGGGAGGTGCCGAAGAGGACGATGCCGTCATCCTGCCCGGTCAGGCGCCCGGCCACGCGTTCGCGGCCGCTGCCGGCCGCGTATTCGTTCCGGCCGACTTCCCGGACATTGTCCGAGCCACAGGCCCCGAGCAGCGCGGAGACGCCGAGGGCACAGAAGACCGCAACGCGGCGGCGGCGGGGCATGGTCATGGGGATGGCGCGTGTCATGGCACGGCCTTGTAGCGCCTGAATTGGGGCGCTGAAAAGACGAAGGGCGGCAGGGTTGCCCCTGCCGCCCCCGAAAGTCACGCTTTCTGACGGATCAGAAGGCGAGGCGGATGCCGCCCATCAGCACGTTGATGGTGCGGGTGTTGCTGCCGTTGAACGAGGCCAGCGTGGTGCCGCTGCCGCCGTAGCGGGCGTCGGACGGGGCGCTGGTCGGAATGTTCTCGTCGTTGATGTTCTGGTAGATCACGTAGGTCGCGAGACCCGGCGCCAGGGTGTAGACGGCGCCGATGCCCCAGGCGGTGTGGGTGCGGTCGTCGAGGTCGCGGATCACGCCAGCGACGCGCTGCGAGCCGTTCGACTGCTTGCCCTGGCCGAAGTTACCACCGATCAGCAGCGGGCCCATCGTGTAGGTCGCGCCGATGATGAAGTGCTGGCTGTCGTCCAGACCGGCGTTCAACGCGCTGCGGGCCACCGAGGAGCCGTTGTAGGCGCCCCAGGTATACTCGCCGCCGAGGGCGAAGCCGTAGGCGGAAACCGTCAGGCCGACCGTGTAGGCGTTGACCTGCTGCGGGCGCGGGTTGAGCACCGCGCCGGTCGAGGCGAGGCGCGGGGCGTCGGCGTACTGGGTGCCGAAGCCGGCGTTCACGCCCACCGGGCCGAAGGTGCCGCGGTAGCGGATGGCCGCCGAGAGCTCGTTCTCGAGCCCCGTCCGGTCGCGCTGCGCAGACGCGGAGGCCGGCAGGTTCTCGCGCTCGCCCTCACCGCCGTTCGCCGCGTAGGACACGCCGAAGTCGAAGCCGGCGAACTGCGGCGACAGGTAGGTGATCTTGGTTGCGTCGCTGCCGTCGTTGATGCCCGACAGGACGTAGTTCGAGTACAGGCCGGTGCCGACGATGAAGTCGTACCAGTCGCCGTCCGAGGCGACCAGGCCGGCCGACGGGGCGCGGACCTGCAGCAGGCTCGCCGCGCTGTCTTCCTGGCCGAAGCGCAGCGTGCCGAGGTTCGGGAAGGACAGGTAGAGGTAGGCCTCGTCCATCGACACCGTGGTGCCGTCGGCGGCGCCGGTGGCGGTGTTGTCCATCTGGAACTCGAACACCGCACCGTAGGTCATGCCGTTGGCGGCACGGCCGTCGATGAAGACGTTCAGCTCGAGGTCGTTGCGGAAGTCATAGCGCTGGCGCGCCTGGCGGTTCGCCGCGGCGCCGGTCAGGCCCTGGGCGTCGTTGCGGCTGCGCGCGCGGTCCCAGTCGTCCTGGATGCCGGCCATGCTGAAGTCGAAGAAGCCGCCCAGGCGAACCGTCAGGCCGCTCGCCGCCGCGATGGCGGGCGTCGGGGCCGTCACGCCCTGCGTCCCGACCACGGCCGCGCCGGACAGCGGGGTGGCACCCGGAGCAGTGGTCACACCGGTCTGGGCGAACGCCGCCGGCGCCAGCAGGGCGGCGCCGACAACAGCGGTCGTCCCCAGCAGAATCTTGCGCATTCTAGTCCTCCTCATGGCCGGCGAACCGGCAGTTCCCAGGGCCCACCTGCCCCCCCGGACAGGGTCCGACATCGAATTCCCGCCAAGCAGGCAGAAAGGCAGTGTCGTGGCCTGCCCGGACTATGTCCCGCCCACACCGGGACGGGCAACCGTGCAGACGCCCGGGCCGCGACTTACCTGAGACACTGTGGCGAGAGCGCCACAGCCTGTGGCGCCAGCCCGCCGATCGCCGCCACCCCTGCGGCGCGTCGCGGCACCCTCCGAAGGGTCCGCACCGCCACCCCGCCGAGTGCCACGACCGCCACACCGCCCAACCGCCGCACCTCCGCCTGCCAGCGCAGGGGGCCAAGCGCCGGCGCGCCCGGGTGGCTCGCCGTCGGGAACAGCGGCGAGAGGAATACCAGCTCCGGCCGCAATCGCCTTACCCTTGCAACTCCGGCCGCGCCGCCATGCGCGGCCATTGTCAGCACCGCCCCCGGCAGCCCGGCCCGGCGCGCCGCCAGGAAGGGCAGCAGGCCACGCGCCACGCGCCGTTCCGGCAGATGCAGCCCGGCCCCGGCGGCCAGCGCCGCCCGCCCGTCACCCGCCACCACCAGCGCGAGCCCACGCCGCCGCGCCACGGCGCGAAGCCGGCCCAGAGCCGCGGGTGCCATGCCGCGCGCCACCACCCCGGCGCCGCGCGGCAGCCGCGCCGCCGCCTCACAGGGGTCCGGCAGGCGAACCGGATCCGAGAACAGCCATAACCCCGGCAGCCGGCGCCCCCGCCGCCACGGTGGATGGACGCGCCGCGCCCCTGCGCCGGGCAGCGCGATCAGGCGCCCCGCATCACCCACGCCGCGCCCGGCGCAGCACCAGGTCGCAGAAGGCCGCGGAGATCCGCCCGATGCCGGGCAGCAGGTACTCGAAGCCTTCGCGCGCCTCGGCGAACATCGCGCGCATGCTGGGGTTCGCCTCGAAGACCACCAGCCGGTCGTCGGGCAGCAGCGCCGCGTCGATGCCGAAGAAATCGAGGCCGAGCCGATCCGCCATTTCCCCCACCGCGATCAGCCGCGGCACGCCGAAGCGCTTCTCGAAGTGCTCGAGGTAGTCGATCTCCCGCGCCTGCTCCTCCGGATGCGCGCGCATGTAGGCGCGCGAATTCCGATGGTGGATGTTCCAGTCATCCGCGGTCGCCCAGTGCTCGGGCAGCACGCGGCCGCCGACGCAGAGCAGACGCGTCTTTCGCCACAACCCGTCGGCGTCGCGGAAGTCGACAAACTCGGTGATGAAGAGATCGGTCGAGGCCGGCAGCGCGGCGAGTTCCGCTTCGGCGCGCAGCAGCACCATGCCCTGCCCGGTATGCGTGCCGGCCGGTCGTGCGATCACCGGGAAATCGACCCCCGCCTCCGCCATCGCCGCCCGCACCGCCGCCGCCGTGTCGGGGGCGGCGGTCACGCGGAGCACGCGCGGGATGACCAAGCCCTCGATCCCCGCGAACAGCGCGGGGGCGAGGTCCCGCGCCGCCTGCGGCACGCTGGCCGGCGCATTGATCACCGGCAGGCCGAGTTTCTCCAGCGCCGTCGCCGCCAGGGCGAGGCTGCGCCGCATCCCCTCCGGCTCGGTGATGGCGTTGTAGGCCACGTCGCAGCGCGGCAGGCGGTCGAGCAGGCCGGGATCCTCGGCCAGCGCATCCACATAGAGGTCGACGCGCGCGAAACGCGCCGGGTCGAGGTGCTCGACCGCGTTGTTGTGGCCCTCGGGCAGCTTGGCGCCGCCGGGGGCGGGCTGGAAATGGCCGTCCTCCAGCGCCTGCAGGACCAGCACGGTCGCCTCGGCCGCGCCGCGCGCGGGAATGTGGACGAAGGGCCGCAGCCGGACCGCCTGGCGTGAGGCGGCCTGCGCCGCCGGCACGTCGCCGCGCGCCGCCGCCGCCACCGCGGCCGCGAGATGCGCATGGTCGTCGCCCGGTGCCAGGGCGACCGCGCGGGCGGCCGCCTCGGTCGCCGGCTCGTCGAGCCAGGCCAGCAGCAGGGCGAGGTTCGCATGCGCCTGGGCGAGGTCCGGCTTCGCGGCGATGGCGCTGCGGAAGGCGTTCGCCGCATCCGCCATGCGGCCGAGCGCGCGGAGCGCAAGGCCGAGGCTGTTCCACGCCGCCGCGGCGCGCGGGTCCTGCGTGACCACCTGACGCAGCGCGGCCTGCGCTTCCTCCATCCGGCCGAGGCCGATCAGGAGATCCCCCAGCCGATGGCGCGCGAGGCCGAGGCCGGAGTTCAGCGCCAGCGCCCGGCGCAGCGTCGCCTCGGCCTCCGCCGCCTGGCCCAGATCCGCCAGCGCGCCGCCGAGATTGGCTTGCGCCTCCGCGAAATCGGGCTTCGCCGCGACCGCTTCGCGGTAGGCGACCACAGCGCCGAGCGTGTCCCCGGCTTGAGTGCGCACATTCCCCAGGGCGATCAGCGCGCCGGGATGGCCCGGCCGGGCGGCGAGGGAGGCCTCGATGGCCTTCTCCGCCTCCTCCAGCGCGCCACGACCGCTCAGCAGGATGCCGAGGTTGAGCAATACCACAGCATTCGCCGGTTCCCGGGCCAGCACGCGGCGGAAGGTCGCCTCGGCTTCCGCCGCCTGGCCGGCCATGGCCTGGGCGTTGCCCAGCGCGACCACCCAGGAGACAGGAGCATTCTCCGCCCCCGCCGCCCGGCCGAGCGGCGCCAGCGCATCCTGCAGCCGCCCCAGGCGCAGCAGCGCCATGCCGCCGACATGCTGCACGCCGGGGTCGGCGGGGGCGGATTTCAACGCGGCGCGGGCGGCGGTCTCCGCCTCCGCGGGGCGGCCGGCGCGGAAAGCGGCCTCGACGGCGCGGAGGTGTTCGGCGGGTTGGCTCACCTGGTTGCCTTCCTGGTTTCGCAGCATGGCGCGGGCTGGCATCCCGCGGGCGCGCAGGTCTTAGAGCAGATCGCCGGTGGCTGGAATCAGCCGCATAGGTGGAGTTGCTGGCCGGGAATTGGCAGGCGCGGTTCGGTTGTGGACGGAGAGAGGCTCTGCCCCTCTCCGGACCTCACCCCGCCAAAGGGCTGTGCCCTTTGGAATGCCGGCACTTGGCGCCGTGCGCTGCTGGCGGTCTGCTTACCGAGGCCCGCTGCCGCGCGCGGGGCACAACAGTCGTGCCCGTCGCCAAATATCGGTTTCCAAAGGCCTTTGGTGGGGTGGTCTGGAGGGGGCAACGCCCCTCCGATCCCTTCGTCCATCCTCGCCCGAACCGGGCAAAGCGCCCCCCCCTCATTCCTGCCCCTCCCGCAGCCTGCTAGGCTCCGCCCCCATGCCCGATCTGCCCGACATCGCCGCCAACCTGGCAGCCATCCGCGCCCGGATCGCCGAGGCCTGCACCCGCGCCGGCCGCCCGGCGGACAGCGTGACCCTCGTCGCCGTCTCCAAGACCCACCCGCAGGAGGCCGTGGTCGCTGCCCTCGCCGCCGGCCAGACCGTGTTCGGCGAGAACCGCGTGCAGGAGGCGGCGGCGAAGTTTCCCGGCCTGCGCGCCGCCCACCCGGCCATGCGCCTGCACATCATCGGCGGGCTGCAGACCAACAAGGCACGCGACGCCGTCGCCATCGCCGACGTCATCGAGAGCATCGACCGCCCCAGGCTTGCCGCCGCCATCGCCGAGGCCATGAGGAAGGAAGGCCGCCGCCCGGACTGCCTCATCCAGGTCAACACCGGCGACGAGACGCAGAAATCCGGCGTGCCCCGCGCCGAGGCCGACGCCTTCATCCGTGCCGCGCAGGACGATTTCGGCCTGCCCGTCACCGGCCTGATGTGCATCCCGCCGGTCGACCAGGACCCGCGGCCGCATTTCGCCTACCTGCGGGAACTGGCCGCGAGGCACGGCCTGCGCGAGCTCTCCATGGGGATGAGCGCGGATTTCGAGGCGGCGGTCGCCGAAGGCGCCACGCTGGTCCGCATCGGCACCGCCATCTTCGGCCACCGCCCCGCGCCTGCCTGATCCGGGGCGCTTGACGCGCCAGCCCTGGCGCGGGATCACGCCCGCCCACAGAAACCGGACGGTGCCTTCGCGATGAGCCGCGTCTTCTCCGGCATCCAGCCCTCGGGCGTGCCCACCCTCGGCAACTATCTCGGCGCCATCCGCAACTGGGTGCCGCTGCAGGACACGCACGAGGCGATCTACTGCGTGGTCGACCTGCATGCGATCACCCAGTGGCAGGACCCGGCCGACCTGCGGCGCCAGACGCGGGAAATGGCCGCGGCGCTGATCGCCTGCGGCCTGGACCCCAAGCGCTGCACTCTGTTCGTCCAGTCCCATGTGCGCGCCCATGCGGAGCTCGCCTGGATCTTCAACTGCGTCGCCCGCCTCGGCTGGCTCAACCGCATGACGCAGTTCAAGGACAAGGCCGGCAAGGACCGCGAGGCCGCGTCGTCCGGCCTCTACGTCTATCCGAACCTGATGGCGGCCGACATCCATGCCTATCACGCGACCAAGGTGCCGGTCGGCGACGACCAGAAGCAGCACCTCGAACTCGCCAACGACATCGCGCAGAAGTTCAACCACGACTACGGCGTGGAGTTCTTCCCCAACATCGAGCCGCTGATCCAGGGCGTCGCCGCGCGCGTCATGTCGCTGCGCGACGGCTCGAAGAAGATGTCGAAGTCGGATCCCTCGGACCAGTCGCGCATCAACCTGACCGACGATGCCGACAGCATCGCCCAGAAGATCAAGCGGGCGAAGACCGACCCGGAGCCGCTGCCGGACCACCTGGCCGGCCTCGAAGGGCGG
Source organism: Neoroseomonas eburnea (assembly GCF_018129005.1). Taxonomy (GTDB): domain Bacteria; phylum Pseudomonadota; class Alphaproteobacteria; order Acetobacterales; family Acetobacteraceae; genus Neoroseomonas; species Neoroseomonas eburnea. Next base: position 42,033 of record NZ_JAAEDL010000014.1, read on the forward strand.
CCGGAGGCGCGCAACCTGGTGGGGATCTTCGCCGCCATCACCGGCACCCTGCCGGAGAACGTGCTGCGCGAGCACGGCGGGCAGGGCTTCGGCGCCTTCAAGAACACGCTGACGGAGGCCCTGGTCGACCACCTCTCGCCCATCGCGGCGGAGATGAGGCGGCTGCTTGAAGACCCGGCGGCGCTCGACGCGGCGCTGCGGCTGGGGGCGGAACGCGCCAGCGCGATCGCGGAACCGATCGTCACCAAGACGCGGGATATCGTCGGGTTTCTGCCCGCGCGGTGACGAAAGGAAAGGCCGGGGGAAGGGAACTTCCCCCGGACCTCCAACCTTCTTTGGCTTCTGGAGGCCGACGGGCGGAGGAAACGCCGCCCGCCGGGAGTATCAGCGGCCGGTGAGGATACGCTCGACCAGCTGCTTCACGGTCGGGATGAAGCCGTTCGAATAGAACGGGTCCTGGCCGAAGCGATAGGCGTTGTGGCCGGCGAACATCAGGTTCCGCTCGAGCGCCCCGTCATGGCTGATGTCCTGCAGCGTCTTCTGGATGCAGAAGGACCGCGGGTCCGCCTTCTTGCCGTTCGAGAATTCCGGCTCGTGCTGCGACCAGTTGCTGAACCGGCACTGCGACAGGCAGCCCATGCAGTCGATCTGGTCCTGCACGATCTCCTGCGACTTCTCGGGCGTCACGAAGATCAGCGTGTTGTCGGGGGTGCGCATGGCCTCGACGAAGCCTTCCGCCTCCCACTGGTTCACCCGCGCCAGGTCGTGCGGCGCCAGGTACACCTTCCGCTTGCGCGGGCCGACGCCGTATTCGGCCAGATGCTCGCCCACCGGCTCGGTGGTGTAGGCGACCTGGCGCTCGTTGCGGTCCTCGAGCTCATGCAGGAATTCGTTGCGCACGGCGGAGGAATAGAAGCCGGTCGGCGAGAAGGGCTGCAACAGCACATCGCCCTTCTGCAAGGTCAGCAGCCGCTGCTTCCAGGCGTCGGAGATCGGACTCTCCTTCGTCACCAGCGGCCGGGTGCCGAACTGGAAGGCGACCGGCCCAAGCTCCGGGCTGTCGATCCAGTCCTCCCACTCCTCCAGCCACCAGACGCCGCCGGCCATGATGATCGGCACTTCGCCGAGGCCGAACTCGCGCATCTGCTGGCGCAGCTTCAGCACGCGGGGGAAGGGATCCTCGGGCTTCCGCGGATCCTCGGAATTCGACAGGCCGTTATGGCCGCCGGCCAGCCAGGGGTCCTCATAGACGACCCCGCCCAGCCATTCCCGCGTCTTGTGGTAGGCGCGCTTCCATAGCGCGCTGAAGGCGCGGGCGGAGGAGACGATGGGGTAATAGTGCACCCCGTAGTCGCGGGCGATGTCCGCGAGACGATAGGGCATGCCGGCACCGCAGGTGATGCCGTGAATGAGGCCCTTGGCCCCTTCCAGCATGCCGCGCGCGACGCGCTCCGCGCCCCCCATCTCCCACAGGATGTTGGCGTGGATGCGGCCCTTCCCGCCGGCCATGTCCCAGGCCTTCTTCGCCTGGGTGATGGCGCCGTCGATCGCGTAGCGCACGAGTTCCTCGTGCCGGTCGCGGCGGGTCTTGCCGTGATAGACTTGAGGAATCGGCCTGCCGTCCGCGTCGTAGGAATCGGCATTGACCGCGGAGAAGGTGCCGACCCCGCCAGAGGCCGCCCAGGCCCCGCAGGATGAACCGTTGGAGACGGAAACGCCCTTGCCGCCTTCCACCAGCGGCAGGACGTCCACACCCCCCATACGGATCGCGTTGATGGCCTTCAAGAACCGGCGCTCCCAGGGAACTTCATGACGGGAATATGGCATCGGCCAGGGCCCCTGTGCAGGGCCCCGGCCGCACCGGGTCCGGTTGTTACTCGGCGGCCTCGCCGCCGCGCTCGCGGCGCTCGCCACGGTCGCGACGCTCGCCACGGTCACGGCGTTCGCCGCGCTCCGGACGATCCTCGCCACCTTCACGGGGACGGCGGGCGCCGACCTGCTCGGTGATGTCCGCGCCCGTCGCCTGGTCGACCACGCGCATGGACAGCTTCACCTTGCCGCGGTCGTCGAAGCCGATGACCTTGACCTTCACCTGGTCGCCTTCCTTGACGACGTCGGTGGTCTTCTGGACACGCTCGTTCGCCAGCTCGGAGATGTGGACCAGGCCGTCCTTGGCGCCGAGGAAGTTCACGAAGGCGCCGAACTCGGCGGTCTTCACCACCTTGCCGTTGTAGATCACGCCGACCTCGGGCTCGGCCACGATGCCGCGGATCCAGTCGATCGCCCTCTGCGCCGCCTCGACCGAGGTCGCCGCCACCTTGATGGTGCCGTCGTCCTCGATGTCGATCTTGGTGCCGGTCTGCTCGGTGATCTCGCGGATCACCTTGCCGCCCGAGCCGATCACGTCGCGGATCTTGTCCTTCGGCACGGTGATCACGGTGATGCGCGGGGCCGTCGCCGCCACGTCGCCGCGGTGGCCGGTCAGGCCCTTGGCCATCTCGCCCAGGATGTGCAGACGGCCGTCCCTGGCCTGCTCCAGCGCGATCTTCATGATCTCGAAGGTGATGGACGTGATCTTGATGTCCATCTGCAGGCTGGTGATGCCGGCATCCGTGCCGGCCACCTTGAAGTCCATGTCGCCGAGGTGGTCCTCGTCGCCGAGGATGTCGGAGAGCACGGCGAAGCCGCGGTCTTCCTTGATCAGGCCCATGGCGATGCCCGCGCAGGGGCGCTTCAGCGGCACGCCGGCATCCATCAGCGAGAGCGAGGTGCCGCAGACCGTCGCCATCGAGGAGGAGCCGTTGGACTCCGTGATCTCGGACACCACGCGGATGGTGTAGGGGAACTTCTCCTTTTCCGGCAGCAGCGGGTGGATCGCGCGCCATGCCAGCTTGCCGTGGCCGACTTCGCGGCGGCCCGGGGAGCCCATGCGGCCCGTCTCGTTCACCGAGTAGGGGGGGAAGTTGTAGTGCAGCATGAAGTCCTCACGGTATTCGCCCGTGAGGGCGTCGATGATCTGCTCATCCTGCCCGGTGCCAAGCGTGGCGACGCACAGCGCCTGCGTCTCGCCGCGGGTGAACAGCGCCGAGCCGTGCGCGCGTGGCAGCACGCCCACCTCGGCCACGATCGGGCGCACCGTGCGGGTATCGCGCCCGTCGATCCGCTTGCCGGTGTCGAGGATGTTGTTGCGGACGACGTCGGCCTCGAGCTCCTTGAGCAGGCCCTTCGCCGCGGCGACGTCCGCGCCCTCGGCCTCGAGCGCCGCCAACACGGCCTTCTTCACAGCGCCGACCTTCTCCTGGCGGAGCAGCTTCTGCGTCTCGGTGTAGGCGACCGCCATGTCGGCGCGGCCGAGCTCGGCGATGCGGGCCTTCAGTGCCTTGGTCGCCTCGGATTCCTCGGGCAGCGCCCAAGGCTCCTTCGCCGCGACCTCGGCGAGCTCGATGATCGCCTGGATCACCGGCTGGAAGGACTTGTGGCCGTATTCCACGGCACCGAGCATGACTTCCTCGGTCAGCTCGCTGGCCTCGGATTCCACCATCAGCACGCCCTCGGCCGTGCCGGCGAGGACGAGGTCGAGCGCGCTGCCCTTCCGCTCCTCCGCGGTCGGGTTCAGCACGTACTGGCCGTTGATGTAGCCGACGCGCGCGCCGGCGATCGGGCCGAAGAACGGAATGCCCGAAAGCGTCAGCGCGGCGGAGCAGCCCACCATCGCGACGATGTCCGCCTCGTTCTCGAGATCATGCGACAGCACCGTCGCGACGACCTGCACCTCGTTGCGGAATCCATCCGGGAACAGCGGGCGGATGGGGCGGTCGATCAGGCGGGAGACCAGGGTCTCGAATTCGGAGGGCCGACCCTCGCGCTTGAAGAAGCCACCCGGGATCTTGCCCGCGGCGAAGGCCTTCTCCTGGTAGTTCACGGTCAGCGGGAAGAAGTCCTGGCCGGGCTTCACGGAACGGGCGCCGACCGCCGTGCAGAGCACGATGGTGTCGCCGAGCCGCGCCAGCACGGCGCCGTCGGCCTGGCGGGCGATCTTGCCCGTCTCCAGCACCAGCGTCTTGCCGCCCCAGTTGATTTCCTTGCGGAAGTAATTGTCGAACATTCGGTCGTCCTCTTGGGCGCCGTGCCCCCCTGGGCCCGGCGCGGACCGTGCCAGCCCTTCCTTCGGGCGATGGCACGGCGCGATGGGGCCGAATTCGGCCCCGGGATGCGACGCGGAGGGCGAAACAGGTCGGGACCGGGGGTCCAGGACCAAGGGCCGGTGTGTCGGCGTCTCGGGCGGCATGGGGTGGGCCCATCGCGCATCGCGCGACGGGAAGGCCGCCCATGTGGCCGGAAACGCCGCTCGGTCCGGTCCGGGTCCCGCGGCTTTCTCTGTCGGCCCGCCGCGGTCGCGGCGGTTGGCGCGCCGGCATCCGGCCGGACGTCACCGGGCGCCCATATGGCGTGGTTTCGGGGAAAACGCCATCGGAAACTCCCCGGGGAGGGCGCTGCCCTCCCCCGACCCCTCCCGCCAAAGGCCGAAAGGCCTCTGGACACCGGGATTTTATTGGCTTGGGGGTTCCAAGGGCCCTTAGGCCCTTGGCGGGGTGAGGTCCGGAGAGGGGCGGCGCCCCTCTCCGGCGCGGCCCGGCGTCGTCCCGAACGCCGCGCGAAATGCCGCCCCGAATGCCGGCGCGCTGGCGTACCCCACGGAAGCGGCGGCCCGTGCCGGCGGTACTCCATTGGCCAGCAGTGCCGCCGCTTCCGCCATGCGCAGCGCCTGCCGCCAGCGGGCGAAGCCCAACCCGGTCTCCGCCTGGAACAGCCGGCGCAGGGTGCGCGGGCTGGCACCGGTTTCGGCTGCCCAGTCCTCGAGTGTCAGCGGGCTCGCCGGATCCGCCGCCAGCGCCGCGACCAGGCGCAGCAGCCGGGGGTCGCGCGGCTGCGGCACCGACAGGGGCAGGGTTGGCGCACGGGCGATCTCTTCCAGGATCAGTGCAGCCAAGTGCCCGCCGCGGCCCTGCTCGTCCCATTCCAACGGCTCGGCGCAGGCGGCGAGGATCAATTCCCGCAGCAGTGGCGACACCGAGAGCACCGCCGGGCGCTCGGGCCCCGCGCGCCGGGCGGCGTCTGCCCGCAGGAACAGCGCGCGCATCGCCAGGCCGCTTGGCACCGCCACCGCATGCGGCAGCCCTGCCGGCAGCCAGAGCGCCCGCGCGGGCGGCACGGTGAAGCGCGCCGCGTCGGTGGTGACCCGCATGATCCCGGCTGTCGCGTAGAGAAGCTGTGCGCGGTCGTGGCTGTGCGGCGGGATGTCCTCCCCTTCCGCGTAGTCCCACGCGAAGGCCGCCAGCGGCCGGTCGACGCGGTCCTGTGGCAGGTCGCTCCGCGGGGCCGAAGTCTGGCCGTCCAACGACAGAATTTGGCCTGACGTCGCCATGGGGCCAGATTAGTCTGCCTCCAGGCCGCGACGGAAGCGGCAAGAGGAACCGCCATGACCCCGGCCACGCGCCAGGTGGTGTTCATCAACGCCGCCCACAGCTTCACCCATTACTGCCTGCTGATCCTGGCGACCGCCGTGCTTGCCATGGTGACACAGGAACGCGACCGCTTCGGCGCGGACTATGGACCGATCCTGGCACTCGGGACGGCGATGTTCGTCACCTATGGCCTTGGCGCGCTGCCGATGGGCTGGCTCGCCGCGAAGTTCGGGCGCAAGGCGCTGATGTCGGCCTTCTTCCTCGGCACCGGCTTCTTCATGGCGATGGCGGGGCTGATGGACAGCCCCGCCGGGGTTGGCGTGGCGCTTGGGCTGATGGGCTGCTTTTCGGCCATCTACCATCCGATCGGCACCGCCGTGCTGGTGGAGGCCGCCGGCGAGCGCGTCGGCCGCGCCATGGGCATCAACGGCGTGTTCGGCAATCTCGGCGTGGCGACGGCACCGATCGTCACCGCCTTCGTCGCGGCGACCTTCGGCTGGCGCTGGGCTTTCATCGCCCCCGGCGTCGCCTGCTTCCTGGTCGGCCTGCTCTACCTGCGGGAGCCCGAATTCGACGCCGTGAAGGCCGGCGGCGGTGCGCGCCCCTTCCCGGAGATCCCGCGCGCCGTCGTGCGCCGCGCGGTGACCATCCTGCTCGCCATCGCCGCGGTCTCGGGGCTGGTGTTCAATGCCTACACCCTGCTGATCCCGAAGCTGATGGAGGAGCGGCTGGCGAACAGTCCGGATCTCCTGCCGGTGGTCGGGCTGCTGGCCTTCCTCGCCACCATCTGCGGCGGCGTGACGCAGTTCACCGTGGGGCGGATGATCGACAGCCGCACGCTCAAGCGTGTCTTCATGCCGCTCGGCCTGGCGGTGGTGCCGGGGTTGATAGCGCTGTCCTTCCTCGACGGCTGGGCGGTGCTGCCGGTGGCTGGCCTGGTCGCCGCCTGCGTCTTCGGCCAGGTGACGGTGAACGAGACGATGACCGCCCGCTACGTGGCGCCGGAACTGCGGGCCAAGCTCTATTCCATCCGCTTCACCATCGGCTTCCTCGGCGCCGCGGTCGCTTCCCCGCTGGTCGGCTTCCTGCACGAGGCGACCGGCTCGCTCGCCGTCGCCATGCTCGTGCTCGCCGCGGTGGCCGGCGTCACTCTGGTCTGCGCTTTCGCCTTTCCGGACCGGCAGGAGGAGCTGAAGCCCGAGCTCTGGGCCATGGCGCCGGAACGCGCCGGCGAGCGCAACCGCGGCCCGCTGCCGGCCGAGTGATGCCGTCGAACCTCGCTGCCCTCGCTGCCGTGTCGGCGGCACGGCGCGAAGGTATCGCCTGCAGGGCTGGTATGGCGGCTGCGCGCGGAACCAGGATCGTCACCGCGGGTCCGCCGGAAGCCAAGCCGGCTTGAGGTCCTTCAGCCTCCGCGGCGTTCCGCGAGCGCGCGCAGCGCATCGCGCACCAGCGCCTCGGCGAATTCGGCGACGGCGCGCCAAGGCGGGCCGACCGCCGGCGCCGCGCTGCCCAGCGGAAAGATGGTGACCAAAGGCGGCGCGGCCGCACCCGGCTGCGGGCCACGCCACTGGACGCGAACCATTGCCGCACCCGGCAGGCGTTCCACCGCGAGACGGGCAGCGGCCTCGACCGCGCGACCCTGCTCGGCCAGGCCGTGGCTGTCGAGCAGGTCCTGTGAGAGTGTGACCAGTGCATCGAAGCCTAGCCTCGAAGCCCGACCGGCGTCGTCCGTGGGGCGGTGCATGATGCGGGTGGTAGCCTGTCAGCCGCCCCACCGCGAGTGTCTCGCCGTGTCAAGGACGCGTGGGACCGGCGGCTCGGAGGTCGATCTTGCATCCTCGGCGCCAACGCGGCTTTCTGCGCACATGCGTCTGCTCACCGGTCACGCGCGCCTTGCCGGGGTTCTCGGCTGGCCCGTCTCGCATTCCCGCTCGCCCCGCCTGCATGGCTATTGGCTCGAAACCCTCGGCATCGATGGGGCCTACCTGCCGCTCCCCGTTCATCCCGAGCACTTCGCCTCGGCGGTCCAGGCACTCGCCGATCTCGGCTTCCGCGGTGCCAACGTCACCATCCCGCACAAGCAGGCGGCCTTCGACGCCTGCGATGCAGTGGACGCCTCCGCCCTCCGCGCCGGCGCGGTGAACACGCTGGTTTTCCGCGATGGCCGCATCGAAGGTTCCAACACCGACGGCTTCGGCTTCCTGGAGAGCGTGCGGGAGCAGGCGCCGGGATGGTCCGCCGCCGACGGGCCTGCCGTGCTCCTCGGGGCCGGCGGGGCGGCACGGGCGGTCGCGGCGGCGCTGCTCGATGCCGGCTGCCCGCGCGTGACGCTCGTCAACCGAAGCGTCGCGCGGGCCGAGGCGCTGGCACGCGACCTTGGCGGCGCGATCGACGTCGCCGCCGAGGCGCCGCTTGGCGGCGCGGCGTTGCTAGTGAACACCACCTCCCTCGGCATGCAGGGGCAGCCGCCGCTCGCGATCGACCTGGCGCCGCTCGCGGCATCTTCCGTGGTGGCGGACATCGTCTACGTGCCGCTCGAGACGCCGCTGCTCGCCGCGGCGCGGGCACATGGCCTGCGCGCGGTGGACGGGCTCGGCATGCTGCTGCACCAGGCGCGGCCGGGCTTCGAAGCCTGGTTCGGGGTCGCCCCGCGCGTCGATGCGGCGCTCCGTGCCACCGTCGCCACCGATATCCCGAAGACCGCGGCATGATCGTTCTCGGCCTCACCGGCGGGATCGGAATGGGCAAGTCCACCGCTTCCGCCACCTTCCGCCGCCTCGGCGTGCCGGTCTTCGACGCCGACGCCGCGGTGCATGCCTTGCAGGCCCCGGGTGGCCGCGCGGTCGGACCGATCGGCGCGGCCTTTCCCGGCGCCGTGACGCAGGGACGGGTCAACCGGGAAGTGCTGCGCCGCGCCGTGCTCGGCAATGATGCCGCGCTCAAGCGCCTCGAAAGCATCGTCCATCCGCTGGTCCGCGACGAGGAACGCCGCTTCCTCGCCGCAGCGCGGCGAGCCAGGCGCCGCATCGTGGTCCTCGATGTGCCCCTGCTGTTCGAAACAGGGGGCGAGAAGCGGGTGGACCAGGTCGTCGTCGTCTCCGCGCCGCCCGCCGTGCAACGCGTGCGAGTCCTGCAGCGCGGCGGCATGACGGAGGAACGCCTCGCCGCCATCCGTGCCCGCCAGATGCCCGACCGCGAGAAGCGCCGCCGGGCCGACCACGTGGTGCAGGCGGGAATCAGCCGGTACTTCGCCCAGGCGGCGATCCGTCGGCTGGTGCTGCGGTTGCGCGGCGCCGCTCCAATCCGTTGAAGGCTTTCCGGGCCCCGATGGCGTCCGGGGGCAGAGCCCCGGCCCGTTTCCTGCTAGCTTCGCCGCATGCGCCAGATCGTCTTGGACACCGAAACCACGGGCCTGGAACCTTCCCAGGGCGACCGTGTCATCGAAGTCGCCGCTGTCGAGTTGGTCAACCTGCTGCCGACCGGCGCCACCTTCCACTGCCTGGTCGACCCGGAGCGCGACATTCCCGCCGAGGCCACCCGAGTCCACGGCTTCACCAATGGCGACCTGGCCGGCAAGCCGAAATTCTCCGAGATCGCGGAAGACATGCTCGCCTTCCTCGGTGATGCCCCGATCATCGCCCACAATGCGCCCTTCGATTTCGGCTTCCTCGATGCGGAACTGACCCGCGCCGGCCGCCCGCCGCTCGACCGGACCCGCATGGTCGACAGCCTGGCCATCGCCAAGGAACGCTACCCCGGCATGCCCAACAGCCTGGACGCACTGTGCCGGCGCCTCGGCATCGACAACTCGATGCGCAGTTCGCACAATGCGATCCTGGACTGCAGGCTGCTTGCACAGGTCTACCTGGAACTGATGGGAGGCAAGCAGCCAGGACTCGAACTGGCGGCGTCCATCCGGACGGCGGGGCCAGTGCTGGCCGCGGAGACCGTGAGCTGGACACCTCGCCCGATCCTGGTGCCGGAGGAACGCGCGGTGGCGCATGCCGCCTTCGTCGGCAGCAAGGTGAAGGAGGCGCTCTGGCTGCAGCCGCCCTTCGCTCCAGGGAAGGATGGGTGAACCGTCGGGGCCCTCCCCCTCGAACACCCGGCAAGAAACTCGGCTTCCTGCACCTTCGGCGGAATTCGGTCGTCATACCGGCTATTGCGCCGTGTCAGCCGAAGGGAGCAGTTCGAAACTTCGCGCACCCCCGATCAGGGCTGCTCTTCTTTCCAGGGTTCCACGCAGATCTCGGTTTCCAAGGTCCTCTTGGAGCCTGGCGGCGAGGATCCGAGCCGGGCGGAACCTCCTCGCCGCGGCCGCACCGACGCGCTTCCGTCGCCTTGCTGGAAGCGGCTGCCGCGCACCTTGCCTCACGGCAACCGCTCCAGCCTCTTGTTTTCGCGAGCATCTTTGCCCGATCAGGTGATTCCACCTGATCGGGATCTGCTCTAGGCCGAGCGCAGTATCCGCATCAGCGCCGTCACGTGTTCCGGCGGGGTCTGCGGTACGATTCCGTGCCCGAGGTTGAACACGTAGGGCCTTCCTCGCATCGCCGCGAGGATCGAGCGCGTCTCGGCTTCCAATGCCGCTCCTCCGGCCACGAGCGCCAGCGGGTCGAGATTGCCCTGCAGCGCCATGGCCGGAGGCACCGCCTGGGCCGCCCAGCGCGGATCCATGGCGGTGTCCATGGCCGTGGCATCGATGCCGGCCCGCGCCGCATAGTCGGCCAGCAGCGGTCCAGCGAAGCGCGGGAAGCCGATCAGCGGAACGCCGGGGCAACGTCGGCGCAGGGTCCGGACGATGGCAGCGGTGGGTTCGATCACCCAGCGGCGGAACTGCCCGGGGGAGAGCATGCCCGCCCAGGAATCGAAGATCATCAGTGCCTCGGCACCTGCTTCGACCTGGGCGACGAGGTATTCCGTCGTCGCTTCCTGCAAGGTGCGGATCAGCCGCCCGAACAGCGGCGGATCGGCATAGGCGAGGCCTCGCGCAGCCGCGAATTCCTTGCTGCCGCGACCTTCGAGCATGTAGCACGCAACCGTGAAGCAGCCGCCGGCGAAGCCGATCAGCGCCGTGCGCGGTGCCTCGGCCGCGAGGCCTTCGCGGACACGGGCGACCGTTTCCAGGATCGGCGCAACACGGCTGACCAGACGGGACGGATCCAGCGCGGCGATCGCCTCCGCACTGCGCAGCGGTTCGAGCAAGGGGCCCTCGCCTTCCGCGAAGCGCAACGGCTGCCCGAGCGCCCAGGGCACCATCAGGATATCGGAAAAGAGGATCGCGCCCTCCATCCCATAGCGGCGGATGGGCTGCAAGGTGACCTCGGCGGCAAGCTCGGGCGTCGTGCACAGCGTGACGAAGTCCCCGGCGCGCGCGCGGATCTCCCGGTATTCCGGCAGGTAGCGGCCCGCCTGGCGCATCAGCCAGGCCGGGGGCGGCCAGACCGCCTCTCCGCCCAGGGCTCGCAGGAGAGGCTTGGCCGGCACGGCGGCGCGATCACTGTCCATGGCCCTCCCTCTCGCAAAGATTCAGGATTCAAGGAAGGCTGGGATAGGGGTTGGGCCTGTGGATGGCGGGGACGCAGTCCATCCTCCTCCGACCCACGGCGTTGTCCACAGGCCCGGTGATCACAGACACCGCGGCGGGCCTTGGCCGCGCGGCGATGTCCACGGCTTCCCGGTGGGGTGCCGGCGGATCGTCCCCGGTCCGGCCGGCCGCGGACATCCGGGTCCTTCATCCCCGCTGGCCTGTCGGCGCGTGGATTCAGTCCCCGTCATCCACAGTGATTCACGCTATTCTCCCCGGCGATGCCGCAGCGACAGATCAACCTCCACCTCGTCTCGGATTCCACCGGGGAAACGCTCAATTCGATCGCGCGGGCGACGCTTGCGCGCTTCGACAATCATCATGTGATCCACCACCGGTGGTCGCTGGTGCGGTCGCGCCTGCAACTCGATCGGGTGCTGGAAGGGATCGAGCACGAACCCGGACCCGTGCTCTATACCCTGGTCGATTCCAGCCTGCGCCTGGCGCTGGAGGAGACCTGCGGGCGGGTCGGCGTGCAGTGCTTCTCTCCTCTCGATCCGGTGATGGACCTGCTGCAGGGCGCGATCGGCGCTCGCGCCAAGGAGAAGCGGGCGGCGCAGCACGTGATGGACGCCGACTACTTCCGCCGCATCGATGCCATGCACTACGTGCTGTCGCACGATGACGGGCAAGGCACGCTCGGCATCCGGGACGCGGATGTGGTGCTGGTGGGAGTTTCGCGGTCGTCGAAGACACCGACCTGCTTCTATCTGGCGAACCGCGGCATCAAGGCTGCGAACGTGCCGCTCGTACCGGGGGCGGCCCTGCCGACGGCCCTCGAGGATCCGCCCTGCCCTGTCGTCGGGTTGCACATCGAGGCGAATGCGCTGATCGACATTCGCCGCCACCGCTTGAAGATCATCGGCGCCGCCGGAGTGCGGCACGACGCCAGCGACTATATCGATCCGGAGGCGGTGAAGGCGGAGATCATCGCCGCGCGGCGGCTCTGCAGCTCCCGTGGCTGGCCGGTGATCGACGTGACGAGGCGCAGCATCGAGGAGACGGCGGCGACGGTGCTGCAACTGATGGAGGCATGGCACGCGCGCCGGAAGGACGGAGCGCCGACGCACACGCCGGAGGATCCTGCCGCCGCGGTGCTCGGTACGCCGGGGCGTGGACCGTGATCCAGGCGGAGGTCCCGCGGATCATCCTCGCTTCCGCGTCCTCGGCCCGCCGTTCCGTGCTGGAGGGCGCGGGGCTGCGCTTCGAGGCGCGGCCGGCGGCGGTGGACGAGTCCGCGATCAAGGAAGCTGCGCAGGCGGAGGGCATTCCGCCGGCCGAGGCCGCGTTGATGCTGGCCGATGCCAAGGCGGAGCGCATCGGGCGGCGCGACCCCGAGGCGCTGGTGATCGGCTGCGACCAGTTGCTGGTCTGCGAGGGGGCCTGGTTCGACAAACCGGCGGATGTCGCCGCAGCGCGGTCGCACCTGCGGGCGCTGCGTGGCAGGCCGCATGATCTGGTGACCGCTGTGGTCTGCCATCGTCATGGCGGTCGGGTCTGGCAGCACGTCGCCGTCCCGCGACTGACGATGCGCGTCTTCTCCGAGACCTTCCTCGATGCCTATCTGGCGGCCGAAGCCGAGCATGTGACTCAATCCGTCGGGGCCTATCGGCTGGAGGGTCCCGGCGTGCAGCTCTTCGACCGCGTGCAGGGCGAACACTCGGCCATCCTCGGCCTGCCGCTGCTGCCCCTGCTCGGGTTCCTCCGCCAGCACGGTGCGCTGTTGGCGTAGGCCATCCCCGAGGTCGGAGTCCCGAAGGAAGGAGGGGGTGCTGGGGGAGTTCCCTCCCGCGGCGCCTTCCCTCTACAGCAGCGCCCGGACAACCACCATCGCCGCGAGCCCTGCCATCAGCGCCGGCAGCATCCGCCTATGCATCGCGAGGCAGGCCGCGATCCCGACCGCGAGCCCTGCCAGCCGTGCTGCGAGCGGCACTTCGGCCAATGCCCCCGCTGGCGCGACGATGGCCAGCGTCACGAAGGCTGCGAGGGTCGCCTGCGCCACCGCTGTCGCCCAGGCGATGGCCGGGTGTTCGCTGGTGAGCCCACCGGCCAGCCAGACGCCGGCAAGGCGCAGCCCCAGGCAGGCGAGTGCCGTCAGGGCAAGTGCGAGGTCAGCGGCCGTCATGCCCTCGTCCAAGCAGGAAGGCCACCGTGCCGCCGGCAAGCCCGGCCGCCAGCAGTGCGATCGAGGCCGGTAGGACGAAGGCGAGCGAAGCCGCCGCCGCGCCGCAGAGCACGGCCCGCCGTGGAGCCGGCCTGTCGAGGTCGGCCGCCAGCAGGAGCGCGTAGTAGAGCGGATTGACGAAGAGCAGGGCCGCGCGCGCGTCAGCCCCCAAGGCACCGGCGACGTAGAAGCCCGACAGGGAGGCCGCGCCCGCCACCACCCAGGAGGTCAGCCCGAAGCCGATGAACCAGGAAACCCGCGCGGGCCGATCCACCGCCGGCAGGGCGCGCATGGCTGCGGCCCAGGGTGTCACGGCGATGAAGGGGACGGCGGGCAGCAGGGCACGGCGGCGGCGCGCGGAGAGGACGGGCGTGAGCGAAACCGCCATGGGAAGGAAGCGAGCGTTCACCGCAACGGCGCCCATGACCGCCGCGCCGATGCCGCCCGCCCATCCGGTCGCCGCGGCCTGCACCAGCACGAGTTGACCGGGCATGCCGTAGATTCCCCAGCAGGCGAGCAGGGCCCAGCCGGGGGAAAGCCCGGCCTCCCGGACCGCTGCGCCGAAGGCGAGGAAGGTCGCGGCCATCGCGACGCCTGGGGCGCCGAGGGCCTCGCGCAGACCCGGCAGGAAGGCGTTGGCGGGTGAGCTGGTCACAGCGCCATGCTGCCACGGTATGGCGCGCGCGCCAGCCTTGACGTGGTGCTGTAGCCGGCGCTTCTGGCGCGGTCAGGCATGCTGGGGGCAGGTTTCGTGACATTGACGCTCTATCCCGCCATCGACCTTAAGGGCGGACAGGTCGTCCGGCTGAAGCGCGGGGAGATGGACCAGGCGACGATCTATGCCGAGGATCCGGCGGCGCAGGCGCGGGCCTTCGTCGAGGCGGGCTTCTCCTGGGTGCATGTGGTGGACCTGGACGGCGCCTTCGCCGGCAAGCCGGCGAATGCCGAGGCGGTGCGCGGTATCCTCGCCGCCGTGCCGGGGGCGAAGGTGCAGCTCGGCGGCGGCATCCGCACCATGGCGGTGGCCGAGGCATGGCTCACGGCGGGGGTGACGCGGATCATCCTCGGCAGCGCGGCGGTGAAGGATCCTGATTTCGCGCGGGCGGCGTGCAAGGCGTTTCCCGGTCGGGTGGCGCTCGGGATCGACGCACGGGAAGGCATGGTCGCGACCGAGGGCTGGGCGGAGACGAGCGATGTCTCCGCGACCGAGCTCGCGCAGCGCCTGGAGGCGTCCGGCGCTGCCGCGGTGATCTACACCGACATCGCCCGGGACGGGATGCTGAGCGGGGTGAACGTTGCGGCGACAGCGGCGCTGGCGCGGGCGGTGAGCCTGCCGGTGATCGCCTCGGGCGGCGTCGCGGGGGTCGAGGACCTGGTCGCGCTGCGCGCGGCCGGCGCCGGGATCGAAGGCGCGATCATCGGCCGGGCGCTGTATGACGGGCGGATCGATCCGCGGGCTGCGCTGACGGCGGCAAGGTAGTCATTCGGAGCTGCCGCCGCCGCTGTCCGAGCTGGTGCCGCCGGAACTGCTGCCCGTATCGACATCGCCGGCCGGCGAGCCGCCGCCATCGGCGTGGCGCTTGTCCTCGAACGCTTCGGGTAGGGTGGCGATGGCCCCGGCGGCGGCACCACGCGTCAACGTGTTGTCGTCGGGCCGCCAGCCGCCATCCCAACCGCCGTCCTGCTGGCCCGCGCTTTCCCTACGACCTTGCCGGTCCAGCGCCGCGCGATAGGCTGCCTTCCGCCGCGCGCTCCACCAGAAGCGGGCCGTGCCGCGTTCGATCTCCGCCTCGGTGAATGCGAACCCGTCCCCGAGCCCGCCGATTCCGCGCATCTGACCTTCCCTTCGCTCAACATAGCTTCTCTTGACCTCGGGCATCATTCCGTCCGAGACGGTTTCGATCCAACGGTGCTCCGCGATCGGGCGCCGTTTTCCGGACAAGTGAAAGGATCATCCGCCGCTGTGCTTGCGCTGCGCGTCATCCCCTGCCTCGACGTGAAGGACGGCCGCGTCGTCAAAGGCGTGAACTTCGTGGAGCTGCGCGACGCCGGGGACCCGGTGGAGCAGGCCCGCGCCTACGATGCCGAAGGCGCCGACGAGGTCACCTTCCTCGATATCACCGCCAGCCACGAGAACCGGGACACCATCCTCGACGTCGTCTCCCGCACGGCCGCGGAGGTCTTCATCCCGCTGACCGTCGGCGGCGGCGTGCGCAGCGTGGAGGATGCCAGGCGCCTGCTGCTCGCCGGTGCCGACAAGGTCTCGATCAACTCGGCGGCGGTCGGCGATCCCGACCTGGTGCGCCGCGCCGCCGAGGCCTTCGGCAGCCAGGCCATCGTGGTCGCGATCGACACCCGCAGGCGCGAGACCGGCGAGGGGTGGGAAGTCTTCACCCATGGCGGCCGCCGTGGCACCGGCATCGACGCGGTGGAATGGGCAAGGCGGGTCGAAAGCCTGGGTGCGGGCGAGATCCTGCTCACCTCCATGGACCGCGACGGCACGAAGCAGGGCTTCGACCTGCCGCTGACCCGCGCGGTGCGCGCGGCCACGCGCCTGCCCATCGTGGCCTCCGGCGGCGTCGGCACGGTCGGGCACTTCGTCGAAGGCGCGCGGGCCGGGGCAACCGGGCTGCTCGCCGCATCCGTCTTCCACTACGGGGAATTCCGCATTGCCGACGCCAAGGCCGCGCTCGAGGCCGCCGGCCTGCCGGTGCGCCACGCCCCCCGACACATGAGGGCTGCCTGATGGCCAAGATCGTGAAGAAGAAGGCCGTCGCCGTGAAGACCGCGAAGAGGGCGGTGGCGAAGAAGCCGAAGCTGCCGCTGCCCAGCACCCTTCCGGTGGCGCCCGCCACCGCCAAGGCCAAGGCGCCGAAGACCCTGCGCAAGGCGGAGAAGCGCATCCTTGCTCCGCTGACCACCGCGATCGAGGGGGCGGAGGCCGGCATCCTTGACCGCCTGTGGGAGGTGGTGGAGGACCGGCGCCGGTCGGGCGACACCATGACCTCCCATTCCGCCCGGCTGATCGCCCGCGGCACCGCCAAGGTGGCGCAGAAGCTGGGCGAGGAAGCGGTGGAGTGCGTGATCGAAGCCGCGATCGGCAACCGCAAGGCAACGGTGCTCGAGAGCGCGGACCTGCTCTACCACCTGGTGGTCGTCTGGGTGGATGCCGGCATCCGGCCGCAGGAGGTCTGGGGCGAACTTGCGCGGCGGCAGGGCATCTCCGGCATCGCCGAGAAGGCGTCGCGCCCGCAGGGCATCCTCCGTGCCGCCGGGACGCGCAAATTGCCGTGACCCCGCCGGCCCTGCGCGAGGCGCGGCCGGCCGATGCGGCAGCCATTGCCGATCTGCTCCGCGCTGCGTTCGGCGGCCGGGCCGAAGCCGAACCTGCCGCCGCACCCGCAGCGAGGTTCGCCACGCTTGCGCCTTCGGCGTGGCGCGACAGGATGCGGCACCCGAACCAGGAGCCCCGCCATGTCCGTGACCGGACTGCCCCCCTATGACGATTCCAACGTCTTCGCCCGCATCCTCCGCGGCGAGATCCCGGCGACGAAGGTGCACGAGGACGATCACGCCCTCGCCTTCCGCGACATCAACCCGCAGACGCCGGTCCATGTGCTGGTGATCCCGAAGGGGCGCTACGTGTCGCTCGCGGATTTCAGCGCCAGCGCATCGGAAGCCGAGATCGCCGGGTTCTGGCGCGCGGTCGGGAAGGTCGCGAAGGACCTCGGGCTGGAAGGCGCCGGCTACCGCGTGCTCACCAACATGGGCGAGGATGGCGGGCAGGAAGTGCCGCATTTCCACGTGCATATCTTCGGTGGGCGGCGGATCGGGCGGATGGTGCCGAGGGCCGAGTAGAAGGTCGGGGGAGGAGAACTTCCCCCGGATCCCCTCCCTTTTCTGTCACCTGGTGCCGGCTGCGGCCGTCAGTCTCCAAATGCCAAGGAAGGGAGGGGGAGCGGGGGAGGTTCTCCTCCCCCGCATCTCCGACTTTGGCCGAGGCGTGGCAGCGGCAGTCGTGGTCGCTCAACCGCGCTCCGCTTCGCCTGCCAGCGCCAGGGCGCGGGCATAGACCTCCCGCCTCCGCAGGCCTGTCGCGGCGGCGACGCTGGCCGCGGCGTCGCGCAGGCTCATCCCGGCCGCGAGGGCATCGCGCAGGCGCTCGTCGAGCTCGCCCTCGCCGGCCGTCTCCTCCGGCGCCGGGCCGACCACCACGCAGATCTCGCCCCGAGCCTCGGCCGTGGCGTAGTGCGTGGCGAGATCGGCGAGCCTTCCCCGCCGCACCTCCTCGAAGCGCTTCGTCATCTCCCGCGCCACGGCGGCGGGGCGGTCGGGGCCGAAGGCCCCGGCCATGGCGGCGAGTGCCTCGCCCAGCCGGTGCGGTGCCTCGAAGAAGACCAGCGTGGCGGACAGGCCGGCGCGCTCGACCGCGCGCAGCCGCGCCAGTTCCGCCGCACGCGGCCCGGCCTTGGCCGGCAGGAAGCCGAGGAACAGGAAAGGGTGCGGCGGCAGGCCGGACAGCGCCAGCGCGGTGACCGCCGCATTCGGCCCGGGCACGGCGGACACCGCGACACCCGCTTCGATCGCCGCGCGCACCAGCCGATAGCCCGGGTCGCTGACCAGCGGCGTGCCGGCATCCGAGACCAGCGCGAAGCGTTCGCCCGACTTCATGCGTTCGACCAGCCTCGGGGCTTGCGCCGCCTCATTGTGATCGTGCAAGGGGATCATGGTTGCCGCGATGCCCTGGCGCGCGAGCAGGCCGCCGGTCACTCTGCTGTCCTCGCACAGCACGGCGTCGGCGTCCCTGAGCGCCGCCAGCGCCCGCGGCGAGAGGTCGCCGAGGTTGCCGATCGGCGTCGCGACGAGCACAAGGCCCGGCGTCGCCGGACCACCGGGAGGATCCACGGACCGTGTCCCTTCTGCCTCGCCTACGCCTACCACGCCGTCTTCCCGTGCTGATGCTCGGTGCCCTTGTGGGCCTCGCGGCATGTGGCCCGCAAGCCTCCGGGCCGATGACGGCCGGGCCGCTGCAGGAGCCGCCGCGCAACCGGATCGCGCTGCTGCTGCCGCTGACCGGCCCGCAGGCACCGCTTGGCGCCGCCATGCAGCAGGCTGCGGAGCTCGCGCTGTTCGAGCGCGGCAACCGCTCGGTCGATTTCCTGCCGATGGACACCGGCGGCACCACCTCGGGCGCGGCCGCGGCGGCACGGCGCGCCGCCGGTCAGGGCGCGCGCGTGATCGTCGGGCCGCTGACCGCGGCGGAAACCTCGGCCGCCTCGACGCCCGCGCGGGCGGCGCGCATTCCCATCCTTGCCTTCACCAACGACGCGGCGCAGTCCGGGCCGGGTGTCTGGACGCTCGGCGTCACGCCCGCGCAGCAGGTGCGGCGCGCCATGGGGGCGGCAATGGCGGGCGGCGCGCAGCGCTTCGCCCTTGCCGCGCCGGACGACGCCTTCGGCCGCGCCCTGGCGACGGCGATGCGGCACATGACCTCGGAATGGGGGCTGCCGGACCCGGTGATGGTGATGCACCCGGTGCGCGCGAACGGATCGAGCGTGGCGCAGGACCTCATGGGCCGCGCCTCGGGTGGGGTCGATGCGGTGCTGATCGGCAGCACAGGCGCGCTGGCGCGGGGGGTGGCCGGGGGCATCGCGGCCGCCGCGACCCCGGCCCCGCGCATCCTCGGCCATGCGCTTTGGGCACAGGATGCGACGCTCGGGCAGGAGCCGGCGCTGCACGGGGCGCTCTTCGCCGCGCCGGACCCACGCAGCCGCGCGAGCTTCGACTCCCGCTACGAGGGCGCCTTCGGGGAACGCCCGCCGCGCCTCGCCGGCGTCGCCTACGATGCAGCCGGCGTCGCCGCGCGCGTGGTGCTCACCCCGCGCGGCCAGGCTGGCCCCAATACCGGGGAGGTTTTCGACGGCGTGGACGGCCCCGTGCGGCTGCAGCCCGAAGGCCAGGTACAGCGCGGCTTGGCGCTCTTCGCCATCGAACCGAGCGGCGAGGCGCGGATGGTCGAACGCGCACCGGTGCCCGGCACCGCCGGATCCTGACTTTCGCCGTGCTGGGGGAACGGCCGGCCGCCGGCGCGTGGTTGCGCTCGAGCCTGCTTGTCGCCGGCCCGCCTTCCGCTGTGCTGCTGGCGATGATGGCGACCGGCGCCGTCGCGCCGCGGCCGGGCTTCGTCGCGCTGGGCGTGACGCTGGCCAGCGGCGCGGTGGTGGCGCGGCTCTGGCTCGGCCATCTCGGGCGGCTGGCACTGCAAATCCGCGCCGCGGCGTCCGGCGGCGCGGTGCCGAGCCCGACCGGCCGGCCGCTGATGCCGTCTGTGCAGCAGGTGGCGGACGACGTCACGCGCCTTGCGCGCAGTCTGGAGGAACGGGGGACGCTGGTCGAACGGCTGCGCCGTGCCGATGCCGCCATCATCGAAGCCCTGCCCGACCCGTTGCTGGTGCTCTCCGCCGAGCGCGTGCCGCTGCGCGCCAACCGCGCAGCGCGGGAGATGCTCGGCCCTGCCCCGGCCGCCGCGGCCCCGGCCGATGCCGCGGCCCTGCTGCGCCACCCCGCGCTCGCCGAGGCGCTGGACCACGCCTATGCGGCCGGCACGCCGGCGCTGGCGGATCTCGCTTTGGCCGTGCCGGTGGCCCGCGACATCGCCGCGCAGGTCATCCCGATGGACCCGCCGCTGGCCGATGGCGGGCGCGTCATCGTGCTGCTGTCCGACCGCACGCGGGAACGGGCCGTCGAACGCATGCGCGCGGACTTCGTGGCCAATGCGAGCCATGAGCTGCGCACGCCGCTCGCCAGCCTGATCGGCTTCATCGAAACCTTGCGCGGCCCCGCGGCCGACGACCCCGCGGCGCAGCAGCGCTTCCTCGAGATCATGGCCGAGCAGTCCGACCGCATGCGGCGGCTGATCGACGACCTTCTCGGCCTTTCGCGCATCGAGCTGACGGAGCACCAGGCACCCTCTGGCCGCGTCGACGTGGCGGCGCTGGCGCGGGCTGAGGCGGATGCCATGGCGCCGATCCTGGCAACGCGGAAGGCGCGGCTCGAGCTGGAGGTGGCGCCGGCCGCCGCCGAGCCGGCCGATGCCGACCAGCTTGCGCAAGTCATCCGCAACCTGCTGGAGAACGCGGTCCGACATGGGCGGGACAGCGGCCATGTCCGCCTCTCGGTGGCGCCTGCCACGGCGCCCGACGGACGCGCCGGCGTGAACCTGGCCGTCGCCGACGACGGGCCGGGGATTCCACGCGAGCACATCCCCCGGCTGACCGAACGCTTCTACCGCGTGGACAGGGGCCGGTCCCGGCGGGCAGGCGGAACGGGGCTCGGGCTCGCGATCGTCAAGCACATCGTCAACCGCCACCGGGGGACGCTGACGATCGAGAGCGAGGAAGGCGTCGGAACCACCTTCCGGGTCTGGCTGCCGGGGGCTGAGGCGAGGTGACGGCGGCACCCCGCCCTGGCGGGCGGGACCGCCGGCCGGCCTGGCGCGGGTTCGGCATCCGGCAGGGCGGCACGGCACCGCCCGCGGTGCCGCGCCCGCGGGGGTCCTACCGCCGAAGGGGCGCCGTCAGGCGAAGGCGTAGTCGCTCGCGCGTAGAGAGAGCACGCCCGAGAGCTCGAAGGTCTCGCCCCCGATCGTCCAGAGATCGCCGCCGGCATTCGCGAGCACGGCGCCGGGTGCGAAGCCTTCGAAAAGCAGCAGGTCGCGGTCCGCATGGGCGTGACGGGCGGTGTCGAAGTCGCGGATGACGTCGCCGTCGATCTCGCCGGCCCGCAGCACGAAGACATCGCGCCCGCCATGGCCCGAGAGGTCGTCGGCGCCGGCACCGCCATCGATCGTGTCGGCGGAGCGAGCGCCGTGGATGGTGTCCTCGCCCGCGCCGCCGGAGAGCGTCGTGCGAGCCAGCGAGCCGACCCAGGACCAGCAATCATCGAGGTCCAGGACGATGCGATCGTCGCCGGCGCCGGCATCGACCTCGTAGCGCGACGGGCGCCAGGCCAGGCCGGTGTCGCCATCGATGCGGATCGTGTCGTCGCCGGCGCCGGTCACGATCGTGGCCTGCCTGGCATCCTGGAGGCGGAGCGACAGGTCCTGGCTGCGCGTCAGGGTCAGGTCGACCGTCGCGAAATCCTTCACCGTCAGCGCACTGCCGACGAAGTCGGTCACCGTCACGCCGTCCACGCCGAGGATGCCGGCATCGCGCAGCGTGGCCACGCCCGGCTCCTGCCAGTCCAGCCGCGCCTGTGCGCCGAAGAAGCCGCCGACGGTCCGGCCGTTCTCCAGTTCGACGCGGAGCACGGTGACGTCCCCGTCGGTCTGGAGGAAGCGCCCGAGATCGGCGCCGGTGCTGTCGTCCAGGTCGGCGCTGTCCTGCACGCCGACCACCGCCGTGTTCCGGTAGAGCAGGGCGGTGGAGTCGAGGCGGCCCGCGGCGAGGGCGAATTCGATCGCCTCGGCGGGCCGCAGGTCAAGCCCCACCAGCAGCGGGTCGTGGTCGGAGGTGCGGTAGGGCGTGCCGCCGTCGAAGATGGCGGGATCGCGACCGAAATCGGTATTGTAGTCGAGCGCATCCGCCTCATCGGCGTTGATGCTCCAGGGCTCCGCGCCGGTGACACGGTCGAGCAGCGAGCCCGAGGCGAGCACGTGGTCGAGCGAGCCGGTCTGCCCGTCGAAGACGTAGGAGTGGTCGCCCGGCTGTTCGAGGTTCACGTAGCCCGCATCCTCGAGGATGCCGATCGCGTCCTCCCGCGCATAGGCGTTGAGGTCGCCGATGATCAGCACATCCTCGTCGCCCGAGCCGGTCGGGTCGGTGTCGAGCCATTCGGCGAGGGCGGTGGCGGCGAACTCGCGCTGCTGGGTCCAGTTGCCCTGGCCGTCGAGCGCATCGGCATCGGCCCCGGTGCCGGTGCCGCTCTTGGACTTGAAGTGGTTGACGGCGACGGTGAAGGTCTCGCCGCTGTCGAGATGCTCGAAGGTGGCGGCGAGCGGCACGCGGCTGGTGTTGAGCCCGTTGAAGACGCCGCCCACCGTGCTGTCGTCGATCAGATGCTGAAGACCGAGGCCGGCGAGGTCGGAATCGTCGAGGGTCGCGACGGTCGTGCCCTCGGCGAGGCGCACCGCGTCATTCCGGTAGATCATGCCGACCGCGATGGCGTCGCCGCCGAGGAAGCGCGTGTCCGGGTTGACCCAGGACCAGACCTCGGCGCCTTCCAGCGCGTTGAGGCCGTTGACGATGGTTTCGATCGCGTTGCCCGGGGCGCCTTCCAGGAAGTCGTTCTCGAGCTCGATCAGGCCGATGACCTCCGCATCGATCGCGGAGAGGGTGGTCAGCAGCTTCTCGAACTGGCGCTCGTATTCGGCGGCGCTGTTGGCGCCGCGGGAGTCGAGGCCGAGGGCCGTGTTGTCGCTCGGGTCGGAGTTCGTGCTGTCGTCGCCGGGGTTGCTGTTCAGCGTCGGGAAGAAGTTCAGGACGTTGAAGGAAGCGACCTGCAGCGTGCCGCCGACATCGGGCGGCGTCTCGGGGCGTTCGGTGACGCTGTCGAAGCTGTTCTCGCCATCGACGGTCGAGCGGATGCGCCAGGTCGAGCCGGATGAGGAGAAGCCCGCCCACTGGTAGTCCAGCACGCCCGAGAGATCCGTCACCTGGTCGCCGATGCGCGGCGCGGTCGTGGCATCGTAGGTAGGGCCGAATCCGTCGAGGTTGGCGATCGGCAGGTTCTGCGCGTTCTGCCCATCGTCATAGACGATGGTGCGCGCGCCGAGCTCCTGCAGATGCTGGGCATAGCCCTCGACCGAGGGGTCGTTGTCCTGGGTGAAGGAGGTCTCCCGGTCGCCGGCGACGAGGCGGATCTCGTTGGAGCGGTCGAGGTTGAACTGCTCGGAGATCGTCAGCGTCTGCGGGATGGTGACGCGCATGCCCTCGAAGGCTTCGAGGTCCGGCTGCCAGGCGCCGTTCTGGTTCAGCGTGACGTCGGCGGCGGGCAGCTCGATGACCGCGGCGGTCGGCAGCTCATGGCCGGAGCCGAGGACCGTGACGGACTGGGCGTTGAGCTGCGTCAGGCCGAAGTATTCGCTGACGGTGCCGGTGACGAGCACCTTGTCGCCGATCGCGACATCGGCGAGCAGCGCGTTCTCGAAGACGAAGATGCCTTCGGAGGTTGCGGCGTTGCCATCGGCGTCGGCGTCCTCCTCCTGCAGGAAGAAGCCGCGCAGGTTGCGTGTTGCGTCGCCGTCGCCGGTCTGGAAGTCGCCGACGACGATCGCCTCGATGGTGACGGTCCGGCCGACCATGGTGCTGGTGTCGCCGGCGCCCTGCACCTCGCTGATCCGCGTGACCGCGATGTCATCGTTGCGGATGGTGCCGGCGGCGCTGGCCGTGCCCAGCACGGCACCGCCGGTCGGGTCGGACAGGACGACGGTGAAGCCCTCATCCGCCTCGGCCTCGGTGTCGCCGGCGACCGCGATGGTGATGGTCTTCTCGGTCTCGCCTTCGGCGAAGGCGACAGTGCCGCCAAGCGGACCGGCGAAGTCGTCGGCGGAAGCCTGACCTGCGCCGCCCGGCGCGATGACGGTCCAGCTCGCGCCGGCCTCGCCCGCGCCGTTTGCGCGGGTGACGGTGAAGGTGAAATCCGTGGTGCCGGCATCGCCCTCGGCGTTGTCGGCGCCGGCGGCGATCGAGAGGGTTTCGACCGGCACGCCGGTGGAGGTGACGAGGATGTCGTCGATGCCGACCCACTCGTCATTGCCCGCGGCGTTGGTGGTGATGATGCGGACCTGCACCTGGGCCTGGTCCTCGGCCGCGGTCGGCAGCACGACGCTGACCGGCGTGACCAGCGTGGCGAGGGAAGGGCCGGCGGTCGCATCCGCGACATAGGCGGACGGCAGGTCGGTCCAGCTGCCGGCCTCCCCGAGGCGGTACTGCACGGCGACCTGCTGCACGGCGTTGTCGGTGGAAGCGTCGAGGTCGCGCAGGTTGAAGCTCAGCGTGACCGCGCTGCGCGCCGTGGTATCGAGGAAGAGCACGAGATAGGGGGCATCCGCCGTACCCGAGCCGTTCAGCGCGACGGTCGGATCCGCAAGTTCGAACTCGGCGAGGCCGCCGGCCGTGTAGGTGGAGGGATTGGTCTGGTTCGCGTTGACGTCCAGGACCTGCAGCGGATCCGCGCCGAGAAGCGTCCGGGGATCGACGCCGGTCGCCGTGGTGAGGTCGTCGCCGCGGTAGCCGACGATGGAGGCGACGCCGTTCCAGTCGTCATTCGCGGCGATGAGCCCGGAATCGCTCCAGTTCTGGCTGAAATCGCCGGCGGCGAGGACGTGGTAGGTCGTGCTCATGCATTCCTCCAGGCGGGGCCGGCGGGGCGGCGCGGCGTCGGGCCGGGAAGGTGTCCGGTCCGACGGCCTGATCTCAAGGTGACGGCCGGTTAAGATTCCGCGTCGCTCCGGAGAAGGAACCGCGACTTGCCGACTGCGGCCGCCGCGGTCACCCTGGGCGCTCGCAGCGGAGAGGATTGATGGCGCAGCGGCAGATGCATCTCGGCGTGTTCGTGCTCGGCACCGGCAACCATATCGCCGGTTGGCGGATGCCCGGCGCCTATGATTCCTTCCAGTCGCTGCCTGTCATCCAGCACATCGCGCGCATCGCCGAGCGCGGCTGCTTCGATCTGCTCTTCCTTGGCGACGGGCTGCAGGCGGGCGTGAACGACCATCCCTCCTTCACCGCGCGGTTCGAGCCGATCACCATGCTCTCGGCGCTCGCCGCGACGACGACGCATCTCGGCCTCGGCGCGACCATGTCGACCTCCTACCAGGAGCCGTACAACGTCGCGCGCTTCTTCGCCTCGCTCGACCACCTGAGCAGCGGACGCGCGGCCTGGAACGCGGTGACGAGCTCCAACCCGCGCGCGGCGCCGAATTTCGGGCGGGAGCATCCGCCGCATGAGGCGCGCTACCGTGTCGCCGAGGAATTCGTCGATGTGGTGATGGGCCTGTGGGATTGCTGGGATGACGGCGCGATCGTCGCCGAGCGCGACACCGGCCGCTACATCGACGCCTCCAAGGTCCGCAGCCTGGACCACGAGGGCGAGTTCTTCCGCGTGAAGGGCCCGCTCAACATCGGCCGCTGCCCGCAGGGGCGGCCGATCATCCTGCAGGCGGGGTCGAGCGAGCCCGGGCTGAACCTCGCCGCGCGCACCGCGGATGTGGTGTTCTCGGTGGTGCAGGATCTCGATGAGGCGAAGGCCGCCTATGCCGCGCTGAAGTCACGCATGCCGCGCTACGGGCGGCGGCCGGAGGAGATCGCGGTGCTGCCCGGTGTCATGCCCATCCTGGGGAGGACGCGGCAGGAGGCGCGCGACACGCTCGACAGGCTGCAGTCCTTCGTCACCTCGACCAATGCTGCGTCGCTGCTGTCCTCGCGCCTCGGCGTCGATGTCTCGGGCTTCCCGCTCGACGAGAAGGTGCCGGACCTGCCCTTGCCGGACACCTCCCACGGCTTCGCGCGCGCGATGCTGTCCAAGGCGCGGCGGGAGGAGATGACCTGGCGCGACCTGCACAACCTGACCGGTGCCGCGCGCGGCCACTGGGTGATAGCCGGCACTGTCGCCGACATCGCCGACACCTTGCAGGAGTGGTTCGAGACCGGCGCGGCAGACGGCTTCAACATCCTGCCCGCATGGTTCCCCGGCGCCTTCGACGGCTTCGTGGACGAGGTGGTGCCCGAGCTCCGGCGTCGCGGCCTGTTTCGCACGGCCTACACCGCAACGACTCTGCGCGGCCACCTGGGCCTGGAGACGCCCGCGAACCCCTTCTTCCCGAAATAGCCGCGCCGGCGCAGGCGGCGCGGAGGTGCCGGAGAAGGTGGGGGGATCGGGGGGAGGGAACTCCCCCCGACCTTCCCTCTCAATGCGCTCCCTTCCCGACAAGGAGGCGCGTCGCCACCGGGATCGTCGCCGCCCCCACGATCAGGCCGACCACCCCCGCGAGTGTCGCGCCGATGATCCATTCGAGCGCGCCGTGCCCGGCCGCCGCCGCGATGTCGTGGATCAGGTGCGGCAGGGCGCCGAGGCCGAAGGCTTCCATCCCGTGCAGGATGATGCCGCCGCCGACCCAGATCATCGCTGCCGTGCCGATGATGGACAGGACCTTCAGCAGCACCGGCATGCCGCGCACCAGGCTGTTCCCGACGGCCCGGGCCGCGCCGTTGCCGCGCCGCGCCAGCGCCACGCCGATGTCGTCCGCCTTCACGATGATCGCGACCACGCCGTAGACGAGGAAGGTGATCACCACGCCGACCAGCGCCAGCACCACGGCCTGGGTGCCGATGCCGGCCTCCGGCATGGAGGCGAGGGTGATGGCCATGATCTCGGCCGAAAGGATGAAGTCGGTCTTGATCGCGCCGGCGACCTTGGCGTCCTCGAGGTGCTGCGCGCTCGCCGGCGCTGCGGCGGGGGCGTCCTCCTGCGCGGCGTGGGGGAAGAGCCATTCGGCGACCTTCTCGGTGCCCTCGAAGCAGAGGTAGATGCCGCCGAGGACGAGCAGCGGCGTGATCGCCCAGGGCGCGAAGGCCGAGAGCGCGAGGGCCGCGGGCAGCAGGATCAGCAGCTTGTTGCGCAGCGAGCCGAGCGCGATGCGCCCGATGATCGGCAATTCGCGGGAGGCGTCGAAGCCGACGACGTAGCGGGGCGTCACCGCGGCGTCGTCGATCACGACGCCGGCGGCCTTGCTCCCTGCCTTGCCGGCATGGAGCGCGATGTCGTCGATGGAGGCCGCGGCCACCTTGGCGATGGCGGCGACGTCGTCCAGCAGGGCGAGCAGTCCTGTACTCATGCGAGGGTTCCCGGGGCTTGCGGCCCGGGAACCCTCGCAGAAGGCGGCGCCGGCTTCAATCCGGCGCCGAAGCGGTCATCATTGGGTCACGCGAAGCGCGGGAACAGGACGTTGTTCTCGAGGTGCACGTGCTCCGTCAGATCCTCCGCGAACTTGCGGATGCCGGCATAGAGCGCGCGCCAGGTGGTGCAGGCGCCTTCGGGCGGGGTCGCGTCGCTGGTCAGCGCGAGGATGCGCCCCAGCCGGTCGCCGTGGTCGTCGTGCTCGTGACGCATGACGGCGATCGGACCGCCGGCCATGGCGCCTTGTCCGGCGAGCATCATGGGGAAGAGGATGCGCTCCTCCTTCATCATGTGGCTGGCCATCTCCGCCTCCATCTCTTCGAGCAGGTCGGCGAGGCCCGCGGGGACGTCGGCATTGGCGCGGTGCACCGCCTCGACGCGGCGGGCGAGGCGGACGAGTTCCGGCAACTCCCGACGATGGACGGCGTGGTAGCGTTCGAGGATGCGGCCGATCAGCGTCTCGGTCGGGAGATCGGCGTCCGCCGGGGCGGCATTGCCGTCGAGGGCGGCGAGTTCCGTCTCCAGCGCCGCGAGGTCGAGGCCCTTGGCCGCAGCGGCCTCGGCGAGCGGCACGCCGCCGCCGCAGCAGAAATCCATCTTGCGCGCGCGGAAGACCGCGGTGGCGCCGGGCAGGCTGGCGGCGATGTCGGACAGGGTGCGCCCGGCGAGGCCCTGGGATGCGGTGGGGATCATGCGTCGGCTCCTGCCCCGCCCGATGCGGGGCGCTGAGGTGGCGTATGGCGCGTGGGCAGCACGCCATCGGCGACGGCGATGCCCATTTCCAGGCTGCTGGCGATGGTGCGGGCACGGGCGGTGAGCAGCGCGGCGCCGGCTTCGGTGCAATGCTCGGCGACGGTGGCGGAGAACAGCGCGAGCCAGCGGGCGAAATGCGCCGGCGTCAGGCCGAGGCCGAAATGCGCGCGCATCGGCTGGCCGTGGTAGCGCCCGGTCATCAGCGCGACCGAGGACCAGAAATCGCTGACCTTCGCGATGTGGTCGTCCCAGTGCGCGACGCGGGCGAAGACGGGGCCGAGCAGGTCGTCGGCACGGGCGCGGGCGTAGAAGTCGCGCAGCAGGGCGGTGATGCCGGCGTCGCTCAGGCCGGTCGCAGCGGCGATCTCGGCGGAGAGCGCGGCGCGGCGGGCCGCGCCTTCGGGGATGGGGGCGCTGGGCTGCATATTGGTATCTCCAATACCAATTAAGCTGCCCTGCGTTTCTGGTATCGTCAATACCAATTCAGGATCCATCCCGATGCGCCTTCTCGCCGCCACCGATTTCGCCCTGCGGGCGCTGATGCGCCTGGCCGCCGAGCCGGAACGGCGCCTCTCGACCGAGGTGCTGGCGCGCGAACTCGGCCTGTCGCGCAACCATCTGCACAAGGTCGTGCAGTCGCTCTCCGCCGCCGGGCTGGTGCGCACGCTGCGCGGCGCGCAGGGCGGCGTCACGCTGGCGCTGCCGCCCGAGCGCATCAGCATCGGCGCGGTGGTGCGGCGGATGGAAGAAGGCCAGGCGATCGTCGAGTGCTTCCGCGCCGATGGCGGCGCCTGCAGTCTGACGCCGCGCTGCCGGCTCAAGGGCGCGCTGGCGGGGGCGGAGGCGGCCTTCTACCGGACGCTCGACGGCATCACGCTCGCCGATTGCACGCCGGCCGGCACGCTGGCGCCGTTCTGATGCCGGCGCCGGCAGCGTGGCGCGCCGCGCAGGTGTGGCGGCTGCATGCAAGACCCGAACGCGGATACCGGGTTGACCGAAAGCCGGCCGGCATCAGCCGGTCGTCAGCCCGCCATTGATCGCTGCCGAGACGAGCGACACGACGATCGCGCCCAACGCCGCCGCCCAGAAACCGGAGATGGTGAAAGCCGGCACCAGCCAGGCAACCAGGGCCAGCATCCCGGCATTCACCACCAGCACGAAGAGACCGAAGGTCAGGATGGTGATGGGGATCGAGAACAGCAGGGCGACCGGCCGGATGGTCGCATTGACGATGCCGAGGACGATGGCGGCGAGCAGCAGGGTCCGCCAGTCTCTCGCCTCCAGCCCCGGCACGATGGAAACCGCAACCCACAGCGCAACCGCCATGATCACGGTGCGCACGATGAAGCCGAGCATCCTGCCCCGCTCCTCCCCCTTAATGCCGCCCGGGTGATGGCGCCGGTGCGGGTGGTTTGTCCTGCCCCAATCCGGGCTGCCCGGCGGTTTCGCGCCGGACATGAACTGTCCTATGACGGGCGGCCGGCAAGGCAACGCACCGACCTTTCTCGAATTCCTTACCGCAGGATCCCCGCCCGCGCCATGACTTCCGCCACACTCGCCGGGGCCGGCGCCCTGCTGCTCTGGGCATTCCTGGCCCTGCTGGCGCGCTCCGCGAGCGGCCTGCCGCCGCTGCAGCTCACCACGCTGGGATTCGCCGTGGGCGGGCTGCTCGCACTCGGCGTCGTGGCGGCGCAGGGGCGGCTCAAGCTGTTGCGCCAGGGTCGCCTGGCCTGGGTCCATGGGGTGGGCGGGCTGTTCGGCTACCACGCGCTCTATTTCGCCGCGCTGGCCCTGGCACCGCCGGTCGAGGCCAACCTGCTCAACTACCTCTGGCCATTGCTGATCGTGCTGCTCTCGGGTCCGGTGCTCGGGCTGCATCTCGGACCGCAACGCCTGGCGGGCGTCGGCTTCGGCTTCGCGGGCTGCGTGCTGCTGGTCGGCGCCGGCGCGTCCTTTCCGGCCGGAGCGGCGCTTGGCTTCGCTTGCGCGCTCGGCTGCGCGGTGGTCTGGGCGGTCTATTCGGTGACATCGAAGCGCATGGCGGCGGTGCCGACCGAAGCTCTCGCCGGCTTCTGCCTGGCGACGGCGGTGCTGGCCGGCGTCGCGCATCTGGCCTTCGAGACGACAGTGGTACCCGATGCGCGGCAATGGGCATCGGTTCTGGCGCTCGGCGCGGGACCGCTCGGCGCGGCGTTCTTCCTGTGGGATGCGGGGATGAAGCGGGGCGATCCGCGGCTGCTCGGCACGCTTGCCTATGCGGTGCCGGTCGCCTCCACGCTGCTGCTGGTGGTCGCGGGGGAAGGGGTGCTCGACTGGCGTACCGGCGCCGCGGCGGTGCTGGTGGTGGGCGGCGGGATCCTGGCGGCGACGGCGAAGGGTTGAGAGCCCGTTCGAGAATGCGCCATTCGGCGCATGCTCGTGTCCGGCACCGGCCCGCACGCCCACCTGGCCACCCTTTCAGGATGCTGTCGTCGGGCGGCCGGGAAGGGGTGCGGGCCGGTGCCGGACGTTCTCGAAGGGGCGCTGAGCTTCAGCCGCATTCGTCGCTGACGATCCGGCCATCGACCAGGTGGATCCGCCGCGTGGTGCGCCGCGCCAGTTCCGCGTCGTGCGTCACGACCACCACGGCGCGCCCGTCCTCCCGCGCCAGGCGGGCGAAGATGTCGAAGACCGCCGCGGCATTCCTGGTGTCGAGATTGCCCGTCGGCTCGTCGGCGAGCAGCAGCGCGGGGTCGTTGGCGAGGGCGCGGGCGATGGCGACGCGCTGGCGCATGCCGCCCGAGAGCTGCTCCGGCAGCTTCGCCGCGGCCTCCGCCAGGCCCAGGGCATCGAGCAGCGCCATGGCGCGCGCCTCCGCCGCCGCTGGTTTCAGCGCGCCGCGCCGGCGGATCGGGATCAGCACGTTGTCGAGGGCCGAGAACTCCGGCAGCAGGAAGTGGAACTGGAAGACGAAGCCGAGCCGCGCGAGGCGCAGTGCCGCGAGCTCCGGCGCCGGCAGCGCCGCGGTGTCACGGCCTTCCAGCAGCACGCGCCCTTCGCTCGGCCGGTCCAGCAGGCCGAGCAGGTAGAGCAGCGAGGATTTCCCCGAACCCGAAGGGCCGGTGATGGCGACGAACTCGCCGCCCTCGATGGACAGGGAGATGTCGCTGACCAGGGTGACACCTTCCGCAAGGCGCTTGGTCACGCCCTCGGCCGAGAGGAGGGTCATGGGGAAGGTCGGGGGAGGGGAACCTCCCCCGAACCCCCTCCCTTCCCTGTCACCTGGTGCCGGCCTCCGACGTCAGTTCCCAACGGCCAAAGAAAGGAGGGGGATCGGGGGAGTTCACTCCCCCGACCTTCCTTCACGCTGCCCCCCTGACGACCTGCACCGGATCGAGCCGCGCCGCCCGCCGAGCCGGAATCACCGCGGCCAGCGCCGCCGACGCCACCGCGAAAAACGACGCCACCGCGAAGATCCGCCAGTCCCGCGCCAGCAGGAAGCGGTCGTTGCCGGCGGGCGTCTCGGTCTGGAAGCGCACCTGCGCGAGCCCTTCGATCATCAGTTGCCCGAGCACACAGCCGAGCGCCGCCCCGAGGACCCCGGCGATGATCCCCTGCACGAGAAACAGCCGCTGGATGTCCCCTTCCGTGAAGCCGAGCGATTTCAGGATGGCGATGTCGCGCGTCTTCTCGAACACCACGGTGGAGATGATGTTGTAGATGCCGAAGGCGGCGACCAGCAGGATCGCGCCGGTCACGCTGTACATGATGGCGTTCTGGATGACGAAGACCGTGAGGATGTTGGCGTTCTGCTCCTCCCAGCTTTCGGTGCGGTCGCCGAAGCGCGCCTCGATCTGGCGGGCGAGCGGTTCGGCCTGCGTCACGTCCGCCAGCCGCAGCAGGATCTGGTTCACGACGTTGGGCCGGTCCTGCAGCACCTGGTTGACCTTGAGCAGCGCATATCCGGTCGTCTGGTCCAGCGTGACGATGCCGGTGTGGAAGATGCCGACGATCTTCATCTGCAGCGACACGCCGCGCGGCGAGACGGCGATCACCGTATCGCCGAGCTGCACGCCGAGCCGCTGTGCCAGCGTATCGCCGATGATCAGGCCATTGGCGGCGGAGCGCAGGTCCTCGAGGCTGCCGCGGATGAGGTCCTTCTCGAGATTGGCGACACGGCGGTAGCGCGGCGGGTCGATGCCGGTGATGGTGACCGTGACATCGCGCGCGCCATAGCGCAGCAGGGCCGATCCGGTGAGGATCGGTGCCGCGGCCGCGCCCGGGATGGCTTCGAGGATGGCGAGCTTGTCGCCCGAGGCGCGAATGCCGCGCACGCGGTCCCGTGGCTTGACGCCGTTCACCGAGACGGCGCCGTCCGTCACCGCCATTTCGGCCGCCTGGGGCAGGGGCGTGCGGGTTTCGTCCTTGATGACGATGTGCGGCTGCACGTCGATGACCTGCTGGATGAAGTAGGTCTGGAAGCCGCGCATCAGCGAGGCGATGGCGATGAAGAAGGCCACGCCGAGCGCGACGCCGAGCACGCTGACCAGCGTCTGCCGCCGGCGGCGTGAGAGCATGCCGCGCGCGAGGTCGAGGATCAGCTTCACGGCGCCATGCCCATCACGGCCGCAGCCGCACCGCCTGCCCGCTGGAGAGCCCGGCCGGAGGGTTGAGAACGACCGCTTCGCCACGGACCAGGCCGCGCAGGATCTCGACGGCGCGGGGTCCCTGCACGCCCAGCTCGACCGTGCGGGATTCGACCGTCTCCTGCCGCACGACGAAGACGCGGCCGTCGCGGATGGCGGCGGGCGGGATCAGCACGGCATCGTCGGTTTCCCGCAGGACGATGTTCGCCTCGACCGTCATGCCGATCATCAGCGGAGTGTCGTCAGGCAGGGCCAGGCGGACGCGGTAGGCCTTGCGCGACGCATCGCCCTTGGGGGTGATCTGGGCGACGGTCGCAGTCAGGACGCGGCCGGGGAAGGCGTCGGCACGCAGCAGCACGCGCTGGCCTTCGCGCACCTGGGCTATGTCTTCCTCGTCCACTTCGGCGGTGATGCGCAGCGGGCGGGGCTCGCCGATCCAGAACAGGGCGGCGGGAGTGTCGACCACCTCTCCCACCTCGGCATCGCGGCGGAGCACCAGACCGTCGGAGGGCGCGCGGACGACGTAGTCGTCGAGGCGGCGCTGCGCGGCCTCGGCGGCGGCGCGGACTGCGCGGGCCTCGGCCTCCGCTCGGTCGAGGGCGGAACGGGAGGCGACGTCGCGCGTGACCAGGGTGCGGATGCGGGTGAGTTCCTCCTCCGCGAAGCGGGCGCGGGCCTCGGCTTCCACGGCGCGGTGCTGGGCTTCCCGGTCGTCGAGGCGGGCCATGGCCTGGCCGGCGGTGACGCGCCGGCCTTCTTCGACCAGGACCTCGGTGATGCGGGCACGGACGGCCGGGCCGACCTTGGCCCAGGTGACCGGTTCCACGCTGCCGGTGGCATAGATGGCGCGCAGTGCCGGGCCGCTGGTCGCCAGGGCGATGGAGACGGCCGGCGGCAGCGCCCACCAGACCCAGGCGGCGCCCGCGGCGACGGCCAGGAGGACCAGGAGAAGGATGCGGCGGCGCATGGCGGCGCATGACTTAGCACGGGGCGGGGGGCCTGGGGATGAAACCCGGTTGCGGGTGGGCGCCCTGACGGGTAGAAGGCGCCGCCCGGATCGTGCAGGGATGCACGGCGGCAGGGGCCGGCATAGCTCAGTGGTAGAGCAACTGATTCGTAATCAGTAGGTCCGCGGTTCAAATCCGCGTGCCGGCACCATTTTTTCAAGGACTTACGGCCTTTTTCCGGTTTGCGCCCCGGCTGGGGTTTGCAGTCCGGTTTGCAGAGGCATTCACCACCCGTTCGATGGCGGCCTCCAAGGAACGCTGGACCGGCAGGGTGTGAAGGGCGATCACCTTCCCGGTGCCTCCGCTGGCCTCCCACTGCTCGACGGCCGCAAGGGCGAGTTCCGAGCGCCTCGGGATGTAGGTGTCGAGAATCCGCTTGGTCGTTTCGATGCTGTGTCCGGACAGGGACGCGATCTGGTGATCGGGGACGCCCGAGAGTGCCAGTTCGACCATGCCGGTCCTCCGGAGGTCGCGCCGCTGAAGCCCGATGATCAGGCGCTTGCGGATTTCCATCTTCGCTGTTTCGCGCGCCTGCTTACGGCGACGAGACGGAAGGGGGTTCGCCTTCATGAGGCGACGTGCAAGTCGGATGTTGGCGCGGGCGACGTTCTTGTCCCACGCGCCCGCGAACGAGTCGTAGGTCCAAAGCGTCCCGTCGGGCGACGGACACAGGTACTCGCCGTCGATATGGCTGAGGCTGGTACGTCGTGGAAGCCCAACCTTCCAGGATCGGCGCCGAGGCCTGCCAGCGCCAACCACCGCAGGTGCAGCGGTCGCCATCGCGAGGCTCGCCCTGTACGTCCGACCAAGCCACCCGCCGGACATCCGCGACCACGCGCCACCATCCTGAAGCGCGCGCGCCACCGCTCACGGAATAGTAAGCATTTTCCCCGATCATCGTTGGCGTGGGGCGGGCCGGCACGGTCCGGCAGCCCCTGCATCGTTTGCGCCGCGCAGAATGCGCGAGGGGAAGCTAAAATGGCCTTTTCGATGGTCGCGACCTACATGCTGGTCGGCGTATTGGGACTCTGGCTCATTCTTCGCGGGCTCGGGAATGCTCTTGCGTGGTACGCGGACTTTCTCGATCGCCTTGAAGATGCCCGCCTTCCGCCGCCGGTCATCTTTGGTGATACTCCCCGAAGCCCCCAGAACACCTGGGGTTGACCGGTGCTGGCGAGATGGGGACGTCCGGTCGCCGCCTGATGGTTTCGCGCGGCCGCGGCTCCTAGAGCAGATCCCGATCAGGTGGAGTCACTGATCGGGCAAAGATGCTCGCGAAAACAGAAGGCTGGAGCGGTTGCCGTGTGCCAAGGCGAACGGAAACCGCGCTAGCCTGGGGGTTCGCGGCCTGTTGCCGCGGCGAGCCTTGGGTCGCTTGGACACAGGAGGAGTGCCGAGCCGGCGGACGTGCCCGATCCTCCGCCCGCGGCCGCGATCGTCCGTCAGCCGCCATCGTTCTCATCACCGGCGCGCGCACCGACGCCATCAGCCGCGGGATGCCTGCCTCCAACAGCGAGACCCGGCGTACCAGAATGTGGCGTCCATGCCGGCCACGCTCCCCAGGGCTTGCCGAACCGTCATGCGACGGCGCTAACATTGCGACGTTGCAATCAAAACGGAGAGCAGTCGCATGGCACCAAAACTCGCCGCCGAATTTCTCGGCACGCTCTGGCTCGTGCTCGGGGGCTGCGGCTCGGCGGTCCTGGCGGCCGCCTTTCCGGATGTGGGCATCGGGCTGCTCGGCGTGTCCTTCGCCTTCGGCCTCACCGTGCTGACCATGGCCTTCGCGATCGGGCATGTCTCGGGCTGCCATCTCAACCCGGCGGTCACGCTCGGCCTGGTGGCAGGCGGACGCTTCTCGGCCGGAGAGGCAGTGCCCTACATCATCGTGCAGGTGCTCGGCGCCATTGCGGGGGCGGGGATCCTCTATGTCATCGCCAGCGGCAAGGCGGGCTTCGAGGTCGGCGGATTCGCCGCCAACGGCTTCGGCGACCATTCCATCGGCAAGTACAGCATGAACGCGGCGCTGGTCACCGAGTTCGTGATGACCTTCTTCTTCCTGATCATCATCCTGGGCGCGACGCATTCGAAGGCGCCGGCGGGCTTCGCGCCGATCGCGATCGGGCTCGGCCTGACGCTGATCCACCTGATCAGCATCCCGGTCACCCAGACCTCGGTAAACCCGGCACGTAGCACGGGGCCGGCCCTGGTCGTCGGCGGGTGGGCGCTGCAGCAGCTCTGGCTGTTCTGGGTCGCGCCGATCGCCGGCGCGGTGGTGGCGGGAATCGTCTCCCGCAGCTTCTGGCCGGATGACAAGGCCTGATCAGGCTGCGGTTTGAGGGGGCGTCGCTCCCTCAAGCTCCCCCACCAGGCGACACGGTCCCCTGAACCCGCGGTGACTCAAATATCGGTTTCCAAAGGCCTTTCGGCCTTTGGCAGGGAGAGCCCGAGAGGGGCGGCGCCCCTCTCGGAACAGTCTTCTAGATGAAGACCCCCGTCAGCAGCCGAACAGCGATGTTCACCACGATGGCGACGCCGATCACCGCCAGCGTGAAGGTCAGTGCCTTCTCCTGCGGCACGCGCATCACCGTCGGCACGCCGATATAGAGCGTATAGAGCGCGTAGATCGCCCCCGCGAGCGCGACCAACCCGCCAAGGATCGGGATGATGATCGCCGCCCCCGCCACCCAGGCTGCGGTCGGCGCAAAAGCGGCGAGCTTCAGCGCCGCATCCCCATCCTGCGGGCCGCCGAAATTCGGCGCCAGGATCTCGATGATCTTCGCCGTCACGAAGACGCTGGCGACCGAAAGGATATAGCCCACGATCGCGCCGCTGATCGCGGTGAAGAAGAAGCCGAACATCATCATCATCAGCATCCCGGCCACCGCCGGGATCGCCGCGAGGATCATGACGTAGCGGGTGAAGAGCGGCAGGAGCTCGACCGGCTCCCGCTGGATGGTGCGCCACTCCTCTGCCGGGGACAGGATCATCCCCTTCACACGTGCGATCAGCTGTTCCATGCGGTCCCCTTCAGGCCTCGTTCCTGCGGCGATACTGCCCAGGCGTGCCGCGCTGCCGCAAGGGTCGGCGCGCTGGCCGGGCGGCGGGGCTTCTGCCAGCCTGCCGGCCATGTCCGATTCGGCCCTGCCCCGCTGGCGCGACCGCCGCTTCCTGGTGTTGTTGGCGCTCGGCTTCTCCGCCGGCCTTCCGCTGCCGCTGACCGCCTTCACGCTGCGCCAATGGTTCTCGGAATCCGGCGTCTCGCTCGGCGCGATCGGGCTGACGGCGCTGATCGGCCTTGCCTACTCGCTGAAGTTCCTGTGGGCCCCGGTGCTCGACCACGCGGCACCGCCGCTGTTCCGGGCGCTGGGGCGACGGCGGGGGTGGCTCGCTTCGATCCAGCCGGTCCTCGCGCTCGCCATCCTTGCGCTCGGGCTGACCAACCCGGGGGCGGACGCCGCCGTCACGGTGGCAGTCGCCGTGGCCGTGGCCTTCCTTTCGGCCAGCCAGGACATCGTCATCGATGCCTACCGCATCGAGGTGCTGGAGGAGCGCGAACAGGGCTACGGCCTGGCCTGCTATGTCTGGGGCTATCGCGCGGCGCTGCTCGCCGCCGGCGGCGGCGCGCTGGCGATGGCGGAATTCGGTGGCTGGTCCTTTGCCTTCGCCGCCTGCGCGGCGATGGTCGGCGTGGGCTTCGCCGCCGTGCTCGCCGCCCCCGAACCCGGGCGCGCGCCGCCCGAGGCGCCGCCCGACTGGGCCGGCCGACTGCGCGTCGCCATCGTTGAACCTTTCGCCGACTTCCTCAGGCGCCGCTACTGGTTCGCGATTCTTGCCTTCGTCGCCCTGTTCAAGCTGGGCGAGGCGCTGGCCGGCATCATGACGGCGCCCTTCTACCGGGAACTTGGCTTCAGCAGGCTGGAGGTGGCCTCGGTCTCCTCGGTCTTCGGCCTGTTCGCGACCCTGCTGGGGGCGCTGGCGGGCGGCTGGCTGGTGGCGCGCATCGGTACCGGCCGGGCACTGGTCCTGACCGGCATCACGCAGATGCTGTCCAACCTGATGTATGTGGCGCTGGCCCATGCCGGCCACGATATCCGCATGCTGTTCGCCCAGGTGGGGGTCGAGAACTTCACCGACGGCCTCGCCGACGCGGCCTTCGTGACCTACCTCTCGGCGCTGACCAGCCGCTCCTTCACCGCGACACAGTACGCGCTGCTGTCCTCGCTCGCCGCCGTGCCGCTTCGCACGCTCGGCGCGAGTTCCGGCTGGCTGGCGGAGATGCTGGGCTGGCCCAACTTCTTCCTGCTCACGACGGCTGCGGCGCTGCCGGCCATGGGCATCATGCTCTGGCTGCTGAAGAACCTGCCGCCGCCCCCGCC
The DNA here is from genome assembly GCF_018129005.1 of Neoroseomonas eburnea. Lineage (GTDB taxonomy): Bacteria > Pseudomonadota > Alphaproteobacteria > Acetobacterales > Acetobacteraceae > Neoroseomonas > Neoroseomonas eburnea. The sequence goes on from NZ_JAAEDL010000014.1 coordinate 79,912, forward strand.
CAAGGAGACCCCGTCCGGATGAGCCCCTGGATCGCCACCCCGCTGCTGCTGCTGGGGTCCAACGTGCTGATGACCTTCGCCTGGTACGGGCATCTCAAGGCGCCGCACTGGCCGCTCTGGCTCGCGATCGTCGTCTCCTGGGGCATCGCGCTGCTGGAATACTGCCTCGCGGTGCCGGCCAACCGCATCGGCTTCACGGCGGGCGCCTTCACGGGCCAGCAGCTCAAGGTCATGCAGGAAGTGATCGCGCTGTCGGTCTTCGCCGGCTTCAGCGTGCTGTTCCTGGGCGAGCCCCTGCGTTGGAACTTCGCGGCCGCGGCGGTCTGTCTCGCCGCCGCGGTCGGGTTCATCTTCCTGCCGGTGAAGTAGCCAGAGGAGGCCAGCATGCGCGTCGGCGTACCCAAGGAAGTGAAGGTCCACGAGTACCGCGTGGGCCTGGTGCCCGGGTCGGTACGGGAACTGGTGCTGCAGGGCCACGAGGTGGTGGTCGAGACCGGCGCCGGCGCCGCCATCGGCTTCCCGGACGAGGCTTACCTCGCCGCCGGCGCGCGCATCGCCCCCGACGCGGCGACGGTCTTCGCCGAGGCTGGGCTGATCGTGAAGGTGAAGGAACCGCAGCCCTTCGAATGGGCGCGGCTGAAGCCCGACCAGGTGCTGTTCACCTACCTGCACCTCGCCCCCGACCCGGAGCAGACCCGCGGGCTGATGCAGTCCGGCTGCACCGCCATCGCCTACGAGACCGTCACCGACGCGCAGGGCGGCCTGCCGCTGCTCGCGCCGATGAGCGAGGTGGCCGGCCGCATGGCCGTCCAGGTCGGTGCCCGCTGCCTGGAGAAGGAGGCCGGCGGCGCGGGCATCCTGCTCTCCGGCGTGCCGGGAGTGCCCTCGGGCCGCGTCGCCATCATCGGCGGCGGCGTGGTCGGGTCGAACGCCGCACGCATCGCCGCGGGCATGCGAGCCCATGTCACGGTGCTCGACCGCAACCCGCGGGTGCTCAATGCGCTCGATGTCGAGTTCAACGGCATGGTCGACACGCTCTTCGCCACGCGCGACGCGGTGGAGCGTACCGTGCTCGACGCCGACCTGGTGATCGGCGCGGTGCTGGTGCCGGGGGCGGCCGCCCCGCGGCTCGTCAGCCGGGAGACAGTCGCGCGCATGCGTCCGGGCAGCGTCATGGTGGATGTCGCGATCGATCAGGGCGGCTGCTTCGAAACCTCCCGCCCCACCACCCATGCCGCGCCGACCTATGTGGTGGACGGCGTGGTGCATTACTGCGTGACGAACATGCCCGGGGCGGTCGCGCGCACCAGCGCGGTCGCGCTCAACAACGCGACCCTGCCCTTCACCCTGCAGATCGCCGAGAAGGGCTGGAAGCGCGCGACGGCGGAGAACCCGCACCTTGCCGCCGGCGTCAACGTGCAGGGCGGTGCGGTGACGCATCCGGCGGTCGCGGCCGCACTGGGGCTGCCCTGCGTGCCGCTTGCGGCGTGAATCCCGAGGCCCGGCCGGATCTCGGCCGACGGCGGCGCCAGCCCTCATGGACGGTTCCCCGCGCGATGCGGCCGTCGCGCGTGGCAAAGAGGCGCACAGACGAAGCTCCACCTGGCCGCCCGCGGGCAGCGGCGCATTCGCCACGCCTTCCCGGGTCAGGCGAAAGCGCACCGTGCAATCGTCCGCCACCTGCTCGGCGGTGGCGAAGCGCGTGCCGGGCGGTGATTCCGAGCTCCGCCATGGCGCCGAACCTGGCGCGGCAGTTCGCCCCGATCGCCGCTTTGCTGGTCAGCGTGATGCCGCGCGCAGGCGTCTCCAGCACCACCTCGTCGGATCACTGCGTCGGGGGCGCCGGCCTCGTCGCTGATATGCGAGGCGACCACCGCAAGATTGCGGGCGATCGCGTCCATGTCGGCATCATTTTGTCATATGATTTGACTATTGCTCGACAGAGAGACTGACGATCTGTCAAGAATGGGGGCATGGAGACGCGCCCCGTGACCGAGCAGCGCCGCACCCTTGGTGCCCTCCTCCGCCTGCCCCATGATGCCCTCCAGCGGGAGATCTACGGCAGCCTCGCCGCCCGCGGCTTTCCCGAGATCCGCCCGGCGCATTCCGCGGTCTTCCGGCATATCGGGCTGCACGGGTCGCGGCTGACGACGCTCGCCGAGCGCGCCGGCATGACCAAGCAATCCATGGCCTATCTGGTGGATGGCCTTGCCGCGGCCGGGCATGTCACCAGCACGCCCGACCCGGATGATGGCCGGGCGCGGATCGTGCGGCTGACGCCGAAGGGGGAACGCGTGCTGGCGGAGTTGCTTGCCCTCAGCGCCGAGGCCGAGGCCCGCGTCGCGGCGCGCATCGGCGATCGGCGCGCCGCCAGGTTGCGCCGCTACCTCGAGCAATGGGTGGCGGCGCTGGAGGCGGGGTAGGCGCCATGCCGCGGAAAGGTTGCCCGGTATCAGGCGCCGATCCCGAGCGCGGGCAACTTCATGCCCATCCGTTTCGCGTGCTCGATGGCGATGTCGTAGCCGGCATCGGCATGGCGCATCACGCCGGTGCCGGGATCGTTCCACAGCACGCGGGCCAGGCGCTTCGCCGCGGCTTCCGTGCCGTCCGCCACGATCACCACGCCGGCATGCTGGGAGAAGCCCATGCCGACCCCGCCGCCATGGTGCAGCGACACCCAGGTCGCGCCCGAAGCCGTGTTCAGCAGCGCATTCAGCAGCGGCCAGTCGGAGACGGCGTCCGAGCCGTCCTTCATCGCCTCCGTCTCCCGGTTGGGCGAGGCGACGGAGCCTGAATCGAGATGGTCGCGCCCGATGACGATCGGCGCCTTCAACTCACCCGTCGCCACCATCTCGTTGAAGGCGAGACCCAGACGGTGCCGGTCGCCCAGGCCCACCCAGCAGATCCGCGCCGGCAGGCCCTGGAAGGAGATGCGCTTGCCCGCCATGTCGAGCCAGGTGTGCAGATGCGCATCATCCGGCAGCAGTTCGCGCACCTTCGCATCCGTCCGCGCGATGTCCTCCGGGTCGCCGGACAGCGCCGCCCAGCGGAACGGCCCGATGCCGCGGCAGAAGAGCGGGCGGATATAGGCCGGCACGAAGCCCGGGAAGTCGAAGGCGTGCTCGACGCCCATCTCCAGAGCCATCTGGCGGATGTTGTTGCCGTAGTCGAGCGTCGGGATGCCGGCGCCGTGGAAGCCGAGCATCGCTTCCACATGCACGGCCATCGACCGCTTGGCCGCAAGCACCGTGCCGGCCGGGTCGCGTTCCCGCCGCTCCTCCCATTCGGCCAGCGTCCAGCCGGCGGGCAGGTAGCCGTTCAGCGGATCATGCGCGCTGGTCTGGTCGGTGACCGCATCGGGACGGATGCCGCGGCGCAGGATCTCCGGAAACACCTCCGCCGCATTGCCGAGCAGGCCGACGGAAATGGCACGGCCTTCGCGCTTCGCCTTGTCGATCATCGCGAGCGCCTGGTCCAGCGTCTCGGCCTTCGCATCGAGGTAGCGCGTGCGCAGGCGCATCTCGATCCGGCTCGGCTGGCATTCCACCGCGATCATCGACGCCCCGGCCATGGTCGCCGCCAGCGGCTGCGCACCGCCCATGCCGCCGAGGCCGCCGGTCAGGATCCACCTGCCCGCGAGGCTGCCGCCGTAGTGCTGGCGGCCGACCTCGGCGAAGGTCTCGTAGGTGCCCTGCACGATTCCCTGGCTGCCGATGTAGATCCACGACCCGGCCGTCATCTGGCCGTACATCATCAGGCCGCGGCGATCGAGCTCATGGAACTTCTCCCAGGTCGCCCAGTGCGGCACCAGGTTGGAGTTCGCGATCAGCACGCGCGGGGAATCCGCCGTGGTGCGGAAGATGCCCACGGGCTTGCCGGACTGGATCAGCAGCGTCTCCTCCGGCTCCAGGCCTTTCAGCGAGGACACGATGCGGTCGAAGGCATCCCAGTCGCGCGCGGCACGGCCGATGCCGCCATAGACGACGAGCTCGTCGGGCTTCTCGGCGACCTCGGGGTCGAGGTTGTTCATCAGCATGCGCATCGCCGCCTCCGCGCCCCAGCTCTGGCAGATGGGGAGAGGGCCACGCGGGGCGGTGACGATGCGGGAATTGGCGATGCGGCTCATGGCTGGACCTTCCTCGATGCGGGCGATTGGAGGGGCTCTGCCCCTCCAAGCCACCCCGCCAAAGGCCGAAAGGCCTTTGGAAACCTCGACCTGGTACTGGGCGCGACTGTCGTGCCGGTGCGCGCAAGGTGACGGTTTCCAAAGGCCTTTCGGCCTTCGGTGGGGTGAGCGCGCGAGGGGCGACGCCCCTCTCGAATCACGTCGCGACGCCGGGCAGCGCCACCCCGGCGGCCGCGGCCAATGCGCCCTGGTTCACGATCTCCGTCGCCGCCGCGATATCCGGCGCGAGGAACCGGTCCGCGAGCAACGGCGCGATGCGCCTGCGCAACGCCGCGTGCACGGCTTCGAGCGGTGCTGAGGAGGCGAGCGGCCGGCGGTGCTCCAGCGCTTCCGCTGCCGCCAGCGCCTCGATCCCGATGATGGACGCGGCGTTCGCCGCCATCTCCAGCAGCCGGTACGCGGCATGCGTCGCCATCGAGACATGGTCCTCCTGGTTGGCGGAGGTCGGCAGCGAATCCACGCTCGCGGGTGCCGCGCGCTGCTTGTTCTCCGACGCCAGCGCCGCCGCCGTGACCTGCGCGATCATCAGCCCCGAATTCAGCCCCGCGTCGCGCGCGAGGAAGGCGGGCAGGCCGCTCATCGCCGGGTCGACCAGCAGGGCGATGCGGCGTTCGGAGAGGCTGCCGATCTCGGCGAGCGCGATGGCGATCTGGTCCGCGGCGAAGGCGACCGGCTCCGCATGGAAGTTCCCGCCGGAGACGATGCTGCCGTCCTCCAGCACCAGGGGGTTGTCGGTGACGGCGTTGGCCTCGATCTCCAGCGTGCGCGCCGCGAAGCGCAGCATGTCGAGCACCGCGCCCATCACCTGCGGCTGGCAGCGCAGCGAATAGGGGTCCTGGACGCGGTCATCGCCGAGGCGATGGCTTTCCCGGATCGGGCTGCCGGCCAGCAGCCCGCGCAGCGCCTCGGCGACCTCCGCCTGGCCGGCATGGCCGCGCAACGCGTGGATGCGCGCATCGAAGGGCGTGTCCGACCCGCGCAGGGCATCCACGGTCATCGCACCGGCGACGAGCGCGGCACGGAAGACGCGCTCAGCGGCGAAGAGGCCAGCCAGGGCAATCGCCGTCGAGACCTGGGTTCCGTTGATCAGGCCGAGTCCTTCCTTCGGCCCGAGCGTGACGGGCGCGAGGCCGGCCGCGCGCAGCGCCTCGGCGGCCGGCATGCCGGGCAGCGCGTCGCCCTCGCCCAGCATCGCCGCCGTCATGTGCGCGAGCGGCGCCAGGTCGCCCGAAGCGCCGACCGAGCCCTTCGCCGGGATCACCGGCAGCACGCCCTTGGCACGCATGGCTTCGATCAGCGCCACGACGTCCCATCGCACGCCGGAGGCGCCACGGCCGAGGCTGGCCGCCTTCATCGCCATGATCAGCCGCACGATGTGTGCCGGCAGGGGTGCGCCGACGCCGCAGGCATGGGACAGGATCAGGTTCCGCTGCAGCGTCGCGAGATCACCATCGCCGATACGCACGGAAGCCAGCTTGCCGAAGCCGGTATTGACGCCGTAGGCCGTCTCGCCCGCTGCGATGACGCGCGCCACCGCCGCCGCACCGCGATCCACCGCATCCCGAGCGGCGGGGTCGAGCGGCAAGGCGGCACCATCGAGAATCGCACCCCAGGCGGAAAGCGGCACCGCCCCCGGCGTCAGCATCGCGCTCATGCGCGCACTCCGTTGTGAAGGCGCATGAAAAGCGGCGAGGGGCCGATCTGCGCGACGAGCTCGGACAGCGTGTCCACCGACCACACGGCAAGGTCGGCATCCTTGCCGGCCTCGATACTGCCGATGCGCTCCGCGCGGCCGAGGGCGCGCGCGGCCTCGATGGTGAAGCCGCGCAGCACTTCGTCCACCGTCATGCCGAACAGCACGCAGGCCAGCGTAGCGGCCACGCGCGGCGATGCGATGGGCGAGGAGCCGGGATTGAGGTCCGTCGCCACCGCCATGCGCGTCCCGGCGGCGCGGAAGGCCGCGATGGGCGGCTTGCGCGTCTCGTTCAGCATCAGGAAGGCGCCGGGCAGCAGCACGGCGACGGTGCCGGCGCGCGCCATGGCCGCCGCACCGTCCGCATTGGTGTATTCGAGGTGATCGGCCGACAGCGCTCCATGCGCTGCGGCGAGCGCGGCGCCGCCACCGTCGCTCAACTGGTCGGCGTGCGACTTCACCGGCAGGCCGGCGGCGCGCGCCGCGACGAAGACGCGCTTGCATTCCTCGGCGCGGAAGGCGATGCCTTCCTGGAACACATCCACCGCATCGGCGAGACCTTCGGCAGCGATGCGCGGGATCATCCGCTCGCAGACCAGGTCGAGATAGGCGGCACGATCCCCGCCCGGCGGTACCGCATGCGCGCCGAGATAGGTGGCGGCGACGGATACGGGCCGCGCTTCCGCCAGCCGCCGCGCGACGCGGAGCTGGCGCAGCTCCGTCTCCTCATCCAGCCCGTAGCCGGACTTGATCTCGACGGTGGTGACACCTTCGGCCAGCAGCGCGTCCAGGCGTTTCACCGACGCCGCCAGAAGCGCCGCCTCCTCCGCCGCGCGGGTGGCGCGCACCGTCGCCGCGATGCCGCCGCCGGACCGTGCGATGTCGGCATAGGATTCGCCCGCCAGCCGCCGCGCGAACTCGTCCGCGCGATTGCCGGCGAAGACGAGATGCGTGTGGCAATCCACCAGCCCGGGCGTCACCCAGCGGCCGGCGCAATCGAACCGCTCCGCTGCCGCGATCTCCGGCGCCTCCGCACGCGGCCCGGCCCAGGCGATGCGCCCGGCAGCGACCGCGATCATCCCATTCTCCACCACGCCGAGCCCGGCCGGCCCCGCCATGGTGGCGAGCCTTGCCCCGGTCAGCAGCAGATCGGCCGTCAGTGCCGCCACGTCCCGCAGCTCCCGCTTTTCTGTGCTGGCCAGGCACGGCCAGCGGAGTTATTGTATAGACATTATTTTGCTCCGGAGCCACACCGATGCGCAAGCTCGTTTTTTCCGAGGCCCTGCTGCCCGAAGGATGGCGGCGCGACGTGCGCGTGGAACTGGACGCCGAAGGCCGCATCGCCGCGGTGGTGCCGGATTCCGAACCGGGCCGCTTCATCGCCGTGCCCGGCCTGCCCAACCTGCATTCCCATGCCTTCCAGCGCGGCATGGCCGGGCTGACGGAGCACGCCGGCGAGTCCGAGGATTCCTTCTGGACCTGGCGCGAGCTGATGTACCGCTTCCTCGCCCACCTCACGCCCGGGGATGTCGAGGCGATCGCGACGCTCGCCTATGCGGAAATGCTGGAGGCCGGCTTCACCCGCGTCGGCGAATTCCACTACCTGCACCATGCGGCGGACGGCGCGCCGCACGCGGACCGCGCGGAGATGGCCGCGCGCATCGCGTCCGCGGCGGACGCCACCGGCATCAACCTGACCCTGCTGCCGTGCTTTTACGCGCATGGCGAGATCGGCGGCGCGCCGCCCGTTCCGGGGCAGCGGCGCTTCCTGAACGACCTCGATGGCTATGCGAGTCTCGTCGAGGGCAGCCGTCGCGCCATCGCGGACCTGCCCGGCGCCGCCTTCGGCCTCGCGCCGCATTCCCTGCGGGCGGCGACGATCGAGGAGATCCGCGTCGTCGCCGCCATGGCACGCCCCGGCGAGCCGCTGCACATCCACGCCGCCGAGCAGGTGAAGGAAGTCGAGGCCTCGGTCCGCATCCTCGGCCGGCCGCCCATCGCGGCGCTGCTCGAAGCCGGGCTGATCGACCCGCGCTGGTGCCTGATCCACGCCACCCACGGGACCGAGCCGGAACTCGCGCGCGTGGCCGAAGCGGGCGCGGTGGTCGGTCTCTGCCCGGTGACGGAAAGCAATCTCGGCGACGGCATCTTCCCCGCCGTGGCCTATCGCGCCGCCGGCGGGCGCTTCGGCGTCGGCACCGATTCCAACGTTCTCATCTCGGCGACGGCCGAGCTGCGCACGCTCGAATACTCCCAGCGCCTGACGAGGCGCACGCGCAATGCGCTTGCCCCGCGCGGCGGTTCGACGGGGCGTGCCTTGTGGCAGGCCGCGGTGGAAGGCGGCGCGCAGGCGCTCGCCGCGGGGCCCGCCGGAATCGTCCGCGGCGCCTACGCCGATTTCGTGCTGCTCGACCCCACCCACCCCGTCTTCGCGGCGCGCGAAGGGGACCGGCGCCTCGACAGCCTGCTGTTCGCGTCCCGCGGCGGCGCGATCCGCGAGGTCTGGGTGCGCGGCGCCCGCGTCGTCGAGGACGGCATCCATCCCCTGCGCGCGGCGGCGGAACGGCGCGTCGGCGCCGTGCTCGCCCGTATCCTCGCGGCATGAGCGCCTTCACCCTCGACGGCGAGGGCCCGCTGCACGGCCAGATCCGCCGCGCGTTGAGCGGCGCCATCCTGACGGGCCGCATCCCGCCCGGCGGCCGCATCCCGCCGGAGAGCGAACTGATGACGCTGTTCGGTGCCTCCCGCATGACGGTTCACCGCGCGCTGGCGGCGCTGGCGGCGGAAGGCCTGGTGCGCCGCAACCGCCGCGCCGGCACGGTCGCGAGCCCGGAGGCACGCGGTCGCGCCGTGTTCGAGATCTGGGACATCGGCGCCGAGATCCGCGCCGCCGGCCATGCGCACCGCTTCGAGATCCTCTCGCGGGCCGTCCGCCAGGCCGGCGACGACGAGCTCGACCTGCCCGCCGCCGCGCGGCTGCTCGACATCGCGACGCGCCATCTTTCGGACGGCGCGCCGATGCAGGTGGAGGAACGGCTGATCAACCTCGCCGCCGCGCCGGCCGCCGCGGAGGAGCCCTTCGCCGCGACGCCGCCCGGCCGCTGGCTGCTCGACCACATCCCCTGGACCGAGGCCGAGCATGCGATCCGCGCCGTCGCCGCCCCGGCGCGCGTTGCCCGGCTGCTCGGGATGAAGGCAGGCGATGCGGCGCTGGTGGTCGAACGCCGCACCTGGAACGGCAGCGTACCGGTCACCTTCGCGCGGCTGTGGCATCCGGGCGATCGCCACCGCCTGGTCGGGCGTTTCTCGGCCGGGGGCTGATATCGCCAGACCTGCCGATGACGGGTCGGCGGCAGGGCGAATGGGCTCCGCGCGCGGGGCGGGCCTGGCGGCCGGCCTGTGATGCAGGAGAGACCGGTGAACATCGTCGACGCGAATGGCGCGGCCATTCCCGCCCTCGGCTTCGCCACATTCAGCATCCCCGGCGTCGACACGCTCCGCATGGTTGGGCAGGTTCCGAAGCACGGCTACCGGCACATCGACACCGCGCAGATCTGAGGCAGTGAGGCCGAGGTCGGCGAAGGCATCGTCGCTTCGGGGGAGCCGCGCCGGGAGATCTTCCTCACGACCAAGGTGTGGGTGGAGAACTATCGGCCCGATGCCTTCCTGCGGTCCATCGATGAGAGCCTGAGCAAGCTTCGCACCGACCATGTCGACCTGCTGCTGCACTGGCCGCGCGACGCCGTGCCGCTCGTCGAGCAGATCGGTGCGCTGAACATGGTCAGGAAGGCGGGGAAGGTGCGCCACATCGGCGTCAGCAACTTCACCACGGCGCTGATGGCCGGGGCGATCCGCCTCAGCGAGGCACCGATCGTCACCAACCAGGTCGAGTACCACCCGCATCTCGATCGGTCGGTTGTGATCGGCGCCGCAGGTGAGGCCGGCGTCGCGGTGACCGCCTATCATGGCATGGCCGATGGAAGGGTGTTCACCGATCCGGTGCTGGCAGGAATCGCCGCGCGCCGCGGCAGGTCGGTCGCGCAGGTCGTGCTGCGCCGGCTGATCCGGCAGAAGGGCGCTGTCGTGCTTTCGAAGACCGTGAGCCCGGCGCGCGCGGCGGAGAACCTCGCGGTCTTCGACTTCGCCCTCTCCAGGCAGGAGATGGCGGCGTTCCACGGCCTGGCGACCGCTGATGGGCGGATCGTCAGCCCGCCTGGCCTGGCCCCCACCGGGGACGATGCCACCGGGCGCTGATCGCCCGATGCCGCGGGCGTGAGGGGGAGAAGGGCAGGCCGGCCCTTTTCCGACAGTGTCGCGCACCCATCTCAGTCGGATCGGTCGAGGCCCAGGGCGTCGATGGTGGCGGTCGCGCGATGCGGCCCGCACGCGTCCGGACCCCGCAAGGGGACGGCGCCGTCGCGCGGACCGGGCGACCTCGGGAAGAATGGAGTCAGACCCGGCCCAATGGATACGGCCCGCGATATCCGCAAGCTCGATCTCGATCTGTTGCGACTCTTCCTCGCCCTGATGGAGGAACGGCACGTCACCCGTGCCGCGGGCAGGCTGTTCCTCTCCCAGCCTGCCGCCTCTCAGCGCCTGGCCCGGCTGCGAACCTTCTTCGGCGATCAGCTTCTGGTGAGCGTGGGCAAGACGCTGCAACCGACGCCGCTCGCCGAGACGCTCTACGCATCGGTGCTGCCGGCGTTGCGCGCGCTCGAACGGGCCGTTGCCATCGACACGCCCTTCGATGCGGCCAATGACGAGAGGGTCTTCCGCCTCGGCGCATCCGACATGGCGGCGTTGATTCTGTTGCCGCGGCTGCTCGCGCGGATGCGGACGGAAGCGCCGCATTGCCGTCTGGTGCTGCGCGAGGGCGACCATCGTCGGCTTCCCGCCCTGCTGGCGCAGAACGAGGTCTCCACCGTCATCGGCTTTCTCGGCGACAACCTTCCGGCCACGGCGCGGCAGAGGAGCCTCGGATCCCTGCGCTGGGTCACGGTGCGTGATGCGGGCAGCCCGGCGGTCGCCTCCCTCGCCGAGTTCTGCGCCCGCCCGCATGCCATGGTGACGGCGGCGGGAGACCTGCATGGCATCGTCGACGAGGCGCTGGAGGCGGTCGGGCAGCGGCGCACCGTCGTCCTCGGCGTGGCGGATTTCGCGATGCTGGCGCCGGCAGTCACCGGCACCGACCTGATTGCCGCCGTGCCGGCGCCCTTCGCGGCGCTGATGGCCGAGGGCGGCGGCATCGCGATCGACGAATTGCCGATCGCTCTCTCCGTGGCTCCGCATGGGATGGCGTGGAACGCCTCGGTCGATCGCGATCCGGCCGAGCGCTGGTTCCGCGCGGCCCTCGCGGCCAGCTACCAGGATGCGCTGCGCGATGCGCGGATCGCGCAGCCGCTCGCGCATGGGTCGCAGGCCGTGCCGCCGCGCGCATCGTCGGCGGCGATGCGCCTCGGCTGAGGCGCGGCGGGCGCGCGGCTCCGACGCGACGGCGCCGCGGTCAGAGCCGGATGTCGAGCCGGCGCAGCAGCGGCCCCCAGCGTTCCGCCTCACGCCGCAGGAAGGCCTCGAAATCGGCGGGCGTGCCGCCGGCGGCGATGATGCCTTCGTTCAGCAGCCGCTCCTTCACCGTCGCATCCGCCGTCGCGGCGGCGCCGGCTGCGTTCAGACGCGCGAGGGCGGCCGGCGGCGTGCGCGCCGGCGCGAGCAGGCCGAACCAGGTGACGGCCACCAGGCCCGGATAGTGCTCGGCGAAGGTGGGCTGGTCGGGCAGGTTCGGCAGCCGCGTCTCACCGGTCCAGCCGATGATCTTCGCGCGGCCGGAGCGCGCCACCGCGAGCCCAGTCGCGCCGCCGACCAGGATCGAATCGAGCGTGCCCGCCAGCAGGTCGTTCATCTGGTGGGCGTCGCCGCGATATCCGACATCCTGCCAGTCGAGGTTCAGCCGCTCCTGGATCAGCGCGCCGGCGATGTGGTTGAAGGACCCGCGGCCGTTGTGCCCCCAGGTCACCTTGCCCGGGTTGGAACGGACATGGGCGACGAAGCCTGCCAGCGTGTCGGGGATCCCCGGCCGGACCGCGATGCAGAAGGGCAGCGTCGCGACATGGACGACCGGCGCGAAATCCTCCGGCCTGTAGGGTAGATTGCGGCCGATCAGCGGATTGATCGTCAGCGTGGTGCCGGAGGACATCAGCAGCGTATGGCCATCGGGCGCTGCGCGCGCCACCGCCTCCGCGCCGATCACGGTCTGCGCGCCGGGCTTGTTGTCGATCATCACGTTCTGGCCGAGCAGCGGCGCCATCCTTTCCGCCAGCAGCCGTGCCGTGACGTCGGTGGAGCCGCCCGGCGGGAAGGGCACGACGATCGTGACGGGGCGGGAAGGCGACCACGCTCCCTGCGCCCGAGCCGCGCCCGCCGCCGCCATACCCAGCGCCGGCAGTGCGCGCCGGCCGATGGTGAAGGTCATTGCCGTCTTCCTCCCACGCGTTCCTTCGCGGGAGCCTGCCATCGGCCGCGCGGCCTTGCCACCGTGCAAAACCTCAGCGCCGCGTCAGCGCCACCAGGTAGCGGCACGGCTTCGAGCGCGACGGGTTGCGGAAGGCGTGGCCCTGCGGGGCCTCGAGGTCGAAGGCAAGGCAATCCCCGGCTTCCAGCAACGTCTCCTCGGCGCCTTCCTCCACCGTCAGCCGGCCTGCGAGCACCCAGACCACCTGCCCGCGCAGGAAGGCGAAGGAACTGGCCGTGTAGTCCACGTGCGCCCCCGGCGGCAGTTCCACCTCGACCAGTTCCGGATCGGCGGCGGGCGGCGAGACGGCGCGCCGCAGGTACTTCGTCGCCGGATCGGTCCAGACCGGCTGCGCCGCCGCCCGCGCAACACGGGAAGCGCCGGCATCAGCCTCGGCGCGCGCCAGCAGCGTCGAGACGGTCAGATGCAGCGCGCCCGACAGCCGGCCGAGCAGCGCCGCCGTCGGGCTGGCCTCGGCCCGTTCCACCTTGCTGATCATGGCGCGGGAGACGCCGGAGGCGGCGGCGAGCTTGGCGATGGACCAGCCGCGCGCCTCCCTTTCCCGCTTCAGGCGGCGGGCGATCAGCAGGTCGAGCGAGGTTGCGTCCGCATTGTCCAGGATAGTGGACATGCATCCAGGATAGTGGATACTTCGCCGCATGACCATGCCCCCACCCCGCGGCCACAATGGCGGGCCGCCGCTCGAGGATGACGACGATCCCGCCGGCTGGCGGAGCTGGTGCTGGCGGCGGGCGCGCAAGCGCGCCTGGAAGACCCCGCCGCCCGAAATCGCCCTGCGGCGGCTGGCGCGGGCGGAGGAGCTCGGCATGACCTACAAGGAATACACGCTCGAGATCCTCGAACGCGGACGTCACCTGTGACGCTGCGGATCACGGAAGGCGGGCTGGACGATCGGCGCGTCGTCGAACTGCTCGGCACCCACCTGGCGAAGGCCCGCGCGAACACCGCCGAGGGCTTCGCCTTCGCCCTCGACCTCTCGGGGCTGCGCGCGCCGGGGATCACCTTCTGGAGCGCGTGGGAGGACGACACGCTGCTCGGCGTCGGCGCGCTGAAGCGCCTCTCCCCCGGTCATGGCGAGGTGAAGTCCATGCACACGGCCGAGGCCGCGCGGCGGCGCGGAATCGGCGGGGCGATGCTGCGGCACATCATGGCCGAGGCGCGCGCGACAGGGATGACGCGGCTCAGCCTCGAAACCGGCACCAGCGCCTATTTCCAGCCGGCGGTGGCGCTGTACCGGCGACATGGCTTCGTCGAATGCGGAGCGTTCGGGGACTATGTGCCGAGCGCGGAGAACCAGTTCCTGACGCTGGACCTGGCGTAGCGGGGCGCACCTTCGCCTCGGATCGGGGGAGGGCTCCGCCCTCCCCGAACCCCACGCCGCTTTCAGGGAGGGCTCCGCCCTCCCCGAACCCCACGCCGCTTTCAGGGAGGGCTCAGCCCTCCCCGAACCCCTCCGGCCAAAGGCCAAAAGGCCTTTGGAAACCATCACTTTCGGAAGCGCTTGGGGCGGCCGGAGCCGCCTCACGTTCTGGGTTCCAAGGGTCTTTCGGCCCTTGGCGGGCTTGGCGGCTCGGCCGCCAAGGTCCGGAGAAGGGCAGCGCCCCTCTCCGCGGAGCTACCGCCCCTTCGCCTTCCGCCACGCCTCGTAGATTGGCCGATTGGCGGCATCGGTCATCGGATACAACCCGCGGATCGTATGCCCGGCGGCGACCCGTTCCTGCACGAAGTCCTCGAACACCGTCTGCTCGAAAGCTTCCTCCGCGACATCGTCGGCGATGTGCGCCGGGATGCAGACCACGCCCTCCCCGTCGCCCACCATCACGTCGCCCGGATGCACGCCGACGCCCGCGCAGGCCACCGGCACATCGAGGTCCACGCAATGGTGGTGGATCAGGTTGGTCGGCGCCGAGGGCTGCGCATGATAGGCGGGCCAGCCCATCGCCGCGATCTCCGGGCTGTCGCGGAACCCGCCATCGGTCACGGCACCTGCAACGCCGCGCGCCTTCAGCCGCGTGATGAGGATGCCGCCCGCGGAGGCCGCCCGCGCATCGCCGCGGCTGTCGATGACGAAGACCGCGCCGGGCGGGCATTCCTCCACGCCCCTGCGCTGCGGATGCGTCGGGTCCTTGAAGACGTCGAGCACATCGAGGTCCTCCCGCGCCGGGATGGTGCGCAGCGTGTAGGCCGGGCCGACCATGCGCGGCCCCTTCGGGTCCAACGGCTTCAGCGCCAGGAACACGTTGCGGAAGCCACGCTTGAACAGCACGGTCGTCAGCGTGGCGGTGGAGACCTCGGCGAGCTTCGCGCGCGTCGTGTCCTTCATGGCGTCTCCTATTCCGTGGCCTTGCCGATGTTCCAGTACACCGGCACCGGCGAGTCGAGAATGCCACGAAGCTGCGCCGAATATCCCCGCACCAGGCTGAACTGGCCGAGCGGCACATAGGGCACCGTCTCCGTCGCGCGGCGGTGATATGCTTCCGCGGCGGCGCGGCGCTGTTCCTCGGTGGTGGCGGCGATGAAGCCGTCGCGGATGCGTTCCATCTCCGCGTCGCAGGGCCAGCCGGGCAGGGCGGTGCGCTCGCAGGCGGAGCGCATCGCGTTGTGGCCGGACGGGTCCATGCCGTCGAGCCCGGTGGGCGCCGACACGAACAGCCCCCAGCCGCCCTGCGCCACCGGATTGCGCGACAGGCGCCGCTGGATCAGCGTCGCCCAGTCCATCGCCTGCACGTCCACGTTCATCCCGACCCGCCGCAGCAGATCCGCCGAGACCAGCGCGAAGGTGTGGGAGATGGTGGAATCCTGCGCGTCCAGCACCACGACCGGCGTGCCGTCATAGCCGCTTTCGGCCACCGCGCGCCGCGCCGCCTCCAGGTTCGGCGTCACCCAGCCGACCTCGGTCCGGTGCGGGGAAGTGCAGGTGTAGTAGGATCGGCAGTCACGCCACAGCGAGGCCTCGGTCATGTAGGCCGGCATGGCGTGGGCGGGGTCCACCAGCAGCCGCATCGCCTGGCGCAGACGCGGATTGTCGAAGGGCGGCACGGCCTGGTTCATGCGGAAGATGGCCTGCACGCCGACGCTGTCCTGCGGCCCGATGCGCAGGTTGCGGTTGCGCCGCACCACGGGGAAAAGGTCCGGCGGCAATTCCTCGAAGATGTCGATCTCGCCGGTCATCAGCGCGTTCAGCGCGGTCTGCGCGTCAGGCAGGTAGACCCATTCGACGCGCGCGACGCCCGCCCGCTTGCCGCCCGCGAGCCCATCCGGCGGTTCCGCCCGCGGCACATAGGCGGCGTTGCGGCGGTAGGTCACGCGGTCGCCGACGCGCCAATCCTCCCGTCGCAGGGTGAAGGGGCCGGACCCGGTGGGATCGGTGATCGGCGTCGTCGCCGGCGTCGCGGCGACGCGTGCCGGCATGATGAAGGGCGGCTGGCCGGACGGCTTCGACAGCGCCTGCAGCATCAGCCCGAAAGGCTGGCGCAGCACGATGCGGAAGCTCCGCGCATCGACCGGCTCCATCGCCGTGCTGAGCGCGACGATCTGCTGGCCGAGCCCGTCGCGCACCGCCCAGCGGCGGAGGCTCGCGATGACATCCTCGGTCGTCACCGGCGCGCCGTCGTGGAAGGCAAGGCCCTCGCGCAGCGTGAAGGTCCAGGTCTTGCCATCCTCGCTGACGGTCCAGCGCTCGACCATCTGCGGCCGCACCTCGAGCCGCGCGTCCAGCGCGAAGAGCGTGTCGTAGACCATGTAGCCGTGGTTGCGCGCCATGTATTCGGGACTGATGAAGGGGTCGACCGAGCGCAGGTCCCCGAACAGCTTCACGCGCAGCGCATTGGGATCGCCCCGCCCCTGCGCCAGGGCCGGCGGCGCGGCCGCGCCGAACAAGAGGGCGGCGCACAGCGCCACGGCACGACGGTCCATCGCGTTTCCTTCCCCTTTCCGGTTCGGCTTTCCGCCGTCCCGCGACTACGATCCAATGCGCGGGGTCGAACGACAAGCAGGATTCGTCCCGCAGGCGAAAAGGACCGCCCATGCACGACAATGGCGCCCAGAAGCGCTCCCGTTCCTTTCTGCTCGCCGTCGAGGACCAGGAATTCCTGCTGCGCGACGAGATGCGTCCCTTCCGCTTCGGCATGGAATACGCCAAGGCGGAATACGCGCTGCGCGACTGGGGCGTGCGCTCGACCGTCGTGGTCTTCGGCTCGGCCCGCGTGCCGAGCCCGGAGGAGGTGCAGGCCCTCGCCGCTACCGCCCGCTCGCCGGCCCAGAAGCGGGCGGCGAAGCACGCCGCCGAACAATCCCGCATGTACGAGGAAGCGCGCGCCTTCGCGCGCATCGTCTCGCTGCGCGGCGGGGCGCTCGCGGTCACCGGGGCGCCGCGGGACAACGTGATCGCCACCGGCGGCGGCCCGGGGATCATGGAAGCCGCGAACCGCGGCGCCGCCGAGGCCGGTGCTCCCTCCATCGGCTTCAACATCACCCTGCCGCACGAGCAGAATCCCAACGCCTGGTCCACCCCGGCGCTGACCTTCCGCTTCCACTACTTCGCGATGCGCAAGATGCACCTCGCCATGCGCGCCAATGCGCTGGCGGTCTTCCCCGGCGGCTTCGGCACCTTCGACGAGCTGTTCGAGCTGCTGACGCTGGTGCAGACCAACAAGGCATCTCCCCGCCCGATCGTGCTGTTCGGCCGCGCCTTCTGGGAGAACGCGGTGAACTTTCCCCTGCTGGTCGAGCACGGGATGATCGACCCGAAGGACTTGGAGCTCTTCGAGGTGGTGGACAGCCCGGAGGAAGCCTGGGCGAGCCTGGTGCGGCGCGGGCTGGAGGCGCGGCCCCTGCCCGCCGCGGTCGAGCCGCCGCTGGTCGTGCCGAAGCACCGGCGGCGGCCGGAACAGGAACGCATGAAACCGCCGGTGCCGCGGAAGTAGCGTCGCGGCCTCGGCTTGCGCGGGGCGCAGCGTGCGGGTCGAGGGGGGGCTTTGCCCCCTCGAGTTCCCCCAGCAGGGGACACGGTCCCCTGCACCCGCGGATACCAAAGTATCGGTTTCCAAAGGCCTTGAGCCTTTGGCAGGGTGAGCCCGAGAGAGGCGGCGCCCCTCTCGCCCGCGTGAGCAAAGGCTGCGCTACAGTGGCACCAGGTGGTTGTCCCAGCGCATCCGGCCGAGCCGCTCTCCGGCAAGCTCGGTCCGCGCACCATGCGCATGGATCAGCGCCGCACCGCCCAGGCCCGACGTCACCACGAAGCCGCCCGGTGCGGCAGCGACGCCACATCCGTCGGCCATGGCGAACCGCGCACGGACACGGCGCGTGCGCGCTTCGATCAGCAGGCCGGCGCCGCCGCGCGGGCTGGTCACCGCGACCAGCTCGCCATCCGGTGCCGCCGCCGCGCTGCCGATGTAATTGTCGAGCGTGCGCCACAGCTCGGGCGCCGCCTCCAGCGCTGCCAGCGCTCCGCCCTTGGTGGCGGCGACGAGCGGCGGGCGCTCGTGACGCGGCCCTTCATGCTGCATGGCGACGAAGACCTCGCCATCCGCGCCGATCGCGAGATGGCGGAGCGAAAGCAGCGTTTCCTCCTCCTCGGCCAGTCGGTACCGCGCGATGAGCGCGCCGCTCGTCGCGTCGAGCTGCACGAGGCTGCTCTCGAAGCTCTCGAGGTCGAGGCGTACGCGCGGCAGGCGCGGATCCGCGCGGATGCCGCCATTGGCCACCCAGAGCCGGCGGCCATCGGGCGTCAGGCGGATGTCGTGCGGATCGGCGCCGCCGGTCGCGAATTCGCCGATGCGCGCGAAGCCGCGGCGCGCGGCGTAGACACCCACCACGCCCTCGCCCGCGCCATCGATCTCGGTCGCGTAGAGCAGCGCGCCATCGATGGAGAAGGCACCGTGGCCGCAGAACCAGCGCCCGGTGGCGCGGTCGATCCTGGCCCGCCGGCGCCCGGTCACCGGGTCGAGCACCAGCGCGAACTCACCCGGCCGCCGCGCGAAGAGCGCCACCGCCTCGCCGCCGGGTGCGAGCGCGGCGCCGTGGCCGCGGGCCGGCAGGGGCAGATCGAAGCGCATGGCGCCGTCCAGCCCGAAGGCGACGGCGCGCCAGCCACCCCCGGCATCCGCCGCGGCGGAGAGGAAGGCCGGCCCGCCCGCCGGCGCGGGTCGCGCTGCCGCAAGTCCCACCAGGCCGAGCGCGCTTCGCCGTCCGATGCCCGTCATCAGTCGCCATCCATCGAATTGAAACCCATCGGCAGGCCGAGCGCCGGCGCCCCGCGTTCGCCGAGCAACCTGCGCAGCGTGCCCAATGCGCGCAGCAGCTCCTCCACCGCGGCGCGGCCGCCGGCCTGGACCACCGCGCTCTCAAGGCTCGGGACGATGCGTCCGGCTGCGGCCGCGGATCTGGCGAAGCCCTCCGCGACCTGCCTCGCCACGGTCGGGTTCGCCGCGGCGAGCATCGGCGCGAAGGCTGCCGCCCAGAGTTCCTGCTGGGCCGCGAGGGAGGCCCGGACCAGGGCCAGGGACTGGCCGCTGCGCCAGGCCTCTGCACGGCGGGGAAAGGCCTCCCGCAGCGAAGGGCCGAGCGTGCGGGCCACCTGCCGCTCGGCGAGGAACTCCAGCCCGCCCGACAGGCTCTTGAACAGCATGAGCAGGCCGTCCTGCGGCGAGCGGTACGGTCCGTCGGGCGTCCCCTCCATCCCGGTGCCGTAGGGCGCGTCCGGCCGGGTCCAGGCCGTTTCCAGGTCGCGGGCGATGACCGCGAGGTTGGCGCCGATCGCGCCAAGCAGCGTCCCGCGGAAGCGCTGTTCGGCAAGGCGCGCCGCCTCATCGCCGAAGAGCAGGCGCTCCGCCGCCGGCAGCCCCTGCGCGGCGACGCGGCCGCGCGCGAAGGCCTCGGGCGAGACCAGGGCGGGGTCGGCGGCGCGCAGCAGCTCGGCCATCTCCCGCCCGATGCTGTTGCGGACATCGGGGAAGAAGGCGATGCGGAAGCCGCGGTCGCGTTCCTCCATCGGGCCGAAGCGCAGATGGCGGATGCCCTGGAAAGCAAGCGCCGCCGCGATCCAGGTGGTGCGGGCGGCATCCATCTGCGCCGGGCCATGCGCCGCCGTCGCCGCGGCGGCGGCGAAGCCGCGCGTCGCCTCGGCGAAGGCGGCGTGGCGCGGCAGGATGTGGGTGGCGACGGCGCGGCGGAGCGCCTCCCGCTGCGCGGCAGGTGCGGGCGCGGGCGTGCGCGCGGGCTGGGCATGCGCCGAGGCCGGGACCAGCAGCGCGGCGGCGAGGAAGGTCCGGCGGTTCGGCATCACAGACTGTCCAGGAAGGCGAGCAGGGCGGCGCGGTCGGCCGGGGAAAGGCCGACCACGCGGTCGCGCGCCGCCTGTGCCTCGCCGCCATGCCAGAGGACTGCCTCCAGCGCATTGCGGGCGCGCCCGTCGTGCAGAAGCTGCGTGTGGCCGCTGACGGTGCGGGTATGGCCGAGGCCCCAGAGCGGCGGCGTGCGCCATTCGCGGCCGTCGGCATCGCCTTCGGGACGGTGGTCGGCCAGGCCCTCGCCCATGTCGTGCAGCAGCAGGTCGGAATAGGGCCAGATGCGCTGGCCGGAATGCTCCGGCCGTCCGGGCATCTGCGCGGTGGTGAAGGACGGGCGATGGCAGGCGGTGCAGCCGATGTCGCGGAACAGGGCACGGCCGCGCAGCGCCTGGGGCGTCGGGGTGGCGCGCAGCGGCACGCCGAGGTTGCGCGCGTAGAACACCGTCAGGTCGAACAGGCGCGGATCGACCTCCGGCTCTCCGGGCGCCGGCGCGCCGTCCGGGGCCGCGCGGCAGGCCGCCTGCGCTGCCGTACATTCGCCCCAGCCCGCCGGATGCAGCCGGGTGGCGAGGCCCATATCGGCGCTGAAGGCGTCGGCGACCTGGTCCTCCATGGTCGGCGCCAGCGCCTTCCAGCCGAAGCGGCCAAGCGCGGCGGTGCCGAGATGCGCGCTGCGCACGCGGGCGGCGCGGCCGGAGACGCCATCCCCGTCGCGATCCTCCGGGTCGGCCTGGGCGAGGATGTCGGCCTCCGCCACCGCCTCCAGCAGGCCAAGCCCGATCATCGGCGGCGCGACGCGCGGGGAGAGCAGGACGCCCGGCGCAGGCGGCCCGTAGGCCCAGCCCTCGATGCGCCAGGCCGGGCGGCGCAGCCGCGCCGTCTCGCCGCCGGCGAGCGCCACCACCTCCTCGCTCCAGTCGGCCACGACGCGGCCCTCGGCCGGATGGCCCTGGATGCCGAAGGTCTGGAGCTGCACGCCGTAGGTCGGGTCCGGCCGGCCATCGGGCGTGGACAGCCGCACCAGCAGGGAGGACGCGGCCTCACCCGCTTCCGGCGGGCGGCCGCGCCCGTCGCGCATGTGGCAGGACTGGCATCCGCGCGCGTTGTAGAGCGGGCCGAGCCCATCCGAACTCGTGGTCGAGGAGGGCGAGGACACCCACAGCTTGCGGAACACCCCGTCGCCGACGCGGAAATCGAGCAGCCGGTCGAAGGGCAGCGTCGCCGAGGGCTGCGAGAAGGCGCGGGCGTCGCGGGCGACGCGCACGCTGGCCGCGCCGCCCGGCATCAGCTCCGTCGGGTCCGGCCGGTCGTCCGCCGCCACGGCGCCGGCGAGCAGCACCGCGCCGGCCAGCAGGATCAGCCGGCGCATGCCGTCATGGCCGCCGGACGGCCGAAGGGTTGTCGAGGCTCTCCGAGCCTTCGAAGGTCGCGCGCAGATGCAGTGCGGCGAGGATGCGCTCGATCGTGCGGGTCTGTTCGAGCAGACGGTCGATGCCAGCCTGCACCGCGGCGTTGCCCGCCGCGTTGCCGTCGCCGAGCATCTGGTCATAGGCCTCGACTGTCTCGGCGCGCGTCTTGATCGCCTGGAAGGCGGCGAGCGTCGCATCGAGCCGCGTGCGCATCTCCCGGTCGAGTGCCGGCACGGCGCCGCGCACGAAGTCCGACAGCGACGGCCCGCGCACCATGCTGCCGTCGGTGCGGCGGTACTCGCCGAGATAGACCGCGCGCATGCCGACGACGTTGTTGAAATGGCTGTTGTGCGTGTTGTCGGAGAAGCAGTCGTGCTCCTCCTCCGGGTCGTGCAGCATCAGGCCGAGCTTCATGCGCTCGCCCGCCAGCTCGCCGTAGGACAGGCTGCCGAGGCCGGTGAGCATGGCGGTCAGCCCGGCATCCGTGCCGCGCGCGGTCAGCGCCCGCCGCGCGGTGCCGTTGTGGCCCCAGTTCGCGACCATCGCCTCCAGCTCCGCGACCAGCATGGCCGTGACGGTGACGAGGTAGGCGGCGCGGCGGTCCTGGTTGCCGCCCGTGCCGCCCTCCCCGCGCACGAAATCCGTGTAGGGACGGTTGCCTGCGCCGGGCCCGGTGCCGTTGAGATCCTGGCCCCAGAGCAGGAATTCGATGGCGTGCCAGCCGATGGTGACGTTGGCCTCGACGCCGCCGACCTCGTGCAGGCGTCCGAGCACGTCCGCGGTGATGGTGGAGACGTCGATCGTCTCCCCCGCATGGGTGATCTGGCGGGAGGCGATGATGTTGGCGGTGAAGAGCGGGTTCTCGTCGCTGGTCTCGCCGTAGCGTTCGGCGTCGACGTAGTCGATCAGCCCCTCGTCGAGCGGCCAGGCGTTCACCCGGCCTTCCCATTCATCGACGATCGGGTTGCCGAAGCGGAAGACCTCGGTCTGCTGGTAGGGCACGCGGGCGGCTATCCAGGCGCGGCGCGCGGCGGCGAGGGTTTCCTCCGACGGTGCTTCGACCAGGCGTGCGACCGCCTGCTGCAGCGCCTTCGCGCCGGCCAGCGCATCGGCATACATGGCGGCGGCGATGTCGGCGTAGGCGGCGAGCACGGCGCGCTTGGCAGGCTGGGCCCGGGCAAGGGCGGGGGGTGCCGCGGCGCCGGCCAGGCAGGCGCCCAACAGGGCGCGGCGGGTCGTCAAGGGCGTGCTCCTCAAGCGGGACGATCTGGACGCAGACGACCAATCATACGGAGAATGCGAATCGGTCGCAAACCTGCCGCCGCCCGTCCTGGCGCCCTGTCATGGTTTCCAAAGGCCTTTCGGCCTTTGGCGGGGTGGCATGGAGGGGCGGCGCCCCTCCATGCCTTCCGTGCATCACCGTTCCTGCCAGGAGATCGGCGCCCGCACGGCGAAGGACAGGGTGCGGCTGTCAGATCGGCAGCGCCGTCGTGCTCTTCACCCGTTCCATGGCGAAGCGCGAGGTCACCTTGCGCAGGCTCGGCACCTGGGCGGTCAGGCGCCGGTAGAAGGTGTCGAAGGCCTGCATGTCCGGCACCACCACGCGGAGGAGGTAGTCCACGTCGCCGCCGAGCCGCCAGCACTCCACGATTTCCGGCATCTTCGCGACGGTGGAGGCGAAGGTCTCGATCCAGGAGGCGGAGTGGTCGCCGGTCTCGATGGCGACGAAGACGGAGACGCCGAGCCCCACCTTCTCCGGGTCGAGCAGCACGACGCGGCCGGTGATCACCCCTTCCTGCTCCATCTTGCGGATGCGCTTCCAGCAGGGCGTGGGGGTGAGGCCGACTTCCTTGGCGATATCCGCGAGCGACAGGGCGGCGTCGCGCTGGATCAGGCGGAGGATGGCGCGATCGGTTGCGTCAGGCTCGAAGCTACGGGTCACCGGGCAATTCCTTGGCGGATTTCTCGCATCATGTAGTAGAAAAATCTTTCTCTTGCAAGATGTGGTGTCATTGAGAGAACAGACTTCTCTTTCGACGGGATCCTCCTCGCCATGACGCTGCGCCGCGACCTCCTGCTCCGATCCACCCTGCTTGGTGCCCTGCCTCTCCTCCCCCGCCCAGCCCGTGCCGCCGATCCTGGCTGGGCGCCGGATCGAGCGGTGCGCATCGTCGTCCCGGTCGCCCCGGGCGGCAGCCTCGACATCCTCGGCCGGTTGCTGGCCCGGCACCTGACGCCGCGGCTCGGTCAGCCCGTGGTCGCGGAGAACCACCCCGGGGCCGGCAGCAACCTGGCCTTCGAACTCGTCGCGCGGGCGCGTCCGGATGGGCTGACGCTGCTGGTCGGCTCCGACCCGCTGACCATCAACCCGGCACTCTACCCACGGCTCGGCTTCGACCCGGTGCGCGACTTCGCGCCGATCATCGAGGCCGTGCGCGCGCCGCAGGTTCTCGTCGTGAACCCGCGCTCACCGGCGACCGACCTTGCCACCTTCGTCGGTTGGGCGCGGGAGGCCGAAGGGCGGCTCAGTGTCGCCTCCCAGGGCAACGGCTCGATCGGGCATCTGGCCGGGGCGCTCTTTGCACAGCAGGCCGGGATCACCTTCACCCACGTGCCCTATCGCGGCGGCGGGCCGGCCGTGGTGGACCTGGTGGCCGGGCACATCGAGGCGCTCTTCGTCACCTTGCCCGCGGCGATCGAGCATATCCGCAGCGGCCGCCTCCGCGCGCTGGCCGTCACCTCCGCGGAGCGCGCGCCTGCCCTGCCACAGGTGCCGACCATTGCCGAGGCCGGCCTGCCCGGCTTCGACGTGGTGACATGGCAAGGGATTCTGGCGCCGGCGGGCACGCCGCCGGCGGCGATCGCACGCCTCGCGGCCGAGCTTGGTGCGGTCTTGGCATTGCCGGAGGTGGCGGGCGACCTGACGCGGCAAGGCTTCACCGTCACGGCCCATGGGCCGGAGCGCTTCGCCGCGCTGGTGCGGAACGAGGCGGCACGCTGGCCGGGTGTGGTGCGTCGCGCCGGGGCGCGCCTTGAATGAATGCGCCTGGGTGCGCCCTGAATCATTGCGCCGGGGCGCGGGTCGGACAACGGGTCGGGACGAAGGGGGGCGCCACCCCCCTTCGAACCCCCCGCCAAAGGCCGAAAGGCCTTTGGAAACCGAAACCTTGGCGCACGTCGCGGGCGAGGCTGGACAGCATGGGGAGGGACATGATGAAGGGCGCTGGTGACGCGGCGCCGCACCCTGATCGTCGCTTCGCTGACCGCGGGCTGCGCGGCGGGCGGGCCGCGCGCCGCGCCGCCCGTCCTGGGGGCCGAGGCGCTGAAGGTCGCGGCGGAATCCTGGCACACCGACCTCTGCCTCGCCGCGCGCACGGTGCGCGCGGGGCCGCTCGCCCCCTTCGCCGCCGAGGCCCCGGGCGCGCCGACCTTCGCCTTCGGCTTCGGGCTCGAATCCTGGATGCGGGCGGAACGGCCCGGCTCGGGGGAAGCGCTTGCGGCGCTCGGCGGCGGGTCGGCGCTGGTTTCCGTGCGCGCCCTGTCCGGCCCGGTGCCGCCAGGGGCCGAGGAGTCCGTCACCCTGCGCCTGCCCGAGGGCGGACTTGCCGCCATCGTCGCTTTCATCGCCGGCCAGGTCGACCCGCCCCTGCCGCCCGCGCCGCCCTCCGGCGCCTGGCTGCTGGTCCCTTCCCGCCTGCGCTACGCGCCGGACTTCACCTGCAACACCTGGGTGATGCGGGCACTGGCCGTAGCGGGACTGCCCGTCCCCGTCACCGGCATTCGCCTGCGTGGGGCGGCGATGGCGGCGCTCCATGCCGAGGCGGCACGCCAGGCCGCCACAGGCCGAGGATCGGATGCCGCGACCCTGCCATGCAGCCCTTGCGCGGGAATCCCGTGAGCTGCCGGGCTAAACGGCCGTCCCTTGCCGATCCGGAATATCACCTTTCGGCCATGGTGAAGCCGTTCAGTTGCAACCATCTCGGCGTTCAACACCTTCCAGCCCGCGAATCGATTCCGGAAGCCAAGACCATGTCCATCCGCCGCGAACTGCTGTTGCGCACGGCGCTGCTCCGCCCGCTGGAGCCCCCGCCGGCATGGCCCACGGCACCCCTCGCCGCCGCTCCGCTGCCGGCTGCCGACGCGCCCGTGGCCCCCGCGGTGCATGCGGCATCGGCGCCGCGCCGGGCTTCGACCCGCCGTCCGCGCCGACGTCCCACGCAGGCTTGAGCCGGCGCGTGCCGATGGGGTCTTCCCCCCGGGCGTGCCGCACGCCACATCGCTGCGGATGATCCGCCGTTCCCTGATCCTGGCTCCGTTCCTGCTCGCCGCGCCTGCGCTCGCGCAGCGCGCCGCCGCCCCGCCGCAGGGCCCCGCCCTGACCGAGCGCGACCGCGCCGACCTGGCGCGCGTCGAAGCCTACCTGAACGGCATGACCACGCTGCGTGCGCGCTTCCTGCAGATCGCGCAGAACGGGGCGGCGGCCGAAGGCACCGCCTGGATCTGGCGCCCGGGGCGCATGCGCTTCGAATACGACCCGCCCGAGCCGCTGCTGCTCGTCGCCGATTCCGGCCAATTCCTGATGTACGACCGCGAACTCCGCGCCCCGACGACGCTGCCGACCGGCACCACGCCGCTCGGCATCCTGCTGCGGCGTGAGGTGCGCCTGTCAGGGGATGTCACCGTCACGGCGGTGGAGCGGTCCGGCGGCTTCCTGCGTGTCACGCTGTTCCGCACCTCGGAACCCGGGGAGGGCCGGCTCACCCTGGTCTTCAACCCCGACCCGCTCGAACTGCGGCAATGGGCCGTGGTGGACGCGCAGCGGCGGGAGACGCGCGTCACCCTCTCCCGCATCGAGACTGGCCTGCGCTTTCCCGCCGGCCTCTTCCAGTTCAACAATCCGATGTTCTTCGAACCGGGCGGCTTCGGCGCGCGGCAAGGCGCGGGGAACTGATACCAGCGGCCGCTATTCGCGACCGTTGGCATGAGGCTTTTCGAGCCCTCGGGCGCCGGGCGCAAACCTCCGGTTTTCTCGGCTTCGTCGGACCACATTCGCGGCCTCGGCACGAGTCGAGAACTCGTGCCGCTGGCATGAATCCTCGTCACGGGGGAAGGACGCGTGCGAAGCCGGCACCGGCATGCGGGCCGCGCGCTCGGCGGCGCCACTGGTGCCGCGCCTCGTTGCCAGGGTGAAGCCTTGGCGAGGATGCCGGGCGGCATTGCCCCGCCGGCGGGCAGCGGCGGCGCGTCGCTGCATGGCATCCGTGCAACGCATGCCGGTCATTCATCAAATTCCCACGGAACGCCTTGATCCTGACATGCCGTCGCGGAAGTGTAGCGTTCCATGAGACCCCTCATCGGCATCTCCTGTTGCCAGAAGCCGTTCGGCATCTTCGCCACGCCGAACCACGCCGCTTCCGACAGCTACGTCCGCGTCGTGCGCGGACCGGTGGTCGGCACGCCGGTCCTGCTGCCCGCGGCGGGGGAGGATCTCTCGGGCGAACTCCTGCCGCATATCGATGGGCTGATCCTGACCGGCAGCCGCTCCAATGTGTGGCCGGGCCACTATGACGGGCCGCCGCATGCCGATGGCACGCCCGAGGACCATGAGCGTGACGCCACCACGCTGCCGCTGATCCGTGCGGCGATCGCCGCCGGCGTGCCGCTGCTCGCGATCTGCCGCGGCATGCAGGAACTGAACGTCGCGCTCGGCGGCAGCCTCGACCAGCGCATCCAGGACCTGCCGGGGCGGATGGATCATTCGACCCCGTCCGACCAGCCCATCCCGCGCGTGCGCACCGGCAAGGCCCATGCGGTGCGCATCGACAGGGACGGCGCGCTCGCCGCCATCATCACCCCGCCGTCGCGCCTCGCCGGCCGGCTGGCGGTGAATTCGCTGCACAACCAGGGCGTACAGCGGCTCGCACCGCGCCTGGTCGCGGAAGCCTGGGCGCCCGACGGCACTGTCGAGGCCGTGCGTGTCGAGGGCGCGACGGCCTTCGCTCTCGGCGTTCAGTGGCACCCGGAATACGACTGGGAACGGGATGCCGACAGCCGCGCGATCTTCCATGCCTTCGGGCGCGCCTGCACCACGCGGCGGTTGGCACGCCGCGGCCTCGAGGTTCTTGCCCAGGCCGCCGAATGAAATCTGCCGCCCCCCGGGGGCGGTGACCGACGTCACGGGATGGTCGCGGTTTTGCTTTTGCCTCCGCGGCCTGGGCGGGGTATTCTTTTTTACCGGCCCGCAATAGGCCGGTGGTCGAGCCCCGGTGTCCCCTGCCGGCTCGCCCGACCATTCCGATCGGAATAAAATATGGCGCCCGGTCACCCCCCTGACCGGGCGCTTCTTTTCGCGCGGTCTGCTCGCGAATTCATCGTCCAATACTTGAGCTTGCACCGCGATCCTCATGTGACGACTCATCTGACCGCGGGCGGCGGGCACATGGCTTCCGGGTGTGGCCGGGGGCCTGTATAGACCTATTCCCGTCCAGGTTTCGGAGTTCTCCCCGCATGGTGTCCTATGTCGTCGCCCCGCCCCCGGTCGCCGCGATCCCCGTCAAGGGCAGCGATGCCATGTTTCCCGTCCGTCGAATCTTCTGTGTCGGCCGCAACTATGCCGAGCATGCGATCGAAATGGGTTCCGACCCGACCCGCGAGCCACCCTTTTACTTCGCCAAGCCGGCCGATGCGGTGGTCATCAACGGCGCGGACATGCCCTATCCGAGCGTAACGAAGTCGCTCCACCACGAGATGGAACTCGTCGTCGCCATCGGCGTGGGCGGCAGGAACATCGCCGTCGCCGACGCGCTCAAGCATGTCTGGGGCTATTGCTGCGGCCTCGACATGACCCGCCGCGACATCCAGAACGAGGCCAAGAAGACCGGCCGCCCCTGGGACATGGGCAAGGGCTTCGACCACTCCGCGCCGATGGGTGCGCTGGTTCCGGCTGCCGGCGTCGATCCTTCCAAGGGCAAGATCGAGCTGAAGGTGAACGGCAAGGTCACCCAGACCTCCGACCTGTCGAAGCTGATCTGGTCGGTGCCGGAGGTGATCGCGAACCTCTCCGAACTCGTCGAGCTCGCCCCGGGCGACCTCATCATGACCGGCACGCCGGAAGGCGTGGCCGCCGTGGTCCGCGGTGATGTCCTCGAAGGCTTCGTCGAGGGCGTCGGCGAGGTCCGCACGAAGATCGTCTGATGCCGCGCAAGGCCGCCGCCGGGCGCGCGCCGCTGCGCATCGCCACCTGGAACATCAACAGCGTGCGGCTCCGGCTGCCGCTGCTGAAGGATCTCGTCGCGGCGCTCGAACCCGACGTGCTCTGCCTGCAGGAAACCAAGTGCCCCGACGAGCTCTTCCCGCATGAGGGCGTCGCCGCTCTCGGCTTCGGGCATCGCCTGGTCCGCGGCATGAAGGGCTACAACGGCGTCGCCATCCTCTCGAAGCGACCGATCCTGCTGCGGGAGGACGACCCCGACTGGTGCGGCAAGGGGGATTGCCGCCATCTCGGCGTCTCGCTCGACGCCCCGGGTGGGCCGATCGAGCTGCACAATTTCTACATCCCCGCCGGCGGCGACATCCCGGACCGGGAGAAGAACCCGAAATTCGGCCACAAGCTGGATTTCGTCGCCGAAGGCACCGCCTGGTCCGCGGCCCGCCCGGCAAGGCGCGCGATCATGGTGGGGGACCTCAACATCGCGCCGCTCGAGCACGACGTCTGGTCGCACAAGCAGCTTCTGGACGTCGTCTCCCACACGCCCATCGAGGTCGAGGCTCTGACCGCCTGGCAGCGCGGCGGCGAATGGCACGACGCGCTGCGCCACTTCGTGCCGGCCGACCAGAAGCTCTACACGTGGTGGTCCTACCGCGCGCGCGACTGGCGGGCGGCCGATCGCGGCCGGCGGCTCGACCATGTCTGGGTCAGCCAGGATCTCGTCGGTGGACTCACGCGGCATGCCGTCCTCAAGGATGCCCGGGGCTGGACCCAGGCCTCCGACCACGTCCCGGTCATGGTGGAGATCGCGGCATGAGCAAGGGTGTCTTCGGCAGGCGGGCGCTGCTGCTCGCCCTGGCCGCAAGCGTCGCCGCCTGCGCGCAGCCCGAACCGGAGCCCCCCGTCGTCCTCACCGCGCCCGACCCTGAGCCGGAACGCGTCTACGCGCCGGGACCGATCGCCTGGGCCGAGCTCTCGGACGAACACAAGCGCCGCGCCCAGCAGGGCCTCACCCGGCTGGGCGAGGATGTCCCGGACGAGGAGGCACTGCAGGCGCGCTGGATGGTGATGTCGCCGGCGCAGCAGCGCTACCTGATCCGCCGGCCGCCGCCGCCGCCACGGCCGACCGGGAATTCACGGACACCGGCGCGGGGCAGAGCGCCAGCGCGCCGCAGCGCAGCACCGGCGACGACGACACGGCAGCGGCGGCGGTGAAGTCCGCGGGGCTTCGCCCCTGACCCGACCAGGGCTCCGCCCAGGACCCGGCAGGGGCCGAAAGGCCCTTGCAACCCATCACCAGGCGTTGCGCTCATGGCGCAGCGCGCGGCGGCGGGAGAGGATCGCGCAGACCGCAAGGCCGCCGATGACCGAGACATGCTCGACGGCGACCGTCAGGTCGCGGAAGGCATCCTCACCCTCCTTCGCCCAGAAGGGATGCGCGATCGGCACCGTCAGCACCGTGAAGACGGCGAGAGCGCCTGCCGCCAGCCAAGTGCCGCGGTCGAGGATGATAAGCAGCGACGCGCCGATCTGGACCACCAGCACGACCAGGTTCACCGCCCATCCGGGCTGAAGGCCGAAGCTCTCCATCATCGCCGCATTCTCCCCGAAGTCGAACAGCTTGGCGAAGCCGCCGGTCCAGAAGGCGAAGGTCAGCAGGACGCGCGCCAGGATGTCGAAACTGCGCGAATCAAGAAGCAGCGCGATGAGGGCCGGAAGCGGCCCGCCCGCCTTCCACCACGGACGCGGCGGGCGGCGCGCCGGGCCACGCTGCGGCCGGTTTGCGGTGGCAGGGCCGGGCGTGGCCGGACCATGGCGGGTGTGGTTCATGTCGGCACTCCTTCGCGCGGCGGAGCGCCGCGAGCCGACACCGCCATAGAACCTCGACCATGATTGAGGTCAAGCGGGTTTGGAGCCCCGCCTCGGGCGCGCCGACCCGCCGGCGACCAGGCGGCGCGGGCCCGGCCCTTGGCGCCCGAGTTCGTCTCCAGGGTTGCGCAGCGGGCAGTCCTCGAGGGAGAGGCACCCGCAGCCGATGCAGTTCGTGATCTGGTCGCGGAGCTGCGTCAGGCCGAGGATCCGTTCCTCGAGCATGCTTCTCCAGGCATCGGTGAAGCGGCGCCAGTCGGCGGCGTCCGGCACGTGGTCGTGGGGCAGGTCGGCCAGGGCGTCGCGGATGGTCGCGAGCGGGATGCCGGCGCGCTGCGCGATCCTGATGATGGCGATGCGGCGCAGCACGGCGCGGTGGTAGCGCCGCTGGTTGCCGTCCGTGCGCCAGCCCTCGATGAGGCCCTTGGCGTCGTAGAAATGGACCGTGGAGACGGCGACGCCGCTGCGCCTGGCGACATCGCCCACGGTCAGGGCGTGCCTGAGCTTGCCGTCCGTCATGCCGTCACCCCCTGCCGCGGAAGACGGAACCCCTGAAGTCCCGGTTCCCCAAGGCCTTCCGGCCTTGGGCCGGGTGGTCCGGAGGGGCGGCGCCCCTCCGGTCGCGCTCACCCTTGCTGCCGCTGTTCCCGCCGCCGCCGCCGTGCCCTGCGGAAGGCGTAGGCGAGGTGCACCGCGTACCCGCCCACCGCGGCCCCGATCACCACCCAGGCCAGCGGTTCCACCCAGTGTTCGACCTTGTCGTAATGCTCTTCCAGGAAGAACCCGGCCAGCGCCAGGAAGGTCAGCCAGATCGCCGAGCCCAGCGACGTCCACACGTAGAACACCGTGCGCGGGATCAGCACCATGCCGGCGGGCACCGAGATCAGGGTCCGCACCCCCGGGAACATGCGTCCGAAGCAGATCGCGACCGGTCCCCAGCGCCGCAGCATGTCGGTCGCGCGGTCGAGGTCTTCCTCCTCCACCGCGAACCACTTGCCGAAGCGTGCCACCAGCGGCCGGAAGCGTTCGACGCCGAGCCATCGGCCGAGTTCGTACCAGACGACATTGCCGGCGACCGTGCCCGCGACCGCCGCGACGATCAGCAGCGGCAGGGACATCTCGCCGCGCGCGGCGGAGAAGCCGGCGGCGGCCATGATCAGCTCCGACGGGATGGGCGGGAACAGGTTCTCCAGCACCATCAGCGCGAAGACGCCGGCGAGGCCGCCCGCGGCGACCATGTTCGTCACCCACTCGAACATCTATTCCACCTTGAACAGCGAGAGCGTGACCCAGCGCCCGCGGACATAATTCAGGCCGGTGACCGAGCCGAGCTCCTTCACCGCCAGTCCCCGTTCGGCCGCAGCCGCGCGGAAGGCGGATTCCTGCCTGTCGTTCACGGCGGCAATGCGGCCGGGGGCCTCGGCGAGGAATGCCGCTGCCGCGGGGCCGTCCCGCAGCAGGCGGATGCCGCCGCCCATGGCGAACTGCAGGGAGGGTTCGTGGTGCCCGACCACACCGAAGCGATCCGCCGGCAGGCCGGGCGCCACGGCCGCCACCTGCACCGCCAGCCGCGGCGAAAGCCACACGGCCTGCATGCGCGGGATCACGCCTTCCATCACCGAGGCATAGACCGGGACCGCCAGGATCGCCCCGGCCAGCGCCGCGCGGGCCCAATGCCCGTCCCGCGCCATGCGGAGCAGCGCCCATGCCATGAACAGCCCGGCGGCGATGCCCAGCACGGCGAAGGGCTCGATGCCGCGTCCCGCGTAGAAGGCCGCGCCCAGGAACACGGCTGGCAGCCCCACTGCCACGCCGGCGAGCGCGGCATTGCCGAGCCAGCGCATCCAGGCCGGTGCCTCCTGGCGGAGCGGATCCATCGCCCAGCGCGCGCCGAGCAGCATCAGCGCCGGGAAGGCGGGCAGCGTGTAGTGAGGCAGCTTGGTTGCCACCGCCTCGAACAGCAGCCAGGTCGGCACCGCCCAGGCGAGCAGGAAGCGCACCGGCGCCTGCATCCGGTCCGCCCATGAGCCCGGCAGGCTGCGCAGCACGATCCAGGCGGAAGGGAAGGCGGTGATGCCGAAGATCGCGGCATACATGCCGGGCGGGCCCCAATGGGCTTCCTCGCCCGAGCCCACCTTGTCCAGCATGTCGCCGCCGATCGCCTCGGCGAAGAAGCGGCCTTCGGTGGCGATGCCGATCGCGACGAACCAGGGGGCGGCGCACAGGACCATCAGCGGCAGGCCCCAGCCCGCGCGCAGCGCCGCCAGCCAGGGCGCGGACAGCCGCCAGAGCGGCGCCCCGGCGGGCCGGTCCATCACCGCGAGAGTGATGCCGGCCAGCAGCGGCACCATCGGCGCGATCGGCCCCTTCAGCAGCACCCCGACCCCGAGCACGGCCCAGAACGCCGCCGCCTGCGGCGCGGTGAAGGAACCCGGCGCCATGTAGGCCCGCCCCATCAGCCCCATCGCCACCGCAACGGCCGCCAACAGCGCGCCATCGGTCTTGGCGATATGCGTCTCGACCAGCAGTACCATGCAGGGGGCGAGCATCGCCGCGGCAACGAAGGCCGCCCGCCGCCCGACCAGCGTGCGGCCGAAGGCGCAGGTCGCCAGCACGGCGATCAGCGCACCGATCAGCGACGGCAGCCGATAGGCCCAGATCGATCCGCGCGCGGGAATGCCGACGGCCTCCAGCCCATGCACCACGGCCGCCTGCGCCCAGTGGATCCCTGCCGGCTTCTTGTTGCGCTCGACCTCGCCGAGGCGGATGCGGACATAGTCGCCGCTGTCCACCATCTGGCGGGTGGCCTGGGCGAAGCGGGATTCGTCCCGGTCGCCGGCGGGGATGGTGAAGAAGCCGGGCAGCCACAGCAGGACGCACAACAGCACCAGCCAAAGGGCCGGCCGTCGCGTCTCGGGCAGCCGGTCGAGGAAAGCAGCAGCGCGCATCGCGCGGGGCGTCTAGCACGCGGAACCGTTGGGTGCCATGAAGGCAGGGCGCCACCCCCGCACCGGGATCCCATGGCAGATGCAGGCATCTGCCATGGGATCCAGAGCCGCCGGGGGGCGTGCGCGCCCCCCCGGACCCCGCGTGAGACATTGAACACCACTGGCCATAAGCCGTTGCCCGGATTGCCGACGCGGAAAGCGGCGCGCGACCTGCTGGACGCAACGCTCGAACAGCGCAAGCCGCTGGAAGACGCCCTCGATCATCTGCCGAAAAGGCTCGACCCGCGCGACCGCGCGGCGGCACACCGCATCGCGGCGACGGTCCTGCGGCGGCTCGGCAGCATCGACGAGATCCTGAGCCCCTTCCTGCGCAAGGAACCGCCGCCGCCGGCGCGCCACGCGCTGCGCATCGGCGCCGCCGAGCTGCTGCTGCTGGACACGCCGGCCCATGCCGCCGTCGCCACTGCCGTCGCGCTGGCGCCGAAGGCCTTCGCCGGCCTGGTCAACGCCGTGCTGCGCAAGGTCGCGGCGGAAGGGCCGGCGGCGCTGGAAGGGCTCGACGCGCCGCGGCTCGACACGCCTGCCTGGCTCTGGTCCGCCTGGCACGCGGCCTACGGTCCGGCGGTGCGCGCGATCGCCGAGGCTCATCGCGGCCCGGCTCCGCTCGACCTAACACCCGCCCCCGGCGCCAGCGTGCCCGAGGGCGCCGAGAACCTGCCCACCGGTTCCTGGCGCATGGCCGCCGGCACCCGCGTGACCGACCTGCCGGGCTTCGCCGAGGGCCGCTTCTGGGTGCAGGACGCCGCCGCCGCCCTGCCCGCCCTGCTGCTGAAGCCGCAGCCCGGCGAGCGCATCGCCGACCTCTGCGCCGCCCCCGGCGGCAAGACGGCGCAGCTCGCCGCTGCCGGCGCGGCCGTGACGGCGGTCGAACGCGATGCCGGCCGCGTGGCGCGACTGGCGGAAAACCTCGCCCGTCTGCGCCTGCCGGTGGAGGTGGTCCGCGCCGACGTCGCCGAATGGACGCCGCCCGAGCCCTTCGACGCCATCCTGCTCGACGCCCCCTGCACCGCGACCGGCACGATCCGGCGCCACCCCGATGTCGCGCATACCAAGCGCGCGCGCGACGTGCAGGCGGCGGCCGAGGCACAGGCGCGGCTCCTTGCAGCCGCCGTGCGGATGCTGAAGCCCGGCGGTCGGATCGTCTTCGCGACCTGCTCGCTCCAGCCGGAGGAAGGCGAGGCGCATATCCCGCGCGCGGCGTCGCTCGGCCTGGTGCACGAACCCTTTGCTGCCGCGGAACTCCCCGGCCTGCCGGAAGCGATCACGCCGGGCGGCTGGCTGCGCACGCGGCCGGACCTGTGGGCGGACCGCGGTGGGATGGACGGGTTCTTCGCGGCGCGGTTCCGGCGCGGCGAGTAGTGCCGCCGAACCTTGCCGATGACCTCATCGGCGAGGTTCAGCGGTATGGCGCGTGGGGCTGGCGGGGCGGCCCCGCGCGAGACCAAGGCTCTGATACCGAGTCAGCCGAGAGGCTGGCCGGCATAAGTCCGGCGCGGGTGCGCCATGGAAGAATCGAGGGGGCCATGCCCCCTCGAACTCCCCCGGCAGGGGACACGGTCCCCTGCACCCGCGGATACCAAGGTGTTGGTCTCCAAAGGCCCTGCGGCCTTTGGCGGGGAGAGTTCGAGAGGGGCAGCGCCCCTCTCGACCACCCCCCTGGGCATCTTCCCCCGGGAATGCTTCCGTCGATCCCTCCAAGCGCAAGGATCCGATGATGCAGCACCTGCCTTCCGACCTCTGGCGTTGGGATGCCACCGACCTGGCCCGCGCCATCCGCCTGCGGGCCGTCTCCGCGCGCGAGGCGGTGCGATCCGTCCTCGATCGCTGCGCGGCGGTGAACCCGGCGCTCAACGCCGTGGTCCTGGTGCTTGCCGACCAGGCGCTCGCCGCCGCGGATGCCGCCGACGCCGCCTTGGCCCGTGGCGAGGAGGTCGGGCCGCTGCATGGCGTTCCGGTCACCACGAAGATCAACGTCGACCAGGAAGGCCTGCCGACCAGCAATGGCTGCGTGCCCTGGAAGGATCTCATCGCGCCGGCCGACAGCGCCGTCGTCGCCAATCTCCGCCGGGCCGGCGCCATCATCATCGGGCGCACCAACACGCCGGCCCTGTCCATGCGCTGGTTCACCGAGAACGCGCTGCACGGCCGCACCCTGAACCCCTGGAGCGCCGCCCACACGCCGGGCGGGTCCTCCGGCGGCGCCTCGGCCGCGGTGGCGGCCGGCATCGGGCCGATCGCGCACGGCAACGACCTCGGCGGATCGGTGCGCTATCCGGCCTATGCCTGCGGCATCGCGGGGCTGCGACCTTCCTTCGGCCGCATCCCGGCCTTCAACCCGACCATGGCGCAGGAACGCCCGATCACGGGCCAGATGATGTCGACGCAGGGACCTTTGGCGCGGCGCATACGCGACCTGCGCCTGGCTCTCGGCCCCATGGCGGCAGGCGATGCGCGCGACCCCTGGTGGATGCCGGCACCGCTGCAGGGCCCGCCGCCGGCGCGACCGATCCGTGTCGCGCTCGCCTGCGATCCCGCCGGAACGGGCGTGCATCCGGCGGTGGCGGACGCGGTGCGCCAGGCCGGCCGTATCCTGGAGGCCGCCGGCTATGTCGTGGAGGAGGTCTCCCCGCCCGGCTTCGCCGACTGTGCCCGCGACTGGGACGCGCTGAGCCACGGCGAGGCCGGCATCTTCATGAAGGAGAACTTCGAGAAGTATGGCGACGAGGGCGCGCAAGCGACCTATCGCTACATGATGGCGCACACGCCGGCGCACGGTCTGGAAGGTTTCCTGCGCACCCTGGCGCGCCGCACCACCCATCAGCGCGCCTGGGCCGCCTTCCTGGCGGAACGGCCGCTGGTGCTGTGCCCGACCTCCGGCGCGCTGCCCTTCCCGCAGGGGCTCGATGTCGCCGGGCAGCAGGGCTTCGACGGCGTCTACCGCGCGCAGCAGGTGCTGCTGGCAACGCCGCTGCTCGGCCTGCCCAGCGTATCCGTTCCGACCGGCACGGCGACGGAGGACGGCGTGGAACTGCCGGTCGGCGTGCAGATCATCGCGCCGCGCTGGCGGGAGGACCTGGCGCTCGACGCGGCAGAGGTGATCGAGGCCGCCTGCGCGATGCCGACGCCGATCGATCCGCGCGGGTGACCGGTTGCGGGGTTGAGAGGGGCGCCGCCCCTCTCAAACTCTCCCCGCCAAAGGCCGAAAGGCCTTTGGAAACCAACATCTTGGTATTCGCGGGTGCAGGGGACCGTGTCCCCTGCCGGGGGAGTTCGAGGGGGCGACGCCCCCTCGATCAACCCCTACCGCTCGCGCGGTCCGAGCACCGCCATCACCGCGCTGACCCGCGCGACGCGCTTCCCATCCGCGAGCATCACGCCCTCGGTGAAGCTGAGGTTGCGACCGAGGCGCGACACCTCCGCCCGCACTTCCAGCCAGCAGCCCTCCGGCGCCGGCGCCAGGTAGTCCACCGTCAGGTTCACCGTCGTCAGGAAGTGGCGTGGCCGACCGTCGCGTTCGCGCATCACCGCCACGGCATGGATCAGCCCGAGATCGGCCAGCGTCGCGATGAAGCCGCCATGCGCCGCGCCGGCCGAATTGCAGTGCCGCCGCTGCAGCCGCAGCCCGAGCGAGACGTGCTGCTCCTCAGGCTTCGACCAGAAGGGCCCGAGTTCCTTCGCATAAGGTCCGCCATGCGTGGCGGGTACGAAGCCTTCGGGCACCGCATCGGGATGCGGGGGATGCGCCATGAGATCGACTCCGTCGTGACCGGCGCGGGCACGAAGCCGCAAGGCGCCATCATCATGCGGCGCGCACCATGGCCGCGCGTCGCGGCACGGGCAAGGCGCACCCCTGGGCAGGTCGCGACGGTGCGCGCAGGATGCCGCGCCGGCCCGACAGCGGCCGACAGAGCAGATCCCGATCAGGCGGAATCACCTGATCGGGTGAGATGCTCGCGCAAGCAAGAGGCTGGAGAGGTTCCCGTGAGCCGAGGCGAACGGCAACCGCTCCAGCGACACGAGGAGAGCCGATGCGGATCGCCGTCCTGCAATTCACCCACGAGACCGTCACCTTCCTGCCCTTCGACACGACGGAAGACGACTTCCGCTACTCCGGTTCCCCGGCTGCCGACGAGGCGCTGCTCTCCACCGATCCGAAGGGCTACATGGGCGGGTTCGTGCAGGTCGCGCGCGAATACGACGGCGTCGAACTCGTCGGCATCGAATCGCCGCTCTGGCCGAAGACCGGCACCGGATCGGGCTGGATCACCAACGAAGCCTTCGAGACCTTTCTCGGCCGCCAGATCGAGGAGCTGACGGCGCGGGGCCCCTTCGACGGCGCCTATCTCGCGCTGCATGGCGCGATGGGCGTGCGCGGCGTGCCGCGGCCGGAAGCCGAGATCGCGCGCCGCGTGCGGCAGGCGCTGGGGCCGAAGGCGCGCATCGTCGCAACCTTCGACCCGCACGGCAACGAGGACGCCGAATTCCTCCGCCACGCCGACATGGCGTTCACGGTGAAGTATTTTCCCCACTACGACATGCACCTGCAGGGAGAACGCGCGGCGCGCATGCTGGTGCGCGCCATCCGCGGCACTTTCGTTCCCACGCACGTCACGCTCAAGCTGCCGATCCTCGCGCCGACCGTGGTGATGTGGACGGGCGCCTCGCCCTGGTCGGACCTGGTGCAGCGCGCGCTGGTCTGGGAAGCGCGCGAACCCGATGTCTTCGTCAATGTCTTCTTCGGCTTTCCCTGGAGCGACGTCCCCGATGCCGGCATGACCTTCCAGGTGCTGACCAACGGCAAGCCCGACCTGGCGCAGCGCATCGCGCGCGACATGGCGGAATGGACCTGGCGGCGGCGGGCGGAGCTGCTCGGCGCGACCAAGGTGCTGCGCATCGCGGACGGCGTCGCGCAAGCGAAACAGGCCGTGGCGGAAGGCCGCGTGCCGGTGGTGCTGGCCGACCACAGCGACCGTTCGGGCTACGCCACCTGGCTGCTGCGGGAGATCCTCGCCCAAGGCCTGTCCCGCACGCTGGTTGCCACCATCGCGGCGCCGGAGGCGATCGCGCCGCTGGTCGCGCAGGGTGCGAAGCCAGGTGACAGGGTGGAGGTGGAGATCGGCGGTCGTGTCGATGCCTCCGCCGGCGATCCGGTGCGCATCGCGGGCGAGCTGCTGCTGGTGGCCGATGCCACCACGGCACGCGCGAAGGGCCGCGGGCAGGATTGGATCTGCATCCGCTTCGGCGAGGGCAACGTCGTCGTTCTCAGCCCCTTCCTGGTGCAGATCCTGGAGCCCGACGAGCTCTGGGGCCTCGGCCTGCGCGCGGAGGATTTCGACGTCATCGCCATCAAGTCGCGCGTGCATTTCCGCCGCGGATTCGACGACAGCGGCTTCGCGAAGACGATCCTGCTGGTCGAGCCGGACGAGCCCTTCCTCGGCACCGTGCGGCTGGATGCGCTGCCCTACGAGCATCTCGACCCGCGGGACTTCTACCCCTATGGCGGGCCGGCCGATCCCTTCGCGTGACGCGGGCGGCGGCGCGCGCCGCCGCCCCCTGCGCGGTCAGCCCTTGATCGCCGCGTCGCCCAGCGAGAGCATCAGCCGGTTCGCCCAGTTGAAGAAGGCGGAACCCTGGATGATGTCGGAGATCGCGAGGTCGTCCATCCCCGCCGCGCGCAGGCGCTGCACATGCTCCGGCCCGAAGGTCATCGGGATGGCGGTCAGCGCGACGGCGGCGGCGACGACGGCGTTCCACCGCTCGCCGAGATCGGCGCCGACGCCTTCCGCCAGCAGCTTGTCCACATCGGCTTCGCGCTTCGAATAGGTCGCGGAGAAACGCGCATGGACGGAGGCGCAGTAGATGCAGCCGTTGAGGCGGGACACCGCGGCAGCGGCGAGTTCCCGGTCCGCCCGCGGCGCACCGGCATCGGTGTTGTAGAAGATGTCCTTGTCGGTGCGCGTGCGATGTTCGAGCGCATCCGGGTCGCGCGCCAGCAGGCGGAAGTAGGGCGACTTGGCGCGCGCCGCATCGACCAGGGCGGCGATGTGCCGCTCGGTGAGGTCGGCCTCGGCG
The DNA here is from genome assembly GCF_018129005.1 of Neoroseomonas eburnea. GTDB lineage: Bacteria > Pseudomonadota > Alphaproteobacteria > Acetobacterales > Acetobacteraceae > Neoroseomonas > Neoroseomonas eburnea. The sequence goes on from NZ_JAAEDL010000014.1 coordinate 119,174, forward strand.
ATCGGTTCGAGCCAGGGCAGCCAATCGACCTGGTCGCGCGTGAAGACGTTCGGCGCCGTATGGGCCTGGACGGTGTCGGGCATGGCGTGGGTCCCGTGGTTCAGGGCGTCGCGGCCAGCACGCGCAGGCCGGCGACGACGCGGATCTGGAAGGCGAGGAAGGAGACGAGCTGCGACAGCGTGACGATGGCATCCGTCGTCCAGCCGGCCTCGATGAGGGGACGGAAGCGTTCCGCCGCCGCGTCGCGCGGATGGAAGACGAGGAAATGCGCGTGCGCGAAGGCCGCCTCCAGCCGCTTGCCGAGCGCGGCCGCCACCGGCGCGGACAGGGCGAAGACGGGCGCGGGGGTGTCCTCGACACTCAGCGGGCCGGGCGGGAAGCTTCCCTTCGGGCCTTCCGCCAGCGTCTCGGCAACGGCCAGCGCAACGGCTTTGCCCAGCGCGGGCCCGCCATGTTCCAGCAGCCCGGCGGTGTAGTGGGCGCAGGTTCCCTCCGCACGGTGCAGGCCGACGACATAGGCGGCGACGGCGAAGCGCTCGGCGATGCTGACATCGCCGGGCTCGGCGGGCAGCAGCAGCGCGCGGTAGCTCGCCTCGGCATGCGTCCGCGCCGCCGGCCGGCGCGCGCGCGCGGCACCCAGCGGGGAGCCGGGCGCGATGCCGACGAGGGTGTCGATCAGGTCGGTGTCGGGTGCGGTCATCTCTTCATCGTCTCTGTTCGTGTCGTCAGGCGACGCGGCGCGCCGCTTCGGCAGGTTCGCGCCGCCAGCCGAAGGCGGGTGCCACCCCCTCGGCCACCAGCTCGATCGAGCGCAGCACATAGGGATGCGGCGGGTCCACCGAATGCACCTGCACCGCGAGCTCGGTCGCCCGGTCCATGACGCGGTCGGCGCACAGGGATTCGATCACCTCCTCGACGGTCCCGATATGCACATCCATGCGGCGGATGATTTCCTCCACCGGCGGCGGCTCGCCGGTCATGCGGCCGAGGCTCACCATGCGCGCATGGTGGCGGTGCAGCCCGATCTCGGCGAAGCGCATCGCCTCATCCCGCCGGTCGGCGACGAAGACCGAGCGCGAGGCGAGGATGCGCGGCGCGACACCCGGCGGCAAGGCCGCAAGATAGGCGTCCACCATTGGGTCCTGGATGTCGGCGAGCGCGGCATCGGGCGCATCCTTCGGCCGCGGCTGGGTACGCGAGAGCAGCAGCCCCGCGCCGAGCTTCCCAGCCGCGCGCGCGCCGTCCACCGAGAAGGTCGCATACCACAGGCGGTCGAGCAGCGAGGGATGCGCCGGATAGAGCCGATCGCCGCCCTTCAGCGGTTCCCCGCCCAGCGCAGCGACCAGTTCGGCCAGCTTGTCCGCGAAGATCGTCCGCCGGTCGGCATCCTTCAGTCCGAAGGCGGCGAAGGCCTCGGGATTGCCGCCGGAGCCGACGCCGAGCTCGACCCGCCCGCCCGAGATCAGGTCGAGCACCGTCGCGTCCTCGGCGACGCGGATCGGCATTTCCATCGGCAGGGTGACGATGCCGGTGCCGAGGCGGATGCGCGTCGTCATCGCCGCGACCTGGGCGAGCAGGACGAAGGGGGAGGGAAGCCCGCCCTCATTCTCGTGGAAATGGTGCTGGGCGACCCAGGCGCTGTCGAAGCCGCAGGCCTCGGCATGGCGGATCTGCGCGAGCGCGAGGCGATAGCGCTCGGCCGCGCTGCCTTCGTCGAGAATCCTCGAGAAGAAGCCGAGCCGGATCCCAGGTTGCACCGTCATTGCGCCGTCTTCCTTGTCTCGCCTGCGCCGCCCGGGATGGCCGCGATCAGGTCCCGCGTATACTCGTCGGCCGGGGAGTGGAACACCTGCTCGACCGGCCCGGATTCCACCACCCGTCCGCTGCGCATGACCGAGACGGTGTCGGCGATCAGCCGCACCACCGCGAGGTCATGCGAGACGAACACATAGGTCAGGCCCAGTTCCCGCTGCAGCTCCGCGAGCAGTTCCAGGATGCGCGCCTGCACCGTGACATCGAGGGCCGAGACCGCCTCATCCAGCACCACGACGCGCGGGCGCAGCACCAGCGCGCGCGCGATCGCGACACGCTGGCGCTGCCCGCCGGAAAGCGCGGCGGGGGGGCGTGTCAGCACGGCATCGGGCAGGCCGACGCGCTCGATCATGCCGCGCACCAGGCGTTCGCGTTCCGCCTTCGCGACCGGCGCGAAATTCCACAGCGGTTCCTCGACGATGGCGCCGACGGTCTGGCGCGGGTCGAGCGAGGCGAAGGGGTTCTGGAACACCAGCTGCACCTTGCGGCGGAACTGGCGCAGCGCCTCCCCCGAAAGCTGCGCCACATCGGTGCCGCCGACCTCGACGCGCCCGGCGGTCGGGCGCAGGAAGCCGGCGATGCAGCGTGCCGTGGTGGTCTTGCCGGAGCCGGATTCGCCGACCAGCGCATGGGTCGTGCCGGCGCGCACCTCGAAGCTGACATCGTCGGCGGCGTGGAACATGCGGCCGCGTTCGCCGGCAACCGGATAGGCCTGCAGCAGCCCGTCCACCTTCAGCATGATGCCGGCCGTCGCCGGCACCGGCGGCCGCGCGCGCGGCGTCGCCAGCGAGGGCGCATCGGCGAGGAGCTGCCGCGCATACTCGCTGCGCGGCGCGGCGAGCACCTGGCGCACCGGGCCGGCTTCCTGCACCTGGCCCTGGCGCAGGACGACGACGCGATCCGCACGGTCGGCCGCGACGCCGAGGTCGTGCGTCACCAGCAGCACCGCCGTGCCGTCCTCCCGCCGCAGCTCGTCCAACAGGTCGAGGATACGCCGCTGCACCGTGACGTCGAGCGCGCTGGTCGGCTCATCCGCCACGATCAGGCCGGGCCGCAGCGCGACGGCGATCGCGATCAGCACGCGCTGGCGCATGCCGCCCGAGAGCTGGTGCGGGTATTGCCGCGCGCGCATCTCCGCCGGTTCGAGGCCGACGCGGGTCAGCAGCTCCAGCACCCGCGCGCGGATGCGGGTGCGGTCGCGCTCGCCATGGATCTCGAGGATCTCGGCGATCTGCGCGCCGATGGTGCGCACCGGGTTGAGCGAGGTCGTGGGATCCTGCGGGATCAGGCTGATGCGCGCGCCGCGCAGCGCGGCGAGCTTCCTCTCCGGCCAGCCCGCGATGTCGGTGCCGTCGAGGCGGATCGCACCACGTTCGATCGCGCCGTTCGGCGGCAGCAGGCCGAGCACCGCCTGCGCCGTGGTGGTCTTGCCGGAGCCGGATTCCCCCAACAGCGCCAGCACTTCGCCGGGCGCCACGGAGAAGGAGACACCATCCACCACGCGCCGCGCCGTGCCGCCGCTGACATAGCGGATGGCGAGGTCCTCGACCGCCAGAAGGGGAGCGCTGGCGGCGACGGTCGTCGCCGGCGCGAGGCGCGAGGCGAGATCCACGTTCATGTCCGGCGGGCCCCCAGGCTGCGGCTGATGCGTTCGGTCGAGAGCACGGCGAGCACGACGACCAGCCCCGGCGCGGCGGTGAGCCACCAGGCGGTGGCGAGGAAGTCGCGCCCCTCGGCGATCAGCAGCCCCCATTCCGGGGTGGGCGGCGGCGCGCCGTAGCCGAGGAAGCCGAGCGTCGCGAGCGCGAGGATCGCCGAGCCGAACTGCAGCGCCGCCAGCGCGAGCACCGAGGTCATCGCATTCGGCAGTACATGCCGCCACAGCACCGCGAGGAAGCGCCCGCCGCTGCCGAAGGCTGCCTCCACGTATTCGGCGCGGCGCACGCGCAGCACCTCGGTGCGCGACAGGCGGGCGAAGTGTGCGACCGAGACGAAGCCCACCGCGATCGCCGCGTTGATGGATCCGAAGCCGAGCAGGATGATGACCGACAGCGACAGCAGCAGAGACGGGATCGCCAGCAGCGTATCCACCAGCCGCATCACCGCCGCATCGGTGACGCCGCCGCGCGCACCGGCGAGCAGACCGAGCGCCGTGCCGAACACCAGCCCGACGCTGACCGCGAGGAAGGCACCGAGCAGGGATTCCCGCGCCCCGTGGATCACGCGTGCCAGCATGTCCCGCCCCAGCCCATCGGTGCCGAGCGGATGCTCGAAGCTCGGCGGTTCGAGCTGGCGGCCGGCGATACCGGCCAGCGGATCCTGCCAGGCAAAGAAGCCGGGCACGAAGGCCCAGGCCAGCAATACCGCGACCACCGCCCAGGCCAGCATCAACCCAAGGGGCGGCAGGCGCAGGGCGCGCAGCGGCGCGAGGCCGAGGGTCGCGCCGCTCACGCCGCACCTGCCGGGCGGTTGGCTAGCCGCGGGTCGAACAGCGGCAGCAGCAGGTCCACCGCCAGGCTGATGGTCACGAAGGCGGCGGCGGAAAGCACCACGATCGCCTGCAGCACCGCGACATCCTGGTTCGCCACCGCCTGCTGCGTCATGCCGCCCAGACCGGCGAGGCCGAACACCGTCTCGGTCACCACGGCGCCGCCGAGGAGTTCTCCGAACAGCACGCCGGCCATGGTCAGCGTCGGCGGCAGCGCGTTGCGCGCGACGTGGCGCCACAGCACCCAGGCATGCGTCGCGCCCTTGGCGCGGGCGACGGCGACGAAAGGCTCGCCGAACACCTGGTCCATGTTGCGGATCAGCACCTGCGCGAGCGGGGCGGAGATCGGCACCGCCAGGGTCAGCACCGGCAGGATCAGCTCCTCCCAGGGTTCCGGCGCGATGACGGAAACCAGGCCGAGCTGGAAGGAGAAGACCTGGATCAGCATGATGCCGAGCCAGAAGACCGGCACCGCCACGAAGAAGGACGGCATCGACCGCGCGAAGGCGCGCGCCCATGCGAAGCCGAGCTGGCTGAGCACCGCCAGCGCGACCGCGAGAAGCGACGCCGTGCCGAAGGCCAGCGCGGCGAGCAGCAGGGTGGCCGGCAGGTTCTCCGCCAGCAGCGATGCCACCGGCACGCCGGCGCGGATCGAGGTGCCGAAATCGCCCGAGAGGAAATTGCCGAGCGTGTGCAGGTATTGCTGCCACACCGGCGCGTCGGCGCCATAGGCGATGCGCAGCTCGGCGATCTGTTCCGCCGTCAGCCCCATCTCGGAGCCGAGGAACTTGATCAGCACCGCGTCTCCAGGAAGCGCTTGCAGCAGCACGAAGGCGACGGTGAAGGCCGCCAGCAGCACCAGCAGCGCCTGCCCGAGACGCTGGGCGAGATGCCGGCTCATCGCGCGGCGAGCCAGGTGCCGTAGAAGCTCGGCCGGCCGACCGCCTCGAAACCGAAGCCGCGCACCCGCGGTGCCGCAGCGAAGACCTGCGGTTCCTCGAAGAGCGGGATGACGTAGGCCTTGTCGAGGATGTAGCGCTGCACGTCGCCGGTCAGCGCTAGGCGCTTCGCAGGGTCGGTCTCGGAGGCGATGGCCTCCAGCAGGCGGTTGAGCTCGTCGTCGCGGAAGCTCTGCACGCGCTGGCTGACGCCGCCCGTCTGCAGCAGCGCGTTGCGGGTGGTCGGATAGTAGTTGCTGCGGATCACGTCCGGGTCGGCGCGGCCGACCATGGCGGGGGCGACCGGCGTCTTCGCCGGATCGAGGCTGTCCACCGTGCGGGAGCCGAGATCCCCCGCCATCACGTTGAGCCGCACCCCGACCCGGCTCCATTGCTGGGCGACGAGCTGCAGCGTGTCCTTGTTGCGCGGCTGCGGCGGGGATTCATAGGCGGTCAGGATCAGCTCCCGCCCGTCCTTCTGGCGCACGCCGTTCGGACCCAGGGTCCAGCCCGCTTCCTCGAGCAGCCGCACGGCGAGTGCCGGGTCGTAGGTCAGCCGGTCGGCGAGGTTGACATAGCCCTGCGCCGTCGAGGCGATGACCGAGGTCGCCTTCGGGTAGTTGGGGGAGAAGAGGGTATCCACCACCTCCTGCGCATTGGTGGCGTGCAGCAGGGCGCGACGGACACGGATGTCGGCCACCAGCGGGTTGTCCGGGCGGAAGGCGATGGAATTGTTCACGCCGCGCGTGGAGGGCGCAAAGAGCTGGAAGCCGCGCGAGGTCACGCGGCCCTCGTCATAGGCCTGCACCTGGCGGATGACATGCGCCTGGCCGGAGAGCAGCCCGCCGATGCGCACGCTGTCCTCGCCGCTGACGATGATGCGCACGGTATCGAGCAGCGCGCGGCCCTGGTGCGGGTGCTTCGCCGGGCCCCAGGCGTAGTCGCGCCGCGCGTTCAGCACCAGTTCCCGGCCCAGCACCTGCCGCGCCACCACGAAGGGGCCGGAGCCGATGATCTTCGTCGCATCGCCGAGCTGGTCGAAGGGTAGCGCCAGGGTGGCCGGCGAGACGAGGCCGGAGCCGATCACCGAGGTTCCCTGCAGGAAGCCCGGCGAGGGCGCGCGGAAAGCGAAGCGCACGGTCAGCGGATCGATCACCTCGCTGCGCTGGTAGTTGGTGATGACCTCCGAGACCGGCTGCCGCAGCTCGCGATTGCCAAGGCCGAAGGTGTCGTAGTTCTTCGCCACTGCCGCAGCGTCCAGCGGCGTGCCGTCGGAGAAGGTGACGCCGGGGCGCAGCCTGAAGACGTATTCGGTGGCGTCGGCGTTGACCGTCCAGCTCTCCGCGATCCAGGGCTCGATCTCGAGCGTCTGCGGGTTCTGGTAGGTCAGCTTGTCGGTGATCTGATTGAGCACGCCGCCATTCGGATAGAAGCCGCCGGCGGGCGGATAGAGGTTCGTATAGGTCTGCTGCTCCAGGTAGATCAGCGTGCCCCCTTGGACCGGGGCGCCTTGGGCGGCGGCGGCCCGTGTGCCGATCGCGGCGAGGGCCGGCAGCAGGGCGGGGGCGGCGAGGAGGTGGCGTCGGGTGGGGCGCATGGCGGCTCTCTCGGCAGGGACCAGGACCGGTCGGGAAGACTAGGCAGGACGAAAAACGGCCCGCAACAAAAGGATGATAATTTCCTAGGCAAAATCGCTGCTGAAGATTGGATTGCTCCAAAACTTCGGCATTCTGGAAGAATTTTGCCCATTTCGCGGGCTTTGAGAAAACGGCATGGAATGGTCCGTCATCGCGCGGCAAGCCAGGTGCCGTAGAAGCTCGGCCGGCCGACCGCCTCGAAGCCGAAGCCGCGCACCCGCGGCGCCGCGGCGAAGACCTGGGGTTCCTCGAACAGCGGAACCGCATAGGCCTTGTCGATGATGAGGCTCTGCGCCTCCGCCACCAGCGCCAGCCGCTTCGCCTGCTCCGGCTCGGCGGCGATGGCTTCGAGCAGCGCATTCAGCGCGGGGTCGTTGAAGCTCTGCACGCGCCGGCTGACGCCGCCGGTCTGCAGCAGCATGTTGCGCGTGCGCGGGTGGTAGTTGCTGCGGATCACGTCGGGGTCGGCGCGGCCGACCATGGCGGGGGCGACCGGCGTCTTCGCGGGATCGAGGCTGTCCACGGTGCGGGATCCGAGATCCCCCGCCATGACGCTGAATCGCACGCCGAGCCGCGCCCATTGCTGGGCGATGAGCTGCAGGGTGTCCTTGCTGCGCGCGTAGTTGGGGCTCTCGTAAGCGGTCAAGGCCAGTTCCTGCCCATCCTTCTGGCGCACGCCGTTCGGACCCATGGTCCAGCCCGCTTCCTCGAGCAGCCGCACGGCGAGCGCCGGGTCGTAGGTCAGCCTGTCCGACAGATCGACGAACCCCTGCGCGCTGGACGCGATGACCGAGCGCGCCTTCGGGTAGTTCGGCGAGAACAGCGTATCGACCACTTCCTGTGCATTGGTGCCGTGCAGCAGCGCGCGGCGGACCGCGAGTTCCGCGACCAGCGGATTGTCGGGCCGGAAGGTGATGGAGTTGTTCACGCCGCGGGTCGGGGGCGCGAAGACCTGGAAGCCGCGCCCCTGGATGCGGTTCTCGTCGAAGGCCGGGATCTGCCGCGCGGCATGCGCCTGGCCCGAGAGCAGCGCACCGACGCGCACGCTGTCCTCGCCGCTGACGATGATGCGCACGGTATCGAGCAGCGCGCGGCCCTGGTGCGGGTGCTTCGCCGGGCCCCAGGCGTAGTCGCGCCGCGCGTTCAGCACGAGTTCCCGGCCCAGCACCTGCCGCGCCACCACGAAGGGGCCGGAGCCGATGATCTTCGTCGCATCGCCCATCTGGTCGAAGGGCAGCGCCAGGGTGGCCGGCGAGACGAGGCCGGAGCCGATCACCGAGGTTCCCTGCAGGAAACCCGGCGAGGGCGCGCGGAAAGCGAAGCGCACGGTCAGCGGATCGACCACCTCGCTGCGCTGGTAGTTGGTGATGACCTCCGACACCGCGTGGCGCAGGTCCCGATTGCCGCGGCCATAGGTGTCGAAATTCTTCGCCACCGCCGCAGCGTCCAGCGGCGTGCCGTCGGAGAAGGTGACGCCGGGGCGCAGCCTGAAGACGTATTCGGTGGCGTCGGCGTTGACCGTCCAGCTCTCCGCGATCCAGGGCTCGATCTCGAGCGTCTGCGGGTTCTGATAGGTCAGCTTGTCGGTGATCTGGTTCAGCACGCCGCCGGCCGGGTAGTGGCCGCCGGCGGGCGGGTAGAGGTTCGTGTAGGTCTGCTGCTCCAGGTAGATCAGCGTGCCGCCGCGGACGGGGGCACCCTGGGCGGCGGCGCCCCGCGTGCCGATCGCGGCGAGGGCCGGCAGCAGGGCGGGGGCGGCGAGCAGGCGGCGACGCGTTGTCGGCATGGCGGCTCCTGGCCCGGAGGGGCGTTTTCGGAGCCGCAGACTATGAGCGGCAAAAAACATCTCGCAACTGCGAGATGACTTTTCCAGTGGCACATGCTGGCGACGCACAGGGGATTTCCCAAAACTTCGGCAAATTGGAAAATGCTTGTGCCATCGATGCTGAAGCATTGAGCGATTGGAGGCATGCGCCTCTCCGGCGAGGGGCAGGATCTCCCGATACGGATGCGCGGGCGGGCGGCCTCTGTGCATCCCGGATCCGCCCCACCTGCCACGCGGCTCCCGCGCCAGCGCCGCGGGTCATGCCCGATCGCCAAGGCCCTAGTCCCGGCCGTCGGGGCTGACACAGATCCGCCGCGCTTTGCTGCCAGAAGCCCACTGATCGCGGCGCTTGGCGACGCTGCCCTGCCCACCCTGGAGCCTTTCGTGTCCTTTCCCTTCATCCTGCCGCCGGCCGCGGCATTCCTGGAGCCCGCCAACCTGGCGGGCTTCGTCGCGCTCGGCTCTTCCATCACCTGGCCGCTGCTGCGCGACCGAAGGGCGATCCTCGGCGTCCAGGTGCTCGGCTCGCTTCTGTTCGGCCTGCACTACCTGCTGCTCGGGGCGGCGACGGCGGCCGCCATGTGCGTGATGGGCGCGCTGCAGGGCGTTGCGCTCGTGATCCTGATGGACCGGCGCAAGCGTGTCGGTGTCGTCACCGCCAGCCTTCTCCTCTCGGCCCTGGTCACGGCCTTCACCTGGGCCGGCCTGCCTTCACTCCTCTCCCAGGCAGGGCAGGCCCTTTCGGCGATCGGCCGGCTGCAGTTCGACACCCAGAGGCTGCGCAAGTGGTTCCTGGTTTCTGTGGTCTTCTGGTCGACGCACAACGTGATGGTGGGCTCGGTCTTCGGCCTTGCCTCGGACACGCTGTCGCTGACCTCGCTGCTGCTTGCATTGTGGCGGCACCGGGCCGGGGCACGCGCGGCCAGGCTGCGCGACGCGACGGCCTGACACCGGCCAGCCTTTCGGCTGGTTCGGTATCGGGGTCCTGGCTTCGCGCGCGGCCGCCCCGCGCGCCACGCGCGCCATGCCCGCCTCAGCGGTGCTGCGTGTCGCCGACCTGCTCGCGCGCCGCCAGCAGGTGCGGTGAATCGCCCTCGATCAGCCCCCGAAGCTGCGCGAGGGCCGATCCGGCGAAGTCCATCAACGCCCGCACGCGCGGCGCATGCCGCAGATCGGGGTGCGTCAGGATCCACAGCGTCGAGGCGAAGGACGGATCGGGCGGCGCGAGCCGTCGGAGCGCCGGGCGCATATCCCCCTCGAAGCAGGGCAGGTGGCCGATGCCGAGCCCCGCCTCCACGGCCTCGGCCACGGCGCGGACGCTGTTGACCCGGCAGGCGATGCGCTCCGGCGCTACGGATTGCCGCAGGAACTGCGCCGGCTTCAGCGTCGACATGCTGTCGTCCAGCCCGACCCAGTTGGCCTGCGCCACCGGATCCTGCCCCGGGGCCATGACATCCTCGGCGCGGCCATAGAGCCCCCAGGCGATGCGCGCGAGCCGCCGCCCGACCAGCGTGTCCGGCACCGTCTCCGCCGCGCGGAGCACCACATCCGCATCCCGCCGCGACAGGTTCAGCGCCGCATTGCCGATGACGAGTTCGAGCGTGACGCGCGGATAGGCCGCGCGGAACCGCGCGAGCACCGGCAGCAGCAGCCCCGACAACAGCGTGTCGCTGGTGCTCACGCGCAGCTCTCCCGCGGGGCTCGGCGCCTGGCCGGCGAGGCGGCGCAGCACGTCGCCGACGTCGCGGTCCATCCGCCCTGCGGTGGCGACCATGTCCTCGCCGGCCGGGGTCGGCGTGAAGCCGCTGCGGTGGCGCTCGAACAGCGCGACGCCGAGCATGGCCTCGACCTGCCGGAGGCGCCGGAACACGGTCGAGTGGTTGAGGCCGAGGCGCAATGCCGCCGCGGGCAGGCCGCCCGTCTCCGCCACGGCCATCACCAGACGGAAATCGTCCCAGCACAGGGCTTTCGGCGCTTCGGCCATCGGCGGACCCGACAGATTGCGCGGGCACGATAGCAATCATCACGGCAAAAAGGCAGCCGCCGTATTGCAACGGCGCAATCCGATTGACGGTGATCCACGGCCGGATCGGATTATCTCTGGTGCCGGACGAGGGCGGCAGGACCGCCCGCACAGGAGACATCCCCATGACCCGTCATGGCATCCACCACGTCACCGCCATCTCCGGCGAGGCCCGCCGGAACGTGGATTTCTACACCCGCATCCTCGGCCTGCGGCTGGTGAAGCGGACGGTGAACTTCGACGATCCCGGCACCTGGCACCTCTACTACGGCGACGAGGCCGGCCAGCCCGGCACCATCCTGACCTTCTTCCCCTGGGCGCAGTCGGCGCCGGGCCGGCAGGGCGTGGGCGAACTGCATGAGACGGTGTTCCGCATCCCGCAGGCCGCGATCGGCTTCTGGACGCACCGGCTGCTGGCGAGCGGCGTCGAGCAGGAGACGCGCACCGAACGCTTCGGCGAGACGGTGATCGCCTTCCGCGACCCGGACGCGATGCGCGTCGCGCTCGTCGCCCTCCCCGGCATCGAGTCCGAACCCGGCTGGGCCACCGCCGATATCCCGGCGGAGCACGCCATCCGCGGCATCCACGGCGTCACCCTGATGCTGGAGGACGGTGCGCGGACCGGCGCGATCCTGTCCGACGTGCTCGGCTTCGCCGAGACGGCGAAGGAAGGGAACGTGGTGCGCTACCAGGCGCCCGGCACGGCGATCGGCGGCGTGGTGGACCTGCGCAGCGTCGGCGGCTTCCTGCCGGCCCGGCTGGGGCGCGGTTCGGTGCACCACCTCGCCTTCCGCGCCGCGGACGACGCGGAGGAAGCGGCGATGGTGCAGCGCCTGGCCGAGAACCACGGCATCCGCACCACCGAGCAGATGGACCGCAACTACTTCCGGTCCGTCTACTTCCGCGAGCCGGGCCATGTGCTGTTCGAGATCGCGACCGACATCCCCGGCTTCGCCGTGGACGAGCCGGCCGAGAGCCTCGGCACGGTGCTGAAGCTGCCGCGTGGGCTGGAGAAGCACCGCGCCGAGATCGAGCGCGTCCTGCCCGAGCTCGCCTGACCCCCCCTGGGACCGCGCCCGCCCTGCCGCAACGGGCAGGGCGGGCCGGCCGGAGACTCCCGATGTCCGCGACGACACTTTCCTTCACCCATCGCTTCCTTCCGCCGACCGCGCCGGGCCGGCCGCCGCTGCTGCTGCTGCACGGCACCGGGGGCGACGAGAACGACCTGATCCCGCTCGGCCAGGCCGCCGCGCCGGGGGCGGCGCTGCTCTCCCCCCGCGGCCAGGTGCTCGAAGCCGGCATGCCGCGCTTCTTCCGCCGCCTGGCGGAAGGCGTCTTCGACGAGGCGGATCTGCGCCGCCGCGCCGACGACCTCGCGGGCTTCATCGCCGAGGCGCGCGAGGCCTACGGCCTGCCGGCGCCGGTGGCGCTCGGCTTCTCGAACGGCGCCAACATCGCCGCGGCGCTGCTGCTGCTGCATCCGCAGGCGCTGGCGGGCGCCGCGCTGCTGCGCGCCATGGTGCCGCTGCGCGCGCCGCCGCGGCCCGACCTCGCGGGGCGGCGCGTGCTGCTCCTCTCCGGCGCCATGGACCCGATCGTGCCGGCGGAGAACGGCCAGCGCCTCGCGGCGCTGTTGCAGGGGGCCGGGGCGGATGTCGATCACCGTACCCTGCCGACCGGCCACGGCCTTTCCCAGGCCGACCTGACCTTGGTGCGGGGCTGGCTGGCGGCGCCGTAGCCCGGCAGGGTGCCACCCAGGACCCGGCGGCCCTGGCAGGAAGGTGGAGCGGAGAAGGTCGCATGGACAGCACGATCGATACCGAGCCCGCCAGGCGCCGGGGTGCGAGGGCCGACGAGGCCCTCCGCTTCGGCGGATTCCGCCTGCGGCCGGCGGCGCGCGCGCTGCACCGGCTGGACGGCACGAAGGTGCGCCTCGGCGACCGCGCCTTCGACATCCTCCTCGCCCTGACGGCGCGGCCCGGGCAGGTGGTCGGCAGCCAGGAATTGTTCGGCATCGTCTGGCCCGGCCGCTTCGTCGAGGAAAGCAACCTCCGCGTCCATGTCGCGGCGCTGCGTCGCGCGCTCGGCGACCAGGGCGGCGCCGGCCGGCTGATCGCCAACATCCCCGGCCGCGGCTACGCCTTCCTCGGCGAGGTGGTGGCGGAGCATGCCTCGGCTGGCGAGGCCGCCGCGCCGCCGCGCGGCAGCGTGCCGCCGCCGACCCGGCTGATCGGCCGCGACGAGACGGTGCACGCCATCGCCGAGGACCTCCGGCGCCGGCGTCTCGTCACCGTCACCGGAGCGGGCGGCATCGGCAAGACGGCGGTGGCGCTGGCGGTCGCGGCACGCATCGCGGATGCCTATCCGGACGGCGTGCACTTCCTCGACCTCGGCGGCATCGACCGAGATGCAGAAGTGGTGCCGCAACTCGCCTCCCTGCTGCGCCTGCCGATATCCGACGGCGATCCGCTGCGCGGCGTGCTGGATCATCTGCGGCCGCGCCGCCTGCTGCTCGTGCTCGACAATTGCGAACACCTCGTCGGCGCGGCGAGCCGCCTCGCGGAGGAGATCCTCGCAACCGCGCCCGGCCTGCACCTGCTCGCGACCAGCCGGGAGCCGCTGCGCGCCGCCGGCGAATGGGTCCACCGGCTGGCGCCGCTCGACGTGCCGCCGCAGCCGCTGACGACGCGGGCCGAGGAGCTGCTGCGCTTCTCCGCCGTGCAGCTCCTGGTCGAGCGGGTGACCGCCTGCGACGCTGCCTTCGTGCTGATCGAGGCCGACATGCCGCTCGCGGCCGAGCTCTGCGCGCGGCTCGACGGGCTGCCGCTCGCCATCGAGCTCGCCGCGCCGCGCGTCGCCGTGCTCGGCCTCGCCGCCGTGCTGGCGCGGCTCGACGAGCGTTTCCGCCTGCTCACCAACGGGCGGCGCAACGCCGCGGAGCGCCACCGCACCCTTGGCGCCATGATCGAATGGAGCCACGACACGCTGACGCCCGCGGAGCAGGTGGCCTATCGCCGGCTCTCCGTCCTGCGTGGCGCCTTCACGCTCGAGGCCGGCTGCCGGCTGGCGGGCGAAGCGGCGGAGGAGGAAGGCGCGCTCGCGGCAATCATCGGCGACCTGGTCGAGAAATCCCTGCTCTCGGTCGAGAACCGGGAGCGGGAGCGGCGCTACCGCATGCTGGAATCGATCCGCCTTCATGCCGCCGCGAAGCTCGCCGCGGCGGGGGAGGAGGCGCGCTTCCGCCGCCGCCATGCGGACTACTTCCACGGGCGCGCACTTGCCTATGGCCGCGTCACCACGCTGAGCACGGAGGAATGGCTGGTGCGCCACCGCGGCGATGCGGCGGATCTGCGCGCGGCGCTCGACTGGGCCTTTTCGGCGGAAGGCGATGCGCATCTCGCGACGCAGCTCGCGGCCGCCTCGGCGCCCTTCTGGTTCAAGCTGATGCTGGTGCCGGAACTGCGCGGCTGGCTGGAGCGCGCCATCCGTCTCGCGCGCAGCGCCCCGGGCATCGAGGATGCGGTTGTCCTGCGCCTGCACGCGGCGCTGGGCCATGCCATCTTCCACACCCAGGGGCCGGTGCCGGAGGTGGCGGAGGTGCTGGAGGAAGGGCTGCGGCTCGCCCGCCGGGCCGGGGAGGAGCAGGCGGCGCTGCGCATCCTCTGGGCCCTGTTCGGCCACCATTCGACGCGGGGCGACCTCGCCGCGGCCTTCGACTGCGTCGCGCGCATCGGTGCCGTCGCCGATGCCACCTCGGACCCCGAGGCGCGGTTGCTGCATGACCGCGTCTCGGCCCTCGCGCACCATCTCGCGGGGGATCAGGCGCGCTCGCTCATGCATGCGCGGCGGGCGCTGGCACGCCCGGCACCGGGCCGGCCGACGCAGGGCGAGAGCATTTTCTTCTATGACCACCAGACCTCCACCCGCTCGCACTATGCGCGCGCCCTCTGGGTCAGCGGCCTCGCCGACCAGGCGATGGCGGTGGTCGAGGAGGCGATCGCGGAGGCGGCGGTGATCGATCAGCCCTTCGCCTTCGGCTATTTCCTCGTGTTCGGCGCCTGCCCGGTGGCGCTGTGGCGTGGCGAGCTGGAGGTGGCGCAGGCGCTGGTCGGGCGGGTGCTCGATGTCGCCTCCGGCATCACCTCCGGCATCTGGCAGCGCGGCGGGCGGCTCTACGAGCATGTCATCGCCCTGTTGCAGGCGCCCGAGGCGGAACGCGCACTGCGGCTGCAGCGCCTGGTCGCCGATTTCACCCTGACGCCGTTCCAGGCGGACAGCCTCGGCACCGTCGCGCCCTTCCTGTTGCAGCGGGAGTCCGTCGCGCGGGCGACGACCGAGCCGCCGCAATGGTGCACGGCGGAGATCCTGCGGGCCGAGGGCGAGCGGCTGCTGCGCGATGCGCCGCGGGACGGCGCGGCGGCGGAGGCGCTGTTGCGGCGTTCCCTCGGCATCGCCCGCGCCCAGGGCGCGCTGGGCTGGGAGCTGCGCGGCGCGGCCAGCCTCGCGCGGCTGTGCCGGGCCCAGGGGCGCGTGGCCGAGGCGGAGGACGTGCTCGGCGACGTGCTGTCCCGTTTCCGTGAAGGTTTCGCGACGCGCGACCTGCGCCGCGCGGCCACGCTGCTCCAGGCGCTGCGCCAGCCGGCGCATTGATCCGGCGCAGGGCTTCACGGCGCTTCACGTCCATTCACTCGCGGCCGGCGTGCGGCGCAGTTCATCCTCCCGCCCGACCGGCACGGCACGGCGACGGAAAGGCGGTCCTGGCCAGGACCGCGCGATGTCCGGCGGCGTCCCGTGCCGCCCTCGCATGCGGGCGCATGCGCAGGCGGACCACAGGAAGGAGAGACGCGATGCCGATCACCGCGACGACGACGCCAGGCCCGAAGCTGCTGACGCCGAGCAATCACGTGCTGGTCATGATCGATTTCCAGTCGCAGATGGCCTTCGCCACCCGCAACATCGACGCCGTGGCGCTGCGCAACAATGCCGGGATGGTGGCCGAGGCCGCCGCCGGCTTCGGCGCCGCCACCATCCTGACCACGGTCGCCGAAAAGACCTTCTCCGGCCCGATGTTCGAGGAGGTGACGCGGCCCTTCCCGAACGAGACGATGATCGACCGCACCACCATGAACTGCTGGGAGGATGCGGCGGTGATCGCACGCATCAATGCCGTCGGCAAGGACCGCGTGGTGCTGGCGGGGCTGTGGACCTCGGTCTGCATCGTCGGGCCGGCGCTGTCGGCGCTCGCGCAGGGCTTCGAGGTCTGCGTCATCGCCGATGCCTGCGGCGACGTGTCGGAGGAAGCGCATGAGCGCGCCATGGACCGCATGGTGCAGGCCGGGGCGCAGCCGATGACCTCGCTGCAGTACATGCTCGAGCTGCAGCGCGACTGGGGGCGGGCGGCGACCTATGGCCTGACCACCGGCATCGCGGCGCGGATGGGCGGCGCCTACGGGCTTGGCATCATCTACGCGAAGACCATGTTCGGCGGGCACGAGGGCTGAGCACGGAGACCGGGATGAAGGCCTATCTCCTCGCGCTGGGGGCGGGCGTGCTGGTGGGCGTGATCTACGGCCTGCTGCAGGTCCGTTCCCCGGCGCCGCCGGTGATCGCGCTGGTCGGGCTGCTCGGCATGCTGGTCGGCGAGCAGGTCGTCCCGCTCGCGCGGCGCGTCATCGAGGGGCAAGGCATCACCCTCGGCCTGCTGCGGCAGGAATGCGGCGAGCACGTGCTCGGCCGCCTGCCCGAGCGCAGCCGCGCCGAGGCCCCGTCCCCGCCCGCCTGATACCGTCATCGCCGGAGAACCGCCGTGAGCCAGGACGCCGCGCCGCAGATCATCCTGCACAACGGGAAGATCACCACCATGGACCGGGCGAACCCGGCGCCCGAGGCGGTCGCCGTCACCGACGGCCGGTTTTCCGCCGTCGGCGCGGCGCGCGACATCCTGCCGGCCGCGGGCCCGGCGACGCGCATCATCGACCTGGCCGGGCGGCGGATGATCCCCGGGCTGATCGACAATCACATCCACATCATCCGTGGCGGGCTGAACTACAGCATGGAGCTGCGCTGGGACGGGGTGCGCAGCCTCTCCGACGCCATGGCGATGCTGCGCGCCCAGGTGGCGGCGACGCCGCCGCCGCAATGGGTGCGCGTCGTCGGCGGCTTCACCGAACACCAGTTCGCCGAGAAGCGCCTGCCGACACTGGAGGAGATCAACGAGGCCGCCCCGGACACGCCGGTCTTCATCCTGCATCTCTATGACCGCGCCTTGCTGAACGGTGCTGCGTTGCGCGCCGTGGGCTACGACCGCACCACGCCCGACCCGCCGGGCGGCGAGATCCGCCGCGATCCGGCCGGCAACCCGACCGGCCTGCTGCTGGCGCGACCGAATGCGAGCATCCTCTACGCGACGCTGGCGCGCGGGCCGAAGCTGCCCTTCGACCACCAGCTCATTTCCACGCGTCACTTCATGCGCGACCTCAACCGGCTTGGCGTGACGAGCGCGATCGACGCCGGCGGCGGCTTCCAGAACTATCCGGACGACTACGCCGTCATCGAGCGGCTGGCCGCCGATGGCGAGCTGACGGTGCGCATCGCCTACAACCTCTTCACCCAGAAGCCGAAGCAGGAGAAGGAGGACTTCCTCCGCTGGACCTCGGGCGCGCGCTACGGCCAGGGCGACGACTATTTCCGCCTGAACGGTGCCGGCGAGATGCTGGTCTACAGCGCCGCCGACTTCGAGGATTTCCGCGTCGAGCGCCCTGAGATGCCGCCGGAGATGGAGCCGGAGCTCGAGCAGGTGGTGCGCATCCTGGCGCAGAACCGCTGGCCCTGGCGGCTGCACGCGACCTATGACGAGACCATCTCCCGCGCGCTCGACGTCTTCGAGAAGGTCGATCGGGAGATCCCGCTGGACGGGCTGCACTGGATCTTCGACCACGCGGAGACCGTCAGCGACCGCAGCCTGGAGCGCATCGCGCGCCTCGGTGGCGGCGTCGCCGTGCAGCACCGCATGGCCTTCCAGGGCGAGTATTTCGTCGAACGCTACGGCGCCGCAGCCGCGGAACGCACGCCGCCGGTCGCGCGCATGCTGGAGATGGGCGTGAAGGTCTCGGCGGGGACGGATGCGACCCGCGTCGCCTCCTACAACCCATGGGTCGCGCTGTCCTGGCTGGTCACCGGGCGGACCATCGGCGGGCTGCGCATCACGCCGCAGCGGAATGCGCTCGACCGCGAGACGGCGCTCGGCCTGCTGACGGACCGCGTGCCCTGGTTCTCCAACGAGGAAGGGCGCAAGGGCCGGATCGCGGTCGGGCAATACGCCGACCTTGCGGTGCTCGACCGCGACTACTTCTCCGTGCCGGGGGAGGAGATCCAGGATATCGCCTCCATGCTGACCATTCTCGGCGGCCGTGTCGTGCATGGCGCCGGGGATTTCGCGGCGCTCACCCCGCCGCTGCCGCCGGTGATGCCGGACTGGTCGCCGGTGCGGCGCTTCGGCGGCTACCAGGACCGTGCGGCGAAGCGCGGCACCGCCGCCTTCGCGCGCTGCTGCGACAGCGCCTGCGGCGTGCATGGCCACGCGCATGCCGGGGCCTGGGCGGCGAGCACGCCGGCCGGGGCCGATCGCGGCTTCTGGGGCGCGCTCGGCTGCTCCTGCTGGGCCTTCTGAGGTGGCGGCGCCGCGCGATGCCCCCGGCAGCGCGCTCGCGCCCTTCGCATCGCGTGCCTTCCTGGTGATCTGGCTGGCCAGCGTCGTCGGCAATCTCGGCACCTGGATGCGCGACGTCGCCTCGGGCTGGGTGATGACCTCGCTCTCGCCCTCCCCGGTCATGGTCGCGCTGGTGCAGGCGGCGGCGAGCCTGCCGGCCATGCTGCTCGCCCTGCCGGCCGGGGTGCTGGCGGATCTCATCGACCGCCGGCGGTTGCTGCTGCAGGTGCAGGTGTTCCTGACCTGCGTGTCGCTGGTGCTTGCGGTGTTCGCGGGCGCCGGCCTGCTGACGCCCTGGCTGCTGCTGGCGCTGGTGCTGGCGGGCGGCATGGCTGCGGCGCTCGCCGCGCCGGCCTGGCAGACCAGCGTGCCGGAACTGGTGCCGCGCGCCCATCTGCGCGCCGCCGTCGCGTTGAACTCCACTGGCTTCAACGTCAGCCGCGCGGTCGGGCCGGCGCTCGGCGGGCTGGTGCTGACGACGCTCGGCGTCGCCGCCACCTATGCCGCCGATGCGCTGAGCTATGTCGCCGTCATCGCAGCCCTGCTGTGGTGGCGACGGGAGGTGCCGCAGAGCACGGTGCCGCCGGAAAGCGTGCCGGGCGCGCTGCGGGCGGGGCTGCGCTACGCACTGCATGCGCCGCCGCTGCGCCGGGTGCTGCTGCGCGCGGCGGTGTTCTTCGCCTTCGGCGCGGCGCATTGGGCGCTGCTGCCGCTGGTCGCGCGGCAGGTGCTCGAAGGCGGCGCGGGGCTCTACGGGTTGCTGCTCGGCGGCATCGGCTTCGGGGCGGTGGGCGGCGCGCTGCTGCTGCCCTTGCTGCGCGCGCGGCTCGGTGGCGGGGATGCGGTGCTGGTCGCGGGCAGCCTGGCCTCGGCGGCGGCGCAGGCGGGGCTGGCGCTGACGCCCTCGGCGCCTTTCGCGATCGGCATCTGCATCCTCGCCGGCATCGGCTGGATCATGGCGCTGACGACGCTGAACGCCACCGCCCAGGCGGTGCTGCCGGACTGGGTGCGGGGGCGGGGGCTCGCGCTCTACCTGACGGTCTTCTCGGGCGGCATGACGGTGGGCAGCATCGGCTGGGGGCAGCTTGCGACGGTCATCGGCATCGCGCCGGCGCTGCTGGTCGCGGCCAGTGCCGGTGCGCTCGCCGCCATCGCCATGCGCGTGCGGCCACTGCCGGCGGGCGAGGCATCGCTCGATCCATCCCACCATTGGCCCGAGCCCGTGCTCGCGATGGAACCATCGCGCGACGGCCCGGTCGCGGTCACGGTCGAGTACCGCGTGCCGCCGGAGCGTCACGCCGCCTTCCGCGCCGCGATCGCGCCGCTCGGCCAGGCACGGCGGCGTGACGGCGCCATGGCCTGGGGCGTCTTCGTCGATGCCGAGGATCCGGCGCGCATCGTCGAATGGTTCCTGCTCGCGAGCTGGGCGGAGCATCAGCGCCAGCACGCCCGCGTGACGCAGGCCGACCGCGACGTGCAGCAGGCGCTGCGCGCCTTCCACGATGGTCCGCCGCCGCGGGTCACGCATCTGCTCGCCCTCGCGCCGGAGGCGCGGCCGTGACGCATCTGCCGGAGGCGCGGCCGTGACGCACCTGCCGGAGGCGCGGCCGTGACGTGCCGCTCCGATCCATCCCCCCGACCGCCAGCGTGAAGGAGAACGCACATGCCCCGCATCACCACCAAGGACGGCACGCAGATCTTCTACAAGGACTGGGGCAGCGGCCAGCCGGTCGTCTTCAGCCATGGCTGGCCGCTGACGGCCGAGGCCTGGGACGCTCAGATGATTTTCCTCGGCGAGCGCGGCTACCGCGTCATCGCCCATGATCGGCGCGGTCACGGCCGCTCCGACCAGACCTGGTCGGGCAACCACATGGACACCTACGCCGACGACCTGGCGGCGGTGATGGATGCGCTCGACCTCAAGGACGCGGTGATGGTCGGCCATTCGACCGGTGGCGGGGAGGTGACGCGCTACATCGGCCGCCACGGCACGAAGCGCGTCGCCAAGGCCGTGCTGCTCGGCGCCGTGCCGCCGCTGATGCTGAAGACCGAGGCCAATCCGGGCGGCCTGCCGATGGAGGTGTTCGACGGCATCCGCGCCGGCACGCTGGCCGACCGCTCGCAGTTCTTCCTCGACCTGACGATGCCCTTCTACGGCTACAATCGGCCGGGGGCGAAGGTCTCGGAGGGCGTCCGGCAGTCCTTCTGGCTGCAGGGGATGATGGCGGGCATCAAGCCGGCGCTCGACTGCATCGCCCAGTTCTCCGAGACCGACTTCACCGAGGACCTGAAGCGGTTCGACGTGCCGACGCTGATCGCCCATGGCGACGACGACCAGATCGTGCCGATCGGGGCGTCCGGCCTGATGACGGCGAAGCTCGTGAAGGGCGCTGTGCTGAAGGTCTATCCGGGCGGCTCGCACGGCATTGCGACGACGCATCCGGACCTGTTCAATGCCGATCTGCTCGCTTTCGTCGAGGGCCGGCCGGTCGCGGGGGCCTGACCTGTTCCGGCGGGCGTGCCACCCGGCGCGCCCGCTTCACCGCGAAGGAGACCTGCCATGATCCTGGGCCTCGACTTCTCGACCTTTGTCACGCTGCATGTCGTGCTGAGCCTGATCGGCATCGCCGCCGGGCTCGTCGCGCTCGGCGCGATGCTCGCGGGGCGCTCGAGCGGGGGGTGGAGCGCGCTCTTCCTCACCACCACCGCGGCGACGGTGGCGACCGGCTTCATGTTCCCGATCGGTGCCATCCTGCCCTCCCACATCGTTGGCGCGATCACGGCGGTGACGCTGCTGGTGGCGGTCTATGCGCTCTATGCGCGGGGCCTCGCCCGCGGCTGGCGGGCGGCCTATGTCGTCACCGCCACGGTCTCGCTCTACCTCAACTGCTTCGTCGGAGCGGTGCAGGCCTTCCAGAAGGTCGACACGCTGCATGCACTGGCGCCAACCAAGTCGGAGCTGCCCTTCCTCGTGGCGCAGCTTCTCCTGCTGGCGTTCTTCATCGCCTGCGGCGCGATCGCCCTGCGCCGGTTCCGCCCCGCCGCCGCCTGAAGCGGGCGGCGCGCCGTCACGAACGGCCGCGCGGAATTGCCGCGCCGGCGGCCGCGCGCGAGACTGGACGAATGACAGCCGTTTCGCCCTCTCGTCTCGACCGTGCCATTGCCTCCCTGCCGCGCTCCTATCCTGGCCCCGGCGGCGCCGTGGCCGTACTGCGGCAGGGCGAGACCCTGGCGCGGCATGCCTGGGGCTGGGCGAATGCGGAGCGGCGCATCCCCTTCACGCCGCGGACGCTGTTCCGCATGTGCTCGATCACCAAGCAGTTCACCTGCGCCGCGCTGCTCGACGCCTTCCCGGATCCGACGGTCCTGGACAGCGACGTGGGCGGCCGCCTGCCTCTGCTGGAGCAGGCGGCGCCCGGCGCGCTCGATCTCTGCCACAACCAGTCCGGCCTGCGGGACTACTGGGCGGTGGCGATGCTGCACGGGTCGCCCGTCGAGGCGCCGTTCGGCGACACGGAGGCCGCGCGCCTGATCGCCGGCACGCGCAGCCTGCACTTCGCGCCGGGCACGCGGTACTCCTACGTCAACCAGAACTTCCGCATCCTGTCGGACATCCTCGAGGCGCGCACGGGCCGCAGCTTCGCCGAACTGCTGCGCACGCGCATCTTCGACCGCGTGGGGATGGAGACTGCCATCCTCGCCGCCGATACGCGCGCCATGCCGGATGGCACGGAAGGCTACGAAGGGACGCAGGCAGGCGGTTTCCGCGCGGCGGAGAACCGCATCCTGTGGACCGGCGATGCCGGGCTCGGCGCCTCGCTCGACGACATGATCGCCTGGGAGCGCCACGTCGACGCGACGCGCGACGACGCGCAGTCGCTGTACGGCCGACTGTCCGTGCCGGTGCGCTTCATCGACGGGGCGCCCGCCGAATACGGCTTCGGGCTGGGGCGGAACACCGCCTTCGGCCGGAGCTTCACGGGACATGGCGGTGCCCTTCGCGGCTGGCGCAGCCATCGGCTCTACGTGCCGTCGGAGCGCGTCTCCGTCGTGGTCATGTTCAACCATCTCTCCGACGCCCATGCGGCGGCGCTCGAGGTTCTCGCGGCCGTGCTCGGCGCCGAGCCGCCGGCGCCGCGTCCCGACCTGCCTGAGCCCGATTGGCTCGGCGCCTATGTCGAGCCCGAGACCGGCCTCGCCGTTCGGATCGACGGACTGCCAGGCGGGCAGGTCCGGCTGCGCTTCGGTCATAGCGCGGAACGGCTTGACCTTCAGGCCGACGGCACGGCGGGCAATGGCAGGACGCGCCTGCGCCGCGCCGCCGACGGGCTCTGGATGGATCGCCCGAGCGAGAACCAGAGCACACGCCTGCGCCGCATCGACGGCGCGCCGCGGGTCGAAGGTGCGGGCCGGTATCGCTGTGCGGAGCTCGATGCGGAGCTGACCGTCGCCGATGCCGGCGGTGCGCTGTATGGCGGCTTCTCGGGCTTCCTCGGGCAGGGGCGCATGGAGTTGCTCGACCCGATCGGGCCGGATGTGTGGGCGCTGCCCTGCCCGCGTGCCCTGGACCACACGCCGCCCGGCGACTGGACGCTGGCGTTCCGGCGGGGCACGGATGGCGCGGTGGAAGGCGTCACGGTCGGATGCTGGCTGGCGCGCGGGCTGCACTATGCGCACGTCGTCAGCGGTTGAGCGAGACGTGTCGAGGGGGCGCTGCCCCCTCGAGCTCCCCCGGCAGGGGACACGGTCCCCTGCACCTGCGGCGACTCAAGTATTGGTTTCCAAAGGCCGTCAGCCTTTGACCGGGTAAGCCCGGGTGGGGCGGCGCGCCTCTCGGATCCAAAGCCATCGGGCGGAGAGACTGCCGCCTCGCGCCGGGTTCCCGCAGCCTATCTCAAAGCCGTACCATGGTTCAGCCTTCGACTGCCACATGCGCTGGCTCCGAGTGCAAGAAGGCGCGCAGACGCGCCGCATAGGCTGCCGCGGCGTTCTCCAGCTCCGCCGCGCCGAGGCGGTTGGCGCGATAGAGGATGAATGGCTCGTGCCAAGCCAGCCCGCAGCGATGCGCCGTCGCGCGCAGCGGCGCAAGCAGGGCCTCCATGGTGAACATATTGGCGCCGCCCGGAGTGTAGGCTTCCGGGAGGTTGCCGACCGTCGCCGCGACCATCAGCGGCTTGCCGCGCAGCGCGCGACCCTCGGTTCCAGCGTGGATGTAGACCATCCGGGTCAGCACGGCATCAAGCCAGGCCTTCATCAGCGGCGGCGTCGCGTACCATTGCACGGGGTACTGCAGGACGATGCGCTCCGCGGCGAGCAGCCGTGCCGCCTCCGTGGCGCCGTCAGCTTCCATCGAGATGCGGCCGTCCGGGTAGGCGGCCTGCATGTCGCGGAGCCCGACCGCGGGCAGCGACGACGCAGCGGCCGCCAAGGCCGCGTTGGCCGTCGAGCGCGCCAGATTGGGGTGGAAGAGAAGAACGAGGGTCTTGCACATGGCTACCTCCTGTCGAGAGAGGAGGATGCGCGGCCGTATCAGATCCATCCAATCGATTGATTGGCGGATCGCAAATCGATCGTGTGGATATTTAAGCTTGGCTCACCGAGGGCAAGGTGCCGGCGGGGCCTGGTCTGGTCCCCGGCATTGCGCGGGGCTAGCGTCCACCGGACGGAACTTCCCGAGGCCATTCGTGAGCGTCCGCGTCACCCCTGCCATCCGTGCGGTCGCCGCGGCCGCGATCCGGCACCGCGTGCTGGAGTACGACTACGACCCCTCGGCCGAGGCGATCGGCCTGCAGGCGGCGGAAGCCCTTGGCATCGATCCGGCGCGGGTGTTCAAGACGCTGGTGGTGGCGCTCGACACGGGCGAACTGGTTTGCGTCGCGATCCCCTCCGACGCGCGGCTCAGCCTCAAGGCGCTGGCGGCGGCGGCGGGCGCCAAGCGTGCCGAGATGGCGCAACCGGCGAAGGCGGAGCGCGCGACGGGCTACGTCGTCGGGGGCATCAGCCCCTTCGGCCAGCGCCGGCGCCTGCGCACCTTCATCGACGAGAGCGCGCTGGGCCATGCGGAGATCCTCCTCAACGGGGGCCGGCGCGGGCTGCAGATCGGGCTCGCACCGGATGATGCGGTGGCTGCGCTTGGCGCCGCGGCGCTGCCGCTGACCGCGGCCTGAGCCCGCTCCAGCCGCCCCGGCAGGCGGCCGGAGACGGCCCCAGGGACCGATGCTCAGGCAACCGCGGGTCCAGGGGACCGTGTCCCCTGCCGGAGGAGTTCGAGGCGGCCGAGCCCGCTCGACCCGCCTTCTACGACAGGATCTGCCTCAGCAGCCCGGCGACATGCTGCAAGGCCGTGTCGCCGTGACGCCGCCGATGCCATGCGAGGTGGAGTCCGAACCCTTCCACCGGCACCGGCGGAGGAAAGGTCGCGAAGCCTGGCCCATTCGGCACGCAGCGGGAGGGCAGCGTGGCGATCATGTCGGAGGCCGCCAGCAGCGGCGGCACGAGCTGGAAGCTCGGCACGACGAGTCCGACGCGGCGCGCCAGGCCGCGCTCGGCGAGCGCGGTATCGACCGGGCCACGCCGCTCCCCGCGGCCGGAGACGAGAATGTGCGGAAACTGCACCCAGCTCCGGAGGGAGAAGCGCCTGGCGGCCGGGTGGCCGCTCCGCATCACCACGACATAGTGCTCGTGGAGCAGCTCCGTCCGATGCAGCTCGTCCTCCATCGGCGGGAAGGTGGAGACGGCGATGTCGGTGTCGCCGTCGATCAGCGCCATGCGTGCCGCCTCCGCGCCGCGCCAGGGCTGGACGACGAGGTCGATGCCCGGCGCCGAGCGCGCCAGCGCCAGCTGGAGCGACGGCAGGACAAGGCCGGCGGGATGGTCTGCCATGGCCAGGCGCAGCGTCTGCCGGATCTCGGCGAGGGGCACCTCCGGCGGATCGACCAGGCGATGGACCTCGGCGAGCAGCGACTTCAGCGGCGCACGCAGCGCCTCCGCCCGCCGGGTGAGGTGCATCGTTCCGCGCCCGCGTTCCAGCAGCCTGTCCCGGAAGAGGAGCCGACATCTCTGCAACGCGGCCGAGGCTGCCGGCTGGGACAGGCCCACGCGGTCGGCGGCGCGGCTGACATGGGCCTCGTCGAGCAGCG
Source organism: Neoroseomonas eburnea (assembly GCF_018129005.1). GTDB lineage: Bacteria > Pseudomonadota > Alphaproteobacteria > Acetobacterales > Acetobacteraceae > Neoroseomonas > Neoroseomonas eburnea. Next base: position 144,744 of record NZ_JAAEDL010000014.1, read on the forward strand.
CATCGAGGATGACCAGGAGGTTCAGGTCGAACGATCGCAAATTCATCTGATCGATATGAGAGAGCTTCTTCGATCGACCCAAGGGATTTTGTATCCCCGCCGGCGAAGCCAGGGCCACCGCCGCGGCGGTCCGCGCGGCCGGCTGCCGCTGCACTTCGCCAGCCTTGACGACGATGTCGTGCGATCCATCGCGGTTGTCTTGCGAATGACTCGCAATAGCGATACTGATCTGACCGGCAGCGCCGTTCGCCGAGGCGCGCCACGACAGGAATGAGGAGCCGACACGATGATCCGCCGCACGCCGAGCCGTGCTGCCAGGACGCCGCACGCCGCCGCCTGTGCCGGCTCGCCGGCGCCGGCACGTGGCCTGCACCCGCGTCGCCAGGGAGGTGTCCCGGCGACGCCGCGTCTCGCCGCATGACGGACGAAACCAAGACCCCGCCCGCCGAGCCGCGGGTGTTGAGCAGCGAGGATCTCCTGCGCGGTGCGCGGGAGGTGGCGATCCAGCATGGTGCCGAGACCTATCGGCTCCGCCTGACCAACAACGACAAGCTCATCCTCACCAAGTAGCTCCACCAACCCTCCGGCCAAGCCAGCCAGCCGCGGAGCGTGCCCCCGCAAGTGAGCCAGCCAGGCACCGACCCCAGATCGGACCGTCCATGGACTCGCGACAGCTCCTCGTCACGACGATTGCCCTGCTGGCCGCCGCGCCGGCCGCGGCGCAGACCCCAGGTGCAGCGGAGGCAGTGCCGCCGGCCCCGGCGGCCACGCCTTCGCCTACCGCCACCTCCAACGCGCCGGCGGCGACGCCGCTCGATGCCGTCACGGCCACCGGCACGCGCACGCCGGGCGTCTCGGGCGACGGCGCCGCACCGGTCTCCGTCATCCGCCGCGAGGAGATCCTCGAGCGCGATTCCCGCTCGGTCAGCGAGCTGATCCGCGACGTGCCGGGCGTCGAGATCTCGGGCGTGCCGCGCACCACGGCGATGCAGCCGATGATCCGCGGCCTCGGCGACGACCGCATCGTCTTCCGCATCGACGGCGCGCGGAACAACTTCAATGCCGGGCATCGCGGCCGCATCTTCGTCGACCCGGAACTGCTCCGCCAGGTGGACGTGCTGCGCGGGCCGGGCTCGACGCTCTACGGCTCGGGCGCGATCGGCGGCGTCATCTCGATGCGCACCATCGAGCCCGACGACCTGATCCGCCCCGGATCGGAACTTCCGGTCGGAGGCTTCCTGCGCGGCGGCTACCAATCGCAGGGCGGCATGTGGCGCGGCACCGCCGCGGCGGCCGCGCGGGCGGGCGACTTCGCCGCGCTCGGCGCGATTTCCGGCTTCAACAACGCCTATGTCACCGACGGCGCGGGCAATACCATCCCCTATACCGGCGACCAGGTGGCCAACGGCCTCGCGCGCCTGCAGTGGCGGCCGGGGTTCCACGCCTTCGACCTCGCCGCGCAGATGTTCCGCGACAGCCACGTCATCCCCATCGCGGCCAACACCGCGACGACGACGAGCGTGACCGACCGCGTCACCGAACAGCAGGTCTACACCCTGCGCTGGAACTACAACGACCCGGGCATGCCGCTGCTGCAACCGCAGGTGGTCGCCTACCGCAACCATGTGCAGCTCGACGAACGGCGCCAGACCGGCACGCGCGCGCGCGACACGACCGAGCTGACGACGACCGGCATCGATGCGCAGAACACCAGCCGCTTCCAGCTCTTCGGTTGGGACCGCCACACCCTCACCCTCGGCACCGAGATCTACCGCGACGAGCAGGAGGGTACGCAGAACGACCGTCCGCGCGGGCAGTTCCCGAGCGCCAACCAGGACGTGATGGCGTTCTTCGTGCAGGACCAGATCGCGATCGGCGACCTCACCCTCGTCGCCGCGCTGCGCTACGACAGCTTCGACCAGAGCGCCGACGGCAACACCAACGACCGCAGCGTGGACCGGTTCTCGCCGCGGGTCAGCGCCGCCTATCAGGTGCTGCCCTGGCTCGAGCCCTATGTCGCCTACGCCGAAGCCTTCCGCGCGCCCTCGCTGACCGAGCTCTACGTCTCCGGCCAGCATTTCCCGGGCAACAGCTTCGTGCCCAACCCCAACCTCCAGCCCGAGACCTCGCACAACATCGAGGCCGGCGTGAACCTGCGCTTCAGCGACGTGCTGAGGGACGGCGACCGGCTGCGCATCCGCGTCACCGCCTTCCGCAACGAGATCGACAATTTCATCGAGCAGCTCGTCTTCGCCCGCACCACCGAATCGCGCAACGTGCGGACGGCGCGCATCGAAGGCATCGAGGCCGAGCTGCAGTACGATGCCGGTAGCTGGTTCGGCGCCGTGTCCGCCAGCGCGCTGAAGGGCGACAACCTCACGGACGACCAGCCGCTCGCCTCGGTGCCGGCGAACCGGATGACGCTGTCCGGCGGCTACCGCTTCCTCGATGACGGCGTCACGGTCGGCGCGCGCTGGCTGCTCGTCGCGGCGCAGGACCGCAACCCGACCAACATCCCGGGCCTCGCGGAGGAAACCTCGGGCTACGGGCTGCTCGACCTGTATGCCTCCTGGCGGCCGAACTTCGCGCCGAACCTGCGCTTCGACATCGGCGTGGACAACGTGTTCGACCACGCCTACCGGCGCTCGACCTGGAACTCCAACCCGCCGCCGCCCTTCTACGAGGTCGGGCGCAATATCCGCGGCGCGGTGACGCTGACCTTCTAGGCGATGGCGACGGCGCTTCCCTCGCCGTGCCTTCCGCCGACCGCCGCGGCCAGCGGCCGCGGCGCGCGGACGACCGCCTGCGCCGCCTCGCTCGGGCTGCATGTCGCCGTCGCGGCGGCGGTCCTGATCGACTGGACCTTCGCGCCGCCGGCAGGCGGCGGGGCGCAGACGATCGCGGCTGCCATCCTGTGGGAACAGCCGGCGGCCGATGCGCCCGCCGCCGCCGACGCCGCGACGACGTCCGAGGCAGCGGAAGGCGAACCGGCGGAGAACTCGGCCGAGACGACGCCCCCCGCCGCGCCGCCGCCGGAATCACCGGCTCCCACGCCGACCGCGGAGGCGCCGGGCGAACCGCCGCCGAGCCTTGCCGAACCGCAGGCTGAACCGCGGCCCGAGCCGCCACCGCCGCCCGTCGCCGAGGCGGCCGCGGTGCCGCCGCCTGCGCCCGCCACAGTTGCGCCGGCGCTGCCGCCGCCAGCAC
>NZ_JAAEDL010000015.1 GCF_018129005.1 Neoroseomonas eburnea
ACGAAGCGCGGGTTATCAGCGCCCTGGAATCCTGAGGGAAGCGGACCAGCAGCGGTGCTTGTCTCGTGCCGAGCCGTCCTTAAAATCCGCAGACCGCAAGGTCATGCCGGTTCGAGTCCGGCGGCGGGCACCAGCTTCTCCCGCAGGCAGCCGTCACACCAACCCTGCCTGCCCGTGCGGTTCGCGGATGCTCCGCTGATCCGCACTTTCAGAGCCCCAGCGGCGGTGCCCGGCCCGCGCCGGACACGCCATCTTCTTGCACCACGCTTCGCCGAAGCGGCGGCGGACCACGACGGTGCCGCCCCGTCCTCCGCCCACACCGAAACCGCGCGTTCAGAACCGGAAGTTCAGGCTGATCCCCGGCGCCGGCGCGTAGTAAACGGGCGGAGGCGGCGCGTAGTACACCGGCGGCGGCGCGTAGTACGCCCGCGGCGGGGGTGCGTAGTACGCCGGCGGGGGCCGGTAACGCGGCGGCGGCGCGTAGTAGTACCCCGGCGGCGGTCCCCAGCCGTAGTAGTAGCCCGGCGCATAGCCGTGCCGCCGCCAGCGTCCGCGACCGCCTTCCCCGCCCTCGCCCACCGGCAGCAGCGCGGGGCTCCGCGCCTCCGGCACCGCCAGGAAGGGGCTCGCGCCGGCGCGGACCAGGGTCGCCCCGGCGCCGCCATCGGCCCCCTCGCCGACCGCCACGCGCAGCATGCCGGGCGCCGCAGGTGCGGCCGCGGCGGCCGTCAGACCAAGCGTCACATGGGCCACGCCCAGGATCACCGCGCTGATCGCGACCGGTCGCATCGACATCCTCCTCGTTCCCGCTCGCGCGCCGGAACATGAACGCTTGTCCACAATCTGCCATGCTCGCATGGCGCAATCGCGGCAGGGACGGCCGCGACCATATCACGAAATGCGGAGCGGTGATCACAGGAGCTTCCCGCCCATGGACCGCTGCTTGCCGCCGCTCGAACTCGCCTCGGCCGTGCCGGGCATCGCGTGGCCGGCCCTGCCCGGCCCGTCCGGCGCCGCGCTGCTCGCCATCCTGTTCCAGCTCGAACAGACGCAGTGGTGGCCGGCGGAGCGCCTGCGCCTCGCCCAGCGGCGCCAGCTCGCCGCGCTGCTCGCCCATGCGCGGGACCATGTGCCCTTCTGGCGCGGCCGATTGCCGCAGGATTGGCCTGACCCCGCCGACGAAGCGGCGTGGGAAGCCACCTGGCAGGCCGTGCCGATCCTGCGGCGGGAGGACATCCAGGCGGCGGAGGCAAGCGAGGCCCTGCTCGCCGACGCCCTCCCGCCCGGCCATGGCGAGTACCGGGAGATCTTCACCTCCGGCTCCACCGGGCGGCCGATCCGCGCCGTGCGCAGCCAGCTTTGGGAACTGGTCTGGAGCGCCTTCACGATCCGCGACCATCTCTGGCACCGCCGCGACCTGGCCGGCACGCTTGCGGTCATCCGCGAGAGCGGCGCCGGCAAGGCGATGTACCCCGAGGGCGACACCGCGGATGGCTGGGGCTTCTCCAGCGCCGCCCTGTTCGAGACCGGGCGGCTGGTCAGTCTCAACGTCACCACGCCGGTCGCGCAGCAGCTCGACTGGCTGGTGCGGCGGGATCCGGACTACCTGCTCTCCCACCCCAGCATCCTGGCACGGCTGGCAACGGCGTCGCGGGAGGCCGGGCTGCGCCTGCCGCGCCTGCGGCAGGTGGTCGCCATTTCCGAGACGCTGCGCCCGGAAGCCCGCGCCGCGATCGAAGCCGCCTGGGGCGTGCCGGTGGTCGATGTCTATTCCTCGCGGGAGGCCGGGTATCTCGCGCTGCAATGCCCCGACCACCCGCATTTCCACATCCAGTCCGAGGGGCTTCGCCTGGAGGTGGTGGACGAGGACGGCCAGCCCTGCGCGCCTGGCGAGACCGGCCGCGTGCTGGTCACGCCGCTGCACAACCTCGCCATGCCGCTGATCCGCTACGACATCGGCGATGCGGCGGAAGCCGGCGCCCCCTGCCCCTGCGGCCGCGGCCTGCCGGTGCTGAGGCGCATCCTCGGCCGCCGGCAGAACATGCTGCGCCTGCCCAACGGGGAGCGGCGCTGGCCGCTGCTCTCCTCCTCCGACATCGGCGCGCTGCTCGCCGCGGCGCCGCCCGTGCTGCAGCACCAGGTGATCCAGACGGCCGCCGACCGCTTGCACGTCAGGCTCGCGGTGGCGCGGCCGCTGGGGCCGGCCGAGGAGGAGGCGGTCGCCGCCTGGGCACGGGCCAAGTTCGGGGAGGCCTTCGCCGTGGCGGTGCAGGCGATGCCCGAGCTGCCGCGCACCGCCGCCGGGAAGTTCGAGGATTTCGTCTGCCAGGTGGCAGAGGACGCCGAGGCCGGATCCGGATCAGGCGGGCTCGCCTGATCGGGCGAAGATGCGCGCCAGAAGCAGGAGGCGGGTGCGGTGCAGCGAGCGAAGGCGAACGGAGGCCGCTCCAGCCCTTCAGGCCGCCGCGATCGTCGGCAGCGCGGCCGTGTCCGGGCGCGGCAGTTCGAACCACAGGCAGGATTCCTCCCGCCCGCGGGCGGGGCACCAGATGCGCCCTTCGCCCAGTGGACGCATGCCGAGCAGTTGCACGACCGAAAGCGATGCGGCGTTGTCCCCCTGCACGGCGGCCCGCAGCCGGGCGACGTTCATCATCGCGAAAGCGTGGTCGATCATGGCCCGGGCGGCCTCCCGCATGTAGCCGTGGCCCTGGTGGGCCTCCCCGAGCCAATAAGTGAGCAGCGCCGTCGTTTCGTCCCCCGGCGCCCGGGAGGCGCTGATCCAGCCGAGCACCGCGCCATCCGGCTTGCGCTCGACCACCAGCGGCAAGGACCGGCCCTGTGCCGCCGCCAGGCGCACGCCGGCGATGCGGTCCAGCGCCATCGGCCGCGTGTAGGGCACGGGCCAGGAAGCAAGGCGCCGGCTGACCGTCTCGCTCATCATCGCGACCAGCGCGTCGGCGTCGCGCGGCTCTGCGCAGCGCAGGCGGAGTCGTGGAGTCTCGATGACAGGAAGCGCAGGCGAGTCCACAACCATGCCGGGAGCATAGCCGGGAATTGTTAACGTTCCAGACGTTTCGTCAGCGTCCGGCGCATGCCTCACGGCGTCGTGCTCCGCGCAACGGTCCCGACGAGGTCGCCGCGAATGCCGGCACCGGCGCCGGTGCCGAGCGGTCGGATCCGCGCCAGCGGCGGCACGGCACGCCGGGCCTCGAGCGGTCTCCGTTCGTCTTGGCTCACGGCAACCACTCCAGCCTTTTGCTTTCGCGAGCATCTTTACCCGATCAGGTGATTCCACCTGATCGGGATCTGCTCTGGCGCATGCGCCGGCACGCCGACGTCCTCCACCGCGCCGCGGCCCGATGGAGGTGGGCCCCGCCGGCCGGTCTCAATTCCCCGCGAGCGCCGGATTGCGCGGCGGCGCCTATGGGCCGGCACCCCGCCCGCGCGGATCGACCCGATCCCGTCGGGCGGCCCGGTGTCGCGGCGAGGAGGGCCGCGATCAGGCCGCCAGCGCGCCCTCGATCTCCGCCGCCCGTCCCGTCGCACGCGGCAACAGCCGGCGAAGGTAGAAATCGGCGATGGCGCCGTAGGTTTCCGGCGCCGCGGCGGCGGCACGGGCCAGCATCCAGCCGCCGAGCACCCAGCCCGCGGCATCGAGATAGGCCACCGCCACGGCCTGGCCGGCATCGGCATCCCGGCCCTGGGCCTCGAGCACCGTCGCGGTGGCGCGTTCCAGCGCCTCGGCCGCGGCGCGCAGCCGCGCATCCGGCAGGGCGCGCACCTCGGCGAGCAGGGCGCGCATCTCCGCCCCGCCATCCTTCGCGACCTTGCGCACCAGCAGGTCGATCGCCTGGATCCCGTTGGTGCCTTCGTAGATCGGCGCGATGCGCGCGTCCCGCAGCACCTGGGCGGCGCCGGCATCCTCGATGAAGCCCATGCCGCCATGCACCTGCACGCCGGTCGAGGCGGTCTCCACGCCGCGATCCGTACCCCAGGCCTTGAGAATCGGCGTCAGCAGCGCGAGGCGCGTCTGCGCCGCCTCCTCGCCGAGCAGGACATGGCGGTCGACGCAGGACGCGGTCTCCAGTGCCAGCAGCCGCGCGGCGAGGGTGACGGCACGCATTTCCATCAGCATGCGCGCGACATCGGGGTGCTGCGCGATCGGCCGGCCGCCCTGCACGCGTTCCGCCGCATAGGCTTCCGCCAGGCGCAGCGCGGCGGCGCCGTGCGCGACGCCCTGCGTGCCGACGCCGAGGCGCGCATTGTTCATCATCGCGAACATCGCATGCAGGCCGCGGTGCGGCTCGCCGACCAGCTCGGCCTCCGCGCCCTCGAACAGCATGACGCAGGTGGGGCTGCCGTGGATGCCGAGCTTCTTCTCGATGCCGCCGCAGCGCAGCGCGTTGCGCGTGCCGTCCTCCTTCACCTTGGTGGCGGCGAAGAGGCTGATGCCCTTCGAGCCCGGCGGCGCATCGGGCAGCCGCGCCAGCACCAGGTAGACGATGTTGTCGGTGCAGTCGTGCTCGCCCCAGGTGATGAAGATCTTCTGGCCGTGCAGCGCGTACCTGCCGCCGGGCAGCGGCTCGGCGCGCGTCTTCAGCGCACCGAGGTCGCTGCCGGCGCCGGGCTCGGTCAGGCACATCGCGCCGGTCCATTCGCCGCTCACCATGCGCGGCAGCCAGCGCGCCGCCTGGTCCGGCGTCGCGTAGTGATGGAGGCAGTCGATCGCGCCCGCGGTCAGCAGCGGGCCGAGCATGAAGGAGGCATCCGCCGCCATGCCGAGTTCGACCATCGCGGTCCACAGCGCCGCCGGCAGGCCCTGCCCGCCGTGATCGACCGGGGCGGAGAGCGACTGCCAGCCGCCTTCCACCCATTTCGCGTAGGCGGCCGGATAGCTCGGCGGCGTGGTGACCGTGCCGTTCGCATAGACGGCGCCGGCGCGGTCGGCGGCCATGGCGTCGGGTTGCAGCACTTCGCGGCAGAACCGGTCGGCTTCCTCGACGATCTGCGCGATGTCCTCGGCGGCCAGCGGCGCGCCGGCGCGCTCCGTCAGCGCGGGAAGGCCGACGACGCGCGTCAGGCCGAAGATGAGGTCGGTCGCAGCGGTGGTGCTCATGCGGGAACGCCTTCGAGGGCAGCGATGAAACCAGGGGCAGGCGGCGCTTCGCCCGCCGCCCAGCCGGGCAGCGCGGGCATCAGCGCCGGATCGGCCGCGGCGGCGGCGACCGCGAGGCCGAGCAGCGGCCCGAACTTGAAGCCATGGCCGGAGAAGCCGGACATCACCAGGCAGCGCGGCGCGAGCGGTTCGACCACGAAGCGCTCGCCATCCTCCACGTCGTAGTAGCAGGCGCGCGCGCCGACGACGCGGTATTCCGAGACATCGCGCAGGCGCGGCCGGGCGTAAGAGAGGATTTCCTCCGCTTCCGCCGCCGTCGCCTCGCGCGCATCCGCCTCGGCGTCGCCGCTGCGGGAGAAGCGGTGGTCGCCGATCTTGAGCGGTGTGCTGGCGACCGGCGGCACGGCGTAGAAGCCGCCATCCTCGGCGAGGTCGAGCAGCATCGGGCCGTTCACCCAGCGCTCGCGGTGCTGCGGCGGCGTTTCCAGCATGACGATGATCTGGCGCGACGCCACCACGCGCGGTGCGATGGACGCGGGCAGCAGGCGCGGCGTCCACGGACCGGCCGCGACGACCAGCAGGTCGGCGGAATGCTCGCGGCCATCGGCCAGCCGCAAGGCCCCGCGCGCCGGGTCCACCGCCACGGCGCGCCCGCGCTCGATCGTCACTCCCCGTGTAGCCAGGTGCCGCGTCATCCCTTCCACGATCCGCCCGGCGAGAAGCACGCCGCCCGGGGCCATGTGGAAGGCGGCGCCGATCCCGGCCTCGGTCAGCATCGGGAAGCGCGCGGCGACATCGGCGGCCGTGAGGTCGGTGAAGGCGTGACCGCCGGCGGCGAGCGCCGCGCGGCTTGCGCCCAGCCAGCCGGCCGCGCTGCCGGAGACGGCGAGCACGCCGGTCGGCACGTACAGCGCCTCGCCGAGGTCGCGCCAGACCATGCCCCACGCCGCATAGGCCGGATCGACCATGCGCATGTAGCCGGCCTGCGCCCCGTAGGCGTGGCGGATCAGTCGGTGATGGTCGACCGAGGCGCCGCGCGGGTTCGGTACCTCGTCCTGCTCGACGATCCGGACGGAAAAGCCCTGCCGCGCCAGACCCCAGGCGGCGGACAGGCCCATGATCCCGGCGCCGAGCACCAGGGCGGTGGGGGTGGAAGCCATGCGGGCATCCTATGCCCCGGCGCCGGCCCCGTGTGAACAGTCGAGGCGGATGCGGCCGGTGAGGGTCTCCCCCGGCGCCAGCGCCTGCATCGGCCCGAGCGGGGCCAGTTCCGGCCGGTTCACCGCATCGGGCAGGTGGGAGGAAGGCTCCACGCAGAGCACCGGGCGGTCCCGCGGCGCATAGACCTGCAGATTGGTGGCCAGCGCGCCCGTGGCCGTCATCGTCAGCGTCCGGCCCGGCCAGGCGATCCGTGCCACCCCGTCCCAGCCGGCGAAATGGGTGTCGAGACCGAGAAGGGCCTCCTCCCCGCCGTCGAGCCCCGGGCTCGGCGCGGCGGCGACCGGAAGGCAGCGCGAATCGTGCGTACAGCGATGGGTGGCGCGGAAGGCGATCCGCGTGCCCGGCGGCCGCACGAACCACGGATGCCAGCCGGCGCCGAAGGGCAGCGGCACATCGCCGGCATTGGTGACGGCGAGGTCCAGGGTGAAATCCCCCGCCCCCGCCGCGATGACCAGACCGGCGGCGTAGCTGTAGGGCGCGACGTCGATGTCCTGCACCAGGATCACCCGGTCCTCCAGGCGCTGCGCGACGCGCCAGGGCTGGTCCCGCGACAGGCCGTGGATGGCGGTGCCGTCCTGCGGCCGGTTCACCGGCAGCCGATGCGGGCCGAGCCGGCCGGCGTCGAGCCGGTTCGCCCAGGGGATCATCCAGAAGGCCCCGAAGGGGCCGCCGAGCCGGGCGCCCGCGGGCGCGGCCACCAGCACATCCTGCCCGCCATGGCGCAGCGCGATCAAGCCGCCGCCATCAGCCGGCGCGATCCGTGCATCCCAGGCGCCGCCGGCGATCGCGATCGTCAACCCGTCCATGCCGGCATTGCACCGCAACCGCGGCCGCGCGCCCAGCACGGAAGTGCGGGTGAGCCCCCGGCGGAGCCTCGGCCGGCTGGCGGATCGGCCGGCGGGTGCCCCCCTTCCTCGTGCCGCCACGACGGACGCCGGATCCACCCGGGCCGATCCTCCGGTGCCGGGCTCATGCCGCCGAGGCCGGCCGGCATCAGACCGGCAGCCGCACCCGCGCGCGCAACCCGCCGAGCGGGCTTGCCTCCAGCACGATGTCGCCGCCATGCGCCCGCGCGATATCCCGCGCGATGGCAAGGCCAAGCCCGGTGCCGCCGGCGGAGAAGGACGCGAAGGGCTTGAAGGCTTCCTCCCGCTGCTCCTCCGGGATCCCCGGGCCGTCGTCATCCACCGTGACCACCGCCCAGGCCCCGGCCTCCCCGCGCGGCACGCGGGACAGCGCGACCGCGATCCGCCGCGCATGCTTGCGGGCATTGTCCAGCAGGTTGCCGATGCACCGCCGCAGCGCGTCCGCGCGCACCGGCAGCACGAAACCGCCCTCCGGCAGGTCGAGATCGACCTGGGCGCCGTCGCGGCGCGCCTTGGCGGCGGCTTCCTCCACCAGTTCCGCGAGGTCGGCCGGCGCCGCCTGCTCCGTGCCCTCGCCACGCGCGAAGGCGAGGTAGGCGGCGATCAGCCGGTCCATCTCCTCCACGTCCTGCGTCATCGCCGCCGCGTCGTCATGCACCGAGGCCGGCAGCATCGCGAGGCCGAGGCGCAGCCGCGTGAGCGGCGTGCGCAGGTCGTGGCTGATGCCGGCCAGCATCTCCGTGCGGCTTTCGACGAAGCGGCGGATGCGGCCCTGCATGGAGTTGAAGGCGATGGCGGCCTGGCGCGCCTCCGCCGCCCCTTCCGGCTTCATCGGACCGAGGTCCCGTCCGCGGCCGAAGGCTTCCGCCGCTTCGGCGAGCCGCCGGATGGCGCGCACCTGGTTCTTCATGAACAGCGCCGCGACGCTGAAGAGCAGCAGGGAGGAACCGACCACCCAGAAGACGAAGAGATAGAGCGTGCCGCTGAACAGCCGCTTGCGTGCGGCCTCCGCATGCAGCACGCCATCGGGAAGCTGCACGCGGATGATGACGCTGCGCGGGTCGGACTGCCAGTCGGTGTCGAAGGGCAGGCGTACGCGTTCACGCAACGCGTCGGCCAGGTCTTCCTCCAGCGGCAGCAGCGGCAGGGAGGCACCCCGATGCGCCGCCGGCCCAAGCACCGCGCCCTGTTCGAAAGCGAGGGAGAGATCGAGCCGCCAGGCGGCCTCGCGAAAGATCCAGCCGCGCTCCTCCTCCCGCGGGTGGCGCGACAGCAACTCCACCACCATGGCCACGTCGCCCGCCACCGCGCCGGCGAGGCGGCGGGAGATGACGTCGAGATGGCTGCCGTAGAAGAGGTAGAGCGCGATGACCTGGAGAACGACCAGCGGCACCAGGATGATGAGCAGCGCACGGCCGAGCAGGCCACGGGGGACCAGACGGCGAAGCACGGTGATGGGGGTCATGGGTTTATGGTGGGGGGGAGGGAACTCCCCCCGACCCCCCCTCCTTCCTTTGTGACCTTGGCTGTAGCCGGCCACAACGTTCCGGACATTCTGCCACATGGTTCCGGACCCCTGTCATGATGGCCATAGACCCCCAACGCGAGCGGTTGATCGGCTCTCCGAAGCGGCACCCTAAGAGAGCTCTCAGAGCCGTCTGAGGCCCCCCTAATCACGATCCACCATCACCAGATGGACCGCCCCACGGACGCCGCAGCCCGTGCATCGAAGGATCGCTCCGAGCCGGCCCAGAGGACGGGAGGCCGCAACTCCATACCGCCCCGGCGCAATCAAGGCATGGTGACGGCAACGCTTGCACGTCGCCTCTAGCCACTGACCCGCCCTCGCAGCTGCGATCGCTGGCGTCTCGATCGTGATGCGCGGCCGGGCCATGACGCCGCACCCTACGGCTGGCGACGGGCCCGCGCGAGGGCTACCCTCCACCGCCCGTGATCAGCAGCTCCCGCACCCGTTGGGTCTCCCTGCCGGTCCGGTAGCCCATGGCATAGGTGGTCTCGACGACCTCCATCGCGAACCCGGCGAAGACCTCCCGCACCCCGGGGTGGTCATTCAGGCTCATGACGAATCGGCCGCGGATGCCGCGGAGCACCCCCGCCAGGCGGGTGAAGTCGTCGCGGCTGAACAGCTCCTGTCCATAGACGCTCTCGCAGCCCCAATAGGGCGGGTCGAGATAGAACAGCGTCCCCGGCCGATCGTAGCGGGGGATCAGCTCCTGGTAGGGCAGGCGCTCAATGACCACGCCAGCCAGGCGCTCATGGACCTCCTCCAGCACCGTCGCGAGGCGAGTGATGTTGAACTTGCCAGGGTGCGTCAGGGAAACCTGAAAGACCCTCCCCGTCACCTTTCCACCCCAAGAGACCCGCTGGAGGTAGATGAACCGGGCCGCGCGCTCGAGGTCCGTCAGCGTCTCAGGCCGTTGAGCCAGGAGGCGCTGGAACTCGTCGCGGCTGGTCAGGCGCCAGCGCAGCATGTCGAGGAAGGGCTCGTAGTGGCGCTGCAGGACCCGGAACAGGGTCGCGACGTCCCCCGACAGGTCGTTGATGACCTCCGCCTTCGCGCGGAAGGGTCGACGGAGGAACACTCCCCCCATGCCAATGAACGGCTCGACATAGGCGGTGTGGGGGATGGCCGCGAGGCGCTCGATGATGCGCTTCGCGAGCAGCTTCTTGCCTCCCATCCATGCCGCTACGGGCACGGCAGGGCGGGCGGGGATCAGATTAGACGGTAACTCCACGGCAATCTCACACGGTCTATCCCGGTCGCGCCGGCCGGCGCGGGCGGGGCGGGTTTCCGTGCGAGGGTCTGGCCCTCGCGGCTTGGGCCGTTGGCGCGGCCCATCCCCCGCCTGTCGGCGGGGTGTGGCGGGCTCAAGCCCCCGTCACCACTCCACCACTGCCAGCCCGTTGCCGCCGGGCGCGGTCGAGTTCGTGCAACCGGACGCGCCGCCGCCCGGAAACTGCCCGGCATTGCCGTTGAAGCCGACCGAGTTCGACCCGACCGCGCGCGTGATGCTGGTGCCGAACCCCGAGGCGCCGCTGCCACCTTCGACCACGCCGGTCGCGCCATACACGATGCCGCTGCTGGCATAGCTTCCGGTGATCGCCAGATCGGCGCCGGCCACGCTGCCCCCGGCACCGCCCGCGCCGACGAGGCCGGCGGAGCCCTCGCCCCCCTTCCCGCCGCCGTTGCAGACCAGGGTGCCGAAGGTGGTGGCGCCGCCGTTCGCGCCGGCGGTGCCATGGCCAACCACCACGGGAATGACCTGGCCCGGCGTCACGCCGAGCACCACCTCCCCATAGCCGCCGGCACCGCCGCCGCCGCCGGGCCAGCCGAGATCGGACGATCCGCCGCCGGACCCGCCCGCCCCCCAGGCCCGCACTTTCAGGCGCGTGACGTGCGCCGGAACCGTGAAACTCCCGCTGGCCAAGAACACCTGCATGCGTGGCGCTGTCAGCAGCATGATCGCCTGCAGCACCTGCCCCCAGTCATTCTCGTCGGGCGTGAGGCCAGCCGCCTCGATCAGGCCAATGAGTTCCTCCTGGGAAGCATTCTGATAGCCGGCCGTGAACTCCGTGCCGGCGATCCCGGCGAGGAGATTGCGCATGCGCCAACCGCGGCGGCCGCTGCCGATGTCGACGGTGTTGGCGCCGTTGATCCGATCCATTCAGGAAGCCTCCGCATAGGAGAAGACGGGCGTGGTGTGCGCCGGCGCAAGCTGGCGGATCACGCATTCCACCAGGCTCGGGACCAGCTCTCCGAGGAAGCCGCCGCATTCGAGAACGCCGAGCTCAGGCTCGATGACGCGGGTTTCCGGCAGGCTGACGACCCAGACGAAGCGCTCGGCGGCCGGCGCCAGCTCCATCCCGCATTCCAGAACGCCGAGCACGGCGGGCGTGGTCTCGGCGATGGTGATCTCGACGCCGAGCGCGCCGGCGAGCGCGATGTAGTAGGCGGGCGTCTGGTAGCCCTGCTGCGTCCATCGCACATGCGCGGCCCTGCGCCGGTCATCGAGGCCGCCGGCGCTGTCCACCAGGTCCCGGCCGCACGGGTCGGGGCCGAGGACGCGCTCGAAATCCTCCAGCAGTTCCAGCCCGACCCGCGGGTCCACCTGCGGCAGCATGGCCTCGGCCGAGACCTCGAAGCGCTCGATCTCCTGCGCGAGGGCCAGCAGCAGCGAGGCGAGGGTCGTATCGAGGTCGCGCGACCACGCCCAGCCGGTAGGCAGCAGGTCGAGCAACTCTGCCTGGATGGCGGACACGCTGCGGGCCGCGCGCGGACCCTCCGGAAGAACGATGACGGCCGGCAGCGGCGGGATGCCATCGGGCGCGACAGCGACCGGCAGCTCGGCGAAGGCGGAGCCGGAGATCATGGCAGCGCCCACTCCCGGATTTCGTCCACCGACCACCCGGTCGCGCCGGTCACGGTGAGAACCGGGACACGCACGAGGCCATTGAGCGAATATCCGATCTCGAAATCCCGCGGCATGCGGTTCGGGATGTCGGCACACATCATCGCGACATGCGTCGGGTTCGGCGCCGAGGGAAAAAGATAGGTGAGGCGCGGCGAGAGGGCCGCACCGCCTGCGGCCGTGTTCCAGCGACCGGAGTTGCCTGCGCCGTCGAAGCCGCCCCAGGCGGTTTCATCACCATCAAAGCCCGCATACGCATTCGTCGTGCCCGGCACGCCGCCGATGCATAGGGAAGGACCGCCGGACGCGCCTCGGAACATGAGCTCCTTCACGCCGGCCGACGTGTTGCCGTTGTTCGCTGTGACCCGCAGGTACCAGATGCGCGCTGTCGATCGATCCGTCGCCAGGACGTTGCCCGTCACCGGCCAGGCGCGCTGTTCCCCCGGGATCCAGAGATCCGGGCTGACCACGGCGAGATAGGGGATGAGCGTCACGCCGTCGTCCGAACCGCACAGGATGCCGCCGGCGGGCGAGGCCTTGACGATGCTGCTGAAGCTCGATGGCAGCGCCCTGATGCGCAGTTCCCCCGCGTAGACCGGGCTGCCGAAGTCGATGGCAATGGTCAGGCAGTCCTGCACCGACGTGTTGATCCAGTCGTGGATCGCAAAGGTGTCAGCGTTGTTGTCGATGGCATAGCCAAGGCCACGGCCAAGATAGGTCGCGGTCACGCCCCAGTGGCTCTCATTGGACGTGATGGTCTTCCCCGCCGTCTGATCGGCGCCGCCAACGGTCGCCGCCAGCTCCAGTTCCGCCAGTGCCAGGTATCGCTCGCGCGACCCGACCGTGACGAATACCCAATGGCGATGCGGCCCTGCGGGACCTGTCGCGACCCGCTGCATCGACGCGATGATGCCGTGGCTCGGCTGCATGAGAGGCATCAGGCGGCCTCCAGGTTGCCGCAGATGGTCCAGGTGTCGGCCGCGACAAGCACGAGCTGCACGACGGCATGCTGGTCCACCGTCGCTGCCAGGTGGGTGGCGGCGACGTTGATGGCCACGCCGCTGTCGCCGGCGAATGTGAGCGGCCCGACGCCGGCCTGCTCGTAGGCGAGCATCGTGCCGATCGGGAAAGCGACGTCCTCGCCCGCAGGGATGGTCACGGCGCAACCTGCCGCATTGGTGCAGCGGAAATAGGCGCCACCCTGCGCCAGCGCCGGTGCATGGGTGGTGCCGGACACGGTGACGACATTCGCCGCCCGCGCCGCGACCAGGGCCGCCTGAACCGCCGCCATGGTCGCGATCTGCGCCGTGTCGGTACCGGGCGCCGCCGTGGGCGCGGTCGGCGTGCCGGTCAGCACGGGCGAAGCGAGAGGTGCCTTGGCGGCGAGCGCCGCCTCGATCTCCGTCCTGCGCATCGTCTCGATCGCAGGCAGGCAGCAGAAGATCTCCTTCTCCCCGGCCGCAAAGGAGATGCGGCTGCCCGTGCTGCTGTCGAGGAAGGCGCCGCGGGACAGGCTGGTCGCGCCCAGCACCTCGGTGCGGAAGGTCTCCCACTCGCCCGTCGTCTTGTCCCGCATGCAGACATCGGTGGTGTTGCCCACGCCGATGCGTGCGGCGAAGGTCACGAAGTCGGCGCCAGCCGGCCCGGTGGTGGTGATGCTGCCCGGCCCGGTGCTGGTGGTCAGCTCCTTGACGCGGTCGGCGTAGAGATGGGCCATCAGGGCGCCTCGAATGTGATGGTGCCGAGGATCGGCAGCTCGGTGGCCTCCGGCTCCACGTCGGCCGCGGGCAGCGTGAGCGAGTGCGAGTACTCCCCGGCCGCGCTGCTGATCGCCTCGGAGATCCGCGATCGCGCCAGCCGCTGGCCGATGCGGGCGTCGGCGGCGAAGTAGGTCGCCAGCGCCGCTTCGACCGCGGCGCGCGTCTGCACGGTGTCGGGGCTCAGCGTCAGGGTGATGTCCACCTCGACCGGCACCGCGGCGAGCACCTGCACATCCGCCGTCACCGGCCGCAGCGGCGCGATGTGGGCGGCGACGGCGGCCAGTTCCTCGGTCTCCGGCGCCCGCGGGCCGCGCATGCCGATGACGACGGCCACGGTGCCGAGGCCGGCCCAATTCCCATAGACCGCGACATGCGCGACGTCCGGCGATGCGGCGCGCGCCCATTCCTCGTAGTCGTATGCCGCGCCGCCATGCGGGCGCTGGCGGATGCGGGCGAGCAGACGGGAGCGCAAGGCTTCATCGGCCTCGAGGTCCGCCCCGCCGGTCAGGCCGCCGGCGGCGACAACGGCGGATTGCGGCAGGACGCCGGCGATCGGCGCGACCAGCTGCAGCACCGCGCCGGCGACCTGGTTGCCGGCGGCGCCGGCCTCCGTCGCCAGCACGGCCACGGTCGCGGTGCCGCCGGAGATCTCCGCCACCGAATCGGTGGTGTAGATCTGGCCGGAGGCGGCGCGCAGTTCGAGCCCTGCGGGCAGCAGGGTGCCGTCGCTGCCGGTGAAGGTGGCGCTGCCGATCGCCGGGGAGGCCGGCAGGCGCGTGACACCCCAGATGTCCGCGTGCCGTTCCAGCGCCTCGGCCGCCGCGGTGTCCGGCATCAGGTCGTCGGCGATGCGGCGCTGGTACAGCCAAAGATCGAATTGCCCCATGGCGACGACGCGTGCCAGCACACCCAGCACGGTGTTCGGACTGCGCGCGTCGACGCGACGATCCGCGGTTTCGAGCGCGGTCTCCATCCCGCCAGCGAGGCGTTCGGCGATCGCGTCGGGGGTGGGCAACGGCCAGGTCATGCGGCGCCGCCGCCGATGGTCCGGCGCACGGAGACCTGCGCCACGCCAGCGCGGGCGAGCAGCCCGAGCAGGCCGCGGCGCACCCATTCCGCCGAGACCTCGACCAGGTAGCCGCGGGTGGTGGCGAGCCAGTCCAGCGCCTCTGTCGCCATGGCCTCGGCCCGGCGGCGCGTTTCCTCGCTCTCCTTCGCCCGTTCGAGCAGCCAAAGGCGGGAGCCGATGCGCCGTCCTTGGCTGTCGAGAGCATCGCCGACCCAGCCCCGGCGCGGGTTCAATTCGGCGGGGGCGCCCGGATCCTCCGGCACGGCGGAGGGCTGAGAAGGCAGCAGGTCATCGGCGCGCGCGAATCGGTCGGAGCCGAGGGAGACGACCATGGCCGTCGCCGGCGTGGTGTCGAGCGCCAGGTCCGCGCCGGCGATGGCGAGATCGAAGCGGCGCTTCGCGACGTCGAAGCGCAGCGCGAGATCGGCAACGGGGGCGGGGCCGGGCATACCCGGACCATCGCGCGCGCGGGAGGTGCAGGTTAATGCCCGCGGGCGCGGGCGGGCCTGCACTTGGCCTCAGTCCATCAGAGGGCCGGGCGGCGCCGACGCGCCCGGATGCCCGTGCGCATTGTAGCGGTCCCGCATCTCCTGCATGGAGCCGTTGCCGTCGCTGACCTGGCCGCTGACGACCAGGTCGCCGGTGATGGCGACGCCCGTGGCCGTCACCTCCAGCACCGTGCCGCCGACCTGCACGGCGATGCCGTTCTGCGCCCGCACTTCGACCAGCCCGCCATTGCGGAAATGCAGGCGGTTGCCGGCCGCGTCGTGGATCACCGTCTCCCCGGGCTCGAGCGCGCCGTAGCGAGCCGAAGGACACGCGAGCGGCAGCGCGACCATGTCCCCCTGGTCGCCGCCGACAGCGAGCAGGATCGTGTACCCGCCATCGGCCGGCGGGCGGGAAGCGAGGCCGAAGGGCTGCAGCACCTCGACGCCCGACCGCAGCACGCCGTCATGCGTCTCCGCCTCGGCAGTCTGCGTTTCCCCGGCATCGTCGGTGCCGCGCAGCACGGCGCGCACCACCAGGCCGCGCAGGGCCATCGCCGTCGCCTCGTCCATCAGCCTGCCCCCGACGTTCCGCCAGCCAGCGGCCGCGCCACATTGTCTCCGCGCGCCGTCGTGCCGCGGCTGCGCCCGCGGGCGCGGTTGCCGTCGGCCGGCGCCTCCCGCAGCACGTCGAACGCCGCCGGACCGACCAGGGAGAGCACGGTACGGTGCGCCGTGCCCTCCCCGTAGGTGAAGGTCACGCCGCCGATCAGCATGTCGCCGTTGATGCCGGCGTAGAGATCCTCGACCAGCACGAGCTCGTTGGGCCGCCAGAGCATCCGATCCTCCCCGGCGCGCCAGTCGAGGACGGTGTGCTTGACCTGCTCGGCTTTGGCGCGCGCAACCCGCATCATCCATTCCGCCTGTTCCTGGACGCTGACGCCGCCGCTCTGCGTCTTGGCCTGCACCACCTTGGGGCGATAGCGGGTGACGGCGGCATCGCGCGCATGGCCGGTCATCACGATGCCGCGCCGTTCCTGGGTCGCGGGGCGGGCGGGCGCCGGCGGCGTCGGGCCCGGGGTCAGCTCCGTCGCGCGCGACAGCGCGGGGTTGGTGGCGCGGCCGCCGGCGGCGCGTTCGGTCTGGCCCTTGACGTAGTAGTCGCGGAACCGATCGCGCCAGCTCAGCGTCGCGGCGCTGGCCTGCACATTGCCCGGCATGCGCAGCGGCTCCGGCCCGCGCCGGCTGCCGCCGCGCGTCAGCACGATGCCGCCGACGCCGTCGCTGACGACCAGCACGGCACGCTGCCGTGCCGCCTTTTCGAGCGCCGACATGGCGGTCTCGGACACGTCCAGCGAGAACCGCGGAAACGGCGCGCCGACATCCACCTCCGCCCGCACCGGGATCCCGAACGGCGCGCAGATGCGATGGGCGATCTCGGTGAGCGTGAGGTTGCGGTATTCCGCCGGGCCATTCGGCGCGGCCGCGCAGTCCACCAGGTCCCCGGCGCGGTCGCGGCCGGAGACGGTGGCGTGCAGCGTGTCGCCGGCGATCTCGAGCACCACCTCGTCGATCCAGCCGAGCAGGACTGTCTCCCCGTCGATCGCCAGCTTGGCCTCCGGGCCGGGGGCGAGCTCGTCCTCGATCGCACGCGCGATGCCGCGCAGCGCCGGCAGGGCGCGGCTCGCGCGGGCGCTGTCGTGATACCGCAGGGTATAGCTGCCGCTGATGTCCGCGAGGTCGCGCACGATCTCGACCTCGGTCCAGAGGTCATGGACCTGGCCGGCGACCGTGAGGCTGACCCGCCGCGTCGGCTGCGCGCGGCGGCCGCTCATTGCCGCAGCACGTCGAGCGCGACGCCGGCATCGAGGATGGCGGGGTGGCGCAGCCGGTTGCGGCGCACCAGGTCCTCATACTGCGACACGACGCGGCCAGGATCGGCGCCGGCGATGTGCTGCGCCAGGAGCCACAGCGGCACCGCGCGCGGCGGGGCGATGCGCTCCAGCGATGGCAGGCGGCCGATGCGCTCATTCATGTCGCGCGCCCAGGCGGCGCGGAGATCCGTGACGGCGCGCCACATCGCCCCAGGCCCGGCGGAGGTCTGCCCGCCGCTGGCGGCGGAGGCCACGCTGGCGGCGCTGCCCGCCAGCGCAGCGAGAGCGCCGTCGATCCGTGCCCGCCAGGCGACGGCATCCTGGCGGGTCTCGTAGCTGATGCCCGTCGCCGTGCCCACCGCCGCCGCCAGCGCCTGCGCGCGGCCGACGAGCGCGAGCGCCGGGCCGGGCGCCGGATTGGCCGCCGAAAGGCCGAGGCCATCAAGGGCGGAGAGCAGGATATCCGTCGCCGCGACAGGATCGACTGTGGCGACCGTGCCGATCGACGCCGCTTCCGCCGCCGGCCCGATGGCGGGCGCGTCGCCGGCGACGGCGGCGGCCGAGATACCATCCGGCACCGCCTGCAGCGCGTCCGTGACAGCATCGCCGTAGGCCTCGTCGATGGGCAGGCCGCCCACGGCGGACAGGCCAGGCAGGGCGGTGCCGGGCAGCAGCGTGAGGATCGCCCCAGCGCCACGGCCGCCGGAGAGCAGGCCCGTCCACAGGCTCCGCGCCTCATTGGCATAGCTGTTGACGGCGCCGATCGCCGCGAGCGGCAGCAGCAGAGGCGCCAGCACGCGGCGCAGCAGCGCGCGCGCCTCGGCCTTGAGGCTGTCGATCTCCGCGAGCACCTGGCCGAGCGTGTCGAGCGGTGCGGTGGCGCGCTCCACCCAAGGTTCGAACTGCGCCTCGAACCGCGCGACGCGCAGCTCGCGCTCGCTGAAACTGATCGTCGCCGGCCTGGCGAGCACCACCTCCAACTCGCCGAGCCAGGGATGGACCAGCGTGCCCGGACCGGGCTCGCGGAATGCAGCCTCCATCGCGCGCGCACGGCGGGCATAGTCGTCGCCGAGGATCAGGCCGGAGACGGAAATGGTGCCGTCGTGCGCGCCGAGATCCTCGTGGGCCGTGGCGTCGCGGCCGGGGAAGAAGATGCGCACGACACGGCGGCCGACCTCATGCCGGGCGTCCGGCATGTGAAACGACACGCCGCGCCAGGAAGCGCCGAACAGGCCCTCGAACAGGTCCGCGAGGCCGGCCGGCAGCAGGCCGGCGGGGATCAGCGCGCCTGACATCAGGGCGTCGCCAGCATCGGGCCGCGGTTGGGCGTGATCGGGACATTCGGGTTGCGGCTGGTGGTGTCCACGATCTCGGTGCCCGGCGCGGCGCGCACGACGATCTCGCCGGCGACGCGGGCCTCACGCCCGCCCCCGCCCGGCACGGCATCCTCGGGTGCGTAGAAGCCGCTCGCGACGCCTGGCCGGCGCAGGCCCTGGCCTTGCGGCGCGAGCGGGCCGCTGCCGCCGGCGGTGCGGCCATTGCCGCGTGCGCCCTCGGCCCAGGCCATGGCGGCCTGGATCGCCTCGACGATTGGGCGGATGGTCTCCCAGGCGGCGCTGAACGCGCCCGCAATGTTCGCCCACAGGCTGGCGAAGAAGTCGGCAACGCCCTCCCAGGCGGTGGTGAGGAGGCTGGCGGCGCCGGCCAGCACGGCGACCACGCTGTTCCGCAGCCAGGCGACCTGCTCGCTGTTCCAGAACCGGGTGATGCCTGCCCAGATGCGGGCGAAGAAATCCGCGATGTCGTCCCAGTGCTCGTAGATCAGCAGCGCGGCGGCGGCGATCGCGGCGACGAGCAGCAGGAACGGCGCCATGCTGATGCCGAGCAGGCCGGCCAGGCCTGCGGCGACGGCGCCGATCGGCCCGAGGATGAAGCCGAGCACGGTGCCGAGAACGGCAAAGACGGCCGAGGCCCCGCCGATCACTGCGGCCGCGGTCACCAGCGTGTCGAGCAGGCCCGGGAACTGCCGATCCATGCGCTCGAGGAAGCCGAGCACCGCGGCCATCGACTGGTTGACCGGCGCAAGCCCGCGCGAGAGGGACGCGCCGAGGCGCCGGCCGAGCTGATCCAGGCGCTCATAAAACACCTCCAGCCCACGGAACGGCCCCTCCATCTGCGCGGCGAAATCCTGGCCGATGACCCCGGTGGTGGCGCCGGCGGCGAGATCCCGGATGCGGAGGTACTCCTCGACGTTCTGCATCATGGGGCGCAGGAAGTTCAGCACCTGCATGTCCCCGAACAGCTCGCCGACGCGGAACATGTTCCCGCCGGTCACCTCGCGCACCTTCTGGACGATGGCCTCGATCGGGTTGATCCCGCGGCGCGTGGCATCGGCCATCACCTCCTCCAGGTTCACGCCCATCTGGCGGAAGTTCCGCACCGTCTCGGGGCTGCTGAGCTTCTGGAGGAAGTTCTGCAGATTGTTCGCGGCCTCACTACTGCTCGCCGCGCCGCGGCGCGCCACCTGCAGCGCGGCCGAGAGGGAATTGACCGCCCGTTCCCCGGTCAGTCCCAGCGCCGCGGCTGCGGCCGTCAGGCCCGGGAATTCCCGCGCCATGTCGCGGAATTCGAAGCGCCCCTCCTTGCCGGCGGTGACCATCGCCGCAAGAGCACGCTCCATCTGATCCGGCCCGACGCGCAACGTGTCGGAGAGCGTGAACGCCGCCTGCGCCACATCGCTGATCGAGGCGTTGGTCGCCGTCGCCACGCGGGCGATCGTCGGCATCAGCCGATCCACCAGCGAGCGCTCCATGCCGGCGGAGATGAGCACCGCGGCACCCTGCGCGATGTCCGTGCTGCGGCGGCCAGTTTCGATGGCGAGGCGATTGAACTCGCCCTCCAGCCGACGGATCATGGCGCCCACATCGGCGCCGGTCTGCCCCGCGGTCAGGGCGATGTCGCGCAGGGACTGGTCGAACGCCGCGGCCTGCTGGATCGGCCCGACCAGGCTCAGCCCGGCGGCGATGCCCGTGATGGCGCCGAGGCGCCGCATCGACCCGAAGATGCCATCCAGCCGCGCCCGCAGGCGGCCGAGGCCCGCGCTGAAGCGGTCCTGCAGGCGGACGATCAGGCGGGCATTCATGTCGCGGCCGGCGGTCATCGGCTCAGCTCCTGTTGCGGATCCGCTCGTGCAGGGCGACGGCGGCGCCGTGCCAGAACTGCGCCTCGGCCGCGGTCAGGGCCTCAAGCTCGGCCCGAGGCCAGTGGTAGTGGCCGCCGATGGCGGCGAGGATCAGGTGCCAGTCCTCGGGCCACTCGACAAAAAATGCTCGACCACCCGGGCCGCGAAGCCGACGTCGGCGCCGTCCATCTTGTCGAAGATGGCGCCGAACTTCGCCTCGTTGATCCGGGCGCAGCGGGCGATCATCACCGTGATCTGCGCATCCTTGCTCGCCGCCGAGATGGCCCGCATGTCGGCGCCGGTGAGGCGATGCAGGACCAGGCGATCCAGGCTTTCCTCCCGCACCGGCCCGTCCTGGCCGCGGCGGTAGCGCAGCGTGACAGGCACGCTGAGGGGCAGTTCGATCGTGCCGTCGCGGCGACGCACCGCGTGCTTCGGCAGACCCTTGCCGTCGTCATCCTCATCGATGACGACGACGTCCGGATCGGCCGGCGAGCTCGCAGCCGCGACCGCGGCGCCCTCCTCCTCGATCTCGACAATCACGTCTTCGGCCGGGGCGATGTCAGCCATGGAGCAGTTCCTCCGGCTCGCCGGCGGCGAACGTCAGTTCGATCTTGCCGCCTTCGCCCGAGGTCATCTCCGGCCGGTTGGTCAGGAACGCGTCCGGGAAGACATAGGTCTGCCCGGTATCGCAGCGGACGGTGAGCGGCTTCTCGCCGCCGGTCAGGAGATCCTTCAGCTTCTGCCCACGCATCAGGTTGGTCGTGAGCGTGATCTCCGACGCCTCCATCTCCTGCGCGCGATGCACCTGACGGCCCATGATGACCGGGTTGTTCTTGAGCCCGCCGAGCTTGAGCTTGGAGCCCTTCTCACAGGGGATCGGGGTCTCGCCCCAGCTCGCGTCGATGATACCGAGGGTCTGCATGGGGCCTCCTCACACCTCGAACTGCAGGCTGCCGGCGAGCACCATGAGGTTGCCGACAACGCGCACGAGCTGCCGCGCATTCATCCGATTCCGATCGTCGGCGTCGCGCAGGAAGCTGCTCTCCGCCACGGTGCGGGTCGCGCTTTCGATCCAGCCCTCGCGCTCGTAGAGCGTGCACCGGGCGGACCAGGCGGCGTGCATCAGGCGCGGCGTGACGAAGGCCGCTCCGTATTCCGCGACCGGGCTGCCATCGTCCGCGAGCTTCGAACGCGGGAAGGTCAGACCGACGTAGCTCGCCCAGTCGTAGCGGATGCGAGACATGGTCTTCGGGACCATGATGTCCAGCCAGGCCACGTCATCCACGTCCAGTGCGGACTTCTGGTAGGTCGTCAGCACCCGATCCAGCCGCACCGTGCCGTCGTTGGAGACCTCGAAGGTCGAGATCCCATCGCGCAGCAGCAGGTCCTGTTCCGTCATCGTGAAGCGGAGCGCGGGCTCGGGCGGCTGGATCCCCGGAAGCGCCAGGCTGCGCAGCTGGCGCGCGGGGTCGTTGGTCAGATGGAAGGCCGCGACGCCAGCCAGGCTCGCCGCCCAGGCCCATGGCGAGGTGGGCGAGGCATTGGCGCCGATGATGGTCAGATGCGGACTGTTGCGTGCCGCGCCCGCTGCCGAGAGCGCGCCGAAGGTGCCGCGCAGGCCGGCATAGGCATGCGCGTCCATCGCGCCCATCGCCTGATACCGGGTGGCCAGATCGGCGACGAGCGCATTGAGGTTCGCCGTGTCGGTCCAGGCCACGGCGATGTCGGTGAACCATTCGGCCGCGATGGCGTCGAGCGCATCCTGCAGGTCCGGATCGCCGGTGCCGCCCGACATGGCGGTGATGGTCACGGTGAGCCCGGGCGGCGTCGCCTCGCCGGCCAAGCGGTTGAGCCGCAGGTCGATCAGGTTGCCGACCGTGCCCTTCTGCTTCGCGGTCAGCGTGACGCTGCCGGCAGCGCCGCCGCTGGTCACCGGCAGGCCGGTCTTGGCCGTGATCGCAGCGCGCACCGCCGTGGCAATATCCGCGAC
Source organism: Neoroseomonas eburnea (assembly GCF_018129005.1). Classification (GTDB taxonomy): domain Bacteria; phylum Pseudomonadota; class Alphaproteobacteria; order Acetobacterales; family Acetobacteraceae; genus Neoroseomonas; species Neoroseomonas eburnea. The sequence goes on from NZ_JAAEDL010000015.1 coordinate 21,996, forward strand.
CGTGGCACCGGCGGCGACCGGCACTGCGATGCGCTGGCCGCCGATGTAGAGCGCCAGCGTGCCCGACGCGGTGGGCGATCCGGCCAGCACGACGCTGCCCGCCGCCGCCACCGCAGCCGCGGCATCGTTCAGCCCCATGACGTAGAGGTCGGTCGTCTGGTTGGCCGCGCGGAACGCCTCCGCCATCTCGGCGCAGACGGACCCGGCGCCGAACAGCGCCGGCGCCTGGTCGGCGCGTGTGATGCGCTGCGGGAACGCCTCGGCCGCCGTGCCGGTCGCGAGCATCTGCCCGATCAGCAGCACCCGCGCCGGATAACCGAGCACGCCGAGGTTCTGGTAGCTCGGGCGGATCTCGACATAGGTTCCGGGCTTCCGCCAGTCGTAGGGGATCTCCTCGAAGGAGATGGTCTCGGACATGGATCAGCCCTTCTTCTTCGGGGTTGCGGGCTCGGCCGGGGTGGTCGCCGGCGGCGGGACCAGGTCGCCCGCGGCGATGCGGCGCCGGACGAAGGGCGTGCGATCGAGCACCAGGTCCTCGTCGTGCGGCAGCACCTTGCCGTCCGGCAGGCGCACGCGCCGGCCCTCGGCGACGCGCAGGGTGACGCGCTCCATCACTTGGCCTCCCAGGGGCTGACAGGGCGGGCGACCGCGCGCACGAGACGCATGAAGCCCTCCTCAAAGGCGGTGACTGCGATCGCGACCTGGCGCTGCGGCTCGCCCGCCGGAGCGGTGTTGCGGACCAGGGCCGCCAGTTCGGCGATGCCTGCCTCCTTCGCCTTGATGTGGTTCATCATGGCGATCTCGCTCTCGGTGAGCGTGCGGTAGCCCGCGATCTTGCTCGGCTGGTCGTCGGCCATCAGATGCCTGCCTCAATGGTGTCTGCGGGGCCTTCGCTCGGCGGCGGCTCGAACTGCCACTGCACGGCGAGGCGGAGGAAATCGGGCAGCTCACGCGGATCGGTGAGCGAGAGATTGACCGTGATGCTGAGCGCGGCGATCTCGGCCGCCTCATCCTTCCAGCCCTCGGCCTGGAGATTGGCGATGCCCACCACCTCGACATGGCCGATGTCCCGCAGCTCGTGCGCATGCAGGCAGAGCGCCGCGACCTGGATCATGCCGAGCTGGGCCGGACCCATCGCATCGCCGAGCAGCCGCGCGCGCGGGCTGTGCGCGTTCTTCACCACGACGAAGACCGTCCACTCGGCCTTGCCCTTGAGGATGCGGCCGCTCGCCGCATCGGGCTTCACGCCGCGGAAGCCGAGACCGACCCACGGTGTGCGCTGCGTCAGGCGCGCCCACATCGCCGGCGTCAGCCCCGCCGGCACGATCCCGAAGCCGAAGTGAGAGGGCGGAAAGAACGCCTTGAGACGGGCCTCAAGCCCGGCCGCCATGCCGAACAGCGGGCCGGAGGTGTGCAGGTCCGGCATCACCACCCCCGCAGCGCATCGCGCGCGAAATCGCGCGGGCGGTCGCTCACCATCGCGCCGGCGCCGGAGCTGCCCGCGGCCGGCACGGCGCCGGGCAGGACGGCGCTGCCCTCGGCGAGGCGCTCCAGCCAGGCGATGGTGTCCTTGCGCTCCAGGCGCATCTGCTCGGTGGGCTCGCGCTGCTCACCATGCGCGAGCTGGTAACGCGCCAGCACGGCGCAGGCACGCACGATGGCGGGCGGGATCGGCGCGACCAGCGGCACGGCGTAGCGGCGCGCCAGATAGCTGTCGATCAGGTCCGTCGCGTCGGTCAGCGCGCGGGTGACCTTCGCCTCCACCACCGGCCCGTCGAGATCGCCCTCGGGCGCGGTGAGGCGGGTCGCCTCGCTCTCGCCGAAGCTTTCCGTCAGGTCGGCGATGGTGGCGTAGGGCATGGATCAGGCGCCCCTGCGCCGGCCGGAGGTGCGCGCCGCCGCGGCCGGTGCCGCGGAGCCATCCCCCGACGACGCCGCAACGGGCGGCTGCGGCGGCGCGGTCTGGGTGTCCCCATCCGTACTGGCGGGCGCGGGGGTGGAAGCCGCGCCCGCCGCCGGTCCATCGGTGGAAGCGCCGGCGCCGCCGGAGCCCCCTTCGTTGCGGGGTGCATCGGTGGAGGGAGCGGAGGCAGCGCCGATCGCCGGATCCCCGTGATCGGCCGTGGCAGCCGGCAGGCTCCCGCCCCCCGCTGGTGCGACCGCTTGCGCGCCGGGCTCGAGCTTCCCGGGCAGCGCGGGCAACGGGACCGGCCCGCCGGGGGAGGCTGTGCCGCCCCCGTCGCCCTCGGATCCTGGTTCGATCGGAACGAGCCGCAGCATCGGCTCGGCAGCCAACACGGCGAGCTGCTCGGCCGTGAAGGCGCCCGCCGCATATTCCGCCCGCGCCGGGTGCGCGATGCCGGCCCGGCGGAAACCAGGCCGGCGGCAGAGGATGACGAGCGCGGGGCTCACGCCAGCCACGGCACCACCAGCAGCTCGGCCGTGCCGCGCCACACGTTGGTGGCGCCGGCGGCATCGCGCTCGGCGTTGAGGATCTCGAGACCGGCCGCCTCCAGGGAGGGCGGCACGACCAGTAGGCGCGGCGTGAGGCCGAGCGGCTTCCCGTAGTCGCCCTTCATGCCCTGCATGGCCGCGCGCGCCGCACCATAGGCCGCGGCATCGAGGGTCTGCTTCGACCCGTAGGCCATCTGCCAGAACCCATAGCCGACATTGCAGCGACCATCGACGCCGTAGCGGTACTCGTTGCGGTCGAACACGACCTCGTCGGTCGCCGCGTCCATGCGGCGAAACTCGAAGGAGCGGCGGTTCTGGAAGATCAGCGGCTTCAGCGCGCGCGAGACGTCGAGCAGGAACCACGGCGTTCCGGCACCGCCACCGGAGTTGCTGACGGACTGCGGCACTCCGCCCGCATCGAGCACCGGATGATCGGTGTCGAAGAAGTTCTGGCCGTCGTAGCAGAGCTGCGAGAAACCGCTCTTGAGCAGCGGCCAGATCAGCTCGTCCGGGAAGGTCGCGGTCTCGCGACCCATATCGGTGAAGAGCGGCGTGTAGATGCCGAGATTGTCGTCGTCGAGGTCATCCCGATCGACGCCGACGGTCATCTCCCACCGCTTGTTCTTGATGGCGTAGGCGTGCGCGGCCAGGCCATGCACGACACGGTCGCCGATCCATTCCCGGATGCGCGGGAACTTGCCCAGCCAGCCGTATTCATTCTGGCTGGTGCTGCTCGGCACCGTGGTGGCCACGCGCTCGAACTGCCGTGGCGCACCAGCGAAGCCGCCCTGATAGGCGGCCGAGAAGCCGGTGTAGAGGGTGCGCAGATTGGCGCTGTTCAGGATCACGGGCGGGCGCTCCTCAGGTCTCGACCCAGACGCCCTGGGCGTCCACGCCGCGGCAGATGCCGGCGGCGCTGCGGGTGTTGGTGCCGTTGGTCTTCGCGACCGTCTCGTCGTCGACGATGTAGACGGTCGCGCCATAATCGGCGTTCGTGATGGCGTCGCCGGCCGCGCTGTTCTTCCAGCGGAAGCAGCCGCGACGGCCGCGGATCACGCCGTCATAGCCGGCATCCTCCGTGCTGTTGTCGGCGCGGCCGAGCGCCTTCAGCGTCGTGGCGACGGCGCCCTTCACCAGCTCCCCCGAGGCGTCCAGCGCGACGAGCGCGCCACGGAAGATCTGCTGGCCGGCCGCGGGCGCGAAGGCAAAATCCTTCGCGCCACGCTCCGGCGTGTTGCGGTCGGCGGCGAGGGCCATTTACGCGACCTCCTGGTTCGCCGCCTTCGCGGCCTTCTTGAACGCCTCCGGGTCGACGCCCATCAGCGCGACGATGCGCGCCTCCTCACCGACCAGGCCGGCCGCGTCCGCAGCGGCGCCGGGCTTGCGCTCGCCGATGCCGCCGGCGTGCAGCGACGGCAGCGCCGCCAGCTCCTTCTCGACCTGCGCGGCGTCAACGCAATGGCGGGCGATGTAGTCCTCGCGCAGCGCCTTGATCGGCTTGCCGGCGCGGATGGCCTCGTCGACCACGGCGGTCGCGCGGGCCTTCTTCGTCTCGCCTTCCAGCGTGGTGACCTGCGCCTGCAGGGAGACGACAGTTTCGCGCAGCTTCGCCGGATCGTCCCCCGCGCCGCGGGCCTGCAGCGCGGTGACGATGGCATCGGCGGCCGGCGTGCCGGCGGTCTCGATGCCCGCCGCCTTGCCGATCGCCGCGAGCTGCTGCGCATGGGTCGCGACGGCAGTCCGGCTCGTCTCGGCCGCGGCGAGGATCGCCGCCTCGTCCGCGTCCTCGGCCAGGCCGAGCGCGGCACGCAGCTTCTTCAGGTCCACGGTGGGCTCCTGTGCGGTGTGCAGGGTTGCGAGGGATAGGTTGGGGTTGTTCGTCAGCGCGGCGCGCATCACCTGCAGCACCTCGCCGGTCTTCTCGTTGCAAACGAAGCTCGGGGAGATGCCGCGATAGGCCTTCTCCTCCACGAGCGTGCGCCCCGTCGGCGTCCATTCGACGCGGCCCCAGAGCGCGCCGTCGCGCGCCTGCAGATCGACGATCCAGCCGCGCGCCGGCGCGGGCGCACCCGCCTTCAGGCCGGTGTCGATCTGGTGATTCTCGTCGATCGGAAGCCGCCCGCCAGCGGCCTGTAGCGACTTCGTCGCCAGCGCCGCCACGTCCTTCATGTGATAGGGGCCGCGGCCATCGAGCCCCGAGAAGGTGCCGGCGGGCAGCAGCTGGATCCATTCGGGCACGGGCGCAGCACCGCCGGAGGCGGAGGCCTCGGCGACGGGCAGCAGGGAATGGATGGCGGCGACGTGCATCGGCGACAGACTGGCCGCACGGCACCGCGCCGGTTAATGCCCGCGGGTGCGGGCCGAAACGCCCCTCGGGCACGCGCGACGAGGATGGCCGTACAGGGGCCTGCGGCCTCCTCCGCCCCCATCGGGCGTCGGGATGCCGAAAAGCCGCCTGTCCCCCCTCTTAGACGCTCTTAATCGCTCTTAATTTTGGAGGTTGGATCCGCAGGGGCTACGGGCGGCGCATGAGGAAGAATTCCACCGCGTCGAGGATGTCCTCCTGGTCCCGAGAGGACAAGCCCAGATAGGGTCGCGCGGGGATCGTCACTTCCTCGGCGCGACCGAACACCTGGCCGTCCGGCGTGCGGAAGACCAGGAAGGGGCTCCGCTTCGCGCGGATGACCGCGCCGAACTGGTGGACGGCCGCGTAGATCTTGTTGCTGCCCACGGCGAGCTCGCCGCCGGCGACGTCGAAGGTGATGCTGCCCTGCAGGCCGCCGCGCATGCCGCTCTCGCGCAGGATGCCTGGCCCCTTCTTCAGCGCGGCCCAGGCGGTGGTCAGCGGCTCCCAGGGCGCGCCGTCCGGATCGACCTCCTCGTCGAAGCGGTCCTGGGTATTGCTGACCAGGCGCGCGCCGACCGCGCGCAGGATGGGCGCGGGATCTCGGCCGGTCGCGATCCAGCCGCCGATCAGCGCGCGGGCCTGCTCGGCTTCGACGGTGACGGTGATGTGGGCGCCGCTCATTCGCGGGGCGCGGCCTCGGTCTCCGGGTCGTCCACCTCGAAGCCCAGCGACAGATAGAGCTCGCGCTGCGCATCCGCCTTCGCGAGCAGCCGGCGAAGCATTTCGACGGGCTGGTTCCGCAGGCTCTCCAGTGGCTCTCGGAACACCACCGCGTAACGGCGGCGGATCGCCTCAGCCTCCGCTTCCCTGGTGTCCGACATCGGTGATCTCCAGCACAATACGCCGGCTCGTCCGGCTCAGCACACGATACCGCGTCCCTGGCGCGAGCAGAACCTCGTACTGGGCAGGCCTGCCGACCGGCCACGGATGAACATAGGCGATGCCGCGCGTCCCCGGGGCAATGCGGATCTCGATCGTCCGGCCGCCATGCCGCCGCGCGAAGTCGCGCGCGATGTCGGGATCCAGCGAGGTCGAGGTGAAGGCGCGGAAATGGCTCTCTGTGCCGACACGGCCCAGGGCCTTGACCTCGGCGGCGCTGGCGCCGCGCTGCACCGTGATGGAGCGTGGTGCGGCCGCCCGAGAAAGGGCGCCTCGCAGGGCGGCGATCGCCTGGCGCAGACCGGGCGAGCCCGCCTCGGCACCGACCACGATGTCGTTCAGGGCCTGGCCAACGCGGCGATAAAGGCGCAGCGCTTCGAGTTCCTCCGCCGACAGCGATGCCCCCCAGGCCGCATAGCCCTCCCGCAGCGCTTCGTCGGCCGCGCGGACCGCAGGGGTCGCCGGGTCGCGCCGGACCACCGGCCTGGCGGCGAGCGGCCGTGCCGGCGGCAGCGGTATGTCCGGCCGGCCGGGCTCGACCGGCCGCACCGGCACGACGTCACGGTCGATCGCGGGTGCCGGCCGCGTCGCGGGCCGGCGGACAGGCGCGGAGGAACCGCCCGGCACGGGTGGCGGCCAGTTCCCAGGCGGCGGCCGGGGCACGGCGTCGCCGGGGATCTGCGGCCGGCCGCGCCACGCCTCGCCCGGGTTGTAGTCGAAGCCCGGGTCGATCCCCACGGGCACCTGGTGCTCCTCGCCGGTGCGGGGGTTGGTCCAGGGGCGGGTCTCGATCCGCGGTGATGCATCGGGACCGGATTTTCCCTGGCGCGCCAGGTCGCGCGCCGACAGGATCCGCACGCGGCAGCCGCAGCGCCAGCCATTGGGCGGATAGTGTGTACGCCAGAAGGCATCGTCCGCGCGAAGCGTCAGGCCGTTCCATGCCAGGTGCTGCTGCCGGGGGTGTCGCGCCCCCGAATGCACGTACTGCCAGTACGGGTAGAGAGCGAGCGTGTCCGGCTGCGTCTGCTGCGCATAGCGGCCCGCGGCATAGGCAGTTGAGAGGTTCGTCTCGTAGATGATCCGCGATCGCCAGGCTGGCGCGCCGTTATGGACCCAGCCGTGGCGCGCCACGATGTCATCGAAGGCCAGGCGGAAATCCCGCAGCGTGGTGCCCTGCTCGAGCGCGCGGGAGATCTCGGCGCGGAAGTCGTTCAGCAGGGCGTCGGCCGCCGCGCCGGCGACCATGAAACTGCGGGAATGCGCTGCCTGCCAGACGTCGGTCCAGTGCTGCGTCGGCTCGTTCACCTTCTGCCGGAAGAAGGCGATGGCTTCCTGGAACGGCAGCCCGATGCCGGACGCCGTGCTGCGCGCGGCCGTACCGGACATGCCTCAGCCCCGCCGCAGCTCGTCGATCAGCGATGCCTCGCCCACCAGGTGCGCAAGAGCCAGGCCGCGGCCGATGGCCTCGGCCAGCTGCGTGGGATCCAGCTGCAGGCGCGCGATGCGTTCCGCCAGGTCCCGCATGCTGGTCGCGGCCTGGATCTCCGCGCGGATCTCCGACGTCAGGCCCACCAGGGCACCCTGCGCGTCCCGCGCCAGGCGCTCGGTCAGCGCATCCACATGCTCGGGATCGGGCTGGGAGGCGTGGAGGGACAGCAGCAGCCGCGCGAAGGACTGCATCTCCGGGGCCGGCGGCTGCGTGCCAGGCGGCTGCGGCGCGGGCGCCGGTGCGCGGCCGCCGATGACCTCCACGTCCTCGCCTTCGGCCGGTTCGGAGAGCCCGAGGCGATCACGGATCTGGCTCGCCTCCACGCGCAGGCCGAGCGGGCCGAGCTTGTGGATGGTGTCCACCACATCCTTCAGCGGCACCTCATCCGGCCGGCCGATGCGAATGGTCGGGTACTTGTCCTGCGGGCCAAAGTTGAAGGCGATGATGGTCTGCGCGAGCTGCCGCGTGACCGACATGGAGAGCATGCGGGCGTCGGCACGTTCGATGTCCTCCTGCACCAGGCGGTGTTCCTTCGCCACCGCATGGCCGCCGGAGACGGCATCTGTCGTCGTCGTCTGGCCGAGCACGAGCTTGCTGGTCTGGCGGTCGAGCCAGTCGGCGCGCCTTTCGTAGAGTGCCGAGCCGTCGGCGGCGTTCTTCACCTCGACGAAGTCGATCTCCATGCCACGCGGCACGATCGCGGCGCAGTCGCCGGCGATGTTCGCGACCGCCTGCCACAGGACACGGCGGTCCTCCGCGCTGGCCTCCGGCCCATAGCGGCCGAGGCGCAGCGGCTGGCCGTAGTTCTGGCAGAACACCGCCCAGTCCTTCATGGTGAAGGACTTGAACATCCACGCCCACGACGCCACGCGGGCGAGGCCCGACCGCATGATCAGGCCTGACTTCGACGGGTGGCGGTGCACGAGGAACTTGTGCGGCGCCAGCGCTTCGAGCGTCGCCGCTTCGCGCAGCATGATGGTGTCGCCATCGTCGGGGGAGACGTCGAACCAGCGCTGCGGGCGGTAGATCAGGCGCTCCGGCACGAATGCGCCGGGATCGGTGCGCCACATGATCTCCAGCACCGAGAACCCCTTGCCGACCGCATCCAGGATGTCCGGCAGGGCTTCCTCCAGCGTGCCGGAGGTCAGCCAATCCCGCAGGAAGTCCGCGTGCCGCACATGCTCCGCATCGTCGGACGCGGCCTCGACAGCGATCGGGAGCTGCGCCACCGCGCGCTTCCGGGTTCCGAGGACCGCGGCATAGTGGAGGTCGCGCTCCTCGATGTCCTCGGCGAGCTCCAGGTATCGCAGGGCGTCGCCCTGCGCGGCCGCACGATGGATGCTGGCGAGGCGCGCCGGCGTCAGGCCCTCGGCCGGATGGCCGGACCAGGTGGGGCGCACACCCGCGAGCGTGGGTGCGGCGACCTCCTCGCGCAGGCGCCGGATGTCGGCGGCCGGGATCGCGTTGCCGAACTGGTCGAGGATGCTCATGGCCGGCAGGGCTCCGGGCGAAGGATGCCGTCGCGAACCTGCTCCCAGGCCTCGGCGACGTCGTGGACGGCGAGCCAGTCCGCGAGGCGGGGGCGGCGCGTGTCGCGGGGCGGCAGCAGGGTCTGCATGACAGCAAGAACGGCGTGCTGATCCCCGGTCACAGCGCGCCGCGCAGTTCCCGGCGGCGCCGCCAGGCGTCCTCGGCGTCGTCCGGCGCGCGGCCGGAGCGCGCGGCCTGGCTGACGGCCTCGTAGCCGTACTCCTCCGGCTCTGCCCGGCTCGCCGCATAGGCGAGCGCGCCGGCGATCGCCGCGTCCCCGTGGCGCTGGCCGGCGCCTTCGCCGGTGTCGCGGTCCACCAGGCGGATCACGCCGCGCACCATCTTCAGGGCGCGGATGTCGCCGAGGATCTCGCGGTCCTTCGGCACGGTGATCCCGGCGTCCTCGAAGGCCGCCCGGAAGGGCGGCATGTTGTCCCGGTACCAGCCCTCGGACAGCATCACCGGCTCGAAGCGCGTGGCGCCGTAACGCTGCATCGCGACCTCGGCCAGGTACTGGCCATTGCCGCGGGCATCGAGCTTCCCGGCGCGCAGCTTCGGCAGCCGGTCCGCCAGGTAGAACAGGATCTGGCGCTGCTGATCGAAGGGCACGTTGCGCAGCTCGACCACGAAGGGGGTGCGGCGCACCAGGTCCTTCCCGATCGCCAGCGGCCAGAAGACCGAAAGGTCCCCGCTGCGGCCGAAGTCCCCGCCCAGCGCGTGCGGCGTGGCGGGATCCAGCGCGCGCAGGGCGGGCAGCAGCTGCGCCTCGCACCAGGCCAGCGCCTCGGCCTCGCGCAGATGCGCCGCCCAGTGGACGAAGTCCGGCTTGCATTCCCAGCGCAGCACCGGGGCCGCGGCGTCCATGCGCGCTTCGATCAGCGGGGCCGGGATGGCGCTGCCGCTGCTGGCCGAGGGGATGCAGTGCAGTTCCTCATCCGCCGCTTCGGCATTGATCGCGATGATCTCGGCGCGCCAGGCGGCCTCGGCCTCGGGCGACCAGGGCGTGCCCTTGGTCATGCAGATGCGGCGATAGAGGCCATCGCGCAGCGCGTCGTCGAAGGTGCAGCGGAGCAGGTGGTACGGCTTGCGGCCCGCCCGGATGTCGTTGACCAGGATGTTGAACGGGTTCGTATCCCCGTTATGCGTGCTGATCACCACGACCTTGCCGCCCCAGATCAGCAGCGCGAAGGCAGCCTTGAGCAGCTCGTCGAGATCGTCGTGGAACGCGGCCTCGTCGATGATGACCAGGCCCTGCATGCCGCGCAGCGCGCGCGGGACGGACGGCAGCGCCAGCACCTTGTGGCCGGATGCGAATTCCACCCGGAAGGCCTTGATCTCCTTCTCGGGCTTCTCGGGGTCGGTGAAGAAGAACTCCTTCACCTCGGCGGCGGCGGGGGAGATCTGCTTCGCCCAGTCGGCGACGTAGTCGATGAACTCCCGCGCCATCTCCAGGTTGTAGCCCATGTAGAGCACGTCCGACCCGCCGGCGGCGCGCGTGGCGGCGGCGGTCAGCGCGGCGATCGCGCCGGCGGCCCAGGAGTAGCCGGTGCGGCGCGACTTCTCGACCACGGTCACCGGATGCGCGCCGACCGAGGCCATGAGGGCCTGCTGGTAGGGCAGGAAGACGTCGGGGAGGGCGATGGCGGTCATGCGCGAGCCGTCTCCGCCTGCAGCAGCTTGCGCAGAGCCCGGCCGATGCGCGTGAAGTGCAGGCGCCAGTTGTCCTGCCCAACGCGGATGCTGGAGGACGAGACGAGGCCGTAGCCTGCCAGCGACGAGATCTGCTCGAACGTCTCCGCGCGGCCCTGGCGAACCACGTCGCTCAGCCGCTCCTGGTCGAGACGGTCCATGAACTCCCGCAGTGAAGGGGCGTAGCGCCGACGGTCGGGCGGGGAGACTGGCTCGCTCACCGGAAGGTCTCGACGCCCGTCGTCACCTCGACGGAGATCGCAGCATAGCAATCTACCGTAGCGTAATGCACACGCGGCACGACGCGGATCTTCTCGCCATGCCGGCGATACAACTCCGCGAGCACATCATTCAGGATCGAAACCGCGCCTTGCAGCGCGCACCGCTCTTCCTCGGTCACGACGCCTTCACCCCGAAGATCCCCGCCTTGATCGCCGCCAGCGTGTCCGCGCTGAGCCCCTTCTCCTTCGCCACCGCGTCCATCGCCTTCGCGGCCTCGGTCTTCGCCCGCGTGGCGGCGCGCTTCTCCACCTGCTCGACGAAGTCGGCATTGTGCCGGCTGGCCTTGGTCAGCCGCTCCACGCTTTCCGAGAAAAGCTTGAGCGCCAGCGGGTTGCGCATCAGCGCCTGCGCGGCGACGCCAGTGTCGCCCTCGCCCTCCTCGGCCGAGGCCAGGAAGTCGAAGACGAAGCTGTGCATCATCTCGATGTTCAGCCGCGCGGTCTTGCTCTCCGGCGCGTCGCCGAGCTGGCGCACCAGCGCCTCCGACACCGCGCGCGACCGGCGCAGCCGCTCGCCCACCTTCTCCATCGCCTGCACATGGCGGCCGAGCGCGCTGCGGCTGACCTCGATCTCCAGGCCGCGCAGGTGGTCGAGGATCTCGTCGAGCGTCTTGCCGTGGTCGCGCAGACGGCCGATGGCCTCGCGGATCTCGGCGGGCAGACGGTCGATGGAGGAAGGGCGGGCCATCGCCGCACGCTCAGCGCGGCGCCGGGCGCGCGACGCCCGGATGCGGGCGGCCGCCGGCGACGTCCACGCCGTCCTCCGTCGCGGTCGCGACCCAGATGGCGTCGTTCTCCATACGCCGGACCGTGATCAGGCGCTGGTCCTCCAGCCACTTGAGGTCCGCCCGCAGCATGTCGCGGGACACATCGTGCCCGAGCTGTGCCAGCGCGCGCTTCAGCACGAAGTCGTTCACGCTGTAGTCGTGATCCTCCGCCAGCGTGCGGAGGATCGTCAGGCGCCGGTCCTCCGCCAGCAGGGCCGCAAAGCCGGACATCAGCCGCCACTCCCTTCGCGCAGCTGGTGATGCACCAGCAGGTTGGTCTGGTGCTCGACGCGCTTCATGATCTCGGCGACGCCCGACACTTTCTCGGCGACCACGGCGACCCCTCGCTCGAGATCCCCGACGCGCGATTGCAGGGCGCGCAGATCCTCGTGGTTCGGCATCTGCGCGACGCGCTGCTCGATCATGCCAACCCTCCCTGTCAGCGCCGCGAGGTCCGGCGCCTTCGCGAAATCTCCCGCCAGCTTGAACCGCAGGAACGCGAGCAGCAGCCCGCCGACTGCCGCGGCCACCGCGACGATCCAGACCAGGTCCCGCCACTCGAACTGGATCACGCGTCGTCTTCCTGCTGGGCAGCCGGCCGCGCCGGCGGCGCGGGCGTGGTGGCGGCGATGCGGGCGCGGATGCGGGCCAGCGCGGATGCGCGCTCGGCCTCCTCCAGTTCCTGGACGCGATCGACGACATCGACCATCAGCGGCGGTCCTCCGGGCCAACGATCTCCCGGATGCGATCCAGGCGGGACCGGCAATCCTGGCCGGCGTCGATCACGTCGAGCACGTACAGCATCAGCTCCCCATCCGTGGTCATGTCAGGAACGGCCGGCTCCGCCCGACACGTCAGGAGCGACGGCGCGAGGCTGAGCGCCGGCGGCGGCGGGGCGGCTGGCGCGCAGGCGCTCAAGGCCGCGAGCAACGGCAGGGCTGGCAAGGCACGCCGATGTGCGAGGCGCGGCATTCACGTCCCTCCTGATCGGTTCCAGCCGCGCGGCGGCGGCGGCGACGGCGTCGGCCTGGCGCTGCAGCGCGCCGATCACCGTGTCCCGCGCGCGCATGGCGTCGCGCGCCTCCGCGAGATCCGCGGTCAGCGCGGTGACGCGCGCCTGCGCGGCGTCCAGCCGCCAGGTCTGCACCTGCCACGCGCCACCCAGCACGAGCAGCAGCGCCACCACCGCGCCCGCCGCATACGGCAGCAGCGGCCCGGCGAGCGCGCTGAGCGCCTTCGCGATCACGGCAGCGCCACCCACAGCGCCGCGCCCAGCAGCGCGCCGCACGCGACCTCCGCCCATTCGGTCGGGCCCGACGCGAAACCTCGGAGCCGAGGCTGCGGCAGCCGCTCCATGTCGCCCCACCACCACGTGAATGCGTAGCTCGGACCGAACAGCACACCGGCGACGAACAGCGGCCACGCCTGGCCGCCGAGAGCGCCCGCGACAAGGGCGCCCGGCAGGATGGCGACGACACCCCAGGCGGACATGACGATGGCATCGCCCCAGCGGCTGCCTGCTCGGCGGCCGATATCCATCGCATCGCCCCAGCCGGCCAGTACCATGCCAAGATACAGTGCAGGCGCGATGGCGGCGGCCGGCAGGCCGAAGGCGGGCAGCAGCGGCAGCGTCATGATCACGGCGGTCGCCAACCGCGCCGTCGTGGTGCCCGGCGGCAGGTGCAGCAAGGTCTCCCACGCGCCGCCGCGCACGCGCCAGAGGGCGCCGCACCACGCGGCGTAGAGCGCCATCGCGATCACGGCCTCGGGGCCTCCTCGGGCCTGCGCGCGGCGCTGACGGCCGTGCGGAAATCGACCGCGCCGACCCCCATGTATCCGGCGACGAGCCATGCGATCAGCGTCATCGCCGCCGGCACCACGATGCCGGCGACGCCCTCGCCGCGCAGGATGGCGACAACGACGACAATCCACGCCGCGGCGCAGTTGGCGATCACCGTGGCGCGGGAGAAGGTGCGGCCCGATTTGGGGAGCATCGTCACGCTCATTGGCCCCCCGCCAGCCGCATCGCCACCGCGCACACACGGTCCACGCGCGACGTCCAGCCGCGGCCGAACGTGCTCCAGGTCGGCAGCTCGCGCAGAAAGACCATGCGCGCCGCACAGATGCGCTCGATCAGCGACCCGCGATCATTGGTTGCCCACGTCGCGCGCAGCGTAACCGGGCCGATCGCGCCGTCCTCCTCCACGCCGACTGCCGCCTGCAGCCACTCCGCAGCCCTTCGCCGGCCGCTGTTCACGGCCGCATCGAACAGCACCAGGTCGATGCCGGCCGGCAGGTCGTCCGCGCGTATCGCGTTCCAGTAATGCGTGCGGTAGATGGCGCGGGCCTCCGCCACATCCATCGCTCGCACGTCGGCGCAGGTCACCCGCGCGCGGCGCCACGCCTGCAATGTCGCGCGGGTGATGCCGAAATTGGTGCAGCCGCCGGGGTCGCGCGGATGGTCGACGTAGCCGCCTTCGTGCGTCAGCACCTCTGCCACGCAGGCGCGGAAGCGGATGGTCGCCTGGTCGGGCGTGTCGGGCGGCTGGGTCATGGCGCGACATTGCGCGCGCGCGATGCGCCCCGTTAATGCCCGCGGGCGCGGGCGGGCGTCAGGCGAACAGGTCCAGCTGTGCCCTGGTCTGGCCCGCCTGTGCGAGCAGTTTGCCGACCGTGCTCTCGGTGATGCCGAGACGGCGCGCGATGGTCGAATAGCTCTCGCCCCGGCTGCGGTACAGGCGGACGCGCCATTCGCGCGCGAGCGGCACCTTGAGCGCCGCCCCGGGGCGGATCTTCGCGAGCGCGCGCGCGGCGTCGAGGCCGATCAGGCGCGCGAGGGGTGAGCCCTGGTTGGGCTCGATCGGCACGTAGACCCGCGTGCCGGCGTGCGCCTCGATCAGCCGCAGCAGCGCATCGGCGCCGATTGCCCGCGTGAGCGTGTCGAGTTCGGCGGGCGGCGGGGGCGTCATAGCGGCCGGCTTGCCAGCACGGGTGACGGTGCGGGCATGATGGCGGCGGCAACATCAGGACCGACGCCATGCGTGCGATGCCTATCACCCTCTCCTGTCTCATGCTCGCCGCGCCCGCGCTCGGGCAGTCCGGCGACGCCGCGGCCCGAGTGCGGCAGGAGGCGGAATCCTACCTGCGGCCATGCGCCGGCGTTTCGGGTGATGATGCGAGGTGGTGCGACCTTTCTCGCAGCGCCTTCGTCGCGGACTACCTTCGGGCGCGTGCCGGCCAGTACTACGGCCAGCGCAACGTGGCATACATGCTGCGCGGCTCGACCCCCGGCATCGCGGCGGACCACACACAGAGCTGCGCCTGGCGGCTGGTGATCATGGCGCAGGGCCACTCGCAGACCGACGCCAGCGACACGGCGAATGTCCGCTTCGACTGTGGCCGGATCTCCGAACAGGACCAGGCCGCGGCGCGAGCACGCGCCATGGCGTTGGCGCAGCAGATCGCCACGGACCCGGTGCGCAACCCGCCACGCACGAACCCCGCCCCGCGCCCATCGGGCGCGGTGGACAGCACGGCACGTCCGCTCGGGGCGGATCTGCCGCGCCGGTGACCTCACCGCTCGGCCCTCAGCACCATGACGATGAACACCCGCATGTCGGGGGGCAGCGCCGCCAGCAGGCGGCGCCACTGCCGATGCCGCCGCCGGTGGCGCCAGGCGCGGTAGCTCATCACGCGGCCGCCTGGCGCCGCAGCCGCGCGCGCCAGGCCTTCAGGCCCTCGGCCACGCGGTTGCCCATCTCGGCGTCGAGGAATTCGGGGCTGCTGATGCCGTCAGGATGCGCGTCGGTCCGCGTCTGGCGGCGCACGAAGCTGCGCAGGGCCGCGTCGTCGCCATGGCCCTGCAGGGCCACGATGTCGCGCCAGATCGCCCAGATCATGCGCACCTGCGGTTTCTCGCTGCGCTTCTTCGCGGGCTTGGCCTTCCAGCCGAGCCGTGCGAACTCCCGCAGCACGGCGTCGAGCTGGTCGACGCGCATCACGGCCGCGCTGTCGAGCTGCGTCACGCGCCGCAGGATGTCGCGGTAGCTGTCTTCGGTCAGCGCGAGCTGCTTCTTCGCCAGGTGGATCTTCGCGATCATCGCGCGGCGGTCGGGGACGGCGCTCACAGCGGGTCGATCCCAAGCTCGACGGCATCCGCGATCCAGGCATCAATCGCGGCGCGGCTGGTCAGGCCATCCACGGCGGTGCGCAGTCTTTGGAGATCGGCCTCGTCGTCGGCCATCCACTCGGGCGAGGCGATCCATTGCCGCAGATAGGCGCGAAGCGCCACGATGTGCGTCTCCGTCAACGGTTCGTGCCGCAGGTACGCTTCAACGGCCGGACGCAGCACGCCCGAGGTCTCGTTCGTCCAATAGCCCGGCGTCGTTCCGCTCATGCCCGAAGGTCCTCCGCGATCTCGATGTCCAGGATCCGCACGCCGAGCCCGGCCTTCAGCGCCAGGTCGAAGTGCTGGCGCACCCAATCCCGGTAAAACCGGTTCGGCGCCATCAGCACGGCATGGGCGCCGGCGACGATCGAGACGCACCGAAGCGGCTCGATCCAGTGGCGGAAGTCCGTCTCGGACAGGCGCCCGCGCAGGAGCGGCCACAACGGGTGATCGATGTCGGCAGCCGGCGCGGCGCGGGCTGGTGCCTCGGCGATCGGCGCGCGCAGATAGTCCTCGTACCGCCGCTGACGCAGGAATGTGGAGGCGTGGACGATGAACTCCGATCCGATGCCGCGCTCGCGCAGTTCCGCCGCATAGGCCTCGGCGGCACGCACCAGGTCGCCGGGCGCGGCGCCGTCCCGGACGGCCCGCGCGAATGCCATCTCGGCCATCGCCCGCGGGTTCGGGCGCCGCGGCGGGTAGGCGGCCCAGAACGCGTCGAAACCGGCCTGCAAGCCACGCGGCAGGGCGCCCTTGGGGAACAGGTTGCGCTGGCTCATGCGGCGGCCTCATGGATCTGGCGGCGGCAATCGGGGCAGGCGTCGGCACGGGCGGCGTCGCGGGGGCCGACCCAGCCGCAGTCGCAGGTCCAGCGATCGGCAGGCAGGCAGCAGCCGGCCTCGCTCTCCCGCAGCAGCAGGGCGCGCCGCGCATGCAGGCCGGCCTTCAACAGCGCGAGCGCCGGCACGGCCGGGGAGATCGCCTCGAACCACAGTAGGTCGGGATGCCCCTCCGGGTGCTCGCTGCGGCACCAGGCGAAGGCGCGGCCACTGCGCATGCCGGCTGACCAATCCCAGCGCGGCGGCAGCACGAGGGCCGCGCAATCGGAGCGCCGGCTGGCAGACGGAAGCGGCAATGCGGTGCGTGAGAGCGGGCTGAGAGCCATCCAGCGATCGCGCAGGACGCGCCAGCCGAGGGCCTCGAACACATCGGCGTCGAGGTCGCGCGAGGCGCGCTCGCCCTCCTCCAGCCGCATCAGCACGCGATAGAGCGCGGCGAGGTCGGGCACGAAGCGGAGCTGCAGCGGCCAGGTCACGGCAGCACCTGCCAAAGCAGGTAGATGATGCCGGCCCACAGCAGCAGGCTGGGACCGATCGCCCAGCGGACACCGGCCCAGAAGCCGGGACCAGGGGACGGCGCGGGCATCAGGCTTCGTCCCGCCGCCTGGAAGACTGCGTCCGAACGAAGTGCGCCACGCTGTCCCGGACGATGCCGAGATCGTCGTTGCTGGAGATCATCGCTTCGCATGGGAGTGCTTCGGGGGCGCGAACGATGATCGTGACCTTGACGTCCGGCCGGCTGAGCGGCGCGAGCACGGCCGCCATGCAGCGCTCCATGTGCGCCACCCAGGATGCGGCGAGGTCTGCTTCGCTGTCCTCGGCCATCAGCGGACACTCCTGTCGGGCATCTCCTCCCGCAGCGCCTTGAGCGTGGCGATCGCCGCGTCCAGGCGGTCCAGCCGGCGGTTGTGGTAGTGCAGGCTGAAGCCCCGCTGGCCCGCACGCCGATCCGCGGAGCGCGCCAGGTAGTCGCGCTGCTCCTGCACCTCGGCGATCTGCTCGTCGAGCGTCGGCGTGTCCATCAGCACCACCCGGCGCGGCGGCCGCGCCCGTCATAGGGCCGCGCCAGGCCCTCGCTGATCATCACCTGCGCGACGTCGCGGCCCTCCGCGTCCTGCACGATGGCGAGGCCGCGCCCATACCGATCTCGACCGCGGCGCGTGATGGTGGCGCCGCCGGCCAGCAGCTCGGCGAGGCGCGCCTGCGCCTGCCGCGCGAGGCGGCTCTCCGCCGGGCAGCGCCCGTGGATCTCCGGTGCGTCCAGGCCGACGATGCGCACGGCCTCCCCGCGCACCGAGACGGTGTCGCCATCGATCACGCGCAGGGACTGCGCGCATGCGGAGGCACCCAGGGCCAGCAGCAGGCCGAGGGCGGTGAGCGCGCGCGTCATGCCGCACCCCCGGCGGCGAGGCGGCGTTCGACCTCTCCATCGATGTGACTGGCGAGCATGTCCTGCAGCATGCCCTGGGTGTTGGTGCGGGACCGATCGAGCTCGGCACGCGGTTGTTTCGCCGCCTGCACGCCGGCATCGAATGCCAGCCGCGCGAAGCGGCCGATCATCTCGCGGGATGCCTCGGTCGCCATCAGCGTCGCGCCCCCGCGCCACGAAGGGTCGCCGCCGGATCGGGCACGCGATCGGAGATGGAGTGGGGCGGCCGCGCCGGCGCGGGCGAGACGCCCGCAGGCGCTGACGGCCTGGCCCACTCGGGCAGCGTGATCTCGATCCAGTCGTCGGCGTGGTCGTATTCGACCGTCTCCGGCTTGCGGTTCTCCGGAGCCACGCCGTGCGGCAGGTCGATGCGCAGCTTCAGCGTGCCGGACGCCACCGCCTTACCGGACGGCCAATGGGGTTCGAACGGACCATCCGGCTCGATCCTCAGCATGCCGGCATGCGGGCCGCCACCGGCCAGGATCTTCACCCGCGCTCTATGCGACATGAAGGTGCCACCTTCCAGCTTGCGCGTGCGAATGATGATGACGATCGCGGCCGGTAGCCGCCCGCCACCGGCGGAGGAGGCCACGGTGATGGCCGCGCGGTCGGGCCGCGCTCGTGTCGCCTGCGGCGCCAGCGGGGACCAGCTCACGGCGCCACCTCGCGCGCCCCGGTGGCCTCGATGACGAATTCCTCGCCGGCGGAGGCGATCGTCACGCCCGGGATCTCGGCGGCGCGCTCGGGCATGGACAGCATCGCCGCCTTGTCGATCTCGACCTTGCGGCGGAGGAACTCCTCCATTCCGCGTTCGAGCAGGTACTGCAGCACGTCCACCGCTTGCGCCACGCGCACCGCTGGCGGCGCCAGGCGCCAGGAGATGGTGCCGGCTGCCAGCGAGACCGATTTCCGCTTGCCGCCATCCGTCAGGGCGTGGCGGTTCGCCTCGGCCCACAGCTGCAGGCCGCGGGTAAGGCGATCGGCCTCGGCATTCAGGGCGGCGACGGCGTTGCCCATCGCTTCCTTGGCCTTGGCGATCGTCTCGGCGAGCGCGGTCTGCTCGATCAGGACGGCGCGCTGCAGTTCGCCGATGCGGGCGAGGAAGACGTTCGCTTCCTCGTGGTCGCGGGCGGCCGGCACGGCCTCCGCCCGTCGTTTGGTGCGGGTGGTCGCGCTCATGCGGTGGTCTCCGTGGGGTTCGAGGTGATCGCGGCCGCCACGCGCGCCACGCGCGCGGCGAGATCGGGATCCGTCGCGATGCGCTCGGCGATCGCGCGGGAACCGTGCAGCACCGTGGTGTGGTGCCGCGCCAGGCTGCGGCCGACCTGCGGCAAGGATCGGTCGAAGCGGGTAACCGCCAGGTGCATGACGACCTGCCGGGCCAGGGCGATCGGCGCGGAGCGCTGAGGGCCATAGATCGCCCCGCCGTGCACGCCGAATTCGGCGGCGGCCGCCTCGACGAGGCGGGCGACGACCGGCGCCGGCGCATGCGGAGCCGCGGCGGCCAGGCGGCGGCGGAGGAGGCGACACTCCGCCTGCAGTTCGTCGATCCGCGCGAGCATCGCCCGGTCGCGCCGGGTGCGCAGTTCGGGGGTCATGCCCGACCTCCCGGCAGCACCGTGAACGGGGCGAGGACGACCGTGACGCCATCCTCGACCGGGCGCCCGGCGATCTGCAGGGCCGCGATGCGCTGGCGATCGCCGAGGCGTGCGAGCTCGGCGAAGGCCTTCAGTGCCTCCTTGATGGCCCGCGCCTGGCCGGCAGAGATCGTGCCGCCGTGGCGCTGCTTGCCCTCGAAGATGGCGGAGAGGTCTTCGAGGCCATCGGCGAGTTCGACGAAGGGGGCGGGCATGTCAGCGGCCCTCCTGGTCCAGCAGGACGCGGATCAACTGCCATGCCTCGACCTGCCAGGCGGGGTAGAACAGGGCCATGGTCTCGGGGGTCTCGCGCCCGTTGCGCGACCAATGCATGTCGATGACCCGCATCGCCGTGATCGCCGGGTCGTGCATGGCGCAGCGGCGGGCGATCTCGGCCGCTGTCGTCTCGTTCTGGGCCTCGGCAATGGCGCCGCCGAGGGTGAGGGCGTTCCCCGATCTCCTCGGCCGCACGCAGATCAGCGCGCCCTCGGCGTAGATGCCGCCATCGTCGATCTCGGCAGGCGTCACGGGGCCGCGGATTGTGGCGCCGCGACCGTCGAGCGGATTGTCTGGCTGCTCGGGCATCACGCCGCCTCCGCCGTCAGGGTGGCGCCGCTGCTCAGCCGTTCCCACGCCATGCGGATGTGGTTCTCGCCCATCGCCTCGGCGCCCTCGGCGCCCGCCAGCATGTGCGCCATCCGCAGGGCCTTCGTCAGGTTGCGCAGCGCCCCCGGCCTCTTTGCGATGGTCTGCAGCAGGGTGCGTTCCTCCTTCCCGGCGACACCCCACGCGTCCAGCAGCTTCTCGACATCGCCCTTCAGCGCGCGTGGCCGCTGCAGCCGCATGCCGACGCGGGAGTAGAGCTGGGCGAACTGTGCGGCGCGCGTGCCGCCTTCGAGGCGCGCATAGACGCTCTCATTGCCGAGCAGCGCGATGCCGATGCCGGCCTGGTCGTGGAACATCCGTAGCTGATCCAGCGTCTGGCTCGTCAGGTGCTGCGCCTCGTCGATCAGGATGAGACCCTGGCTGCCCGTCATGCGCTTGCCGAGCGAGCGGCTGAGCTTCTGCGAGGAGAGGCCGCGCTCCGTCACGCCAATGGCCTCCGCCAGCTCGTCCAGCAGCGCGCGCGGGGATGACATCGTCGGTTCCGCGGTGATCATCCAGACATTGGCGTTCCGCGCGGCATACCAGCGGGCCGAGGAGGTCTTCCCGACCCCCGGCGCGCCGGTGACGACGACCATCTCCGGCATGTACTGCGCGTGTTCCAGCGTCGCGAGGATCGCATCCGCCGTTGGTGTGGCGACGAAGGCCGGCGCGCGCGGCGCCAGCGCGCGGGTACGGTCCGCGGCTTCGAGCCCGTTGAGCCAATGCATCACCTGTTCGGCGATCGACGCGTTGCGGCCTTTGTAGGTGCCGCCCATCCAGGAACTGAAGGTGCCGTAGGGGATGCCGACCTGGCGGGACACGTCGGTCATCGCCATCTTGCGCTCGGCCATGGTGGCGCGGATGCGCACGCGGACGGCCTCGATCTCCTCGGGGCTCATCTGTGGTTCGAATGCGTCGCTGGGCATGATAGGTCTCTCGATGCGTGGGGGATGCCGAGGCCGCCTGCTGGGCTCAGTCCTCGGTGTCGTCTTCGTCCGGCACCAGCCGGAGCTGCGGGGCGGTTCCAGCGCCCCGCAGCGCTCGGCGGGCGGCGACGAACAGGCGCTCGGATCGTTCGGCCGAGCTTTCTTCCTCCTGGTCGATGACGGGCTTCAGCGCGGCCGTGCCGCGGAAGAGCGGGCGCACCACGCGGGGCGCCGGCGTTTCCGGGTCCGGGCGGCGCAGATCGGCGAGGTCGCGCGCGAGCTGTTCGGCGCTGATGCGCGCCTCGGCATCGGCGAGCAGCCTCAGCCCCTTGCGGCGCATCTTGTTGGCCCGCGCGGTGCGGCGCGCGGCGTCGACATCGCCGAAGCCCACATCGGCGATGCAGTCGGCGGTGACGAAGAATTCGCCGGACGCGAGGAAGATGTGGATCGGCGCGTGAAGCCGTTCGGGATCGAAGCGCACCGTCACGGGCCGGCCGCGCAGCTCTACCAGGCGCGCATCGTGATAGCGGTTGCCCAGGAGGTGGACCGTCGCGTCGCGGCGGACCTTTACCTCCTCGGCGGCGAGCAGGAAGACGCGGCGCTGCGCGTCCGTCGGGCGAACGATCAGGTGCGCCGAGGCCTCGTAGCTCTCGGCGAACGTGTCGTCGAAGGACCGCCCGCGGCAGTTCCCGGCGGTGCGGCCGGGTCGGGCGTTGTGCTCGGCGATGCCGGCTTCCAGCACCTGCAGGAAGGTCGCCAGCGGAACCGCCTTCGACCCGTAGTCATGCGGCTTGGTCGACGTGCTGTTGCCGGTCCACGCACCGACGAAGGCGGGGTGGCGCGCGATGTCGCGCGCGACGTCGCCGAATGCGCGCTCGATCGGCTTGGAGCGGCCGCTGTAGGGCTTGGCCCAATGCACCTCGACGCCGAGGGTCGGGAAGATGCCGAGCGGCTCCTCGGCGCGGACCTTGAAGCGGAAGCGGCGCTTGAGGCCGCCCGACATCGTCTTGTTCGCCGCAGCCAGCGTGTTGTCGATCGTGCATTTGCGGGGAATGCCGTACTTCTCGACGACGTCCCCGAAGGCGAGGCGGAACGTGTCGCCGGTCTCGTCGGGTCCGACGCGGTAGCCGAGGAATTTCCCGCTGTAGAGGTCCTGGAAGAAGACCACCATCGGGCGCGCCTTCTCGCCGTCCGGCCACAACACGAAATTGTCGAAGCGATGGCCATCGGCGTTCAGCCATTCCATCGCGTGGAGCGCGGAACGATCGCGCCGTTGCGTCGGGAACATGGCGTCCGCCGCTTCGGGGCCGTGGCGATGCCAGGTCTTCACGACCTCGGGCAACGCATCGATGCGGCGACGCATGGTGCGCTGCGATGGCAGTTTCCAGCCGCGCTGCGCGGCGACCTGCTGCAGGTCGCGCCAGCACTGCTCGAACGTCGGCCTGTTGGAGAGCAGGTAGCGCGAGCGCATCCACTCCCAGGCGTCGTCGTCGCAGGCCGCGCGCGGGCCGCCGGCACCGGCATATTGAGGGACCAGGCGCGCCAGCCAGTTCGCACGCGGCACGCCGTCCACCAGCTTCGCCCATTCGTACAGCTGCGCGCGAGAGACACCGTGCGAGGCCGCGACCTCCATCATCGCGAGGGTTCGCGGCCGGCCCTGGTTGATGAGCGTCGCAACCGCGTCGAGTGCACCGACGCGCGAGCGCGCGCGGGCCTTGTGCTTCTCGGGCTGGCGTTCGTAGGCCTCCCAGGCGGCCTCGTCGGACAGGCGCTGGAGGGCGGCTTCCTTCTCCGCCGGCTTCGCGGTGCTCCCGCTGCGAGCGAGGATCTTCGCCTGGACGTAGCTGGGCAGGACCGCGAGGGCGTACTCGACGCCGCCGCCGCGCCCCTGGCGGCGGCGCCAGAGGCGGCCCTCCGCATCGGGGTGGTTCCAATCCTCGCGCTCGGCCAGCATGGCCAGGCCGCGGCGGGTGTCGGGCATGCCGGGCAGCGACATTGCGGCGAGCTCGGTGAGGGTGAGCCACATGTCGGGCGTCACGCGCCACCTGCCTTGCGCGCTTCGCGCATAAGCTGCTCGCGCGTGCGGCGCAGCTCGTCTTCCTTTTCGCGGATGGCGGCGACCTCGATCAGCGGCAGGTGGCGGCGCTCGATCACGGCCCAGCCCATGGGCTCGGCCAGCAGCTGCAGGAGGCGGCGGTCCCCGGTCGCGTGCATCAGCGCGATCAGGCGGGTGACCGGGATGGCGTGCTCGCGCCGCGCCTCGGAGGCATAGGCGTCGAGCATCGGCTTCGAGACGCGTTCCCCGAGATAGGCGGACATCCGCTCGGCGACCTCGTCGCGAGGCTGGCCGCAGTCGCGGAGCGTGGCGGCGACGGCCCGGGCGATGGAGGCGGCGACGGTCGCGGCGCGCACATGCGCCGGCTCGAAGGCGACCACCGTCGCGGGCGGCTGCCATTCCAGCAGGTCGGGCTGTGCGGGGTGCCGCGGCGCCATGGTCAGGAGCAGGCCTTCCAGACGACGGCAGCGATGAAGGCGGCGACAATGGTCAGGGCGGTCGCGCCGAGCAGGCGGATGAACCAGTCCCCGCGGCAGCTGCTGTTGGGGCGGGACGCGCTCACGGTCACGGCCGCACCGCCTGGGCGATCTGACGACCGGCCTCGGCCAGCGGGTGCCACCCGGCACCCACCGCGACCAGTTGGCCGACCCAGAACCAGCCGACGATCAGGGCGGCGAAGAAGGCACCGCCGAACAGGGTGCTCAGGGTGACGCGCGGGGCGCGGGGCCGGCGCGGCATCACGCGGCCTCCGTCTCGTCGGAGGGGCTGCGCGACAGCGCCTTCTCGGCCATCTTCCGGCCGCCGCGCGTCGCGCAGATCACGTCCAGGAACTGCTGCTGCGCCCTGACGTAGGAGGCCTTGCCCCAGGCGCTCATGATGGCCCGGTACTGGCGGTCGATCTCCACGGCATCGCTGACGCGGGGCTTGCCGACGATCTCGACCAGGGCGCTCGCCACGGTGCGGGCGGTCGCTCCCTCGCGCACCAGGCGCTCGGCGATCTCGCGCTGGCGCTCCGGCGTCTGCCCGGCGAGCTGGTCGAGCTCGGCACCGCTGTCCGCGATCGGGTGGCTCGCGATCAGCGCGCGCACCTCGGGGATGATGGCGGCGCGGGCGACGGCGCGGCGGATCGTCCGCTCGTCGACGCCGAGCTTGGTCGCGGTCGCCTTGCTGAAGCGCTCGGCAAAAGTGGACAAGCTTGTCCACTTTTCCAAACCCTTGTTTTTCTTGGCTTTTCCGTGTGCGGTTTCGGGGTTGAGCGCTTCATAGATGCGCTTGCGCTCGGCGAGGAACACCGCGCGGTCCAGGGCGGACAGCTCGCGGCGGATCAGGTTCTCGTCGATCTCGATCAGCTTGGCCTGGAGCTCGTCGACCTCGACGACCTTGGCCGGGATCTCGGACCAGCCGGCCAGGCGGGCCGCGGCGACACGGTGCCCGCCCGCGATCAGGGTGTGGCGGCCATTCGCCCCAGGCCCGGAGACGATGATGGGGGTGTCGAGACCGCGCTCGGCCAGGCTCTCGGCGATCAGGGCGACGTAGTCGTTGTCGACCGCGCGCAGGCGTTCCCCGACGTCAATCTGGTCGAGCGGGATGGACAGGACGGGCGTGTTCACGCGGCCTCCGATTTCTGACGGTGCGGGGTGGGGGCCGAGCGGCTACGATCAGCGGTGACTGAAACGGGACGCCCCTTGAGGGGCAGGCCGTTGCGGTCGTAGCGGCTGGGCCAGATGTCCTGGGGCTCGACGCCGAGGCGGGCAGCGATGATCGCCTCCGCTCGGGGCCAGGGGACGTCGAGGGCTCGCTTGGCGGCGCCGACCGAAAGGCCGGCCGCCCGAGACAGGGCAGACATGGTGGTGCCGGATTTCCGGACCGCCGCCTTGATGTCCTCCGGGTGCCAGTCTTCGGGGCGCTGCTGCATCGTGTCTCCTGAGCGCGCGGCGGGCAGGCCGCGTGCTCGGGTTTGTGGTTTGGCAAACGGAGATTGGCCGAAAATGGATGATCGCTCAAGGCTGAAATCGGCTAACTCGGCACTTCCATGTTTCAGAATCTGCGGTCAATGCGCTGATATCAGCCAAATCATTGATGTGGCTGGCTGATTTCGGATGATGGAAGCGAAATCCGAAGCTGGAAATCGGCTTCCAGGTTCGAAGGCGAAACCTGGAAGCCTGGATCGAGCGCGTGGCGCGCGTGTGAAGGAGGCGATCGCGCGCGTCGGCACCCAGAAGGATGCGGCTCGCCTCTCCGGCGTGGCCTACGGGACCATCACGAATTACGCCGATGGGGGCGAAATGAAGCTGTCCAACGCCGCCGCGCTCGCGCGCGCAACCGGCGTGCGGCTCGATTGGCTGGCGACGGGGGAAGGCCCGATGCGCGCGTCGGATCCGCCGCGGGAGCAGTTCCATCCGTCGCAAATCCCGGCGCAAGCTGGCTTTCTGCCTGGCCGTGGCGTCGCGGAGCCAAGCCCTGGCGGACGGGCGTCCGGCGGCACTGGCATCGCCTGGCAGGTCAACCCCGAGCGGCTGGCCCGCGCCTACGAGATGGCCTCCGAGCGGATCGCCGGCTCCTCCGTCACACCCACCCTGATCATGCGGATCGCGTTGGTGCTGTACGACCACCTGACCGAGGTGGAGGATGCCGCGCCGCCGCCCTCGAGCGCCCCCTAAGAGCCTCTTCAGAGCGTCAGAGCGCGACCCGAAATTTTCCGGAACCCAATGTCAAAACACAGCCGAGATGCCCGATTTCCGGAACCTGGCACCGCCGCCTGCAGCGTCGGCGCAATCGAGCGAAAACCCAATTTTTCTGGGGGTTTATCCCGCACTATCCCCGACAATCCCGCGTGATCCCGGATGTCCGGAAGGATGTGTCAAGGAACATTGGCGTCGGTCGCCGGGGTCAGGTCCCAGGTGCCAAAGAAGGGAGGGGGAGCGGGGGAGGCTCCCCTCCCCCGCCCTTCCTTCCCGCTCACGGCCCCGGCCTCAGCACATAGCCGCGATGCCGGATCGTCTGGATGAAGCGCGGCTCGCGCGGGTCCGCTTCCACCTTGCGGCGCAGGCGGGTGACCTGCACGTCGATCGCACGCTCGCCGGCCTCGGGCGTGCCGAGGGCAGTGCCGATCTCCTCCCGGCTCAGCACCTCACCGACGCGGCGCGCAAGCGCCTGCAACAGTGAAGCCTCCCCGCCCGTGAGCCGCACCACGCCATCGGGCCCGCGCAGCTCCGCGCGCTCGATGTCGAACCATCGATGGCCGAGCTGCACCGGCGCATTCGCGAGCGGCTGCACCGTCGGCGCCTGCGCCGCACGGCGCAGGATGGTGCGGATGCGCAGCGCGAGCTCGCGCGGATCGAAGGGCTTGGGCAGGTAGTCGTCCACCCCGTGCTCGAAGCCCGCGATGCGGTCCTCCGGCGCGCCGCGCGCCGTCAGCATCAGGATGGGCACCTCATTGCCTTCGCGGCGCAGCGATTCGGCGAGCGCCAGGCCGGATTCCCCCGGCATCATGACGTCGAGCACCAGCAGGTCGAACATCATGGCGGAGATCGATCGCCGCGCCGCCGCCGCATCGGCGACCGCGGTCACGCGGAAGCCCTGCTCCGTCAGGAAACGCTGCAGCAGGTCGCGCAACCGCGCATCGTCGTCGACGACGAGCAGATGCGCGGTCTCGGCCATTCCATTCATCGTGGCTTGCCCGGCGCGGCGGCCGGCCCCTCCAGAAGCTCACATGCGGTGCGGGCCTGGTCGCCCATCAGGCCGCGCATGACGCGGCGGAAGCCTTCCACCGCGGCAGGGCCGGCCTCCCGGTAGGCGCGCATCACTGTCTCGCGCTGCCGCTCGAACAGGCGGCGTTCGAGGGCGGCGCCCTTCTCCGTCAGGGTCAGCAGGCGCTGGCGGCGGTCGTTGCGGCCGGGCGTCTGGGTCACGTAGCCTTCCTCGACCAGCGGTTGCAGCACGCGGCCGAGGCTCTGCTTGGTGATCGCCAGGATGCCGAGCAGGTCGCCCACCGTGATCCCCGGCCGCCGGCCGACGAAGTGCAGCACGCGGTGATGCGCGCGGCCCATGCCGAGCTCGGCGAGGATCTCGTCGGCGCCCGCGGTGAAGTCGCGATAGCCGAAGAAGAGCAGGTCCTGGGCGAGTCGCAGCTCCTCCTCCCGCAGGAACAGCAGGTTGCGCCCGGCGGGCAGCGAGCTGCGTTCCGGCGCATCCGCGATCTGCGCGCTGCTCTTGGCTGGCATGTGCTGGCGTGGACCTCCGCTTGGGTCAGTATCATTGACCGATTAGACATGTCATTCTAACTTAAGTGGCGTTGAAGCAACATTCTTTCGTCACATGCGGCCTTCGCTTTGCCGGCCGACAGGGGGATGCGCCATGGGCCCAGTGCCGTCCGACAGCCGGGCCGATTCCTTGGCGCTTTCCGCCTCTGCCGCGCCAAGCTCATCGCCAGCCCGCACGCATGAATAATCAGGAAGGATACGCAGCATGGGCCAGTTCCCGATCACCCGCACCACCTCGCCCAAACAGAAGCCGGCGGACGATTCGCTCTCCTTCGGCAAGGTCACGACCGACCACATGTTCCTGATGAACTACGAGGAGGGGAAGGGCTGGTTCAATCCGCGGATCGAGCCTTACGGTCCGCTGAGCCTCGATCCGGCGACCTCGGTGCTGCACTACGGCCAGGCGATCTTCGACGGGCTCAAGGCCTTCCGCGGCAGCGACGGCCAGATCCGGCTGTTCCGCGCCCAGCGCCATGCGGAACGCTTCAACCGCTCGGCCCAGCTCATGTGCATGCCGGACCTGCCGGTGGACATCATCCGCCAGAGCTTCGACGCCCTGGTCGGCCTCGACGCAGACTGGGTGCCGCGCAAGCCGGGCACCGCGCTCTACCTGCGCCCGACCATCATCGCGACGGATGTGATGCTCGGCGTGCATCCGGCGCACAACTACCTGTATTTCCTCATCCTCTCGCCGGTCGGCAGCTACTACAAGGAAGGCGTGAAGCCGGTGCGCATCCTCGCCACCGACAAGCATGTGCGCGCCGTGAAGGGCGGCACCGGGGAAGCCAAGACGGCGGCGAACTACGCGCAGTCCCTCGCCGGCCAGCGGGACGCGGAGGCGCACGGCTACACCCAGGTGCTCTACCTGGACGGCGTGCACCGCAAGTACCTCGACGAGGTCGGCACCATGAACATCATGGTCCGCATCGGCGACGAGGTGATCACGCCGCCGCTCGCCGGCACCATCCTCGATGGCGTGACGCGCGCCTCCACGCTGCAGCTCATGCGCGACTGGGGGCTGAAGGTCAGCGAGCGGCCGATCACCATCGACGAGGTGATGCAGGCCGGCCGCGACGGCACGTTGAAGGAGATGTGGGGCACCGGCACCGCCGCCGTGGTCTCGCCCGTGGGCACGCTCGGCTACAAGGGCGAGGACGTGCTCATCAACGGCGGCCAGACCGGCGAGCTGACGCAGAAGCTCTACGACGCGATCGTCGGCATCCAGTACGGCCGCAGCAACGACCCGCACGGCTGGACCAGCATCGTGCCGGTGGATGCGGCCTGAGCGGCCGGCCCCGATGGCGACCGTCCGCTTCCGCGTCGCGGAGGCGGAGGATGCCGTCGCCGTCGCGGCGCTGCTGACGGCGTCCTGGCAGGAATCCTATGCCGGGCTGCTGCCGGCGCCGCTGCTGCGGGACCGCCTGCCGGCGCTGCACGCGGCGATGTGGCGGGATCATTTCGCCGCGCCGCGCCCCGGCATCGTGCTGCTGGCGGAAGGCGAGGACGGGCTGCGCGGCTTCTGCGCCGCCTGGCTCGAGGGGACGGAGGCCTATGTGGACAACCTCCACCTCCGTCCGGGCCTGCGTGGCGGCGGGACCGGGCCGCAACTGCTCGGCCGCGCCGTGGCGGCGCTGATGGCGCGAGGCGCGACTCGGGCGGCGCTGACCATCATCGAGGGCAATGACGGGGCGCTGCGCTTCTACCACCGCCTCGGCGGCATGGCGGGCCAGCCCTACGATGCCGAACTGCACGGGGAACGCGTGCGCTACCGGCCGATCACCTGGGCTCGGGCGGACGAGCTGGTGCGCGCCTGCGGGGCCGGCGGGTAGCGCGACCGCCCAGGCGCCGCCCCGGCGATCATTCCTCCAGCGAGAAGGCGTCCCGCGGCGATGGCGTGTGGCGCGAATACTCCATCGCGGTGAAGCCGCCGCCCTGGTAGCGCTCGGTCACCGGATCGGCGGTGACGTGCTCGACCTCCGCCCGCCAGGGTTCGGCGGAATCCCGCGGCGCCCAGCCGAGGCGCTCACGGTGGTCGCGGCCCCAGTAGGAGGCCGGGTTGTCCGAGCAGGCCCAGATCACCGCATGCCCGGCGCGTTCGGCGAGCACGCAGCGCTCGACCAGCCGCGTCAGGTCGCCATAGGACAGCCAGGTCGAGAGCATCCGCCGGTCGACCGGCTTCGGGAAGCAGGAGCCGATGCGCAGGTTGACGTTCTCGATGCCGTGCTTGTCCCAGTACATCCGGCCCATCAGCTCGCCATAGGCCTTGGACAGGCCGTAGTAGCCGTCCGGACGGAAGGCGCAGTCGAAGTCGAGGCGCTCCGCATTGCCGGTGGGCCGCTCGTGGAATCCGATCGAGTGGTTGGAACTCGCGAAGACGACCCGCGCGCCTTCACGCCGCGCCGCCTCATAGACGTGGTAGAGGCCGCGGAGGTTCGGGCCGAGCACCTCCTCGAAGGGACGTTCCACCGAGACGCCGCCGAAGTGGAGGATGGCGCCGCAGCCCTCCGCCTGGCGGATCAGCGCGACGCCGTCGTTGAGGTCCGCCTTCACGAAGCTCGCGCCGGCCGGCAGCGGGTCCGGGAAGGGCACGATGTCGGTCAGGCGCAGCCGCCAGCCGTGCTCGGCCAGCGCCTTCGCGAGATGGCGGCCGAGCGCGCCGGAGGCGCCGGTGAGCAGGACGGGTCTGGCAGGTGCGGTCATGGCGTCAGGTTCCGTAGCCGAGCAGCAGGCGCGGCAGCGTCAGGGACATCGCCGGCCAATAGGTGGTGAACGCGAGCGCGACCATGATCGCACCCCAGAAGGGGATGATGGTGCGCATGATGTGCTCGATGCGGATCTGCCCGATGGCGCAGCCGACGAACAGCACCGCGCCCACCGGCGGCGTGGTCAGGCCGAGGCCCAGGTTCATCATCATCACCATGCCGAACTGCACCGGGTCCATGCCGATGGCCATGACCACTGGCAGGAAGATCGGCGTGGTGATCAGGATCAGCGCCGCCATGTCCATCACGCAGCCGAGGATCAGCAGGCAGAGGTTGATCAGCAGCAGGATGACGATCGGGTTGTCGCTGATGGCGAGCATGCCGTCGGTCAGGATCTCCGGCAGGCGGTACATGGCCAGCAGCCAGGCGAAGGCCGTGGCCGTGCCGACCAGCAGGAAGACGACCGAGGTGGTGCGCACGCTCGCCTTCGCCGCGATGACGAAATCCTTCCAGGGCAGCGCGCGATAGACAGTGATCGTCACCAGCAGCGCCCAGATGGCGCCGAAGGCGGCGCTCTCCGTCACGGTGAAGATCCCGCTCAGCACGCCGCCCAGGATGATGACGGCCGTGAGCAGCCCCGGCAGCGCATCCACGAAGGTGCAGGCCAGGTGCCGGAAGCCCTTCCAGTCATCGGCCGGATAGCCGCGGCGCACCGCCATGACATAGGCGGCGATGCCGAGGAAGAGGCACATCATGATCCCCGGCACGATGCCCGCGATGAACAGCGCCGAGACCGAGATGCCGCCCCCCGCCGCCAGCGAATAGAGGATCATGTTGTGCGAGGGCGGAATGAGGATGCCGGCGATCGACGACGTCACGGTCAGCGACACCGCATAGTCCACCCCGTACCCCTTCGCCTTCATCGCCGGGATCAGGATGGTGCCGGTCGCCGAGGTGTCGGCGACGGCAGAGCCCGAGATGCCGCCGAACAGCATGGAGGTGGAGACATCCACCATGCCGAGCCCGCCGCGCATCCAGCCCACCGTCGCGCTGGCGAGCGCCACCAGCCGCCGGGCGATGCCGCCATGCAGCATGATCTCGCCGGCGAAGATGAAGAAGGGAATGGCGAGCAGGGCGAAGATGCTCATGCCGCTCGCCATCTGCTGGAAGGCGACGGCGGGGTTCAGCCCCTCGTAGATGAAGCCCGCGACGGCGGCGATGCCGAGGCAGAAGGCCACCGGCACGCCGGCGACGACGCCGACGGCGAAGACCGAGAAGATCAGAAGCAGGCCAGGTTCCACGCGCGCGTCACTCCAGGAAGGCGGCGGCGACGCCGCGCTGTTCCGGCGCTTCCTTCGACAGGAAGTCCTTCAGCACCTGCTCGATGGCATAGAGCACCATCAGCGCGCCGCCGGCGGTCATCGGCACGTAGGTCCAGCCCTGGCTGATGCCGAGCAGCGGGATCCTGAAGGCCGCCACCATGTCCACCAGTTCCCACGACCACCAGGCCATGGCCGCGCCGAACAGGCCCATGAGCGCATCGCAGCCCAGCGCGATCCAGCGCTGCGCCGTGCGCGGCAACGCTTCCCGCACGCCGAGGACCGACAGGTGGAAGCGCTCCCGCACCCCCACCGCGGCCACCGGCATGGCGATGGCGAGGATGGCGAGCGTCGCCGCGCGCTCGATCCAGGTCGGCGTGTCGTTGAGCACGTAGCGGCCGAAGACCAGCCAGCCCATCATGGCGATGAGGCCGACGAGCGCGATGCTCGCCAGCCCCACCGTCAGCGCCGACAGGATGTCGAGCGCGCGGGAGAAGGCCCTCACTGCAGCTCGCGGATCTGCCGGACCAGCGCCGCGAGCCGCGCATCGGCGGCGTACTTCGCGTAGACCGGCTCCATCATCGCGGCCCAGGGCGTGCGGTCGCTGATCTCGATGACCGTCACGCCGGCGGCGACCACGCGCTCGCGGGAGACGCGCTCGCGCTCCGCCCAGGCGCGGCGCTGGATGGCGGCGGATTCGCGCGCGGCGTCACGCAGGATGGCGCGTTCCTGCTCGTTCAGCCGGCGCCAGCGCTGGGCGGAGACCGCCAGGACTTCCGGCACGTTGGAGTGTTCGGTGGTGGAGTAGTAGCGCGCGACCTCGAAGTGGCGCGTGGACTCGTAGGATGGCCAGTTGTTCTCCGCCCCGTCGATCACGCCGGATTGCAGGGAGGTGAAGACCTCGCCGAAGGGCAGCGGCGTCGGGTTGGCGCCGAGCGCGCGCATCAGGTCGATCCAAAGGTCGGAGGTTTGCACGCGGATCTTCATGCCGCGCAGGTCGGCGGGCGTGCGCACCGGGCGCGTGGTATAGAGGCTGCGCGCCCCCGCGTCGTACCAGGACAGGGCGACGATGCCGATCCGTTCGAGATCCTGCGCGATCGCCTCGCCCGCCGGGCCGTCGATGGCGCGCTGCATGTGGCCGACGTCGCGGAACAGGAAGGGCAGCGTCACGACATTCGTCGTCGGCGCCAGGTTGTTGAAGGGCGAGAGGTTGAAGTTGGCGAAATCGATGGTCCCCAGCCGCATCTGCTGGATCGCCTCGTCCTGCTGGCCGAGCTGCGCCGAATGGAAGGTGCGCATGCGGATGCGGTTGCTGGTGCGTTCGCCCACCATGCGGGTGAAGGCATCCATGCCGATGCCGTTCGGATAGTCGGCGGCATGGATGTTCCAGCCGCGCCATTCCTGCGCGGCGGCAGGCGTGGCGCCGAGGCCGATCGCACCGAGGGCGGCCGTCGCCAGCGCGGCCAGCAGGAGGCGGCCACGCCGCCGGGGGGTGGGGTGCATGAACATCTCCTCGCGTGTCGGGGGCGGGTCGGGCCACCCCTCGGTCTTGGTTAACTGCAATAGCAGATGGCAGTCTGATGCGGCGACGCGGCGGGCGTCAACGCCCGCGTCAGCCTGCCCGCCAGCCTGCCACGAGCTCGCGCAGCCGCGCGAGGGAATCCGGCGCCAGCGGCCAGGAGGCCGGCGGGCGGGCATGGCCCACATCCTCGCCGATGAGTGCCAGCGCGGCCTTCACGACCGAGACATTGGCGCCGTTCTGCTCTTCGGCACGCAGCGCCTCGAAGGCGCCGATCTCGGCGATCAGGGCATTGGCGCGCGGCATGTCGCCGGCGCGCAGCGCGGTGAGGATGGCGACGGAGCGTTCGGGCGCGAGGTTGATCAGCCCCGAGGTGAAGCCCTGCGCGCCGAGCGCCGTCATCGGCGGCGCCCAGGGTTCGGCCAGGCCGCAGACGAAGCGGATGTGCGGTGCGGCGCGGATGGCACGCGCCAGCGCCATGAGGTCCGGGTT
Organism: Neoroseomonas eburnea; assembly: GCF_018129005.1. GTDB lineage: Bacteria > Pseudomonadota > Alphaproteobacteria > Acetobacterales > Acetobacteraceae > Neoroseomonas > Neoroseomonas eburnea. The sequence goes on from NZ_JAAEDL010000015.1 coordinate 55,486, forward strand.
CGCCCATTTCACCGCCACCACGCCCGGAAGGCCGCAGAGCGCCGCGACCGCATCCGGCCCGATGGCGGCGTTGCGCAGGTAGAGCACGACCGGCAGCGCGGCGGCCTCGGCGACACGCCGGACATAGTCCGCCACGCCGCGCGGGCTGGCAAAGGGGTCGGGCGGCTGGTGGATCATGACGGCATCCGCGCCATCGGCCTTGGCGCGCGCGGCGAGGCGGACCGCCTCCGTCACGCTGCGCCCGATGCCGGCGATGATCCGCGCGCGGCCGGCGACCAGGGCGGGAACCTCCGCCTGCATGCGCTCGGCCTCGGTGACGGTGAGGCCGTAGAACTCGGAGGTGTTGCCGTTGACGGTCAGCGCGTCCACGCCCGCCCCGACGCAGCGCGCGATGATGGGGCCGAGGCGGGCCGGGAGGATCTGGTCATGCGCATCGAAGGGCGTGACCAGGATGCCGGAAATGCCGGACAGCGCCTCGATCAGCGTCATGGCGGCCGCTTCCCCCGTGGTGGTGGCGACAATACGCCGTTGGTGACGAGCGAGCGCAGCACATGCGCGCGCATCCGCGCCTCGGCGAGCGCGGGGTCGCGCCGCCTTAGCGCGGCGACGATGCCCTGGTGCTCGCGCAGCGCCTTGGGCAGGTCCCGCGGCGTGCTGCCCACGGCGCGCCGGCGCCCGAGATGGTCGTAGGCGCGCAGCGAAGCGAGGGAGCGCATCAGGAACAGGTTGCCGGTCGCGCGATGGATCAGCGCGTGGAATTCCTCGTTCGCTTCGTCGAGTATGTCGTGGTCGGCGGCGTCCGTGCCGGCCTTCATGCGCGCGAGGATGGAGGTGAAGGTCGCCAGCGCCGCCGCGTCGAGCCGTTCCGCCGCCAGCGCGGCCGCAACCCCTTCGAGGGCGGCGCGGATGCGCCCCAGCTCCCCGAGTTGCGCCGGGCCCATCTCCGCCACCACCGTGCCGCGGCGCGGCAGCGTGATGACCATGCCGTCCTGCTCGAGGCGTTGCAGCGCCTCGCGCACCGGCTGGGCGGAGATGCCGAGCTGCGTCGCCAGGCTGCGTTCGGAGATCTTGCGCCCGGCCGGCAGCATGCCCTGCACGATCGACTCGCGCAGTCGCCGATAGGCGCGTTCGCCGAGGGAGAGCGTGTCCTCCTCGGCCAGCGGCGCGATCCTCCCGCGGGCTGTCTCTGCAGCGGCCATGGACATCTGCCATAGCAGTTGGCAGCCTTCGCGGGAAGAACGAGGAGGACCCGCCATGTCCCGCAAGCGCCCCGAGGAATTGCGCAGCCACCGCTGGTTCGGCGTGGACGACCTGCGCGCCTTCGGCCATCGCAGCCGCATGCTGCAGGCCGGCTTCGCGGAGGCCGATTTCCGCGGCAAGCCGGTGATCGGCATCATCAACACCTGGTCGGAGCTCAGCCCCTGCCATTTCCACTTCCGCACGCGGGCGGAGGAGGTGAAACGCGGCGTCTGGCAGGCCGGCGGCTTCCCGGTCGAATTGCCGGCGCATCCGGTGACGGAGCAGTACCAGAAGCCGACCTCGATGCTCTATCGCAACCTGCTGGCGATGGAGACGGAGGAACTTGCGCGCAGCCATCCCTGCGACGGGCTGGTGCTGCTCGGCGGCTGCGACAAGACGCCGCCGGGACTGATGATGGGGGCGATCAGTTCCGGGCTGCCGTCGATCTTCGTCCCGGCGGGGCCGATGCTGCGCGGCAACTGGCGCGGCAAGACGCTCGGCTCCGGCTCCGATGTGTGGAAGTACCATGCCGAACTCCGCGCGGGGAACATCACGCCGGCGCAGTGGAAGGACATGGAAGGCGGCATCGCGCGGTCCTTCGGCACCTGCATGACCGCCGGCACCGCGGCGACGATGATGCTGGCGGTCGAGGCGCTGGGCTTCACGCTGCCCGGCGCCAGCAGCATTCCGGCGGCGGATTCCGCCCATCCGCGCATGGCCACCGATGCCGGCCGGCGCATCGTCGAGATGGTGTGGGAAGACCTCACGCCGCAGGCACTGATTACCGAGGGCAGCGTGGACAATGCCGTCACCGCGGCGATGGCCTTCGGCGGATCGACCAACGCCATCCCGCACCTGATCGCCATGGCGCGGCGCGCGGGCGTGATGCTGGATCTCGAGCGCTTCGACGCGCTGTCGCAGCGCGTGCCGCTGGTGGCGAACCTCCGCCCCAATGCCGGCGAGAACCTGATGGAGGATTTCTTCTACGCCGGCGGCACGCGGGCCTTCCTCAACCGCATCCGCGACTTCCTCGACCTCTCCGCGCGCACCGTCACCGGGCACACGATGGGCGAGAACATCGAGGGTGCGGAGGTGTTCGACGACACGGTGATCCTGCCGCTCGACAGGCCGCTGCAATCGGAGGGCGGGCTCGCGGTGCTGAAGGGCTCGCTCGCGCCGCAGGGCGCGGTGATCAAGACCTCCGCTGCCGAACCGCGCCTGTTGCAGCACACCGGCCCGGCCATCGTCTTCGAGGACTACGCCGACCTGAAGAAGCGGCTCGACGATCCCGACCTGCCGGTCACGCCGGACTCCGTGCTGGTGCTGAAGCAGGCCGGGCCGCAGGGCGGGCCGGGCATGCCGGAATGGGGCATGCTGCCGCTGCCGAAGAAGATGCTGCAGCAGGGCGTGCGCGACATGGTGCGGCTGTCGGATGCGCGCATGTCCGGCACCTCCTACGGCACCTGCGTGCTGCACGTTGCGCCGGAAAGCCATGTCGGCGGGCCGCTCGCCTTCGTGCGGGACGGCGACCTGATCCGGCTGGACGTGGCGGGGCGGCGACTCGACCTGCTGGTGGACGATGCAGAGATGGAGCGCCGCCGCGCCGCCTGGACGCCGCCGCCGCGGCGCTACGCGCGCGGCTGGACGTCGCTGTACCTCGACAACGTGACGCAGGCCGACGAGGGCTGCGACCTGCGGTTCCTGGAAGGCACGCTGCCGACGCCGGAGCCGGACATCTACTGACCGCGGTTGGGCGCGGCGTTCGAATCCTCGAAGCGCCGCGCCGCCGCCTCCACGTCGAAGCGGCGTTCGTCCAGGGTTTCCGGGTCCCACTCGCTGCGCTCGGCGGCGAAGAAGTCGCCGCCGTAGACGTGCAGAGCCGCTGTCAGGCGCGAGATCGGGTTGGTGACGGAATGGATCACGTCGCGCCCCAGCACCGCGCAGTCGCGCGCGGCGAGCGCCATGGCGCCCGCGGCCTCGATATGGTGGCCGTCGCCGGTCTCGATCCGGCGCCAGAAGATGTTGTCCTCCCGACCCGTATAGATGCCGATCACGGCCCACATGCGATGGTCGTGCGGCAGCAGCGTCATGTACGGCCCCCAGACCAGGTTGAGGATGGTCAACTCGGTCGAGCGGTAGATGGGGAAGAGGCCCGCATGCTTCGGCTCGCCCATCGCGGCGAGGACGGCTCCGGGGTCCGAGACGGCGCGTGCGATCACCTCCCGTACCGACTTGTGGGTGCGGTCCCGCTGGATCGCCTGGCGGCAATCCTCGACGAGCCGATCGATGTCGAACATGGCCTCCCTTCCCGGTCACCGCGAATGTTACGCCCCCGGGCCATCGAAGCGCACGGGGATTGCGCGGCGGGACGCCTTGCCGAGCCCGCGCAGCCCGGGGAACATGACGCGACACGGAGGAGCCGCGCCGAGATGAAGACGATCGCCGATGCCGCCGCCGCGCTGGGCGCGGGCCGCACCACCGCCGCCGCGCTGACCGAGGCCGCGCTCGCGCGCATCGCCGACCCGTCGGGTGAGGGCGCGCGCGCCTTCACCGCCGTCCATGCGCAGACGGCGCGCGCCGCCGCGGCCGCGATGGACGCGCTGCGCGCGGCGGGCCGCGCGCCGAGCCCCTTCGCCGGCATCCCGATCAGCATCAAGGACCTGTATGACGAGGCCGGCGTCACGACGAAGGCCGGCTCGGTCGTGCTCAACGGGGCGCCGGCGGCCAAGGCGACCGCGCCCAGCGTGCAGCGGCTGATCCGCGCCGGCTTCGTCATACTCGGCCGGACCAACATGACCGAGTTCGCCTTCTCCGGCCTCGGCGTGAACCCGCACTACGGCACACCGCGGAGCCCGTGGGACCGCGCCTCGGGCCGGCTGCCCGGCGGATCCTCGGCCGGCGCAGGCGTGGCGGTCGCAGATGGCATGGGCTTCGCGGGCCTCGGCACCGACACCGGCGGGTCCTGCCGCATCCCGGCGGCGCTGTGCGGCGTGGTCGGCTGGAAGCCCACGGCGAGGCGCGTGCCGATCGCCGGCATCCTGCCACTCGCGCCCTCGCTCGATTCCGCCGGGCCGCTCGCGCGCAGCGTCGCCGATTGTGCGATCATCGACGGCTTCATGGCCGGGGCGGAGGATCCCCTGCCGCCGGCGTCTATCCCGCTGAAGGGCCTGCGCCTCGGCCTGCCGCGCGGCACCTTTCTGACCGACGGCATGGACGGCACCGTCGCGGCGGTCTTCGGGCGCACGCTGACGCGGCTTTCCGCCGCCGGCGCACACATCGTCGAATTCGATCTGCCGGAACTCGAACAGATCCCCGCCGCCAATGCCGCGGGGGGCTTCGCGGCCAGCGAGGCCTGGGCGTGGCACCACCGCCTGATCGCCGAAGGCGCCGACCGCTACGACCCGCGCATCCTCAAGCGCATCCGCCGCGGCGAGCAGATGTCCGCCGCCGACTACGTGGAGCTGGTGGAGGCGCGCGCGCGCATCATCGCAGCCGTGGCGCCGCGCACCGCACCCTTCGATGCGGTGATCTGCCCGACCGTCCCGCTGGTGCCGCCGCGCATCGCCGAGGTGGAGGAGGAGGCCGCCTACAACCGCATCAACATGGCCCTGCTGCGCAATACCAGCGTCGGGAATTTCCTCGACCGCTGCTCGATCAGCATTCCCTGCCATGCGGAAGGCGAGGCGCCGGTCGGGCTGATGCTGACCGGCGAACACATGGGCGATGCGCGGCTCTTCGCCGTCGCGGCGGCGGCGGAGGTGGCGCTCGCGGCGTGACGGCACCGCGCTTCGGTTCGCTGCGCGACGGCCCCTCGCCCGCCACGGAGGGGACCGAGACCTTCGTCGAACTCGCGCGCACGGGCGGCGCGCGGGTGGAGCGGATCGCATCGCGCGCCGTCAGCGGCGGCGCATGGTACGAACAGGGCTGGGCGGAATTCGTCCTGCTGGTAGCTGGCGGCGCCAGGCTGGCCTTCGCCGACGGCACCGAACATGCGCTTTCGCCTGGCGACTGGGTGCATCTGCCGGCAGGCTGCCGCCACCGCGTCGCCTGGACCGATCCGACCGCGGAGACGATCTGGCTCGCCTTTCACCTGCCCGCCGGACCGGGCTGAGGGTCTGTTTGGAAAAGCGCCGTGCGGCGCATTTCCATGTCCGGCACCGGCCGGATATTTCAAACGGTCTCTGAGCGGCGCGCGCCGGGCCGGCGGGGCCGCCGGCATCAGGCGTCGCCAGGCAGCTTGATCCCCGTCATCGCCTGCCAGACGCGGATGACGAAGCCATCGTCCTTGCCGCCCTGCCCCATCGCCCGCGCCGCGGTGAACAACTGCTGCGCCTGGGATGCGAGCGGCACCGGGAAGTCCAGCCCCCGCGCCATCTCCGTGACCAGGCCCAGATCCTTCACGAAGATGTCCACCGCGCTCCGCGGGGCGTCGTCACCCTCCAGCACGCGGGCCATGCGGTTCTCGAACATCCAGGAATTGCCGGCCGCACTGGTGACGACATCATAGAGCGCCCGCGGATCCGCACCGGCACGGATGCCGAGCGCCATCGCCTCCGCCGCCACCGCGATGTGCACGCCGGCCAGAAGCTGGTGCACCACCTTCACCGTCGCGCCGATGCCGATCTCGCTGCCCAGCCGCCAGACCCTGGTGGCGATCGCGTCCAGCACCGGCTGCGCGGCGGAGAAGGCGGCGTCGCTGCCCGCCCCCATCACCGTCATCTCGCCGGCGCGGGCCTTCACCGCGCCGCCGGAGACCGGCGCGTCGAGATAGAGGAAGCCCCGCCCTTCGGCTTCCGCCGACAGCGCGCGCGCCGCATCGGGCGCCATCGTCGCCGAGGACACGATCACCGCGCCCGGCTTCAGCCGTCGCGCCGCGCCGCCTTCGCCGAACAGCGCGGCCTCGGTCTGCGCGGCGTTGACCACCAGCACGACGACCGCCTCCGTGTCTTCGGGCAGGTCGGCAGCGCGCGCCGCGGCGGCACCGCCGGCAGCGGCGAACTCGTCCCGCGCCGCCTGGCGCATGTCGCAGCCGGTGACGTCATGCCCGGCGCGCAGCAGGCTCAGCGCCGCACCCATGCCCATGCTGCCCAGACCGATGACGCCGACCTTCATGGCGATCCCCCTTCGCGATGCCCGGCACGCTGGCCGCGCCGCCGCGCCGCGTCAACGCGTGACCGCCACCAGCACCTGCACCAGGGCATAGACCACCATCAGCACGACCGCGACGCGCCCCAGCACCCGCACCGGTGGCATGGGATCAGCCCCCGGGCGCGCGCCGTCGCTGTCCCTGCCGCGCGATCAGCGCGCGCAGCAGGTCCTTGATCGCGCCGGCATCGGGGTGGCGCGCCACCACCTCCGCCTCATGCGCCCGCGCGGCGGCCAGGAGGTCGCCCACCAGCGCCTCCCCCCGCGCCGCCAGGTGCACCCGCACCAGGCGGCGGTCCCGCGTGTCCTGCCGACGCGTCACCAGGCCCTCGCGCTCCATGCGGTCGAGAACCTTGGTCATGGTCGGCTGCTGCAGCAGGCAGGCCTCGGCGAGCGCGGTCACCGTCTCCGCCCCGCCCGAAAGTGTGGCGAGCACGCGCCACACCGGCACCGAAACCCCGCGCGCGCGCAACCTGTCGTGGAACTCCGAGGAGACGACGTAGGACGCGCGCGCGAGGAGCGAGAGCAAGTAGTCGTCGACAAAGCGAGGCGCAGCATTCTGCGTGTCCATGGCCGGCCACCCGACAGGAGACCGCAACATTAGACGCGCGGAACGTCGTGAGTCTTGCTTTGCGTGCAATCTACCTCACACAACACGATGCTGCACTGCAGCGATGCTCAACACGCGGGCAGCCGTCCGGCGTCGCGCCGCTGCTCATAGGCTTTCGCGTGCAAATACGCGGCTTCATGCAACTCATCCGGCAGTCCCGCGCGCCGCGCCCGTTCGAGCAGGAAGCCGAGGATATGGTCGGCCTCGATCCTCGCGCCGGATTCGAGGTCGCGCAGCATCGAGGTGGCGTAGGCGCTTCGCGGATCGCCGAAAACCGCGCGGTACTCATCGAGGAAGCCGTCGCGCACCGGATGCCCCGCTGCCGCCGCGATGGCCAGGTTGCGTTCGAGCAGGCGCAGCAGGAAGGCGCCGCCGCCGGGGCTGCGCACGATCTCCCCGACATTGGCGCGCATCAGCACCGTGCCGATGGCACTGGTGCCGAGATGCACGAGCTTCTCCCACATGCGCGCCATCACGTCCGGCACCGCCTGCGCGACCACGCCCCTGGCCGGCGCGAAGGCAGCCTCCAGCGCGCGCACCCGGTCCGACATCGCGCCGTCGCGCTCGCCGAAGGTCAACCAGCGCCAGTCATTGAGCTGCCGCACCGTGCCGTCGGGCGCGAGCGTCGCCTGGATCTTCGCCAAGCCCCCGAGAAGGCGCGCCGCGCCGAATTCCGCCGCAAGGCGGTCGAGATGCGACAACCCGTTCAGCACCGGCAGGACCGCCGTGCGCGCATCCACCGCCGGGCGGATCGCACCGATCGCATCCTCCAGGTCGTAGGCCTTGCAGGACAGCAGGATCACGTCCCAGCCGGGCTTCGCCTCCGCCGCCGTGAGGGTCGCGACCCGGCCTTCCCAGGCGCCGAAGGGGCTTTCGATGCGCAGGCCGTCACGGTGCAGCACGGCGCGGCGCGCGGGGCGGACCATGAAGGCGACCTCCGCCGTCCCGGCCTCGGCCAGCCTTCCGCCGAAATAGCCGCCGAGGGCACCGGCACCCAGCACCAGCACGCGCATGGATCGCATCCCCCCTTCGATTGGCGCCGCCTGGCCGCGCAGTTCGGCTGCGTCGGCGGCAAACGGAGCGGACAGGCAGGACACCGCAAGCGATGCCCTGTGCCCTCGTCCCGAAGTCCGCAGCGCTTCGGAATCGGAAGACTAGGTGGCGATCGCGCCACGCGGAAGAGAGCGGGTGAGGAGCACCTCCTCCGCCCATCCCCTCCCTTGTCGCTTGGGGAATGACCGGGGAAGGCCGTTCGGGATGACAGGAGGTCGAGGGGGTGGGAGCCCATGCGAATCCACGACTTCCCAAGACTTCCTGAAGGCGGTCTCCAAGCCGCCTCCGCAGCGGCTGCGTAGGGTCCCGGTCACGTCCTCGAGGCAGCCCGGGCATCGCGCCACGGCCCAGCAGCAGGACGCGAACACCGGCTGCAACCCGCCGCATGGCCGCGCGCCGTACGGCCAACCCCAGGAGGCCCATCATGAACGTCGTCACCGCCCCCGCCGAAATGGCCGCTCCCGTCGCGAAGAAGGAGAAGCCACCCCTCAACGGCGTCAACACCCCCGCCCTGCTCGCCACCATCGGCGTCGTCGCCGGCCAGCCGCAGCTCGCCAAGTTCCAGTTCCGCGCCCACGGGCAATGGAAGGCCGGCACCCACATGCAGGGCACCATGCTCGGCTTCTCCGGCGCCGGCGGGGAGCACGCCCACAAGGCCGCCACCATGGCGCACAGCGACCATCCGGCCGTGCTCTGCGGCGAGGACGAAGGCCCGACCCCCGTCGAATGGATCCTGCACGGCCTGGCCGGCTGCCTGACCGCCGGCATCGCCAACATCGCCGCCGTGCGCGGCGTGAAGCTCCATTCCATCGAAGCCGAGGTCGAGGGCGACATCGACCTGCAGGGCATCCTCGGCCTGTCCGACAAGGTACGGAACGGCTTCGACGACGTGCGCGTGACCTTCAGGATCGCCGGCGACGCGCCGCCCGAGACGTTGAAGGCACTGGTCGCCCAGTCGCAGGCCCGCTCCGCGGTCTTCGACATCCTGACCAACGGCGTGCCGGTCTCGATCGCCGTGGAGGCCTGATCGGACCCTGCCGGCGGCGCGCCCCCGCCGCCGGCCCCCGCCCAGCGGAGGACATCATGCGGACCACCGACGCCATCGTCATCGGCGCCGGCCAGGCCGGGCTTGCCATGAGCCATTGCCTCGCCGCGCGCGACATCGACCACGTCGTGCTCGAGCGCGGCCGTGTCGCCGAACGCTGGCGCCGCGAACGCTGGGACAGCCTCCGCCTGCTCACCCCGAACTGGATGAGCCGCCTGCCCGGCTGGTCCTACCGCGGCCCCGATCCGGAGGGCTTCATGACCATGCCCGAGGTGATCGCCCATCTCGAAGGCTATGCGTCCGCGGCACCCGTGGAGGCCGGCGTCGCCGTCCACGCCCTGCGCCGCGGCCCCTTCGGTTACCTGGTCGAGACCGGCGCCGGCGCCTGGGCGGCGCGCGCCGTGGTCGTCGCCACCGGGCAATGCGACCTGCCCCATATCCCTGCCATCGCCGCTACGCTGCCGAAGGCGGTCCGCCAGGTCACGCCCGCCTCCTACCGCAACCCGGGGCAGCTTCCACCGGGCGGCGTGCTGGTGGTCGGCGCCTCTGCCTCCGGCGTGCAGCTCGCCGAGGAGATCCATCGCTCCGGCCGGCCCGTCACCCTCGCCGTCGGCCGCCACACGCGACTGCCGCGGCGCTGGCGCGGGCGCGACATCCTCGACTGGATGGACCGCGCCGGCGTGCTGGCGGAGCGCGCGGAGGAGGTGCGCGACCTCACCGCCGCGCGGGCACAGCCCTCCCTGCAACTGGTCGGCCGGCCGGACCATGCGAGCCTCGACCTCGGCGTGCTGCGCGGCATCGGCGTGCGCGTCGTCGGCCGGGTGGAGACCGTCTCGCAGGGCCGCGTGCTGCTGCGCGACGACCTGCCGGACACGACCGCGGCCGCGCAGCGCACGCTGGACCGGCTGCTCGCGAGGCTGGACGCGGTGGCGGATGCGGCCGGCGCGCCGCGCGAGCGGCGTCCGGCGCCGCTGCCGCCCTTCGCCCCCTCCCCGCCGGAGATCGACCTGGCGGCCGAGGGCATCCGCACCGTGCTCTGGGCCACCGGCTTCCGGCGCAACTATGCCTGGCTCCAGGTGCCCGTGCTCGATGCGGCGGGCGAGATCCGCCACCAGGGCGGCGTCACCCCCTCGCCCGGGCTCTACGTGCTTGGGCTGCGCTTCCTGCGTCGGCGCAATTCCAATTTCCTCGATGGCGTCGGCGCCGATGCCGAGGCGCTCGCCGACCATGTCCTCGCCCACCTCGTCGCACGCGGCCGTGCCGCGGCCTGAAGGAAGGAACCCGGCCATGCAACGCTTCGATGTGCTGGTCGTCGGCGGCCGCTGCGCCGGCGCCGCCGCCGCCATGCTGATGGCGCGGCGCGGCCTGCGCGTGCTCGCGGTGGACCGCGGCGGCTACGGCACGGACACGCTCTCGACCCATGCGCTGATGCGCGGGGCGGTCATGCTGCTGCACCGCTGGGGCGTGCTGCCGCGGCTGATCGAGGCCGGCACGCCGCCGATCCGCCGCACCACCTTCCACTACGGGACGGAAGCGGTCGCTGTCGATCTGCGCCCTGGCGACGGCGTCGATGCGCTGATCGCGCCACGGCGGACGCTGCTCGACAGCGTGCTGGTGGATGCGGCGTGGGAGGCCGGCGCGGAGCTGCGCCACCACCACAGCGTCACTGGCCTGCTGCGCGACGCCGGCGGCCGCGTCACCGGCGCCATGGTGGTGGACGAGGCGGGGCAGGAATACGCCGTCGCCGCCGGGCTGGTGGTCGGCGCGGACGGCGTCGGCTCGACCGTCGCGCGGCTGGCGGGCGCGCCGGTGATGGAGACGGCGCGCCATGCCGCGGCCGTCGTTTACGGCTACTGGCCCGGCCTCGCGGACACCGGCACGCATTGGCACTACGGAATCGGCGCCAGCGCCGGGCGTATCCCGACCAATGCCGGGCGCCACTGCGTCTTCGCTTCGGTGTCGGCGGACCACGCCCGCGTGGAGATGCGCGGCAACCGCCTCCACGCGATGCACCGGATCCTGCGCGAGGTCTCCCCCTCGCTCGCCGAGGAGGTCGCCGCCAGCGCCCCCGACGATGCGCTGGTGGCTTTCGCCGGCCGCCGGGGCTTCCTGCGCCAGGCTGCCGGTCCGGGCTGGGCGCTGATCGGCGATGCCGGCTACTTCAAGGATCCCATCACGGCGCACGGCATCACCGATGCGCTGCGCGACGCGGCCCTGCTCGCCGAGGCCGCCACCGAGGGCACCGACGCCGCCTTCGCCCGCTTCGCCGCGCGACGCGACGATCTCTCCCTGCCCCTCTTTCGCGTGACGGACGAGATCGCCAGCTATCGCTGGACGTTGGAGGAGGCGAAGGCGATGCATCTCGCCCTCAATACGGCGATGAAGCGGGAAGTGGCGGCGCTGGCGGCGGAGCCGGTGCCGTGAGCGATCCCTGGGCGCGCACCATCGCCGGCCGCCCGCAGGCCGGCCAGACGGTCGAGCGCACGCGACGCACCTCCATGGCCGATGTCGAGGCCTTCACCGCCATCACCGGCGACCGCAACCCGCTGCACTACGACGCGGCGCTCGCGACGGCCTCGCCCTTCGGCGGGCTGATCGTGCAGGGCGGCGTCACCTCCGGCCTGCTCAACGCCGTGGTGGCGGAGGACCTCCCCGGTCCCGGCACGGTCTTCCTCGGCGTCGAATGGCGCTTCGTGAAGGCGGTGCGCGTGGGCGAGGAGATCACCGCGCGCGTCGAGATCGTCTCGGTGCGCGACGACAAGCCGATCTGCACCCTCGCCACCACCATCCGCAATGCCGAGGGCGACGCCTGCCTGACGGGCACCGCCGTGACCTGGACCGCGCCGCTGCGCGCCCCGGCCTGATCTCCAGGACATCTCCACGCCGCCGCAACGCTGCCTCCAAGCGCCGCATAGCGGCGGTGGGGAGACTGCGCCACCCCGCCCATCCTGGCCGGGGCCGCAGCGAGGAGAGCCGCCATGGCCGAGTTCACCGCAGAGAAGATCCCGGGCGACCGCTGGAGCGGGCCCGAATGGTTCCGTCACATCGCCGGCAAGCCCTTGGCGGAACGCCGCGCCAGGCCCACGGCGCTGTCCTGGAAGGACGAGCTCGCGCTGCTCTATCCGCCGGGCTGAACCTCGACCCCGGCGGGCGACGGCGCCTTCAGCCCCGCCCGCCGAAGCCCTTCGAGGCAAAGCTCGACGAGCGCCTCATCCGCGCAGAAGAAGAAGTCCGAACGCGCGTCGGCGAGCGTGTAGGCCGGCGCCTTCTCGAGCAGCGCGGGCAGGGCGCGGCGCGCCTCCTCGATGCGCCCCATCAGGCCGAGCGCGGCGACCAGCATCATGTGCGGCCACAGCTTGGCGTTCGGCACGCGCGTCGCGCGGCGCGCGCATTCCACCGCCTCCGCGAAGTCGCGCAGCTGGATGTGCGCGAGGGCGCGCGCGGCGTGGAAGCTCGACAGGTGCGGGTCGCGCGGGCTGAGCTCGATCGCCCGGCCGAGATGCGCGATGCCGTCCCGCGAACGACCGCTCCAGACCATGGTGCAGCCCAGCGCGAAATGCGCCTGCGCGAAGCTGGGGTTCAACACGACCGCCTGCTCGAGCAGCGCGATCGCCTCCTCGTAGTCGTGGCGGAAGGCATGCACGCGGCCGAGCACGCAGAGGTTCATGCAGTCCTGGGCGTCGAGCGCGACCGCGCTGCGGCTGAGGCGCAGGGCTTCGTCGAGCAGGGCCTCGCGGCTCTCGTGCTCGCCGACCACGGTTTCCTGCAGCAGCACATAGGCGAGGGCGCCGTGCGCGCGCGCGAAGCCCGGGTCGAGCTCGATGGCGCGGCGGAACATCGCCTCCGCCTCCGCCATGCCGGGGGAGGTGAAGCCCCAGAGGTGGAACAGCCCGCGCTGGTAGCAGTCCCACGCGCCGAGGTTCACCGGAGGGCGCCGCACCGCCGCTTCCCGTTCGAGCCGCGCGAGCTCGGGCTCGATCGCTGCCGCGATCTGCTCGGCCATCGCGCGCTGCACGTCGAGCACGTCCGCCAGCGCGAGGTCGTAGGTCTCCGACCAGAGCTGGTTGCCGGTCTCCGCGCTGACCAGGTCGGCGGCCAGACGCACGCGATCGCCGCGCTTGGCGACGCTGCCATGCACCAGGTAGCGGACGCCGAAGGCCGCGCCGATCTCGCGCGCGTCCACCTCCTTCCCGCGGAAGGCGACGGCGGTGTGGCGGCTCAGCACGTCCATCCAGCGATGGCGCGCGAGCAGGCGGATCACGTCCTCGGTCAGGCCGTAGCTGAAGTAGTCGGTATCGGGTTCGGTGCTGAGGTTGGCGAAGGGCAGCACGACGACCGAAGGACGGCTGGAGCGTTCGGCGAGCGGCGCTTCGGCCGGCGTCGCGGCGGATGCTTCCGGCGCCCGCGCCTGCGCCTGCGCCTCCGGCAGCTCGGTGACGTCGGCGATGAACCGGAAGCCGCGCTTGTGGATGGTCTTGATCAGCGCCTGGCGATCGCCGTCGTCGCCCACCGCCTTGCGCGCGGCGTTGATGCGGCTGCTCAGCGCCGCCTCGGAGACGATGCGGCCGTTCCACACCACATCGAGCAGTTCATCCTTGCTGACGACGCGATCCCGGTTGCGCACCAGATGCAGCAGCAGGTCGAAGACCTGCGGCTCCACATGCACGCGCGACCCGTCGCGCCGCAGCTCCTGGCGGCGCAAATCCACCTCGTGCCCTGAGAAGGCGAGGGACATCGACATCCTCCCTGGCCATGCATGAACCCGCATTGGGTTGATCTCTGCGCCATCCGGCGCGGTGCGCGGATTATCCGCGCCTCGTGCCCCTGGCTCAACCTTTCAGAAGACCTCGCGGCGCGCGGAGTGATCTCCAGCAAATCTCCATGCATCGGCCAGTTCTCCGCCAAGCGCGCGCACCGGCACGCGCGGCACAAGAGACGCGCCGCGGCGATGGCGACGGCGGCAGCAACGGAGAGGAGATCGGACCATGACCACCATCGGCGACCTGTTCGGCAACCTTGCGATGTGGCGCGAACGCGCTCGCGGCCGTCGGCTGTTGATCGAGATGGATGCGCGGCTGCTGAAGGACATCGGCATGACGCAGGACGCAGCGGCGGCGGAGGCCGCGAAGCCCTGGTGGCGGGACTGACGCGAAGGCGTCGCCCGCCGCCGGGCAAGCCCGGAGTGGCAAATCATGCCCACCACGTCCACCGCGCTCGGCATTGCGGCCGGGCTGACGGCGGCCGCCACCTGGGGCGGTGCGCTGGCGATGACGAGGCTCGGCGTGGCCGGCCCGTCTTCCCTCGGTCCGGCGGACATCGCCATGCTGCGCTTCCTCGGGCCGGCGATCCTGCTGCTGCCGGTCCTGCTGCGCGCCATGCCGCGGTTGCGCAACACCGGCGCGCTGCTGCTTGCGACGCTTCTCCTCGGCGGCGGAGCGCCCTTCGTGTTGGTGGCAGGCAGCGGGCTGCGCATCGCCGGTGCGGCGGAGGCCGGCGCATTGCTGCCCGGCACCATGCCGCTCTGCGTCGCGGCCATGTCGGTCGCGCTGGGGGAACGCATCCATGCCGCGCGGCGGGCCGGCCTCGCATTGCTCGCCGCCGCGGCGGCGGCCGTCGCCGGTCCGTCCCTTGCCGAGGGGGAGGATGGCGAATCCGCGGGGCACCTCCTTCTCCTCGCGGCGGCGGCGCTCTCGGCAGCCTACACCGTCGCGCTGCGGCGGAGCGGCCTCGGCGCATGGGAAGCGGCGGCCTTCGTCAGCGCGGGGTCGGTGCTGTGCCTCGGGCCTGTCCATGTCCTGGCGATGGAACCGTGCCTGGAGCGGGCGAGCTGGGGCGACATCGCCGCGCAGGCGGCCTTCCAGGGGCTTGGGCCGGGCCTCCTGGCGCCGGTCGCCTTCGCGATGGCGGTGGCACGGCTGGGCGCATCCCGCGCCGCCGCCTTCGGCAGCCTCAGCCCGGCGGCGGCGACACTCGCGGGCATGGGCCTGCTGGGGGAGGTCCCGGATGCCACCACCTTCGTCGCGGTGCTCGCTTCGGGTGTCGGCGTCGTGCTCGCGACGCGTGCTCCGGCCGGGCAGGGCATTCAGACCGGACGATGACGGCGGAGAACCGATCGACTGCCTGGCCGGCCAGGCGGGTTGCGGGCGACATTGGCTTCCGCCTACCGGCCCGCCCGCAGTTCCTCGACCGTCCGCGCCGCCGCCGCGGGGTCCACGCCGAGCCGCGTCATCGCGAAATCGGCCATGCCGAGTGCTATCTCCCGCTCGCCCATCACGACCACGCCCATGCCCTTCTCACGTTCGAGGAAGGCGGCTTCCTCCTCGTCATGCGCGCGGGCGGCGGCCGTGATCGTCGGGTTCATGGCGCGCGCCATGGCGAGAACCCGCCGGCATCCCGCGCCATCCGGCATGCCAAGGACGATCAGCCTGGCCGTCTCCGGCCGCGCGGCCTTCAGCACCTCGATCCGTGTCGCGTCGCCCCAGACCACCGGTACGCCTTCGGCGCGCAGCGCTTCGGCGACCGCGTGGCTGGCCTCCACCACGACATAGGGCTGGCGGTGGCGGCGCAGCGCGGCGGCGACCACACGGCCGACGCGGCCATGCCCGACCAGGATCGCATGGTCCACGAGCCCCTGCGGCGGGACATGCGACAGCCGCGCCCGGCCGCGCCGCATCAGCCAGACGCGCATCCGCCGGGTGCCTTCGATCCGTACCGCGAGCCGATCCGCCAGCGCCTGCATCAGCGGCGTGGCCAGGATGGTCAGCGTCGCCGCCACCAGGATGGGCCCACGCACCGTCCCCGGCAGCACGCCCGAACCGATGGCGAGCGCGCCGAGCAGGAAGGAGAACTCGCCGATCTGCGTCATCGCCCCGGCCACCGTCGCCGCCGCGGGCACCGGCACGCGCATCAGGATCAGCAGGCCGAAGGTGACGCCGCCGGTGCCGAGCAGCACCGCGAGCAGCGTCGCCAGCGAGGCGACGGGCATGGCGAGCATCGCCGCCGGATCCACCAGCATGCCGACCGAAACGAAGAACAGCGCGACGAAAACGCGCTGCAGCGGCACGGTTTCCGCCGCCGCCTGGTGGCCGAGCGGGCTTTCCCCCAGCAGCACGCCGGCGAAGAAGGCCCCGAGCGCCGGGGAGACGCCGAACAGCGCCGACGCGCCGAAGGCGGTGCCGAGCGCGATGGCGATCACCGCCAGGGTGAAGAGCTCACGCGAGCCGGTCTGCGCCACCAGATCGAGCAGCCGCGGCAGGAGCACGCGCCCCCCGAAGGCCATGGCGACAAGGAAGGCGGCGAGTTCGATCGCCGTGCCGAGCAGCCGTTCGCCGAGCGAATCCTGCGCGCCGGTACCGGCGAGGACCGGCAGCAGGACCAGGGCGAGGACCACCACCAGGTCCTGCATCACGAGCCATCCAAGCGCGATGCGCCCGGCTTCCCCGGAGAGCCGCCCCTTCTCCTCCAGCGCACGCGTGGCGACGGCGGTGGAGGAAATGGCGAGCGCCAGGCCGAAGACCGGCGCCGCGCTCCAGCCGAGGCCGAGCACCAACGCCCCCGCCGCGGCGCCGATCGCCGTGCCGGCGGCGATCTGCGCGAGCGCCCCGGGCAGCGCGACCTGCCAGACCGCGACGAGGTCCCGCGCGCGGAAATGCAGGCCGACGGTGAAGAGCAGCAGCGCCACGCCGATATCCGCCAGCGCCCCAGCAATGTCCGGGTCAGCAACGAAGCCCGGCGTATATGGCCCGACCGCGACGCCTGCCGCGATGTAGCCAAGAAGCGGCGGCAACCGCAGCAGCCTCGTCGCGAAGCCAAGGGCAAAGGCGAGGGCAAGCGCGACCACGAGGGTCGCGACCAGGGGGCCGGCATGGGTCATTGCCGGCAGGATAGACGGTTGCGCGGCTGCGTCAGCCGTGCGGCGGAGTCGTCGCGCCTTCGCCGAGCGGACGCGTCATCAATATGCTGTCCACCCAACGCCCGTGCTTCCAGCCGACCGCCGGCAAGAGGCCGGCGCGGGCGAAGCCGGCACGTTCATGCAAGCCGACCGAGGCATAGTTGGCGGAATCGCCGATAACCGCGATCATCAGCCGGAAGCCCTTCGCGGTGCAGGCGGCGATCAGAGAGTCGAGCAGCGTCGCGCCCGTACCGCCTCGCGTCGCGCCCGGTGCGACATAGACGGAATTCTCCACGGCGAAGCGGTAGGCGGGCCTCGGCCGGTAGGCGGAGGCGTAGGTGTAGCCGACGATCCGGCCGTCGCGTTCGGCCACCATATGGGGGTAGCCGGCGGCCAGCACGGCGGTACGGCGGCGAGCCATTTCGGCGGCGTCGGGGGGCTCCAGCTCGAAGCTGGCGAGGCCGTGGGTCACCCAATGGCCGTAGATCGCGGTGATGGCGGGGATATCGTCGTCGCGACTGTCGCGGATCAGCAGAGCGGTCATGGCGCCAGGGTCGCCGGTCCTCGCCCGGGCGGGAAGATGGACGACCACCGGGCTGGTACGTCGGCGCGGGGCTTCCTTCGCCGGCCGGGCTGGGCTATGGGAGCGGGGCCGGACCCGTAGCTCAGCTGGATAGAGCGCTGCCCTCCGAAGGCAGAGGTCGTACGTTCGAATCGTATCGGGTCCGCCAGTCTTTTCAAGCACATGGCAAGTTTGCCGCCGAAGCCCGAAACAGCCAAGGTAGCAGGTAGGTAGCGACGGGGCGCGGATCGGTTCGCCCCGCTACCACTCAGGCGCCCGCCTCGGCTGCCGCGTCCTCCGCCATCCGCGCCGCACCAGTTCGGCCAGGTCAATCCGCCCGCCGGTCGTCAGAGGAAGGCTGCCCTCGGCCTTCACCGTCGCAACCCGCACTCCATCGCCGCGTGATGCAGCGCCACCGCCTGCGCGGCCATCATCCCCTCAACCTCATCGCGCGGATTGAAGCCGCGCACCGCGGTGAGCGCCGCGCCGACAAGGTCGGTTCGGCGTTCTTCGGTCAGGCCGAATGGCACCCAGAGCGTTTGCGCAACGGCATTGAGCAGCACGTTGTTGAAGCGGGGATCGTCCAAGCCGGCCACAGGCTTGAGCGGGCTTCCGCGCGGCTTCACCAGTTCGTCGCCGTTGATCCGCACATCCGGCGGTGTCGGCGCACCGCACCACCTGTTGCGGGTGGAACGCCGGCTGGCGGCGCAACTCGGGCAGAGCTTCGTCCGCGAAGGCGCCGATCGGATCGATGGCACAGGCAGTCGTTGAATCCATGGTCATGAAGTTATTCTTATCGTCATCAAGCCGACGAAATGCCGTATTCGGCAAGCGTCCTGACCGTGGCCCGACTTAGGCGGCGGCCGGGAACCCGCAACAGGATACCGGCAGGAAGCGCAATCCGCCCCTGCATGAAGCCGCCGCTCGTGGCCCGCGTCCTGAAGGCGCCGATAAAGCTCCGGCGGAAGACCAGGCGACTCGGGCGCCGGCAACAGGTGCATCATCGACCGCGACGGGCAGACCATCGCCGCGCGGTCGGAGGACCCCCGTGGTGCTGGGCAAGGATGACCCGATTCTGCTCTCCTGCGGTGGCGATGGCGATCCCGTACGGTGTGGTGCAGCAGATGCCGCGCGGTCGCCGGCGGGCGCTCGCCCCCGCATGGTGGCGCGGTCCCCGCGCCACATCCCGCAAGTGGATCATTCGCATCCGGACCACGAATGGCGCCCGATCGGGAGAATTATCCCCAGAGAGGACTTGACTCCCAGTATGGCCGCCGCGACGAGGCCGATGCCTTGACACGAATCAGCAAGGTCCAGCCATTTCAAGCCTTTGAATTGCATGCGACGGCACCATTCAACCGGTAGACCACTCCGAGATTCCAGATACTTACGGTACAAGACGCGGGGCTTTTCCGCAGGCTTATCCACAGATTCGGTGGACATCCTGGAAACCGCGGCATTGGCACGCACCGCATCCTTCCGGTGCCCCCGGGCCGTCGGTGCGGGGTTGGCCAAGGCCGGCTCGGCTCAGAAGCTGTCTGAGAATGCCGGCACCGTGGCCCACACCGCCACCCGAATACCCATCCAGGATGCTGTCGTCGGGCGGCCGGGTGGGATGCCGCCGGTGCCGGCATCGAGAATGCGCCACTCGGCGCATTCTCAAGCGGCTCTCACACCGGGACCGCGATGCGATCCGCCTGCGGAAGCCTCGGCATGGCCGCCACCAGTTCCCGCGTGTAGCCCTCGAGCGGCGCCCCCAGCACCTGCCCCGTCGGCCCGGCCTCCACCACCCGGCCCCGCCGCATCACGACCACCTCCTGGGCCAGGTGCGCGAGCACTTCGAGGTCATGCGTGATGAACAGCATGGCGAGCCGCCGCCGCGCCTGCACCTCGCGCAGCAGGCGCAGCACCTGGAGCTGCGTCGCCATGTCGAGGGCGGACACCACCTCGTCGCAGATCAGCACGCTGGGCTCGGCGAGCAGCGCGCGCGCGATGGCGATGCGCTGCCTCTGCCCGCCGGAGAGCTGGTGCGGGAAGCGCGCCAGATGCCCGGCCGGCAGCCCGACCTCCTGCAGGGCCACGGCGGCGCGGTCCTTCCGCTCCGCCGCGGGCACCCCAAGCAGTTCGAGCGGTTCGGCCAGGGTGGCGGCGATCGTCCGGCGCGGGCTGAGCGAGCCGTAGGGGTTCTGGAACACGATCTGCACGCGCTGCGCCAGGGGCTGGCGCCGCCCGCCAAGGCCAGTCGGCAGGGGTTGGCCGTCGAGGGTGATCCGCCCCGCCGCCGGCCGCACCAGCCCCACCAGCGCCTTCGCGACCGTCGTCTTGCCGCTGCCCGATTCGCCGACCAGGCCGAGCACCCGCCCCGGCGCCACCGCCAGCGACACGCCGCTGACCGTGCGGACCGGCCGGGCGAACGGCCCCGCACCCGGATAGTCCACCGCCAGTTCCTCGACGCGCAGGATCGCCTCCGGCGCCGGCGGCAGCGGGGCGGCACAGCCAAGCCCACGCCGGGCGGCGAGCAGCGCGCGCGTCTCCTCCGCCTGCGGCGAGCCGAGCACCTGCCCAACCGGCCCCTGCTCCACCAGCCGCCCGCCCTGCATGACGGCGACCCGGCGCGCCATGCGCGCAACCACGGCAAGGTCGTGCGAGACGAAGAGCATGGAAAGCCCGCGGCGGCGCACCAGCCCGTCCAGCAGGTCGAGGACCTGCGCCTGCACCGTGGCGTCGAGCGCCGTGGTGGGTTCGTCGGCCAGCAGCAGGGCGGGGTCCCCCGCCAGCGCCGAGGCGATCATCACCCGCTGCTGCTGCCCGCCGGACAGCTGGTGCGGGTAGCGCCCCGCCAGCGCGGGATCCAGGCCGACTTCCGTGAACAGCTCCGCCACCCGCGCGCGCACCCCGGCACGCGGCAGCCGGCGGTGCTGGCGCACCGCCTCGGCCACCTGCGCGCCGGCGCGCAGCGTGGGCGTCAGCGACACCATCGGGTCCTGGAACACCATGGCGATGCGCGCTCCACGCAGCGGCCGCAGCGCGGCGTCGGACAGGCCCACGAGTTCCCGCCCCTCGAAGCGGATCGAGCTGCCTTCGAGGACGCGCGCCCCGGGCGGCAGCAGGCCGAGCACGGCGAAGGCCGACAGCGACTTCCCGCTGCCCGATTCCCCCACCACGCCGAAGGTCTCGCCGAGGCCGATGCGGAAGGAGACATCCTGGACCACGGGCGGCGCCGTGCCGAAGGCGATGGCGAGGTTCTCGATCTCGAGCAGGGGCGTGTCCTTCATCGGCGCGGCCTCGGATCCACCAGGCGATGCAGCAGGTCGGCCAGCGCGTTGATCAGCACCACGCCGGTCGCGAGCAGCACCACCACCGCCTGCAGCAGCGGCCAGTCGCGCCCATGCACGGCGTTGAGCGTCAGGCTGCCGATGCCCGGCAGGCCGAACAGCACCTCCATGGTGAGCGAGCCGCCCAGCAGCCCGGCGAGGCCCACGGAGGAAAGCGCCAGCAGCACCGGCACCGCGCCCGGCAACACATGCACGACGCCGATGCGCCAGGCCGAAAGCCCCTTGGCGCGCGCCGCCCGCACATGCGGCGCGCCCTGCTGTTCCTTCAGCTCGTCATAGAGCGGCTTCACCAATTCGCCGGCCCTGTCGATCGCCAGAATGAGCGCTGGCACCCAGAGATTGCCGATCACCGGCAGCCATCCCAGCCAGATCGAGAACACCAGGATGGCCGCGATGCCGACGCAGAAGGTGGGCACCGCGACGGACCAGATGTTCACCGCCTGCACCAGCGCCGGCAGCGCCGAGCGCGGCCGCGCGATCGCGCCGACGGCGACGACAAAGGCGAGCAGCAGCCCGATCCCGAAGGACAGCCCCGCCAGCTTCAGCGTGGTGGGCAACGCGTTCCACATCAGCTCCGACACCGGCAGGCCGAAGCGCAGCGACTGGCCGAACTCGCCCCGCAGCGCGGGGCCGAGCCAGGCGAGGAAGCGCTCGTGCAGCGGCCGGCCGACGCCCATCTCCTCGCGCAGCGCGGCCTGCTGGTCCGCCGTCAGGTCTCCCTGCAGCGCCAGCACATCCACCACGTCGCCGGGAACGGCGCCGATGCAGAGGAAGGCCAGCACGGTGATGGCCGCGACCAGCCCCAGCGCGCGCAGCGTCGGCAGGGCGAGGCCGAGCGCGCCGCTCACCGCGCACCCCCCGCCCGCTGCAGCGGATCGGCCAGGCTGCGGATGCGCGCGCCGACCAGCGAGAGCGACAGCGTGAACAGCGACAGCGCGAGCACCGGGACGGCGACCGCATGCGGCGCCTCCTCGGCGAATTCCGCGGCATCGGCGATCATCCGCCCCCAGGAGGGGATGTCGGGCGCGCCGCCGAGGCCGAGGAAGGACAGCACGCTCTCGGTCACGATGCAGCGCGGCAGGATGATCGCCGCCATGGTGAGCAGCGTGCCCGCGATGTTGGGCAGGATGTGCCGCCAGGTGACCGCGAGGCGCGACAGCCCGAAGACGCGCGCCGCCGCGACGTAGTCCGCCGCCGTCTCGCGCGCGAAGGAGCCGCGGACCACCTCCGCCACCATCGGCGCGAAGGTCAGGCCGAGGGCGAGCATCACCGCCCCCGGCCCGGGCGACAGCGCGGCGACCAGCAGGATGGCCACCAGGATGCCCGGCAGCGCGCGGAGCAGGTCGAAGAAGCCGAGGACCAGGCTGCGCAGGGGATCGCCCAGCGCCAACGCCACCAGCCCGAGGCCGGCGCCGAGCCCGAAGGCGATCAGCGCGCCTCCGACCCCGGTCAGCAGCGTGAGCCGCGCGCCCGCCGCCAGCCGCGCCAGCACGTCCCGCCCGAGATGGTCGGTGCCGAGCCAATGGACCGCGTCAGGTTCCTGGTTGATCGACAGCAGGTCCTGCGCCAGCGGATCGAAGGGCGTCAGCCACCGCCCGAACACCGCCAGCAGCAGGACGAGGCCGACGAGCCCAGCCGCCGCCAGGCTGCCGAGCGGCCAGCGTGGCGGCGGGGCGGCAAGGCTCGCCGACATCGTCTCAGCCCCGCGCGCGCGAGCCGAGGCTCACCTGCGCGATGCCGCCCGACGCCCAGTGCGGCGACCAAGTGAAGCCCGGATCCCAGCCCTGCACCTCGGCGCGCTGCGCGATCAGGTTCTGGCTGTGGCCGAGCACGACGAAGTAGTGGCGTTCGAGCACCCGGCGATAGGCGGTGTTGTAGAGCGCCGCGCGCCGCGCCTGGTCGGGCTCCGCCACCGCGGCGCGGATCATCGCATCGAGCTCGGCATCCTGGATGCCGCCCCACAGCACCGGGTTCGGCCCGTTGCTCATCAGCCGCACGTAGCGGAGGAACACGTCGGGCCGCGGACCGGAGGAGAACACCGCGAGATCCCAGTCGTACTGCCCCGCGCGGCGCTGCGCGCCGATGTCGTCGAGCGGCACGTGATTCACCTGGAAGCCGAGGCGCGAGACCATCTGCGCCGCGACCTGCGCGTAGGAATTCTGCCAGGAGATCATCTCGACACGGATGCGCGCCGGATCGACGCCGGCCTCGCGCAGCAGGGCACGCGCGCGGTCCATGTCGGGACGGGCATAGGGATCGGCCTCGTGCAGCGCGCGGTCGAAATTCGCGTTGCCTGGGATCACCATCTGGTTGGTGACGATGCCGTCCGTGCCGGCGACGAAGCGCATGAAGCCCGGCTTGTCGAGCGCATGCGCGACGGCGCGGCGCACCCGGATGTCATCGAAGGGCGCGCGCGGGTTGCGGTTGTTGAAGGCGACGAAGAACCACTGGATGTCCTTCAGCTTGCCGATGCGGATGTTCGGATCGCGCGACAGCGTCGTGAGCCGGTCGCGCCCGACCGAGGCGATGTGCAGGTCGCCGGCGCGCAGCGCGAGCGACGGGTCGCCGCTCTCGCGCAGGTCGAACTCGACGGCGGCGAGCTGCGGCTTGCCGGGCTGCCAGTACTGCTCGAAGGCCGGCGCGTGGAAGCGGGCATTCGGCACCCAGGTGCCGAAGGTGAAGGGGCCGGTGCCGATCGGGCGGGTGATCGTCGCATCCCAGCCCGGGGAGTTGGGCGAGACCACCCAGAACTCGGAGCAGAGGTGCAGGAAGGGCGCGTAGGGGTCCTTCAGCCGCACCACGATGGTACGCGCGTCCGGTGCCTCGACCGCCTCGGCCTGGCGCATCGGCTCGGCAAGCATGCCGCCGCGGATGCGGGTGCGGTAGCGCTCGAAATTCGCCAGCACCTCGGCGGAGGTCATCGCGCTGCCGTCGTGGAAGCGCACGCCCTCGCGCAGGCGCAGGGTGATGACGCGGCCGCCATGGGTGGTCTCGAAGGCCTCGGCGAGAAAGGGTTCGACGGAGCCGTCGGCGGCGATGCTGGTGAGGCCCTCGACATAGGCCTGCTGCACGGCGATCGAGCCGGTGTGGCGGTGAGGATCGGCGGTGTCGAGGCCGAGCGTGCTGATCTTCAGCGTGCCGCTGCGCGGCGCCGCCGGCTGGGCCAGCGCGCCGCGGGGCGCCGCGAGCGCGGCACCGCCAAGCAGCAGGCCGCGGCGGGAGAGGTCAGGAATCATCATCGGTCGCTGGCTCCTGGTGCGGAAGACTGCAGGGGCTTCCCGTCGCAACCTTCGGCCGGCAGGCCGAGGTGGCGCAGGAAGGTGGGGGCAAGGTCGACGGGGCTGGTCGGCGCCGCCTGCGTGGCGCCAGGCGCGAAGCCGTCGCCCTCGATCATCAGGAAGGGGGCCTGCTCGGCCTCGCCGAGCCCGCCATGCTGGCCGCAGCCCAGCCGGTCCGGCTTTCCGGCGGCGGGCTTGGCGGCGAAGGCGGAGCCCGGCACGCCATGGCCGTTGACCGCATCGTCGCTCGCCATGGAGACGGCGCAGAGCAGGCCATCGGCCGCCGCCTGCCCGACTTCCGCGAGCGCCGCACCGGCCAGCACGCGCCCCGCCCAGGGGCGCGACGCGAGGAAGCGCAGCACGGCGGGCGCATCGGCCGCGCGATCGGGGTGCAGGTAGACCAGCGCGGAGGTGCCGTTCGACACCGAGACCAGCGTGTCGTCCCCGGAGCCGCGCTTGAGCCCGGCGGCGACGAACTCCGCCTCGATGTCCACCACCTCGCGCACGGTCTGGTGCCCATGGTCGGAACAGGCGACGAGCAGGATGTCCTCGCCGGCCGCGCGGCGTTCCGCCACCGCGGCACGCACCCGGGCGAAGCAGGCATCGGCGGCGGCGATCGCCGCCCGCACCGGCGGCGAGCCGAGCGCATGGGCGTGCTGCGAGGCATCGGGCTCGCCGAGCCAGAGCACGGCGAGCGCGGCCTTTCGCCCGTCCAGGGCACGCGCCAGGAACGCATCGGTCAGCCGCACGTCGCCGGCGGCATCGAGCGTGACGTCGGCCACCGCCTCGGCGCCGGAGAGCGGGCGCAGCCCGGGCCCGTGCGCCCAGGCGCGGTGCAGCACCCAGCCATGGCCATCCGGGTCATGGGCACGGGCGGCGCCCGGCGAGACATTGCTGAACACCATCGCCTCACGGCCCGCCGCCGCGAGGCGCTCGGCGAGCGTCGGCACCAGCAGCGTACGCCCGCGCACCGCCCGCAGCCGATCCATGAAGTCCGGCCGGCCGACATCATGCGGCACCAGCCGTCCCTGTTCCATGAGGGCCACGCCATTGCCGGCGAGGCCATGCCGCGCCGGCCAGCAGCCCGTCGCGAAGCAGGCGGAGACGACCCGCGTGGCGGACGGGAACACCGAACGATGCGCGGCGTAGCGCGTGGCCGCCTGGGCGAAGCCGGCCAGCGCGGGGGTGTCGGCGGGCAGCACCTGGTCCCGCCGCAGCCCGTCGAGCACCACGGCGACGACGCGACGCACGCCGCTCATGCCGCTTCTCCCGCCGTGCCGTTCAGCACCGCGTCGAAGATGTCGTAGTTGCGCAACGCCGGGTGATCCGCGAGCCAGCCCGGCGCAAGCGGCGCGGAGACGAGGAAAGGCACCGGCTGCTCGAAGCTGCTGCCGTGCGAGCGCAGACGCTCCCCCGCGAGCTTCGACAGGTCGTGCTCCGCCGCGCGCGCGCCGAGCGCCACGCCACGCGCGCCGAGCACCGTCACGTCGCCTTCCATCTCCGGCGCGAGATCGAAGCGCGCGCAGGCCTCGGCGCCGGGAAGCGCCAGATGGACGCCGGGGACGCCGCGCAGGAAGTCGGTCACCTCGGCCGCATCGGCCACGCCCGGGGCGAGGTGCACGCGCACGAAGCCACCCAGCGCGCCGTGGTGGCGCACGAAGGGGTCGGTGATCGGGCAGATCACCCGCGCCGCCTCAGCACCGAAGCGCGCATCGAGCAGATCGCCGAGGAAGACGACATTGGGCGTGCCGTCCGGCCGCGCCATGTCGGTCATGCCGTGGTCGGCGGTGGCGGCGACCACCGCGCCGGCGGCGACCAGCGCGCCGATGCGCGCGTCGACCGCGCGCAGGAAGGCCCGCGCCTCCGCGGCCTCCGGTGCATAGCGGTGCTGCACGTAGTCGGAGAGCGAGAGATACAGCAGCCGCGCGGCCCCGGCGCGCAGCAGCGCCAGCCCCGCATCGAGCACGAAGAGGGAGAGCTCCGCCGAATACTGGTCCGGCACCGGCGCGCCGACCAGCGCCGGCAGGTCGCCCACGCCATGCGTCGCGGCCTGCGCCTGGTCCGCCTTCTCGGCCGAGACGGCGATGCCGCAGGGGCCGATCGGCAGGCCCTTCGCCAGCGCGCGGCGCAGCTTGTCCTTGGCCGTGACCACCGCCGTCGGCACGCCCGCCCCGGCCATGGCGGCAAGGATGGTCGGCGCCCGCAGCTCCTCGTCGCCGGTGACCATGACGGTCTCGCCGGTCCGGCGATCCAGGTAGAAATTGCCCGAGACGCCATGCACTGCGGGCGGCGCCCCGGTGACGATCGACAGGTTGTTCGGATTGGTGAAGCTCGGCATGGCCGAGGTGGCGCCGCCGAGGAATCCCCTGGCCGCGCAGCGCGCGATCGCCGGCATTTCCCCCGCCGCCAGCGAGAGGTCGAGATAGGCGGGATCCCAGCCGTCGAGGCAGATCACCGCGACCGGCGCCTGCGGAGCGCGGTAGCTGCGCCCGTTCACGACCAGCGCTTCCGCGGCGCTGCCGTATCGATCCATCGCCGCGTCCATGCCGTGCTTCTCGACCTCAGCCTTGCGGGTGAGTTCTCGTCGAATCGCGGCTATGAGGCGAATGAAGAATAGTCGGCATTCCGGGGATTGCGCGGCGCCGCGCAACTGAACTGCAACAGAACCGCCACCTGGAGTTCATCATGTCATCGGCACCGGTCCGGACTCCTCCGCTGAGGATGGTGGAAGCCTTCGAGGCATTGGCCCGGCTCGGCTCGCGCAGCGCGGCGGCCGCGGAGTTGAACGTGACGCCGGGCGCGATCAGTAAGCAGCTTCGCGCGCTGGAACGCTGGGTTGGCCAGCCGCTCCTCGAGGAGGACGGGCGCGATGGCGCCTTCACCGCCGAAGGGCGCGGGCTGGCGCAATCGGTGACGGCCGGCCTGGCGCAGATCCGTGACGGGCTCGACGCGTTGCGCCCGCGCGATACCGGCCGCGTGCCGCTCAACATCCTGGCGCCGGCGACCTTCGCGATGAAGTGGCTGGTGCCGCGCCTGCATCGGGTCGATCGCGCGGCGCCGCAATTGCAGGTCACGCTGCGCCCGACGAACACGGGCGACGACTGGCTCAGCTTTCCCCACCACGCGGCGATCCGGCGCGACGGCTTCGTGCCGCAGGGCTACGACACCATGCCGCTGCTGCGCGAGACACTGACCGCCTATGTGGCGCCGTCGCTGGCACGGGCCGCGTCATCACCCGAGGCGGTGCCGCTCTGCGAAAGCGAAACCCGCCCGGGCGACCTCGACCGATGGCTGGCGGCCGCCGGCGTCGGCCGGATCGGACAGGCGCGGCGGCGCCATGCGCATTTCTACATCGCCTATGAGGCCGCGCTCGCCGGCGCCGGGCTGATCGTCGCCCCGACCCTGCTCGCCGCCAACGACGTGGCCGCCGGGCGGCTCGTCGCACCCTGGCCGTACGTCGCGATTCCGGGAACGGCCTATGCCTTCGTCCATCCGGCGACCGCCGCCATGCGAAAGCGCGTGGCGCCGTTCCTCACCTGGCTGAAGGCGGAGCTCGAACAGCTCGATGAAGGCCCTGGCGGCGGCGCGCCGAAGGATCCCGCGCCGGCATGACCGGCAGGGCGGTGCCGGTCGTCCTTCCCGCCTGCGCCGACCTTCATGCGCTCTCGCGCCCCGCCCGCATTCCGGCTGTAATGCCGGGAGAGGAAACGGAGTGCGCCCGGGGATGGCACCCAGACGGCCGGCAGGCGATGCCGCAATGGCCGCACCGCGTCCGCGGACCGGCCCACGCGGTCGAACGGCGACAGTCGCCGCACGGGAAGCGGTCGCCGCGACGCTGGGCAAGCTGCCGCTCCGCCGTGACCTGCTGGTCGAACATCTCCACGCGCTGCAGGACCGCCATGGCGCGTTGCACACGGACCATCTCGTCGCCCTCGCGGAGCTGCTCCGCCTCGCTCCTGTCGAGGTCTTCGAGGTCGCGACCTTCTACGCGCATTTCGACGTGCTGGCGGATGGCGAGGCCGCGCCGCCGCCGGTGACGATCCGCGTCTGCGAGGGCCTGCCCTGCGCCATGCGGGGCGCCCATGCGCTGCTGACCGAGCTGCGCGCGGCCCCGCCGGGCGGCGCGCGCATCCTCGCCGCGCCCTGCATGGGCGCCTGCCATGAAGGCCCGGCCTGCATGGCCACCCAGGGCTGGGCGCAGGACCGCCTCGCCGTCGCCACGCCCGCGCGCGTCGCTGCCGCCTGGCCGCAGGGCGTGCGCCTGCCGCCGCCGGCGCCGCCCTATCCCGCGCCGCCCTGGCCCGACGACTGGCCGGTGCTTGCCGCCGCGCATGACGGCCACCTG
The DNA here is from genome assembly GCF_018129005.1 of Neoroseomonas eburnea. Taxonomy (GTDB): domain Bacteria; phylum Pseudomonadota; class Alphaproteobacteria; order Acetobacterales; family Acetobacteraceae; genus Neoroseomonas; species Neoroseomonas eburnea. The sequence goes on from NZ_JAAEDL010000015.1 coordinate 83,989, forward strand.
ACACCGGAGGCTATGCTCGCCGCGCTGGAGGAATCCGGCCTGCGCGGCCTCGGCGGTGCCGGCTTCCCGGTGGTGCGGAAATGGCGCGCGGTGATGACGCAGCCGGGGCCCCGCCACCTGGTGGTGAACGCGGACGAAGGGGAACCCGGCACCTTCAAGGACCGCTGGTGCCTGGAACTCGAACCCTACCGCTTCCTCGAGGGCATGTTCCTCGCCGCGCGGGCGATCGAGGCGGAGGCCTGCTGGATCTACATCCGTGACGAATACCCGAAGGCGCGGCGGGAGGTGGAGACCGCGCTCGCCATGCTGCGCCAGGCCAGCGTACCGGGCCCGCCCGTCCATCTGCGCCGCGGCGCGGGCGCCTATATCTGCGGCGAGGAGACGGCGTTGCTCGAAAGCCTCGAAGGCCGCCGCGGCTATCCGCGCCACAAGCCCCCCTATCCGGGCGAGCACGGTCTCTTCGGCGCGCCGACGCTGATCCACAATGTCGAGACGCTGTGGTGGCTGCCGGAGATCCTGCGCGACCCCGACGCCGCGGCGCGCTTTGCCGCATCCGGCCGGCGCGGGCACATGGGACGTCGGCTGTTCAGCCTGTCGGGCCGCATCCGGACGCCGGGCGTCTACGAAGCCCCCCTCGGCATCACCGCGCGCGAGCTGATCGAGGAACATGGCGGCGGCATGCAGGAAGGCCACCGTTTCGCCGCCTACCTGCCCGGCGGTGCGTCCGGCGGCATCCTGCCGGCCGCCATGGCCGACCTGCCGCTGGCCTTCGGCGCGCTGGAACATCTCGGCTGCTTCGTCGGGTCCGGCGCGGTGGTGGTGCTGTCGGACCAGGATGACCTGCCCGAGGCGGCGCGCAACCTGGTGCGTTTCTTCCGCGACGAATCCTGCGGGCAATGCACGCCCTGCCGCCTCGGCACGCAGAAGGCCGCACGGCTGCTGGAAGCGCCGCGCTGGGACCGCGCGCTGCTGACGGAGCTTGCGCAGGCGATGGCGGATGGGTCGATCTGCGGCCTCGGCCAGGCGGCGATGAATCCCGTGCTCACCCTGCTGCGCCACTTCCCGGCGGAGGCGGTGCCATGACGCGCTTCACCCTCGACGGGCGCGAGGTCGAGGCCGCGCCGGGCGAGACGATCTGGACCGTCGCGCAGCGCGCAGGCACGGAGATCCCGCATCTCTGCCACCGCCCCGCGCCTGGCTACCGCCCCGACGGCAATTGCCGCGCCTGCCTGGTGGAAGTGGAGGGCGAGCGCGCGCTCGTCGCCTCCTGCATCCGCGCGCCGCGCGAAGGGATGGTGGTGCGCACCGCCACCGCCCGCGCGGAGTCCGCGCGGCGCATGGTGTTCGAACTGCTGCTCGCCGACATGCCCGGGCCGGAAGGGCGCGACGCGACGGCGCCCTTCGCTCGCTGGGCGGCGAGGCTTGGCGTCACGCGGTCCCGCTTCGCGCCGGATGCACGGCCGGCGCCGGATCTCTCGCACCCGGCCATGGCCGTCGCGCTCGATGCCTGCATCGCCTGCGGATTGTGCGAGCGCGCCTGCCGGGAGGTGCAGCACAACGACGTCATCGGCCTCGCGCGGCGCGGCGCGGCGGTGACGGTGGCCTTCGATCTGCTCGACCCGATGGGCGCCTCCTCCTGCGTCGCCTGCGGGGAATGCGTGCAGGCCTGCCCGACCGGAGCGCTGCTGGCGACATCGGTGCTGGACGATCGCGGCCACCGGAGCGCCGAACCCGCGCGCGAGATCGCCAGCGTCTGCCCCTATTGCGGCGTCGGCTGCCAGGTCGGCTTCCGCGTGCGCAACGGCCGCATCGAGGAGGTGGTCGGCCGCGACGGCCCCGCCAATCGCGGGCGCCTCTGCGTGAAGGGTCGCTTCGGCTTCGACTTCCTGGTGCATCCCGACCGGCTGACGCGGCCGCTCATCCGCATCGCGGGCGCCGCCAAGGACCCGGCCGATTGCCTCGACCCGTCCCGCATTCGCGGAAAATTCCGCGAGGCGAGCTGGGAGGAAGCGATGGAGCGCGCCGCCGCCGGCCTGCGCGCCATCCGCGACGGCGCCGGCCCGAACGCCCTCGCCGGTTTCGGCAGCGCCAAGGGGTCGAACGAGGAGGCCTATCTCTTCCAGAAGCTGGTGCGCACCGGCTTCGGCACCAACAACGTCGACCACTGCACACGGCTCTGCCACGCGGCCTCCGTCGCGGCGCTGCTGGAAGGCATCGGCAGCGGCGCCGTCACCGCGCCATTCACCGCCGTGCGCGACGCCGACCTCATCTTCGTCATCGGCGCGCGGCCGACCGAGAACCACCCCGTCGCCGCCACCTTCATCAAGGACGCCGCGGCGCGCGGCGCGACGCTGGTCACCGCCGACCCGCGCGGCAGCTCGCTCGACCGCTTCGCGACCGAGGTGCTGCGCTTCACACCCGGCGAGGACGTCGCTCTGCTCAACGCGATGCTGCACGTCATCCTCGCCGAGGATCTGCACGACGCGGCCTTCCTCGCCGCGCGGGTGGACGGCATCGGCGCCCTGCGCACCCACCTCGCCGCCTACGCGCCGGAGGCGATGGCCGAGCGCTGCGGCATTTCCGCCGAGCAGATCCGCCGCGTGGCGCGACTCTACGCGCGCTCGCCGGCGGCGCTGACGCTGTGGGGCATGGGCATCTCCCAATCCATCCACGGCACGGACAATGCGCGGGCGCTGATCGCCCTCGCCCTGGCCTGCGGCCATGTCGGCCGGCCGGGCACGGGGCTGCATCCCCTGCGCGGGCAGAACAACGTCCAGGGCGCCTCGGATGCCGGGCTGATCCCGATGATGCTGCCCGACTACCACCACACGGATGACGATGACGCGCGCGCGGCGATGGAGGCGCTATGGGGCGCGGCGCTCGACCCGCGCCCTGGCCTGACCGTCGTCGAGATCCTGCAGGCGGCCGAACGCCGCGAGATCCGCGGCATGTACATCATGGGCGAGAACCCGGCGATGTCGGACCCCGACCTCGCCCATGCGCGCGCGGCGCTGGCGCGGCTGGATCACCTGGTGGTGCAGGACCTTTTCCTGACCGAGACGGCGGTGCTTGCCGATGTCGTGCTGCCCGCCTCCGCCTGGCCGGAGAAGGATGGCACCGTCACCAACACCAACCGCCAGGTCCAGATGGGCCGCACCGCCGTGGCACCGCCCGGACAGGCGCGGCAGGACCTCGCCATCATCGTCGACATGGCGCGCCGCCTCGGCCTGGACTGGCGCTACGACCACCCGCGCGAGGTCTTCGCCGAAATGGCGCAGGCCATGCCGAGCCACGCCAACATCACCTGGGACAGGCTGGAGCGGGAGAACAGCGTCACCTACCCCTGCCCCGCCCCCGACGCCCCGGGCGAGGACATCGTCTTCCACGACCGCTTCCCGACCCCGGACGGCCGCGCGCTGCTGGTGCCCGCCGGCCTCTCCCACCCCGAGGAGACGCCGGACGCCGCCTTCCCCTTCGTGCTCACGACGGGACGGGAGCTGGAGCACTGGCACACCGGCACCATGACACGGCGCGCCGGCGTGCTCGACGCGCTGGAACCCTCGGCGACCGTCTCCCTCGCGCCGGAGGAGCTGTGGCGCCTCGGTGTCGAAGCGGGCGCGCGGCTGCGCGTCACGACGCGGCGCGGCAGCCTGGAATGCGCCGCCCGCGCCGACCCCGAGGTGCCGGAAGGCGTCGTCTTCCTGCCCTTCGCCTTCCGCGAGGCGGCGGCGAACCTGCTGACGGACCCGCGCCTCGATCCGCACGGGAAGATCCCGGGCTACAAGCTGTGCGCGGCGAGGGTCGAGGTGGCTTGAGCGTGAGAAGACTTGTCCGATCGGGGTGAAGGTTGGTGTGTGAAGGCCGGAGGGGCGTCGCCCCTCCGGACCACCCCACCAAAGGCCGAAAGGCCTTTGGAAGCCATCATTGGGTGTCGGGCATCGCAGGCATTGCCGGGTCCTCGCCGCGCGCGTCGCGCGCAGGCGCCAGCATCGGCACCAATCCTGACCGTCGCACGCGGTGCCAAGCTCCGGTTCCCAAAGGCCTTTCGGCCTTTGGCGGGGAGAGTTTGAGAGGGGCAGCGCCCCTCTCAACCCTTCGCCTACCTCGGCGCCGCCGGCGGCGCGCCCGGCACCACCACCGTCATCGGATCGCTGCCACCGGCCGCTTCGCGCGCGCGGCGGACCCGGGCTTCCAGATCGGTCAACTCCGTCCTCCGCTCGGTCAGCCGCGCCTCGGTCGCCGCGATCTGGCCGGCGATCTCCGCCCTCCGCCGCTCCGCCGTGGCGACTTCCTGGCGCATCGCATCCAGCTGGCGCGCGACCTCGGCGCGGCGCTGCTCGGCGGCGGCCACCGCGGCGCGCACGGTCTCGGCCTCGCCCGCCGCCGCAGCCCGCCGTTGATCGGCCGTCGCGACCTCCCCGCGCAGGCGTTCCACCTGCGCCGCGAACTCCGCTCGCCGGCGATCGGCCGCCGCGACCTCTCCGCGCAGGCTCTCGATCTGCGCCGCGAGCTCCGCGCGCTGCCGAGCGGCGCTGGCGACATCGCCGCGCAGCCCCTCGGCTTGGCGGGCGAGGTCCTGCCGCTGCCGTTCGGAAGCGGTAAGTTCCTGCCGCAGCGCCTCGGACTGCCGTTGCAATGCCTCCGCCTCCCCGCGCGAGGCCTGCACGGCGCCGGCCGCGCGGCGCGCCTCCTCGACCTGGGCGCGGGCACGGTCGGTCTCCTGCGCCGCGGTGCGGGCGGCCTCGGTCGCCTGGCGCTCGGCCTCGGCGGCGGCGGCACGGCGTTCGGCGAGGGTCCGCTCGGCGGCGGAGGCCTCGCCGCGCAATGCCGAAAGCCGGCGCTCCTCGGCCCCCGCGGTATCGCGCAATTCCGCCAGGCGGCGCTCGGCGGCGGCGACCTCGCCGCGAAGTTCCGCGACGCGGCTCTGCAGGCCCCGCAGCTCAGCCGCGGTCTGGTCACGTGTCGCGGTCAGGCGGGAGACCTCGCCTTCGAGCTGCGTCACGGCCTGGCGGCGCGCGGCGGCCTCGCCCTGGGCGATGTTCATCGCCTCCCGCACGGCCGCGAGGCGTGTCTCCTGCTCCTGCAGGCGCACGGTCTGCTCGTTGGCACGCATCTGCAGGTCGTTGAGCCGCTGCTGCTCGGCGGTGGCGCGCGTGGTCAGGCCGGTCAGGCGCTGCTCGGTCGCCGCGGCCTCGCCGCGCAGCGTGTCGCGGCGGCGTTCCTCGGCGGCGGCGGCCTCGCGCAGGCCGGCAAGCCGCCGGTCCTCCGCGACGCTGCGTTCGCCGAGGCCGGCCAAGCGGCGTTCCTCCTCCGCCGCGCGGGCGTTGAGGGCGGCGAGCCTCGCATCGGCCGTCGCGGCATCGCCGCGCAGCGTACCGAGGCGCTGCTGCTGCGCCGCCGTCTCGTCACGCAGGGCCGCGAGCCGACGATCGGCCTCGGCCACTGCGGCGCGGCGCTGTTCGAGCTGCACCTGGGACTGGCCGGCCTCCCCCTGCAGGGCGGCGAGGCGGCGGTTCTCCTCCTCCAGCCGCCGGGCGAGCTGGACCGCGTCCTGTTCAGCGGCACTTCGGCCCTGCTGCGCGGTGCCGAGATCCCGGCGCGCGGCGGCGAGCCTGCGCTCCACGGCGGTGAGGTCGCCGCGCGCGCGGCGCTCGGCCTCCAGCGTGCGCTCGAGGTCGCCGACGCGGGCCGTCAGTTCCTGCCCGCGCGCCTCGGAGGCGGCGAGGTTGCGTTCGAGTCCCTGCACGCGATCCGTGCGCTCGACGGTGAGGCCGCAGGCCGGCAGCACGCTGACCGAGGCGAGCAGGGCCGCCTTCGCGAAAGCACGAAGTCGCAACATGGCTGCACGCCTCTCCTCTCCTCGGGTCCCGGGCAGGGCGGATCCAGCCGGCGCCGTCAGGGATATAGTGGGAGGCGGGACGGGCTGGCGAGTCCAGCGCGCGGCGGTTGCATTCGCGCGGCGCCGACGGGGCGGCCGCGCGCGAGACCAGGACCCGGATACCGAGTCAGCCGACAGGCCGGCCGGCGTCATACCAACGCCACGGGTCGTTCGACTCGGGCCGAGGCCGCGACGGGCACCCGGAATGCGGCCGGCCGGCGGGCCGCATTCGCGGCCTCGGCACGCGTCAGTGACTCGTGCCGCCGGTGTCAGTCGGGCCCCTGGTCCAGCCCGGCGCGCAGGCTGCCATCCGGATCCTCGACCAGCCCCTCGCGCAGGAAGAGGTCGATCAGCACCAGGTTGACGTTGAACTTCACGCTGTCGGTGCCGCGCACGGCATCCAGCACGCGGCCGGCGGGCCAGAGCTCGAAGCGCTCCACCTCGTCGTCGCCGGGGCGGGGAATGACGTCTTCGGGGATCTCGAGATCGTAGCAGTGCAGAACGTCGCGCCGCAGTCCCTCGGCATTCGCCATGACATAGGAGACGCGGCCGGCGCGGCGCGCGGTGGCGGCGAGGCCGGGCGGCAGGCAGGCCTCCTCGGCCGCTTCCTTCACCAGCGTCTCCTCCGGCGTCAGCCCGGCCGGGATGCCGCCGGCGACGATGTTGTCGAGCTGACCGGGCGCCACCGCCTTGTCCTTCGCCCGGATGCCGACCCAAAGGTGCAGCCCGTCCGCCCGCCGCACGATGCCGTTCACGTGCACGCCCTGCGACATCACGCCGAAGGCCGGCAGCGCGCCGCGGTCCAGCGTCGCGAGTGTCGGGCCGGTGCTGGTCTCCCGCACGTCGAAGGCCTCGCCGCGGATGCGGAGGAACCCGCCGGCGGCCAGGGACGGCAGCGCCTGGGCCAGCGCCTCGCTGCGCATGCCCGCACTGCGCAGCCGGGCGGCGAGCGCCACGCCATCGGCGTCGAAGTGGAAGTCGCGCGGGCGGAAGGTCAGCGCCTGCGCCAGCTCGGCCGACACCCAGCCGACCTGCGCCGCGCCGATCCGAAAGGGGATCAGCCCGGCAGGAGAGGCGAGGTTGTTGCAGGCGGCGATGTGGCGCTGAAGGGTGGGGTCGGGCATGCCATTGCTGTAGCGGTCATGGGCGGCGGCGGCCAGACAGCCCCGGGGAGGGCGCCGCCCTCCCCGGACCCCTCCCGCCAAAGGCCGAAAGGCCTTTGGAAACCATGACTCCAGGGTGCCCGCCCCGAGGGGAGGCAAAGCTGCCCGGCAAGCGCCCTTCAGGCGCCCTGCAGCTCGACCTTCTCGCCCGCGGCCTCCGCCGCATGGTGGAAGTTCGCGCGCTGATAGCCGGTCATGAAGTCCGGATAGGTGATCGGCTGCATCCGCCCCGGCGAGCCGTCCGCCGTGATCGGCGCCATCACTGCGCGATAGCTGGCGTCCATGAAGAACGGGATGGCGTAACGCTCCTCGCCGGAACGGTTGATGACGCGGTGCGGCGTCGCGAGGAAGCGGTTGTCGGTCCAGCGGCGCAGCATCATCCCGCCGTTGATCAGCAGCGCGCCTTCCGGCGCCGGCGCATCGATCCAGTCGCCGTCCTGCGTGCGCAGCGACAGGCCCGGGATGCGGTTCTGCGCGAGGATGGTCATGAACGAGGTGTCGACATGCGGCGCGATGCCGTACTCGTTCTCAGGCGCCGCCGGTTCCTGCTGCGGGTAGTGGGACATGCGCAGCGTGTACATCGGTTCGGCGAAGAAGGGCGCGAAGTGGTCCGCCGGCAGGCCGAGCGCGCGGGCGTAGATCGGCAGCAGCCGCAGGCCGAGCCCCTCGAAGGCGTCGCAGGCCGCCAGCACCTGTTCCCTGAAGCCCGGCAGGCCGGCAGGCCATTGGTTCCGCCCGCGGAAGCGGACATTCGCCACCACGTCCGGATGGTCGGCCGGCAGGTTGCGCTTGAAGAACACCGCCTCATTGGCGTTGGGCCGCGCCACCTCGCCCACCGCGTTCACGCGCGTGGTGGCGCCACGCATCGGCATGTAGCCGATGTTGTGCTCGTTGATCCTCAGCGCAAGCTTGGCCTCCAACGGCTGGGCGTGGAAGCGCTCGGCGGCGGCGAAGGTGTCGTCCAGCAGGGATTGCGGGATGCCGTGGTTGCGCACGAAGTAGAAGCCGACCTCGGTGAAGGCACGGCGGAGTTCTTCGCCGAGCCTGTCCAGCGCGCCGGGGGCGCCATCCTGCAATGGGCCGAGGTCGAGGACGGGGATGCTCTGGCTCATGGCATTGCTCCGGCTGGGACGGGGAATGCTTGCGCCGCCCCCCCGGGGCGGCAAGGGGCAAAGTTGCGCAGGCCGGCGACCGGGGCTTGCATCCGGCGCCGGGATGGCGCCCATGCGTCGCCGACGCTTCCCCTTCGCGCCCGTCCGCCCCATGTCGCGAGGCCTGACCGGAGTTCTCCTGCGTGCCCTCTTCCTCTCCCCGCGCCGATGGCGGGCATTTCCGTGCCCTGCTCCGTATCGCCCCCTATCTCTGGCCGAAGGGGGAGGTGGAACTTCGCGCCCGCGTCGTCGGCGCGCTGGTGCTGCTGGCCGCGGCCAAGGCGGCGAACGTGCTGGTGCCCATCGCCTATGCCCGCGCCGTCGATGCGCTGGCGCCGAAGGAGGGCGTCGGCGCCATGGTCACGGTGCCGGTGGCGCTGCTGCTCGGCTACGGGCTGCTGCGCGTCATGGCTTCGGTCTTCGGGGAACTGCGCAACGCCGTCTTCGCCAAGGTGCAGGCGCGCGCCGGGCGCCGCGTGGCGCTGCGGGTCTTCGAGCACCTGCACGCGCTGTCGATGCGCTTCCACATGGACCGCGCGACGGGCGGGCTGTCGCGCGTGGTCGAGCGCGGCGTGCGCGGCATCGCCACCTCGCTGAACTTCCTGCTGTTCAACATCATCCCGACCGTCATCGAGATCCTGTTCGTCGCCGTCATCCTGTGGTGGGTCTTCGCCGCATCCTTCGCGCTGACGATGCTCGGCACCATCGTCGCCTACGTGGCGTTCACGCTGGCCTTCACCAACTGGCGCCTGCGCTTCCGCCGCACGATGAACGCGGTCGACGAGGAGGCCAACACCAAGGCGGTGGACAGCCTGCTCAACTACGAGACGGTCAAGTATTTCGGCAACGAGACGCATGAGGCCCGCCGCTACGAGGAAAGCCTGACACGCTACGAGCGTGCCTACGTCCGGTCCGAGACGACGCTGAACATGCTGAACGCCGGCCAGGCGCTGATCATGGCGATCGGCCTGACGGTGACGATGCTGCTGGCGGGGTCCGGCATCGCCAGGGGCACGATGACGGTGGGCGACCTGGTGATGGTCAATACCTACCTGATCCAGCTCTATCTGCCGCTGAACATCCTCGGTTTCGCCTATCGCGAGATCAAGCAGGGGCTGACGGACATGGAGCAGATGTTCGAACTGCTCGAAGTCCCGGCCGAGGTCCGCGACGCCCCCGGCGCGCCGGCGCTGGCAAGGGGCGCGGGCGAGATCCGCTTCGAGGATGTCCGCTTCGGCTACCGCCCGGACCGGGAGATCCTGAAGGGCGTCTCCTTCACCGTGCCGCCGGGCAGGATGCTGGCGATCGTCGGGCCGACAGGGGCGGGCAAGTCCACCATCTCCCGCCTGCTGTTCCGCTTCTACGACGCCACCGGCGGGCGCGTGACGGTCGACGGCCAGGACGTGCGCGACGTGACCCAGGCCAGCCTGCGCGCGGCGATCGGCGTGGTGCCGCAGGACACCGTGCTGTTCAACGACACCATCCGCTACAACATCGCCTATGGCCGGCCTGGCGCGAGCGACGCGGAGGTCGAGGCCGCCGCCCGACATGCCCAGGTGCACGACTTCGTGCTCCGCCTGCCGGAAGGCTATGCGACACGGGTCGGCGAGCGCGGGCTGAAGCTCTCGGGCGGGGAGAAGCAGCGCGTCGCGATCGCGCGCACCATCCTCAAGGACCCGCGCATCCTGATCCTGGACGAGGCTACCAGCGCGCTCGACACGCGCACGGAACAGGAAATCCAGGCCGCGCTGCGCGACGTCTCCCGCAACCGCACCACGCTGGTCATCGCCCACCGCCTGTCCACCGTGGTCGAGGCGGATGAGATCATCGTCCTGCAGGATGGCCGCATCGCCGAACGCGGCACCCATGCCAGCCTGATCGCCGCGGACGGCCTCTATGCCGAGATGTGGCGCCGCCAGGCCCAGGCCGTGGCGGCCGCCGAGGCCGCCGCCCGCGCCCAGGCCGAGGCCGATCTCGACCGCCCCCGCGGCCGCGCCGCCGAGGCGCTTGCCTGACCCTGGCCCAACGGGGGTTCCGCCGCGCCGCGGCAGGCCCCATCTGCTCTCGACGAAGAAGGAGAACGCCGCATGCAGCACGACCCCGCGGGCATGGCCCCCGAGGATCTGAGCCACGCCGGCTCGGTCGTGGACAAGGCGATCGAGTACATGATGGAGCAGCGCATCGCGCCGATCTCCATCGCCTCCGCCCTGCTCGGCGGCGCCCTGGGGCTGCTGGCCCGGACCATGGACGACCGGGCGGTCGCGGCGGTGCTGCGCAACGCCCTGGCCTCGGTCGAGAGCGGGGAACTCTCCGACGCCCGCCGCGCCCCGCCGCCCGGCTCGCCGCAGATGTGACGCGGCGGCCCGCGCGCCGGACTTGACGTTCCGGCCCGGCTGGGCCACACACCGCGCCTTCCTGGCTTCCACCCGCGCGCGGGTCCTGTCCGCGCGCCTTCAGCATTTCGGGATTTTCGCCATGGCCCGCCGCTGCGGCATCACCGGCAAGGGCGTCCTGACGGGCAACAACGTCAGCCACGCCAACAACAAGACCCGCCGGCGCTTCCTGCCCAACCTGCAGGAAACCTCCTTCTGGTCCGACGTGCTCGGCACCCAGGTGAAGATCCGCCTGTCCACCACCGGCATCCGCACGGTGGAGCACAATGGCGGGCTCGATGCCTTCCTGCTCGGCACGCCCGACCGGAAGCTGGCCGAGGAAGCCATCAGCCTGAAGCGCCGGATCGTGCGCGCCCAGGCCAAGAAGGCGGCCTGAGCCCGGCTTTCCCCGGCGGGGGTCGGAAACAGGGCGGCACCCGGTCGGGCGGCCGCCCTTTTCATTGCCCACCCCCCGCTTCATTTGACGCTTGCGAGGGCGAGGTTCATGTCCCGCCCATGAGGGCGGGACCCGCCGCCTGCCGCCGCCTCGCGCTGGGGCCGCGCGGCCGGCGCGCCCGTCATGGCTTGCCGTGCGTCGGGTCCTCGCAATGGCCGTGCGCGAAATCCGCCAGCGTCTCGATGATGCGGCAATCGCCGGCCACCCCGCCGGCGCAGCTTGCGGCCATCCGCTGCAACTCCCCCCGCAGTGCCTCGAGCCGCCGCAGGCGGGCGTCGATCTCGCGGATCTGCGCCAGCGCAATGGCATGCACCGCACCGCAATCAGCCTCCGGATGGTCGGCGAGGTCGAGCAGCGCCCGGATCGCCTCGCTGCCGAATCCGAGTTCCCGCGCGTGGCGGATGAAGCCCAGCCGGCGCAGATGCGCCACCCCATAGGCGCGATGCCCGCCGGCGGTGCGCGCCGGCGGCGGCAGCCAGCCCTCCTGCTCATACCAGCGGATCGTCGTCGGCTTCACGCCGGTTTCCCGGGCCAGTTCGCCGATCGACCAGATGGCGCTCATCCGGCGTCGTCCTCGCGCATGGCCAGGAAACGGGCGAAGGCGGCCAGGGCCTTCTCGCTGGCATGGTGTTCCAGCCCCTCGGCATCCTCCTCCGCCGTTTCCGCATCGAGGCCGATGGCGATCAGGAAGCGCACCACCAGCTCGTGCCGCGCCTTGGCGATCGCCGCCATCTCCTGCCCCGCCGCCGTGAGGAACAGGCCGCGATAGGGCTTGGTCTCGACCAGCCCGTCGCGCTGCAGCCGGCCGATCGTCGCGGTGACCGTGGCCTGGGAAACGCCCATGCGCCGGGCGAGGTCCACCGCCCGCGCCTCCCCTTCCTCCCGCAGCAGGTCGGCGATCAGCTCGACATAGTCCTCGGCGGTGGCGCTGCGGTCGGCCTCGCGCTGGCGGGCGAAGCGGGCGGCGTGCTCATCCGCGGGGGGCAGGGTCCGCTCGGCGGCACGGGATCGCATCGGGCTGGTTCGGGCTCCGGCTTGAAAGGCTTGATAGCCAGCCACACGTAACTTAGCCTAGGCTAAATTTCAGAGGCTTGGCATGACCCCACCTTCGGATGCCGCCGTAGCGTCGCCCGCCGGCCCCCCGAGCCTGCCGGAGGTCCATCGCAGCGTGCATGTCCCCAATGCGGGCGGCTTTCTGCGCAAGCTCTTCGCCTTCATGGGGCCGGGCTACCTGGTCGCCGTCGGCTACATGGACCCCGGCAACTGGGCGACCTCGCTCGCCGGCGGCTCGGCCTTCGGCTACACGCTGCTCGCCGTCGCGCTGGTCTCCTCGCTGATGGCGATCCTGCTGCAGGCGCTTTGCGCGCGCATCGGCATCGCCACGGGGCGGGATCTCGCGCAGCTCTGCCGCGAACGGTTCCCGAAGCCCGTCGCCTATCCGCTCTGGGCGCTCGCCGAGGTGGCGATCTGCGCCACCGACCTCGCCGAGCTGATCGGCACCGCCATCGCGCTCGAGCTGCTGTTCGGCATCCCCCTGCTCTACGGCGTGATGCTGACGGCCTTCGACGCCTTCCTGATCCTCTGGCTGCAGAACAAGGGCGTGCGCTGGCTGGAGGCGCTGGTCTTCGGCTTCATCCTGCTGATCTTCGGCTGCTTCGCGGTGCAGATCGCATTGTCCCACCCGGTCTGGGGCGACGTCCTGCGGGGCTACATCCCGGCCGCCTCGATCGTGACGGATGAGAGGCAGCTCTTCATCGCCATGGGCATCCTCGGTGCCACGGTGATGCCGCACAACCTCTACCTCCATACCGCGGTGGTGCAGTCCCGCGCCTGGCGCATGGACGAGGCGGGAAAGAAGGAGGCGATCCGCTTCGCCACCATCGACAGCACCATCGCGCTCGCGCTCGCGCTGCTGATCAACTCCGCCATCCTGATCACGGCGGCGGCCACCTTCCACACCACCGGCAACACGGAAGTCGCCGAGATCGGCGATGCCTATCAGCTCATGTCGCCGCTGCTCGGCAGCGGGATGGCGGCGACGCTCTTCGCCGTGGCGCTGCTGCTCTGCGGTCTGAACGCCACGGTGACGGCGACGCTTTCGGGCCAGGTGGTGATGGAAGGCTTCCTGCGCTTCCGCCTGCCGGCCGTGACGCGCCGGCTGGTGACGCGGCTGATCGCCATCGTGCCGGCGGTGGTGGTCACCTGGATGCAGGGCGCCTCGGGCACGGCGCACCTGCTGATCCTGTCTCAGGTGATCCTGTCCCTGCAGCTCCCCTTCGCGGTCATCCCGCTGATGATGTTCGCGCGGGACAGGCGGCTCGGCGCGCTCGGCGCACCGCGCTGGCAGCTCGTGCTCGGCTGGGCCTGCGCGGCGGTGATCGTGGCCCTGAACGTGAAGCTGCTGGCGGACTTCTTCCTCGGCGGGTGATGGGCGGCCCCCGGAGCAGCCGCATGCCCGGGGGACCCGACCCGCCTTACCGCCGAAGCTCCTCCGGCGGAGGTTGGCGCAGGCCGCCTCGCCCAGCTATGCGGCGCCCCGCCTCGCGGGGGGCGGTCCGGAGGGCGCCCGACTCATGCCAGCGGCCGCTATTCGTGACCGTTGGCGTGATGCTTTTCGTGCCCTCAGACGCCGGGCGCAAACCTCCGGTTTGCTTGGCTTCGCCGGACCACCGGCGGGCCGCATTCCGGATCCCCGGTCACCTTGCAAGGCAAGGTGACCGGGGATCCGTCGCGGCCTCGGCACGAGTCAAGAACTCGTGCCGCTCGTATCACTCCTGCGCTGGCCGCGGCTGCGGCAGGCTGCCCGGCTGCCGGGGCATGGCCAGGCCCTGCCCCTGCTGCGGCGCCTGCCCGCGCGGTGCGGCCCCGGGTTGCGCCGGGAAACCGCCGGCATTGGCCACCACCGTCCGCACGCCGCCCGCCGCCTCGGTCGCCGCGGCGAAGGCGACATCGCCCCAGAAGCGCTCCAGCACGCCCTGCGGCACCTCGTTAAGCTGGAGCACGCGGCCGAGATCCTCCCCATCCTGGCGGGAGACGGTCCAGAGAAGCTCGACACGCTGGGTCCGGGTCTGCGGCTGCGGCACCACGCTGACCTGCCCGGTCACCGCGAAGCGGGCGCCCTCGGCGACATCCTGCACCACCATGCCATGCTGGCCGAGCGCCTCCCGCAGCCTTGCGGTCAGCGCCTGGTTGCCGTCGCCCGGCGCGCCGCGCACGGCAGGCACATAGATGCGCGGCGGGCCGGCGACGGCCAGGGCGGCCGGGTCCATGCCCTTCGCCGCCGCCTCGGCGCGCAGCAGCAGGTCGGCGATGCGCGGGGCGGCATCGCGGGCGGCCCGGCGCAGCACTTCCGGATTCGCATCGGACCAGTCGCGCGCCGGAATGCGAGCGCCCTCGACCTGCCCCTGCGGGCGGCCATCCGGGTCGGTCAGGCTGTAGCGCGGCACCACCGCACCACCCTGGAGGCGTGCCTCCACCGTCAGGCGCCAGTCGAGCGGCAAGGGGGCGTTGTCCACCGCCGCCGGCACCTCGGCGGCCAGCAGGGCGGTGGACAGCGCCTCGGCGAAGCCCGTGGCCTGGGCCCCGGTCAGCAGCGCCTCGGCAGGGATGGGAATGGCCAAGCGATAGGCCGGCGGGGCCGCGAGCGCCCCGGCTTGGCCGCCGGGATTGCCCCGGAAGGGCTGCGGCAGGTCGCCACAGGCCGGGAGAAGCGCGACCAGGAGCAGGACGCCGAGGCGGAAGAAGGAACGCATCGTCAGCGAGAACTCCTGCTTGGAATGGCCAGGGGGCGCCGCCCCCTGGACCCCCGCCGGGGGCGTGCGCGCCCCCGGACCCGCGATCACGGGCACGTCAGATGAGGGCGACGCAGGTCGCCAGGAGGGTGAGAAGCGCCAGGGCGCAGAACATGACCACATAGGGCATGGCGTCCTTATTGGCGCGGCAGGGGCGCTTGCAAGGGGGCGATCAGCCGGTCAGGGCGATGGCGGAGAGCTGGTGGCCGATCGGGCCGCCGCCGGCCAGGGTGTTGCGGCGATGGCTGAAGAAGGCCGCTTCGTCGGGCAGGGTGTCGTGCGGCGTCACCTCCACCGCGGCGCCGGCGGCGACCAGCCTCGCGGCGCAATAGCCGGCGAGGTCGAACTGCCAGCGGTCCTCGCGCAGGCCCTCCGCGAAGAAGCGCGCATCGGCGGCGTCGCGCGCCAGCACGGCATCGCGCAGGTCGGCGGCGACCTCATACGAAGGCTGGCGGATGCAGGGGCCGACCACCGCCAGGATGCGGGCGCGCCGGGCGCCGATGGCGAGCATCGCCTCGATCGTCGCCTCCAGCACGCCGCCGACGGCACCACGCCAGCCGGCATGGGCGGCACCGATCACCCCCGCCGCCGGGTCGGCGAAGAGCACCGGTGCGCAATCCGCCGTCACGATGCCGAGAGCGAGACCGGGCCGCCGCGTCACCAGGGCATCGGCCTTCGGGCGCCGATCCTCCGGCCAGGGGGTTTCGAGCACCGCCACCGCATCGCCATGCACCTGCGTCAGCCCGACCAGCGCGGCACCGGGCAGGCCGAGCGCATCGGCCGCGCGGCGGCGGTTCTCGCGCACCGCATCCGGGTCGTCCCTGCCCGAGAGCGAGCAGTTCAGCGCGGCGAAGGACCCGCCGGAGACGCCTCCCCGGCGGGTGAAGAAACCATGCGCCAGGCCGGGCTGGGCGCTGAGAGTCGCGGCGGCAACCTTCTCGGCCATCAGGTGTCCTCGAATCCGGGCAGGGTCGGCAGACCCGGATGACAGAGACAGACCACCTTGAACAGCCGCCCCATGTGTTCCGGCGCGGCAAGGCGCTGCGCGGCGGCCAGGTGGCGGGTCGCGTGCCGCGGGTCCATGCGGGCGAGCATGGCCGCCCGGCTGAACAGCCCGAGCCTGCCGAGAAAGACGCCCTGCGGCAGCGGTCCCTGCACCGCGGCGCCTGCCGCCCGGGCAGCGGCGGCGAGCGCGGCGAAATCGACATGGGCCGTGATGTCGGCCGCCCCCGGAACCCCGAGCGGGTCGGCCGGCCCGTGCCCCGCCATGGCCTGCAGGCTGTCGCCCAGGCCACCCTTCTCCGGCCCGTAGTCGAGGAACAGCGCCACCCCGCCCTGCGCCGCCAGCCGTGCCCCGAGCGCGGCCGCGATGGCGCGGGCGGCTTCGTTCACCTCCTGCACCGCGCCCTCCTCGGCTTCCGCCGGCAGGGGCGGCGGGTCGAGGGCGGGGCGCTCGACGAAGGCGCCATCGGCGACGAAGCGTTCCATCCAGCCCTCGCCGCGGCGGACGAACTGCCGGATCGGCAGGGCGTCGAGGAATTCATTGCCGAGGATGATGGCCGGACCGGAGGGCAGCCAGCCGATCCCGTCGTGCCAGGCGGTGACCGTGCCGGCCAGTCGCGCCGCCTGCATCTCGCGCAGCCGGGGAGAGGTCTCGACCAGATGGACGCGCAGCGCCGCTCGGAAGCCGGGCGCCATTTCCGCGATCGCGCGCAACGCGTCGGCCATCAGCGTGCCGCGGCCGGGGCCGAGTTCCGCCAGGACCACCGGATCGGGCCGGCCCATCGCCTCCCAGGCGATCGCCGCCCAGAGGCCGAGGCATTCGCCGAAGGCCTGGGTGATCTCCGGCGCGGTGGTGAAATCGCCCCCGCTGCCGAAGGGCTCGCGCCCCGCGTAGTAGGCCGCCGCGGCGCGAGCCATGAAGCGGTCGAGCCGCTCCGCCTCGCGCCCCGTCGTCGCGCCGTCGCGCCCGGCCGGGGGCGCGGGGTCAGGCATGGCGTTCCTTGGCGCGGAGGATCAGCCAGGCGCCGACCAGGATCATCGGCAGCGACAGCAACTGCCCCATGGTCGCGCCGGCGAAGAGGAAGCCGAGATGCGCGTCGGGCTGGCGGAAGAACTCGCCGATGATGCGCGCGACCCCGTACCCCGCCAGGAAGACGCCGGAAAGCACGCCGGGCCGCGACCGGATGCGTTCGCTGCGCGCCAGGATCATCAGCAGGGCGAAGAGGCAGATCCCCTCCAGGAAGGCCTGGTAGAGCTGGGAGGGATGACGCGGCTCCGGCCCGCCGGTCGGGAAGACCATGGCCCAGGGCACCTCCGGCGCGACGCGGCCCCACAGCTCCCCATTGATGAAATTGGCGCAGCGGCCGAGGAACAGCCCGATCGGCACCACGCAGACCACCCGGTCCGCGAAGGCCACCCAGTCGAGCCCGTTGCGGCGCGCGAAGAGGAACATCGCGACAATGACGCCGAGCGCCCCGCCGTGGAACGACATGCCGCCGTGCCACAGGTACAGCGCCTCCCACGGCGCGGTGACGTAGTAGCCCGGCCGGTAGAACAGCACGTAGCCGAACCGCCCGCCGAGGATGATGCCGAGCGTCACCCAGGTGATGAACTCGTCCACCTGCTCGGGCGTCGCGACCTGCGGCGTGCGCTGCACCAGCACGCGCGCCAGCCGCCAGCCGAGCAGGATGCCGGTGATGTAGGCGAGCGCGTACCAGCGGATGGCGAAGGGGCCGATCTCGACCAGCACCGGGTCGATCACGGGGAAGGGAATGGCGAACATCATCAGGCGAAGGGGTCCTCGGCGTTCGTCAGCACGTCTCGGACATAGGAGCGCACGCCGTCCTCGAGCGTCGTCGGCGGCTGCGTGAAACCTGCCGCGCGCAGGCGCTCCATGCGGGCCTCGGTGAAGTACTGGTACTTGCCCTTGAGGTCGTCCGGCATCGGGATGAAGCGGATATCCGCGTTGCGGCCGAGCGCCGCATAGATCGCCCGCGTCAGGTCGAGGAAGGTCCGCGCCTGCCCCGAACCGATGTTGTAGAGGCCCGAGGCCTGCGGATTGCCCTCCAGCCACAGCATCGCAGCGACGCAGTCCCGCACATGGACGAAGTCGCGCTTCTGCTCCCCGTCCGCGATGCCTTCGCGGTCCGAGGCGAACAGCGTCGCCGCCTCGCCCTTCATGATCTGGTTGAACTTGTGCAGCACTACCGAGGCCATGCGGCCCTTGTGGTGCTCGTTCGGGCCATAGACGTTGAAGAAGCGCAGCCCCGCCCAGTGCGGCGGCCGCTTGTGGCCGAGTGCCAGCATCTGCGCCACCCGCCGGTCGAAGGCGAGCTTCGACCAGCCATACAGGTTCAGCGGCCGCAGCCGGGCGAGTGCCTCGGGCCGCAGGTCGTCCTCGAAGCCGAGGTTGCCGTCGCCATAGGTCGCGGCGGACGACGCATAGATGAATGGCACCCCCGCATCCGCGCACCAGTCCCACAGGCGCTGCGGCAACGAGATGTTGGTCGCCGCCACCAGGTCGCCATCCGTCTCGGTGGTCGCGCTGATCGCGCCCATGTGGAACAGCGCCTTCACCGGCGGCTTCCTCGCCAGGAAGGCGTGCAGTTCCTCCGGCGTGACGATCGCGGCGATCGGGTGCTTCGCCAGGTTGCGCCATTTCAGGCCCTGGCGCAGGCGGTCCACCACCACCACCTCCTCACCGCGGGCGCAGAGCGCCGCGACCAGGTTGGAGCCGATGAATCCGGCCCCGCCGGTGACGATGTGCATGATCCGGTCGTTCCGCAGCGCGGCCTTGTTAGGGCGAAACCCTTGAGGACAGGGCGCCGGGGGTATAGGCCCCGGCAGGATGGCCCGGCAAGGCGAACGGGCGCAACAGGAGGGCAGCATGGCTGGCGAAGGCGGTCGCGCGAAATTCATGGACGACCTGGCCGGCGTGGCCGGCGGCGCCTTCTCGGTGCTGGCGGGCCTGCGCAACGAGGCCGAGGCGATGGCGAAATCCCAGGCGGAGGCCGTGGTCCGCCGCCTGGACCTGGTGAAGCGGGAGGAACTCGACGCCGCCATGGAGGTCGCCCGCCGGGCCCGCGAACAGGCCGAGGCGCTGGAGGCGCGGGTGGCCGCCCTGGAGCACCGCCTTGCGGAGCTTGAGGCTGGCGCGGAATCCTCACCCGAATCCTGAAGACAAGTTTGCAACTTCAGCGGGCTTGCGGCGCCTTTTCGCGTCTGCGTAGTCTCCCGTTGTATCTGGCCGCCCGATTCGCACCACCATATGTTGTGGTGCCCGGGCGGTGACCTCGGGCAAGGAGGTGCCGCATGTCCGCCTCACTCGGTCTGGACCGCGACCGTTCCTCGAACCCCCTCGATATCCTCGAACAGATCATCGCTGCCAATGAATGGGCCTTCGAGCGCCGTTCGGACGGGGAGATGGCCGCCGAGGCTCCGGGGAAGTGGTGCGACTACGGTCTGCACTTTTCCTGGTCGCATGAGATCAGCGCCATGGCCTTCACCTGCGCCTTCGACATGAAGGTGCCGCCGGAACGGCGCGAGAAGCTCTATGAACTGCTCGCCCTGGCGAACGACCGGCTGTGGATCGGCCATTTCGGCATCGAGGCGGAGGACGGCGTGCCGGTCTTCCGCCACTCGGTCCTGCTGCGCGGATCGCCGAGCGCCAGCGCGGAAAGCCTCGAGGACATGGTGGATATCGCCATCACCGAGTGCGAGCGCTTCTTCCCCGCCTTCCAGTTCGTGCTCTGGGGCGGGAAACCGCCGGCGGAAGCGCTGGCGGCGTCGATGCTGGATTGCGTGGGCGAAGCCTGAGAAGCCGGGGGGAGAAGGGAACTTCTCCCCCCGAACCCCCCTCAACCTTCTTTGGCACCTGGGGACTGACCTCCAATGTCAGTTCCCAGGTGCCAAAGAAGGGAGGGGGATCGGGGGAGGTTCCCCTCCCCCGACCTTGCGGCCCGCCGCGCCCGGCGCCACCGTGCGCCCATGACGAGCACCCTCCCAGACCTCCTTCTCATCGGCTGCGGCAAGATGGGCGGCGCCATGCTGTCCGGCTGGCTGGAGCGTGGCCTCTCCCGCGCCGTGGTCGTCGAGCCCCATGCCCAGGCCGCCGCCGCCTTCGCCGGCCGCGCCACCATCGTCCCCGACGCTGCCGCCATCCCGGCGGATTTCCGCCCGGGCGCGGTGGTGCTGGCGATCAAGCCGCAGGAAGCGCCCACGACATTGCCGGCCTATGCTCGTTTCGCAACCGGGGAGACCTTGTTCGTCTCGATCATGGCCGGACGGTCGGTGGCCTCGATGCGCGAGGCGCTGGGCGCGCAGGCCGCCGTGGTGCGCGCCATGCCGAACACCCCGGCCGCCGTGCGGCAGGGCTTCACCGTGGGCTACGCCGCGCCGGGCGTGACCGCGGCGCAGAAGGCGCTCGCCGATGCGCTGCTCCGGGCGGTGGGCGAGGTCGCCTGGGTGGAGGAGGAGGACCAGATCAACCCGGTCACGGCGGTGTCCGGCGGCGGTCCGGCCTATGTGTTCCTGCTCGCCGAGGTGATGGAGAAGGCGGCGATCGAACAGGGCCTGCCCCCCGACCTCGCCCGCCGCATGGCGCGTGCGACGGTGGCGGGGTCCGGCGCGCTGCTCGCCGCCAGCACGCAGGACGCGGCGGACCTTCGCAAGGCCGTCACCAGCCCCAAGGGCACCACCGAACGGGCGCTGAACGTGCTGATGGCGCCCGATGCCTGGCCCGGGCTGATGTCGCAGGCGATCAAGGCAGCGACGGACCGCGCGCGCGAACTGGCGGGCTGACCCCGTCGCCCCCTATCCTGCGCCGATGAGCGAGACCGAAGACGACGCCCTGATCGCCGCCCTCTGGCGGGTGGTGGCCGCGCATGGCTGGCCGGGCCTGACGATGGGGCGGCTCGCCGCCGAATCCGGCCTGCCGGCGGCTGACCTGCGGGCCCGCTTCGCCACCCGCTTCGACCTGCTGCTCCTCCACGGCCGGCTGATGGACCGCGCGGTGCTGGCCGGCACCGTGCCCGGGCAGGGCGGCTTGGCGCGGGACCGGCTGTTCGACGTGCTGATGCGGCGGCTGGATGCGATGCAGCCGCACCGCGACGGCATTCTGCGCCTGCTGGCCGACATGCGGCGGGACCCGGGGCTCGCGATGCTGCTCGCGCCGCATGTCGGGGTGTCGATGCGCTGGATGCTGGATGCCGCGGAGATCGGCGGCGAAGGCTGCCAGCGCCGCGCCTTCGCGCTTGGCCTGACCGGCGTGTGGCTCGCCACCGTGCGCGCCTGGGCGGCGGACGGGACCGAGGATCTCGGCCCGACCATGGCGGCGCTCGACCGCGCGCTCGACCGCGCCGAACAGGTGGCGCGCAGCCTGCGCCTGATGCCGAGGGACGCACCCGCGCCTGTGCCGCCGAACGCCGAGGCTTGACGCTGCGTCTCCTAATTCCGGCGTCACGCATCATTCCGATTACACGGGCGCGTCGATGATCTAGGCTGCCGAGAGGCCAGGAGGAGTGCACGATGTCTGACCGTTTCGGCTTCAAGCCCGACATGGACGTCTTCAAGATGCTGTCCGACTTCAAGATGCCGTCGATCCCGGCGATGCCGGACATGGAGGCTCTGGCGGCCGCGCAGCGGAAGAACATCGAGGCGTTCTCGGCCGCCAACCGCGTCGCCCTCGAAGGCGCCCAGGCGGTCGCCCGCCGCCACATGGAGATCCTTCAGCAGTCGGTCGCCGAAATGACCGAGGCGATGAAGGCGCTGTCCGCCACCGATGCGCCGCAGGACAAGGCCGCGAAGCAGGCCGAGCTCGCCAAATCCACCTACGAGAAAGCGGTCGCCAACCTCCAGGAGCTGGCCGAACTGATCCAACGCTCGAACAGCGAGGCGCTCGGTCTGCTCAACAAGCGCTTCGCCGAGGCGATGGACGAGGTGAAGGGCCTGGTCGGCAAGCAGGCCAAGTAGCCGCCACGCGATGCGGGGCCTACTGCGCCGGCGGCGTGCCGGTGCCCCGCCCGACCAGCCTGCCCTGCGCGTCGTAGCGCCGCCAGCCGTCGCCGCTGCGCTCGATGCGCCCCTGGCTGCGGCCCGAGGAATCGTAGATCCGGGCTGTGTCGCCGCGCCATTCGGTGCGGCCGACCGAGCGGCCGGAAGAATCATAGTGCCGCACCGTGTCGCCGCGCTGCTCGCTTCGCCCCTGCAGCCGGCCGGACGAATCGTAGCGGCGGGTGGTGTCGCCCCGCGACTCCGAACGCCCGACCAGGCGACCCGCGGCATCGTAGTGGCGCTGGCTGGTGCTGCCCTCGGTCCGGCCGACCGTTCGGCCGGCGGAATCGTAGTGCCGCCCCGTCTGCGCCGCGGCCGGCAGCGCAAGGAGCGTCAAACCCAGCAGACCGGCGGCCAATCGCATGCAGTGTCCCGTCCCTTCCGGCGCATAGCGTGGCGCTGACCTGCGGCGAGGGTATGGCGGGCTGATTTACACATCATCGTCACGTTGCTACGAACCGGCCGCCCCCCGACCCCGCCCGCGCCACGGCGCCCGGAGCCCCTCGGCCATGAAGATCGTCGCCTGCAACAGCAACCGGCCGCTTGCCGAGGCCGTCGCCGCCGCCTGCGGCCTGCCGCTGACCAATGCCTCGGTCCGCCGCTTCGCGGACATGGAGGTGTTCGTGGAGATCCACGAGAACGTCCGCGGCGAGGACGTGTTCGTGGTGCAGTCCACAAGCTACCCGGCGAATGACAACCTGATGGAGCTGCTGATCACGCTCGATGCGCTGCGCCGCGCCAGCGCGCGCCGCATCACCGCGGTGATCCCCTATTTCGGCTATGCGCGGCAGGACCGGAAGAGCGGCAGCCGCACGCCGATCAGCGCCAAGCTGGTGGCGAACCTGATCACCGAGGCCGGTGCGGACCGCGTGCTGACGATGGACCTGCACGCCGCGCAGATCCAGGGCTTCTTCGACATCCCCGTGGACAACCTGTTCGCCGCGCCGCTGTTCTCGCGCGACATCCAGGACCGCTATAACGGGCGGGAGCTGATGATCGTCTCCCCCGACGTCGGCGGCGTGGTGCGCGCCCGCGCGATCGCTGCGCGGCTCGGCGTCGATCTCGCCATCATCGACAAGCGCCGCCCGCGCGCCGGCGTGTCGGAAGTGATGAACGTGATCGGCGAGGTCGAGGGCCGCCACTGCCTGCTGGTGGACGACATCGTCGATTCCGGCGGCACCCTCTGCAACGCGGCCGAAGCCCTGCTGAAGAACGGCGCCAAGTCGGCCGGCGTCTACGTCACGCACGGCGTCTTCTCGGGTGGCGCGGTCGCGCGCATCGGCGCTGCGCCGATCGAGATGATGACCGTCACGGATTCCATCCAGGCGACCGAGGCGGTGCGTGTCTCGCGCAACATCCGCCAGCTCACCATCGCGCCGCTGCTCGCCGAGGCGATGAAGCGCATCAGCGAGGAATCCTCGGTCTCCTCCCTGTTCAATTGAGCGAGGCGGAGGCAGCGCGGATCGTCGGCCTCTACCGCCGCCACGCCCGCGCCTGGGCCGCGGATCGCGGCACCACGCTGATGGAGGGCGCCTGGCTCGCCCGCTTCCTGGCGCTGATCCCGGCGCCGGCCGGCATCCTCGACATCGGCTGCGGCGCCGGCGAACCGATCGCCGGCCACCTGGTCCGCCAGGGCCATGACGTCACCGGCATCGATTCCTCGCCGGAAATGATCGCCATGTGCCGGGAACGATTCCCGGACGGGGACTGGCAGGTCGCGGACATGCGCGGCCTGGCGCTGGGCAGGGCCTTCGACGGGCTGCTCGCCTGGGACAGCTTCTTCCACCTGGACCATGAGGACCAGCGCGCCATGTTCCCGGTCTTCCGCGCCCATGCGGCGCCCGGCGCGGCGCTGATGTTCACCTCCGGCCCGGCGCATGGCGTGGCGATGGGAAGCTATGGCGGGGAGCCGCTCTATCACGCCAGCCTCGACCCGGCGGAATACCGGGCGCTGCTGGCGGCCCACGGCTTCGAGGTCGCGGCGCACGCCGTCGAAGACCCGGACTGCGGTGGCCACACGGTCTGGCTGGCACGGCGGCGCTGAACGGGCTGCGCAGGCGCGTCGAGAGGGGCGGCGCCCGATGGGCGCGAGGATGGCAACCGGAGAGGGGCTTTGCCCCTCTCCGAACCTCACCCCACCAAAGGCCGAAAGGCCTTTGGAAACCATCACCTGGCGCCGGCCACGAGGTTGGGCCCGACGTATCCGGGCGCATCCTGTCGCGCCATGCAGGGCGCCAACTCGCCGCGGTCCAGGGGCCCGCCGGCCCCTGGCGGGGTGGCTCGGAGGGGCAGCGCCCCTCCGATCTTCGCGCCCATGGGGCAGAGCCCCTCTCAAACTCCCCCGCCCACGCTTTCCCATGGCCAACCGGCCCTTCGGAAACCACTGGTCTGAGTTCCCGCAGCTACGGGGCGGCGTCAGCCGCGGCGCCCCCCACCACGCCTTGCCAAGCCCCGGCGCCCGCCCGATCCTCCCGCCCGGCCGCCATCGGGCGGCGAAACGGCGAGGACGTCGCGCATGAAGCTCTACTACTCTCCCGGTGCCTGCTCGGTCGGCATCCACGTGCTGCTCGAGGAAATCGGCGCGCCCTATGAGGCGGTGCTGGTCAACCTGCGGGAGGGTGCGCAGTTCAAGCCCGACTTCACCGGCATCAACCCCAAGTCCAAGGTGCCGACGCTGGAGCGCGACGACGGCTCCGTGCTGACCGAATTCCCCGCCATCGCCTTCTGGCTGGCCTCGCGCTTCCCGACCGCGTCGCTGATGCCCTCCGGCATGGACGCGCAGGCGCGCGCGCTGGAATGCACCGACTACTGCGTCGCGACGATGCACATGCAGGGCTTCTCCCGCATCTTCCGCCCGGCGAACTTCGCGCCGAACGAGGCCGACCACGCCGCGGTGAAGGCGCGCGGGGAGGAGATCTTCGCCAAGGGCCTCGCGCTGATGGACAAGGTGCTGGACGGCAAGGAATGGCTGGTCGGCACCTATTCCTTTGCCGACGCCGCGCTGTTCTACCTCTCCTTCTGGTGGAACGGCCGCCTCGGCAGGGAACTGCCGGCCAATGTCGCGGCACACTACGCGCGGATGAAGGCGCGGCCGGCGGTGCAGCGCGTGCTCGCCGCCGAAGGCCTGGCGTGAGCGCCGCGCCCTTCGACATCTTCGGCCACCCCGCCCCCGGCGAGCGCCGCCCGTTCAGCCGGGCGACGCGCGCGGGCGGCCTGGTCTTCGTCTCCGGCCATTCCGCCCCGCATGACCCGTCCCGCGGCATCGACCGCGGGGCGACGGCGGCGGAGCAGACGCGCAACGCCCTCGCCATGGTGGACAGCATCCTGCGCGAGGCCTGCAGCAGCCTCGGCCGCGCGGTGCAGGTGACCATGCTGATCACGGACCCGGCCGATTACGCCGAATGCAACGCGGAATACGTGAAGCACTTCCCGAACGGACTGCCGGCGCGCCACACCGCGCGCTTCGGCGTGCCGACCGAGGCGAAGGTCGCCTTCGCCTGCATCGCCCTGGCTGGAGACCAGGCGCAATGAAGCCGATCCTCTGGACCTCCACCCGCACCAGCGGGACGATCGTGCACCAGATGGCGGCGGCATCGGGGCTCGACCTCGACATCCGCTTCATCAGCCTGCGCAAGGGCGAGCACAGGACGCCGGACTACCTCGCCATCAACCCGAAGGGCGAGGTCGCGGCGATCCAGCTGCCGGACGCCGGCGTGACCATCACCGAGATCCCGGCCATGGCGCTGTGGCTCGCCGAAGCGGCGCCGCAATCGGGCCTGCTGCCGGCGGACCCGATCGGCCGGGCGAAGGGGATGGAATGGCTCGCCTGGTGCCATTTCCGCCTGGCCAACACCTTCAGCCTGGCCTTCCAGGCGAAGCGCCTGGTGGGCGGCGACGAAGCCGCGGCCGCGGCGCTGCGCGCGACCGCCGTGACCCGTGCGCGGGAAGCGCTCGCCTTCGCCGATGCGCAGCTCGCCAAGCAGGCGAGCGGCACGCTGCTCGGCACGGCGCGGGTGTCGGCGCCGGACATCTTCCTCGCCGCCCTGCTCGGCTTCGCAGGCTTCCTCGGCGTCGCGACCGACGACCTGCCCCATCTCAGGGCCCTCGGCGCCAAGGTCGCCGCGGTGCCGGCCATCGCCGCGGCGCTCGCCCGCGAACAGGAGATCGGATGACCGTCACGCTCAACCCCGTCCCCTTCTGGTTCCTCCGCCACGGCGAGACGGACTGGAACGCCGAAGGCCGCAGCCAGGGCCGCACCGACATCCCGCTGAACACGGTGGGGCTAGCGCAGGCGCGCCGCGCGGCGATGGCCATGGTCGACCAGGGCATCGTCACCATCGTCGCCTCGCCGCTCAGCCGCGCGCTGAAGACGGCGGAGATCGTGGCCGAGGCCCTGAACCTGCCGGTCGCGACCGATCCCGGCCTGATGGAGGTCGCCTTCGGGACGGAAGAAGGCAAGCCGATGGGCGACTGGTACGACGACTGGATCGAGGGCAACTACACCCCGGACGGCGCCGAGACCTTCCGGGCCCTGCTCGCCCGCGGCGTGGAGGCGGTGAACCGCGCCACCACGCTGCCCGGCCCGGTGCTGGTGGTGGCGCATGGCGCGCTGTTCCGCGCCTTGCGGCTCGCCCTCGGCCATGAGCCGAACGTCCGCACGCCGAATGCGCTGCCGATCCTCTGCACCCCGCCGGCGAGCGGCACGGCGTGGGAGATCACGCCGGCGGCGCTGCCCCACCTGCCGGCGTGACGGGCCTGGTCACCACGAAGCGGCGGTAGATCGCGCCCAGCGCGATCAGCGCCAGCCCCAGCCCGAGGAAGGACAGCACCCGCCACAGGCCGACCAGGGCTTCCATGTCCCACAGGAAGACCTTGAAGGTGGTCAGCGCGATGACGGCGAGCGCGGCGAGGCGGATCTCCTTCCGTCCGCTGCGGATGCCGATGGCGACGAGCGCGGCGCCGAAGACCAGCCAGGCACCGGAATAGGCGTACATCTCCGCCTCCTCCACCGGCGCCGTGCCGAACTTCACCGGATGGAAGGCGCGCCGCACCTCCAGCGTCACCCAGGCGAAAGCCGCGACCAGCGTATAGGCGGAAAGCAGATGCGCCATGCCCGGCGGCTGCCGCGCCTGCGGCGCCCGCATCACCGCGAGCGCGACGAGCAAAGCCGGCAGCCCATAGGCCGGCAGCAGCGCGTTCAGCAGCGGGACCGGGCCGATTTCCTCGTTGGCCTGCCAGGGGTTGGCGACGAGCAGGATCAGCCCGAGCACCAGCCCGGCCATGCAGGCCGCGCGCGCCGACCACAGCATGGCGATGCGCCCCAGCCGCCAATGCAGCAGCAGCGCCACCCAGGCGCAGGCGAACAGCGCCGTGAGCTGCAGCCCGGCCTCGAGGAAGCCCCAGTACTCCGCCAGCATGTCCCCGCCATGCGTGGCGTGGCGGATCTCGAGCAGCACCAGCAGCGTCCCGAACAGCGCGGCGCCGCATTCCAGCAGCCGCACCACGAAGCCGTCCCGCATGCGCAGGAATTCCCGCGCCGCCCACCAGAAGCCGAGCGCCGGCACGCCATAGCCGAGCAGCAGCCCGTTCAGCACCGGCGTGGTGCCCCAGTCGTAGCCGAGCACGAAGCGGTTCAGCACCAGCCGCACCAGCACCACCGCCGCGACCGCGGCGGCGACCCGGCGCAGCGCCTCGAGCCCCGCGCGCCGCGCGATCATGGCGAGCGGCGGCAGGAACAATGCGACGGCGAGCGTCAGCCACTGCTCCCGCAGCACCATGGCGGCGCCGAGGGCGAGCGCCGCCGTGGCCCCCGCCGCATGCAGCCCGGCGCGCCCCGCATCCCCCGCCCGCATGCCGCGCGCCACGGCGCCGACATGCACCGCCGCCACGGCGCAGGCGGCGAGGCCCCAGTTCGGATCGGTCGCGAAGCCGCGCACGCGGGCATAGGCGACCAGCAGCGTCAGCACCGGCACCGAGGCCGCGAGCCCGGCCCAGGCCAGGCCGCCGCGCGCCTCGATCGCCAGCCCGGCGAGCAGGTGCAGCAGCGCGAAGACGATCGCCAGCGTCAGGTAGCGCGTCAGCGCCTCGGGCACCCAGGCGCCGGGGATGACGGCTTGCACCGCACCCTCGATGGTCACCGGCTCGCCGGTCGGGCTCCAGCTCGGCACCAGCCAGACGAGCAGGAGCAGCAACCCGAGCCCGGCGGCGATCCACGGCAGCCGGGCGAGCCGCGCATCCCGCAGCCCCGCCGCGATGGCAACCGGGGAGAGCAGCAGCATGCCGACCGCCGGGGCGAGGTCCGTCTCGAGCACGGCCAGGGGCAGCAGCGCGGCGGCGAGCAGCGCCGGCGGCACGTGCGCAAGGCGCCGGCCAAGCACGCTCCCCAGCGCCTCCCGCGGCAGGAGGAAGAGGAAGCAGGCGGCGGCCAGCGGCACGAAAAGCGCCGGCGCCCAGAGGTCCAGCCCCTGCCCCACCGCCGTCCCGGCCAGCACCCAGACCGCGCCGGCCGCGGTCGCGCACCAGCCGAGCCAGCCCCAGGCGGTCATCCGCACCACCGCCATCGCGGCGGCCGTCACCACCAACAGGTAGGCGAAGAGGCCCGGCAGCGAGGGGTCCTCGGTCTGCACCAGCGCCGGGGTCAGGAAGGCGCCCGCCAGGCCGACCACGGCGACCAGCGGGCCGCGCCGCAGCGACAGCAGCAGGCCGAAGACGCCGGCCGCCGCCATCGCCGCGAAGCCCACCAGCGGCGGCAGCAGCGCGTACATGGCGGTGGCGGCATAGGCGGCACCGAACAGCGCCGCGACGCCGCCGGCCGCCAGCGCCGGCGGCGCATAGTCCGGCAGCGCGCCGGCCCGCTCGGGCACCGGCCGCCGGGCCAGCCATTCCCCGCCCAGGATCAGCGCCGCGCCGAGCAGCGCCGCCAGCGCGCAGCGCGCCCCCGGGCCAAGCCAGCCTTCCTCCACAGCGAAGCGGATCAGGAAGACGGCGGCGAGCAGCAGCGCCCCGGCGCCGAGCCAGACACCCCAGCGCTGGGTCAGCAGTTCCTCGATGTTGCGTTCCGGCTTCGGACCGGCCGGGCGCGCCCAGGGCGGCAGCGGACCGGCGGCCTGTGGTGCTTCCGGCGCCGCGGCGGGTGCGGCCATGCCGGGGGCCCCGGCGGGCGCAGCCTCCGGCACGGGCCCGGGGGCAGGCGCCTGCGCGGCCCCTTCCTCCTGCTCCGCGACCGAGACGGGCCCGGCCGCACCCGGCGGGCGGAAGCCGGCCGCGATCAGGGCCGCGGCCATGCCGGCGACTTCGGCGCGCAGGCCGGCGACCTCGGCGCGCAGCAACTCCGCCTGGCGGCGCGCCCCCCCGGCGCGGGCGAAGCCGGCTATGCCGAAGATCCAGCCGCCGAGGAGGAACAGCAGGACGACGAGAATGAAGGCATCCATTCCGGACGAAGCTCGGCCGGGCGCCCGCGCCGCGTCAAGCGCCGCGCGGGCGGCACCGTGAAATGCTGCGGAGCGTCGCGCTTGCGCCTCGTCCCCCCTTCCCCTAGAAGCCCCCTGCGCCGGCACCCCTGGAGGCCGGCGCTTGTCGTTGCGGCATGCCCATCGCGGCCCGGAACGGCGACCAAACCAATGCAAGGAGCACGACCATGGTCCAGACCATCCGGATCGAGGCCGAGGCGCGCGAGCAGGCAGGTAAGGGGGCAGCCCGCGCAACCCGGCGTCAGGGGCTTGTCCCCGCTGTCATCTATGGCGCGAAGAAGGATGCGACCCTCGTCGCCCTCGACCCCCGCGACGTGATGAAGGAACTGCAGAAGGGCGGCTGGCAGTCGCACCTGTACGAAGTCGCGGTGAAGGATGGCGGTGCCGAGCGCTGCCTGCTGCGCGACGTGCAGTTCCACCCGGTCACCGACCGCCCGATCCACGTGGACTTCCAGCGGCTCGCCCCGGGCGCCCGCATCCGCGTGAAGGTCGCCGTGCAGTTCCTGAACGAAGACACCTGCCCGGGCATCAAGGCCGGCGGCGTGCTGAACGTCGTGCGCCGCGATATCGAGGTGCTGGCCGAGCCCGAGAACGTGCCGGAAGCCTTCCAGATCGACCTCGCCGAGGCGCAGATCGGCGCTGGCCTGCGCTGGTCCGCGGTGAAGGACCAGTTCGGCGCGAAGCCGGTCATCGTCGGCCGCGACTTCATGGTGGCCTCCATCGCCGCGCCGACCGTGGTGGACGAGACCGCCCCCGCCGCGGCCCCGGGCCCGGTCGAGGCGATCAAGCAGAAGGCCCCGGCCGCCGCCGCCGCCGCGGCACCGGCGAAGAAGAAGAAGTAAGACGCGGGGGAGGGTGAACCTCCCCCGCACCCCCTCCCTTCTTTGTCCTTTGGCGCCGGCCCCGGCTGTCAGTTCCCAGGTGCCAAAGAAGGTTGAGGGGGGTTCGGGGGGAGAAGTTCCCTTCTCCCCCCGGCTTTCCTCATGGCGCATCCCGACACCCCGCTGCTCTGGGTCGGCCTCGGCAATCCGGGCTCCGAGCACGCGCGCCAGCGTCACAACATCGGCTTCATGGCGCTCGACGAGATCGCGCGCCGGCATCGCTTCTCCCCCTGGCGCAAGCGCTTCAAGGGCGAGGCCTGCGAGGGCGTGATCGCCGGCCGCAAGATATGGGCGCTGAAGCCCATGACCTACATGAACGCGAGCGGCGATTCCGTGCAGCAGGCCGCTGCCTTCCTCAAGATCCCCCTGGACTCCATCACCGCCTTCCATGACGAGCTCGACCTCGCCCCCGGCAAGGTGCGCGTGAAGAAGGGCGGCGGCGTCGCCGGCCACAACGGGCTGCGCGACATGCGCCGCGCCTTCTCGAGCGCCGAATTCTGGCGCGTGCGCCTCGGCATCGGCCATCCCGGCCACAAGGATGCGGTGACCGGGCACGTGCTCGGCAATTTCGCGAAGCAGGACCAGGCTTGGCTGTCCAGGCTGCTCGACGCGGTGGCCGATTGCGCGCCGCTGCTCGCGGAAGGCAAGCCGGAGGACTTCATGACGCGCGTCGCGCTGCTGACGCAGGAGGGGTGATGGAAGACGAGCACCCGATGGAAGGCGCCTTCACCGGCCCCGGTCCGCAGGATGTCGCCAACGGCACCGCCATCCTCGCCTCCGCCCTGACGCGGGAGGCGGAGAGCCTCGCCATCGCCGCCGCCGGGCTGCGGTCCACGCTCGACCTCTTCGTCATCGACGGCTTCTCGCCCGAGGCCGAGGACCGGCGCGTGATGCGCGAAGGCACGCGGGAAGCGGCGGCGCTGGCCGGCGCGCTGCTGCTCACCGCGCGGCAATTGCTGCGTTTCACGGGCGAGCCGGCGCGCGCGGCGCACGAGACGATCGGACGGTTGCCGCGCGGCTCGCTCTCGGTCGGCGAGCTGATCGGCCATCTGCGCGCGGCGGCGCTGGCGCCCGTCACGGATGACGGCGCAGCGCGCATCGCGGCAGCCACCATCGCCGAGACATTCGCCGAGGAATTCGAGGCGGCGTGGCGCAAGGCCGCGCCGCCGGCCGCCGGCACGGGGGACAATCATGGGCTTTAACTGCGGCATCGTCGGCCTGCCGAACGTCGGCAAATCCACGCTGTTCAACGCGCTGACGCAGACCGCGGCCGCGCAGGCGGCGAACTACCCCTTCTGCACCATCGAGCCGAATGTCGGCCGCGTCGCCGTGCCCGACAAGCGGCTCGACATGCTGACGAAGATCGGCAGGAGCCAGAAGACGGTGCCGACCAGCCTGGAATTCGTCGACATCGCCGGGCTGGTGCGCGGCGCATCGAAAGGCGAGGGCCTCGGCAACCAGTTCCTCGCCAACATCCGGGAAGTGGACGCCATCGTCCACGTGCTGCGCTGCTTCGAGGACACCGACGTCACCCATGTCGAGGGCAATGTCGACCCGATCCGCGACGCGGAGACGGTCGAGACGGAGTTGATGCTCGCCGACCTCGACAGCCTCGAGAAGCGCGCCCAGGGCCTGGTGAAGCGCGCGCGCGGCGGCGACAAGGAAGCGATCGCGCAGATGGCGCTGATCGACCCGATCAGGGCCGCGCTCGAAGCCGGCAGGCCCGCGCGCACCGCGGTGCCGAAGGGCGAGGAAGCGGCGGCCGCGCGGCTGCAGCTGATGACCACCAAGCCGGTGCTCTACGTCGCCAATGTGGACGAGGGCAGCGCTGCGACCGGCAACGCGCAGTCCGAACGCGTCTTCGCCAAGGCCAAGGCCGAAGGCGCGCAGGCGGTGGTGGTCTCGGCGGCGATCGAAGCCGAGATCAGCCAGATGCCGGAAGCCGACCGGGCGGAGTTCCTCGCCTCGCTCGGGCTTGAGGATTCCGGCCTCGACCGCATCATCCGCGCCGGCTACGCGCTGCTCGGCCTGATCACCTATTTCACGGTCGGGCCGAAGGAAGCGCGCGCCTGGACCATCGTCCAGGGCACCAAGGCCCCGCAGGCCGCGGGTGTCATCCATGGCGACTTCGAGCGCGGCTTCATCGCCGCCGAGACCATCGCCTATGACGACTACGTGGCCCTCGGCGGCGAGCAGGGCGCCAAGGAAGCCGGCAAGATGCGCGTGGAAGGCAAGGAGTACGTCGTGAAGGACGGCGACGTGATGCTGTTCCGATTCAACGTGTGAATGCCTCGCTCGATGCCTGGCTGAACGGGCTGGGGCCGCAGCCCGGCGCGGCGCCGGTGCCGCTCGCCGCCGTCGCGGTCGGCGTGGGGCGGCTCGGCGGGGTGGCGCAGACGGCCGGTGTCCCGGCGAACCGCGCGTTGCGCTGACCGCGGCCGCGGCGTCCCGGAGACAATGGTCGCGCTCCGCATCGCGCGACGCCTGGCGCGCCCCTATCGTCCCGCCGGCAGTTCCGTCCGCGCCTGCCCGGTCACCGGATCCGGCGGCGGCAGCGCGGTCCCGCGCGGCCCCAGCCCATCGCGTTCCTGCGCCCGGTCCCCGCAGGCGGCGAGCGCCATCACCAGCAGCAGGACGGGCGCAAGGACTCGAAGCGTTGCGAAGCGTGTCATCCCGACCGCTTAGCACACGCCGCGTCCCGCGCTAAACGGTCGCGCCGCAGCCCCGGAGACCTCGCATGCCCGACACCGCCACCATCACCCCCATGATCGGCTTCATCGGCGGTTCGGGTGTCTACGACCTCGACGGTCTCGAGGATCGCGAATGGGTGAAGGTCCGCACCCCCTGGGGCGATCCCTCGGACGAGATCCTGACCGGCCGCCTCGCCGGGGTGCGCGTCGCCTTCCTGCCGCGCCACGGGCGCGGACATCCGGCGCCGCCCTCCGCGCTCAACTACCGTGCCAATATCGACGCCATGAAGCGGATCGGCTGCACGGAGCTGATCTCGCTCTCCGCCGTGGGGTCGCTGAAGGAGGAGCTGCCGCCGGGCCATTTCGTCATCGTCGACCAGTTCATCGACCGCACCTTCGCGCGGGAGAAGTCCTTCTTCGGCACCGGCTGCGTCGCGCATGTCTCGGTCGCGCACCCGGTCTGCCCACGGCTCGGCGACGCGCTGGAAGACGCGGCGCGGCAACTCGCCCTGCCCTACACCCGCGGCGGCACCTACCTTGTGATGGAAGGCCCGCAGTTCTCGACGAAGGCGGAAAGCCTGCTGTACCGCCAATGGGGCTGCGACGTGATCGGCATGACCAACATGCCGGAGGCCAAGCTCGCCCGCGAGGCGGAGCTCTGCTACGCGACCGTCGCCATGGTCACCGACTTCGACTGCTGGCACCCCGATCACGACCACGTCACGGTGGAACAGGTGGTGAAGGTCCTGTTCGGCAATGCGGAGAGGGCGCGCGCCCTGGTCCGGACGGTGGTGCCGAAGCTCGGGGCGCGGCGCGGCCCCTGCCCGGCGGGCTGCGACCGCGCGCTCGACCATGCGCTCGTCACCGCGCCGGAGAAGCGCGACCCGGACCTGCTCGCGAAGCTCGACATCGTCGCGGCGCGCGTCCTGGGGTCGTAGGCTTGGCGAGGCTCGGCCGGCGCGACGCGGGCCGTCTTCAGTCCGCCGCGGCGAAACCTCCGTGCGCCCGGGCGACAGTGGCTGACGGCAGTTCCCCGAACAGTCTGCGGTAGTCGCGCGAGAAGCGGCCGAGGTGCCAGAAGCTGAAGCTCAGGGCAGCCGCCTTCACCTGCCGCGGTCCTGGCGGGCGCGCGCAGCGCCTCGCGCGCCAGGTTGAGCCGCCGCAGGCGGAGATGGCGCTGCGGCGACAGGCCATGTCCGGCGAACTGCCCCGCACATGTGGGCTCCCCCCACCCACCCGCGGCACGGAAGGCGTCGGTCTCGATCGTCAGCCCCGACCAGCGGAGCGGTCACCGGACGCGCGCGAAGAACTCGGTCGAGGGCCCGAGCACCATCGCCTCGGCCGAGGCCATCGCATGGCCGTTGAGCAGGGTGCGCGGCGGCAATTCCTCCGGCGCGAAGAGCATCAGCATGCGGTCCGGCGCGACGGCGCCGCGGCCGATATGCGCATCGTCCAAGGCGTCCTGGAAGCGCATCGCCCCAAGGTCGACGGATGTCAGGCGTGCGGCGAATGGCCCAGGCGCAAGAGAGAGATATTCGACGGCGACGTCGCGGAGGGCCGCCGCGACGACAGCGGGGTCGTCGAACACCATCACCGCGACCGGGGCCGGTCCAACCGCCATGCCGGTGCCTCCGCCTGCGTCCCCGCCCGCCACCGAGGATTCCGCGGCGGCTGACGGCCCGGTCCAAGCCGACCGCTAAGGCTCACCCTCTAAGAGCCCGTTTGCAAGCCCGCCTCGCGGCGCGTTTCCAAGCGGGCTCTGGCGACCGAGCATCGCCCATCGGGCTGCCAGGACAGCCAGGCGCGATAGACGCGGATACCGCCTCCACGTCGTCCGGCGCTCCCTGGTTCCCGTATCCGTACATTTCACCGCCGGAAGACGCAGGGCGAATCAATCGCCGAAAATGGACAGGGATTTCGTCCGCCGGTCGAACGGCCGGGGGGCCAGTCTCGGCTCGGGCCCTGCGGGGCGGCGATGCCGTGGCGCTTGGCGTGAGGGGGAGACAGGTGATGCGGCTCGGATGGCTCGCGCCCGCGGCTCTGGCGGCGGCGCTGGCAGCACCCGGAGCCTCGGCCTCGCCGCGATGGTCCGGGTGCTCGACGGCGCGCAGGGTTCGCTCGACTTCGGCGCGGGCATCCGGCCGTGGTGGGTGGACACGACGCTGCGGCTGCATGCGGACGCGCCCCCGGACGACAGCCGCGAGCCGCAGAACCGGCGCGCGGACATGCTACCGCGGTGATACGCTACCGTATCGGCGTCGCGCGCCCGCGGCGGCGCCCGAAGGAGCCTGACGCCATGGCATTCCGCTTGCGCACCGCGATCCTGCCCTTCTGCACGCTGCTGGTGCTCGTCGCCTGCAGCAGCGTGGAGGTGCCGATGAACCGGCCGCTGCCGCGCAACGCCGCCGGCGAGCCGGACTTTGCCGCCAACTACGGCTTCGGGAGCTTCGGCACCCTCGCGCTCGGCGCCGAGACGGCGACGCCCGCGGCGCGCAGCGACCTGCTCGTCTTCGTCGCCTTCTCGGGCGGCGGGAAGCGGTCGGCGGCCTTCGCCCACGGGGCGCTGCGCGGGCTGCGGGGCATCCCGGTGCAACCGGCGGGCCAACCCGGATGGAGCATGCTCGACGACGTG
This sequence comes from Neoroseomonas eburnea, assembly GCF_018129005.1. Lineage (GTDB taxonomy): Bacteria > Pseudomonadota > Alphaproteobacteria > Acetobacterales > Acetobacteraceae > Neoroseomonas > Neoroseomonas eburnea. The sequence goes on from NZ_JAAEDL010000015.1 coordinate 119,526, forward strand.
GACTACATCTCGGGCGTTTCGGGCGGCAGCTTCCCCGCCGCGCATTACGGCCTGTATCGCGAACGGCATTTCGAGACCTTCGGGCAGGATTTCCTCAAGCGGGACGTCAACGCCTACATCTACGGGATCTACCTGCTGCCCTGGCGCTGGGACTGGGTGGTGAACCCGATGGTCGGCACCAACGACTACATGGCGCAGGTCTATGACCGGCTGATGTTCCACGGCGCGACCTATGCGGACCTGCTCCGGCGCGGCCCGCCTATCATCTCAGTCAACGCGACGGACATCACCAACGAGGTCTCCTTCCCCTTCATCGGCGGCATCTTCGGGCTGCTCTGCTCCGACCTGAACAGCTTCCCCATCGCGCGCGCCGTGGCGGCGAGCAACGGCTTCCCAGTGCTCTTCACGCCGATCACGATCGAAAGCCACGCGGAGCACTGCCAGGGGCGCCGGCCGCCGACGATGCCGCCCGCCTCATGGGCGACACCTGCCTCGGCCTCCTCCCGCAGGGCAGAACTCGGCAGGATCCTGAACGTCTACGCCGACCCCGAGCAGACCCGCTACGTCCACCTGATGGATGGCGGGATCATCGACAACCTGGCGCTGCGCGCCCTGCTGAACGTCTTCGTGGCACTCGGCGGGAACCAGGAGGTCTTCCGCGCCACCGCCCGGGACACACGCCGCGTCCTGATCCTGAGCGTGGACGGGGAAGCCGCGCCGGACCGCAGCCTCGGCCGGCAGCGCGTGGTCACCGGGCTCGGCCAGATCTTCAGCGCGGTCTCCGGCGCGCAGATCGACGCCTTCAACTTCGAGACGCTGGCGCTGGCCCGCGACGAGGTGGCCGCCCTCGTGCAGGGGCTGCGGGAATACCGCTGCCGCGAAGCGCGCACGATCAACGGCCATCGCTGCGACGACGTGCAGGGGACGGTGGTGCACGTCTCCCTCCAGGGCATCGACGACCCCGCGGAACGCGCCAGGCTGCAATCGATCCCGACCGGCCTCACCATCCCCGACGCGGATGTGGACGCGCTGGTCGAGTACGGCGAGCGGCTGGTGAGCCAGCATCCGGAGATCCGCGCCGTCGCGGCGGCGGCGGGCACCAACCTTCCGCCCGGCACCGTGACGGTGGCGCGGGCACCGAGACGCAACGGGAGGTAGCGCGATGCCCAGAACCGACATGAGGGCCGTGGCCCGTGATATCGCTTTCAACCGCGGCACGGCCCCACGGAGCGTCGGCAGCGCGGTCCTGTCCCGCACGCTCGCAGCCCGCGGCGAGGATGGACGGCTCGGCCCCGACCCGATCTGCGGCCGCCACTCCGACGGGACCGTCGAACCGAGCATGGTGCAGGCCGCCTGCTGCTGCGGCGCCGCGACAGGCAGTGGCGTGCTGGATTTCCGCGGCCGCCGCCACCGCTCCCGCATCAGCGGCACGGGGCACGGCGGCATCGACGTGGCGAGCGCCGAGGCGGGAGGCGAAATCCACAACCTGCGCGAATCGCCGCGCTTCCCCGGCGCGCGCGCCGGCGGCACCGGCATGACCGGCCGCCGCCAGCGGCCGGCTGGAGAACCGGGCCGGCGTGGCCATGCGCCTCGCCGCCCGGCGGAAGGGGCTGGCGCTGTCGCCCGGCGCCGGTGCGCAGGCGATGGGGCCGGAACGGCAGGGCGGGCGGAAGCCTAGGCGCGGTCCTGAATCATGGCGATCGCGGTTGCCGTCGTGGTGCTGGCGCTGACCTTCGGGGCCGGCATGCTTGGCCTGTACCTGAACGGCCTGCTGGGTTCCGCGCATCTCACCGAACAGTCGCGCGACGTCGTGCGACTGCTCCAGGCGCTGGTGGCATCCATTGCCGCGCTGGTGCTGGGACTGCTGATCGCTTCCGCGAGCAGCTACCACAGGGCGCAGGAGGAGGAGGTGGTCCGCCTCTCCGCCGACCTGGTGGTGCTCGACAGCCTGCTCGAGCAATACGGGCCGGCGGCGGCGGGGGTCCGCGCCTCGCTGCATCACACCCTCGCCGTGGCGCTCGCCCAACGCGACGCCCAGCCGGCATCGGCGCGGCTGGCGCAGCGCCCCGCCACCCCGGGCGCACCCTTCACCCAGGCTCTGCTGGCGCTGGAACCGAGGACAGCGGCCGAGCACGCCGTGCAGGCGCGCGCGCTGGATCTGGTCGGGCGCCTCGCGCAGTCGCGCGCCATGATCATCGCGCGCGAGGCAATCGGGGCCACGCAATGGCCCGTCATCACCACCGTCGGCGCATGGCTCGGGCTGCTCTTCCTGGCGATGGGGCTGTTCGCGCGGACCAGCGAGCTGGTCGTCGCCGCTTTGCTGATTGGGGCCGTCGCGGTGGCGGCGGCGATGTTCCTCATCCTCGAGCTGCAGGACGGGCAGGGCGGGCTGCTGCGGGTCTCCGACGCGCCACTGCGCCATGCGCTGGAACGGATGTCGCCCTGACCGCGCCCGCAGCCGGCAGGCGCGGCGGTTGCGCCGCACGGGCCCCGTGCCGCCCCGGCCACGGCTTCCCTCCGTGAAGCCCGCCCGGCAGGTCCGGCCCGGCGCGCCCGGCGGGGGCAGGGGCCGTCCGGGCACTCTCCATCGGACCCTCAGCTTCCCCGCGCCGCCGCCAGCCGCCCGATGAACAGCACCGGTCCGGTCGGCCGCCCGGTGGGGGACCCGCCCGGCGGTTCGAGCGTGATCTCGATCAGCATCCCCGGCTCCGGCCGGATGGACGAGGGCGTCACCGTCAACCGGCCCTGCTGCGCCGGGATCAGCCCGAGCGAGGTCGGCGCCGTCGCACCCTGCGGCAGCGCCCAGAGCTGCATCACGCGATCGGACGGTACCGGCTGTGGGTTCAGCGCCGCGAGACGCAGCGCGCCGCCTTCGGCTTCCACCAGCCAGGCGGGCTGCTCGCCCTGGGTCAGCAGCACGGTCATCAGCCGCGGCTCGGGCGCCGGGCGCAGGATCACAAGCGCGGCGAGGCCCGCGGCAACCGCCGTGGCGCCGAAAGCCCAGGACCGCCAGAGGCCCCGGGCCCGCGCCACCGGCGCCGGCGCGGCGGCAGGGCGGTCCGCGTCCAGCGCGGCGTCGATGCGGTCCCACAGGCCCGGCGGCGGCGCCTCCGGCAGCGCGAGTTCGGTGAGCGGCGCGAGACGCGCCTCCCAGGCCGCCACCGCCTCGCGCAGCGCCTCGTCCGTCTCCATGGCCCGCTCCACCGCGCGCGCCTGGCGCGCATCGAGCGTGCCGAGCACGTATTCGCCGGCCAACGCCTCGCGCTCGGCGGGGTCAGTCGGGATCATGACAGGCACTCCCGCAGCGCGAGCAGCCCGCGCCGGATCCAGGACTTCACCGTGCCGAGCGGCGTGCCGAGGTGCTCGGCGATCTGCGGATGGGACAGGCCGTGGACGAAGGCGAGCACGATGCCCGCGCGGCTCCTCGTCTCGAGCAGGGCGAGGCAGGCACGCAGCCGCCGTCCCTCGACGGTGGAGATCAGCCGCGCCTCGGCCTCCGCCGCCTCGGCCTCGTCGCCGAGCATCGGGTCGTCGGTCGGCATCTCCCGCCCGCGGGCACGCAGGATGTCGAGCGCGGCATGTCGCACGATGGCGGCGAGCCAGGCCTCGGCGCTGCCGCGCGCGGGGTCGAACTGCCCGGCGCGGCGACTGACGCGCAGGAAGGCGTCCTGCAGCGCGTCGGCGGCGATGTCGCGGTCGCGCAGGATGGCGTTGGCCACGCCGAAGAGGCGCGCCGACTGCCGCTCGTAGACCGCGCGCAGGGCCGCCCGGTCGCCGCCGGCGACGGCGGCGAGCAGGCCAGGGAGGTCGAGCGTGGCGGTCATGTCCATACCGGCATCTTCATGTGGCTCCGAAACCGACCCGACGCAACGAGGCCATTGCGCCCCGCGCCGTGCCCCATGATCATCCACGTGACAAGACAGGAGGCCTCACGATGCCGCGCTTCTCCCTCTCCCGCCGTGCCCTCGGCGCCACGGGTCTTGCCCTGCTCGCCCGGCCCGGCCTGGCCCAGCCGGCGCCCATCCGCATCGGCGAGCTCAATTCCTATGCCCGCATGGCGGCCTTCGCGGTGCCTTACCGCAACGCCATGCAGCTCGCGCAGGACGCGGTCAACGCCGCCGGCGGCGTGATGGGCGGGCGGCGCATCGAATTCGTGTTCCGCGACGACGGCTCGACCCCCGGCGACGCTGTGCGCGTGGCGGAGGAGCTGCTGACACGCGAGAACGTCGCGTTCATCGCCGGCACCTTCCTGTCCAATGTCGGCCTCGCCGTCGCCGACTTCGCCAACCAGCGCAAGCGCCTGTTCCTGGCGACCGAGCCGCTGACCGACGCGATCACCATGGCGCAGGGCAACCGCTACACCTGGCGCGTGCGGCCCAGCACATTCATGCAGACCAAGATGCTGGTGGAGGCGATCCGCGGCCGCAACGTGAAGCGCTGGGCGATCGTCGCGCCGAACTACGAATACGGCCAGTCGGCGGCTGCCAACTTCAAGCGCCTGCTGCCCGGCGCGATCCCGGGCGCGGAGATCGTGGCGGAGCAGTTCCCCGCGCTCGGCCGCGTGGACGCGGGGGCGACAGTCGGCGCGCTCGGCGCATCCCGGCCGGACGGCATCTTCAACGTGCTGTTCGGCGCCGACCTGACCGCCTTCGTGCGGGAGGGCAACACCCGCGGCCTGTTCGAGCGCCGCACCGTCGTCTCCCTGCTGACCGGCGAGCCGGAATACATGATCCCGCTCGGCGAGGAGACGCCGGAAGGCTGGATCGTCACCGGCTACCCGTGGGAGCAGGTGGAGACCCCGCCGGCCCACAAGGCCTATGTCGACGCCTATCGCGCGCGCTTCAACGACACGCCGCGCAAGGGTTCGCTGCTCGGCTACGTGACCGTGCAGATCATCGCCAACCTGCTGAACAAGGCGAACTCGCTGGACAACGAGGCGCTGATCGACGCGCTGGCCGACCTGCGCACGGACACCGTCGTCGGGCCGGTGACGATGCGCGGGCTCGACCACCAGGGCACGCTCGGCACCTGGGTCGGCGAGACCACGCTGCGCGGCCGCCAGGGCACGATGAAGAACGCCCGCTACGCCGACGGCGCAGACTACCTCTTCCCCGAGGACGAGGTCCGCGCCGCGCGCCGGTCGGCCTGACGCTTCGTGGAGTGGAGCTTCCTGCTGGTCCAGGCCCTGTCGGGCCTGGCCAGCGCGTCATCGCTGTTCGTGATCGCCTCCGGCCTGACCATCGTCTTCGGCGTCACCAGGATCGTGAACTTCGCCCACGGCTCCTTCTACATGCTGGGGGCCTATGTCGCGGTCACGCTGGTGCCGTGGCTGCTGGAATTCGACCGTTCGCCCTGGCTGTTCTTCGCCGGCGTGCTGGTTTCGGCGGTCGTGGTCGGGCTGTTCGGCGTGCTGATGGAAGTCACGCTGCTGCGGCGCATCTACCGCGTGCCGGAATTGTTCCAGCTGCTGGCGACCTTCGGCGTGGTGCTGATCGTGCAGGACCTGGTGCTGCTGGCCTGGGGGCCGGTGGACATTCCCGGGCCGCGCGCGCCGGGGCTGCGGCATGGGGTGTACATCCTCGACCAGCGCTTCCCGGCCTATGAGCTGTTCCTGATCTTCGTCGGGCCGGCGGTGCTGGCGCTGCTGTGGCTGCTGATGCACCGCACGCGCTTCGGCGTGCTGATCCGCGCCGCGACGCAGGATCGGGAGATGGTCGGCGCGCTCGGCGTCAACCAGGCGATGCTGTTCACCGGCACGCTGTTCCTCGGCGCCGCGCTGGCGGGGTTGGGAGGCGCGCTGCAGATCCCGCGCGTATCGGCGAACCCGCAGATGGACCTTTCCGTCATCACCGAGGCCTTCGTCGTCACGGTGATCGGCGGCATGGGATCGGTGCCGGGGGCCTTCCTGGCGGCGCTGCTGATCGGGCAGTTGCAGGCCTTCGGCGTTCTGGTCTTCCCCAAGATCACGCTGGTGCTGGTCTTCCTGCTGATGGCGGCGGTGCTGGTGGTGAAGCCCTGGGGGCTGCTCGGCCGGCCGGAAGCCGCCGCCGGGCGCGCGGTGCTGCCGGAGGGCATCCTCGATCCGCGCCCGCTCGATCTCGCCGGCAAGCTGCTGGCGGCGGTGGCGCTGCTCGGCGTGCTGGCGCTGCCGCTGCTCGACGCCTATGCGGTGAAGGTGGGGACGGAGGTGCTGGTGCTCGCGCTGGCCGCCTTCTCGCTGAACTTCCTGGTGGGCAATGGGGGCATCGTCTCCTTCGGGCATGCGGCCTATTTCGGCCTCGGTGCCTATGGCGCGGGGCTGCTGGTCACCAGGGCCGGGCTGCCGATGGAACCGGCGCTGGTCGCCGCGCCGATCGTCGGTGGCGCCTCCGCGGCGCTGTTCGGCTTCTTCGTCGTGCGGCTGTCGGGCATCTACCTGGCGATGCTGACGCTCGCCTTCGCGCAGATCGCCTATGCCGTCGTGTTCCAGTGGGTGGAGGTGACCGGCGGCGACAATGGGCTGGTCGGCGTCTGGCCCTCCGCCTGGGCAGCGTCGCGGGAGGCCTATCACTACCTGACGGCGGCGGTGACGGTCGCGGCGATCGTCTTCCTGCGCCGCGTGATCCACGCGCCCTTCGGCGCGACGCTGCGCGCGGCGCGGGATTCGGCGCAGCGCGCGGATGCGATCGGCGTCGATGTGCGCATGCACCGCTGGCTCGGCTTCACCCTCGCCGGCGCGGCGGCGGGGCTGGCGGGCGGGCTCTATGCCTTCTCCAAGGGGTCGATCGATCCGACGCTGCTCGGCATTCCGCTGAGCGTCGATTTCCTGTCGATGATCCTGCTCGGCGGCATCCAGTCGGTGCTGGGTTCCATCGCCGGGGCCGCCGCCTTCCACGCGGTGAAGGATTTCTTCATGCCGCTGACCGACCACTGGCGGCTGTTCCTCGGCCTGTCGATCATCGCCATGGTGCTGATCTTCCCGCGCGGCCTGGCAGGTGCCTGGGCCTCGCTCCGGGGGCGCGCGGCATGACGCTGCTTTCGGCCGACGGACTCACCAAGCGCTTCGGCGGCGTGCTCGCCGCCAAGGATGTCTCCTTCGCGCTGAACGCGGGCGAAATGCTGGCGATCATCGGCCCCAACGGCGCCGGCAAGTCCACCACCTTCAACATGGTGGGCGGCCAGTTGAAGCCGGATGGCGGCCGCGTGACGCTGGCCGGGCACGATATCACCGGCATGCCGCCGCGCGAGGTCTGCCGCCTCGGCGTCGGCCGCACCTTCCAGGTGGCGCAGACCTTCCTGTCCTTCAGCGTGCTCGGCAATGTGCAGATGGCGCTGATCGCGCATCACGGACAGACGCGGAGGCTGCTCGCGGAGGCGTCCGCGATGCATCGCGAGGCGGCGCTGGCGCTGCTCGATCGCGTCGGCATGGCGGCGCAGGCGGGGCGCCCGATCGGGGAACTCGCCTATGGCGACGTGAAGCGGGTCGAGCTCGCCATCGCGCTCGCCGCCGCGCCGCGCCTGCTGCTGATGGACGAACCCACCGCCGGCATGGCGCCGGCCGAACGCGCTTCCCTGATGGCGCTGGTCTCGGCCATCGCGCAGCGGGAAGGCATCGGCGTGCTGTTCACCGAGCACGACATGGACGCCGTCTTCGCCCATGCCGACCGCATCCTGGTGCTGGTGCGCGGCGAGATCATCGCCCGCGGCACGCCGGAGGAGGTGCGCGCCGACCCCGAGGTGCAGCGCGTCTACCTCGGCCATTCCGGCACCCGCGCCGCCGCCCGCGCGCGGAGGGCCGCGCATGGCTGATCCCGTGCTTCAGGTCGCCGGCCTGCGCGCCGGCTATGGCCCGGCCGAGGTGCTGTTCGGCGTGGAACTCCACCTCGCGCGCGGAGAGGTCGCGGCGCTGATGGGCCGCAACGGCGCGGGCAAGTCCACCACGCTCAAGGCCATCATGGGCCTGCTGCCGCCGCGTGGCGGGTCCGTCCGCTTCGCGGGGCAGGAGATCGCAGGCCAGGCGCCCTACCGCATCGCGCGGCTCGGCCTTGGTTACGTGCCGGAAGACCGACGCATCTTCACCGATCTGACCGTCACCGAGAACCTGGAGGTCGGCCGCCGCGCTGCCCCGCCCGGCCGCGCGCCCTGGACTCCGGAGCGCCTGTTCGAGTTCTTCCCCAACCTGGCCGAGATGCGCCATCGTCGTGCCGGTGCCATGTCCGGCGGGGAACAGCAGATGCTCACCATCGCCCGCAGCCTGATGGGCAATCCCGAAGCCGTGCTGCTGGACGAGCCCTCCGAGGGCCTCGCCCCCGTCATCGTCGAGCAGATGGCCGAGGCCGTGCTGCGCATGAAGGCCGAGGGCATCGCCGTGCTGGTCTCGGAGCAGAACCTCGACTTCGCCGGGGCCGTCGCCGACCGCGCGCTGATCCTGGAGAAGGGCAGCGTGCGCTGGCAGGGTTCGATCGCCACGCTCGAGGCGGACGAGGATGTCCGCCGCGCCCACCTCACGGTGTGACCGCCATGACCCGACGCATCGCCGGCATCGACGTGGGCGGCACTTTCACCGACCTGGTGATGCAGGAGGCCGACGGCACCATCCGCATCGCCAAGGTGCCGACTACGTCTGCGAACCAGGCCGGCGGCGTGCTGGCCGCGATCGAGGCCGCCGGCACCACGCCCGCCGCGCTGGACCTGATCGTGCACGGCACCACGGCGACGACGAATGCCGTGCTGGAACGCAAGCTGGCGAAGGTCGGGCTGATCACCACCGCCGGCTTCCGCGACGTGCTGGAACTCGGACGCCGCACCCGCCCGCGCGCCTATGGCATGAGCGGCAGCTTCGAACCGCTGATCCCCCGCGAGTGGCGGCGGGAAGTGCCGGAACGCATGGATGCGCGCGGCGCCGTCGTCACGCCGCTGGACGAGGCCGCGGTGGCACGCGAAGCGCGCGCGCTGCTGGCGGAAGGCTGCGAGGCGCTGGTCATCCACTTCCTGCACGCCTACGCCAACCCGGCGCATGAGCTCCGTGCCGGCGAGATCGTCCGCAGCATCTGGCCGAATGCCTACGTCACGCTCGGCCATGCGCTGCTGTCGGAATTCCGCGAATACGAACGCGGCACCACCGCATCGGTGAACGCCGCGGTGCAGCCGGTGCTCGACCGCTACATCCGCCATTTGCAGGACCGCCTGGCAGAGGCCGGGCATCCCCGCGACCTGCTGGTGATGAACGGCAATGGCGGCACGGTGCCCGCGCGCGCGGTGGCGCAGGAAGCGGCCAAGACGGTCATGTCCGGCCCCGCCTCCGGCGTGATGGCGGCGGCGGCGACGCTCGCGCAGTCCGGCGTGCGCAACGCCATCACCTGCGACATGGGCGGCACCTCCACCGATGTCGCGCTGATCGCCGGCGGCGTGCCGGAGGTCTCGGCGGAGCTCTCCATCGCCTATGGCCTGCCGATCCACCTGCCGATGGTCGATGTGCGCACGGTCGGCGCGGGCGGCGGGTCGATCGCCTGGATCGACCGCGGCGGCATGCTGCGCGTCGGCCCGGAGAGCGCCGGCAGCATGCCCGGCCCGATCTGCTACGGCCGCGGCGGCACGCGGCCGACGGTGACGGATGCGAACCTGCTGCTCGGCCGGCTCGATCCCGATGCGCTGCTGGCGACGGGCCGGCGCGTTTCGGTTGATGAAGTGCGCGAAGCCTTCGCGCGGGATATCGGCGACCCGCTCGGCATGACGCCGGAACAGGCGGCCGAGGCCGTGATCCGGCTGGCCAACGTGCTGATGGCCGGGGCGATCCGCATGGTGTCGCTCTCCCGCGGCCACGACCCGCGCGACTTCGCCCTGTTCGCCTTCGGCGGCGCCGGCCCGCTGCATGCCGTGGCGCTGGCGCGGGAGATCGGCATCCCGGAGGTCTTCGTCCCCTTCCGTCCCGGCCTGACGAACGCCCTTGGCTGCCTGGTCGCGGATTTGCGGCAGGATGTGGTGAACACGCTGAACCGCGGCCTGGACGACATCGCGGAGGACGAGATCGCCACCGTCCTCGCCGCCCAGGCCGCGCGCGGCCGCGCCGGCGTCGAGGCCGGCGGCGCCGAGGTCGAGCGCATCGAGACGCGCCACGTCGCCGAGATGCAGTTCCGCGGCCAGACGCATCTGATCCGCGTGCCGCTTGGTTCCGCCACGCCCTCCCGCGCCGAGGTCCAGGCCGCCTTCGAGGCCGCCTATTTCGCCCGCTTCCAGGTGCATCTGCCGGAGATCCGCGCCGTGCTGGTCAACCTGACGACCAGCGTCGTCGGCCGGCGGCACGCCTTCGACCTGCGCGCGCTCGCCGCCGGCGCGGCCGGTGAGGCGCGACTCGGCACGCGGCGGATCTACGCCGACGGCACCTGGCACGAGGCCACCATCTGGCGGCGTGAATCGCTGGCTGAAGGCGCGCGCATCGTAGGTCCGGCGGTGCTGCAACAGGCGGATGCGACGATCATCCTGGAACCGGGCAGCGACGCCGTGGTGGACTCGCTGGGGAATCTGAGGGTACGGGCATGAGACGGGCGGCAGGAAGGTCGGGGGAGGAGAACCTCCCCCGAATCCCCCTCCCTTCTTTGGCTTCTTGTGCCCGGACGCAGGACGGGCACCCCGACAGAAGAAGGAGGGGGTTCGGGGGAGTTCACTCCCCCGACCTTTCGCCGTGATGGACGCACTCACCCTCGCCGTGATCCAGGCCGGCCTCCAGCAGGTCTGCAACGAGATGGACCTGGCCTTCTCCCGTTCCGCCTTCTCCCCCGTGATCGCCGAGGCCGACGATCGTTCCGACGGCATCTACGCCGCGGAGGACGGCGCGCTGATCGCCCAGGGCGAAGGCGGCCTGCCGGTCTTCGTCGGCGCCATGCAGCATTCGGCGGGGCACCTGATCCGCCTGATCGGCGAAGGCGCCGTCGCAGCGCCGGAAGCGGGCGACATCTACATCGTCAACGACCCGTATCTCGGCGGCACGCACCTGATGGATGTGCGCTTCGCCCGCCCCTTCTTCGTCGATGGCGAACTGTTCTGCTGGCTGCAGAACACCGGCCACTGGCCGGACACCGGCGGGATGGTGCCCGGCGGCTTTAGTGCCCATGCGACCGAGGTCGAGCAGGAAGGCCTCCGCCTGCCGCCGGTGAAGCTGTTCAAGCGTGGGGCGATGGATCGCGAGATCCTCTCCATCATCCAGTCCAACATCCGCGTGGCCGAGCAGCGCATCGGCGACATCAAGGCGCAGGCAGCGGCGCTGCTGGTGGGCGAGAAGCGGCTCGGCGAGCTCGTCGCCCGCTACGGCGCGGCCACGCTGAAGGACGCGATCGCGCTGATCCGCGACCGCGCCGCCGAGCGCATGCGCGCCGAGATCCGCCGCATGCCGGCAGCGACGTGGCGCGCGGAGGCCTTCGTCGATTCCGACGGCGTGGTGAACGAGCCGCTGCGCATCGCACTCGCCGTCACGCGGCAGGGCGATACGCTGACCTTCGATTTCACCGGATCGTCCAAGCCCTGCGCCGGCCCGATGAATTCCGTCTGGGCCACGACCTATTCGGCGGTCTGCCTCGGCGTGAAGCACATCTTCCCCGACGTGCCGATCAACGCCGGCACCTTCGCACCGCTGAACATCGTCCGGCCCGAGGGCACCTTCCTCGATGCCCGTTATCCGCGCCCGGTCTCGGGCTGCGCGGCGGAAGTCAGCCAGCGCATCGCGGAGGCGGTATTCCTCTGCCTCGTGCAGGCGCTGCCGGAGGAGGTGACCGCCGCGCCCGCCGGCACCTCCGGCAACTTCGCCCTCGGCGGCACGGATCCGGCGCGCGGCGCGTCCTATGTGATGTACCAGATCACCGGCGGCGGCTACGGCGGCAACGCGCATGAGGACGGCCTGTCCAACGGCTGCTCGACCATCGGCATCAGCAAGACCGCGCCCGTCGAGGTGATGGAGCAGTACTACCCGGTGCTGTTCCGCCGTTTCGCGCTGCGCGAGGGTTCCGGCGGCGCCGGCGCGCATCGCGGCGGCTTCGGCGTGCATTACGAGGTCGAGTTGCTGCGCGGCGAGGCGCGCGCCTCCTTCGTCATGGACCATGGCCGCTTCGGCCCGCCAGGCGTGCTCGGCGGCGGCGACGGCGCGCCGAACGAGGTGCGCATCCACCGTGGCGGCACGACGACGATCCCGCTGCATCTGTCGAAGGACCAGGGCATCGCCCTGTCCCCGGGCGACCGGGTCGAGGTGATGACGCCCGGCGGTGGCGGCTACGGTGCCCCCTATGCGCGCGATCCCGCGCTGGTCGCGCGCGACGTCCGGCGCGGCTACTACACCGCCGCGCAGGCCGCCGCGTCCTGGGGCGTGGCCGTCACCGCCGAAGGCGGCGTCGACGAAGCGGCGACCGCCGCGCTGCGCAAGGGTCGCGCCGCATGACCGCCTACCACCGCCCGCGCACGCTGCACGACGCGCTCGCGATCCGCGCGGCGACCGGGGCGCTGCCGCTGGCGGGCGGCACCGACATTCACCCGCTGCGCACCGCGCGCGCCGCCTGGGGCGATCCCTGGCGGCCGGAGATCCTCGACCTCTCCGCCGTCCCCGGCCTCGACGGCATCGAGGAGAGCGCGGAGGGCTGGCGGATCGGCGCGCGGACCACCTGGACGACCATCGCGGAGGCGCCGCTACCACCGCTCTTCGACGGGCTGCGCGCCGCGGCGCGGGAGATCGGCGGCCGCCAGGTGCAGAACCGCGGCACCATTGCGGGCAACCTGGTCACCGCCTCGCCCGCCGGGGACGGCATCCCGAACCTGCTGGCGCTCGATGCGGAAGTCGAGCTGGCCACCGCGACCGGCACGCGGCGCCTGCCGGTCGGTGCCTTCCTCACCGGCTACCGCGCCACGGCACTCGCCGCCGGGGAGATCGTCACCGCGCTGCGCGTGCCCCGCTGCGACGGTGCGCGCGGCCGCTTCGCGAAGCTCGGCGCGCGGCGCTATCTGGTCATCTCCATCGCCATGGCGGCCGGCGTGATCCGCATGGAGGGCGATCGCATCGCGGAGGCGCGCATCGCCGTCGGCGCATGTTCCCCCGTCGCGCGCCGCCTGCCTACGCTCGAGGAAGCGCTGATCGGCCTCCATCCCTCCGAGATGCCGCGCGTGCCGCAGCCGGCGCATCTCGCGCCGCTCGCGCCGATCGGCGACGTCCGTGCCACCGCCGCCTACCGCGCCGATGCGGCCGTCGTGCTGCTGCGCGACCTGCTGGCGGGCTTCGCGCGATGATCGCGCTGACCATCAACGGCACGCGGCACGAGGTCGCCGCCGATCCCCTGGCGCCGCTCTCGGACACGCTGCGCGAAGGCCTCGGGCTGACCGGCACCAAGGAAGGCTGCAATGCCGGCGATTGCGGTGCCTGCACCGTGCTGATGGAAGGCGCGCAGGTCTGTGCCTGCCTGATCTCCACCGCGCAGGCGGAGGGCGCCGAGATCACCACGGTCGAAGCGCAGGACCCGCTGCTCGGCCGGCTGCGGCAGGCCTTCCTCGCGCGCGGCGCGGCGCAATGCGGCATCTGCACGCCGGGGATGCTGATGGCATCGCTCGACCTGCTGCGGCGGAACGCCGCGCCGGATCGTGCCGCGGTCGAGGATGCGCTCGGCGGGGTGCTGTGCCGCTGCACCGGCTACCAGCAGATCATCGAGGCGGTGCTCGACGCCGCGCGCGGCGACATCGCGGCGCCGATCGCGACCGAGGCCGGCGCCGCCGTGGGCGCGCCGCTGCCGCGTGTCGACGGCGCGGCGAAGGTCGCCGGCACGGAACGCTACGGCGCCGATGCCGCACCGGACGGTGCGCTGTGGCTGCGCGCGGTGCGTTCCCCGCACGCGCATGCGCGCTTCACCCTCGGCGATCTCGATGCCGCGCGGGACCGCCTGGGGCTTGCGGCCATTCTCTCCGCGCGCGACGTGCCGGGGCGCAACGCCTTCGGCATCATGCCCGACCTCAAGGACCAGCCGGTCTTCGCGGATGGCTATGTGCGCTATCGCGGGGAGGCGGTGCTCGGGTTGCTCGGCACGCGGGACGCCGTCGCCGCCGTGCGCGACGCCGAGCTGCCCATCGCGTGGGACCCCCAGCCGGCGCTGCACGGCGTGGCGGCCGCGCTGGCCGAGGGCGCGCCGCGGCTGCACGACCACGCGCCCGACAACGTGCTGGTGCGCGGCCATCTCCGCACCGGCGACGTGGACGCCGCCTTCGCCACCGCCACCGCGCGCGCCGAGGGCAACTTCCGTACCGCCTTCGTCGAGCATGCCTATATCGAGCCCGAGGCCGGCTTCGCCATTCCCGGCGCGGGCGGCGCCATGACCATCGCCGCCTGCACCCAGGCCCCGGTGATGGATCGCGAGGAGGCAGCGCGCGTGCTCGGCGTGCCGGACGAAGCGGTGCGCATCATCCCCACCGCCTGCGGCGGCGGCTTCGGCGGCAAGCTCGACGTCTCGGTGCAGCCGCTGCTCGCGGTCGCCGCACGGGTGACGAACCGGCCCGTGCGCATGACCTATGCGCGCACGGAGAGCATGGCATCCTCGACCAAGCGCCACCCGGCGACACTGCATGCGCGCATGGCCGCCGACGCGCAGGGACGCTTCACCGCCTTCGCGCTGGAGGGCGACTTCAACACCGGCGCCTATGCCTCCTGGGGCCCGACGGTCGCGAACCGCGTGCCGGTGCATGCCTCCGGCCCCTATCGCGTGCCGAATGTGTGGAACCGCACGCGCGCGGTCTACACCAACGACACGCCGGCCGGCGCCTTCCGCGGCTTCGGCGTGCCGCAGGCGGCGATCGCGACCGAGGCGCTGGTCGATGACCTCGCGGAAGCGCTCGGGATGGACCGGTGGGAGATCCGCCGCCGCAACGCCATCGGCAAGGGCGACATCACGCCGTCCGGCCAGGTGCTGCATGCCTCGGCCGGGTTGCCGGAATGCCTCGATGCGCTGAAGCCGGAATGGGATGCGATGCTCGCCCGCGTCGCGGCGCACAATGCGACGCAGAGGCGGCATCGCCTCGGCGCCGGCATCGCCTGCATGTGGTACGGCTGCGGCAATACGGCACTGTCCAATCCTTCCACCATGCGGATCACGCTGGCGCGCGACGGGACGCTCACGCTGTTCAACGGCGCGGTGGACATCGGCCAGGGCAGCACCACCGTCATCGCGCAGATCGCGGCGGATGCGCTCGGCCTGCCGATCGACGCGCTGCGCCAGGTGATCGGCGACACGGCGCTGACGCCGGATGCGGGAAAGACTTCGGCTTCGCGCCAGACCTTCGTCTCCGGCCGCGCGGCGCAGGACGCGGCGCGGGCGCTGCGCGCGCGCATCCTGGCGCTGGCCAATGCCGGGGAAGCCGCACGGCTGGCGCTGGACGGTGCGCGGCTGACGATCGCCGACACGCACACCACCCGCGTGATCGACCTCGCCGCGCTCGACGCCGACCTGACCGCGGAGGCGCGCTACGATCCGCCGACCGTGGCGCTGGACGCCGATGGCCAGGGCATCCCCTACGCCACCTACGGCTTCGCGGCGCAGATCGCGCTGGTGCGCGTGGACACGGCGCTGGCGACGGTGAAGGTCGAGGAGATCGTCGCCGCCCAGGATGTCGGCCGCGCGGTGAACCCGCTGCTGATCGCGGGGCAGATCCATGGCGGCATCGCCCAGGGGCTGGGCCTGGCGCTGATGGAGGAATTCATCCCCGGCCGGACCGAGAACCTGCACGACTACCTGATCCCGACCGCCGGCGACATGCCGCGCATCCGCATCCATCTGGTCGAGGACCCCGAGCCCGAAGGCCCCTTCGGCGCGAAGGGCGTCGGTGAGCCGGCGCTGGTGCCGACGGCGCCGGCGATCCTGTCCGCGATCCGGCACGCGACGGGGGTACGGATGACGGAGGTGCCGGTGCTGCCGCATCGGTTGCATGAAAGAATCGGGGGAGGAGAACCTCCCCCGAACCCCCTCCCTTCTTTGGCACCTGGGGACTGACCACCGATGTCAGTTCCGAAGGTGACAAGGAAGGTCGGGGGGTCCGGGGGGAAGTTCCCTTCCCCCCGGCCGCCGGAGGCCTCTCCATGACCAGCCGCGCCGCCCGCAGCGAAAAGTTCGGCGCCTTCGAAGGCGACGGCATCATCCGCTGCGATGCCTGCCCCGTGCTCTGCCGCATCCGCCCCGGCCGTGCCGGCGCCTGTTCCCGCTACGCCAACCAGGACGGCGTGCTGGTCCGCACGGATCCCGCCCTGACGCTCGCCCATGCGGTCGAGGACCATCGTCCCGTCGTCGCCTTCGCGCGGGGCGAGTGGGACGGTGAACTGCTCGACCCGTCGCGCGCCTTCGTCACCGGCGTCGGTGCCGGCACGACCTATCCGGACTACAAGCCGGCGCCCTTCATCGTCGGCGCCACGCATGCGGGCGTGGACACCGTCACCGTCGTGACGGAGGGGATGTTCAGCTATTGCGGCGTGAAGGTGAAGATCGACACCGACCGGCACCTCGGCCCGGAAGCCGCGGCGGTGCGCGTGAACGGCGAGCAGGTCGGGCATGTGACGACCGCCGAGTACGGGTCGCAGATGCTGTCGATCGGTGGCGTGCGGCACCTGACGGGCGGTTCGAAGAAGGAGGGCGTCGTCACCTGCGAGACGCTGCTGAAGCTCTGCGGCGCCGAGCCCGTCGAGATGACCATCGACGGCGGCCATTCGGTGGTGGTGCAGGCCGGCCGCGCGCCGATCGTGGACGGCACGCCGGAACGCCGCATGCGCGTCGGCTGCGGCAGCGCGACCGTCGGCATCTTCGCGCAGCAATGGCTGGGTCATGTGGACGAGGTGATCGTGGTGGACGACCACATCACCGGCGTGCTGTCCGAGCATCAGGCCGGCAAGGTGCTGAACATGCCGCCCGCCGGCATCCGCGTGCGCGGGCGACGCTCCACGCCGGGGCGCTACTTCCAGGTGGCGCATCCGGGCCTGGGCTGGGGCGGCACGGACATCACCGATCCGCTCGGGATCATCGAGCGCATCGACCCGAAGGTGGCCTGGCCCGGCCTGCGGCTGCTGCTGACCAGCACGACGGGGGAGGACGCGCTGTGGTGCGTGCTGGATGAGGCGCTGAAGCCCGTGCCGGCGGAGATGCCCGAGGCGGTGCGCATGGTCGTCGATCGCATCGGCGAGAATTGCGAGCCGTCGCTCTGCTCCGTGCTGTTCATGGCCGGGGCGGGCGGATCGCTTCGGGCGGGCGTGACAGAGAACCCGGTGCTGCTGACCCAGGCCGTCGCAGCCGGGGAGGTGCGCGTCACCATGGGCGGTGCGCCGGTCTATCTCTGGCCGGGCGGCGGCATCACGGTGATGGCGGATGTCCTGCGCATGCCGAAGCTCTCCTTCGGCCATGTGCCGACGCCGGCCATCGTCGCACCGATCGAATTCACCCTGCCACGGGCGCTCTATGCGCGGCTCGGCGGCCACATGGACCAGGTGGTGCCGGTGCAGGAGGTGTTGCGTGGCCTCGGCGACGATCTGCGCGTCGAGACCTGGCACCCGGCCAACCCCTGGCCCTTCCCGAGGTGACCCCGTGGACCCGCCCGTCGCCCAGCGGCTGACCGGGGGGCGCCTGCACCTCTCCCATGGGCCGATCGACGTGGTGCTGCGGGCCTGGGGTGCGCCGGAGCCGGTGCGCGCGGCGGAGGAAGCGGCGATCGCGCTCTTTCCGTCCATCCTGCCGGGACTGGTCGCGGAACTGGTCGAGCTGCGCCGCCCGATGTCGGACCGGCCGCGCGTCGCGCATCCCGTCGCGCGGCGGATGGTCGCGGCCTGTGCGCCCTTCGCCGCGGTCTTCGTGACGCCGATGGCCGCGGTCGCCGGCGCGGTGGCCGATGCGCTGCTGGCGGCGATGTGGGCGGCCGCGCCGCTCGACCGCGCCTATGTCAACGACGGCGGCGACATCGCGCTGCGCGTGCGGGCGGGCGAATCCCTGGCGGTCGGGCTGGCGGCGGACCCCGCGCGCCTCGCGCTCGATGCCGCGCTGCGGGTCGCGGCGGAGAGCGGCATCGGCGGCATCGCGACCTCCGGCCGGCATGGGCGGTCCTTCTCGCTCGGCATCGCCGATGCGGTGACGGTGCTCGCGCGGGATGCGGCGACCGCCGATGTCGCGGCGACGCTGATCGCCAATGCGGTGGACCTCGACAGCCCCGCGGTGCGGCGCGCGCCGGCGGTGAGTCTCGATCCGGACAGCGATCTCGGAGGGCGGCTCGTCACCGTCGGGCTCGGTCCGCTGACCGACGGGCAGGTCGCGGCCGCGCTCGCTGCCGGTCTTGTGCGCGCCGAGGCGTACCGCGCCGAAGGGCTCATCCTCGGTGCCGCGCTCCGCCTGGGCAGCGACGTGCGGGCGACGGGCCTCGCTGCCCTGCCCGCTCCCTGAATGCAGAAAGGGGCGCCTTTCGGCGCCCCTTCCCGTGTGGACCTTGCGCGGAAGCGCAGGATCAGCGGAGGACGATTTCCACGCGCCGGTTCT
>NZ_JAAEDL010000016.1 GCF_018129005.1 Neoroseomonas eburnea
CCCGCCAGCGGCGGGGCGTCCGATCTGCACGCCACAACCCTCCGCAGATCATCAGCACCTTGACCTGAACCCCTCATGTGAGGCCGCGATGGGCGCGGCCCGATCGACAGACAGGAGACAGTCATGGCGACCATCGGCACCTTCACCCGCACCGGCGACGGCTTCACCGGCACGGTCTCGACGCTCACCCTCGACGCCAAGGTCCAGGTCCGGCCGGCCGAGAAGAGCAGCGACAAGGCCCCCGACTTCCGCATCTTCGCCGGCCGCGCCGAGATCGGGGCGGCGTGGAAGAAGACCTCGAACGAGGGCCGCGACTACCTCTCGGTCAAGCTCGACGACCCCTCCCTGCCGGCGCCGATCCTGGCGAACCTCTTCGAGATGGAGGGCGGCGAGTTCGAGCTGATCTGGTCGCGCCCCAACGGCAACCGCAGCAGGGAGTGAACGGCCAACGGCGCCCCGCCCGAGAGGGCGGGGCGCCTCCCTCCCAACAAAGCCGCGATACCGCCAGTCCGAATCGCCGGATCGTGCTATCCGATCCCTGAGAGCGCCGCCCAGCGTGCCCGTGTCGACACACGGTTCGCCCCCTCCAGCGGCCCGCTGGGACATCATGGCGACGATCTTCTTTTCTTACTCCCACGCCGACGAGGCACTGCGCGACCAGCTCGAGAAACACTTGTCTGCGCTAACCCGAATAATTCATGAGGGTGGACGGAACACGCGGACGGCGGACGGGCGCTCCTGGAGCGGAGACGCGGTCGCGCGCGATCGGCGCCGCCTCTGCAGGCTGCCTGTGGGTGCGGATCGCGGTGCTGGAGGGTTGCGGTTCCGGGGCTCGATCGGGGCGTCCGCCCCGTTGCTCAGCAGGCGAGGCGCGGCAGACGTTCGAGCACGAGGCGCAGGATGGCCTTGTCGGGACAGGCGCTCGGCAGGTGCAGCATGACGCGGGTCTTCAGTGCGACGACACGGGTGGCCAGCTTCACCAGGCGAAGCCGCAGGGTGTCGAATTGCGCGACCCGCCAGGTCGAGCGCTTCGGCATCAGGCTGCGCAGCGACCACAGCAGCCAGTAGGCGCCGGTGTGCAGTATCAGGCGGAACTGGTTGGCATCGGCGCGGCAGCAGGAGGTGCGGTCAGCGGCGAGATGGCGCTTCCAGGCCTTGATGTGATTCTCGGCCTGACCGCGCCGGCAATAGACGTTCTCGTAGATCACGCGTGCGGTCCCGTCCGTGAGGTTGGTGACGACGAAGCGCGTGTCGGTGCCCTGCGCGCCGGCCTCGACGCGGGCGATGAGGCGCTCGACGCGGCTCCAGCTCGCGGCGCTATCGTGGAATTCCTTGTAGCGCCGCAGCTTGTCACCGCTCGGCGCACTGGCGTAGCGGCTGGCGGTGCTGGCTTCCAGCGTCTCGACATGCCGGCGCAGCGTCGTGGTGGTGGCGACGCCGAGCACGAAGTCGATCCGCGCTGCGCGGCAGAAATCCAGCACTTCCGGTGCGCAGTAATGGCTGTCGGCACGGATCAGGATCTCGACGCGCGGCCAGTGACTGCGGATCTCGTGCACCAGGCGGCGGAGGAAGGCGCGCGCCACGGTGCCGGTTGGGCGCTTGGCCGGGCGCAGCATGGCGGCGACGGGTCGGCCATCTGCGTCGAAGACGACGATCGGCTGGAAGCCGTATTCGTCGTAGTAGGCGTTGAACAGACGCAACTGCTGCCCGCCATGGACGGCGTCGAAGGTGTCGTCGATGTCGAGCGTGATGCGGCGCGGCACCTGGCGGAAGCTCGCGCAGTAGAGCGCCACCATGGCGCGCGCCATGCGGATGAGCGCGCGCGGCCCCGGCGTGTTCTCGAGACGCGACAGCGTCGGCTGCGAGCAGAGCGCGGCCTCATCAGGCAGTCGCCCATTGGCGAGCTTGAACAGCGGGTCGTGGCGCAGGCTGTCGGCGTCGTTGCCGTCCTCGTAGCCGGCAGCGATCATCAGCAGGCGGAAGCGCAGCATGTCGGCGAGGCTGTGCTGGATGCGTTCGGGCGCGCGCGGATCGTCGATGCACGCAGCGAGGCGCTGGGCTACGCCGAGACGCGCCTCAACCTCACGCAGCGCCAGCAGGCCGCCATCGGAGGAGAGCGAGCCGCCGTCGAAGCGGGCAAGGATCGGCTTGCCTGCGACCGGTGACACACCCGGCAGGGGCAGCGTAGCGTGTGCGTCGGCGGGCATGGTGTCCGGAAACGGCGGGGTTCTGGGTTCGCAGCCGAATCCTATGGCTGTTCAACGGCTTGCACCATGCCCGCCAGCCATGATGAATTTTCCGGGCTAAAGCACGAGGGCCTGGTCGAAACCTGGCACGATCGGCGCATCCCAGCCGGCGATGTTTTGGACGACGCGATCAGTACAGAACTTGAGCGCGCCGATGTCATCCTGCTTCTTGTGAGCGCGGATTTCCTCGCTTCGAGATACTGCTTCGACATCGAGATGCGCCGCGCGATGGAGCGACATGCCGCAAGAGAGGCGCGGGTCGTCCCTGTCATCCTGCGTCCTTGCGACTGGCACGGCACGCCGTTCGGCAAGCTCGCTGCAACACCGGATGACGGAAAGCCAGTCCGGTCGTTCGCCGATATGGACGAAGGCTTTCTCCAGGTTGTGCGCGCCATCCGGCGGGCCCTGCAAGCCAGCGCCCCGACTGCGCCGCCGGCGCCGCCGAGCCGGACGGCTACCAAGCCGCACCCACAACAGCCCGTTCGCCCGGCACCCAGGTCCAGCAATCTTGGCTTGCCGCGACGATTCACCGATATCGATCGTGACCGCTTCCGTGACGAAACCTTCGAGTTCTTTGCCGCCTTCTTCGAAAACTCCTTGAATGAGTTGGCGCAGCGACACCCCGACGTTCAGGCGCGCTTCAAGCGCATTGATGCTGAAGCGTTCACGGCGGCGCTGTACCGCGACGGAAAGAAGAAGGCGTCCTGCCACATCTTCCTTGGAAAGCTGCCGGACGGAATTGCCTATTCGTCGTCAGAAAGCCAAGCTCGCAACAGCTACAACGAAATCCTCAACGTCGAAGCTGACGAACACGGCCTGTTCTGGCGTCCGATCGGCATGAACATTCGCAATCAGGATGCGGCACGTCTCATGCCGCAGGCTGCTGCCGAGGCGTACTGGGAGCTCTTCCTGCGCGATATGCGGCGGTGACGAGGGCAGGACGCCCATCGGTAACATGAAAGGCAGCGCATGCGTTTCTGGCCGCCCGTGACTCTCCGTCCCATCGAGGAACTCTCGCCAGGCGACGCATTCCTATTGGTCGACCTGCCATCACCCGCCGTGGGCTTCTGCGCGCAGGAAGCTGCCGGCGGAGCCATGGCGGACGGCGCGCTACTCGTCCTGCTGAACAGCAGCGCAGATGGCTTACCCGAGTTTGTTTGGCCGCATGCGCTTCAGGCGTCGTCCGTCCTCTCGTTCGGCGCCGCTGTCCGCTTCCACTTCGACCCGACAAGTCCTCGCGTCCGGCTCGCAGCGTCAGGCGGTAGCTGCGAGGGCTGCCTGATCGTCCGCAGGTCCGGCGTCGTCCTGCGCGTGCCTCAACGGCGCGGGGGCATGCGGTTGGGGTCGCGCGATGTCGACATCTCATCCGGCAAGATCACCGCCGGCGGGACGGGAAGTGGGGATGTCGCGATCACGGACTGGGACCTGCGGCTGTCGCCCGCCGACCCTGGCGGACAGCCAATCGTCCTGTTCCGGTTTGGAGCGACGACCTGAGCCGCGTTTCGGCTGTGGTGCTGGCGATTGGCCACTGCGTCCCCTAGCCTGGGCGGGACAGCAACAGTAGCCGAGGTTCCCCGCGCGTGCCCGTCATGACGCTCGCCGACGCCGTTTCCCGCTTCGGTGCCTCGCTGAAGGCCAAGCTCTCCGGCAATGCCGCCGTCGGTGCGCCCGAAGACCAGCTTCGCGCGCCCCTGGAGACGCTGATCACCGACCTCGCGGCGATCCTGCTGTTCAAGGGCGGGGATGTCGTTGCCATTGGCGAAACCACGCTTTCCTCCCTCAAGACCCGGCCCGACTACGCGGTGCGGGCCCGCAACGCCCTCGTCGGCTTCATCGAGGTCAAGGCCCCTGGCAAGGGTGCCGACCCGCGCCGCTTCAAGGACGAGCACGACCGGGACCAGTGGGCCAAGCTCAAGTCGCTCCCGAACCTCATTTACACCGACGGCAACGCCTTCTCTCTCTGGCGCGATGGCGCGCTTCAGGGCGAGATCGTGCGGCTGTCTGGCGACGTGGAAACCGCCGGCGCGGAGCTCACAGCCCCCGACGCGCTGACCCGCCTGTTCGGCGACTTCCTGCGGTGGGAACCGATCCCGCCGACCAATGCGCGCGCTCGCCGCGCTCAGCGCCGGCCTGTGCCGCCTGCTGCGCGACGAGGTCACCGAGCAACTTGAGCAGAAGGTTCCCGCGCTAACCGGTCTCGCCGAGGATTGGCGCCGGCTGCTGTTCCCCGAAGCGAGTGACGAGGACTTCGCCGACGGCTACGCGCAGGCCGTCACCTTCGGGCTACTGATGGCGCGCGCGCAGGGCATCGTGCTCGCCGATGGCCTGGACCGCGTCGCCCGGGCGCTGGCCAAGACCAACACGGTGATCGGCAGCGCCTTCCGCGTGCTGACCGACGATGTCGATGGCCAGGAAGCACTGAAGACGTCGCTCGGCACCCTCACGCGCGTGCTTGATGCCGTAGATTGGGCCGCCATCGGCAAGGGCGACCCCGAGGCCTGGCTGTATTTCTACGAGCACTTCCTGGAGGCCTACGACAACGACCTGCGCAAGCTCACCGGGTCCTACTACACGCCGCCCGAGGTGGTCACCGCCATGGTGCGCCTGGTGGATGACGTGTTGCGTGACCCGGCGCGCTTCGGGCAGCCGGAGGGCCTCGCCTCGAACGAGGTCACGCTGGCGGACCCGGCCGTCGGCACGGGCACGTACCTGCTCGGCGTCCTGCGGCGCATCGCCGAGACCGCGCGGGCCGACGGCGCCGGCACGGTGCCGGGTGTCATCCGCGCCGCGCTGAAGCGCATCATCGGCTTCGAGTTGCAGTTTGGCCCCTTCGCCGTGGCGCAGCTGCGCCTGCTGGCCGAGGTCGCCGACCTGCTCAAGGTGAAGGGCACAGTGCCGTCCGACGTGCACCTGCGCCTGTATGTCACCGACACCCTCGGCAATCCCTATGCCGATGAGGAATACATCCCGCAGATCCTGAAGCCGCTCGCCGAATCCCGGCGCGAGGCCAACAAGGTGAAGCGCGCGGAGCCGATTACCGTCGTCATCGGCAATTCGCCCTACAAGGAAAAGGCCAAGGGCCGCGGCGGATGGGTCGAGGCCGGCAGCGCGAACGCGAAGGACCCCGCGCCGCTCGCGCGCTGGATGCCGCCGCCGGAATGGGGCGTCGGCGCGCATTCGAAGCATCTGCGCAACTTCTATGTCTATTTCTGGCGCTGGGCGACGTGGAAGGTGTTCGGCGATGCGGCGGCTGCGCCGCAGGCGCGAGAAGACCGGCGCGGGATCGTGTGCTTCATCACCGTGGCGGGGTTTCTCAACGGGCCAGGCTTCCAGGCGATGCGCGCCGATCTTCGCCGCACGGCGGATGAGATCTGGGTGGTGGACTGCTCGCCGGAGGGGCATCAGCCCGCCGTCGCCTCGCGCATCTTCCAGGGCGTGCAGCAGCCCGTGTGCATCGTGCTGGTGGCGCGGACCGGCAAGGCCGATGCGAAGAAGCCCGCCCGTGTGCGGTATCGCGCGCTGCCCGTCGGGCGGCGGGAGGAGAAGTTCGCGGCGCTGGCGCAGCTCACCCTGGACGGTGCCGATTGGACCGAGTGCCCGGAGGAGGAGCGTGCGGCCTTCTTGCCTGCCGCGACCGGCGGATGGGCAACGTATCCGGCGCTCGATGCGCTGTTTGACTACAGCGGCTCGGGCGTCATGCCGGGGCGAACCTGGGTAATCGCGGCGGATCGCTGGTCACTGGAAGAACGCTGGAAGCGCCTCGTGGCCGAGCGGGATCCGGACCGGAAGGAAGTGCTGTTTCATCCGCACCTGTGCGACGAAAAGCTCGGCGACAAGCACTCAGGCAAGATCGTGGAGGAGGGCCTGCCCGGCCACGTTCATCGCACAATACCTGTAGCGAAGGATAAGGGAGCAGTGGTCACGCCGTCCCTCTACGGGTTCCGATCCTTCGATCGCCAGTGGGTCATCCCTGACGCGCGCTTGTTGAATCAACCGAACCCGACCCTGTGGCGCACTCATTCGGCGAAGCAGATCTATCTCACCGCGCCACATGACCGCACGCCGAGCGGTGGTCCAGCAGTGACCTTCTGCTCGCTCATCCCCGATTTGCACCATTACAATGGTCGTGGTGGTCGCGCCTTTCCCTTGTGGGCTGACAGCGCTGCGGCAACGCCGAACATCCCTGCCACGGTGCTGGCCGCGCTCTCCTCCGCCCTCAGCGCGCCGGTCTCCGCGCCCGACCTCTTCGCCTATATCGCCGCCGTGGCCGCGCACCCCGCCTATGTCGCGCGCTTCGCGACCGACCTGGTGCAGCCCGGCCTGCGCATCCCGCTCACCGCCGACGCCGCGCTGTTTGCCGAGGCCGCTCGGCTTGGCCGGCGCGTCATCTGGCTGCACAGCTTCGGCGAGCGCTTCGTCGATGCGTCCGAGGGCCGTCCCGCCGGCGCGCCGCGCCTGCCCACCGCGGAGCGTCCGACCATCCCGGAAGCCGGCGCCATCCCGACCGACCCCGCTGCGATGCCGGACGCGATCCGCTACGACGCCGCCACTCGCCGACTGCATGTCGGCCAGGGCAATGTGGACAACGTCGCGCCGGCGGTCTGGGCCTACGAGGTCTCCGGCAAGCAGGTGTTGACGCAGTGGTTCAGCTACCGCGGTCGCGACCGATCGCGCCCGATCATCGGCGACCGCCGCAAGCCCTCGCCGCTCGGCGACATCCAGCCGCCCGGCTGGCTGCCGGAATACACGGCGGAACTGCTCAACGTGCTGAACGTGCTTGGCGGCCTGGTTTCGCTGGAGACCGCGCAGGCCGACCTCCTGGAGCGCATCTGCAGCGGCCCGACGCTGCCCGCTTCGGCGCTGCAGACCGCGGTTCCGGCGGATGCGACGAAGGCCCCCGCCGCACGTCGCGGTCGCCGCCGCGTCGCGGCGCAGGGCGATCTGTTGGGCGGCAGCGACCCCTGACGCGCTGGCGGCGCGCCGCTCAGCCGTTGCGCTGCGCGTTGCGCCAGGCCGTCCAGTCGACGATGCCGTGGTCGCGCACGGCCTCGACCGCCTCAGGTCCGGCGACGCCGCAGAACACCACCAGGTTGGGATGGACGGAGCGCGCGCTCGGCACGAACAGGCCGTCGCGGCCGTGGAAATGCGCGGCCTCGGCGATCTCCTGCGTGCGCGGATATTCGAGCTGCCGTTCGCTGTAGGACAACTGGCCGAACGCGTTGGTCTTGAGGCCCAGGCTCGCGAGCACCTCCAGCGAGGCGATGCGCACGCAGGCATCGAGCGTGACGCGAAGCTCGTGCAGGCCGTAGCGTACCTGGGACGGCATCACCGGCTGGCCGCGGCTGAGATGGAAGAACATTTCGGCCCGCGCGCCATCCGCATGCGTCGAGGTGTAGAGAACCTCGAAGCTGCGATCGTCCCAACGACCGCCTACCGCGCTGCACTGCGTCGGGTCGCGCCCTTCGCGCACGACACGCCACACAGGGCCGCTCCAGGCCTCCCGCGGCAAAGCTTCGACGGCGTCGAGCAGATGGTTGTCGCGGGGGGAGCGAGCCGCGGCCATGCGTCAGAGATACACGTCCGAGTCCAGCCGATCGAGGATGCGCAGGATCTCCTCGGACCGGTTCTGGTTGATCAGGTCAATGGCGCGCTGGCCGTCGAGCTGCGGATGGCGCGCATAGAGCCAGGTGCGGATTTCGTCAGCGCTGTAGTACTCGGTCAGCCGCTGGACGATGAAGTGCAGGTCGGACAGCACCAGCTGTGTGTCCGGCTGCGGTTTGACGGTGCCGGCCTTCCAGCGAGAGACGGTGGCCTTGGAGACATCGGCGATATTGGCGATGTCGGTGCCGGACAGGCCGCCGAGCGTGTTCAGATCCTCGATGTAGCGGGGCATCGCCCCTGAGCGTGCGTTCATGGCTTCCCTGTCGCCGACTTGGGTACGCCTCCACTTCGAAGGGCGGCCACGCGCGCGCGTGGCACGTCGTTGCCACGGGTCTCGTGAATTGTTTCCAAGGTCGTGCGTATCTTCTCGGTCGTCCGGCTGTGGTCCGCAAGCCGTTTCATCAGGGCTTCCGGGTCGACGTTGTGGCGCGCCGCTTCAGCGGCGTCCGGCCGCAGAGCCTTGATCTCACGCGCCGTCCTGTCCGCCTTCGCCATGGGACCGTCGTGGCCGAGGAAAAACGTCTCGCGCCGAAGGTCCGGCACGGCCTCCAGCCTCGCGATGCTGCTGAAGAACTGCCGCGCCGCATGCCCCCGCGGATCAGCGACCATGCTGTCGTATCCATGCTTGCAGCACGCGCGATCAGCGCACCCGCAGATGCGGCGGCCATTCTTCGCGCTGGCGAGCACGTCGAGCTCGGCGCGTGTGAGCGTGCGGTTGAGGCCGGGTATAGAAACCCGGGCGGCGCGGCCGAACTTCGCGTCGTCGGTCCGCGGTTTGGCGGGTTTGTGCCAGTCGCCCGTATCGAAGCGCTCGCGTTCGCCGATGCCCTGCGCGATTCCGGAGACCACGCCGAACGCCAATGCAGCCTGGCCAGGCAGCCCGCCCAGATGATCGGCGATCACGGGCTTGCCGAGATTGTGCAGCCCTGCCACGGCCGAGAGGTAGCGGCTCATCTGCAAGGGGCCGGCATCTGCGCCCAAACCCACGACGCGCAGCCAGACGTGGTCGATGGGTAGCCTGCCAAGCATCGCAACCAGCAATCCCCGCTGGCTCGGGTCGTTCAGCATCGCGCTCGGAACGATCAATGGGTAGTCGATCGGAATGGCCTGGCCGCCCTCGCGGTCAAGCGCCGTTCGCAGGGCAAGGCACGCGTCGGAATCGACGCTCATCCAGTCGCGGAACCCCGGGTCACCGAGATGATGCGCTGGCGACAAGACACCGGTGACGCCGGACGACACCGCCAAACGGGCAATTTGGCCAATGACGTCGGTCGACGCGTCCGGCCGGAAATGATCGGGACCAAGCGGGCCGGCACCTTCTGGCAGTGCCCACGGTGCACCCCGAGCCCGCCCGGCATGCTTCCCGATGCTTGCGAGTTCGGCCACCTCGGTATCCAGGACGATCTCGCCACCAGCGTCTCGGACCGCGGCAATGAGCTCTCGCTGATGACGCAGGCGGGAAGCTTCCACGACCAGCCGGCGGGCCGGCAGATGGCCTGCCGCATGCAGATCCGCCAGCTTCCGATGGGCCTCACCGACCCAGAGATACGTCGCGATGGGCGACGACGGGGCCGAGGCGGGCTTCGGGAAAGGGAGAATCTGAGCAGCCAAGGCACACCCCACACATCGGTGTTTCAAGAATACCTATTCCTGAAACACCGATGCGTCAAGCGGGCCTAGGTCGCGGTGCGTCGCCTTAAATGTTGGGGCGTCACGGGCACTTAGGTGCGGTCATTGTCTTTCCTGAGCGACCCCCTCGGCGAAGCGGTGCGGCCGCGCCGCTTTCGCCGTCCGGCGCGACGAGCGCGACGTGACTGACACCCAGGGCGGACGCCAACTCGAAGAGTGTGACGATGGTCGGGTTACGGCGGCCGCGTTCCAGGCTGCTGAGGTACTGCTGGCTGAACCCGGACCGCTCGGCAAACGCCTCCTGCGTCAGGCCCTTCTCCAGCCTGATCCGACGCACCTTCCTCCCCACCAGCCGGCGCATATCCATGCCGGCACGGTCGGGTCGTTACATACTTTGAGTTTATCTTCTATAGTGTGTAAATCGCGCGCCCGTGCTCCCATGTAACGCCCCGGCTGGCGCTCGCGGCCCGGATGGGTGACTCTGCGGTGACAGCGCGATGAGACGCCGGCAGAGGGGGGCGCCCGCATGACCGCCGCGAGGATCCTCGAGACCCCACCCGACGAACCGGGCGTCACGCCCTATGATCTGGCCCACAAGATCCTCTACCTGCGCTTGCTCGATGCCGCCGCCGAGGGCGCCGACTGGAGGGAGGTCACGCGCATCGTCCTCGGCGTCGACCCCGACCACGACCCCGACCAGGCACGGCGAATCCACGACAGCCATCTCGCTCGCGCCCGCTGGATGACCGAGGCCGGCTACCGCGACCTGCTGCGGCAGGGCTCGACCAACTGACCGGCGTTGCGCCGACGGCAACACCTGTTGCCCGACGCGCGCCTCGACAACACACCGAATCGTCGCATCTCTCGGCATGCTGCGCGCGGAGCGTGTGCTCCGCCCCATGCCGGAGCCTTGCCATGCCGTCGCGAGACTGGCGGTCGGCGGCCGCCTACGCAGAGCTGGAGAACGCCTCGGCGCGCGAGCTCGCCTGGGAGTTCCTCCGGCGCAACCCGCGCTACGTGCGCGACTGGGAACAGCTCGACGATACGCGGCCCGATGACGCCGCCGACGCCGTCGCCGAGCGTTGGGGGTTGCGATTTCCCGGCCGACCCGGCGCTCGACGCGCGCGCCGCGGGCGTCGTCTGGATGCCGGCGCTCTGCGTCGCCACCGTGGCGCTCTCGGCCTTGCCGCCGTCCTTCTCGTCACCCTCTCCGGCTGCCCTACCGTCTGTGAGATCGCCGCGCCAGGCGAGTGACGGGCTGCACGGCGAGGTCAGCGCGGCGTCGATGCCAGTCTGGATCGTGCGCGGCGCGGCGCCGAACAGCCATCTCGGCGCCCTGATCCCCTTCGATGACGCCCTTCCGCTGCGCCTCGCTGCCGTGCTGCGCCTCTGGCACGCACTCCAGGGCAGGGCGCAGCCTGACGTCGGCCTGACAGCGCTGCAGCGCGGGCGCCTTGTCCTGGCGCTCCGCGCCCATGACGGGCACCGGGACGGCCACAGCTACCGCGATATCGCCATCGGGCTGTTCGGCGCGGCGCGCGTGCCCCGCGGTGCTGCCTGGAAAACCCATGACCTCCGCGCACGCACCATGCGCCTGGTCGCCGATGCCATCGCGCTCCGCGACGGCGGCTATCGCGCCCTGCTGCGCGCCGGTCCGCGCGTGGACCTCACGCGCTAACTCGGCGGGGTACGCCCAGCCCGCTCGCGCCTTCGTACTCCCCCGACGCTGCCCCGCTTCGCCAGCCTCCGATGCGACCGCCGCGCCCCATGCGCGGCATCCGACAGCATCACCGGAGGCTCCCGATGCCAGACCCGAATGCCGGCCTGCCGCCGCGCTATCTGCGAACGCCCGAGGCCGCGCGCTTCCTCGGCCTGTCCGGCCGCACCCTCGAGAAGCACCGGACCTACGGCACCGGCCCGCGCTACTCAAAGCTCGGCGGTCGGGTCGTATATGCGGTGACCGACCTCCAGGCCTGGGTCAACCGCGGCACCAAGGCATCAACAAGCGACGACATGGGCGAGACCGTGCTGCCGGCCAAGCGTCACGCAGCCATCTCGCCGGCCTATGCCGGCGCGGCACGGCGCTGAGTGCACCCCGCCGATGCGCCGCGATACCACGCCCAGCGAACGACTACGGCTCAGCCAGTTCGACGCCCTGCCGGACGAGGGACCGCCGCGCCGTGACCAGCGCGACCTGATGGAGCGGCCGTTCTTCTCGCTGGCAAAAGGCCGCCGCGTTGCGCCGATCCTCTACCGCGCCGGGGACATCGAGGTGCAGGTCCATGCCGTCCCTGAGCATGGCATGGCCACCATCTGGGACGCCGACGTGCTGATCTGGGCCGGCTCGCAGATCGTCGAGGCCGCCGACCGGGGCCTCGCAGCCTCCCGGTTCATGCGCTTCGCGCCGCACCAGCTGCTGACCGCCATCGGGCGCGGCACCGGCCAGCACCAATACCTGCTGCTGAAGGCCGCCCTCGGCCGGCTCCAGTCCACCGTCATCCGCACCACGATCCGTCACGGCGCGCACTGGCGGCGCCAGCAATTCTCCTGGATCAACGAGTGGGAGGAGCGGGTCACCGCCTCGGGCCGCGCCGACGGCATGGAGTTCGTGCTGCCGGACTGGTTCTACCGCGGAGTCCTCGACCGCCAGCTGCTGCTGACCATCGACCCGGCGTACTTCCGCCTGTCGGGTGGCATCGAGCGCTGGCTCTACCGGGTTGCGCGCAAGCACGCCGGGCATCAGCCGTCCGGCTGGGCATTCGAGTTCCGGCACCTGCACGCCAAGTCCGGCAGTCTGGCGCGCTTCGCCGACTTCGCGCTCGACCTCCGCCGGATTGCCGCCCGTCAGAGTCTGCCCGGCTATCGCCTTGCCATCCGGCGCGATGCCGGCGGCACCGAACTCCTGCGCATCACCCCGTGCAGCCGGCACGCAGGCTCTGTGGATAACTTGCGCAGGCCTGTGGAACCGCACGGCAGATCAGGCGCAGGAGATTCGGCAGATCAGGCGCAACCGACACGGCAGATCAGGCGCACGAACCACCCACAAACCATTGCCGCACAAGCGGAATTCTGGCCCGTAAAGACTCTAATTGAGTCTAATTCTAATGAAGGTAGGCCCAGTCCGGTCGGCGGAAAACACGACCGGGACGGGGAGCGGGAGGCGGCGCCGTGACGGCGCTGACCCGCGTCGAGCTGCTGTGGATCGAGGGCCGCGTCGAGCGCTGGATCCGCTTCGGGCGGATCGCCGAGGAGACGATCCTCGACCGCCGCCGCCGCGTCGTCGCCTTCGCCGCGGGCGAGATCTTCGCTTTCGTGCGGTGGGCCTCGAACGGCTACGGCACCATCGTCAGCCGCATCGGCATCCTGCGCGCGGTCGCGCCCGGCGAGGCCTTCAGCACGATCGGCTTTGTCGAGCCGGGGGCGGAGATCCTGCTGCGCATCTCCGGCTGGCCGAAGGTCAACGAGGTGCTGCGCGCGATCGACGCGGTCGAGCAGACCGGCTTCGCGCCGGAGGATGCCTGCCCGGACCACTGGCGGCACGTGATGAACCGCCTCGCGGCCGGCGAGAAGCCGCGCGCCTACACGCGCGAGCGACACCGCGCCTGGCTGCTGCGCCGGAGGATCGACGCATGACGGCGCGGCGGAGACGGCGCGCGGCGCCCGTCGCGGTCATGCTCGCCGGGCTGGGGCTGATTGCTGTTCCAGCGGTCGCGGGGTGGCAGCCGCGCATCATCTGGAACGCATCGGCGAGCGTGCCGCTCGGCCTCTACATCGCGGCACCGGCCGCCAATATCGCGCTGGGCGACCTCGTCCTCGTCCGCCCGCCGGAGACGCTGGCGGCGTTCCTCGCCGAGCGAGGCTATGTCGCGCGCGGCGTGCCGCTGCTGAAGCACGTCGCCGCCCTGCCGCCGCAGGTGGTGTGCGCAGAAGGCCACACAATCACGGTCGACGGCGCGACGGTTGCCCACCGTCGCACGGCTGACCGCCTGGGCCGCTCGCTGCCGACCTGGCACGGCTGCCACACGCTGGAATCCGGTGAGGTCTTCCTCCTCAACGCGACCGAACCGGACAGCCTCGACGGCCGCTACTTCGGGCCCCTCCCGCGCACGAGCATCGTCGCCCGGCTGCGTCCTGTCTGGATCACGGGGCGCGGACCATGAGCGCGATGACCCCGTTTCACGCGCACCAATCGACGACGCGCAATGCTAAGGCGGAGCGTGCTGGACGGCACGCTTTCTCCCTCCCGTCCCGGTCGTGGCTCTGCATCGCCGCCGCACTGGTGCTGATCAGCCTGCCGCCGTCCAGGTCGGCGGCGCAGACGATCTATGCTCCCGAGATCGCTGCCGCATCGCAGCGCTTCGGCATTCCGGAAGCGTGGATCCGAGCAGTGTTGCGCGCGGAGAGCGCCGGCGATCGGCGCGCCGTGTCGCATCGCGGCGCCATGGGGCTGATGCAGGTGATGCCGGCGACCTGGGCGGACCTGCGCGCGCAGCACGGCCTCAGCGCCGATCCATTCGTGCCGCAGGACAACATCCTGGCTGGCACGGCCTATCTGCGCGAGATGCTGGATCGCTTCGGGTCGGTGCCGCTGATGCTCGCGGCCTACAACGCGGGGCCGCGTCGGGTGGACGCGCATCTCGCCACGGGCCAGCCGCTGCCGGCGGAAACGCGCGCCTATGTCGCAGCCCTCGCGCCGCTACTCACCGGTGACGCCGGCACCGCTGCGGTTGGCCAGGTTGCCGTGCGTTCCGCGCGCAACGCTGACGGCATCTTCGTGCGGCTCGGCGGTGACGATATTGCACCGACGCGGTCGATCTTCGTGCCGGTTGGCGGTGCGACGATCGCTGCCGATACACCAGCCGCGCAGCCATTCGTCGGCCGTTCCCGAGCAGCCGAGGCGCACGATGCCGAAGGTCCCGAAGGCCATCGCGGCTCCATCTTCGCCATCCGCCGCAGCTCAGGCGGTGAACAATGAGCGATGACTTTGGGACGCAAGGCATGGCGCGCCCCTGCAATCGCACCGCTGTCGCACCGGCGCGCATGCTCGGGTGCTTCTGTCGTGCTGCCGGCTACCCCAGGACCCACCACCAGAGCGACGGAGGCGGAGGATCCGGGAACCCCGACCGCAGATTGCCAGATAAAAGCAGGACTGGCGGTCGGTCGTATGTATCTGATCAAGCACGGGAATTCGTGCCGCGCGCCGAAGTGGCGGCTGGCGCTCGCTACCGAAAGCCAAGGCAAATCAAAGGTCTCAGCGCCAGCCGCCTCCGGGCCCAAGTGGATCAGCACCAATGACGGCCCGCGACGACGACTTGCATGTTCGACCTGGCCGTATCGGCGATACGCGTGCGCCGACACGGCGCGCGCGGAGCTTCGTGGGCCAGGTCATGCGCGCCGTCCGAAAGGCCGGCCACACGGGCCCCGGCTTTGGTGGCGGCGCAAGAGGTGTGGGCCGCTCGCGCTTCGGGCGGGGCCGCGCCGCTGCAGCGCAGGCCGCGCTCCGCTCGCCCTCGCGACGCGTTGTGGTCAAGGCGCGCGTCGTGCGACATCAGGGCACGCGCTTCCGGTCCGCCTCCCTCGCCACGCACATAGGTTACCTCCAGCGCGACGGGGTGACGTGCGACGGCGCCAAGGCGCGGCTCTTCGACACAGGCTCCGACAACACCGACGGGCGGGCCTTCGCGGAGCGCTGCGCTGATGACCGGCACCACTTCCGCTTCATCGTCAGCCCGGAGGACGCGCCCACGCTCACGGACCTCAAGACCTGGACGCGTGACCTGATGCGCCAGGCCGAGCAGGACCTGGGCAGCAGTCTCGACTGGGTCGCGGTCGATCACTGGAACACCGACAACCCCCACGTCCATGTCCTTGTGCGGGGCCGGGCCGAGGATGGCAGCGACCTGGTGATCTCGCGCGACTACATCTCGCGCGGCTTCCGCGGCCGCGCCGAGGCGCTGGTCGAGCTGGAACTCGGGCCGCGGACCGACAAGGAGATCCGCAGCGCGCTCGAGGCCGAGGTCGGCGCCGAGCGCTGGACCGGTCTCGACCGCGCGCTGCGCGCCGCCGCCGATGAGGGCGGCGGCATCCTGGACCTGCGCCCCGCCGGCGCGGACGCCGCCGAACCGGAGCTCCGTCGGCTGATGATCGGACGGGCGCAGACGCTGGAGCGGTTCGGGCTCGCCGAACGCCATGGGCCCGCGGTCTGGACGCTCAGGCCCGGCATGGAGGAGACGCTGCGCGACCTCGGCACCCGCGGCGACATTATCAGGACCATGCATCGCGCCATGCAGGATCTCGGAGCCGAGCGCGCCGCCGGTGACTTCGCCATCCATGGCGAACGGCCCGAGCCGATCATCGGCCGCCTCGTCGAGCGCGGCATCGGCGACGAGCTCAAGGGCAGTGCCTACGCTATCATCGACGGCATCGATGGCCGCGTGCATCACCTCCGCTTCGCGGATATCGACGCGACAGGCGACGGGCACCCGGGCGCTATCGTCGAACTCCGCCGCTATCAGGATGCCGGCGGGCGGGAGCGCAGCGCCCTCGCCGTGCGATCGGACCTGCCGGTCGAGGCCCAGGTCACCGCCAACGGCGCGACCTGGCTGGACCGGCGCTTGCTGGACCGAGAGGCGCTGCCGCTGGCCGGGCAGGGCTTCGGCGCGGAAGTCGAGGGCGCGCTCGCTCGACGCACCGAGCATCTCGTCGCAGCCGGTCTCGCGCGCAGGCAGGGTCAGCGTGTGGTCTTCGCACGCGATCTGCTCAACACGCTGCGCCAACGCGAACTGGAGGCGGTTGCCGCGCGGGTGACGGCCGAGACGGGGAGGCCGTGGCGGCCGGCGCGGGAGGGGGACAGCGTCGCCGGGACCTTCACCCGGCGCCTCGACCTGGCCTCGGGGCGCTTCGCGATGCTCGACGACGGGCTCGGCTTCCAGCTGGTGCCGTGGAAGCCGGCGATGGAGCGGCAGCGGGGACTGGCCCTGGCGGGGAGCATTGCGCCTGGCGGCGGTCTCGAGCTTACGCCCGCGCGCAAGCGGAGCCTCAGCCTCTGACCGGATGCCGCGCCGCCGTATCGGCCCGGAAGGGGGGCCGCCGTTTCGCGCGATGCGCTCGCCGCGGGTACGATGCTGGACTGTGACTGCTTGAACGCGACCGCGTCGACCGCGCACGTCTCGCGGCATGGTCCCCGCGCCCCTCACCCAGCCATGACCGCCACCAAGATCCTCTGGGGCCAGGTGTTGGTCGTCTTCCTGATCGTGCTCGCCGCGGTCTGGGGTGCGACGCAGTGGGTCGCCTGGCGCCTCGGCTACCAGCCGCAGCTCGGCCAGCCCATGGACATCTGGGCGGGTGTGCCGGTCTACCCGCCGCCTGCCTTCTTTCTGTGGTGGTACTGGTACGACGCCTACGCGCCGCGGGTCTTCTACGAGGGCGCCGTCATCGCCGCGGCCGGTGGCTTCGCGGCGATCGGCATCGCCATCGGCATGTCCGTCTGGCGCGCTCGCGAGGCGCGAGACGTGACCACCTACGGCTCGGCCCGCTGGGCGACGGAGCGCGAAGTGCGGGACGCCGGTCTGCTTGCCCCCGATGGCGTCGTTCTCGGCTGGTTCGCGCAGCGCTATCTCCGGCATGACGGGCCGGAGCACGTGCTGTGCTTCGCGCCGACGCGCTCGGGCAAGGGCGTGGGCCTCGTCGTGCCCACGCTGTTGACCTGGCCGGGCTCGGCCATCGTCCACGACATCAAGGGCGAGAACTGGCAGCTCACCGCCGGCTGGCGGGCGCGCTTTGGCCGTGTGCTGCTGTTCGACCCGACCAACCCGGCGAGCGCCGCCTACAACCCGCTGCTCGAGGTCCGCCGCGGCGACAGCGAAGTGCGAGACGTACAGAACATCGCCGACATCCTGGTCGACCCCGAAGGCGCGCTGGAGCGCCGGAACCATTGGGAGAAGACCAGCCACTCCCTGCTGGTCGGCGCCATCCTCCACGTCCTCTACGCCGAGCAGGACAAGACGCTGGCCGGCGTCGCGGGCTTCCTCTCCGATCCGCGCCGCCCCATCGAGCGCACGCTGGCCGCGATGATGACGACGCCGCACCTCGGCGATCGGCCGCACCCCGTCGTCGCCTCCGCCGCACGCGAGCTGCTCAACAAATCGGACAACGAGCGCTCCGGCGTGCTCTCGACCGCGATGAGCTTCCTCGGCCTCTACCGCGATCCGGTCGTCGCGCAGGTCACGCGCCGGTGCGACTGGCGGATCGCCGACCTGGTCGAAGCGCGCGAGCCGGTCACGCTCTACCTCGTCGTCCCACCCTCTGACATCGTGCGGACCAAGCCGCTGGTGCGGCTCGTCCTGAACCAGATCGGCCGCCGACTGACGGAGGCGCTGGAGAACGAGCAGCGTCGCCATCGCCTGCTGCTGATGCTGGACGAATTTCCCGCTCTCGGTCGGCTTGATTTCTTCGAGAGCCAGCTCGCCTTCATGGCGGGCTACGGCATCCGATCCTTTCTCATCGCTCAGTCGCTGAACCAGATCGAGCGCGCGTACGGGCCGAACAACGCTATCCTCGACAACTGCCACGTCCGCGTCGCCTTCGCGACGAATGACGAGCGTACGGCCAAGCGCGTCTCCGATGCACTCGGCACGGCGACGGAGATCCGCGACAGCCGGAACTACGCGGGGCATCGCTTGTCGCCATGGCTAGGTCATCTGATGGTGTCGCGGCAGGAGACGGCACGGCCGCTGCTGACGCCAGGCGAGGTGATGCAGCTTCCGCCAACCGACGAGATCGTTCTGGTTTCCGGTTGCCCGCCGATCCGTGCGCGCAAGGCGCGGTACTACGAGGACTACCAGCTTCGCGCACGCGTCGTGCCGCCACCCTGCCCCACAGCGGCTGCACTGTCTGCGCCTCGTGCGGATGACTGGAGCGCGCTTAAGCCCGTCGTGCGGGAGGCAGCAACGTCCGCCGCCGCCACAACTGACGATGCCGACGGCGGCATCCGCCGGGAACCGACACTGCCTGAGCACGAGCGGGTCGCGCCTGAGCCAGGGCCACCACCCGAGAGGGAGTTCAGCTTCGTAGAGGACGATCAGGACGACGACGACGCGCGCACGCGCGCCCTCGCGGCGCGCGCACGCCGCGTGGCCCGCCAGGCGGCGCTCGATCCCGATGACGGCATTGCCCTCTGATCCGCATGCGCGCCAAAGCCACCTTCCGGCTGCCTCCCGATCTGATGCGCCGTCTCGCTGACTATGCGGCAAGGAAGCGCGTGAGCCAGGCCGTCGTGGTGGAGGCCGCACTCGAGAGCTACCTCTCCGCGGACGCTTCCGACCGGTTGGAGGCGGCCCTCGCGCGCCGGCTTGATCGCCTGTCGCGTGCGAGCGAACGGCTTGAACGGCACGTCACCATAGGGAACGAAGCGCTCGCGCTGTTCGTGAAGCACTGGCTCACTGCAACACCGCCGCTGCCCGACATAATGCCCGCTGCTGCAAGAGCGAAAGGTAAGGAGCGCTATGACGCATTCGTTGAGGCGCTTGGTCGTAGGCTGCAGAAAGGCCGCACACTCGCTGATGACATAGCGGCTGACGTGGCCGCGCCTGATAGTGAGCTGCACCCGGTTTCCTTGGACAGCCATCGTTCCGGCCAGAGACCGGCATGATGAAGTCCAGCATGAACCAGATCGAACACGATGAAGCGGCTGCAGGGTTTGCGGTAGCGAGGGCGGGCGCAGAACGTCCGCGCTATCCACAGGTCAGGTCGCCCCGCCGCGGCAGGGCGCACCGCGGTCAGGCCCGCTCGTTTTCGGCCAGCGTCCGGGCGTCGGGCGCAAGCGGAGGGTCGTGCTGCGGCGGCTGCGCGCCCGGATCGAGCACCCCGGCCCTTTGCGCCGCAGGCGGTCGCGGTGATGGGCGAAGCGATCTCGCAGCGGCCGGCCGGCGCTACGGCCTCGCGCTGTTCTGCCGGGTCTGGGAGGCGGCACGCTCCTCGCCCTATGCCGCCCTCCGGGGCCAGTGGCCGACGGCACCGCCGCCGCGGCCCGAGCCCCGCCCTGTCGGACGCGGCGCTGCTGGCGCCCATGCGCGCCGACCTCGCGCGTTCACCCTGGACCGCCTGGACCGGCGAGGGGCACCGCCCCAGGTCTGGACCCGGCTGCGGGCCATCGACAGCCTTCGGGTGTCGCGCAAGCGCGTGCTGCGGCCGATGCGCGAGCACGCCCTGCTCTCGCGCCACAGGGCCCGGCGATGGACCGATACTGCCACGCATGAGCGCTGCATAGGCACCGCGGCGCCGGTCGCGATGTGGGCGACCGTCGCGAGCCAGACCGCCATGGTCGCCGACGGCAAGGTCTGGCTGTTCGGCGTCGCTGAGCACCGGACGCCGAACTACCCGGCTGGCACCTGGCCAAGCGCGGCACCCGCTACGAGGCCATCCCGGCGGTCGGCATAGCGGCGCGCCAG
The DNA here is from genome assembly GCF_018129005.1 of Neoroseomonas eburnea. GTDB lineage: Bacteria > Pseudomonadota > Alphaproteobacteria > Acetobacterales > Acetobacteraceae > Neoroseomonas > Neoroseomonas eburnea. The sequence continues at coordinate 19,985 of NZ_JAAEDL010000016.1, forward strand.
TGGTTCGGCCGGCTCGGTTCCGGCGCCGCACGCGGCCTTGCGCCGATCCACGACCACGGCAGCAACTTCATGTCGGACGCCTTCCCGAAGCAGATCAGGTTCAGAGGCATGGTGCCGAGCCACCCCTTCGTCGCCCGCTACGACGCGGAGAGGCTGATCGAGAAGAACCGCCATCACAGCCCAGACGCCACGCGTGCCGCCCGGAATGAGCAGACCTTCAGTCACGCCGCATCAGGCGACCCATTGTCCAGAGAACCTGGTCCGGTACGGGAGGGCGACGGATTCGACCCATCCTGCCCGCCTCCCGGCAGCAATTCCTTGCAGCATGCCCGCACGGCTCCACTGCGGCTGGCGTGGCCCAGCACCGCGGCGATCTTGGCCAGATGACCGCGAACCGCGCCGCGCCTCAGGCCCGCAAACGCTTTCCCTCACGCTCGCCACCGCCCAGATCCGGAATGACACGGCGTGCGACCTCGCGCCTTGCCCTGAGGGCCGCGCATCGCGGATCCGCGACCACTGCGGAGCCGCCGCCATCGATCCGGCCGCCGCCCGGCCTCACGCATCGATCTCGGCGAGCCGCTTGTAGAGATAGGTCCGCGAGATGCCGAGCTCCGCCGCGACGCGCTTCTTGTTGCCGCGGTTGCGCTGCATCGCCTCGCGGATCTTCGTGCCTTCGAGCGCGGCCATGCTGTCCGCCAGGCGCGCGCCCTGCGGTTCCGCGGCCGGCCGCGGGCGCGCCGGGCCGGCGGCGACATCGGGGAAGGCGGCGGGCGTCAGCCGCTCGCCCTCGGCGAAGATCAGCGCGCGCTCGACCGCATGGCGCAGCTCGCGGACATTGCCGGGCCAGTCGGCCTGGCGCAGCAGCGCCTCCGCCGCCGGGTCGAGCTCGGGCTCGGGTCGCCGGTGGCGCTGCGCCAGCTCGTGCAGGAAGTGGCGGGCGAGCAGCGGGATGTCCTCGCGCCGCTCCGCAAGGCCCGGCACCTCGATCACCACCGGGCTGATGCGGTAGAACAGGTCGAGCCGGAAGCGCCGCTCGGCCACCATGCGCTTGAGGTCGCAATGGGTGGCCGAGACCAGGCGGAAATCCACCGGCAGCGGCGCCTCGCCGCCGACCCGCTCGACCGTCCCTTCCTGCACCACGCGTAGCAGCTTGGCCTGGGTCTCGGGCGGCATCTCGCCGATCTCGTCGAGCAGGATGGTGCCGCCGGCGGCCTGCTCGAAGCGGCCCTTCCGCCCCTTGCGGTCGGCGCCGGTGAAGGCGCCGGGCGCGTAGCCGAACAGCTCGCTTTCGACCAGGCTGGCCGGCAGCGCGGCGCCGTTGACCGCCACCAGCGCGGCGGCGCGGCGCGGGCTCAGCGCGTGCAGGGCGCGCGCCACCAACTCCTTGCCGGTGCCGCTCTCGCCATGGATCAGCACCGGCACGTCGAGCGGGGCGACCTTGGCGATGTCGCGCTTGAGGCGGCGGATCGCCGCGCTCTCGCCGACGATGTCGTCGAGGCTGCCGACCGCGTCGCCGCGCAGCGCCGCGGCCTTGCGGCGGTAGAAATCCACCTCGCGCTGCAGCGCGTTGACGTGGCGGGCCAGCGCCTCGACCTGCTGCGGCCCCTTGAACATCACCCGCCCGATGGCGCCGACCACGCGGCCGTCGCGCGTGATGGGGATGCGCGAGACCACGCGCTCGGCCCCGCGCATGCGCTGGATCTCGCCGACTTCCGGCCGCCCGGTCGCGAGCACACGGTCGAGCCGGGTGTTCTCGATCACCTCGCGCACCGGGCGGCCGATGCCGCCGCCGCGGTCGAGGCCGAAGAACGCCTCATGCACGGGCGAGATGTAGGCGACCCGCGCCTGGTCATCCACCACGGTCATGGCATCGAAGGGGTCGGTGACGACGTGCTCGATGATGTCCCAGGCGACGTCCACCGCGGCGACGAACTCCAGCACCGCATCGCCCGGCGGCTCGCTGAACACGACCAGGTCGGCGCCGTCCAGCGGCATCAGCAGCACCAGGAAGCGACCGCGCGGGGTGGCCAGGGTGGCGAGCCGGCGCCCCCGCAGCGCCGCCATCCATGCCGGGTCGGCGAGGCAGGCCGCCACCTCGGGCGAGCGCGCGAGGCCATGGGCGGCGATCCTTCCGCCATGCTCGACGATGGCGGCGCCGCATCCCGGCGACGCGACCGGCTGCGTTCGTGGCATGGCGTTTCTTCCCCGCATGAGTGTCCTTGCCATGGACACTAGGCCGGCGCGACTGTCCGCGCCAAGGGCCGGGGCGGCGGCGCGATGGCGGGCCTCCGCCGGGCCGGGGCGCTGGCACGCCGGATGCAACCCCCGGCGCCCGGCGCGGCCCGCCGGCGCGGCGCCGGCCGTCGCGGCATCGCGGCATCGCGGCATGAGGAGGATCGCCCATGGACCAGGCTGACAAGGCCGCCACCCCCCGGCACGACACCCCGCCCGGCGCCGCGCTGCCGCTGCTCGCCGCCGGGCCGGGCGCCTTCGACCTGCTCGACGGGGTGCGGGTGCTCGACCTCACCACCTCGATCGCCGGGCCCTATGCGGGGATGCTGCTCGGCGACCTCGGCGCCGAGGTGGTGAAGGTGGAGCGGCCCGGCGCCGGCGACGATGCGCGTGCCTGGGGCCCGCCCTTCCTCGACGGCGAATCGCTGTGGTTCGTCGCCGTCAATCGCAACAAGCGCAGCCTCACCCTAGACATCACCTCCGCCGCCGGGGCGGAGGTGCTGCGCGGCCTGATCGGGCGGGCCGACGTGCTGCTGGTCAACCAGCCGGCGCGCAGCCTCGCCAAGCTCGGCCTCGCGCCCGAGCAGCTGCGCGCGGCGCGGCCGGAGCTGATCCATGTCTCGATCACCGGCTTCGGCCTGACGGGGGAACGCGCCGACCATGCCGGCTACGACCTGATCGCCGAGGGCTATTCCGGCGTCATGGACCTGACCGGCACGCCCGAGAGCGAGCCGCAGAAGGTGGGCGCGCCGGCGGCCGACATGCTGGCCGGCCAGGACGCCGCCATGGCGGCGATGGCGGCGCTGTTCGCGCGCGCGCGCATAGGGCGCGGGCGCAGCATCGACATCGCGCTGACCGACAGCATGACCCGCTTCCTCACCTGCCGCATCGTCCCCTTTCTGGGTTCGGGGGAGGTGCCGCGCCGCTCGGGCGGGCGGGACAGCGTCATCGCCATCTACCAGGCCTTCGAGACGGCCGACGAGCCGATCACCCTCGGCCTCGGCAATGACGGCATCTGGCGCCGCTTCTGGGAGGCGGTGGGCCGGCCGGAGCGCGGGCGGGATCCTCACCATGGCAGCAACGCGCTGCGCCGCGCCCATCGCGCCGGGATCGTCGCCGAGATCCAGGAGATCCTGCGCGGCCGGCCGCGCGCCGAATGGCTTGCCGCCTTCGCCGCCGCGCGGGTGCCGGCGGGGCCGATCAACCGGGTGGACCAGGTGGTGGCCGACCCGGCGCTGATCGCGCGCGGCCTATTCTACCAGGTCGAGGCAGAGGGGGCGGCGATGCCGCAGGTCGGCACCGGTTTCCTGCTCGACGGCGCGGCGAACCGGCCGCGGCGGCCGCCGCCGCGGCTTGGCGCCGACACCGCGGCGGTGCTCGGGGAATGGCTCGGCCTCGATGCGGCGCGGGTCGCGGCGCTGAAGGCGGAAGGGGCGCTGTAGCCGATGCGGCCCTCCCTCACCCTGCATCATCCGGCCGCCGCGCGCGCCCATTACGAGGCCGGGCTGTGGCGGCAGGAGACACTCTACGGCCTGCTCGCCGCCCATGCCGAGGCGCGGCCGGAGGCCCCGGCGGCGCGCGACGGCGCCCGCACCCTGGGCTGGCGCGCGCTGCGCGACTGGGTGGACGGGGTGGCGGCGCATCTGGACGGCGCGCTCGGCATCGGCGCGGGCGAAAGGGTGGCGATTTGGGCGGGCAACCGGCTCGAGACGCTGGTGCTGTTCCTCGCCTGCGCGCGGCAGGGCATCGCCTGCAACCCATCGCTGCACCGCACCTATACGGCCGATGAGATCCCGCCGCTGCTCGCCGCACTCTCCGCCCGCGCCCTGCTGAGCGAGCCGGGCTGGGGCGCCGACCGGCTCGCCGACCCGGTGGCGCGCTTCGGCGGCCTGCCCGGGCTGGCCGCGGTGCTGACGCCCGCCGGCTTCCCCGGCCCCGGCGCCGCGCCGGGCCCGGCGGTGGCCGACCCCGACAAGGTCGCCTATCTCGCCTTCACCTCCGGCACCACGGGCACGCCGAAATGCGTCATGCATTCGGACAACACGCTGCTCGCCAATGCCCGCGACCTGGTGCGGGACTGGGGGCACGGGCCGGACAGCGTCATCCTCACCCTGTCGCCGCTGTCGCACCACATCGCCTGGGTGGCGGTGGCGCAATGGCTGGTCGCCGGCGCGCTGCTGGTCGCCGACGACCCGCCGCCGGGCACCGGGCGGCTCGACTGGATCCTCGCCAACGGCGCGACCTACGTGCTCGGCGTGCCGACCCATGCGATGGACGTGCTGGCGGCGGCGCGCGAACGCGGCCTCGGCGCGCTGGGCGCGGTGCGCTGCTTCTACATGGCCGGGGCGCCGATCCCGCCGGCGGTGGCCGAGGCCTTCGTGCGGCTCGGCGTGCGACCGCAGAACGTCTATGGCATGACCGAGAACTCCTCGCACCACTACACCCATCCCGACGACCCGACCGAGGTGATCGTCGAGACCTGCGGCCGCGGCGGCCGCGCCTATGCGATCCGCCTGTTCGACCCGGCCGAACCGGACCGCCCCGTGGCAGCGGGCGAGATCGGCGAGATCGGCGGCCGCGGCGCCGCGCTGATGCTCGGCTATTTCGGCAACCAGGCGGCGACCGAGGCGAGCTTCAACCGCGACGGCTGGTTCCTCTCTGGCGATCTCGGCATGATCGACGAGCGCGGCAACCTGCGCGTGGTCGGGCGGAGCAAGGACCTCATCATCCGCGGCGGGCACAACATCCATCCCGCGCGCATCGAGGCGCTGGCGCTGCGCCACCCGGCGGTGAAGCGCGCCGCCGCCTTCCCGGTGCCCGACGAGCGGCTGGGCGAGCGCGTCTGCCTTGCCGTCATCGGCGAGATCGGGGCCGAGGCGCTGCTCGCGCATCTCGCCGCCGAGGGGCTGTCGCGCTACGATATGCCGGAATGGTTCCTCCGGCTCGACGCCTTTCCGCTGACGGCGAGCGGCAAGGTGCTGAAGCGGGACCTGGCGGCGATGGCGAGGGCCGGCACGCTGCGGCCCGAGCCGGTGCGCCGCGACGGCGTGCGCGAAGCATGAACCGCCGCGCGGCGGCGGAACCAAGGAGGGAGGGACAATGACCATGAGGCATCTCACGAGGCGCGCGGCGCTGGCGGCCGGCGGGCTCGCGGCGCTGGCCGCGCCGGCGCTGCGGGCGCAGGGCGTGGTGTCGGACGGCGTGGTCAAGCTCGGCGTGCTGGACGACATGTCCGGCGTCTTCGCCGACCAGCAGGGCATGGGCGATGTCGTCTCGGCGCGCATGGCGATCGAGGATTTCGGCGGCCGCGTGCTCGGCGCTTCGATCGAGCTGATCCATGGCGACCTGCAGAACCGGGCCGATGTCGGGCTCGCCATCGCGCGGCGCTGGTACGACCAGGATAAGGTGGACGCCATCTTCGGCGTCGGCAATTCCGCCGTCGCGCTGGCAGTCCAGCCGCTGGCCCAGGAGAAGCGGCGCATCGCCGTCGCCACCGCGCCCGGCACCACGGAGCTGACCGGCAAGGCCTGCGCGCCGCTCGGCGTGCAATGGACCTACGACAACTACGCCCTGGCCAAGGGCACGGTGACGCCGCTGGTGCGCGGCGGCGGGCGGAAGTGGTTCTTCATCACCTCCGACTACGCCTTCGGCCATTCGCTCGAGCAGAACGCCGCCGACCTCGTCCGCCGCCTGGGCGGGGAGGTGGCGGGCGCAGTGCGCGCGCCGCTGGGGGAGACGGACTATTCCTCCCACCTGCTGCGCGCCGCCGCCTCGGGGGCCAATGTGGTCGGCATCGCGGCGGCGGGGCTCGACCTCGTCAACATCGTCAAGCAGATGGGCGAGTTCGGGCTGGCGCGGCGCGGCATCCAGCCGGCGGCGCTGCTCTGCCTGCTGACCAATGTCCGGGCGATGGGGCTGCAGACGGCGCAGGGGCTGGTCTTCACCGAGGCCTATTACTGGGACCAGAACGACGAGACGCGTGCCTTCGCCCGCCGCTTCGAGGCCATCCACGGCCGCCCGCCGACCATGATGCAGGCGAGCGTCTGGGGCGCGGTGACGCACTACCTCAACGCCATCCGCGACGCCGGCACCGATGCCGCCGAGCCGGTGATGGCGCGCATGCGCGCCACGCCCATCAACGACTTCATGACCCGCAACGGCCGCATCCGCGAGGACGGGCGCGTCATCCGCGACATGTACCTGCTGCGCGCCAAGCGCCCGCAGGACAGCCGCAGCGAGTGGGACCTGCTCGAGGTGGCCGGCACGATCCCCGGCGAGGAGGCCTATCGCCCGCTCGCCGAGAGCGAGTGCCCGCTGGTGCGCCGCACATGAGCGCGCCGACGCGCGGCGCCGTCGTCGTCACCGGGGCGAGCCGCGGCATCGGCGCCGCCATCGCCGCCGACCTCGCCGGGCGCGGCTTCCGCGTCGTCGGGCTGTCGCGCAGCGGAGTCTGCGCCTCGGGCCTCGGCATCGCCTGCGACGTGACCGAGGAGGAGGCGCTGCGCGCCGCCTTCGCCCGCGCCGCCGAGGAAGGGCCGGTGGTCGGCCTGGTCAACAATGCCGGCGCCGTCCATCACCGCCGCAGCGCCCGGCTGACCACCGCGGAGTTCGAGGCGGTGATGCGCCTCGACGCCACCGCGGTGATGGTCGGCTGCCGCGAGATCCGCCCCCATCTCATCGCCGCCGGGGGCGGGCTGATCGTCAATATCGGCTCCTTCTACGCCCGGCTCGGCGTGCCGGGCGCGCTCGCCTATTGCGCCGCCAAGGCGGCGGTCGGGGCGATCACCCGCTGCCTCGCGGTGGAATGGGCGCCCGAGGGCATCCGCGCCCTGTGCGTCGCCCCCGGCTACATCGAGACCGACCTCAACCGCGAGGCCCTGGCCGGGCAGGAGCTGCACGAGCGGCTGATGACGCGCATTCCGCTGCGGCGCTACGGCCGCGCCGAGGAGGTCGGCCGCCTGACCGGCCTGCTGTTCGAGGGCGGCATGGACTTCATGACCGGGGCGACGTTGGCCATCGACGGCGGCCAGGGGGTGGCGGAGTGAGCGCCGCCGCCGGGCCGCTCGCCGGGCTGCTGGTGCTCGATTTCTCGACCCTGCTGCCGGGGCCGATGGCGACGCTGATCCTGGCCGAGGCGGGGGCCGAGGTGGTCAAGGTCGAACGCCCCGGCAGCGGCGACGAGATGCGCGGCTACCAGCCGGCCTGGGGCGCGGAATCGGCCAATTTCGCCCTGCTCAACCGCGGCAAGCGCAGCGTCGCGCTGGACCTCAAGGACCCGGCGCAGCGGGCGCGGCTCGAGCCGCTGCTCGAACGCGCCGACATCCTGGTCGAGCAGTTCCGCCCCCGCGTGATGGAGCGCCTCGGCCTCGGCCCCGACCAGGTGATGGCGCGCAACCCGCGGCTGATCTGGTGCTCCATCACCGGTTACGGGCAGAGCGGGCCGAAGCGCGACGCGGCGGGGCACGACCTCAACTACATCGGCGATGCCGGGCTGCTCTCCCTCGGCCATGGGGACCCGGTGCGGCCGGTGGTGCCGCCGGCGCTGATCGCCGACATCGCCGGCGGCGCCTATCCGGCGGTGATGAACATCCTGATGGCGCTGCTCGCTCGCCAGGCGACGGGCCGCGGCCAGCGGCTCGACATCGCCATGACCGACAACCTCTTCCCCTTCCTCTACTGGGCGATCGGGCAGGGCTTCGCCACCGGGCGCTGGCCCGGCAATGGCGATGGGCTGGTGACCGGCGGCACGCCGCGCTACCGGCTCTACCCGACCGCCGATGGCCGCCTGCTCGCCGCTGCGCCGATCGAGGACCGCTTCTGGGCCGTGTTCTGCGACATCATCGGGCTGGAGCCGGAATGGCGCGACGATGCGCGCGACCCCGCCGGCACCGCGGCGCGGGTGGCCGCACTGGTCGCGGCGCGCGACGCCGCTGCCTGGCGGAGCGCGATCGCCGGGCGCGACTGCTGCTGCAGCATCGTCGCCACCGTGGAGGAAGCCATGAACGACCCGCACTTCGCCGCGCGCGGCCTGTTCGGCCATCGCCTCGCCAATGCCGCCGGGCAGCAGATGCCGGCGCTGCCGGTGCCGCTCGCCCCGGCGCTGCGCGCCCCGCCCGGCATCCGCTCCGCCCCGGCGCTCGGCGCCGACACCGCCACGGTGCTGCCCCGATGAAGGCGGCGCTGCTGACCGAATACGCCGGGCCTTCGGCGATCGTGCTGCGCGACCTACCCGAGCCGGTGCCGGCCGAGGGCGAGGTGCTACTGGGCTTCGAGGCGGCCGAGGTGAACTACCCCGACGCGCTGGTGGTGAGCGACCGCTACCAGACGCGCCCGCCGCTGCCCTTCATTCCCGGCAAGGCCATGGTCGGGCGAGTGCTGGATGCGCGCGGCGCGGCGGCCCCGGCGCGCGGGGCGCGGGTGATCGCGCATGTCGAATACGGCGCCTTCGCCGAGCGCGTGGCGCTGCCCGCCGCCGCCTGCCTGCCGGTGCCCGAGGGGATCGACGCGGCGGATGCGGCCGCCCTCGGGCTCAACTACCAGACCGCGCATTTCGCGCTGGCTGCGCGCGGCGGCCTCGCGGCGGGGGAGAGCGTGCTGGTGCTCGACGCCTCGGGCGCGGTGGGCGCCGCGGCGCTGCAACTGGCCCGCCCGCTCGGCGCCGCGCAGGTGCTGGCCGGCATCCGCGGCGAGGCGGCGGCGACCGGCGGGCGCGGCGTGGATGTGGTGATCGACCCGCTGGGCGATGCCGTCACCGCCGCCGCGCTGCGCTGCCTCGCCCCCTGCGGGCGGCTGGTGGTGGTCGGCTTCGCCGCCGGGGAGATCCCGCAGATCCGCAGCAACTACCTGCTGGTGAAAAGTGTCGGCGTGCTCGGCCTGAACTGGGCCGACCGCCGCGACCGCGAGCCCGCGCGCGTCGCGGCGGTGCAGGCGGAGATCTTCGCGCTGTTCCTGGAAGGGCGGCTGCGGTCGCGCATTCATCGCCGCCTGCCGCTTGCCGCGGCGGCTGAGGCGCTGGACCTCGTCGCGCGCGGCGGCCTGCCGGGCCGGGTGCTGCTGGAAGGCTGATCCCCCGCCCTGGCGAGGAGCGAATGGCGGGGAGGGGCCACCCCCCTCCCGGCCATGCGCGGTTCAGCCGAGCGTCGCGGTCGCCTGCATGGCGATGCCGCCATCCGGGCCCACTGCCCAGACCTCGGCGCCCTCGGCGGTCGGCCGGCCGATCACCGTGAAGGGCGCGGTGTCGAACAGCGGCGCGCGCGCCCGCATGGTGAAGGTGCGGATCGCCTTGCCAGGGAGATTGTCGCGCAGCAGGTCGAGCAGGCATTGCTGCGAGAACGGCCCGTGCACCACCAGGCCCGGATACCCTTCCTCCTGCATCGCGTAGGTGCGGTCGTAGTGGATGCGGTGCGGGTTGAGGGTCAGCGCCGAATAGCGGAACAGCGTCACCGGGTCGGTGGTGATGGTGCGCCGCCAGGCAACGTCCGTCGGGGCCGAGTCGCGCTTGGGCGCGCGCACGGGCGCGGCGGGGTCCACCGCCTCGCGGAACACGGTGTGCTGGTCCTCGGTCACCGCGAGGCCGCGCGGGGTGTAGATCCGCCGCGTCACGGTGGTGAAGAGCATGGTGCCGGTGCCGCCTTCGCGCAGCTGGATGTCGCTCAGCTCGGTTTCGCGCCGCAGCGCGTCGCCAACCAGGATCGGTGCGTGGAAGGTATAGGCTTGGCCGGCGAACATCCGCCGCGGCAGCGGCATCTCCGGCAGCACGCCGCCGGAGGTGGGCAGCCCGTCGGCGCCGAGCACCGAGCGCGGCGCGAGCGGCACGAAGAAGCACCAGTGCCAGCCCGGCGGGACCGGCTCGCCGCGCGCGGGGGCGGGCTCGGGCCGCTCGAAGGTGACGGTCATGCCGCGCATGGGCGGCAGCGTCGCCTCGTCGGTTTCCTCGATCTTGCGGCCGATATGGCTTCGCAGCTGGTCGATGTCGATCTTCATGCCGGCTCTCCCGGGACAAGGTAGGGCAGGGTGAGGCCGTCCTTCACCGTCTCGTAGTCCACGCGCACGGGCAGGCCGATCCGCAGCTTCTCGGCCGGCACCGCGCGCAGCTGCGCGAGCATCCGCACGCCTTCGTCGAGATCCACCGTGGCGAGGGTATAAGGCAGGTCGTCGCGCACGCCGGGATGGAAGGCGTGGTGGGTGATGGTCCAGCTATGGATCACGCCGCGGCCGCTGGCCTCGACCCATTCCACCTCCGTCGAATGGCAGGACGGGCACATGGGCTGCGGATAGTGGCGGATCCTGCCGCAGCCGCAGCACTTCTGCAGCAGCAGCTTGCGCCGGTTCAGCCCTTCCCAGTAGGGCGCGCTGTGCGGCGTCGGCTCGGGGACGAGCTTGTTGTAGGTTCCGGTCGCGCTCATCATCCTCTCCTCATGATGGCGACGGAGCCGTCGCCCATGTCGCCATAGCCGGTGACGAGGCCGATCTCGGCGTCGCGCACCTGGGCCTTGCCGGCCTCTCCGCGCAGCTGGCGCACCAGCTCCGCGATGTGGTTCATGCCCACCATGTGCGCCTGGCTGAGCAGGCCGCCATGGGTGTTGACCGGCAGCTTGCCGCCGAGGCGGATCGCGCCGCTCTCGACGAAGGGGCCGCCCTCGCCCTTCTTGCAGAAGCCCAGATCCTCGAGCTGGCACATCACGATGTAGGTGAAGCAGTCGTAGATCTCGGCCACGTCGATGTCGTCGTGCTTGACGCCGGCCATCTCGAAGGCGCGCGGCGCCGCCTTGGCGATGCCTAGGCGCGTCATATCCGGGCGCTGGGTGATGACGCTGGGAGAGTCCGGATGGCCTTCGGCGATGCCCATCACCATCACCGGCGGCTTGCGCAGGTCGCGTGCGCGCTCGGCGCCGCTGACCACAATGGCGCAGGAGCCGTCGCTCTCGAGGCTGCAGTCGAACAGCCGGAAGGGGTCGGAGATCATGCGCGAGGCCTGGTGGTCCTCGATCGACATCGGCTTCGTCATCACGGCATTGCCGTTGAGCATGGCGTTGGCGCGCGTCGAGACCGCGATCTCGCCGAGCTGCCGGCTGGTGGTGCCGTAGAGCTCCATGTGCCGGCGCGCCATCGGCGCGTAGAGCTGCGCCGGCGCGATGGCGCCGAGCGGCATCTCGAATTCGCCGACCAGGCGGAACTGCGGCATCTGCTGCACGCGCATCCCGATGCGCCCGCCCGAGGCGCCGTTGCGCCCGACCGGGATCAGCACATGGTTGCAGATGCCCGCGGCGATCGCGGCGACGGCGCATTGCACCGCGGCGACGCAGCTCGCCCCGCCGAGCGGCGTCACCGCCGAGAAGCGCAGGTCGGGCAGGCCGAGATTGGTGATGAAATCCTCGGCGACCACCCCCGAATAGGGGATCACGCCGTCGATGTCGGCCGGCTTGAGGCCGGCATCCTCGATCGCCTTCAGCGAGGCCTCGAGCTGCAGCGACAGCACGCTGCGGCCCGATTCCCGGGAATAGGCGGTTTCGCCCACCCCGGTGATCGCGCCCTTCTCACGCAATGACATGGCTATCCTCCTTCAATTGTCGCGGAAACGCAGGCTCAGGCGGCGATCCAGCCCTGCGCCACCGCCGCGTCGTGCCGGCAGCGCTCGGGCCCGCCGAGGGCCTGCCGGTCGAAGGTGATGCGCTTGAACTGGTGGTGCAGGCCGAGCAGGTCGGTGAAGCCCATGCCGCCATGCACCTCGGTCGCCAGGCGGGCGACCTCGCGCCCGACCTCGGCCAGATGGGCCTTGGCGTGGGAGGCGACCATGGCGGCTTCCTCCGGCACCGCGTCCTGCGCATAGGCGGCATACCACACCATGGCGCGGCAGGGTTCGAGCATGGTCGCCATGTCGGCGCACATGTATTTCACGCCCTGGAAGCTGCCGATGACGCGGCCGAACTGCATGCGCTCATTGGCATAGGCCACGGCGCGGTCGAGCATGTTCTGCGCCGCGCCGAGCGTGTCGGCCGCCAGCATCACGCGCCCCGCGTCGCGCACCCGCCGCGCCGCGGCGAGCGGATCGTTCGAGGATTGCAGCAGCGCCACCGGCGCCGCGCCGGCGAGGTCGAGATCCACCAGCGCGCGGGTGCGGTCCACGCTGCGGCGCAGCGTGGCGGTCACGCCCGGGGCGCCGGCCTCGATCAGCGCGGCGCGGCCATCGGCCAGGTAGGCGAGGAAATGGGTGGCCTCGCCGCCATCCATCAGCCCGTCCAGCGCGCCCGACAGGCGCCCGCCCTCAAGGCGCAGCGCCGCCCGGCCGGTCTGCCCCGCCAGCCCCGCGAAGCCGAGGCCGATGCGCGCCTGCCCCGCGGCGACGCGCGGCAGCCACTGGCGCTGCTGCTCGGCGTCGCCGGCGCTGCGGAAGGCCTGCACGGCCATCACCAGCGCCGCCGCGAAGGGCGCCGGCGCGGCGTGGTAGCCGAGCGCCTCGGCCGCCAGCGCGGCGTCGAGCATGCCGAGCCCGGCCCCGCCATGCTCCTCGGGCACCAGCAGCCCGTGCAGGCCCAGCTCGCCGAGGCCGCGCCACAGCTCGGCATCGAAGCCGGTGCCGGATTCGGCGAGGCGGCGCAGCGTATCGAGCGGCAGCCGGTCGGCGAGAAAGCCGCGCAGCGAGCGGCCGAACAGTCCCTGGTCTTCCGTCAATCCGAACCGCATCTCAGTTCCTCCCCGCCGGCACCGCCGCCTTGGGCTCGCGCGGCAGGCCGAGGCCGCGCTCGCCGATGATGTTCTTCTGGATGTTCGACGACCCGCCGCCGATGATGAGGCCGATGTCGTACATGTAGTCGATCTGCCAGGTGGTGGCGGGATCGTCCTCGGCCACTTCGCCCTGCGGTTCGTAGAGCAGGCCGGTGCTGCCCATGACGTCGAGTGCCAGCGAGGCGAGCCGGTGCGCGAGCATGGTGCCGTGATACTTCACGATGAAGCGCCCGAGGCCCGAATCCACCCCTTCGGCGGTTTCCGTCAGCAGGCGCATGTTGTGGTTGCGCGCCGCGATCACCTCGCCCTGCAGGCGCAGCAGGCGGTCGCGCCATTCGGCGCGGTCGAGCAGTCGCGCGCCGTCGGCGCCCGGCTGCTCCATCATGCGGCGGATCGCCTCGAGCCGCTGCTGCAGCTTGTTGGGATCGCCGAGCAGCATCCGCTCATACTTGAGCGTGACGTTGGCGACGTGCCAGCCGTCGCCGCGGCCCATGACGATCTGGTCCACCGGCACGCGCACGTCGGTGAAGAAGGTCTCGTTGAACTCGGCGCGGCCGGTCATGGTCCGCAGCGGGCGCACCTCGATCCCCGGCGCGTTCATCGGCAGCAGCAGGTAGGACAGGCCGGCATGCTTCGCCTTGTCGGGCTCGGTGCGGCAGAGCAGGAACATCATGTCGGCGAAATGCGCCGAGCTGGTCCAGATCTTCTGGCCGTTGATGACGAAATGCCCGTCCTCGACCGCGGCGCGGGTCTGCGCGGCGGCGAGGTCGGAGCCCGAGCCGGGCTCCGAATAGCCCTGGCACCAGATAACCTCGCCGCGGATGGTCGGGCCGATCCAGCGCCGCTTCTGCTCCTCGGTGCCGACCTCGAGCAGCGTCGGCACCAGCATGCTGATGCCCTGGTTGTGGATGCCCGGCGAGATGCTGGCGCGGCTGAACGCATCGGCGATGATCGCCAGTTCGATGACGTCGTGCGGCGCGCCGAAGCCGCCGTATTCGCGCGGGATGGTGCGCGCGAAATAGCCGTGCTCGAGCAGCAGCGCCTGCCAGTCCAGCGCCTTGCGGTCGGGCCGCTTGCGCCCGCCGCCCGGGCGCGGTGCGGCGTCGCGATGCGCGGCGATGAAGGCATCGACCTCGTCGCGCAGCGCGCGGTGTTTCGGGGTCAGCGTCAAGTCCATGGAGTTCCTCCGCTCATTCTTCCAATCCCGCCCGCCGGACTGCCGCTCAGCACGCCGCATCCCGTGGCGCCCGGGCGGCGCCAAGCCCCCCCATCGCCTCCGGCGCGGCATGCCAGGATCCTCGCGGCATCGATGGAACGGCGCCGCAGTGTCACGCCGCGCCATCGCCGGCGCAAGCCCTCCGGAGCGCGATGGCGTTCGATGCGCACGGCGCGGACATGATGTCCGCGGCGCCGACAATGCCGGGACACGCGGACGCATGCGGTGGCCCGGATGCGGCGGTCCGCGCCGCTGGCACATGCATTGCGTCGTTCAACCCCGGAGGCATGGTGCGCGCCGCGATGGCGACGTCCGGCCCCGCGGGAGGAGCAGCCATGCGCCCAGATCAGCGCAATGGACGTGGCGCGCCATGAGCGCGGAGGGTGTCGTGCTGGAACGCGACGGCGCGGTGGCGGTGCTGCGGCTGTGCCGTCCCGACCGGCTCAACGCGCTCTCCGCGGCGATGCGGCACGCCATCGCCGCGCGGCTGCGCGAGGTCACCGCCGACCGGGACATCGCCGTGCTGCTGCTGCGCGGGGAAGGCCGCGCCTTCTGCGCCGGCGCCGATCTCGACGACATGCCCGAGAACCCCTTCGCCTGGCGCGAGCGCATCCTGCTCGCGCAGGCGCAGCACCTCGCGCTGATCCGCATGGACAAGATCGTGGTCGCGGCGGTGCAGGGCGCGGCCTTCGGCGGCGGCGCCTCGCTCGCGCTCGCGGCCGACATCCTGCTGCTCGCCGAGGATGCGCGGCTGGGCTTTCCCTTCGTGCATCTCGGCATCGTGCCCGATGGCGGCGCCGCCTGCCTGCTGCAGGCGCGCCTGGGCAGCGCGGTCGCGCTCGACCTGCTGCTGACTGGCGGCACCCTGCCGGCCGAGGAGGCCCAGCGGCTCGGCCTGACGCGGCGGGTGGCGCCGGTGGCGGAGTTCGACGCCGCGGCGATGGCGCTGGCTCGCGAGATCGCGGCGCTGCCGCGCGAGGCGCTGGCGCTGACCAAGTCGCTGTGCCGCCAGCGCTGGGGCCAGGGCCTCGACAATGCGCTGGCGCATGAGGCGGACGCCTTCGCCCTCGCCACCACCACCGCCTCGCACCGCGCCGCGCTGGCCGCCGCCCGCCGGCGGCAATCCGCGCCGCGCAAGGGATCCTGACATGCTCGCCGGCACCGCCTTCGCGCCCGGGCTGCTCGCCGACCAGGTGGCCTTCGTCACCGGCGGCGGCAGCGGCATCGGCTTCGCCATCGCCTCCGCCTATGCCCGGCTCGGCGCGCGGGTGGTGATCGCCAGCCGCAAGCAGGCGACGCTCGACGCCGCGGCGGCGCGCCTCGCGGCCGAGGGCGCGGAGGTCGCCGCCTTCCAGGCCGATGTGCGCTCCTACGAGCAGGTGCACGAGGCGGTGACGCGCACGGTCGAACGCTTCGGCGCGCTCGACATCCTGGTGAACAACGCCGCCGGCAACTTCTTCTGCCCGACCGCCGACCTCTCGGCCAATGGCTGGAAGACGGTGGTGGACATCGACCTCAACGGCACCTTCCATTGCTGCCGCGCCGCCTATGCCGCGCTCAAGGCGTCGCGCGGCGGCGGGCGGATCATCAGCATCATCACCATGAACGCGCTGTCGGGCTGGCCGGGGGCGGCCCATGCGGCGGCGGCCAAGGCGGGCATCCTCTCGCTCAGCCGCAGCCTGGCGGTGGAATGGGGGCCGGACGGCATCCGCAGCAACACCATCTCGCCCGGGCCGATCGCCGACACCGAAGGGGTGCGCCGGCTCTACGAGGATCGCGGCGTGGCGGAGCTGGAACGCCGGCGCACCGCGCTCGGCCGCTTCGGGCGGACCGAGGATGTCGCCAATGCCGCGGTGTTCCTCGCCTCGCCGCTCGCCGCCTATGTGACGGGGGAGAACCTCGTCGTCGATGGCGGGCGCTGGCTGAAGCATGTCGCGGCGTGACGCGGAAGGAGAGGGCAAGGCCATGAGCACCGATCCGGGCGGGGAGCTCGTCAGGCGGCGGCGCGAGGGCGCGGTGCTGGTGCTGCGGCTCGACAATCCGAAGAACCGCAACGGGCTCGACGAGCCGATGCGCGTCGCGCTCGGCGCCGCGGTCGAGGAAGCCGAATCCGACCCCGCCGTGCGCGCGGTCTATCTCACCGGCGCGGGGCCGAGCTTCTGCGCCGGCGGCGACCTGCGGATGCTGCGCGGGGCGAGCGACCCCTGGCCGGTGCATCGCCGCTTCCGCCGCCTCAGCCGCTGGCTGGTGCCGCTGATGACGCTCGAGAAGCCGGTGGTGATCGGCGTCAACGGCCATGCGGTGGGCGGCGGGATGGGCCTCGCGCTCACTGGCGACCGGCTGATCGCGGCCGAGGGCGCGGTGTTCATGGCCGGCTTCTTCCGCCTCGGCGCGATTCCCGACATCGGCATGATGTACACGCTGCCGCGGCTGATCGGCATGGCGCGCGCCAAGGATTTCCTGTTCGGCGGCGGCAGCCTGACGGCGGCCGAGGCGCTGGCGCTCGGCCTGGTCGGCCGCGTGGTGCCCGATGCCGAGCTCGACGCGGCGGGATTCGCCGAGGCGCAGCGCCTCGCTTCCGGTCCGGCGGAGGTGATGGGCCTCGCCAAGATCCTGATGGCGCGCAGCTTCGAGAGCAGCCTCGACGAGATGTTCGCCTATGAGGGGCTGGGCCAGGCGCTGGCCATGTCCAACCCCGAGTTCCGCGAGGGGCTGGCGGCGATGCTCGACCGCCGGCCCGCCGATTTCCCGGCCGCTGCCGCGGCGGCGCGCCGCTGAGCCCGACAGGAACCCGAGAGCATGACCGAAACGCTGCCGAGCCCCGTCGTCAACGCCGATTCCGCCCCCTACTGGCAGGGCGCGCGGGAGGGGCGGCTGCTGATCCGCCGCTGCGATGCCTGCGGCCAGACGCATTTCATGCCGCGCCATTTGTGCCCCGCCTGCTGGTCCGGCGACCTGCGCTGGGTCGAGGCCACGGGCCGCGGCACGGTGCACAGCTTCACGATCATCCGCCGCGCGCCGCTCGCCGCCTTCGCCCCGCGCGTGCCCTATGTGGTGGCGCTGATCGACCTTGAGGAAGGCCCGCGGATGATGGCCAACATCCTCGGCGATGATGCGCTCGACACGGCGATCGGCGATGCCGTCGCGGTCTGCTTCGAGGATCGCGGCGAGGGCGCCGCCGTGCCGCAGTTCCGCCGCGCCGGCGGCCGGGGCTGAGCGATGGATTTCGCCCCCACCGAGGAGCAGCGGCTGCTGCGCGAGAGTGCGGCCGCCTTCGTCCGCCGCCACTGCCCGCGCGAGGCGGTGCGCCGCTGGGACCGCGAGGGCGAGTTCCCCGAGACGCTGCACGCGGCGATGGTCGAGGCCG
Source organism: Neoroseomonas eburnea (assembly GCF_018129005.1). Lineage (GTDB taxonomy): Bacteria > Pseudomonadota > Alphaproteobacteria > Acetobacterales > Acetobacteraceae > Neoroseomonas > Neoroseomonas eburnea. The sequence continues at coordinate 37,525 of NZ_JAAEDL010000016.1, forward strand.
GCTTCCCGGCGATGGTGGTGCCCGCCGCCCATGGCGGCCTCGGCAGCCCGATGCAGGATTGCGCCATCGTCTATGAGGAGCTCGCCCGCCCGTCGATGGACATCGCCTCGCGCATCGCGCTGATCGCCTGGGGGGCGGCGATCCTCGGCGATTTCGCGTCCGAGGAGATGCGGCGCGCGATGCTGCCGCGGGTGGCGCGCGGGGAGGCCAAGCTCTCCTTCAGCCTGACCGAGTCGCAATCGGGTTCGGACGCGGCGTCCCTGCGGACCCGCGCGCGGCGCGACGGCGGCGACTGGGTGGTGAGCGGGCAGAAGCTGTTCTCCACCGGCGCCCATGCCAGGGACAACCACATCATCCTGGTGGCGCGCACCGATCCGGACGCGCCGAAGCACAAGGGCATCTCGCTACTGCTGGTGCCCAACGACGCGCCCGGCATCACCATGCGCCGGCTCGACACGGTGGGGCGGCACATCATCGGGCTGAACGAGATCTACTTCGACGAGGTGCGGCTGCCCGGCTCGGCCCTGATCGGGGAGGAGAACCATGGCTGGCGCTACGTCACCCGCCACCTGGAGCGCGAGCGCATCACCATCGCCGCCTACAATCTCGGCTGCGCGCTGGCGACGCTGGAGGATGCGGTGGCCTATGCGCGCGAGCGCGAGCAGTTCGGCCAGCCGATCGGGCGCTTCCAGGCGCTTGCCCATGCGCTGGCGGACGCGGCGACCGAGGTGGAGGCGGCGCGCTGGCTGACCGCGCTGGCCGCCTGGCGCTACGACCAGGGGCTGCCCTGCGCGCGGGAGGCGAGCATGGCGAAGCTGCATGCGTCGGAGATGCTGGTGCGGCTGACCACGCTCGGGATGCAGGTTCTGGGCGGGCATGCCTACACCTATGACCACGACATGCAGCGCTACTGGCGCGATGCGCGCAATTCCACGGTGGGCGGCGGGACCTCGCAGATCCAGCGCCAGCTGATCGCGCGGGAGATCGGGTTGTGAACGGCGTGACGGGACGCCGCGGCAAGGAAGCGGGAAGATGAGCGAGACGAGCCTGCGGAACCGGGTGGCGATCGTCGGCGTCGGCGAATCCGACATCGGCAAGGTGCCGGGCATGACCGGACTCGGGCTGAATGCCCAGGCGGCGAAGCGCGCGCTGGACGATGCCGGTCTGAAGCCGTCGGACATCGACGGGCTGCTGACCGCCTATTCCTTCACCGAGCCCTATTTCATGCTGGGTTCGGTGCTGTGCGAGTATCTCGGCCTGCAGCCGCGCTTCAACGCCTCACTCGTGGTGGGCGGGGCGACGCCGGCGGTGATGCTGAAGCACGCGGCCGAGGCGATCGTCGCCGGCCAGGCCGAGGTGGTGCTGGTGACCGCCGGCGAGAACCGCGCCACCGGCCAGAGCCGCGACCAGGCGGTGGCGGCGCTGACCGCGGTCGGCCACCCGTATTTCGAGCAGCCCTACGGATCCTCGATCCCCGGCTTCTACGCCATGATCGCGCGCCGCCACATGCTGGAATACGGCACCACGCGCGAGCAGATGGCCGAGGTGGCCGCGACCACGCGCCGGCACGCGCTGCTGCACCCCAACGCCCACATGAAGGCGCCGCTGACGCGCGAGCAGGTGCTCGCGGCCAAGCCGATCGCCGATCCGCTCGGCATGCTCGATTGCTGCCTGATCTCCGATGCCGGGGGCGCCTTCATCGTCACCTCGGCCGAGCGGGCGGCCGACCTGCGCGCGAAGCCGGCCTACCTGCTCGGCATCGGCGAGTTCCACACGCATGAGCACATCATGTGCGCGCCGAGCCTGACCGAGTTCGGCGCGACGCGCTCGGGGGCTGCGGCCTATCGCATGGCCGGGCTCGGCCCGGCGGACATCGACGTGGCCGAGCTGTACGACTGCTTCAGCATCGTGCCGATCATCGAGGCCGAGGAGCTCGGGCTCTGCCCGCGCGGCGAGGGCGGCCGCTACTGGCTCGACGGGCGGGCGGCGATCGGCGGCGGCGCGGTGCCGGTGAACACCCATGGAGGCATGCTCTCCCACGCCCATGCGGGCGCGGCGGGCGGGCTGTTCGGCATCGTCGAGGCGGTGCGCCAGCTGCGCGGCGGCCTCGGCGCGCGGCAGGTGGAAGGCGCCGAGATCGCGCTGGTGCACAATGAGGGCGGCATCCTGTCCTCGCACTGCACGATGCTGCTCGGCAAGGACAAGGCGTGAGGAGGAACGGAGCATGACCACCGCAGGCAAGCCGCGCGGGATGTATTTCGAGGATTTCGAGATCGGCCAGGAGCTGACGACGCCGGCGCGCACCATCACCTCGACCGACATCGTCAACTTCGCCTGCCTGTCGGGCGACTTCAACGAGGTCCACACCAATTTCGAGTATTGCCGCACCACCCAGTTCGGCGAGCCGATCGCCCATGGGCCGCTGGTCTATGCGGTGATGGGCGGCCTCACCTATGCCAGCGGCATCAATGACGGCACGCTGCTCGCGCTGCTGCAGATCGACGGCTGGAAGATGCTGTCCTCGGTCAAGCACGGCGACACCATCCGCATGGTGGCGAAGGTGGTGGCCAAGAAGGAATCGAGCAAGCCGGACCGCGGCACCGTCACGCTCGACCGGCGCTGCGTGAAGCAGGACGGCACGGTGGCGCAGGAGATGCGCGCCACCCTGCTCTATCGCCGCCGGCCGGGCTGAGCGCGTGATGAACGGCGCCGCCGACCGGATGGAGACGCGCGCGACGCGCGTGCTCGGCATCCGCTACCCGATCGTGCAGGGCGGGCTCGCGCGCGTTGCGCGGGCGGAGCTGGCGGCGGCGGTCTCGGCGGCCGGCGGCCTCGGCCAGATCGCCATGGCCGGGCTGCACCAGCCCGAGCTGCTGCGCGCCGAGATCCGCAAGGCCAAGGCGCTGACCTCGGCGCCCTTCGCGGTGAACTTCCCGATCGGGCGGATCGACATCTCGGCGCTGGTGGATCTCTCGGTCGAGGAAGGCGTGCCGGTGCTCTCCTTCACCGCGGGCAATCCGCGGCCCTGGATCGACCGGCTGGCGGGCACCGGCACCCGCACCCTGGTGCTGGTGGCCGGCGCCGAGCAGGCGCGCAAGGCGGAACAGGCCGGCGCCGACGTGGTGGCGACGGTGGGCTACGAGGGCGGCGGCCATCTCGGCCGTTCGGACCTGACGACGATGGTGGCGGTGCCGATGGTGGTCGATGCCGTCGGCATCCCGGTGCTGGCGAGCGGGGGCATCGTGGACGGGCGCGGCCTGGCCGCGGCGCTGGCGCTCGGCGCGGACGGGATCGAGCTCGGCACGCGCTTCGTCGCCACCCGCGAGGCGGCGGCGCATGAACGCTACAAGGCGGCGCTGCTGGCGGCGCAGCCCGAGGACACGCTGGTCATCAAGCAGAGCCTCGGCATGCCCGGCCGGGTGCTGGACAGCGCCTGGACCCGCCGCATCCAGGCGGCGGAGAAGGCGGGGGCGGACCGCGACAGCGTGCTCGCCATGGTGGACTGGGCGGCGAATGAACGCGCCGCGGTCGGCGGCGCGCTCGACGAGGGGCTGGTCTGGGCCGGCCAGGCGGTGGGCCTGATCGACGACCTGCCCCCGGCGGGGGAGGTGGTGGCGCGCATCGTCGCCGGGGCGCGCGCGGCGGCGGGACGCGCGGCGGCGCTGGCGGGCGCGCAGGGGGAAGGATGATGGCGATGCAGGATCCGGGGCGCGATTTCGGCCTGACCGACGAACAGCGCATGATGCGCGACAGCGTGCAGGCGCTGCTCGCCCGCGTGCTGCCGCGCGAGCGCATCCGCACGCTCGACGAGGCCGGCGAGTTCCCCTTCGACGCCTATGAGGCGCTGGCGCGGGACGGCTGGCTCGGCCTGCCCTTCCCCACGGCGATCGGCGGCGCAGGCGGCTCGTTCAAGGACCTCGCGGTCTTCGTCGAGGCGGTCTCCTGGCACAGCGCGCAGATGGCCTCGGCCTGGCTGACCACGGCGATCTATGGCGGGCGGCAGCTGCTCGGCGCGTCCGAGGCGCTGAAGGCGGAGATCATGCCGGGCCTGCTGCGCGGCGAGACCCGGCTCGCCTTCTGCCTGACCGAGCCGCATACCGGGTCGGACGCGGCGGCGATCCGCACCCGCGCGGTGCAGGACGGCGACGGCTTCGTCATCACCGGGCAGAAGATCTACATCACCTGCGCCCATGTCGCGCACCACCTCGCGGTGGTGACCAAGACCGAGGCCGATGCCGGCCATCGCGGCATCACCGTGTTCCTGGTGGATGCGCGCAGCCCGGGGCTGACCATCCGGCCGCTGCGCGCACTCGGGCGGCGGATGATCCATGTGAACGAGGTGTTCTTCGACGATGTGCGCGTGCCCGCCGCGCGCATGCTGGGCGGGCGCGGCCAGGGCTGGAGCAACCTGATGCGCGGGCTCAATGTCGAGCGGCTCTGCCTCGCCGCGGCGGCGAGCGGCAACTGCCAGCGCATCATCGACGACGCCCGCGAATTCGCGCTGGACCGCACCGCCTTCGGCCGCCGGATCACCGAGTTCCAGGCGGTGGCGCACAAATTCGCCGACATGCGGATGATGGTCGAGGCGGCGCGCGCGCTGACCTATCGCGCGGCGGACATGATGGATGCCGGGCTCGACCCGGTGAGCGAGACCACCATCGCCAAGGTCGTGGCGACCGAGAACAACAGCCGCTGCGCCGACATGGGCATCCAGATCATGGGCGGGGCCGGCTACATGATGGACCACGACATGCAGATGTATTTCCGCGACGCCCGCGTGGGCACCATCGGCGGCGGCACCAGCGAGATCATGCGCGGGATCATCGCCCGCCGCATGGGGCTCTGAGCGGCGGGAGGGCGCCGCCATGCGGACCGCCGAAGGCGCGCTCGGGGCCGCCACCGCGGCGGTGCTGTGGATCGCCGGGGCGGCGCTGCTGCTGATGATGGTCAACGTCACGCTCGACGTGACGCTGAAATACCTGTTCCGCTGGCCGGTGCCCGGCACGCTCGAGATGGTCTCCTACTACTTCATGGCGGCCGCGGTGTTCTTCCCCTTCGCCCATGTGCAGCGCAAGCGCCACCACATCGCGGTGACGCTGTTCACCGACGCGCTGCCGGCGCCCGCGCGGCGCGGGTTGGAGGCGGCGGCGCTGCTGCTCTCGGCCGTCTATCTCATCGCCTTCGGCTGGGCCGGCGCCGAGGAGGCGTGGGAGATGACGCAGGTCGGCGAGGCCACCGGCGCGGTCGCCTTCGACGTGCTGATCTGGCCGACGCGCTGGGCGGTGCCGCTCGGCACCTGGTCGATGGCGGCGTGGATGCTGCTGCAGGCCGTGCGCGAGTTGGCGCCGCCCAGGGCGCCGGCGCCGTGAGGCGCGCGCCGCCCGCCGCGCCCTGGGCGATGCGCGCCGGTTCAGGCGGGAGGCGGGCGCAGCAGCGCCTCCAGCTCGTGGCGGCGGATCTTGCCGGTGGTGCTGCGCGGCAGCGCGGCTTCCTCGATGAAGCGGATCTCCTTGGGCACCTTGTAGCCGGCTATGGCGGCGCGGCAGGCGGCGATCAGTTCGGCCTCGGTCAATGCCTCGTCGCGGCGGGCGACGAAGGCGACCGGCACTTCCCCCCAGCGGGCGTCGGGGCGGCGCACCACCACCGCCTCGCTCACCCGCGGGGAGGCGAGCAGCACGCGCTCGATCTCGGCGGGGTATATGTTCTCGCCGCCCGACTTGATGAGGTATTTCACCCGGTCCACGAAATCGAGCGTGCCGTCGGGGTTGCGCCGCATCACGTCGCCCATGTGGAACCAGCCGCCGCGGAAGTCGCGCGCATTGGTCTCGGGCGCGCGCCAGTAGCCGCTGAACAGGCTCGGGCCGCGGAAGGCGACCTCGCCGGGCTCGCCGTCGGGCACCTCGCGGTCCTCGGGGTCCACCAGGCGGATGCGGCAGTAGGAGCTCTGCACCTTCGACAGCCGCGCCGGCGTGGCGCCCACCCGGATGCGGCCGCGGCTGGCCGGGCCGGGGCCGGTCTCGGTCGAGCCGAAGGTGTTGCGGAACGGCGCCTGCAGCCGTTCGGTCAGTTCGGCGATGGCGGCCGGCGCGATCAGGTCGGCCATGGCGCCGACCAGCCGGACCCCGCGCGGGCGCGCGCCGGTGCGGCGCAGCTCCTCGAGCAGCGGCTCGGCGGTGCCGGGCATGACCGAGAGCCAGCCGAGTGCCTCGTGCGCCAGCACCGCGACGAGGGCGGCCGGGTCGAAGCCGTCCTGGATGATGACCTTGCCGCCATGCATCAGCGTCGCCAGCGCGCTGTCAGTCGCGCCCATGTGGAACATCGGCGACCAGGCGACGAAGGTCTCCTCGGGGAAGGCGCTCTGGTCGGCGCGGGCGATGATGGCGCGCGCGACCATGGCGCGCTGGCTGATCAGCGCGCCCTTCGGCATGCCGGTGGTGCCGCTCGTGTAGAGGATGACGAGGCCGTCCTCCGGCTCGGCGCGGTCGGGCGGCGGCGCGGCGCTCTCGGCCGCCAGCGCCGCCTCGTAGCGTGGGCCGAAGACCAGGCTCGGCAGCGCGCCGCCGCCGGCCTCGGCGAGGCGCGCCTCGAAGCGTTCCGAGACAAGGCACAGGCACGGTTCGGCGAGGGCGAGGCAATAGGCCAGTTCCTCGCGCGACTGGCGCCAGTTCTGGCAGGCCACGATGGCGCCGAGCGAGGCGGCGGCGAGTTCGGCCTCGACGAATTCGTGCCGGTTCTCCGACAGCACGGCGATGCGCTCGCCGCGCCCGACGCCGCGCGCGGCGAGCGCGCGGGCGAGGCGGTTCACCCGTTCCTCCAGCGCGCCATAGGTCCAGCGCCGGCCATCCTGTTCGAGCGCGACGCGGTCGCGGTGCCGCGACGCGCGGTCGCGGAACAGATCCGCGACGGTCAGCGCCGCGGCGCCAGGGATGCCGGCATCGGCGGGGCTTTCGGTCATGGCGTCCTCCTGCTTCTTCGCGCGCAGGCTGCGGGCGGGGCGATGATGCGTCAACGGGGCGCGCGGCACGGGCGCGGATGGGAGGATCGGCGATGAGGGGCATCGGCAGGCGGACATTCCTCGCGGCGGCGCTCGGCGCGCCGGCGGTCGCGCGCGCGCAGGACGCGGCCTGGCCGGCGCGGCCGGTCACGGTGGTGACGGGCTATGCCGCGGGTGGGCTGTCCGACGTCGTGGCGCGCGCGGTGGCGGAACGGATGGCAGCGGATCTCGGCCAGCCGGTGGTGGTGGAGAACCGCACCGGCGCCGCGGCCTCGATCGCCGCCGCCCATGTCGTGCGCGCACGGCCGGACGGCTACACGCTGCTGCTCGGCACCTCGACCCTCGCGATCAACCCGACCTTGCAGCCGTCATTGCCGCCGCAGGATCCGCTGCGCGAACTGGCGCCCGTCGCGCAGACCTACGACACGCCCTTCGTGTTGCTGGTGAATGCGGAACTGCCGGCGCGCGACCTGGCGGGCTTCCTCGCATACGCGCGCGCCCGGCCGGGCGAGGTGATGGTGGCGCATTCCGGCACCGGCTCCGTCAACCACCTGCTGACCGAGATGGTGCAGCGCGCCGCCGGCCTGCGATTCGGCCAGGTGCCCTATCGCGGCGCGCCGCCCGCGCTGCTCGACCTGAAGGCGGGCCGGGTGCAGGCGACCTTCGCCACCCTCTCCGATGCCCAGCCGCAGCTGGAGGATGGCCGGCTGCGGCTGCTCGCGGTCTCCTCGCGCGAGCGGATCGCCGCGATCCCCGCCGTCCCGACAGTGCAGGAGACGCTGCCTGGCGTGCATGCCGCCTTCTGGCAGGCCATGTTCGCGCCGGCGGGGACGCCGGCGCCGGTGATCGCACGCCTGGCCGCCTCGCTGCGCGCCGCCACCGGCGCGCCGGAGTTCCGCGCGCTCTGGGGGCCGCGCGGCGTGGTCATCGCGAGCGGCGGGCCGGAGGAGTTGCGCAGGATGCTGGCCTCCGAGATCGAATCCTGGGGGCGCCTGATCCGCGAGGCAGGGATCAGGGCGGATTAGCGGCCGGGGTTGCGCCGCCGGCACCGGCCCGGGGCGCGGCAACGGAGGTTCGTCGCCGGCGTGCGGGCACCGGGCGGCATGGTCACAGGGAGGAACGAAATGAACGGTTTGCAGCGGCGGACATTCCTCGCGGCGGCGCTCGGCGCGCCGCTGGGCGCGCGCGCGCAGGAGGCCGCCTGGCCGGCGCGGCCGGTCACGCTCGTCACCGGCTATCCGGCCGGGGCGCTGACCGACGCGGCGACGCGCGCGGCGGCCGAGCGGATCGCGCGCGAGCTCGGCCAGCCGGTGGTGGTGGAGAACCGCACCGGCGCGGCGGCCGCCATCGCCGCCGCCCATGTCGTGCGCGCGCGCCCCGACGGCTACACGCTGCTGATGGGCGCGGCGAGCCTCGCCATCGCGCCCGCGCTGCAGCCGCAGCTGGTGCCGCAGGACCCGCTGCGCGAACTGGCGCCGATCGCGCATTTCTACGACACGCCCTTCATCCTGGTGGTCCACCCGGACGTGCCGGCCGCCGACTTCGCCGGTTTGCTCGACCTCGCGCGGCGCACGCCCGGCGGGCTGACCTTCGGCAGCTCGGGCATCGGCGCGGTGAACCACCTGATGATCGAGATGATCCACCGCGCCTCCGGCGCGCCCTTCGTGCATGTGCCCTATCGCGGCGCGGCGCCGGCGCTGGTGGATCTGACGGCGGGGCGGCTGCCCGCCTTCCTTGCCACGGTGTCGGACGCGGCGCCGCTGCTGGCCGACCGCCGCGTGCGCGCCATCGCCGTCACCGCGCGCGGGCGGATCGCGCTGATGCCCGACCTGCCGGCGATGCAGGAGACGCTGCCCGGCGTGCAGGCGAGTTTCTGGCAGGCGCTCTTCGCCCCGGCGGGCACGCCGCAGCCGATCGTCGCGCGCCTCGCCGCGGCAATGCGCGCCGCCACCGCCGATCCCGCCTTCCGCGCCCAGTGGGAAGCGCGCGGGCTGGTGATGGGCCAGGGCGGGCCGGAGGAGCTGCGCGCGCTGCTCGCCGCCGACCTCGCGACCTGGCGAGCGCTGATCCGCGAAGCCGGGATCAGGGTGGAGTAGATGCCGCAGCGCCGCCCGCTTCCCCACCGCCCCCGGCCCGTAGCCGCCGCATGACCCCGTTGCAGATCGGCTTCACCGGGCTTGGCGCCGTCTTCGTGCTGATCGCGCTGCGGGTGCCGATCGGCGTCGCCCTCGGCGGCGTCTCGGTTGTCGGCATCGCGCTGCTGCGGAGCCCGCAGGCAGCACTCGGCGCGCTCGGCGCGCTGCCCTTCGAATTCGCCGCGCATTGGTCGCTTTCGGCGGTGCCGATGTTCCTGCTGATGGGGGCGGTCGCATACCACACCGGCATGACCGGCAGCCTGTTCCGCGCCGCGCGGCTGTGGCTGGGCTTCCTGCCGGGCGGGCTCGCGGTCGCCACCAATTTCGCCGCCGCCGGCTTCGCCGCCGCCTCGGGCTCCTCGATGGCGACGGCGGCGGCGATGGGCCGCCTCGCCATCCCGGAGATGCTGCGCGCGCGCTACGAGCCCGGCCTCGCCACCGCCGTGGTGGCGGCAAGCGGTACCCTCGGCTCGCTCATCCCGCCGAGCATCCTGATGGTGCTCTACGGCATCTTCGCCGAGCAGCCGATCGGCCGGCTGCTGATCGCGGGCATCCTGCCAGGGCTGCTGACGGCGGCGGTCTATGCGGCGATGATCATCCTGCGCTGCTGGCTGAACCCGGCGCTGGCGCCGCGCGCGGAGGAGCCGGCCGGCTGGGCCGAGCGGCTGGCCGCGCTGCGCCAGGTCTGGCCGATCCCGGTGCTGGTGCTGGCGGTGATCGGCAGCCTCTATGGCGGCGTCGCCACGCCGACCGAGGCGGCGGCGGTCGGCGCGCTCGCCGCCTGCGGCATCGCCGCGCTGCAGGGCCGGATGTCGCGCGCGGCGATGGGCGCGGCGGTGATGGAGGCGCTGGAGGGGACCGCCTCGATCTTCTTCATCGCCATCGGCGCGGTGCTGCTGTCGCGCTTCCTGGCGCTGTCGGGGATGCCGGGCTTCCTCGCCGGACTGATGGGAAGCTGGGCGGTGGATCCGCTGCTGGTGGTGATCGGCGCCTCGCTGATCTACCTGTTTCTCGGCTGCTTCCTCGATCCGCTCGGGCTGATGCTGCTGACGCTGCCGGTGCTGCTGCCGATGTTCCAGGCGCTCAACCTCGACCTGGTGTGGATCGGCGTGCTGGTCATCAAGTATCTCGAGATCGGCCTGCTGACGCCGCCGGTGGGGATGAACGCCTATGTCGTCAGCGGCATCGTCGGCAAGGAGGTGCCGCTGCCGACGATCTTTCGCGGCCTGCTCTGGTTCCTGGCGGCGGAGGCGGTGATCGTGGCGCTGCTGATCGCCTATCCGCAGATTTCGCTCTGGCTGCCCGACATGATGGGGCGGTGAGGCCGCCCCGCGCGAGACCGACCATCAACCACACGGGAGGAACCGAGATGACGAGCCGATCGAGACTGACAACCCTGCTGGCCGGCGCCGCGCTGGCGCTGGGCAGCCTGCTGCCGGCCGGCGCATCGGCGCAGCAGCGGGCGCTGACCTATTCCAGCTACCTGCCGCCCAGCCACGGCAGCAACCGCGACGGGCTGATCCCGCTGTTCCAGGAGGCGGAACGCGCGACCGGCGGGTCGCTGCGGATCCAGCTGCACACGGGCGGCTCGCTGGTCGCCGGGCCGGCGACGCTCTCGGCCATCCGCACCGGGCTCGTCGATGGCGGCTTCGTCGTCTCGCTCTACCACCCGAACCAGATCCCGCTGAACACGGCGATGAGCGACCTCGCGCTGCTCGCCGCCGATCCTCTGGCGACGATGGGCGCGATCAACGAGACGGTGCTGCTGAACTGCCCCGACTGCCTCGCCGAGTACCGCCGCAACAACACGGTCTATATCGGCGCCTACTCGACAACGCCATACCGCGTCATGTGCCGCCAGCCGGTTCGCAGCATGGACGACCTGCGCGGGTTGCGGATGCGCGCGGCCGGCAATGTCTATGGCCGCTGGGCGCAGCGCATGGGCGGCGTCGGCGTCAACATCCCCAACGCCGAGGCCTATGAGGCGCTCGAGCGCGGCCAGCTCGACTGCGTCATCGGCTCAGTGGCCTGGCTCGAGACGCTGTCGCTGTGGGATGTGGCGAAGAACGTCGTGGACCTGCCGATGGGGGCGTATTTCGGCGGCGCGCTGATCGCCTTCAACCGCGACAGCTGGAACGGCATCCGCGCCGAGGACCGCGCCGCCTTCCTGCGCCTGGTCCCGCGCGCCCTGGCGCAGGTCGCGGTCGGCTACGTCCGCGACGACGAGACGGTGGAGCGCCGCGCGCGCGAGCGCGGCGTGACCACCTTCCCGCCCGATCCGGCGCTGGCCCGGCTGCTCGAGGACTACAACCGTGACGAGGTCCGCAACGCCATCGCCGTGGCGCGCCAGCGCGGCGCCCGCAACCCGGAGCCGGTGATCGAGGCCTTCCTTGCCAATCTGCGGAAATGGCGCGAGATCGTGCAGCGCACCGGCGTGGACGTGGACCGCTTCGAGCAGGCGCTGCGGACGGAGATCTACGACCGGGCCAGGTTCTGAGGAGGAGGAACGCCATGCCGGCATGGGAGCCGCCCTATCGCGGGCTCAGGGTGCTCGATATCAGCCAGGGGCTCGCGGGGCCGTCCTGCGCCTCGATCCTCGCCCAGCAGGGGGCGGAGGTGATCAAGGTGGAGCCGCCCGCGGGCGACTGGGGCCGCGGCATCGGCTGGGGGCTCGAAGGCAAGTGCGGGCTGTTCATCGCCGGCAACCTCGGCAAGCGGTCCATCGCCATCGACGCGACGCGGCCAAAGGGGCGCGAATTGCTGGCGCGCCTCGCCCAGGGCGTGGACGTGGTGGTGGAGAGCTTCCGCCCCGGCGTCGCGGCGCGGCTCGGCCTCGGCTATGCCGATCTCGCCGCGCGCGATCCGCGGCTCGTCTATGTCTCGGTCAATGGCTACGGGCAGGATGGCCCCTATGAGACGCGGCCCGGATCGGATTCCGTGTTCCAGGCGATGACCGGGCTGATGCGCGTCAACCGCGATGCGAGCGGGACGCCGCGCAAGGTGGGCGTGCTGGTGGCCGACATCTGCACCGGCGTCTATGCGGCGCAGGCGACCGGCGCGGCGCTCTATCGCCGCGCCACCACCGGCAAGGGCGGGCATGTGGAGGCCTCGCTGCTCGAGGCCACCAGCGCCTTCCAGGCCATGGCGGTGGTCGAGGACGAGATCGCCGGCGGCAAGACCGTGCAGCCCGTGGCGGTGCCGGCGGCGACCTACGCGACCGCCGACGGCTATATCAACGTCACCGCGCTGACCGACCCGATGTTCGCCAAGCTCGCCCAGGCGATCGGGCGGACCGACTGGGCGGGGGATGCGTCCCTCGCCAAGGTCGCCGGCCGGCTCGAACGGCGCGGCGAGATCGATGCCGGGCTGGCCGCGCTGTTCGCCACCGCGCCGACCGCGCATTGGATCGAGCTGCTGAGCCGCCACGACGTGCTGTGCGGCGCGGTGAACAGCTATGCCGAGATGCGCGCCGATCCGCAGGTGCGCCATTCGCGCATCCTGACGGAGCTGGACCAGGCGCCCTATGGCCGCATCCTTGTGCCCCGGCTGCCCGGGGTGCCGCCGGAAGCCGCGGCCGCGATCCGGCCCGCGCCGGGCATCGGCGAGCACAGCATCGAGGTGCTGGAAGGGCTCGGCGCGACCGGCGCCGAGATCGCCGCGCTGATCGAGGAAGGCATCGTCCTCGCGGGCTGAACCCTGAAACGAGAAACGGGGGGAGAAGGGAACTTCTCCCCCCGTACCCCCCTCAACCTTTCTTGGCACCTGGGAACTGACAGCCGAGGCCGGCGCCAGATGACAAGGAAGGGAGGAGGTTCGGGAGAGGTTCTCCTCCCCCGGCCTTACTTCGCCAGTTCGGCTTCCAGTTCCGGCACCGCCTTGAACAGGTCCGCCACCAGGCCGTAGTCGGCGACCTGGAAGATCGGCGCCTCCTCGTCCTTGTTGATGGCGACGATGACCTTGCTGTCCTTCATGCCGGCCAGGTGCTGGATGGCGCCCGAGATGCCGACGGCGATGTACAACTCCGGGGCGACGATCTTGCCGGTCTGGCCGACCTGCATGTCGTTCGGCGCATAGCCCGCATCGACCGCGGCGCGCGACGCACCGACGGCCGCGCCCAGGATGTCCGCGACCTTCTCGATGATGGCGAAGTTCTCGGAGGACGCCATGGCCCGACCACCGGAGATGACGATCCGCGCGGCGGTCAGTTCCGGCCGTTCGGACTTCACGATCTCCGCGCCCAGGAAGGTGGACAGGCCGGGATCGGCGGCGGTCGGCGCGGCTTCCACCGAAGCGGAGCCACCTTCGGCCGGCGCCGGGTCGAAGGACGCGGCGCGCACCGTGATCACCTTCTTCGCATCCGACGACTTCACCGTCGCCATCGCATTGCCCGCATAGATCGGGCGGATGAAGGTATCGGCATCGACCACGCCGGAGATGTCCGACAGGATCTGCACGTCGAGCAGGGCGGCGACGCGCGGCATCACGTTCTTGCCCGAAGCCGAGGCCGGGGCCAGCAGGTGCGAATACCCCGGCGCCATAGACACCAGAAGCGCGGCCAGCGGTTCGGCCAGCACCGGCGCTTCCGCACCGGTCAGCACCTTCGCTACGCCAGCGATCCTCGCGGCGGCGGGCGCTGCCGCGGCGGCACCTTCGCCTACCAGCAGCACATGGACGTCCCCGAGCGCCGCGGCGGCCGCGACCGTGCTGCGCGTGGGCTGGGTGATGCCGCCATCCTTGTGGTCGGCGAGAACGAGCACGGCCATGGTCAGATCACCTTCGCTTCGTTGCGCAGCTTCTCGACGAGCTCCTGCACCGAGCCCACCTTCTTGCCGGCCTGGCGCTTCGCCGGCTCCTCGACCTTCAGCACGCTCAGCCGCGGCGTCGGGTCGACGCCGAGGTCGGCCGGCTTCAGCGTCTCGATCGGCTTCTTGCGCGCCTTCATGATGTTGGGCAGGGAGGCGTAGCGCGGCTCGTTCAGGCGCAAATCGGTGGTCACGATCGCGGGAAGCTTCAGCGACACCGTCTCGAGCCCGCCATCGACCTCGCGCGTGACGCGCAGGCTCTCGCCCTCCTTCTCGATCTTGGAGGCGAAGGTGCCCTGGCCCCAGCCCAGCAGCGCGGCCAGCATCTGCCCCGTGGCGCTCATGTCGTCGTCGATCGCCTGCTTGCCGAGGATGACCAGCGCCGGGCCTTCCTTGGCGACGATCGTCTTGAGCAGCTTGGCGACCGCGAGCGGTTCCAGCACGCCGTCATGCTCGACCAGGATGCCGCGGTCCGCCCCCATGGCGAGCGCGGTGCGGAGCTGTTCCTGCGCCGCGTTCGGGCCGCAGGAAACCGCGACGATCTCCCCCGCCACGCCCTTCTCCCTCAGGCGCACGGCTTCCTCGACCGCGATCTCGTCGAACGGGTTCATCGACATCTTGACGTTCGCCGTCTCGACGCCCGACCCGTCCGCCTTGACGCGGACCTTCACATTGTAGTCGACCACCCGCTTGACGGGGACGAGGACCTTCATCGGCATCTTCCTGGTTTGCTCAAGGGGCCGCCCTGCGGCGGCGCGTTCAGTAGGATTTCGGCAGCCCGAGCACGCGCTCGGCGACGAAGCTGAGGATGAGCTGCGGGCTCACCGGGGCGATGCGCGGGATCATGCTCTCGCGCAGGTAGCGCTCGACGTGATACTCCTTCGCGTAGCCGAAGCCGCCATGCGTCATCACCGCCTGCTGGCATGCCTTGAAGCCGGCCTCGGCGGCGAGGTATTTCGCCGCGTTCGCCTGCGCCCCGCATTCGAGCCCGCTATCGTAGCGCCAGGCGGCGTTCATCGTCATCAGCCGCGCCGCCTCGAGCTCCATCCAGCATTCGGCGAGCGGATGCTGGATCGCCTGATTCTGGCCGATCGGGCGCCCGAACACCACGCGCTCCTTGGCATAGGCGGCGGCGCGCGACACCGCGAGATGACCGAGGCCCGCCGCCTCTGCGGCGATCAGGATGCGCTCGGGGTTCATGCCGTGCAGGATGTAGCGGAAGCCCTGCCCTTCCTCGCCGATGCGGTCCTCGACCGGAATCTCGAGCCCGTCGATGAACACCTGGTTGGAATCGACCGCCTTGCGGCCCATCTTCTCGATCTCGCGCACCTCGATGCGGCTGCGGTCGAAGTCGGTGTAGAACAGCGACAGCCCCTCGGTGCGCTTGCGCGCCTGCTCAGCCGGGGTGGTGCGCGCCAGCAGCAGCATCTTCTCGGCGACCTGCGCCGTGCTGATCCATACCTTCTGGCCATGCACCACATAGCGGTCCCCGCGCCGCTCGGCGCGGGTCTTGAGCTGGGTGGTGTCGAGGCCGGTATTGGGCTCGGTCACGGCGAAGCAGGCCCGCTCGCGCCCCTCGATCAGCGGCGGCAGCATCCGCTGCTTCTGTTCCTCGGTGCCGAACACCACGACCGGCTGCAGCCCGAAGATGTTCATGTGGATGGCCGAGGCGCCGCTCATGCCCGCGCCGGATTGCGCGATGGTCTGCATCATCAGCGCCGCCTCGGTGATGCCGAGGCCGGCGCCGCCCACATCCTCGGGCATGCAGACGCCGAGCCAGCCGCCTTTCGCGAGCGCCTGGTGCAGCTCGGTCGGGAAGCCGCCCTGGCGGTCGCGCATCAGCCAGTAGTCGTCGCCGAGATCGGCGCAGATGCGCCCGATGGCGTCCTGCAGCGCCTCCTGCTGCGGTGTCAGAGCGAAATCCACGACGTCTCCCCCTTCATTCCTCGATGACCATCCGCGCCCTTCGGGCCGGTCTGCCATCCGTCCTGCCATCCGTCACGACTCGGTTCCAGGTTCGCACGGCCCGGCTGCCTGCGGAAGCGCCGGGGCCGACGATGGCGCCGCCGCTCAGCCCGCATGGCGGGAACGCAGGCGCATCAGCCAGGCCGGCGGGATGGCGACGACGAAGGCGATGGCGATCAGCAGGAAGCCGTCCCGGTAGCCCATCATCGCCGCCTGCGCCGCCAGCATCCTGCCGAGATAATCCAGCGCGTAGCCGAGCCGCTGCCCCTCGGCCAGGCCGATGCTCTCCGCCCCGAAGCCCGGGGCGACACCGCCTTCGGCAACGCCTCCCTCGGCCAGGAGGTAGGAGAGAAGCTGGCGCAGCAAATCCACCGTGGCGGGATTGGCGGTGTCCTGGGAGGCGGCGAAGGCATGGGCGTAGAGCTGGCCGCGCCGCTCGCTCATCACCGCGAGCAGGTTGGTCCCGATCGCCCCGCCAAGCTGGCGGACGAAGTTGAGCGCCCCCGAACCCTGGCCCAGCAGTTGCGGCGGAAGCGCACGCAGCGCCCCCGCGTTCAGGCTCGGCATGATGAGGGAAAGCCCGATGCGCCCCAGCGCGATCCACACCGCCAGCGACCAGAAGGGGGTGTTGGTGTCGAGCCCGGCCATGAGCAGCGAGGACCAGGCGAACAGCAGCAGCCCGGCGGTGATCATCACATCCGCCGGCAGCTTGTCTGTCAGCCGCCCGGCGATGGGGAAGGCGATCGTCAGGATGAGCCCGGCGGGCATCAGCACCAGCCCCGACCGGGTCGCGGTGTAGCCCTGGATGGTCTGCACGAAGATCGGCACCAGGTAGGTCGAGCCGAAGATGCCGGCGCCGAACACGATGGCGACGATGGAGGCGCCGGAGAAGCTCGGGAGGCGGAACAGCGCGAGGTTCAGCATCGGCGCGGCGGTCCAGGTCTCCCACGCCACGAAGGCGAGGCCCGAGACCGCGGCGAGGGTGAAGTCGAGCAGTACCATGTGCGACCGCCAGCCATGGCGCTGGCCGTTGGACAGCCCGTTGAGCAGCACGACGAGGAACACCGAGAGCAGGGCGAAGCCGATCCAGTCGAAGGGCTTGCGCGGGCCGCTGGTCGCGCGCCTGGGCATGAACAGCGCCGAGAGGAACAGCCCGGCGACGCAGGTCGGCAGCACCAGGAAGAACACGAAGCGCCAGTTGAAGTTGTCCACCATCAGCCCGCCGATGGTCGGCCCGAGCGCCGGCGCCAGCACCACGCCGATGCCGTAGATGCCCATGGCCGAGCCGCGCCGCTCGGGCGGGAAGACCTGGAAGATGGTCACCATCGCCAGCGGCTGCAGCACCCCCGCCGCGCCGCCCTGCAGCACGCGGGCAAGGATCAGGATCGGCTCGCTGGGCGCGAGGCCGCCCATCGCCGAGGCGACGATGAACACGGCGATGGTGCCGGAGAAGGTGGCGCGCTGGCCGAAACTGTCCACCAGCCAGGCATTGATCAGCATGGTGCCGGTCATCGCGGCGAGGAAGCCGGTGGAGATCAGCTGGGCCTTGTCCTGGCCCATGCCGAATGTCCCCATGATGTCCGGCAGGGCGACATTGACGATGGTCGAGCTGAGCACGGTGCTGATGGTGCCCATCATCGCCGTGATCGTGACATACCACCGGTAATTGGGCCCCCAGCGCTTCATGAGCGCGGGGAGCGAGCCGGGCGCCGGCGCCTGGTCAGTCACGGATGGATGCCTCGACCTCCACCATCATGCCCGGGCGCAGCCGCCCTTCCTGCTGCGGCACGCGGATCCGCACCGGCAGGCGCTGGGAGATCTTGGTGAAATTGCCGCTCGGGTTGGGGTTGGGCAGCAGCGCGAACTCGCTGGTCGCGGCCTGGCCGATGCGATCGACCGTGCCGTCGAGGACCAGGCCGGGATAGGCGTCCACCGTGACCCGCACCCGCCCGCCGGGGCGGAAATAGCGAATGTCGGTTTCCTTGACGTTGGCGTCCACGCGCACCGCGTCGGGATCATGCACCATCAGCAGGCGCTGGCCCGGCGTGACGTATTCGCCGGGATCGACGAAGACGCGGTCCACCCGGCCGTTGAACGGCATGACGATGCGCCGGTCGGCGAGGTCGAGCGCGGCGCGCTCGCGCTGCGCCGTCAGGCTCGCCTCCTCGGCCGCCAGTGTCTCGAGCTGCCGCCGCAGCACGTTGAGCTGCTCGCGCGCCGCGATGACCTCGGCGAGGGTGGCGCGCGCATTGGTCAGGTCGGCGCGCCGGGCGAGCACCGCCTGCCGGCCGGAATCGAGGGCGGCGCGGCTCTGGTCGAAGCGGGCCCTGGTGCCGGCGCCGGTGGTCACGAGTTCCTGCGCGCGCGCGAAATCCGCCTGGGCCAGCTCGAACTGCGCCTCAGCCCCGGCGAGCGCCGCCTCGGCCGCCTCGACCCGGGCGCGCTGGGCCTCCTCCTGGCTGGCGGTCTGGTGGTCGATCATCACGATGCGCGCCTCGGTCTCGGCGCGGCGGGCGGCCACGCCGGCGAGCTGCGCCTCGACATTGCGCAGGTCGAGCGCGGCGATGCGCTGATCGATGGTGAGGATCACCGTTCCCCGGGTGACGGAATCGCCTTCCGCGACGCTGACCTCCGTCACCCAGCCCGGCATGCGGCTGCTCAGCACGACCATGTCGGCGGCGATGCGCGCATCATCGACATGGATATGGGTGAACTGCTTCATCAGCCACGAACCGGCGGCGACCAGCATGGCCCCGCCGACCACCACCGCGGCCGCCCGCCCCACGATCCGCCGGATCACCCGCATCCGCGCAGGCTGGCCAGCCGTCTCCGCCGGGATGCCGCTAGGCTGCCCTATGTCCATTCTCGCAATCCGTCCTTGCAGGCGTGGCGGCGAGATTGGCCGCCACGCGATCGAACACCGCGAGGCAGAGATCGAGCTCCGCCGCGGAGATGCCGTCCAGCAGTTCCGACCGCACCGCAGCCGCGTTTTCCTCGATCAGCCGCAGCACCGGGATCGCCTTGGCCGTCAAGTGGACGGTCTTGGCGCGGCGGTCCTGCACGTCGCCCACCCGGACGACCATGCCTTCCCGCTCCAGGCGGTCGAGGGTGCGGACCAGCGTCGGCCCGCCGACACCGACGCGGGCAGCGAGATCCTTCTGGGTGAGGCCGTCGCCACTGCGCGCGAGATGCAGCAGGGTCACCCAGCGGGCATCCGTCAGCCCGAACTCGCTCAGCCGGCGGTCGAGGCGCGCGCGCCAATGGCGGGCGATCTGCCCGAGCAGCACGCCGAAGCGTTCCTGACCGCCGAGCAGGGTTGCATCCAATCTCATCGCAGGTAATTAATTAGCCAGACAATTAATCTGATGCAATCGAAAAAGCGGCGATGGCGATCCTCGCGGCGGTCTGCCGCCGGAGACGGCATCCGCGATGTGTCGCCCGATGGCCGCCTCGCGGGCCGCAGGAGAGGTGATTGACGATTGCCGCGCCGGCTGCGCAGACTGAACCCATGTTCAGCGGGCTGCTGCCCGCTGGAAAAGCAAACCGAAAAAGATTGAGTGAAGTGGGGGAAACCATGGAACGACCGAAGGCTGCGGCCTTGCCGCGCCGGCAGGCGCTGATCGGCGGCGCGGCGTTGCTGACGCCTGCATTGGCCACCCCGGCCAGGGCCCAGGAATGGCCGGCACGGCCGATCCGCTTCATCGTGCCCTTCCCTGCCGGCGGCTCGACCGACGTGCTCGGGCGCCTGCTCGCCGAAATGCTGCGCGATGGGCTCGGGCAGCCTGTGGTGGTCGAGAACCGCGCCGGGGCCGGCGGCAATATCGGCGTGGACGCCATCGCCAAGGCGGCGCCCGACGGCTACACGATGGGCGTCTCGGCGGGCGGGGCGCTGGCGATCAATGTCTCGCTGTTCCGTCGCCTGCCCTATGACCCGCGCCGCGACCATGAGCCGATCGCCCAGATCGCGCGCACGGCGAACATCCTGGTGGTGCGCTCGCAATCGCCGATCCGCTCGCTGCCGGAGCTGATCGCCGCGGCGCGGGCGCGCCCGGGGGAGCTGTCCTACGCCACCCCCGGGGTGGGCTCGTCGAGCCACCTGTCGGGCGAGTTGCTGCGCGTGCGCGCCGGGATCGACATCTTCCCCGTCCATTTCGGCGGCAATGCGCCCTCGGCCACGGCGATGATGCGCGGCGACGTTGCCTTCACCTTCGAGACCATGACCACCGGCCTCGCCGCGATCCGCGCCGGGCAGTTCCGCGCCCTCGCGGTGACCGGGGCGGCGCGGGCGCCGGCGCTGCCCGACGTGCCGACCATGGCCGAGGCCGGCGTGCCGGACTGCGTCACCGATGTGTTCTTCGCCGTCATCGGCCCCGCCGGGATGCCCCGCGCCGCGGTCGAGCGCACCTCGGCCGCACTGCAGCGGGGCCTTCGCGCGCCCGGCGTCGAGGAACGGTTCCGCGACACGCTCGGGCTCGAGATCGCCTTCTCCTCGCCCGAGGAGCTGCGCGGGATCATCGCTTCCGAGATCGACCGCTGGGGCGAGATCGTTCGCATTTCCGGCGCCCGCGCGGACTGACCGGCGCGCCGCCAATCCTGCAAGGACCGAACCCGATGACCACCATGACCGAGACGCGCGCCGCGCCCGCCGGCGCCCCTGGCACCACCTTCGACGCCATCGTGATCGGCGCCGGCATGTCGGGCCTCTACCAGCTGATCCGCCTGCGCGAGCTCGGCCTGCGCGCGCGCGTCTTCGAGGCCGGCACGGGCGTCGGCGGCACCTGGTACTGGAACCGCTACCCCGGCTGCCGCTTCGATTCCGAGAGCTATTCCTATGGCTATTCCTTCGACAAGGACCTGCTGCAGGAATGGAGCTGGAGCGAGCATTTCGCCCCGCAGCCGGAGACCGAGCGCTACCTCAACCGCGTCGCCGACAAATACGACCTGCGCCGCGACATCCAGTTCAACGCGCGGGTCAAGGCGGCCGAATGGGACGAGGCCAGCCGCAGCTGGACCGTCACGCTCGAGGATGGCAGCCGCCACCGCTCGCGCTTCCTGATCACCGCGATCGGCGCGCTGTCGGCGCCGACCATGCCGAACTTCCCCGGCATCAGCGACTTCCGCGGCCAGTCCTTCCACACCGGCCTGTGGCCCAAGGAGCCGGTGGATTTCGCCGGCAAGCGCGTCGCCGTCATCGGCACCGGCGCCTCGGGCGTGCAGACCATCCAGGAAGTCGCCAAGATGGCGCGGGAACTGGTGGTCTTCCAGCGCACGCCGAACTGGTGCGCCCCGCTCGGCAACGGCAGGATCGCGCCCGAGGAGATGGAGCAGATCCGCGCCCGCTACGACGAGATCTTCCGTCGCTGCGAGGAGACCTTCTCCTGCTTCCTGCACACGCCGATGGACAAGAACACCTTCGACGCGTCCGAGGAGGAGCGCAACGCGATCCTCGAGAAGCTCTACAACGAGCGCGGCTTCGGCATCTGGGTCGGCAACTTCAAGGACATGCTGACCAACCGCGAGGCCAACCGCGTCATCTCGGACTTCGTCGCCAACAAGATCCGCCAGCGGGTGAAGGATCAGAAGGTCGCCGAGAAGCTGATCCCGACCAACCACGGCTTCGGCACCCGCCGCGTGCCGCTCGAGACCAACTACTACGAGGTCTACAACCAGCCGAACGTGACGCTGGTGGACACCCGCGAGACGCCGATCGAGCGCATCACCGGGACCGGCATCCGCACCAGCGAACGGGACTACGAATTCGACATCATCGTCTATGCCACCGGCTTCGACGCCTTGCGCGGCGCCTTCGACCGCATCGACTTCCGCGGCAAGGACGGCGTGACGCTGAAGGAGATGTGGAAGGACGGCGCGACATCCCTGGTCGGCATGTTGCAGGACGGCTTCCCCAACATGTTCATGCTGCTCGGCCCGCACGCCGCGCTCGGCAACATCCCGCGCTCGATCGAGTTCAACGTGGACTGGGTGACCCGGCTGCTGCGCCACATGCAGGCCAATGGCCTGACGCGCGCGGAGGCGACGCCCGAGGCGATGGCGAAGTGGATGGACCATGTGATGGAGGTCGCCAAGGGGCTGCTCTCCATGGAGGTCGATTCCTGGATGACCGGCGTCAACGTCAATGTCGAGGGCCGGCAGGTGCGCCGCGTCGCGCGCTACACCGGCAGCGCGCCGGCCTACCGCGGTTGGGCCGACGACATCGCCGCGCGCGGGTATGCCGGCGTGGCGCTGAGCTGATTCCGGGGACCGCCATGCACCTCGAGGCTTTTCCGATGGTTTCTTCGCCTCCTCGCGGCGCCGCCCGCGGCGCGGAGCATGGCGGCTGATGCCGCGTCCGGCCATGCTGGCCGCGGCCCTTGCCCCGGCCCTCGACGCGCCCCGCGCGGAGCCGCGCCCGCAGGAATGGGAGCGGTTCACGCGGCGCGACTGGGCCGCGCTCGCCGCCGGCACGCCGCCCGCCCTGACGGAAGCCGAGTTCGCCGCGCTGTGCGGCGTGAGCGAGCCGGTCTCCTTCGCCGAGGTGACCGAGACGCTGACCCCGCTCGCCTGCCTCATCAACCTCGAGGTGGCGGCCGCGCGGCGGCTGGCGGCGGACAAGGCGGCCTTCCTCGACCGCGCGGCGGAACACCGGCCGTTCATCGTCGCCATCGCCGGCAGCGTCGCCGTGGGCAAGAGCACGCTCGCGCGCACGCTGCGGTTCCTGCTGGCGCGCTGGCCCGACCATCCGCGGGTGGATCTCGTGACCACCGACGGCTTCCTGCATCCGAACCGGGTGCTGGAACAGCGCGGTCTGATGCACCGCAAGGGCTTTCCCGAAAGCTACGACCTGCGCCGGATGATCCGCTTCCTCGCCGATGCGAAGTCGGGGCTCGAGGTGCAGGCGCCGGTCTATTCGCACCTCGCCTACGACATCGTGCCCGGCGAGCGACAGTCGGTGCGTCGGCCCGACATCCTGATCTTCGAGGGGCTGAACGTGCTGCAGACCACCGCCGCCTCGGTCGTGGCCTCGGATTTCTTCGACTTCTCGATCTACGTCGATGCCGAGACCGCCGACATCGAGGCCTGGTACCTGGAACGCTTCCTGCTGCTCCAGCGCACCGCCTTCCGCGACCCGGCCTCCTATTTCCACCGCTACCGCGACCTTCCGCGCGCGGAGGCGGAGGCGATGGCCCGCGACATCTGGCGGCGCATCAACCTCGTCAATCTCCGCCGCAATGTCGCGCCGACGCGCGAGCGCGCGCGCGTCCTGCTGTCCAAGCGCAGCGACCATGCCGTCGGGGAGGTGCTGCTGCGCCGCCACTGACCGCGCCCCCCGCGCCGCGATGGCGCCCCCCGCCGCCTGTGCAGCCGGCCCCTGCCTGCACGCCGCCCGAGGTTCCCCTGCCGATGTCCGCCAGCCCCGCTTCCCCGGTTACCGCCCGCTCCGCCGCCACCGTGCTGCTGTTGCGCGACCGTCCGCAGGGCATGGAGGTGTTCATGGTGGTCCGCCACCATGAGATCGACTTCGCCTCGGGCGCGCTGGTCTTTCCCGGCGGCCGCGTCGATCCGGACGATGCCGGCATCGCCGAGGGCCTCGGCGGCGATGAGAAAGCCTCGCCCATCCACGTCGCGGCGGTGCGCGAGACCTTCGAGGAATGCGGCGTGCTGCTGGCCCGGCGACGCGGAGAGCAGGCCCTGGTCGGCGCCGATGTGGTGCGGCGGCTGGAGGCGCCTCGCGCCGCGCTGTGCCGGCGCGAGGCCTCCTTCGCCGATATCCTCGCCGCCGAGGACCTGGTGCCGGCGACCGACCTGCTGGTGCATTTCGCGCACTGGATCACGCCGCGCACGCAGCCCAAGCGCTTCGACACGCATTTCTTCCTGGCCGTCGCGCCGGAGGACCATCTCGCCCTGCATGACGGCGGGGAGGCGGTCGATTCAGCCTGGATCCGGCCGGCCGACGCGCTGGACGATGCCGCCGGGGGGCGTCGCAAGATGATCTTCCCGACCCGCATGAACCTTATGAAGCTGGCGCGCGAGACCACCGCCGAGGCCTCGATCGGCGCGGCGCGCGGCGCGCCCATCGTCACCGTCGAGCCGGAATTCGTGCGGGCCGTCGAGGGCGGGCGCGAACTCCGCATCCCGCTCGCCGCCGGCTATGGCGGCGAGATCTTCCTCGCCCACGACATGCCGGCGTCGGGCGGGGCGCAGCCGCGTTAACCCGCCCCGGCAATGATTGGATCTTGCATCGACGCGCCTGCGCCCGCGCCGGCGCAGGCGGCTCAGCGGCGCGGTCGGGAGTGGAACGGCATGGCACGGTGGCGGACCATCGGCCCGCGCGGAGGCGGGCGGTGAGCGCGGGACGCAGCCCCCCCAGCGCGGCGCACGCCATCGGCGGCGACCAGCGTGCCGCCGCGGACAGGCTGACCGCCGAGCGGCGTTCCCAGATCACCGAGGCGGCGGGCGAATTGTTCGGGCGCCGCGGCTACCACGCGGCCACGATACGCGACATCGCCCTGCGCGTCGGGGTCAGCCCTGGGCTCATCTACAACTATGTCCAGGACAAGGAGGAACTCCTTCTCCTGGTCCTCGACAGCCTGCTCGATGCCTATGCCAGCAGGATCCCGGCGGCGCTCGCCGGGTTGCGCGACCCGATCGCGCGGTTCGCCGCCGCGTTGGACACCTATTGCCGGATCGTCGCCGAAAGGCCCGAGGCGACCCTGCTCGCCTATCAGGAATCGCGTTCGCTGCGCCGCCCGCTGCGCGAGCACATCAAGCGGCGGGAGATCGAGACCAACGCGCTGATCGCGGCGTGCATCCGCGACGGCATCGCGCAGGGCCTGTTCCGGCCTGTGGATGCCGAGCTGACCGCCTATCGGGTGGTGATGATGGCGCATGGCTGGGCGCTCAAGACCTGGCGGCTGGCGGGGCGCATGACGATCGACGACTACATCGCCGACAGCCTCGATATGCTGCTCGGCGCGCTGCTCACGCCGCTGGGGGCGCGGCGGCGGGCGGAGGCGCCGCCATGACCATCCAGATCCTCAACGGCCTCGTCTATGGCAGCCTGCTGCTGGTGCTGGCGGCGGGGCTGGCGCTCATCTACGGCCTGCGGCGCGTGGTCAATTTCGCGCATGGCGCCTTCTACATGCTCGGCGCCTATGCCGGCTACGCGGCGGCGCAGGCGGGCGGCTTCTGGGCCGGGCTGGCGGCGAGCGCGGTGGTGCTGGCCCTGTTCGGCGCGGTGCTCGACCGGCTGGTGTTCCGCGTGCTCCAGGACCGCGACCCGCTGGTGACGGTGATCGTCACCTTCGGCCTGCTGCTGGTGATCGAGGATGCGGTGCAGTGGATCTGGGGCACCGAGGGCCGCTCGATGGACGCGCCGGCGCCGCTCGCGGGCAGCGTCGCGCTCGGCGGCGACGCCTTCCCGGTCTATCGCCTGGCGGTGATCGCCATGGCGGCGGCGCTGACCGCCGCGCTGCTGGCCTGGCTGCACCGCTCCCGCGCCGGGCTGTTCGTCCGCGCGGCGAGCCTCGACCCGGCGATCACCGCCGTGCAGGGGGTGAACACCGACGCGGTGGCGATGCTGGTGACCGCGCTCGGCGCCGCGCTGGCCGGGATGTCGGGGGTGATCGCGGCGCCCTTCCTGTCGCTGTCGCCGGCGATGGGCGGGCAGATCCTGGTGGATTGCTTCGTGGTGGTGGTGGTGGGCGGGCTCGGCAGCCTGGGCGGCGCGGCGCTGGCGGCGCTGCTGCTCGGCCAGGTGCAGGTGCTGGGCGCGGTGCTGGTGCCCGACATCGCGGCGCTGATCCCGTTCCTGACCATGGCGGCGGTGCTGCTGTGGCGGCCGACCGGCCTGGCGGGGAAGCGGCTGTGAGCGGGGCGGGGCGGATCGGCGCGGGGGCGCTGGCGGCCGCGGCGGCGGGGCCGGCGATCGCGGCGCTGGTGCCGCCGGGCGTGCTGCTCTCGCTGCTGGTCCAGGCCTGCATCTATGCCATCCTCGCGCTCTCCGTCGGCGTGCTGGCGCGGCAGAACGGCATGGTCAGCTTCGGCCATGCGGCGATGTTCGGCGCCGGCGCCTACCTCGCCGGCATCGGCCTCGGCGCGCCCGGGCAGCTGCCGGCGGAAGTGGCGCTGCTGCTGGCCGTGCTGGCGGTGACGGCGGTCTGCTTCGGGCTCGGGCTGATCGTCGTGCGGGTGCACGGCATCGCCTTCGCCATGCTGACGCTCGCCCTCGGCCAGGCCTGCTTCGAGGCGGCGAACAAGGCGCGCGGCGTGACCGGCGGCGCCGACGGGCTGACCGTGGCCCTGCCGCGCGAGATCTTCGGCCTGCCCGCCGCCACCTTCCAGCGGGCCGAGGGGATGTTCCTCATCGCCTGGCTGGCCATGGTGGCGCTGGCCGCGCTCGCCGCTCTGCTCGCGCGCAGCCGCTTCGGCCTGCTGACCGAGGCGATCCGCGAGAACGAGGAACGCGCCCGCTTCCTCGGCTACGGCACGGTGCTGCCGCGCGCGGCGGTGTTCGCGCTGTCGGGCGGCATCGCCGCGGCGGGCGGCGTGCTCTATGTGCTCTACAACGGCTTCGTCTCTCCCGAGACGGTGCATTGGAGCGTCTCCGGCTCGGCGCTGATCATGGCGCTGCTCGGCGGCACGCGCACGGCGTGGGGGCCGCTCGCGGGCGCCGCCGTCTATTTCCTGCTGCGCGAGCAGCTGGTCGAGGTGACCGAGCGCTGGCTCGGCCTGCTCGGCATCCTGCTGGTGCTGGTCATGGTCTTCCTGCCGGACGGGCTGTCGGGCCTGCCGCGGCGGCTGCGCCGGCCGCGCGGGGCCGAGGCATGAGCGCGCCGGCGCTCTCGGCGCGGGGCCTCGCGCGCCATTACGGCGGCGTCGCGGCGCTGCGCGGCGTCGATCTCGACCTCGCCCCGGGCGAGATCCGCGGCCTGATCGGCCCCAACGGGGCGGGCAAGTCCACGCTGGTGGACGTGCTGTCGGGCCGCGCGCCGGGCAGCGCCGGCAGCGTGCGGCTGTTCGGCCAGGACATCACCGGCCTGGGGCCGGCGGCGCGGCGCCATGCCGGGCTGGCGCGGTCCTTCCAGCGCACCAGCATCTTCCCCGCCCTGCCGGTGGGCGCGCAACTCGAACTCGCGGCGCGGCGCGTCGGCGCGACCGACGCGCCGCGCCTGCTCGAGGAACTGGACCTCGCGCGGCTCGCCGCGGTGCCGGCGCAGGAGACCGCCTATGGCGACCAGCGGCGACTCGATCTCGCCCTCGCGCTGGTCGGCCCGCCGCGCGTGCTGCTGCTCGATGAACCGGCGGCGGGGCTGACGGCCGAGGAATCCCTCGCGCTCGCGGACCGGCTGCGCGAGCTCGCCCGCGCGCGGGGCGTGACGGTG
Source organism: Neoroseomonas eburnea (assembly GCF_018129005.1). Classification (GTDB taxonomy): domain Bacteria; phylum Pseudomonadota; class Alphaproteobacteria; order Acetobacterales; family Acetobacteraceae; genus Neoroseomonas; species Neoroseomonas eburnea. Next base: position 64,802 of record NZ_JAAEDL010000016.1, read on the forward strand.
CTGCTGGTCGAGCACGACATGGAGGTGGTGTTCCGCATCTGCGAGCGCATCACCGTGCTCGAACTCGGCGCCATCCTCGCCGAGGGCACGCCGCAGGAGATCCGCCGCCACCCCGAGGTGGTGCGCGCCTATCTCGGGAGCGCGGCGGCATGATCCTCGAACTCGACGGCGTGCATGCCTTCTACGGCGAGGCGCATATCCTGCACGGCGTCAGCCTGGCGGTGGGCGAGGGGGAGCGCGTGGCCCTGGTCGGGCGCAACGGCGTGGGCAAGACCACCACGGTCAATGCCGTGCTCGGGCTGGCGCGGGTGCGGGCAGGCGCGGTGCGCTTCCACGGGGCGGCGCAGCCGCTGCCGCTGCGGCCCTACCGGGCGGCGCGGGCGGGCATCGCGGTGGTGGTGCAGGGCCGGCGCATCCTGCCCAACCTGACGGTGCGCGAGAACCTCCTGCTCGGCGCCGCGGTGCAGCGGCCGGGGCCATGGACGCTCGCCGCGGTGTGCGAGATGTTCCCCATCCTCGCCGAGCGCGCCGCCACGCCGGGCACCGCGCTGTCGGGCGGGCAGCAGCAGATGCTCGCCATCGGGCGCGCGCTGATGGCCAATCCGGACCTGCTCATCCTCGATGAGCCGAGCGAGGGGCTGGCGCCGGTGGTGGTGGACGAGCTCGGCGAGGCGCTCGACCGCCTGGCGACGCGCGAAGGCACGGCGCTGCTGCTGATCGAGCAGCATCTGGGGCTGATCCGCCGCGCCGCGCGGCAGTTTCATGCGATGGCGAAGGGCAGGATCGTCGCCTCGGGGCCGGTCGCCGGCCTCGACGAGGCGGTGCTGCACGAGCATCTGGGCGTCTAGCGTCAACCAAGGGAACAGGAGGAACGTCATGCGAACCAGGAGAGAAGCGATCATCGGCGCCGCCGCCTTCGGCGCATTCGCCGCCGGGCTCGCCGGGGCGGCGCGCGCCCAGGCGCGGCGCGACCCGATCCGCATCGGCGTGCCCACCTCGCAAACCGGCGCCTATGCCGTGCTGGGCGAGGAGGTGATCCGCGGCGTGCAGTTCGCGGTGGACGAGGCCAATGCCGCCGGCGGCATCGACGGGCGGCAGGTGGAGTTCCGCATCGGCGACGAGCAGAGCAACCCCGACGCCGCGCGCCGCGCCGCCGAGCGCCTGGCCCTCGGCGGCCACGGCCTGCTGATCGGCGCGATCTCCTCGGCGAGCGGCCTTGCCATCGCGGGCCAGCTCGAGCGGTGGAACGCGCTCTATGTCTCGACGGTCAACAAGGCCGACCGGCTGACGGGCGAGGCCTGCGGGCGGCGGCTGTTCCGCGCCAACCATTCCGATGCGATGGACCTGATGGTGGTGGGGCCGTGGCTGCGCGGCCGGCCGGAGCGCAAATGGGGCATCTGCGCGGCGGACTACGTCTGGGGCCGCGATTCGGCGGCCGGCTTCACCCGCGCGGCGCAGGACGCCGGCAAGGAGGTCGCGCTCAGCGTCTTCCCGCCGCTCGGCACGCGCGACTACGCGCCCTACATCTCGCAGCTCAAGGCGGCCGGGCTGCAGGGGGTGTGGGTGGTGCTCTCGGGCGGGGACGCGATCAACTTCGCCAAGCAGGCGCGGCAGTTCCGGCTGTCGGCGGAGCTGACGATCGTCGGGCACGCCTACATCGTGCCGACGACGCTGCGCGCGGCGGGCGAGGACGTGGTCGGCTCCTATGGCGTCATCAACTACGACGCCTCCCTCGACACGCCGCAGAACCGCCGCTTCGTCGAGGCCTGGCGCCGCCGCTTCAACCAGGACCCCGGCGAATACGAGGCCGAGACCTATACCGGCATGCGCCTGATCTTCGAGGGGGTCCGCAAGGCCGAGAGCACCGATCCGGACAAGGTGGCGCGGGCGATGAACGGCCTCGAATTCGAATCGCCCTTCGGCATGGTGCGGATGCGCGCCGAGGACCATCAGCTGGTGATGCCGAACCTGATGGGCCGCGTGGTGCGCGACGGCGGCCGCGTGCACCGCGCGATCGAGATGACGGTGCGGGCCGCCGAGGCGACGCCGCCGCCCTCGGGGGCCTGCCGGATGGGCTGAGGCGCCCGCGGGAAGGAAGGAAAGGAAACAGGATGTTCGAGGTCGAGCGGCGCGAGGGCGTCGTCGTGGTGACGATGAACCGGGCGCCCGCCAATGCCATCAGCGAGGAGTTCCTCGCCGGCTTCAACCGCGTGCTCGACGGCATCGAGCGCGAGGGCCTGCCGCGCGCGCTGCACATCCGCAGCGCGCTGCGGTTCTTCTCGGCCGGCGCCGATCTCAAGGAGATCGGCGGGCGGTTCGGCGCCGAGGAGGGGGTGCGCGACATGCTGCGCCATGTCGCCGCCTTCCATCACCTCTATGACCGGATCGAGCGGCTGCCGCTCGTCACCATCGCCGAGATCAACGGCCCGGCGCTCGGCGGCGGGCTGGAACTGGCGCTGTCGTGCGACCTGCGGATCGCCGCGCAGGAGGCGCGGATCGGGCTGCCGGAAGCCGGCATCGGCCTGATCCCCGGCGCCGGCGGCACGCAGCGGCTGACCCGGCTGTGCGGGCCGGGCGTCGCGGCGCGCATCATCCTCGCCAACGACATGGTGGACGGCGCCACCGCCGAACGCCTGGGGATCGTCCAGTGGGTGGTGCCGGGCGCCGAATTGCCGGCGCGCGCGCGCGCGCTGGCCGACCAGGTGGCCGGCCTCGCGGGGCCGGCGCTGGCCGCCTGCAAGGCGTGCATCCGCGCCTCGACCGACCGCGCCCCGGACGGCTACGCGATGGAGCACGACGCGACGCGGCGGCTGATGACCACGGAGGAGGCGCGCAAGCGCGTCTCGGCCTTCCTTGAAAGCAGACGGAAGTAGGAGCGAGAGATGAAACTCAACGACAAGGTTGCCGTAGTGAGCGGCGGCGCCTCCGGCATCGGGCGCGCCACCTGCCTCGCCCTGGCCGAGGTCGGGGCGCGCGTCTTCATCGGCGACCTCAACCTCGAGGGCGCGCGCGAGACGGCCGCGCGCATCGCCGCCGCCGGCGGCCAGGCCGAGGCGCTGCCGCTCGATGTCACCAAGCCCGAGGCGGTCGCCGCCTTCGCCACCGGCGTGCACGCGAAGGTCAAGCGCGCCGATGCGGTGATCAGCACCGCCGGGTGGGACCGCATCGAGCCCTTCGTGAAGAATCCGCCCGAGTTCTGGGAACAGATCGTGCAGATCAACTACCTCGGCTGCGTGCGCTTCGTGCGCGCCTTCCTCGACCCGATGATGGAGGGCGGCGGCGGCAGGGTGGTGACGGTGGCGAGCGACGCCGGGCGCGTCGGCAGCATGGGCGAGACGGTCTATGCCGGCGCCAAGGGCGGCGTCATCGCCTTCACCAAGTCGCTGGCGCGCGAGATGGCGCGCCACGAGATCACCTGCAACGTGGTCTGCCCGGGGCCGACCGACACGCCGCTCTTTGCCGCCCAGCCCGAGCGGATGCGCGAGGCGCTGGCCCGCGTCATCCCGCTGAAGCGCGTGGCGAAGCCCGAGGAGATCGCCGATGCGATCGTGTTCTTCGCCTCCGACCGCTCGCGCTACATCACCGGCCAGACGCTCAGCGTCTCGGGCGGGCTGACCATGTCGTGACGGGCGCGGGGCCGCCGCGCCCCGCGCCTTCCCCCTTTGCGCCCATCTCCAGGAGAACACACCGATGGACTACACCGACATCCTCTATGCCGTGGAGGATTCCACGGCGATCATCACCATCAACCGGCCCGACCGCTACAACTCCTTCCGCGGCCGCACGGTGGAGGAGCTCATCAACGCGCTCCAGCGCGCCTGGGTGGACAAGAAGGTCGCCTGCGTGATCCTCACCGGCGCGGGCAACAAGGCCTTCTGCACCGGCGGCGACCAGAAGGAATACGTCGAGACCGGCGGCTACGGCACCAGCGCCAACGGGCTGTGGGAGGTGGAGACGCTGCAGAACACCATCCGCGACATCCCCAAGCCGGTGATCGCGGCGGTGAACGGCTTCGCCATCGGCGGCGGCCATGTGCTGCATGTGCTGTGCGACCTGACCATCGCATCCGACAATGCCCGCTTCGGCCAGGCCGGGCCGCGCGTCGGCTCCTTCGACGCCGGCTGGGGCACGGCGCTGCTGACGCGCATCGTCGGCGAGAAGAAGGCGCGCGAGATCTGGTTCCTCTGCCGCCAGTACACGGCGGAGGAAGCGAAGGAGATGGGCCTCGTCAACAAGGTCGTGCCGCAGGCCCAGCTGATGGCCGAGGCCAAGGGCTGGGCGGCGGAGATCGCGGCGCTGAGCCCGACCGCCATCAAGTTCCTGAAGTATTCCTTCAACGCCGATTCGGCCCATGCCTACGGCACCACCAAGATGGCGATGTCCGCGCTTGACGGCTTCGGCCACACCGAGGAAGCGATGGAAGGCAAGCGCGCCTTCGTCGAGAAGCGCAAGCCGGACTTCTCGCCCTTCCGCTGAGGCGCGGCCGAGGGCAAGAGGACCATCACGGGCGCGGGCGGATCGCCGCCCGCGCCCGCCACCAAGCACGGAGGAGGCGGCAATGAACCACAAGCACAATCCTGGCATCTCGCGCCGGTCGCTGATGGCCGGGATGGGCGGTGCGGCGCTGGCGGCGCCCGCATTGGCGGCGTTTCCCGACCGTCCGGTGCGCCTCGTCGTGCCCTATGCCGCGGGCGGCGGCACCGATGTCGTCTCCCGCCTCGTGGCCCAGGCGATCACCGCCCGGCTCGGCCAGCCGGTGGTGGTCGAGAACCGCACCGGCGGCGGGGTGGTCGGCGGCTCGGAATTCGTCGCCCGCGCGGCGCCCGACGGCTACACGCTGCTGGTTGCGACCACCAGCCACACGGTCAACCCGACGCTGCTGCCCTCCCTGCCCTACGACACCGAGCGCGACTTCGCCCCGGTGGCGATGTTCAGCGAGGTGCCGATGGCGCTGATCGTCCATCCTTCGGTGCCGGCGGCGGATGCGCGCGCCTTCGTCGCGCTGCTGCGCGAGCGGCCGGGCGCCTTCACCTACGGCTCGGCCGGGGTGGGCAGCACGCCGCACCTGGCGGGCGAGCTGCTGCGGCTGCTGGCCGGGGTGGACATCCTGCACGTCGCCTATCGCGGCAACGGCCCGGCGCTGCAGGATCTGGTGGCCGGACAGATCCAGTTCATGTTCGACCCGGTCTCCACCGCCTCGGCGTTGGCGCGCTCGGGCAGCGTGCGCGCCATCGCGATCAGCACCCGCACCCGTTCGCCGGTCTTTCCCGGCGTGCCGACGCTCGAGGAAGCGGGCGTCGCGGGCTTCGACTGCCGCACCTGGAACGCGGCGCTCGCGCCCGCGCGCACGCCGCCCGACGCCGTGGCGCGGCTGAACGAGGCGGTCATCGCCGCGCTGGCCGACCCGGCGCTGCGCGCGCGCTTCGCCGAACTCGGCGCCAATCCGGGCGAGCCCATGCCGCCGGCGGCGATCGCCGCCTTCATCACCCGCGAGATCGAGCGCTGGGGCGACGTCGTCCGCCGTTCCGGCATGCGGCCGGCATGACCGGGCGGCGCCAGCGCATGAAAGGCAGGACACCATGAACCCCATCTTCGAACGCATCGAACGCCGCCGCGGCTGGACCGCGGAGGAGACGCTGCTGCTCGACCAGGTCCGCCGGCTCTGCGCCGAGCAGATCGCCCCGTGCGCGGCCCATCACGACCGCAGCGGCGAATTCCCCTGGGACAACATCCGCCGCATCAACGAGCTCGGCCTCAACCGCATCTTCCTGCCCGAGGCCCATGGCGGGGTGGGGCTGCGCTTCCGCGCCTATCTCGAGGTGGTCAAGATCCTCGCCGAGGCCTGCGCCGCCACCGCCATCATCTACGCGACCAACTACCATGCGCTCGGCCCGCTGATGGATTTCGGCTCCGAGGCGCTGAAGGCGCGCGTGCTGCCGCGGATCGCCGAGGGCGCGCTCGGCGCGCTCGCCATCACCGAGGCGGTCGGCGGCTCGGACGCCACCGCCATGACCACGCGCTTCCGCCCCGAGGGCGACGAGATCGTGGTCGATGGCGGCAAGGTCTTCATCACCAGCGGCGACGTGGCCGATTTCCTGCTCCTCTTCGGCAAGTGGGAGGGCATCGCCGACCCCAAGGGCTCGATCAGCCTGCTGGTGATGGAACGGCAGGCGGTGCAGGGCTACAAGGTGCTGCGGCTCGAGGAGAAGCTCGGCCACCGCGCCTCCTCCACCGCGGCCCTCGCCTTCGAGGGCTGCCGCGTGCCGCGCGCCAACCTGATCGGCGCGCCGGGGGATGGGCTGAAGCTGCTGTTCGCCGCGCTCAACCGCTCGCGCCCCTCGGTGGCGGCGCATGCGCTCGGCATCGCGCGGGCGGCCTTCCGCGACATGGTCGCCTATGCCAATGACCGCCGCTCCTCCGGCCGGCGGATCGTGGATTTCCAGGCCAACCAGTTCACCATCGCCGATGCCGCGACCGACCTCGCCATGGCCGAGGCGTGGCTCGACTACCTGTGCGGCGTGATGGAGGATGGCGAGGAGGGCTACGGCCTCGAATCCTCGATGGCGAAGATGCGCGCCTCGGACCTCGCCATGCGGATCGCCACCGACGCGATCCAGATGCATGGCGGCTACGGCTACATCCAGGACTACCGGGTGGAGCGTATTTTCCGCGACGCCAAGATCACCCAGATATGGGAAGGTACGAACCAGGTGCACCGCCAGCTGATCGGCCGGAGTTTCGCCAGGCGCGACTGACGGGCGGCCCCCCAATCAACGGAGGCAACGTCCATGCAATTCGACCCGATCCTGCCCGAGGCCCGCATCCGTGCGATGCGCGCGGAGGGCCTGTGGGGCGATTATCTGCTGACCGACAGCCTGGATGCGGCGGTCGCCGCGCAGCCGGGCGCGACCGCCATCGTCGGCCGCAACAGCCTGACCGGCGAGCGCGCCGTGCTGACCTATCGCGACCTCGCCGGGCGGGCGGAGCGCATCGCGCTCGGCCTGTCGCGGATGGGGGTCGGACGCGGCGACGTGGTGTCCTTCCAGCTACCGAACTGGTGGCAGTTCACCGCCCTGCACCTCGCCTGCCTCAGGATCGGCGCGGTGACCAACCCGCTGATGCCGATCTTCCGCGAGCGCGAGCTCGGCTTCATGCTCGGCCTCACCGAGAGCAAGGTGTTCATCGTGCCGCGGCAGTATCGCGGCTTCGATCATGCGGCGATGGCGCGCTCGCTGCGGGCGCGCCTGCCCGGGCTGGCCCGGCTGCTGGTGATCGGCGGCGAGGGCGAGGAGGATTTCGACCAGCTCCTCGCGCCGCAGCCCGGGGCCGATGCGCGCGCGCTGTTCGCCGCCGGCCGGCCCGGCGCCGACGAGGTGGTGCAGATCCTCTTCACCTCCGGCACCACCGGGGAACCGAAGGGGGTGATGCACACCTCCAACACGCTGCTCAGCAATGTCCGCGGCTACATCGAGCGCACCGGCCTCGGGCCGGCGGACGTGCTGATGATGTCCTCCCCCATGGCGCACCAGACCGGCTTCATGTACGGGCTGATGGCGCCGATCCTGCTCGGCGCCAAGGTGGTGCTGCAGGACATCTGGCAGCCGGAGGAGGCGGCCGACCTGATCGAGGCCGAGGGCGTGACCTTCACCATGGCCTCGACGCCCTTCCTGTCAGACCTCGCGGATGTGGGCGCGCGCCGGCCCGCGGCGGTCCGCAGCCTGCGGATGTTCCTCTCCGCCGGGGCGCCGATCCCGCGCGTGCTCGCCCGCCGCGCCGCCGAGTCGCTCGGCGCCACCATCATCTCCGCCTGGGGCATGACCGAGAACGGTGCTGCCACCACCACCCGGCCGGAGGACCCGCCGGAGAAGGCCTTCGAGACCGATGGCTGCCCGCTGCCCGGCGTCGAGCTGCGGGTGGTGGATGCGGAAGGACAACCGCTGCCGGCCGAGCAGGAGGGCCGGCTGCAGATCCGCAGCGCCAGCAATTTCGTCGGCTATCTGCGCCGCCCGGAATGGTTCGGCACGGATGCCGAGGGCTGGTTCGAGACCGGCGACCTCGCGCGGTTGGATGCCGACGGCTATGTCCGCATCACCGGCCGCGCCAAGGACATCATCATCCGCGGCGGCGAGAACATTCCCGTCGTCGAGGTGGAGGGCCTGATCTACCGCCACCCCGCGGTGCAGGAGGCGGCGGTGGTTGCCATGCCGGATGCGCGGCTCGGCGAGCGGGCCTGCGCCTTCGTCGTGCCGCGGCCCGGCGCCGGCGCGCCGAGCCTGGCGGAACTCAACGCCTTCCTGCTGCGCGAGCAGATCGCCAAGCAGTATCTGCCCGAACGGCTCGAAGTGGTGGAGCAGATGCCCAAGACGCCCTCGGGCAAGATCCAGAAGTTCCAGCTGCGCGAGCAGGCCAAGAGCCTGACGCCCGAGCAGCGGCAGGGCTGAACGGAGGCCCCGCGCCGGCGCGGCGGGGCATCAGCCCTGCCGCGCGTATTGCACCGCGACGCGCCCGATCCTCTCGCGCGCGATCACCAGCTTCATGATCTGCGCCGTGCCGTCGCCGATCTCGAGGCCCATGACGTCGCGCAGCCGCTGCTGGTGCGGCAGGTCCTTCGAATAGCCGGCATGGCCGTGGGTCAGCAGGCATTGGTGGATGACCTCCACCGCCGTCTTGGGCGCGAGCCACTTGCACATCGCCGCCTCGGAGGTGTGCGGCAGGCCGTGGTCGCGCAGCGCCAGGGTCTGGTAGCAGAGCATCCGCGCCGCGGCGAGCATGGTCTCCCCCTCGGCTAGGGGAAAGGTCACGCCCTGGTATTGCGCCAGCGGCGCGCCGAAGGTCCGGCGTTCCTGGATGTAGGCCCAGCTCTCGTCGAGCGAGGCCTGCGCGGCGGCGATGCATTGCAGCCCGATCAGCGCGCGGCTGTAGTCGAAGCCCTGCATCACCTGCACGAAGCCGCGGTTCTCCTCGCCGAGCATGTGGTCCGCCGGCACCTTCACGCCGTCGAAGAAGACCGAGCCGCGCCCCACCGCGCAGGTGCCGAGATCGTCGAAGCGCGAGCGCGAGATGCCCGGCGCGTCGAGCGGCACGAGGAAGGCGCTGATGCCGCGCGCGCCGTCCTCGGGGCGGCCGCTGCGGGCGAAGACGACGATCCCATCGGCCTGGTCGGCGCAGCTGATCGAGGTCTTCTCGCCCGACAGCACCCAGCCATTGCCGGCGCGCTCGGCGCGCAGGGCGAGGTTGGCGGCGTCCGACCCGCCGCGCGGCTCGGTGAGGCCGATGGCGACGATCGCCTCCCCGCCGACGATGCGCCGCACCCAGTCCTGCGCCAGCGGCGGTGCCGCGTGGCGCAGGATGATGCTGCCCATCAGCGAGCCGAGCAGCTGGACGTAGCTGACATTGATGTCGGCATGGGCCACCGCCTCGACCACCAGCCCCGCGGTCACGCAGGGCTGGCCGAGGCCGCCATGGCTGTCGGGCATCTCGGGCGCGATCAGGCCGAGCCCGCCCATCTCGCGCAGCAGCGCGCGATCGAGCGTGCCGGCCTGTTCGCGCGCGCGGTAGCCGGGCGCGAGCCGGGTGGCGGCGAAGCGGCGCGCGGCGTCGGAGATCGCCTGCTGCTCCTCGGTCGGTATGAAGCTCATTCGTAGTTCCCTCGCGGATGTCCCGCCCCTGGTTGCGATCAGCCGTGGCCGGCGGCGGCACCCGCCCGCGCGCGGTATGCCGCGAGCGAGCCGGCATGCATGACATGCCCGCCGAGCGGACGGCCGATGATGCGTTCGGCGAGGCGCGCCGCCTCGATCAGCTTCTCGAGGTCGAGGCCGGTCTCGATGCCCATCTCGTGGCAGAGGAACACCATGTCCTCGGTGCAGATGTTGCCCGCGCCCCTGCTGTCGCCATGCCCGGCGAAGGGGCAGCCGCCGAGCCCGGCGATCGAGCTGTCGAACAGATCGACGCCCATCTCGAGCGCCGCCAGCACGTTCGCCGCGCCGAGCCCGCGCGTGTCATGCAGGTGCAGGCCGATGCGCGTGGCGGGCAGCGCCTCGCGCAGCATGCCCACCAGCCGGCGGACCGATTGCGGATTGGCCCAGCCCATGGTGTCGGCGAGATAGACCTTCGGCAGCACGATGCCGCGCTCGGCGCAGATGCGGTGCGCCCAGACCAGCTCGTCCACCGCGCGGCGCGGCGGGATCTCGCCCTCGAAATTGCAGCCGAAGGCGGCCATGACCAGCGCGCGCTCGACCGTCAGCCCCGCCTCGGCATAGAGGTCGAGCCAGCGCAGCACGCGCCCGCGCATCTCCTCGGCCGAGCAGTTGTTGTTGCGCCGCGCGAAGGCGTCGGAGGCATAGAGGCTGATCTTGCCGGCGAGATCGACGCCGGGCGTGGCGCGCGCGCGCTCGAAGCCCTGCTCGTTCAGCCAGACCGCCTCGTAGCGCACGCCGGGGCGGCGGCGGATGGCGGCGAAGAGCGCCTCGGAATCCGCCATCTGCGGCACCGCCCTGGGCGAGACGAAGGAGGCGACCTGCACCGCCTTGAGGCCGGTCTCGGCCAGCGCCTCGACCAGCGCCGCGCGCTGTTCGAGCGGATAGATCCGCGGCTCGATCTGGAAGCCCTCGCGCGGGCCTTCCTCGTGGAACTCGACGCGCTTCGGCAGATCGGACATGCGTCCTGGCCTCCTCCCCATATGCGCCGGCGCGTTGCGCCCGCCGCGCCATCTTGCGGCATGAGGGCGCTGTCGCGCCAGCCGTCCCGGCGTCCTTGACAACCCTGTTCCGGCCCTCAATGATTGGACCACAAGAATGAGGCACGCGGCGCGACGCAGCCGCGGCCATGGGTGGGGAAGTTCAGGATGACGACTCGCTTGCGGGCCGCGGCGCGGCACGCCGGCGCGGGCTGCGGATCGCGGCGCGCGATGCGGAGCGGTTGCCGCTGCCGGGCGCGGCGTCCGTGACCGTCGGCTGCTGGCCCGCGACCGGCACGGTCGCGCCCTTCTTCGATGCGCGCTCGGTGGCGGTGATCGGCGCCTCGGCCGACCCGCTCAAGATCGGCGGCCGCCCCGTCGCCGGCCTGATCGAGGCCGGCTTCGAGGGCCGCATCCTGCCCGTCAACCCGAACTACCCGACGGTGCAGGGCCTGCCCGCCTATCGCTCCATCGTGGATGTGCCGGGCGAGGTCGATCTCGCCATCGTCTCGGTGCCGACGCGCGACGTGCATGGCGCCATCGAGGCCTGCGCGGCCAAGGGCGTGCGCGCCGCGGTGGTGTTCAGCGCCGGCTTCGCCGAGGTGGACGAGGCGGGGCGGCAGGCGCAGGAGAGCCTCGTCGCGCTGGCGCGCCGGCACGGCATGCGCCTGATGGGGCCGAACTGCATGGGCACGATCAACGTGCGCCGGCGGCTCATCGCCTCCTTCACCTACATCGTCTCGGGCAACTGGCCGAAGCCGGGCGGGGTCAGCATCGTCAGCCAGTCCGGCGCCTTCGGCTCCTATTGCCTCGGCCTCGCGCGCGACCAGGGGATCGGGATCAACCTCTGGGCCACCACGGGCAACCAGGCGGATGTGGATTTCACCGACACCCTGACCTATGCGCTCGAGGATCCCGAGACGCGCGTCGTGCTCGCCTATATCGAGGGCTGCGGCCGGCCGCAGGCGCTGGTGGGCGCGCTGGAACGCGCCCGCGCGCTGGGCAAGCCGGTGGTGATGATGAAGGTCGGCGCCTCGGATGTCGGCGCCGCGGCGGCGGCCTCGCACACCGCCTCGCTGGCCGGCGCGGACGAGGTCTATGACGCGCTGTTCCGCCAGTACGACGTGCACCGCGCCCGCTCGCTCGAGGAGTTCCTCTCGATCGGCTACGCCTGCAACCTCGGGCGCTTCCCGACCACGCCGGCACTCGGCGTGCTGACCATCTCGGGCGGGGCGGGCGTGCTCACCGCCGACACCGCGCGGCGCGAGGGGCTCGACGTGCCGGAGCTGCCGGCCCCGGCGCAGGAGGAGCTGCGCGCGCTGGTGCCGGCGGGCGGGCTGCGCAACCCGGTGGACCTGACCGGCGCGGCGCTGCACGACTTCTCGCTGTGGCCGAAGTCGCTGCGGATCCTGATGCAGCAGGGCGGCTGCCCGACGGCGGTGCTGTTCATGGCCCATCTCGGCCGCAACCCCGTTTTCGTCGAGCGGCTGCGCCCGATCTTCGAGGCGCTGTCGGCCGAGTTCGCGGACCGCGTCTTCGCGCTGGCCATGGATGCCGCGCCGGAGGTCCGGCGCAGCCTCGAGGAGCGCGGCATGCTGGTCTATCGCGACCCGGTGGAGGCGACGCGCGCCATCGCCGCGCTGGTGCGCTTCGGGCGCGCCTTCGCCGAGCGCGGCGCGGCCGGGCCGCCGCCGGTCCTGCCGCCGCAGCCGGATCTGCCGGCGGGCCCGCTCGACGAGCGCGCGGCCAAGGCGATCCTCGCCGGCGCCGGCATCCCGATGGTCCCCGACCGCCTCGCCCGCTCGGCGGAGGAGGCGGCGGCGGCGGCCGAGGCGCTGGGCTTCCCGGTGGCGATGAAGATCCTCTCCCCCGACATCGCCCACAAGACCGAGGTGGGCGGCGTGGCGCTCGGCCTCGCCTCGGCCACGGCGGTGCGCGACGCCTTCGCGCGCGTCAGCGCCTCGGCGCGGGAGAAGGCGCCCGGCGCGCGCATCGAGGGCGTGATCGTCTCCCCCATGGTCGCGCGCGGCACCGAGATGATCCTCGGCGTCCATCGCGACCCGGTCTTCGGGCCGGTGGTGATGGCCGGGCTCGGCGGGATCCATGTCGAGGCGCTCGGCGATGTCAGCTTCCGCGTCGCGCCTTTCGGCGAGGCCGAGGCGATGCGGATGCTGCGCGAGCTGCGCGCCTGGCCGCTGCTCGAAGGCGCGCGCGGGGCGCCGCCGGCCGATGTCGAGGCGCTGGCCGCCGCACTCGCGCGGCTGTCGGTCTTCGCCGACCGCCACCGCGACCGGCTGCTCGGCGTGGACGTCAACCCCTTCATCCTGCACCCGCGCGGGCGCGGCGGCGTCGCCGTGGACGCCCTGATCCAGACGCTCTGAGCGACACAACGAGGAGACGCGCATGCTGTTCACCGAGGAACACGAGGCCATCCGCCGCACGATCGCCCGGATCGTGAAGGAGGAGATCAATCCCCATGTCGATGAGTGGGAGAAGGCCGGCCGCTACCCCGCCCACCAGGTGATGAAGATCCTGGGCAAGGCCGGGCTGCTCGGCATCACCCGCCCGCCGTCCTTCGGCGGCCTCGGCCTCGACTATTCCTACGAGACGGTGATGGCCGAGGAGCTCGGCCATGTCGCGGCGCAGGGCGTGTCCACCTCGATCGGGGTGCAGACCAACATGTGCTGCCCGGCGCTCGCGAAGCACGGCTCGGACGAGCTGCGGCGGGAATTCCTCGCGCCGCTGATCGCCGGCGACATGGTCGGCGCGATCGGCGTCAGCGAGGAGGGCGCGGGCTCCGACGTGGCGAGCATCCGCACCCATGCGCGGCGCGACGGCGACGACTACGTCATCAACGGCGGCAAGATGTGGATCACCAACGGCGCCCAGGCCGACTGGATCTGCCTGCTGTGCAACACCGGCGAGGAAGGCGCGCCGCACCGCAACAAGTCGCTCATCGTCGTGCCGATGAAGACCAAGGGCGTGACCGTGGCGCGCGTGCTGGACAAGCTCGGCCTGCGCTGCTCGGACACCGCGCAGATCTTCTTCGACGAGGTGCGCGTGCCGGTCCGCAACCGCATCGGGGAGGAAGGCAAGGGCTTCATCTACCAGATGGAGCAGTTCCAGGAGGAACGCCTCTACGGGGCCACGCGCAGCATCACGCAGCTCGAGGACGCGGTGGCGATGACGGCCGAATACACCGGCCAGCGCCAGGCCTTCGGGCGCGCCCTGCTCGACAACCAGTGGATCCAGTTCAAGCTCGCCGAATGGCAGACCGAGATCGAGGCGCTGCGCGCGCTGATCTACCGCGCGGTCGAGATCTACGTGAATGGCGGCAACGTCACGCGGCTGGCCTCGATGGCGAAGCTCAAGGCGGGCCAGCTGCTGCAGGTGATCCCGAGCGGCTGCCTGCAGTTCTGGGGCGGCCAGGGTTTCATGTGGGAGAACCCTGTCTCGCGCATCTACCGCGATTCGCGCATCAGCTCGATCGGCGGCGGGGCCAATGAGGTGATGATGCAGATCATCGCCAAGGACATGGGCCTGTCGCACCGGCAGCGGCATTGAGGCGGCGGGAGGTCCGGCGATGCCGGTGATCGAATCGCGGCTCGACACCGCAGCGCCCGCCTTCCACGACAACCGTGAGCGGATGCTGGCGGAGATCGCCCGCTTCCGCGCGCTCGAGGACAAGGTGCGGCAGCGTTCGGAGCGCGAGCGCGAACGCTTCCGCCGCCGCGGCCAGCTGCTCCCGCGCGAGAGGGTCGAGCTGCTGCTCGACCCCGGCGCGCCCTTCCTCGCCCTCTCCTCCCTTGCCGGGCTCGGCATGCATGACGATGACGGGGTGGAGGAGGTGCTCGGCGGCGGGCTGATCGTGGGCATCGGCCAGGTCGCGGGCACGCGCGTGATGGTCATCGCCAATGACAGCGCCATCAAGGGCGGCACCACGGTGCCGATGGGCACCGAGAAGGCGCTGCGCGCGCAGGACATCGCCCTGCGCGAGAAGCTGCCGCTGATCCAGCTGGTCGAGAGCGGCGGCGGCAACCTGTTCCGCCAGGAGGAGACCTTCGTCCGCGGCGGGCGCAAGTTCTTCAACCAGGCGCGGCTCTCGGCGGCCGGCATCCCGCAGGTGACGGTGGTGCATGGCAGCTCGACCGCGGGCGGCGCCTATGTGCCGGGCATGTCGGACCATGTCATCATGGTGCGGCGGCGCGCCCGCGTCTTCCTCGCCGGCCCGCCGCTGCTGCGCGCCGCCACCGGCGAGATCGCCGACGACGAGGAACTCGGCGGCGCCGACATGCACGCGACCGGGCCGGGCACCACCGAATACCTCGCGGAGGACGACGCCGACGCGATCGCCCTGGCGCGCGAGGTGGTGGAGAAGCTGTACTGGAACGACCGCCGGCCGGCGCTCGCGGTGCCGCCGGCCCGCCCGCCGCGCCACGCGGCCGAGGAGCTGCTCGGCTTGGTGCCGCCCCACCACCAGACGCCCTACGACATGCGCGAGATCCTCGCGCGCATCCTCGACGATTCCGACTACCTGGAGTTCAAGGCCGCCTTCGACCCCTACACCATCTGCGGCCGCGGCCGGATCGAGGGCCACCCCTGCGGGCTGATCGGCAACAACGGGCCGATCACGCAGCGCGGCGCGGTCAAGGCGGCGCAATTCGTCCAGCTGTGCTGCCAGTCCGGCATCCCGATCATCTACCTGCAGAACACCACCGGCTACATGGTGGGGCGCGAGGCCGAGACCGAGGGCATCGTCAAGCACGGCTCGAAGATGATCCAGGCGGTCACCAACGCCACCGTGCCGCAGATCACCGTCATCGTCGGCGGCAGCTTCGGCGCCGGCAATTACGGCATGTGCGGGCGCAGCTTCGACCCGCGCTTCCTGTTCTCCTGGCCCAATTCGCGCATCGCGGTGATGGGCGGCGAGCAGGCGGCCGGCGTGCTGTGCACCGTGACCGAGGCGAAGCTGCAGCGCGCCGGCAAGCCGGTGGAGGAGGAGCGGATCGCCACCCTGCGCCGCGAGATAATCGAGAAATACGACCGCGTCTCCACCGCGCTCTACGCCACGGCGCGGCTGTGGGACGACGGCATCATCGATCCGCGCGACACGCGCCGGGTGCTCGGGCTCTGCCTGTCGATCTGCCGCGAGGGCGCGCTGCGGCCGCTGAGCCCGATCACCTTCGGCGCGGCGCGCATGTGACGGCGGGGAGCAGGAAGATGGAAATCACCACCAGCCAGCATGAGGCGCTGGCGCTTGCCCGCCGCGGCATGCGGCTCGACGTGCTGTTCATCCGGCCGGAACGCCGCAACGCCATGAGCGTCGCGTTGAACCGGGAGATGCGCGCGCTGTTCGCGGCGCTGGTCGATGACCGCTCGGTCCGGCTGGTGGTGCTGCGCGGCGCCGGCGGCTGGTTCTGTTCGGGCGGCGACATGCGCGAGCGCGACCAGAGCCTGCACGACCCGAACGCGGATCCACGCGTCGCGGCGCGCGAGCGCAACCGCCTGGGCGGGGAGCTGTTCCGCGCCGTCAACCACGCGCCGCAGGTGGTCGTCGCGGTGGTCGAGGGGGCGGCGATGGGCGGGGGCTTCGGCCTCGCCTGTGCGGCCGACATCACCCTCACCCGGCCCGACGCGCAATTCGCCATGCCGGAGGCGAGCATCGGCGTCGCCCCGGCGCAGATCGCCCCCTATGTGGTGCGGCGGCTTGGCCTGTCGCAGGCGCGCCGGCTTGCGCTGACCGCCGCGCGGATCGACGGGCGGGAGGCGGCGGCACTCGGCCTCGCGCATCACCTGTGCGAGGACGATGCGGCGATCGAGGCGCGCCTCGCCGAGATCGAGCGCGCCGTGCGGCGCTGCGGGCCGGGCGCGCTGGCGGGCACCAAGCGGGTGCTCAACGCCGCATCGCTGCTCGACGACGCGGCGATGATCGAATTCGCCGCCGAGGTCTTCGCCGATTGCGTCACCACCGAGGAAGGCATCGAGGGCACAAGGTCCTTCCTGGAAAAACGCCGCCCGGCCTGGGCCGGCGAGGCATAGGGGGCGCCGGTGGCGGGTTTCTCCAAGATCCTGGTGGCCAATCGCGGCGAGATCGCCGCGCGCATCATCCGCAGCGCGCGCGCGCTGGGCTATCGCACGGTGGCGGTGCACAGCGCCGCCGATGCCGGCGCGCCGCATGTCGCCCTGGCCGACGAGGCGGTGGAGATCGGCCCGGCCCCGGTGGGCGAATCCTACCTCTCGGTGCCGCGGCTGCTCGACGCGGCGGCGCTGACCGGCGCCGACGCGCTGCATCCGGGCTACGGCTTCCTGGCCGAGAACGCGGAATTCGCCGCCGCCTGCATCGCCGCAGGGCTGACCTTCATCGGCCCGCCGCCGGCCGCGATCCGGGCCATGGGCAACAAGCGCGAGGCCAAGGAACGGGCGGCGGCGGCGGGCGTGCCCTGCCTGCCCGGGCTCGAATGCCGCGACCTCGACCAGGCAGGCATCCTCGCGGTCGCGCGCGGCCTCGGCCTGCCGCTGATGGTCAAGGCGGCGGCGGGCGGCGGCGGGCGCGGGCTGCGCTTCGTCGAGCGCGAGGCCGACCTCGCCCCCGCCCTCACCCTCGCCGCGGCCGAGGCGCAATCCGCCTTCGGCGACGGCGAGCTGATCCTCGAGCGCGCCGTGCTCTCGGGCCGCCATGTCGAGGTGCAGGTCTTCGCCGACACCCACGGCAACTGCCTGCATCTGGGCGAGCGCGACTGCTCGGTGCAGCGGCGCCACCAGAAGATCATCGAGGAGGCGCCCTCCCCGGCGGTGGACCCGGCGCTGCGCGCGGCGATGGGCGAGGCGGCGGTGCGCCTCGCCCGCGCGGTGGGCTATGTCGGGGCCGGCACGGTGGAGTTCCTGCTCGACGCCGAGGGCGCCTTCTGGTTCCTCGAGATGAACACGCGGCTGCAGGTCGAGCACCCGGTCACCGAATGCGTCACCGGCCTCGACCTCGTGGCGCTGCAGATCGAGGTCGCCGCCGGCGCGCCGCTACCGCTCGGGCAGCAGGAGGTGGCGCTGCGCGGCCACGCCATCGAGGCGCGGCTCTATGCCGAGGATCCGCGCCAGGGCTTCCTGCCGCAGACCGGCCGGGTGCTGGTCTTCGATCCGCCCGCGGGGCCGGGGCTGCGCGTGGATGCCGGTATCCTGCCCGGGCAGGAGGTGACAGCCTTCTACGACCCGATGCTCGCCAAGATCATCGCCCATGGCCGCGACCGGGAGGAGGCGCGGCGGCGGCTGGTGCGCGCGCTCGAGGAACTGGCGCTACTGGGGCCGATCACCAACCGCGACTTCCTGCTCAGCATCCTGCGCGACCCGGTCTTCGCCGGGGGGGCGACCACCGACTGGGTGGACCATCGCCTCGCCATGCCGCCGGCGGCTGCCCCGGACGACGCGGCCTGGGCGCTGGCGGCGGTGCTGCTGGAAGAGCGCGAGGGCGCCGGACAGGGCTGGTGGAGCGCCGGGCGGATGCGCCGCCCGCTGCGGCTGCGGCATGGCGAGACGCTGCGCCATGCCCGCATCGCGCGCGCCGAGGGCCATCTCGCGGTCAGCCTGGGCGATGGTGCCACCCCGCCGGCCGATGACGCGCCGGCACTGGCGGTGGCGCTGCTGGCGCGCGAGGGCGACCGGCTGCGCTTCCGCCTCGGCCCCCTGCAGGCGACGGCCCGCCATGCCTTCGACGGCGAGGCGCTGCTGCTCGACCTCGGCGGCCGGGTGCTGCGCTTCGAGCCGGCGCCGCTCTCCGATGCGCGCCTCCAGGACGGGGCGGCGGGCGGCGAGGTGCTCGCGCCGATGAGCGGGCGCGTCGTCGCCGTGAAGGTCACAGCGGGCGAGCAGGTGGACAAGGGCGCGCCGCTGCTGGTGCTTGAGGCGATGAAGATGCATCTCGCGATAACCGCCGCGGCGGCCGGCAAGGTCGTGGAGTTGCGCGTTGCGGAGGGCGAGCAGGTGCGGCCGCGGCAGTTGCTCGCGCGGCTGGAGCTCGCGGCCCCGGCCGGCGCCTAGCTTGCTGCGCGCTGGCCGTCGACCGCCGGGCGCGCGATGTTGGTACGCGGGGCCGGCCGATGGCGGCACGGCCGGACCCGCGCCGAAGAAACGAAGAACTAAGGGATGGGGAGAAGGCAAATGGATTCAATTTCCCTTACGCGCCGACGGCTTGCCACCGGCATGGGCGGCCTGGCAGCGAGCCCGGGCCTGTGCCGCCCGGCGCTGGCCCAGCAGGGCGGCGCGCCGCGGCCGGTCACCATCGTCGTGCCCTTCGCCGCCGGCGGCAGCACCGATGTCGTCACGAGGCTGCTGGCCGAGCGCATGGGCCAGTTGCTCGGCCAGACCGTGCTGGTCGAGAACCGTCCAGGCGGCAATACCGTGATCGGCGCCGAATCGGTCGCCCGCGCCAGGCCGGACGGCCAGACGCTGCTGATGGGTGCCGGCACCACGCTGACCATCAATCCCGCGATCACGCCGAACCTGCCCTATGCGGTGGCGGATTTCGCGCCGATCTCGCTCATCTCGACCTTCCCCTTCGCGATCATCGCCCAGAATGACGGGCCGGCCGACATCGCCGCCATGGTGGCGGCGGCGCGGGCGCGGCCGGGGCAGATCACCTATGGCACCAACGGCCCGACCACGCTGACCAACATGGCGATGCTGATGGTGCTCGAACGGCTCGGCCTGCAGATGCAGGACGTGACCTATCGCGGCGATGCCGGGCAGCTCAACGACTTCCTCGCGCGCAACCTCGACCTGATGGTGGTCGCCGGCAGCACCGCGCTGCCGGTCTATCGCAACCGGCAGGGGCGGCTGCTCGGCTGGACCAGCGAGCGGCGGGTGCCCACGACGCCGGAAATCCCGACCTTCGGCGAGGTGACGGCGGGCCTGGTGGCGCAGAGCTGGTTCGGCCTGGTGGCGCCGGCGCGCACGCCGCAGCCGGTCATCGAGCGCCTGCACGGCGCCACGGTGGAGGCGCTGCGGGACCAGAGGATCGAGCGGCGCCTGACCGACGAGGCGCAGTTCCTCGCCGGCAGCACGCCGGCCGAATTCAGCGCGTTCATGCAGGTCGAGGCGGAGCGCTGGCGGCCGATCCTCGCCCGCATCGCCGCCCGCCAGGGCTGAGGCCGGCGGCGCGGGGGGGGATGGCGCTGTCCGTCCCGCGCCGGCGTCACGGGGTTTGGCGCTCTCGCGCCGCAAGCAAGGGAGGAAGCGTTCATGGCAATTGGGACCCTCACCCGCCGCCGCGCGGTTCTCGCCACCGGCGCGAGCCTCGCCGCCCCGTCGGTGCGCGCGCAGGCGCCCTACCCCGCCGGCCAGTCCGTCGCCCTGGTGGTGGCGCTGGCGCCGGGCGGCGCCTCGGACGTCATCGGGCGGATCGTCACCCAGGGGCTGCAGACGCGCCTCGGCGGCACCTTCTTCCTCGAGCACAGGCCCGGCGGCTCGACCTCGATCGCCGCGCGCCATGTCGCGCGCGCCCGGCCGGACGGCACCACGCTGTTCCTCGGCAGCGTCTCGACCTTCACGCTGACGCCGCTGACGATGCGGAACCCGGGCTATGACCCGATCAACGACTTCACCCACATCACCCAGGCCTGCGAGAGCCTGTTCCTGCTCGCGGCCAATCCGCGCTGGCCGAGCCTCGAGGCGCTGCTCGACGCGGCGCGGGCGCGGCCGGAATCGATCTCCTACGCGACCTGGGGGGTCGGCACCACGTCGCATCTGTGGATGGAGGATCTGTGCCGGCGCGCGAGCGTGCGGATGCTGCACGTCCCCTATGCCGGCTCGCCGCCGGCGATCACCGACACCATCGCCGGGCGCACCGACTGCCTGCCGGCGCTGCTGGCCGCCTGCAAGGGGCACATGGAGGCCGGGCGGCTGCGCGGCCTTGCCGTGCCCACCGCGACGCGGCCGCCGCAGCTGCCCGACGTGCCGACCTTCATCGAGAAGGGCTTTCCGGATTTCGTCTCGACGGTCTGGTATTCGGTGCAGGGGCCGCCGGGCATGCCGGCGCCGATCGCGGCGCGCATCCGCGACGCGCTCGCCGAGCACTTCGCCGATCCCGCGGTGCAGGCCTTCATGGCGACCCAGGGGATGCTGCCGCCGGAGATCGGCGAGGGGCCGCTGCTGGCCCGCATCCGGCGCGAACTGGCCCTGCACCGGGAGCTGATGGCCCGCTCGGGTGTCGAGCCGTCATGAGCCGCGGGGGCACCGCTGAGCGGGCCGCCGGGGCCCCGAGCGACCGCCTGAGGAAGGGAGAGGATGACCATGCGACAGATGAACATCACGCGCCGCGGCGCGCTGGCGGCAGCCGGGGCGGCAAGCCTTGCCGCCCCGGCTGCCCGGGCGCAGGCGCCCTATCCAGCGGGGCAGTCGGTCGCGCTGGTGGTGCCCTATGCGGCGGGTGGCGCCTCCGACGTGATCGGGCGCATCGTGACCGACGGGCTGCAATCGCGCCTGGGCGGCAGTTTCATCATGGACCACAAGCCCGGCGCCTCGACCTCGATCGGGGCGCGCCATGTCGCCCGGGCGCGGCCGGACGGGCTGACGCTGCTGCTCGGCACCATCTCGACCTTCACGCTGACGCCGCTGGCGCTGCGCAACCCGGGCTACGACCCGATCACCGACTTCACGCACATCACCCAGGTCTGCGACAGCCTCTATCTGCTGGTTGCCAATCCGCGCTGGAACAGCCTTGAGGAATTGCTGGCGGCGGCGCGCGCGCGGCCCGAGGCGATCTCCTATGCCACCTGGGGCGTCGGCACCACGGCGCACATGGCGATGCTCGACCTCAACAACCGCGCCGGCATCGAGATGCTGCACGTTCCCTATGCGGGCTCGCCGCCGGCGATGACCGACACCATCGCCGGGCGCACCGACTGCATGTTCGCCCTGCTCAGCGCCTGCAAGGGACATCTCGAGGCCGGGCGGCTGCGCCCCCTGGCGGTGCCCACAGCGTCGCGGGCCACGCAACTGCCCGATGTGCCGACCTTCATCGAGAAGGGCTTCCCCGGCTTCATCTCGACCACCTGGTATTCGGTGGAGGCCCCGGCGCGCACCCCGGCGCCGATCATCGAGCGCATCCGCGGCGCCCTGACGGAGCATTTCGCCGATCCGGCGGTGCGGGCCTTCATGGCCACCCAGGGCATGGCGCCGCCCGAGATCGGCGAGGCGCCGCTGATCGAGCGAATCCGCCGCGAACTGGCGGTGAACCGGGAACTGATGGCCAAGGCCGGGATGGAGCCGACCTGACGCGCGGGCGCGGGCGGCGGGCAGCACGCGCCCGCCGCCCGGCCGGCCATCAAGCGGAGAGGGCGAAGCCCTCGTAGTCCTTGCGCGCGACCTCGTCGCAGATCGCGCGGTAATGCGCCATGCCGCCCGCATAGGGCATGAAGACGCGCGGCTTGCCCGGCACGTTGGCGCCGAGATACCAGGAACTGCCGGCCTCGGGGAGCAGCGTCGATTCGGCCGCGGCGTTCACGTCGCGCACCCATCTCTCCGCCGCCTCGGGCCGCGCCTCGATCCGCCTCAGCCCCTTCGCGCGCATCCCCGCGATGCAATCGGCGATCCAGTTGGCGTGCTGCTCGATCGCCACCGGCATGTTGCACAGCACCGAGGGGCTGCCCGGCCCGGTCATGGTGAACATGTTGGGGAAGCCCGGCACCTGCAGGCCGAGATAGTTGACCGGCCCGGCCTTCCAGGCATCGCGCAGGGACCGGCCGTCGCGGCCGCGGATGTCGATCCGCAGCAGCGGCCCGGTCAGCGCGTCGAAGCCGGTGGCGAAGACGATGATGTCGAGCGGATATTCGGCATCCTTCGTCTTGATGCCGCGCGGCGTGATGCGTTCGATCGGCGCGGCGCGCAGATCGACCAGGGTGACGTTGTCGCGGTTGAAGGCCTCGAAGTAGCCGCTGTCGATCGGCGGGCGCTTGGTCGCATAGGGGTGGTCGATGTTCGACAGAATGGCCGCCGTCCTCGGGTCCTTCACGATCGAGCGGATCTTGGCGCGCAGGAACTCCGAGGCGGTGTCGTTCGCCGCCTTGTCCGTCAGCAGGTCGCGGAAGGTGGCGCGGAACTGCAGCCCGCCCTTGGCCCAGGCCTGCTCATAGAGGCGCTGGCGCTCCTCCTCGCTCACCTCGAGCGCCGAGCGGTCCTCGATGTTGAAGGGATGACCGTTGGTGTTGCTGGTCATCACGCGATGGATCTCGTCGCGGTGCTCGCGGATCCAGCGCTTGGTCTCGGGCGACAGCGGGGCGTTGTGGGCGGGCACGCTGTAGTTGGCGGTGCGCTGGAACACCCACAGATGCCCCGCCGTCTCGGCGATCACGGGCACCGCCTGGATGCCGGTGGAGCCGGTGCCGATCTGGCCCACGCGCTTGCCGGTGAAGTCCACGCCTTCCTGCGGCCATTCGCCGGTGTGGTACCATTGGCCGGCGAAATCCTCGAGGCCCGGGATCTTCGGCACATTGGCGGCGGACAGGCAGCCGACGGCGGTGACGAGGAAGGGCGCGCTGAGCGTCCGGCCCTCGGCGGTCGTCACCTGCCACAGGTTCGCCGCCTCGTCGAAGCGGGCCGAGCCGACGCGGGTGTTGAGCGCGATGTCGCGCCGCAGGTCGAAACGGTCGGCGACGTGGTTGAGGTAGCGCAGGATCTCGGGCTGGGTGGGATAGCGTTCCGACCACTCCCATTCCTCGAGCAGATCCTTCGAGAAGTAGTAGCAGTAGGAATGGCTCTCGGAATCGCAGCGCGCGCCGGGGTAGCGGTTCCAGTGCCAGGTGCCGCCGACGCCGTCCGCGGCCTCCAGCACGCGCACCGACAGCCCGAGCTGGTCGCGCAGGCGGTGCAGCAGATACATCCCCGAGAAGCCGGCGCCGACGACGATGGCGTCGAAATCGCCGCCATGGGCCGGCGTTCCGGCGCCTGAACCGGGCGCAATGTGATTCATGGCAGTCAGTCCTTCTTGTTTCCGCTCTCAGTGCCTGCCCCGGGGGCGTGCCCGTCCCGGGGGCTTGCGGCGCGGCGGCCGGGGCTGTCGGCCGCCGCGCCGCGATTCTCCCGGCCGGCGGGCTAGGCCAGCGTGCAGCCGCCCTCGGCCAGCGGCCGGAACGCCTGGTCCGCCGCGGTGGTCTGCAGCAGCTTGTAGTAGTCCCAGGCGCCGCGGCTTTCCTCCGGCTTCTTCACCTCGAACAGATAGGCCGGGTGCAGCTTCCGCCCGTCGGCGCGGATCGAGCCCGGGCCGAAGCAGTCGTCGTCGGTCGGCATCGCCTTCATCCGCGCCACCGCCGCCGCGCCGCTCGCCTTGGCCGCCGCCACGCCCATGTCGGACACCGCCTTGAGGTAGTGGGTCGCGGCGGAATAGCAGCCCGCATGACCCATGCCGGGGAGGTTGGCGGGGGTGATCGCGCGCACCTTCTCGGCGAAGCGGCGCGTGCGGTCGTTGAGATCCCAGTAGTAGGTCTCGGTCAGCACCAGGCCCTGCGCCGCCTGCAGGCCGAGCGCATGGACATCGGAGATGAACATCAGCAGCGAGGCGAGCTTGGTGCCGCGGCGGGTGATGCCGAACTCGGCCGCCTGCTTGATGCAGTTGATCGTGTCCGCGCCGGCGTTCGCCAGCCCGATCACCTTGGCGCGCGAGGCCTGCGCCTGCACCAGGAAGGAGGAGAAATCCGTGGTGCCGGGGAAGGGCGTGCGGACCGAACCGACGACGCGTCCGCCGGCGCCGCGCACGAAGCCGCCGGTCTGCTGCTCCAGCGTATGGCCAAAGGTGTAGTCGGCGGTGATGAAGAACCAACTGTCGCCGCCCGCGCGCACCATGGCCCCGCCGGTGGAATTGGCGAGCATCCAGGTATCGTAGGTCCAGTGCACGGTGTTGGGCGAGCAGCGCGCCCCGGTGAGGTCGGTGGTCGCCGCCGAGCTGTTGAGATGGACCTTGTTGCGCTCGCGGCAGACCTCGTTGACAGCCAGCGCCACCGAGGAGGTGCCGACATCGATCAGCGCGTCCACGCCGTCGCGGTCCAGCCACTGCCGCGCCATGGCCACGCCGACATCGGGCTTGTTCTGGTGGTCGCCGAAGACCAGCTCGACATTGATGCCGCGGCCGGCGAATTCCTGGATGGCGAGCCGCGTGGCGGCGACCGAGGTCGGCCCGGTGATGTCGCGATAAGTGCCCGACATGTCGATGATGAGGCCGAGCTTGATGGTGTTCGCCGCCTGCGCCTTGGCGCTGCGCCACGGCAGGGCGCCCGCGGTGCTGGCCGCCGCCGCGGTCTTGAGAAGGCTGCGCCGGTCAATGGTCATGGGTGGTTCCTGTCCGTTCCTCTGGTTGCGGTCTTTCCGCGCCGGTCCCGCGCCTCCGCCTCGCGCCTGTTGCGCGGCGCCCAGCGGGGATCACCCCGATCCGCCCGCCTGCCCATGCTCGCGCGTGAAACTCTCGCGCAGCACGAACTTCTGCACCTTGCCGCTCGGCGTCATCGGCAGTTCCGGAACCAGCCTCATATACTCGGGCAGCTTGTATCTTGCCACCCCGCGCGCCTCCAGGTGGCGTACCAGCTCCGCGAGGTCGGGCGCGGCATCGCCGCGCGGCACCACGAAGGCGCAGCCCTTCTCCCCGAGCCGGGCATCGGGCACGCCGACCACCGCCACCTCGCGCACCGCAGGGTGCAGCAGCAGCAGTTCCTCCACCTCGCTGGCGCTGACCTTCAGCCCGCCGCGGTTGATGATGTCCTTGCGCCGCCCGGCGATGCGGATGCAGCCCGCCGCGTCGAGCGTCGCGAGGTCGCCGGTGAACAGCCAGCCGCCGGGGGTGAAGGTCTGGCGCGTCCGCTCGGGGTCGTTGAGGTAGCCGAGCGCGACATGCGGGCCGCGGGTCGCCAGTTCCCCCACCTCGCCCGGCGGCAGGATGCGCTGGCGGTCCTCGTCGAAGATGGCGACCTCGGTGCCTGGCATCGCCCGCCCATCGGTGCCCCACAGCCGCTCATCCGGGTCATCGGGGGGGGAGGCGGTGCCGACGAAGCATTCGGTCATGCCCCACATGCCGATCAGCGTGCAGCCGATGCGCTCTCGCGCCAGCGGCCCGAGGTGGCGCGGGATCGGCGCCCCGGCGGTGGCGAAGATGCGGAAGCAGGCAAGGTCGCGGCTGGCCGCCGAGGGCTGCTCGACCAGCATCGCCGCGAAGGGCGTGGCGCAGAGGGTGAAGGTGCCGCGATGCGTCTCGATCAGGCGCAGCGCCTCCTCCGGGTCCCAGGCGTCCTGCAGCACCAGCGTGCCGCCGATGGTCAGCGCCTGGCGCATGCCCCACAGGAAGCCGTTGCCATGCGCGATCGGCGAGGGCATCCAGACCACGTCATCGGCGCCGAGCCCGACCACCCGCGCCATGGTGCGGGTGGCGTACATCGTCGTGTCGTGGCTGTGCATCACGCCCTTGGGCGTGGATTCGGTGCCAGAGGTGAAGATCAGCGCGGTGATCTCGCCGCTGTCCACCCGCGCCGGGGGCGGGGCCGCCGCCCCGGCGCGCAGATCGGCGAAGCCGACCATGCCCGGCGCCTCGCCGCCCATCACCACGACCGCGCGCAGCCCCGGCAGGCCGGCCGCCAGCGCGGCATACATCGGCGGATAGTCGAAGCCGCGGTGCCGTGCCGGGATCACCGCCACCTTCGCCCCGCCATGGCGCAGGATGTAGTCCAGCTCCTTCGCCCGGTAGTTCGGCAGCAGCGGGTTGGTCACCGCGCCCAGCCGGCTGATGGCGAGGTGCAGGCAGACGAACTCGGCGCAATTGGGCAGCTGCAGCGCGACCACGTCGCCCGGCCCCACCCCCAGCGCCGCCAGCCCCGCGGCGAGGCGCGCCGCCTCGGCGTCGAGCTCGGCATAGGTCATGCTCACCCCGCCGGGGGCGACCACGGCGGTCTTGCCCGGGCTGCGGCGCACCGCCTCGGCCAGCGCGTCGAGGATGGTGACCCCCGCCCACCAGCCGGCCTCGCGCCAGCCCCGCGCGGTGGCCTCGTCGGGCAGCGCGGCGCCGATCATGGCGCGCCCGCTGCGGCGCGGCGCACCACCAGCGCGTCCACCGCCAGCGCCCCGCCGGGGCCGAGGATGACAGGGTTCACGTCGATCTCCTCGATCTCCCCGGCGAGGTCGCGGGCGAGCAGCGACAGCCGCCCGACGATTTCCGCCAGCGCGCCGATGTCGGCGGCGGGCAGGTTGCGGTAGCCGGTCAGCAGCCGGTAGCCGCGCAGCGAGGCGATCATCGCCCGCGCCTCGCGCGCGCCGACCGGGGCGAGGGCGGTGGCGACGTCGCGCGTCACCTCCACCGCCACGCCGCCGAAGCCGCAGGTGATCAGCGGGCCGAACTGCGCGTCAAGCCGCGCGCCGACCATCATCTCCGCCCCCGGCCGCGCCATCTGCTGCACCAGCACGCCCTCGACCCGCGCCCCCGGCACGCGCGCCGCCGCCGCCAGGATCGCCGCATGGGCGGCCCTCAGCGCCGCCTCGTCGCCGATGCCGAGGCGGATCACGCCGGCCTCGGTCTTGTGCGGGATGTCGGGCGAATCGGCCTTGAGCGCGACCGGGAAGCCGATCTCGCGCGCCGCGGCGACCGCCGCCTCGACATCGCGCGCCAGCACCTCGCGCGTCACCGGGATGCCGTAGGCCGCGAGCACTTCCTTCGACAGGCGCTCGCCCAGGGTCCGCCCCGGCGGGGCGGCGGCCAACACCGCGCGGGCGGCCGCCGCGGCGCCGGGCGCGGCCGCCGCCGGCGCGTCGTCGCGCAGCAATTCCGCCCGCCCCGCGTGATAGGCGTTCCAGCGCGCCAGCGCCGCGATGCAACGGGCCATGGTCCGGAAGGTCGGCAGATCCTCGCAGCCATCGTAGATCTCGCTGCCCGGCCCCTGCAGCCACTCGTTCAGCCACACCACGCACAGCGGCACCGGCAGTTCCGGCGCCAGCTTCGCCATGTAGTGCGCGCGCTCCACCGCGCCGGGCAGGTGCACCGACATCATCGGCACCACCACCGCACCATAGCCGGGGTCCTCGGCGAAGGCGCGGATGCAGGTGCCGTACATCGTCACGTCCTTCACCGATTCCGCGGTGATGTCGCTCGGGTTGGCGCTCGATCCGAATTCCGGGATCACCGCCTCGAGCCGCGCGGAGGTCTGCGGCTGCGGCGGCGGCAGCGGCAGGCCGACGCGCTCGGCCTCGTCCGCCGCCATCACCGCCGCGCCGCCCGAGGGCGCCATGACCCCAACGCCCGGGCAGCGGGGCCTGCCGGCGCGGGCGAAGAGGTTGGCGGTCTCCAGCACCTCCTCCCAGTGGTCCACGATCACCGCCCCGGCGCGGCGCAGCGCGGCCCGATAGGCCTCGTCGGCGCCGACCAGCGTGCCGGTGTGCGACATCGCGGTCTGCCGGCTGATCTCGCTGCCGCCGAGCTTATAGACCACCAGCGGCTTGCCCGCCCGCAGCGCGGCCTCAGCCGCGCCGAGCAGCCGCGCCCCGTCGCGCACGCCTTCGAGCATGCAGGCGATGACCCGGGTCCGCTCCTCCTCGACCAGGTAGTTCACCAGGTCGCAGACATCGACGTCGCAGGAATTGCCGGCGGTGAGGTAGTGCGAGAAGCCGATGCCGCGCTCCATCGCCTGCAGCACGACATAGCCGAGCGCGCCGCTCTGCGAGACCAGCCCGACCGGGCCGCAGACCCGCCGCATCTCGAAGAATTTCGGCATGAAGGTCAGGCCGGCCGGCAGCGTCAGGTTGGCGATGCCGGCGCAATTGGGACCGAGGATACGCAGGCCGGTGCGCGCGGCGATCTCGGCGAGGCGGCGCTGCGCGGCGACGCGCTCCGGCCGCCCGACCTCGGCATAGCCCGAGCTGTAGAGCATCACGCCGCCGGCGCCGATCGCCGCGGCGCGCTCGACCAGCGGCTCGACATGCTCGCGCGGGACGGTGAGGATGACGCAGTCCGGCGGCTCGGGCAGGTCCTCGAGCGAGGCGTAGCAGGGCCGGCCGAACATCTCCCGGTAGCGCGGGTTGACCGGCAGGATGCGGCCCGGGAAACCGATGTCGAGATTCTCGATGGTGCGCCGCCCGAAGGAGCCTGCGGTCTCCGAGGCGCCGACCACGGCGACGGAGCGCGGGTGCATCATCCGGCGCAGCTCGGCCTGGCCGAACAGCGCGCGGGGGCCGGGCACGTAGCCCGCGGCGGTGTCGTCCATCCTGCCTCAGCCCCCCTCTGCCGCGCCGGGGAAATCGGGCTTGCGCTTCTCGATCATCGCGCCGATGCCCTCGCGGAACTCGGGATGCGTCATGGCGAGGATCTGGCCGAGCCCCTCATAGCCGAACATGTCGATCATGCTGGTCTCGAAGCTGCGGGCCATGAACTGCTTGCCGAGGCCCATCGCCGCGGTCGGCCCGGCGGCCAGGCGCTCGGCGCGGGCGAAAGCCTCCTCCTGCAATTGCGCGTCGGGCACGACATGGGCGACGAGGCCGATCTCACGCGCCTCGCGCGCCGTCATGGTGGCGTTCTCGAACAGGAAGCGCTTGGCGCGCGCCATGCCGATCAGCCGCGGCAGGTGATACATCACCCCGATGTCGGGGATGACGCCGAGGCGGAAGAAGCCGGCCATGAACACCGCGCTCTCGCCGGCCACCAGCAGGTCGCCGGTCAGCGCGAGGCCGAGGCCGCCGCCCACCGCCTGGCCCTGCACCGCCATCACCACCGGGCGGTCGAGCCAGATCAGCGGGAACAGCCATTGGGTGAAGCGGCGGAAGCGCTGGTGCACGTTCCATGGCGCGCTGTCGTCGCGGATGGCTTCGAGGTTGCCGCCGGCGCAGAAGGTCGGGCCGGTGGCGTTGACCAGCACCGCGCGCACCGCGCGGTCGGCCTCGGCCTCGGCCACCGCCGCGCCGAGCTGCGCGCGCAGCGGGTTGGTCAGGGAATTGCGCGTCGGCGGGTCGTCGAGGGTGATGACCATCACCCCGCCGCGCCGCTCGGTCCGCACCAGGGTCGGGGTGGCTTCGGCTGCATTCATCTCGTCGTCTCCTGCTGTGGCGGGGCGGGGGCGGGTTTCAGCCGGCACGGATGCCGGCGCGCGTCACCACCTCCCCCCAGCGGGCGGTCTCCTCGGCGATGAAGCGGCCGAAGGCGGCGGGCGATTCCGATCCCTGCGGCTCGACGCCGAGGGCGAGCAGCCGCTCGCGGCTCTGCGGCTCGTCCAGGACGGCGATGAACTCGCGATGCAGCCGCTCCACCACCGCCGGGGGCGTGCCCGCGGGCGCCAGCATGCCGAACCAGCCGGTGACGGAGAAATCCGCGAGGCCGGTCTCGGCCAGGGTCGGGATGTCCGGCGCCAGCGCCGAGCGCCGGCGCGAGGCGATGCCGATCGCGCGCACCTGCCCGCCGCGCACCGCCGGCATGCCGACGGCGAAGGTCGCGAGCAGGGCCGAGACGCGCCCGGCGATCACCTCCTGCAGCGGCGGCGCCTCGCCGTTGAAGGGCACATGGGTAAGATCGACATTGGCCCGCGCCTTCAGCAGTTCCATCCCGAGATGGGAGATGGTGCCGATGCCGGCCGACCCGAAGGTCAGCGCGCCGGGCTGCGCCCGCGCCATCGCCAGGAAGGCGTTGATGTCGGCGGCCGGGAAGTCCGGCTTGACCACCAGCATCACCGGGAACTCGACCACCTGGGTGATCGGCGCGAAGTCGCGCAGCGTGTCGTAGGGCAGGCGGGCGAAGAGCGAGGCATTCACCGCCATCGCGCCCTGGCTGGCGATGATGATGGTGTAGCCGTCCGGCGCCGAGCGCGCGACATGCTCCATGCCGATGATCAGCCCGGCGCCGGGCCTGTTCTCGACCACCACCGGCTGGCCCATGCGCTCGGTCAGCCGCCGCGCGAACAACCGTGCGAGGATATCGGTCACCCCGCCCGGCAGGATCGGCGCGATCAGGCGCACCGGACGCGCCGGATAGGCCTGGGCAAGGGCCGCCGGCGCCCATGCCGGGGCGATCGCCGCGCCAGCGCCCGCGATCAGGGCGCGCCTGTTGATGGTCATTCTCGTTCCTCCCACCTGTCCCGATGTCCGGCGGCAGGCGCGCCATGCGCCGGCCGGCCGGCGTCAGGCTGATTCCGTCTGCCGCCCCATGCGCTCCAAGGTCTCGAGATACTCGTTCTGCATCCGCAGCATCACCTCGCGCACCGTGGTCTCCTCCCGCACCATGCCGATCACCTGGCCGACCGGGTAGGAATAGAGGTCGTCGCGCTGGGCGCGGTCGATGCGGCTGCGGGCGTATTCGTAGAGCACCTTCTGCATCGGCGGCGCCAGCGTCGCCGG
Source organism: Neoroseomonas eburnea (assembly GCF_018129005.1). Taxonomy (GTDB): domain Bacteria; phylum Pseudomonadota; class Alphaproteobacteria; order Acetobacterales; family Acetobacteraceae; genus Neoroseomonas; species Neoroseomonas eburnea. The sequence continues at coordinate 95,805 of NZ_JAAEDL010000016.1, forward strand.
AGCGCCAGCGGCCGACCAGGCGTCGGTGTAGCGGCTTCGGTTCATCCGCACCGGCTTGCCGGTCATGCTGCGGCTCTGGATGGTGTCCTGGCTGCGGCAGTTCAGCAGCACCGCCTTCTGGTTGGGCAGCAGGTCGCTCTCCCGCGTCACCAGCCAGACCGAGCCGCACCACACCCCATCCGCGCCGAGCGCCATCGCCGCCGCCATCTGGCTGCCGCGGGCGATGCCGCCGGCGGCGAGCACCGCGGCGCGGCCCTTCGCCACATCCACCACCTGCGGCACCAGCACCATGGTCGAGATCGTGCCGGTATGCCCGCCCGCCTCGCTGCCCTGCGCGACCAGCACGTCCACGCCCGCCGCGCATTGCCGCTCGGCGTGCCCGGGCGCGCCGCAGACGCCGCCCACCAGCATGCCCCGCTCATGCGTCTTGGCGATGATGTCCGCCGGCGGCACGCCAAGCGCGCTGACCAGCAGCTTCACCTTGGGATGGCGCCAGACCACATCGACCAGGGCGCGCACGCCCTCGCGGGTGATGTAGCGCTCGCGGGCGGCCATGGAGGCGCGGCGCTCGCGCTCGATCTCCTCGGGCAGCGGGGGCACGCCCTCGCGCGCCAGGACCTCATCGACGAAGCGCAGCTGCGCCTCGGGCAGCGAATCGGCAAGCGGCCCGGCCACCTTCTGCGTCGATTCGTCGTAGTTGGAGGTCATCAGGATATCGACGCCATAGCTGCGGTCGCCGACATGCCGGTCGATCCAGTTCAGCTCCTGGTCGAGCTCCTCGGGCGAGAACAGGCTGCTGCCCAGCACCCCGAAGCCGCCGGCGCGGGTACATTCCACGACCACATCGCGGCAATGGTTGAAGGCGAAGATCGGCGCGTCGTAGCCGAGCTGTTCCTTGAGTTTCGCCGTCATCGAATGACCTCTTGGTGCTGCGTTGGGCCGTCGGACAGATGGCCGAGCCCCGCCTCGGCCAGTATCTCGCGCGTATGCTCGCCGAGCGCGGGGGCGCGGCGGGCCGTGAACTCCGCCTGCGGAAGGCCCGGGCAGCGCACGGATGGCAGGGGCCATTGCCCCTCATAGGCGACATCTTCCACAAGGTTCACCGCGCGCACATGCGGGTCCTCGCGGAAGCGGCCATAGGTCAGCAACTCCTGGCAGGGCAGCCCGGCCGCGCCCATCGCCGCCACCCAGTGGGCAGTGGGCCTGCGGCGGATCGCCTCGGCGATCAGGCCGCGCAGCGCCGCCTGGTTGGCCAGCCGCGCCCCGGGCTCGGCGAAGCGCGGATCGCTCCGCAGGTCGGCGCGGCCGACGACGTCGAGCACGATGCCGAAATGCCGCTCCTGCACGCCGGCCACCACCAGGTGGCCATCGGCGGTGGCATAGGTGCCGATGCCCGCGACCAGCTCGCGCGGCTCGCTGCCCGCGGGTCCGGCCGCCTCGGCCAGCTTGTAGGCCTGCAGCGCGGCGGAGACATGGGCGAGGTTGATGTCGAGCAACCCGCCCTGCCCGGTGCGGGCGCGCAGCAGCAGCGCCGCCAGCACCGCCTGGCTGGCATAGACGCCGGCGCCGACATCGACGATGCCGAAGCGGATCCGCAGCGGCTCGCCGGTGGTGCTGGCGCCGTGCGGCAGCCCGGTGAAGGCCTGCACGATGGAATCGGTCGCCGGCCGCTCGGCATAGGGGCCGTCCTGGCCGAAGCCGCTCACCGCCACGTAGATCAGCTCCGGCCGCCCGGCCGACAGCGTGGCATGGTCGAGGCCGAGCCGCCGCGCCACGCCGGGGCGGTTGCTCTCGATCACCACCTCGGCGCGCGCGGCGAGGGCGCGCGCCGCCTCGCGCCCGCTCTCCTGCCGCAGGTCGAGCACGACGCTGCGCTTGCCGCGGTTGAAGCTGTGGAAGGTGGGCCCGACCTCCCCCGGCGCGGCGCCGAGGCGCCGGCCCCAGTCGCCCTCCGGCGGCTCGACCTTCACCACATCGGCGCCGAGGTCACCGAGCAGGCAGCCGCAATGCGGCCCCGCGATGCCCTGGCTGAGATCGAGTACCCGGATGCCCGCCAGCGTGCCGGCAAGTCCCATCATCGTCGTCATGCGTCCTTCCGTCCGCCGTTCATGGCGGGAAATAGCCGCCGCGGCCGCTGGCCAGCGGCTCCGGCCCCTCGCCATAGACCATCGCCTCGGCCACCGAGATGCGGCGCCCGAGCTTGAGCGCGCGCGCGCGCACCCGCACCGTGCCGCTGACCACCGGGCGATGGTAGTCCACATGCATGTAGGCGGTGCCGAGGGCGCTGCCGCCCGCCGCGAGCACGGCATAGAGCCCGGCGGTGTCGATCAGCGCCGCCACCACCCCGCCATGCATGATGGGCGGGTCGGCGCGGCTGACGATCTCCTCGCGCCAGGGCATGACGAGCTCGACGCCGCTGGCGTCCGCCTTCGCGACCTCGAGGCCGAGCCACCGGTGGAAGGGCGCCCTGACGATGCGTTCGGCGAGCGTGTCGCGGTCCATGACCCTCAGATCTTCTCGGTGGGTTTGCAAAGCCGGGCGATCGCCGCGGCATCGAGCCCGGCCTCGCGCAGCACTTCCTCGGTATGTTCGCCGAGAAGCGGCGCGTGGCGGCGGATGGAGGGCGGCGAATCCGACCATTCCGACGGCACCGCGAGGCCGAGGATGGCGCCCTCGCTCGGATGCTCCATCTCGCGGAAATAGCCGATCGCGCGCAGGTGCTCGTCCTCGAGCAGGTCGGGGATGGCGGCCATGCGCGCCACCGGCACGTCGGCCTCGGCCAGCAGCGCCAGCCATTCCTCGGTCGAGCGCGCGGCCAGCGTCTCGGCGAGGAAGCCATAGACCACGTCCACATGCCGCATCCGCTTGGCATAGGTGGCGAAGCGCGCATCCTCCATCAGCTCGGACCGGCCGATGCAGCCGAGGAAGCGGCGCCACTGCGCGTCGTTGTAGAGCAGCAGGCAGACATGGCCGTCGGCGGTGCGGAAGGGCCGCCGCTCCCGCGACAGGCTGCGGGCATGGCCGAAGGGCCCCTCCGGCGGGCGGAAGGCAAGGCCGGCGAGATGCTCCCCCAGCACGAGTTCAAGCAGCCCCTCGAACATCGGCACGTCCACCCGCTGGCCGCGCCCGGTGCGTGCGCGATGCAGCAGCGCGCCGAGCACCGCATTGGCCAGTTGCAGCGCCACCACCCGGTCGGCCAGCACCAGCGGCGCGTAGCGCGGTTCCCCCGCGGCGATCGCCGACAGCGAGGCGATGCCCGCCATGCCCTGGATCAGGTCGTCATAGGCCGGCCGGTCGGCATAGGGGCCGCGCTGGCTGAAGCCGAAGGCGCCCGCATAGACGATGCCGGGATTGACCGCGGCCACCGCGTCGTGCCCGAGCCCGAGCCTGTCCATCGCCGCCGGCCGCAGGTTGTAGATCAGCGCATCCGCCCCGCGCGCGAGCGCGAGCACCGCCTGCCGCCCTTCCTCCCGCTTGAGGTCGAGCACCACCGAGCGCTTGTTGCGGTTGGCATGGAGGAACATGTGCCCCATCCCCGCCCCGCGCGCCGGCCCGGAGTTCCGCATGATGTCGCCGTCCGGCGCCTCGACCTTGATGATGTCGGCGCCGTAGTCGCCGAGGATCTGCGTCGCATAGGGCCCGACGATCAGCGTGCTGAGGTCGAGGATCCGCATCCCCGCCAGGGGGCCGGTCGCGGCGGCGGGCGCGCTCATCGCCCCGGCATCCCCGGCGCGGCGGCCCCGCGCCCCTTCAGCGCGCCAAGGTAGTGGCGATGCACCGCGCGCAGGCTGCGGACCAGCTCGGCCACCGCGCTGTCGCGCCGCCCGGCGCGCAGGTGGCGCAGCAGCCGCCGGCGGGAGGCGATGACGTCCATCTCCGTCACCGGCCCGACGCGCTGGGCGAATTCGCGCAGGATGTCGAGCAGCGCCTTCATCACCACCACCAGCACCGTGTTGCCGGTCAGGGTGGCGAGCAATTCGTGGAAGCGGATGTTCAGCGCCACCTTGGCGGCGTTGTCGCCCGCCTCGGTGGCGCACTCGGCGGCGGCGACGTTGTCCTCGAGCAGCGCGAGCCCGGCCTCGTCGAGCCGGTCGCAGACGAGGCGCAGCACGACCGTCTCGATCTCGAGCCGCGCCTCGGTCAGTTCCGCAAGCGAGATGCCGCCCACGTAGAACATGCCGCGCAGCGCCTCGGCCACCGCCTCGGGCCGGCCTCCGGAGACGAAGGCGCCGCCGGTCGCCCCCTTACGCAGATGCAGCAGCCCGACCGATTCCATCGCGCGCAGCGCCTCGCGCACCGCATGGCGGCTGACCGCGAAGGCGTCGGCGAGTTCGCGCTCATTCGGCAGGCGGTCGCCGGCGCGCAGGTCGCCGCGGCGGATCCGCTCGGTGATCTGGCTCGATATCGCCTCGAAGGCGCGCTGCGTCTTGACTTCGGTCAGCAGCATCGACGTCCACCCATCACGCTGCGGCGCCGGCATGGGCGCCGCAGTCAATCATTGGAGCAATCAGGATCGCACGCGGCCCGGCATGCGGCAAGGGGCGCGGCGGAGGCTATTCCGGGCGGATGTCGGCGCGGCGGATCAGCTCCGCCCAGCGGTCGCGCTCGCGCTGCATGTAGGCGCCGGCCTGTTCCGAGCTCAGATCCGTGCGCGGCTCGGCGCCGAGGGAGAGGTAGTAGCGGCGCGCCTCCTCGGTCCGGGCCACCCGCGCGGTCTCGGTGTGCAGCCTGCCGACGATCTCGCCCGGCAGGCCGGCGGGCCCGACCAGCGCGATCCAGGAGAACACCTCGTAGCCGGGCACGCCGGCCTCGGCGATGGTCGGCACCTCGGGCAGCACCGCGCTGCGCGCGGTGCCGGTGACGCCGAGGGCGCGCAACCGCCCCGCGCGGATCGCCTCCACCGCCGGCGGCAGGTTGCTGAACATCATCTCGACATGGCCGCCCATCACGTCCGACAGCGCCGGACCGGTGCCACGATAGGGCACATGAGTCATCTGCACGCCGGCGGTCACGTTGAACATCTCGCCCGAAAGATGCTGCGACTGCCCGATCCCCGCCGAGGCGAAGCGCAGCGCGCCGGGCCGCGCCTTGGCCAGCGCCACCAGCTCGGCGACGTTGCGCGCCGGGACCGCAGGGTGGACCACCAGCACGTTCGGATAGACGGCGACCAGCGAGATCGGCGCGAGGTCGCGCGCGACGTCGTAGGGCAGGCGCGGATAGAGGCCGGGATTGATGCCCAGCGGGCCGATATTGCCCATCAGCAGCGTGTGCCCGTCCGGCGCCGCGCGCGCGACATGCTCGGTGCCTACGATGCCGCCCGCGCCCGGCCTGTGGTCCATCACGAAGGGCTGCCCCCAGGCCTGCTGCATGGCGTCTCCGATCAGCCGCACGAAGCCGTCGGTCAGCCCCCCGGGCGCCGAAGGAATGACGACGCGCACCACGCGCAAGGGATAGGCGGCTTCTGTCTGAGCAGCGCCGGTGCGCGCGCCCGCAAGGCCGGGCATGGACAGTAGGACCGCGCGTCGTGAAGGATGCATGGCAGGTTTCCTCTCCACATTGGCTGGCGCGTCGCGCACCGTGCCTGCACACTACGGAAGCCGGCGCGCGCGCGTCCAGCGTCGCCGCCGGCCTGCATCAGGGGAAGGAAGACTCCATGGCCACTGCGGCGCTTGACGGTATTCGCGTGCTCGATCTCTCCTCTGTTCTGATGGGGCCCGTCGCCGCGCAGATCCTTGGCGACATGGGCGCCGACGTCATCAAGGTCGAGCCGCCCGAAGGCGATTCCGTGCGCGGCATCGGGCCGATGCGCAATCCCGGCATGGGGCCGCTCTTCCTCAACGCCAACCGCAACAAGCGCAGCCTCGTGCTCGACCTCAAGCGGGCGGAAGGACGGCAGGCGCTGCTGCGCCTCACCGGGCACGCCGACGTGCTGATCACCAACATCCGCCCCGCGGCGATGGCGCGGCTCGGCCTCGGCGCCGAGGCGGTGCGCGCGGTCAATCCGCGCCTCATCTACGTCGCCGCCGTCGGCTTCGGCCAGGACGGCCCCTATGCCGCGCGCCCGGCCTTCGACGACCTGATCCAGGGCATCGCCTCGGTCCCCTCGCTGATCGCCCTGGCGGGGGACGGCGTGCCGCGCTACATCCCGCTCGCCATCATGGACCGCCATGTCGGCGCCACCGTCGCCAATGCAGCGCTCGGCGCCCTGGTGCATCGCGGCCGCACCGGCGAAGGCCAGGCGATCGAGGTGCCGATGTTCGAGACCGTCACCCAGCTCGTGCTCGGCGACCACATGGGCGGTCTCGCCTATGACCCGCCGGTCGGCCACCCGGGCTATCCGCGTTCCCTCGCGCCCGAGCGCCACCCCTACGCGACGACCGACGGCTATGTCTGCGCCATGGTCTATACCGACCGCCACTGGCGCAGCTTCTTCGAACTGGTCGGCCGGCCCGAGGTGATGGAGCGCGACCCGCGCTTCGCCAGCCTGACCAGCCGCACCATCCATGCGCGCGAGATCCACGCCATGCTCGAGGAGGAGCTGCGCCACCGCAGCACCGCCGACTGGCTGGCCGCCTTCGAGCGCGCCGACATCCCGGCGACGCCGCTCAACACGCTCGAGACGCTGCTCGATGATCCGCACCTCGCGCAGGTCGGCATGTTCCGCTGGACCGACCACCCGAGCGAGGGGCGCGTCCGCGCCATGCGCCCGCCCGCCGCCAACTGGAGCGCGACGCCGCCGGCGATCCGCCGCCACGCGCCGCGGCTCGGCGAGCACAGCGCGGAGCTGCTCGCCGAGCTCGGCTACGCCGAGGAGGAGATCGCCGCCCTCGCCGAGGCCGGCGTCACCCGCCTCGCGGCGCCTGCCGGCGCGCCTTGAAGGCGCGCACCCGCTCGGCGAAGTCGGGCATGTCCTCGAGCACCGCCATGTGCGAGGACACCATGTCGAGATGCGCGCGCAGGTCCATCCGCATCCCCTGCTGCACCGCGCGCTTGGTGAAGCGGATGGCGGCGGCGGGCTGGCGGGCGATGCGCGCGGCGAGCGCGCGCGCCTCTGCCAGCGCCTGCCCGTCGGCCACGGCGCGGTTGACGAGGCCGATGCGCTCCGCCTCCTCGGCGGCGATGGCATCGCCGGTCCACAGCAGTTCCAGCGCCTTCGGCACGCCGACCAGGCGCGGCAGGAACCAGCTGCCGCCATCGCCCGGCATCAGCCCCATGGCGATGTAGCTCTCGGCCAGCAGCACGCCGCGGTCGGCGATCCTGATGTCGCACATCAGCGCCATGTCGAGCCCGGCGCCGCGCGCCGTGCCGTTGAGCGCGGCGATCACCGGGCGGTCGATGCGCTCGAGGGTCAGCGCGATCGGGTGGACGCTGTCCCACAGGAAGCCCTTGCGATCCTCGGAGGAGGCATCGAGGAAGGATTCCAGCTCGTCCATCTCGCCGCCGGCGCAGAAGGCGCGGCCGGCCCCGGTCACCACCAGGGCGCGGATGGCGCCGTCGCGCTCGACGCGGTCGAGGCATTCGCGCCAGCGCAGCAGCATCGGCCGGTTGAAGGCGTTGAAGCGGTCCGGGCGGTTGAGGGTGAGCGTCGCCACCCCGCTCTCCGCATCCAGATCGAACAGTATCGGGTCCTTGTCGTCCACGCTCTCACTCCTTCGGCGCCGGGGCGGCGCCCTGCGGGATCCTGAAATAGTCGGGCCGGCCGATCGGCCAGGGGTCGCCCCAGAGCTGCTGCCCGCCATCCACCGTGACCACCTCGCCGGTGACGAACTTGCCCGATGGCGCGGCGAGGTAGCAGCACGCCTCGGCAATGTCCTGCGCGTCGCCGGCGCGCAGCATCGGGTTGGATTCGTAGAAGCTCGCCGCCCCTTCCGGCGGATAGAGGTTGAAGGCGGAGGTCTCGACGCAGCCCGGCGCGACGCAGTTCACCCGGATGCGGTGCGGCGCCCATTCCACCGCGACGCTCTTCGAGACATAGACCACGCCCGCGCGCGCCGCGCAGGTATGGGCGATGCCGGGCATGCCGCGCCAGATGTCGGCGACGATGTTGACGATGGCGCCGGGCCGCCTGGCGGCCACCCAGGCGCGCGCGGCCGCCTGCATCATGTACCAGGTGCCGTTGAGGTTGGTGTCGATGACCGCGTTCCAGCCCTTGACCGTGTAGTCGAGCGCGGCCTGCGGGAACTGCCCGCCGGCGTTGTTCACCAGCAGGTCGAGCCCGCCCGCCTCGGCCCAGACGAGTTCGATCAGCGCCTGCACCTGCGCGGGGTCGCGGATGCTCATCGGCACCGCGATCACCTCGGCGCCGAGGCCGCGCAGCAGTCCCGCCGCCGCCTCCAGCCGCTCCGGATTGCGCCCGCAGATCGCCAGCCGCGCACCGAGCCGCGCGAACAGCGTCGCGACCGCCTTGCCAAGCCCGCTGCCGGCGCCGGAGACCAGCACCGTCTGCCCGGCGAACAGCCCCGGCCGAAAGACCGTCGGCTGCGCCAGCAGCTCCGCGTCGTCGAAACCATAACGCTTCGGTGTGGCGGAACTCTCCATGCCCATGCTCCTCATTCGACCCTGGCGCCCGAGATGCGGACCATCTCCTGCCAGCGCGGCAATTCGCTCTGGATGAAGGCGCGCGTTTCCTCCGGCGTGCTGGCGCGCCAGCACGCCCCCACCTCGATCGCCCGGCGCGCCATCTCGGGGCCCGCCGTCAGCTCGCGCACCAGCTCGGCCAGGCGCGCGACGATGCGCGGCGGCGTGCCGGCCGGGAAGCTCCAAGTGCTCCAGGGCATGACCACGAAATCCGCGACGCCGGCCTCGGCCATGGTCGGCACCTCGGGCGGGGTGGGCCAGCGCTGGTCGGCGGTGATGGCGAGCGCGCGCACCTTGCCCTCCTGGATCACCGGCATGTAGGAGGCGAGCCCGTCGATGGCGAAGTGGATGTCGCCCGAGAGCATCGCCGGGATGGTCTGGGCGGCGCCGCGGAAGGGCACATGGGTGGCCTCGATCCCGTTGCGCGCGGCGAACAGCGCCCCCGACAGGTGGATCGTCGTGCCGACCCCCGAGGAGCCGTAGGAAATGCCGCCGGGCCGCGCCTTCGCCCAGGCGACGAATGAGGCGATGTCGCGCGCCGGCACATGCTGCTCCGGCACCACGGCGACGTTGGGGAAATCCCACACCAGGCTCGCCGGCACGAGGTCGCGGTCCGGGTCGAAAGGCAGCCGGGCATAGAGGAAGCGGTTGATGGCGTAGATGCTGATCGGCAGCATCGCGATGGTGTGCCCGTCCGGCGCCGAGCGCGCGAGCGCCTCGGCGCTGATGTTGCCGCCCGCCCCGGGCCGGTTCTCCACCACCCACATCTGCCCGGTGCGTGCCTGCATCCGTTCGGCGAGGATGCGCGTGAGCACGTCCACCGAGCCGCCGGGCGGGAAGCCGACGATGACGCGCACGGTGCGCGAGGGCCATTCGGCGCCCTGGGCGCGCAGGCCGGGCGCGGCGAGGCTGCCCACGGCGGCGAGCAGCAGGCTGCGGCGATGGGTCACGACGCTCTTGCTCCCTTGGCTTGGTTGGCCGGCTTGCGCCGGTGAGGCATGAGGGTGGCGGGCGGGCCGGCGCCGCGCTCCGAGGCGCGCGCCGCCGCCTCGCGCAGCAGCGCGGTCAGCCGCGGCATCTCGTGCTCGAAGCGGTCGGCCGGGGCGCCGACCAGCAGCGCGCGCGAGACCCCGCCATCGGCGTCGAAGACGGGCGCGGCGCAGCCGGCCGCCCCGCGCACGGTCTCGCCCACGGTGACGCTGATGCCGTCCCGCCGCGTCTGCGCGAGAATGCGCCGCAGCGCCGCCCGGTCGGTCACGGTCAGCGGCGTCAGCGCGCGCAGCGGCGTCGTTTCGAGGTATTGCTCGCGGAACGCCTCGTCCTGGAAGGCGAGCAGCAGGCGGCCCGCCGCCGAGCAGTACAGCGGCCGCGTCGAGCCGGGCGGCACCACGTAGCGGACCGGCTGGCGGCTGTCGATGCATTCGGCATACACGACGAGCCCGGCCTCGCGGTCGATAGTGGTAAGGATCACCGTCTCGCCGCTGCGCTCGGCAAGCCATTCCATCGCGGCGCGGAGCTGCTCGGGGAGCCGCCTCGCCGCCAGCATCGCCGCGGCGAGGCGGAAGGCCTCCGGCCCCAGCCGGTAGCGCCCCGCGCCATGAAGCAGGAAGCCGTCCTCGGCGAGGGGGCGCAGCAGCGCGAGCAGGCTGCTTTTCGGGCTGCCGAGCGCGGCGCTGAGTTCCGCCAGCGGCAGCCCTTCCGGCGCCGCCGCGACGGCGGCGAAGATGCCGAGCGTGCGGCCGAGCGCGCGCGGCGGCCCCGCCTCCTCGGCGGCTGCGGGACCATGGCGGCGCGCGGCGGGCACCTTGCCTATTCGATCCTCAGCCCGGTGGCGCGGATGATGGGTTCCCATTTGGCGCGCTCGCTGCGGATGAACTCGGCCGTGCGCTCTGGCGTGCTGGCGGACGCCGGCTCGACCGAGACGCTGCGGAGGAAGGCCTGGAACTCCGGCTCCGCCGCCACCTTGGCGGTGGCCTCGGCAAGCCGGGCGACCACCGGCGCGGGCGTGCCCGCGGGCGCGAGCAGGGCATTGTAGGTGTTGGCGAGCATGCCCGGCAAGCCCTGCTCGATCGCGGTCGGCACGTCCGGCGCGGCGGCCGAGCGCCGCTCGGCGAAGGCGGCGAGGATGCGCAGCCGTCCGGCGCGGTGGTGCTCGAGCGTGGTGGCAAAGGTCTCGACCACCAGCGGCACATGCCCGGCGATGGCGTCCTGCACGGCCGGGCCGCCGCCGCGGTAATGGACCAGGTTGGCGCGCAGCCCGCCCGCCTGGTGCAGCAGCAGCTCGGAGGCGAAATGCGCGATGCCGCCATTGCCGGAGGTGGCGAGCGCGATCTCCCCGGGTGCTGCGCGGATCTTGCCGAGCGCCTCGGGCAGGTTGGCGGCGAAGGCGGGATGGGCGCCGATCACCATCGGCACCACGCCGATCAGCGCCACCGCCGCGTAGTCGGCCATCGGGTCGAAGCCGGGGCGCACCGCGAGGCTGACATAGATGGCATGGCTCGAGGAGGTGGCGAGCAGCAGCGTGTAGCCGTCCGGCCGCGCGCGCGCCGCCTCGACCGAGGCGATCGCGCCGCTCGCGCCGGAGCGGTTCTCCACCACCACCGGCTGGCCGAGCACCGCGCCGAGCCGGTCGGCGAAGCGCCGGCCGACGATGTCGGTCGGCCCCCCGGCGGCGAAGCCGATCAGCAGGCGGATGGGCCGGTCGGGAAAGACGCCCTGCGCCCGGGCCGGCGCGGGCAATCCGCCCGCGGCGCCGATGGCAAGGGGCAATCCCAGCACGTTGCGGCGGTTCATCACGTTGCTCCCTGGTCCTTTGTTGCGCCGCGTCACTCGATCCGCAGGCCGAGCGCACGAATGACCGGCGTCCACTTGTCGTATTCGGCGCGGATGAACTCCATGGTCGCGGCCGGCGCCGGATCCGGCACGGGCTCCGCCGAAAGGCCGCGCAGAAAGGCGCGGAATTCGTCGGTTTGCGTCACCGCGCGCATCGCGCCGTTGAGCCGCGCCAGCACATCCGCCGGCGTGCCGGCGGGGGCGAGGAAGGCGGCATAGGTGTTGGCGACCGCGCCCGGCACGCCGGCCTCGATGGCGGTCGGCACCTCCGGCGCCATCGCCGAGCGCCGTTCGGACATCACGCACAGGATCCGCAGCCGCCCGTCGCGATGATGGGCGAGCATGGGGGCGAAGGTGTCCACCACCACCGGCACATGGCCGGCGATGCAGTCCTGCACCGCCGGACCGGCGCCGCGATAGGGGATGTGCTCCATCCGCAGCCCGCCCGCCTCGCGCAGCAGGAGTTCCATGCCGAGTTGCATGACGCTGCCCGCCCCGCCGGTGCCATAGGCGTAGCGGCCCGGCGCGGCGCGCACCATCCCCAGCAGCGCGGCCAGGCTGTCCGCCGGCACGGAAGGGTGCACGGCGATCACGGTGGGGGAGACGGTGATGACGCCAATGCCGGCGAAATCCGCCACCGGGTCATAGGGCGGCCGCGCCACCAGCTGCGGATAGACCGCATGGGCCGAGGAGGCGGTGACCAGCAGCGTGTAGCCGTCGGGCCGCGCCCGCGCCACATCGGCCCCGGCGACGGTGCCGCTGGCGCCGGGGCGGTTCTCTACCACCACCGGCTGGCCGAGCGCGGCGCCGAGCCCCTCGGCGAGCCGCCGCGCATAGAGGTCGGTCGGCCCGCCGGCGGCATAGCCCACCACCACGCGGATCGGCCGCTCGGGGAAGGCGGCGGCCCGCGCGCCCCCGAAGGGCACGGCGCCGGCCGCCAGCGCCGCGAGGCGCAGCACGCCGCGCCGCCCCGCCCCGGCGCCCGACGCCGTGCCCGCCATCATTCGATCCTCAGCCCGGTGGCGCGGATCACCGGGGTCCAGCGGCGGAAATCATTGTGCAGGTAGGTCGTCACCTCGGCCGCCGTCATCGGCCCGCCCGCCGCCGCGCCGTAATTGGCCAGGAAGGCGCGATAGGAATCCGAGGCGGTGACGCGGCGGATCGCGGCGTTCAAGGTCTCGATCGCCGGGGCGGGCGTGGCCGCCGGGGCGACGACGGCGTTGTAGACATCGGCGATGGCGTCGGGCACGCCGCTCTCGATCGCCGTCGGCACATCGGGCGCCGCGGCGGCACGTTCCTGCGCCAGCACGCACAGCATCCGCACGGTGCCGCTGCGATGCTGCTCGACCATGGTGGCGAAGGCATCCACCATGAGCGGGATGCGCCCCGCGAGGAGGTCCTGCGCCACCAGCGCCGCGCCGCGATAGGGCACATGCACCAGCTGCAGCCCGCCCGCCTTCTGCAGGAACAGCTCCATGCCGAGCTGCGTCACCGTCCCCGCGCCCGCCGAGCCGTAGGTCAGGCCGCCCGGATTGGCCCGCGCCTGCGCGATCAGCTCGCGCACGTCGCCGCCGGTGAAGCCCGGGCCGGCGACGACCGTGACCGGCGTGTTGGCGACCATGGCGACGGGCGCCAGGTCCTTGAGCGGATCGTAGCTCGGCCGCGCCGCCACCTGCGGGTGGATGGCGAAGCCCGAGGGGTTGATGAACATCAGCGTGTGGCCGTCGGGCCGCGCCCGCGCCACCTCGCTCACCGCCACCGAGCTGCCGGCGCCGGGCCGGTTCTCGATCACCACCGGCTGGCCGAGCTCGGCGCCCAGGCGCTCGGCCAGGCCGCGGGCGAAGATGTCGGTCTGCCCACCGGGCGTGAAGCCCACCAGCAGGCGGACCGGCCGCTCGGGGAAGCCCGCGGCCCGCCCTTCGGCCAGCGGCAGCGCGGCGGCGGCAAGCGCCGTGGCGCCGCCGCCAAGCAGCCGGCGCCGGGCGAGCGGAACGCGCGGTCTCGTCGTGTCGGTCATCATTCGATCCTCAACCCAGACGCCTGGATGATCGGGGTCCATTTGGCGTATTCGCTGCGGATGTAGGTGGCGGTGCGTTCCGGCGTCATCCCGCTCACCGGCTCGGCGGAGATGGCGCGCAGGAAGGCGCGGAACTCGTCGTTCTCGGTCGCCTGCCGGGTGGCGAGGCTGAGCGCGGCGACGGTCGCCTCCATCATGCCCGCCGGGCCGAGCAGCGCGTTGTAGGTGTTGGCCACGGCGCCGGGGACGCCGTGCTCGGCCGGGGCCGGCACGTCGGGCGCGACGGTGGAGCGCTGCTCGGCGAGCACGGCGAGAATGCGCAGCCGCCCCGCCCGGTGGTGCTCGATCATCGGCGCGAAGGTGTCCACCACCAGGGGGATGTGGCCCGCGACGCAATCCTGCACCGCCGGCCCGGCGCCGCGATAGGGCACATGCACCAGTTGCAGCCCGCCGGCCTGGCGCATGAAGAGTTCCATGCCGAAATGCGTGATGGTGCCAGCCCCGCCCGAGCCGAAGCTGAAGGCGCCGGGCCGGGCGCGCACCAGGTCCATCATCTCCGGCAGGCTGCGGGCCGGGAAGGAGGGATGCGCGGCGAACACCACCGGCGCGATGGTGACGAGGCCGATGGGGCTGAAGTCCCCGAGCGCGTCATAGCCCGGCCGCACCGCGATCTGCGGGAAGATCGCATGCGCGGAGGGCGTGGTGAGCAGCAGCGTGTAGCCATCGGGCCGCGACCGCGCGACCTCGATCGCGCCGACCGATCCGCTGGCGCCGGAGCGGTTCTCGACCACCACGGGCTGGCCAAGCACCGCGCCGAGCTTCTCGGCGAAGCGCCGGCCGACGATATCCGTTGGCCCGCCGGGCGCGAAGCCCACCACCAGCCGCAGCGGGCGGTCCGGGAAGCGTTCCTGCGCGCGCGCCCCACTCGCCGCTCCGGCAAGTGCGAGCACGTTGGCCATCAAACCGCGTCGCCGCATGTGTCCCTCCTCCCTGTTGGCGTGCCCGTTCCGCCGTGGCGGCGGGCGCTTCATTGGCCGGCGGCGGCTATCCCTCCGGCGAGTTCGATGATCTCGGCCTCCGCCAGGTCGGCCTCGCGCAGAACCTCCTCGGTGTGCTCGCCGAGACGCGGCGGCAGGCGCCGCACCGCGCCCGGGGCCTCGGAGAACTCGACCGGCACCGCGGTGACCAGCATCCGCCCTTCCGAGGGATGCTCGACGCGCCGGAAGAAGCCGGTCTCGGCCAGGTAGTCGTCCTCCAGCATGTCGGCGAGGCCGAGCACCGGCCCGTTCGGCACGTCCGCGGCATCGAGCCGCGCCTGCCATTCGGCGGTGCTGCGCGTGCGCATCACCTCCTCGACGATGGCATAGAGCGCGCCGATGTTGACCGCGCGCTGCGCGAGGCGGGCGAAGCGCGGATCCCCGGCCAGGTCGGGCCGGCCGAGCGCGCCCAGCAGCCGCTGCCACTGGTCGTCGGAATTGGCCATCAGGCACAGATGCCCGTCGCTGGTCGGGAACGGACGGCGATAGGGCGTGAACATGCGCCCGTAGCCGAGGCCGAGCGAGGGATCATCGAGCACCCCGCCCCAGAGATGCTCGGCCAGGTTGAAGGAGAGCATGGTCTCGAGCATCGGCACATGCACCTCCTGGCCGCGCCCGGTGCGCTCGCGCCGGTACAGCGCCATGGCGACGGCGGAGGCGAGGACATGGCCGCAGAACTTGTCGGCGATGGCGCTCGGCACGTAGCGCGGCTCGCCGCCGTCGCGCATGGCGTTCAGCGCGGCGAGGCCGCTCATGCCCTGGATCACGTCGTCGAAGGCCGGGCGGTCGCGATAGCGCCCGTCCTTGCGGAAGCCGGTGGCGCTGGCATGGATCAGGCGCGGGTTGCGCGGCGCCAGCGCGGCATACGACAAGCCGAGCCGCTCCGCGGCGCCGAGGCGCATGTTGTGCACCAGCACGTCCGCGCCCTCAATCAGCCGCAGCAGCGCGCGGCGCGACGCCTCGCGCTTGAGGTCAAGCACAACGCTGCGCTTGTTGCGGTTGATGTTGAGGAACATCACCGCCATGTCGGGCCCGCGTGTCGGGCCGACCTGGCGCATGGTGTCGCCCTGCGGCGGCTCCACCTTGATCACGTCGGCGCCCATGTCGCCGAGGATCTGCGTCGCCACCGGGCCGAGCACCGCGGTCGTCAGGTCGATCACCCTGACGCCGGCGAGCGGCCCGCCAGCCGCCTCGCTCACGCCTCGGGCCCGCCGGCGCTGCGGCACTTGACCATGCGCAGCGGCGTATAGGTCAGCACCACCGTGCCGTCCTGCTTGACGACGCGGTTGCGCGTGCGGACCAGGCCGCGGCCGGGCCGGCTCTGCGACAGCCGCGCCTCGATCACCTCGACCTCGACATGGATGGTGTCGCCGGCGAAGAGCGGGTTGTCGATCTTCAGATCCATGCCGAGGAAGGCGAAGCCGGTGTGCTGCATGGTCGCCTGCACCAGCAGCCCCTCGGCGAAGGTGTAGCCGAGCGCGCCCGGGGCGACGCGGCCCTTGATGTCGCTCTCCTTCTCGAGGAAGTCGAGGTTCATGAACAGCACCTCGGCCATGCCGGTGCAGTTGATGAAGTTGACGATGTCCGCCTCGGTCACCGTGCGGCCGATGGTGCGGAAGCGCCGCCCCATGGCCAGGTCCTCGTAGTAGAGGCCGAGACCCACATAGGGCAGCCCGCCCGTTTCCTTCGCCATGCCGGTCACTCCGCCTTGCCGATCAGGTTGCGCGCGACGATGTTGCGCTGGATCTGGTTGGTTCCCTCGATGATCTGCACCACCTTCGCGTCGCGGAAGTAGCGGTTGATCGGGAACTCGCTCGAGATGCCGGAGGCGCCGAAGATCTGCACCGCGTCGGTCGCCACCTTCATCGCCATGTCGCTGGCGAAGCACTTGGCCGAGGCGGCGAGGCTCGCCATCGCGGCGCCGGTGGTGCCGGCATCCACCGCCGCCGCGGCGGCGTAGGTCAGCTGCCGCGCCGCCTCGATCTGGATCGCCATGTCGGCGATCATCCAGCGGATGCCCTGGTAGTTCGCCACCGTCTCGCCGAAGGCGCGGCGGCCGCGGGCGAACTCGATCGCGTGGTCCATCGCCCCCTGCGCCAGGCCGACGGCGCGCGCGGCGACGATCGGGCGCGACTTGTTCAGCGCCTCCATCACCGAGCGGAAGCCGCCCGCCCCGCCGCCGAGCAGGTTCTCCTTCGGCAGCCGCACATCGTCGAAGAACAGCGCCGAGGAGGGGACGCCGCGGGCGCCCATCTTCTCCTCCTTGCGGCCGATCCGGAAGCCGGGGCGGTCGCGCTCGACGATGAAGAAGTTCACCTCGCCCGGGCCGTCGCCGCGTTCGAGCCTCGCGCCGACCAGCACGAAATCCGACACCGCGGCGTTGGTGCACCAGATCTTGCCGCCATTGAGCACGAAGCCGTCGCCATCGGGCCGCGCGCGGGTGCGGATGCCGGCGACGTCGGAGCCCGATTGCGGCTCGGTCAGCGAGAAGGCGGCGCGCAGCTGGCCCGAGGCGAGGCCGGGCAGCAGCCGCGCCTTCTGCTCGGGCGTGCCGCCGGCGAGTATGGTGCCGAGCGGCACCCACTGCACCACCAGCAGGTAACCGGTATTGTAGCAGACCCGGCCCAGCTCCTCGACCGCGAGGCAGCCGGACAGGGTGCTGCCCGAGCCGCCATATTCGGCCGGGAAGGGCAGGGTGAACAGGCCGAGTTCGCGCAGCAGATCGAACATGTCCTGCGGGTATTCGCCGCTGGCGTCGATTTCGGCGGCGCGCGGCGCCACCTTCTCGCGCGCCACCCGGCGCACCAGGTCACGGACCTGGATCTGCTCCTCGGTCAGGGCAAAGGACACGCCCCTTTCCTCCTCGGTTGTTCCCGGCTGCGGAATTGCCCCGCGCGGGTGCGCCTTGGTCCGGCGCTTTGTTCTGCATGCTGAACGCCGTTCGGGCAGGCTGTCAACACGGCGGCTTGACGGCGCGCCCGCCGCCGTGTCGGCTGTTCCCGAACGGCGTTCGGAAAAATCCGGCTCCCGGCCGGCGGACGCCGCGGCAAGCGCAGGAGGAAACAGATGGGGCCGTTGGCCGGTTTGAAGGTGGTGGAACTCGCGGGCATCGGCCCCGGACCGATGGCGGCGATGCTGCTCGCCGACATGGGCGCGACGGTGCTTCGCATCGACCGGCCGGACCCGCCCGAGCTCGGCATGAGCCGGCCGCTGAAATACAATCTCACCCTGCGCGGGCGCCGCACCCTCGCCCTCGACCTCAAGCAGCCCGCCGCGCGCGAACTGGCGCTGCGGCTGGTGGCCGGGGCGGATGCGCTGATCGAGGGCTTCCGCCCCGGTGTCGCCGAACGCCTCGGCCTCGGCCCCGATGACTGCCTTGCGCGCAATCCGCGCCTCGCCTATGGGCGCATGACCGGCTGGGGGCAGGACGGGCCGCTCGCCCCGGCCGCCGGGCACGATCTCAACTACATCGCGCTGACCGGGGCGCTGCACCATATCGGCCGCCAGGGCCAGCCGCCGACGCCGCCGCTCAACCTCGTCGGCGATTATGGCGGCGGCGCGCTCTACCTCGCCTTCGGCATCGTCTGCGCGGTGCTCGAGGCGCGCGGCTCGGGCTGCGGCCAGGTGGTGGATGCGGCGATCGTGGACGGCGTGGCGCATCTGATGACCGGCATGTTCGGCCTGTTCGGCGCCGGGCTGCTGCCCGAGGGCCGCGGCGAGGGCGTTATCGACGGCGGCGCCCCCTATTACGACTGCTACGAATGCGCCGATGGGCGCTATGTCTCGGTGGCGCCGATCGAAGGCCGCTTCTTCCAGGAATTGCTGCGCCGGATCGGCATCGACCCGGCCGATTTCCCCAAGCAGTCCGACCGCGCCCGCTGGCCCGAGGCGAAGCGCCGCCTGGCCGAGATCTTCCGCCAGCGCCCGCGCGATGCCTGGTGCGAGCTGCTGGAAGGCACCGATTCCTGCTTCGCCCCGGTGCTGACCCCGGCCGAGGCGCTGCGCCACAAGCACATGGCCGCGCGGCGCACCTTCGTCGAGTTCGACGGCGTGGCGCAGCCCGCCCCGGCGCCGCGCTTCAGCCGCACCGTGCCGGAGCTGAGCCTGCCGCCGCAGCCCGCCGACCCCGCCGGGGCCGAGGCGGCGCTGGCCGGCTGGCTGCCGGAGGCCGAGATCGCCGCGCTGCGCGCCGCCGGCACGCTGGGGCAGGCCGGCTGAATCCAGGCGGCGGGGCCGGCGCGCCGGTCCCCGCCGCCGCCGCCAGGGCAGCGGTCCCGGCGGCGGCATCGCATCAATCCACCGAGGGAGCGCCCGCATGACCAGCCTGCATCCCAGCGCCCGCCGGGTGCTCGACCTGATCCGCGACTCCGGCCGGCCGCCCTTCGAGGCGATGACGCCCGCCGAGGCGCGCGTGGCCTATGCCGCCGCGCGGCAGGTGCTGCAGCCCGAGCCGCCGGCGGTCGCCGAATGGCGCGACCTGTCCTGCCCCGGCCCCGGCGGGGCGGTGCGGCTGCGGCTTTATCGGGGCCTTGGCGCCGGCGCCGGGCCGCAGCCCTGCCTGCTGTTCCTGCATGGCGGCGGCTGGGTGGTCGGCGACCTCGACAGCCATGACCAGCTCTGCCGCGAACTGGCGAACCGGCTGGCCGCGGTGGTGGTCGCGGTGGATTACCGCCTCGCCCCCGAACATCCCTTCCCGGCGGCGGCCGAGGACGCCGCCGCTGCGCTGCGCTTCGTCGCCGGGCAGGCCGGGGCGCTCGGCATCGACGCGGCGCGCATCGCGGTGGGCGGCGACAGCGCCGGCGGCAACCTCGCCGCCGCGCTGTGCCTGATGGCGCGCGACGGCCAGGCGCCGATGCCGATGTTCCAAATACTGTTCTACCCAGTCACCGACCTCGCGGCGGAATCGCCGGCCTATGGCCGCTTCATCGAGGGCTATGTGCTGAACGCCGCCTCGATGCGCTGGTTCATCGGCCATTATGTGGCGGACCCGGCGGCGCGGGCCGATTGGCGCGCCTCGCCCGCGCGGGCGGGCAGCCTCTCTGGCCTGCCGCCGGCCTTCCTGATGACCGCCGGCCACGACCCGCTGAGCGACGAAGGCGTCGCCTATGCCCGGCGGCTCGAGGCCGAGGGCGTGCCGGTCAGCCACCTGCACATCTCCGACCAGATTCACGGCTTCCTCACCCTGGGCAAGGCGATCCCGGCTTCCGCCGTGACGCTCGGCCAGGCGGCGGCGGCGTTGCGCCTGGCCTGGGAGGGGTGATGGCGCGGCGCGCGCGGGGCCATCCCCGGCGCCGGCGGGCGTCAGGGACCGGCTGAGGCCGCCGGCGCCCGCGCGCCCAGCCACAGCCCGCTGGCCAGCATCTCGCGCGCGCAGTCGCGCAGCAGGCCGGCGGCCGCGACCGCCGCCGGCGACGGTTCCCGCCCGCGAGGCATGACCAGCAGCCGGGTGATGGCGAGCGCACCAAGCGGCACCGCGCGCAGCCGCCCCTCCAGGATCTCGGCGCGCACCATCGAGGCGACATCGACCATCGGCCCGAGCCCGGCGAGCACGAGCCGCTTGGCGACGGCGACGGTATCCGCCTCGCCCGCCACCTCGATGCCCAACGCCTCCTGGCCCAGCGCGTCGCGCAGCGCGCGGCGCACCCAGCTGTCGGGCCGGCCGGCCAGCACCAGCGGCACGCCCGCCAGCGCGCGCAACGGCACCGCCGCCCCCTGGAAGCGGCGGTCCGCGGCGGCGCAGATCAGGCACAGTGGCTCGGCGAGCAGCGGTTCCGCCGCCAGCCGCACCGAGGCGCCGGGCCCGTTCAGCATGGCGGCGTCGATCGCCCCTTCCTCGAGCTGCTTCTCAAGGTCGTGCATGAAGCCGATGGCGAGCCGCATCCGGATCTCGGGGAACTGCCGCGCGGCGCGGGTGGCGAAGGTGGCGCCGATGATCTCCGACACGCCGGGCGACAGGCCGATCGTCACCGCCCCGCGCGGCCGGTCGGCCTGGCCGCGCGCGTCGCGGCGCATCGCCTCCGCCTCCCCCAGCAGCCGCTCGGCACGGTCGAGCAGCGCGAGCCCTTCGGCGGTCAGCACCGCCCCGCGCGGCCGGCGGTCGAACAGCCGCACGCCGAGTTCCGCCTCGAGCTGCTGGATCTGCCGGCTGACCGCGGGCTGGGCGATCCGCAGCGCGCGCGCGGCCTGGCCGAAATGCCGTTCCCGCGCGACGGC
Organism: Neoroseomonas eburnea; assembly: GCF_018129005.1. GTDB lineage: Bacteria > Pseudomonadota > Alphaproteobacteria > Acetobacterales > Acetobacteraceae > Neoroseomonas > Neoroseomonas eburnea. The sequence goes on from NZ_JAAEDL010000016.1 coordinate 116,481, forward strand.
GGCGAAATAGCGGAGCTGCCGCAGTTCCACGAGCTTCCACCCTCCCTGGCCGTCTCGATGCCGCTGCGGCATCGGCGCCTTGCCGCTAAAGTGTTAGACGCGCCCCCGCTCCGGCACAACACTTCCTCCCGTTGAACAAGAAAGCCCGGCCGGCGCGGCCGAGGAGACGGAGGAAGCGTCAGGCGCACCCGGCAAAGACGGGGGCGCCATCGCATCGCGGCATGGCCGCATCCGATCACCGCGTCCGGTCCGGCATCCGGAGGTGATGAGGACGTGAACAACGGCGCCTGGGCCCTGCCCGAGGAATTGAAGATGCTGCGCGATACCGCGCGGCGCTTCATGCAGAACGACGTGAAGCCGGCCGAGGATCGCGCGCCGCACGACGCCTGCGAGCTGCCCGTGGCGGATCTGGCCCCGCTGCAGAAGAAGGCGCGCGACCTTGGCCTGTGGTGCTACCGCACGCCGACCGAGTATGGCGGCGCCGGGCTCGACCTGCTCGGCCAGGCGGTGATCGCCGAGGAGGCGTCGAAGTGCCGCATGGGCGCCTATATCCCGGCCTGCGGCGCCTTCGGGGCCGATCCGCCCAATGCCATCTGGCTCGGCAACCGCGACCAGATCGAGCGCTTCGGCATCCCCGCCGTCGAGCGCGGCCAGAAGGTCTTCGTCGCCATCAGTGAGCCCTCGGGCGGCGCCGACCCGGCGCGCGGCATCCGCACCCGCGCCGAGCGGCGCGGCGACCGCTACGTGCTCAACGGCAGCAAGATGTGGATCTCGGGCGCGGGCAGCGCCGACTGGGGCCTGCTCTTCGCCCGCACCGGCGCGCAGGGGGAGCGCGGCGGCATCACCTGCTTCATCATCGACGGCAACCCCAAGGGCCTGACCAAGCGGCGGATCGGCGTGATCCGCGCCTGGTCGCCCTATGAGCTGCACCTCGAGGATGTCGAGGTGCCGGTCGAGAACCGCCTCGGCGAGGAAGGCCAGGGCTTCCAGCTGTGCGAGAAATGGCTGGTCGAGGGCCGCGTGCCCTATGCCGCCGCCTGCGTCGGCATCGCCCAGGCGGCGCTCGAGCTCGCCATGGACTGGGCCCGGCAGCGCGAGGCCTTCGGCTCGAAGCTGGCCGACAAGCAGGCGATCCAGTGGATGATCGCCGACAGCGAGATGGAGCTGCGCGCCGCCCGCCTGCTGGTCTGGCAGGCGGCCTGGACCGCGGCGCTCGGCGGCGACCTCAAGACCGACGCCTCGGTCGCCAAGGTGGTGGCGACCGAGACGGCGGGGCGGGTGGTGGACCGCTGCGTGCAGATCTTCGGCGGCCTCGGCGTCGCGCAGGAGATGCCGCTCGAACGCTGGTACCGCGAGATGCGGATCAAGCGCATCGGCGAGGGTCCCTCGGAGGTGCACCGCATGGTGCTCGCCCGCACCCTGCTCGGCGGGAAGGGGCGCCGCTGATGTCCATCGACCTCGACATCGATGCCGAGGGCATCGCCACCATCACCGTCAACCGGCCGGAGCGGCGCAACGCGCTCGATGCGGCGCATTACGCCGGGCTGACCGATGCCTGGATCCGCGTGCGCGACGACCCCGCGGTGCGCTGCGCGATCGTCACCGGCGCGGGGGACAAGTCCTTCTCGGCCGGCGCCGACATCAAGGACTTCATCGGCCGCCGGCAGGAGCTGTCGGACCACTGGCTGACGCAGAAGGGGCAGCTGCTCAATCGCGGCCTCGAGGTGTGGAAGCCGGTCATCGCCGCGGTCAACGGCTTCTGCGTGGGCGGCGGCATGACCCTGCTGCTGGCCACCGACATCCGCATCGCCGTCCCGCACGCCACCTTCGGCCTGAGCGAGGTCAAGCGCGGCGTCATCGCCGGCAATGGCGGCACCCAGCGGGTGATGCGGCAGCTGCCCCATGCGATCGCGATGGAGATGCTGCTGACCGGCGACGCCATCGACGCGGCGCGGGCGGAACGCTGGGGCCTGGTCAATGCCGTGGTCCCGCCCGAGGAGCTGATGCCCGCCGCGCGCGCCTTCGCCCGCCGCATCGCCGCGAATGCCCCGCTCGCGGTGCAGGCGGCGAAGGAGCTGGGGCTGCGCTCGCGCGACATGCCGCTCGCCGACGGGCTGCGGCTGGAGCAGATGGTCAGCCGCATCCTGCAGGGCAGCGAGGACGTGAAGGAAGGCCGCGCCGCCTTCGCCGAGAAGCGGCCGCCGCGCTTCGAGGGACGCTGAATGTCGGCAGGACCGCTCACCGGCATCACCGTTCTCGATCTGACGCAGATCTACAACGGCCCCTATGCCACCTTCCTGATGGCGATGGCCGGGGCCGAAGTGATCAAGATCGAGCCCCCCGGCGGCGAGCAGCTGCGCCGCCGGCACGGCGATGGCGGGGCCACGCTGCCCTTCGCCATGCTCAATTCGGGCAAGCGCTGCGTCGTGCTCGACCTCAAGGCCGGGGAGGACCGCGCGGCGCTGCTGCGGATGGCCGCCGAGGCCGACGTGCTGGTGGAGAACTACCGCCCCAGGGTGATGGACCGGCTCGGCCTGTCGCGCGAGGTGCTGCGCGGGGTCAATCCGCGGCTGATCTGCGCCAGCGGCTCGGGCTATGGCGGCAGCGGCCCCTATCGCGACTACCCGGCGATGGACCTGGTGGTGCAGGCGATGAGCGGGGTGATGAGCATCACCGGCGAGGCCGGCGGCCCGCCGCTCAAGGCCGGGCCGGCGCTGTGCGACTTCTTCGCCGGCATCCACCTCTACGGCGCCATCGTCACCGCGCTTTTCGAGCGCGAGCGCGGCGGGCCGGCCCGCGCGGTGGAGGTGGCGATGCTGGAGGCGGTCTATCCCTCGCTGACCTCCAACCTCGCCCTGCTGGCGGAGAAGGGCAGCAGCTTCCCCGGCCGCACCGGCAACCGCCATGGCGGGCTGTCGGTCTGTCCCTACAACGTCTATCCGGCGGCGGACGGCCATGTCGCCATCATTTGCAACCATGACGGCCATTGGCGCGCCGCCGCGCGCTATTTCGGCCATGCCGAGCTGATCGACGACCCGCGCTTCCTGCGGATGGCCGACCGGGTGGCGAACATGGACCTGCTCGACGGCATGGTCGCCTCCTGGACGGCCGCGATGCCGAAGGAGGAGATCTTCCAGGGCCTCGCGGCGGCCGGCGTGCCCTGCGCGCCGGTGCGCGAACTGGCCGAGGTGGTGGCCGATGGCCACCTGCATGAACGCCGCGCGCTGCTCGACATCGAGCATCCGCAGTTCGGCCCGATGACCGTGCCGACCAGCGCGCTATGCTTCGAGGGCATCGAGCGCGGCCTGCGCTGGCCGAGCCGCCCGCTCGGCGCCGACCAGCAGCTTGTGCCGCGGGCCGTCGGCCCGGCGGCGACCGCGGTGCCCGCCGAGGGAGGAGGAAGCCGATGATCCGATTGGCGCGACGGTCCCTGCCGGCCCTGGCCGCCGGCCTGGCGGCCCCGGCACGGGCGCAGGCGGCCTTCCCGAGCCGGCCGGTGGTGATGATCGCCCCGGCCGCGCCGGGCGGGCCGACCGATGTCGCCGGCCGGGTGCTGGTGCAATACATGCCCGCGCTGATCGGCCAGCCCGTGGTGCTCGAGAACCGCAGCGGCGCCGCCGGGCAGATCGGCATGCGCCATGTCGCGACCGCGCCGCCGGACGGGCACACGCTTGTGATCGGCAACACCGGCTCGGTCGGCATCAACCCCTCCTACTACCGCGATCCCGGCTATGACATCGCGCGCGACTTCACCCCGGTCTCGATGCTGATGATCGCGCCGGTCTCGCTTGTCGTGCGCGCCGACCTGCCGGTCCGCACCCCGGCCGAGCTGGTCGCGCATATCCGCGCCGCCGGCGGGCGGTTCAGCTTCGGTTCCTCCGGCACCGGGCAGTCGCCCCATGTCGCGGCCGAGCTGTTCCGCCACGCGGCAGGGGTGGAGTTCGAGATCGTGCCCTATCGCGGCGCGGCGCCGGCGGTCACCGACATGCTCGCCGGCACGGTGCAGGCGATGTTCGACAGCACCAGCTCGGTGCCCTTCGTGCGGCAGGGCCGGCTGCGCGCGCTGGCGGTGGCCAATATCGAGCGCTCGCCGCTGATGCCCGAGGTGCCGACCATGGCCGAGGCCGGCTTCGCCGGCTTCGACGTCAGCTCCTGGTATGTCGCGCTCGCCCCGGCGGGCACCCCGCCCGAGGCGGTGCTCACGCTCAATGCGGCCATGAACCCGGTGATGGCCCGTCCCGACGTGGCCGAGCGCCTGGCCGCGATCAACGCCGTGCCGATGCGGGGCAGCCCGGCGGATGCCGGCGCCTTCGTCGGCCGCCAGCTCGCCTATTGGCGCGAGGTGCTCGCACGCGCGGGGATCGGCGAGGCGCGGTGACGATGGGCGGCGGGCCCGCGGCCAGCCGGCTCGAACAGAAGGGAGGATGGTCATGATGCGACTGCGGCGCCGGGCCCTGCCGGCCCTGGCCACCGGGCTGGCGGCCCCGGCATGGGGGCAGGCGCCCTTCCCGAGCCGGCCGGTGGTGATGATCGTGCCCGGCGCCCCGGGCGGGCCGACCGACGTGGTCGGGCGGATCCTGGTGCAGCACATGCCGGCGCTGATCGGCCAGCCGGTGGTGCTCGACTACCGCGCCGGCGCCGGCGGGCAGATCGGCATGCGCTACGTCGCCGCCGCCGCGCCCGACGGGCACACGCTTGTGATCGGCAACACCGGCTCGGTCGGCATCAACCCCTCCTACTACCGCGATCCCGGCTATGACATCGCGCGCGACTTCACCCCGGTCTCGATGCTGATGATCGCGCCGGTCTCGCTTGTCGTGCGCGCCGACCTGCCGGTCCGCACCCCGGCCGAGCTGGTCGCGCATATCCGCGCCGCCGGCGGGCGGTTCAGCTTCGGTTCCTCCGGCACCGGGCAGTCGCCCCATGTCGCGGCCGAGCTGTTCCGCCACGCCACCGGGGCGGAGTTCGAGGTGGTGCCCTATCGCGGCTCGGCCGGGGCGGTGACGGATCTCATCGCCGGCACCGTGCAGGCGATGTTCGACAGCACGACGACCATTCCGCATGTGCGGCAGGGCCGGCTGCGCGCGCTGGCGGTGGCGACGCCCGAGCGCTCGCCGCTGATGCCCGAGGTGCCGACCATGGCGGAATCCGGCTTCGCCGGCTTCGACATCAGCTCCTGGTATGTCGCGCTCGCCCCGACGGGCACCCCGCCCGAGGCGGTCGCGAAGCTCAACGCGGCGATGGGCGAGGTGCTGGCGCGGCCCGAGGCGGCCGAGCGCTTCGCCGTCTTCAACGCCGTGCCGATGCGGGGCAGCCCCGGCGATGCCGGCGCCTTCCTCGGCCGCCAGCTCGTCTATTGGCGCGAGGTGCTCGCGCGCGCCGGGATCGGAGAAGGAAGGTCATGATGCGCGGGAAGTTCGTCATCGCGGGGGTCGGCCACACCGCCTTCGGCACCCTGCCGGGACGGTCCACCGTCTCGCTGAACGTCGAGGCCTGCCGCCGCGCGCTCGAGGATGCCGGCATCGAGAAGCGGGCGGTGGACGGGGTCTTCGTCAAGACGCCGACCTCGGCGCGCGAGATCCTCTATGGCCAGACCCTGTCCGAGGCGCTCGGCCTGCAGCCGCGCATCGGCATCGCGCTCGACCAGGGCGGAGCCGCCAACATGTCGGGCATCGCCTTCGCCTGCCTCGCGATCGAGGCCGGCATGTGCGAGGTGGCGCTGGTCTGCTACGCCGACAATCCGCGCAGCGGCAGCCGCGCCACCTATGCCCGCCCGCGCGGGGACGACGCCGCCTTCGGCTGGTTCTCGACCGCAGCCGGCTACGCCATGATCCACCGCCGCCACGTCGCCGAGCACGGCACGCCCGAGGCCGCCTTCGGTGCGGTCGCGGTGGCCGCGCGGCGGCATGGCGCAGCCAACCCCAACGCGCAGCTCCGCAAGCCGCTGACGCTCGATGGCTACCTCGCCGCCGCGCCGCTGGTCGCGCCGCTGCGGCGCGACGATTGCGCGCTGATCTCCGACGGCGCCGCCGCGCTGGTGGTGATGTCGGCGCGCCGGGCGCGCGAGATCGGGGTGAAGGCGGCGGTGCCGATCCTCGGCATGGGGCAGGCGCATACCTCTTGGGAGGTGACGCAGCGCCCCTGCCTGACCAGCACCCGGGCGAAGGATGCGGCGCGTGACGCCTTCGCCATGGCCGGGCTCGGCCCGGCCGACATCCAGGTGGCGCAGATCTACGACTGCTTCACCATCACCGTGCTGATGACGCTCGAGGATTACGGCTTCTGCCCGCCCGGCCAGGCCGAGGGCTTCGTGCGCGAGGGCCGCATCGTGCACGGCGGCGACCTGCCCCTCAACACCGCCGGGGGCCTGCTCTCGGAAACCGGCATGCCGGGGCTGCAGCTGGTGATCGAGGCGGTGCGCCAGGTGCGCGGCACCGCCACGCTCCAGGTACCCGGCGTGCGCCACGCGCTGGTGAGCAACCAGGGCGGCACCATGCACACCCACGCGACCCTGATCCTCGGAGGCTGACATGACCCTGCCGACACCGGAGGTCACCCCGCTGAACGAAGCCTACTGGGCCGGCCTCGCCGCCGGGGAGCTGCGCTTCCAGCACTGCCCGCATTGCGGCCATCGCTGGCTGCCCGCGCGGCGCGAATGCCCCGCCTGCCTGCGCGAGGGCGCCGCCTGGGAGAAGGCCGCGGGCACGGGGCAGGTGATCAGCTGGGTGGTCTATCACACCGCCTATCACGACGCCTTCCGCGACCGCCTGCCCTACAATGTCGCGATCGTCGAGCTCGACGAGGGGCCGCGGCTGATCACCAACATCCTCGCCCCGCATGAGAGCATCGCCGCGGGGATGCGCGTGCGCCTCGAGTTGCAGTCGGATTTCGGGGTGAACCTGCCGCGCTTCGCCCCGGTGGGGGCCGCGTGAACGGGTGGGCGCCGCTGCCCCGGCGGGCGGCGGCGGCGCTGCTGCTCGGCGCGGCGGCGCGCCCCGCGCGGGCCGAGACCTATCCGGCGCGGCCGATCCGCCTGATCGTGGCCTTCGGGCCGGGCAGCGGCAGCGACGTGCGCGCCAGGCTCTATGCCGACCGCCTGGCCGCCGCCTGGGGCCAGCCGGTGGTGGTGGACAACCGCGGCGGCGGCAGCGGCATCCTCGCCGCCGAGGCGGTGGCGCGCGCGCGGCCCGATGGCTACACGCTGCTGTTCACCTCGAACACCACCCACGCCGCCAATCCGGTGCTGTTCCGCCGCCTGCCCTACGACCCGGTGGCGGATTTCGCGCCGGTGGCGCTGATCGGGCGGACGCCGCTGGTGGTGGTGGTCTCGAACGACCTGCCGGTGCGCGACATGGCCGGGCTGATCGCCCATGCGCGGGCCCATCCCGGCGCGCTGAACTACGCCAGCGGCAACACCTCCTCCCATCTCGCGGCGGAGATGGTCAAGGCCGGGACCGGAGTGTCCATGACCTATGTGAGCTACCGGTCGAACGCGCAGGCGATCCTCGACGTCATCGCCGGCGCGGCGCAGGTGATGTTCAGCGACGCCGTCGTGGCGCTGCCGCAGATCCGCCAGGGCCGCGTCCGCGCGCTCGCGGTCACGGTCGATGCCGCGGTCCCGGCGCTGCCGGGCGTGCCCACGGTCGCCGGGGCGGCGGGCCTTCCCGGCTATGCGGTGGCCTCCTGGAGCGCGATCTTCGCCCCCGCCGGCACGCCGGCGGAGATCGTCGCCCGGCTCAATGCCGAGGTAATCGCGATCGGCCGCGAGCCCGGGCTGCGCGCGCGCATGACCGAGGAAGGCACGATCCCCTCCGAACTGCCGCCCGAGGGCGTGGCCGGCTTCGTCGCGCAGGAGGTGGAGCGCTGGCGCGAGGCCGCCCGCCAGGCCGGGATCGAGCCGCAATGAGCGCGCCGGCCCCCCTTGCCGGATTGCGGGTGGTCGAGCTCGGCCAGGTGCTGGCCGGCCCCTTCGTCGGCGCCATCCTCGCCGATCTCGGCGCCGAGGTGGTCAAGGTGGAGAAGCCGGGCGGCGATGATTCGCGCGGCATGGGGCCGGCCTTCCGCCGCGGCGACAGCCTCACCTTCCACGAGATGAACCGCGGCAAGGCTTCGGTGGTGCTCGACCTGCGCAAGCCCGGCGGCCGCGCGCGGCTGCACGAGCTGCTCGCGCCGGCGGACATACTGGTGCACAACCTGCGCCCTGGCGCGGCGGAGGCGCTCGGCATCGGCGCGGCGGAGACGCTGGCGCGGCATCCGCGCCTGATCTACTGCGCGATCAGCGCCTTCGGCCGCAAGGGGCCGCTCGCCCTGCGGCCGGGCTACGAGCCGCTGCTGCAGGCCTTCGCCGGGCTGTGCATGGTCAGCGGCGAGGAAGGCGCGCCGCCGCAGCGCATCGGCGCCTCGGTGGTCGATTACGGCACGGCGATGTGGACGGTGATCGGCGCCCTGTCGGCGCTGCGCCGGCGCGAGGCGACCGGGCGCGGCGGGGTGGTGGACACCTCGCTGTTCGAGACCGCGCTGGTCTGGACCGGCCAGCGCCTGACGTCCTGGCTGAACGAGGGACGGCTGCTGCCGCGCACCGCCACCGGGCATCCCAACATGGTGCCCTACCAGGCGTTCCAGGCGGCCGATGCGCCGCTCATAGTGTGCTGCGGCAATGACCGGCTGTTCGTCGCCTTCGCCGCGGTGCTCGGCCGGCCGGACTGGGCGGAGGATGCGCGCTTCGCGACCAACCGCCGCCGGCTCGAGAACCGCGAGGCGCTGCTGGGCGAGATTGCCGCCGTGCTGGCGACGCGCTCGCGCGCGGCCTGGCTTGAGCGGCTGGAGCGGGCGGGCGTGCCCTGCGGGCCGATCAACACCATCCCCGAGGTGGCGCGCGAGCCGCAGACCGAGGCGGTCGGCCTGCTGCTGCCGGTGCCCGGGGAGGATTACCGCCTGCTCGGCCTACCGGTGTCCTTCGACGGCGAAAGGCCGGCGATCCGCGCGGCGGCGCCCGCGCTGCCCGGCGCCGCGCCGGACCGGGCCGCGGGAATGGGAGGAACCAAGACATGACAAGCATCGCACGGCGCCGGCTGGCCGCGGCGCTGGCCGGATTGCCGGCCGCCTTGCCGGCGCGCGCGCAGGAACGCTACCCCTCGCGCCCGATCCGCGCGCTGGTGCCCTTCACCGCCGGCAGTTCCACCGATCTGCGTGCGCGCTCCTTCGGCCACTACATTTCGCTCGACTGGGGCCAGCCGGTGGTGGTGGAGAACCGCCCCGGCGGCAATGGCGTGATCGCGGCCGAGGCGGTGGCGCGCGCGCGCCCGGACGGCTACACGCTGCTCTACGGCACCAACAGCACCCATGCGGCCAATGTCGCGCTGGTGCCCAACCTGCCCTACGACCCGGTGGCGGATTTCGCCCCGATTACGCTGGTCACCAACTCCTCGCTGATCGTGGTGGTGAACAACGCGCTGCCCGTGCACAGCATGGCCGGGCTGATCGCCTATGCCCGCGCCCATCCCGGGCGGATCAACTACGCCGTCGGCAACACCGGCAGCATGGCCGGCGGCGCCATGCTCAAGGCCCTGGCCGGGCTCGAGATGACGCAGGTCTCCTATCGCTCGACGCCGCAGGGCGTGACGGCGCTGCTCGCCGGCGAGGTCCAGCTCATGGTGGTGGATGGCGGGCAGGTGCTGGCCCATGCGCGGGAGGGACGCCTGCGCGCCCTGGCCACCACGGGAACCGAGCCGCATCCCGGCCTGACCGAACTGCCGCTGGTCTCGTCCCTGCCGGGAATGGAGGGCTACGCCGTGTTTTCCTGGATCGGCCTGTTCGCCCCGGCCGGCACGCCGCGGCCGGTGATCCTGCAGCTCAACGCCAAGATGCGCGAGATCGCCGGCCGGCCGGACATGCAGGCGCAGATCGCTGCCGAGGGCAGCAGCTATCGCGTCGGCTCGCCCGAGGATCTGGCCGCCTTCGTCCGCCGCGAGATCGAGGACTGGCGCCGCTTGGTGCGCGAAGGCCAGTTGCGCGCGGGCTGACCCCGCACCGGGGGCACGGCGCGCCTGCCGATGCCGGTCTCGCCCGGGACCGCCGCCGCCGCCGGGCGGGGGGATGCCGGCGGCGCCAGGCGTCTTGCCCTCGCGCTCCGCGCGACGGTAGCGTCGAGCAAAAGTAAGCAGGGAGGTCCAAGATGAACACCATCACCCGCCGCGCCGCCATCGGCGCGCTGCCCATCCTCGCCGCGCCGGCCGTGCTCCGCGCCCAGGCCCCCTGGCCCGGCCGCCCGATCCGCCTGGTCGTCCCGTTCCTCGCCGGCGGGGCCACCGACGTGACGGCGCGCGTGCTGGCCGAAAGGCTGAGCGTCACCCTCGGCCAGCCCGTGGTGGTGGAGAACCGCGCCGGGGCCGGCGGCAACATTGGCGCCGAATACGTCGCCAGGTCGGAACCTGACGGATACACGGTGCTGATGGCCACCATCGGCACCGCGGCGATCAACCCCTATCTCTATGCCCGGATGCCCTTCCGGCCGGACGAGCTCGCCGCCGTCGCGCTGGTCAACCAGGTCGCGAACGGCGTCTTCGTCAATGCGGAGGTGCCCGCGGCCAATTTCGCCGAACTGCTCGCCCTGGCCAAGCGTCGGCCCGGGGAGCTGAACTGCGGCGTGCCCGGCAACGGCACCTCGGGGCACATCTCGTGCGAATACCTCAAGACCCGCGCCGGCATCGACCTCCAGATCGTGACCTTCCGCGGCACCGGCGGGGTGATCCCCGAACTGCTCTCCGGGCGCGTGCATGTCGCGGTGGACAACCTGCCATCCTACCTGCCGCATGTGACCGAGGGACGGTTGCGGCTGCTCGCCGTGACCTCGGCCAACCGGTGGTTCGCGGTGCCCGACACGCCGACAGTGGCCGAGAGCGGCATCCCCGACTTCGAGGCGGTCGCCTGGTTCGCGACCCAGGTGCCGGCGCGCACGCCCCGGCCGGTGGTCGAGCGCCTGGCCGGCGCCATACTCGAGGCGCTGGCCGAGCGCGGCGTGCAGGCGAGGCTGCGCGAGATCGGCACCGAGCCCCGGCCGATGGGCCCGGCCGAGTTCGATCGCTTCATCGCCGCCGAGAACGCGAAATGGGCCGAGGTGGTGCGCCGGTCGGGAGCGCGGCTCGACGGGTAGGACCGGGTCCCTTGCGAGTCCGCTTGCGACGATGCGCGGGCGCGGCGGCAGCACGGTTCATCGTCGGGTGAACGCCCTGCGTGCGCCAAGCCCTCGAGCGTTGGCTGCACGGCGCCCACGTCCAGCTCCGGCGCCTACCGGTGCTGCCGGTGCTGCCGCCGGGCGGAGCCGAGGCAGGGGCCGCCGCCACCCTGGCCCTCCGCGACTAGGCCTTCCCGCGCAGCGCGCCCGAGCGAGCGGCCGGCGCCGAGAGCCGCGCCCGATGGCAGGCGCCCTACGAGGAAGTGCGTCGCCGGCATCTGGCGGGCGGGACGCTGCTCGGCATCTCGCGCGCGATGGGCCTGGCGCTCGGAACCGTGCACAAGTACGCCCGCGCGGAGAGCTTCGCGGCGCGGATGGCGCACGGCCCGGGGTCGAGCATCCTCGATCCCCATCTCCCCTACCTCGGGGCACGCGTGGCCGAGGACTGCGAGAACGCAATGGCCCTCTGCCGCGAGTTTCGCGAGCGCGGCTTCCTCGGCGGCAGCCGGCAGTTCCACCGCTGGCTGGCTGGCTGAGCGGCGGGCGGCGCCGGCCAAAACCGGGCGACGCACGCGGCGCATCGGGGGACCGGGCGACGCGCCACCCTCCGCGGCGCGCCGCAGGGTGCCAGCCCTGCTGACGGCGCCCCAGCTTGCATGGACACGCCGCATGTGGCTAGGCTAAGCGTGGTCGCCGCCGGTGTCGTTGATGGACGTCAATCTCTCAGCCGGAGGGCGCACAAAATGGCGCTTGCGGCCACGGTCGTGCGCCTCCCGTCGCCCCGCCTTGAACCGCCGCTTACGGCACCCGCCGCTTCACCACCTGCACCGCCAGTGGCGCCACGGCGAGACCCACCGTCGACGCGCTGACGTTGCGGGCCGTGATGCGCACGGTGCTGTTGGACCACACGTGGCAATCCAGCACGAAGGCGATGCTGCTGATGTCGAGCGACGCGTCGGCGAAGTCGCCCCGCTGTGCACCGGGCACCGTGACGTCAACGTTCGCCGTCGCGCCAGGACCGAGGCTCGGAAGGTCCCAGATCGTCTCCAGCGCCAGCGTCCGTGTCGCGGCCGGCAGCGAGGGGCAGCGGTAGAGGATCGCTGGCGCATCCTCTGGCAGGGCGTAGAGCCGCAGCGCCTCAAGCTCGAACCGACCGTCGAAGCCGATGACGCCGATCAGCGCGACCGGGGAAACCGTCCGATGAAGCTGCTTGCGACTTCGTGGTGATGCGAAAGCCTGCCTCTCCACGCTATGCTACTACTCCGATCTCTTGCTTGTTGAACCTGCCCTGACCTGTCGCTCTCTAATCGTCCCCGCCCGCTGCGGCGCCTCCGCCGCGGCGCCGCCACGGGGACCGCATGTCGCTGCATCCGCTCAAGGCCGAGACGACCGCACGTGGCGCGCGGATGCTGCGCACGGCCTTCGGCCCCGGCATCGCGGCATGGCTCGAAGACCCCGCCGTCGTCGAGGTGATGCTGAACCCTGACGGTAGGCTCTGGATCGACCGCCTCGCTGAGGGCCTCGCCGATACCGGTCGCTGTCTCTCCTTCTCCGACGGCGAACGCATCATCCGCCTCGTCGCGCATCATGTTGGCGCGGAGGTCCATGCGGACCGCCCCTGCGTCTCGGCGGAGCTGCCCGAGACCGGCGAGCGCTTCGAGGGCCTGCTGCCGCCCGTCGTCGCAGCCCCGACCTTCGCGATCCGCAAGCCCGCTGTCGCGGTGTTCACGCTGGAGGACTACGTCGCCGCCGGGATCATGACGGCCGCTCAGGCCGCCACGCTGCGCACCGCCGTCGCGGATCGCCGCAACATCCTGGTCGCCGGCGGCACCTCCACAGGCAAGACGACGCTGACCAACGCGCTGCTCGCCGAGGTGGCGCGCGAGGGCGGCCGCGTCGTGCTGATCGAGGACACGCGCGAGCTGCAGTGCCGCGCCCCGAACCTGGTCGCGCTGCGCACCAAGGACGGCGTCGTCTCCCTGTCGGAACTCGTCCGCCGCGCACTTCGCCTGCGCCCCGACCGCATCCCCATCGGCGAGGTGCGCGGCGCGGAGGCGCTCGACCTCCTCAAGGCCTGGGGCACCGGCCACCCCGGCGGCATCGGCACCATCCACGCCGGCTCCGCGCTCGGCGCACTGCGCCGCCTCGAACAGCTGATCCAGGAAGCCGTCGTCACCGTCCCACGCGCGCTGATCGCCGAGACGATCGACGTCATCGCCGTGCTCGCCGGCCGCGGCTCCGACCGCCACCTCGCCGAGCTCACCCAGGTCCGCGACCTCACCGCCACGGGCGACTACGACCTCACCCCCGCAGGAGACACACCATGACGTCCACGCTGCGCACGCGCCTCGCCGGCGCGGCCGCCTTCGCGCTCTGCCTCGCGCTCGCCGCGCCCGCCCACGCCGCGGGTTCGAACATGCCCTGGGAGCAGCCGCTGCAGCAGGTGCTGGAATCCATCGAGGGGCCGGTCGCCAAGATCATCGCGGTGATCATCATCATCGTCACCGGCCTGACGCTGGCCTTCGGCGACACCTCGGGCGGCTTCCGGCGGCTGGTGCAGATCGTCTTCGGGATCTCGATCGCCTTCGCGGCATCGAGCTTCTTCCTGTCCTTCTTCCAGTTCGGCGGCGGGGCGCTCATCTGATGACCGCGCCGGCCGATCCGGTGCCGGGCTTCTCGGCGCCGGTGCACCGCGCGCTGATCGAGCCAATCCTGCTCGCAGGCGCTCCGCGCGCGGTCGCCATCGCCAACGGCACGCTCGCCGCGGCGATCGGGCTCGGGCTGCGGCTCTGGGTCGCCGGCGTGCTGATCTGGCTGGTCGGCCACCTCGCCGCGGTCTGGGCCGCGCGGCGAGATGCGCAGTTCGTCGAGGTGGTGCGCCGGCACCTGCGCTACCCCGCTTGGCTGCGCGCGTGAGGCGGCGATGCTGAACCTCGCCGAGTACCGCCGAAAGCCCCAGACCCTCGCGGACTTCCTGCCCTGGGCCGCGCTGGTGGCACCCGGTGTCGTGCTGAACAAGGACGGCTCCTTCCAGCGCAGCGCCCGCTTCCGCGGCCCGGACCTGGACAGCGCCACTCCGGCCGAGCTCGCCGCCACCGTCGCGCGCCTCAACGGCGCGCTGCGGCGCCTCGGCTCGGGCTGGGCGGTCTTTGCGGAGGCGCAGCGCGTCCCGGCGCGCGGCTACCCCGGCAGCACCTTCCCCGACCCTGTCTCAGCCCTGGTCGACGCCGAGCGTCGCGCCCAGTTCGAAGAGGACGGCGCGCATTTCGAGAGCAGCTACGTCCTCACCTTCGCCTGGCTGCCGCCCGCCGACGACGCCGCCCGCGCCGAGGGCTGGCTCTACGAGGGCACGCAGGGCGTCGACGCCGCCACCGGCCGCGAGGCGCTGCGAGGCTTTATCGACCGCACCGACCGCGTGCTCGACCAGATCGAGGCCTTCGTGCCGGAGGCGCGCTGGCTCGACGATGCCGAGACGCTGACCTTCCTGCATTCGACGGTCTCCACCCGCCGCCACCTGGTCCGCGCTCCCGAGACGCCGATGCATCTCGATGCGCTGCTGGCCGACCAGCCGCTGCTGGGCGGCCTCGCGCCACGCCTGGGCGATGCGCATCTGCGCGTGCTCACCATCATCGGCTTTCCGAGCGCCACCTTCCCGGGGATCCTCGACGAGCTGAACGCGCTTGCCTTCGAGTATCGCTGGTCCACCCGCGCCATCTGCCTCGACCGGACGGACGCCCAAAAACTGCTGGCGCGCATCCGCCGGCAGTGGTTCGCTAAGCGGAAGTCGATCGCCGCCATCCTCAAGGAGGTGATGACCAACGAGCAGAGCGTGCTGCTCGACAGCGACGCCGCCAACAAGGCCGCCGACGCCGACGAGGCGCTGCAGGAACTCGGGCAGGATTCTTGGGGCTGGGCCTATGTCACGGCGACCGTCACCGTCTGGGACGAGGACGCCCGCGCCGCCGACGACAAGCTCCGCCTCGTCGAGAAGGTCATCCAGTCCCGCGACTTCACCGTCATCCGCGAGGGGGTGAACGCCGTCGAGGCCTGGCTCGGCAGCCTGCCGGGGCATCTCTACGCCAATGTGCGGCAGCCGCCGATCTCGACGCTGAACCTCGCGCACATCGTGCCGATCTCGGCGGTCTGGGCCGGGCCGGAGCGGAACGAGCATCTCGGCGGCCCGCCGCTCTTCCATGCGCGGACGGAGGGCGCGACGCCGTTCCGCTTCTCGCTGCATGTCGGTGATGTCGGGCACACGCTGGTCATCGGCCCGACCGGCGCGGGCAAGTCGGTGCTGCTGGCACTGATGGCGCTGCAGTTCCGGCGCTACGCGGGCGCGCAAGTCTTCGCCTTCGACTTCGGCGGCTCGATCCGCGCTGCCGCGATCGCCATGGGCGGGGACTGGCACGACCTCGGCGGCGCACTGGCCGGCGACATGGCCGAGCCGGTCGCGCTGCAACCGCTGGCGCGCATCGACGCGCCGGAGGAACGCGCCTGGGCGGCCGAATGGATCGCCGGCCTGCTCGCCCGCGAGGGTGTCGCGATCGACCCCGCGGTGAAGGATCATCTCTGGTCCGCGCTGAGCAGCCTCGCCTCGGCGCCGATCCATGAGCGCACCCTGACCGGCCTCGCCGTCCTGCTGCAATCCCAGGCGCTCAAGCGGGCACTCGAGCCCTACACCCTCGCCGGCCCCTGGGGCCGGCTGCTCGACGCCGAGCTGGAGCGGCTGGGCGAGGCCGAAGTGCAGGCCTTCGAGACCGAGGGGCTGATCGGCACCGCTGCGGCCCCCGCCGTCCTGGCCTATCTCTTCCACGCCATCGGCCGGCGCCTCGACGGGCGGCCGACGCTGATCATCGTCGATGAGGGCTGGCTCGCGCTCGACGACGCCACCTTCGGCGCACAGCTGCGCGAATGGCTCAAGACGCTCCGCAAGAAGAACGCCTCGGTGATCTTCGCGACGCAGTCGCTGGCCGACGTGGACGGCTCGGCCATCGCGCCGGCCATCATCGAAAGCTGCCCAACGCGGGTCTTCCTGCCGAACGAGCGTGCGCTGGAGCCGCAGATCGCCACCATGTATGCGCGCTTCGGGCTGAATGACCGGCAGACCGAGATCCTCGCCCGCGCGACGCCCAAGCGCGACTACTACTGCCAGTCCCGCCGCGGCAACCGGCTCTTCGAACTGGGGCTGTCGGAGGTCGCGCTCGCCTTCTGCGCTGCCTCCTCCAAAGCCGACCAGGCCACCATCACCGAGATCGTCGGCGCCTATGGCCGCAGCGGCTTCGCGCGCGCCTGGCTGCTGCGCCGTGGCCTCGACTGGGCCGCCGAGCTCCTGCCCGACCCTCCGGAGGATACCGCCCCATGATCCGCCGCCCGCTTCGCGCCGCGCTGGTCGGCGCCGCCCTGCTCGGCCTGCCGCTCCCCGTCACGGTCACGCCCGCCCAGGCGCAGTGGACGGTCTTCGACCCGTGGAACTACGCGCAGAACATCCTCTCCGCCGCCCGCGCGCTCGACCAGATCAACAACCAGATCGCCTCGCTCCAGAACGAGGCGCAGATGCTCATCAACCAGGCGCGCAACCTCGCGAGCCTGCCCTACTCCTCGCTCATGCGGCTGCAGCAGTCTTTTGCGCGGACGCAGCAGCTGATCGCCCGCGCCCAGCGCCTCGCCTACGAGGTCACCGACATCGAGCGCGCCTTCACGCAAGGCTACGGCGGCGCCGCCTCGCTCGGCTCCAGCCAGCAGATGTTCGCCAATGCGCGCGAGCGCTGGCAGACCTCGGTGGCCGGCTTCCAGGACGCGCTGATGACCCAGGCGACCGTGGTGGGCAACCTCACCGGCACACGCGCCGAGATCGAAGCGCTGATCGGCCAGAGCCAGGGCGCCACCGGCGCGCTTCAGGCGGCGCAGGCGGGCAACCAGCTCCTGGCCCTCCAGTCCCAGCAGATCGCGGACCTTACCGCCCTCCTCGCCGCGCAGGGCCGCGCCCAGGCGCTGGAGGCCGCGCGCGTGGCCAGCGGCGAGGAGCAGGCGCGCGAGCAGCTGGAGCGCTTCCTCGCCCCGGGCGCCGGCTACCAGCCGGGCGCGGCGCAGATGTTCCATGGCCGCTGAGCCGTGGTCGTGGCGCCGCAACCTCGCACACCTCGGGACGTGCCATGAACGGCACCGGTGTCATCGACCGCTTCCTCGACGTCTTCACCCGCTACATCGACAGCGGCTTCGGGCTGCTCGGCGGCGAGGTGGCCTTCCTCGCTGCCACCTTCATCGTCATCGACATCACCCTCGCCGCGCTCTTCTGGGCCTGGGGGGCGGACGACGACATCATCGCGCGGCTGATCAAAAAGACCCTCTTCGTGGGCGTCTTCGCCTGGATCATCGACAATTGGAATTTCCTCGCGCAGGTCATCTTCGACAGCTTCGCCGGCCTCGGCCTGGTCGCCTCGGGCTCGACCATCACGGCACAGCAGCTGCTCCAGCCGGGACGTGTCGCGCAGGTCGGCCTTGATGCCGGGCGGCCTCTGCTCCAGGCCGTCTCCGGGCTGATGGGCTACATCTCGTTCTTCACGAACTTCGTCCAGATCGCGATCCTGATGTTCGCCTGGGCGGTCGTGCTGCTGTCCTTCTTCATCCTGGCGATCCAGCTCTTCGTGACGCTGATCGAGTTCAAGCTGACCACGCTGGCGGGCTTCGTGCTGGTGCCCTTCGGGCTGTTCGGCAAGACCGCCTTCCTCGCCGAGCGCGTGCTCGGCAACGTCGTCTCCTCCGGTGTGAAGGTGCTGGTGCTGGCCGTCATCGTCGGCATCGGCTCGACGCTCTTCGCGCAGTTCACCGCAGGCTTCGGCGCCAACCAGCCGACCATCGACGAGGCGATGTCCATCGTGCTCGCCGCGCTGGCGCTGCTGGCACTCGGGATCTTCGGGCCGGGCATCGCCAACGGGCTGATCTCCGGCGGACCGCAGCTCGGCGCGGGCGCGGCAGTCGGCACCGGGCTCGCGGCAGGGGGCGCCATGGTCGCCGGCGCCGCTGCCGTGCGCACGGGCGCGGCCGCGGTCGGCGCGGCGAGCTCGGCCATCGG